>CAJTSE010000001.1 GCA_910578815.1 uncultured Acetatifactor sp.
TCCAGTGTACTCTTCGAGTCCAGTGTACTCTTCGAGTCCAGTGTACTCTTCGAGTACACGTCAGTTATTGATCAGCTTGTCCTCTTCGTTGTTCCAGCTGTAAAGCTTTCGGATCTCTTCACCAACCTTCTCCGAAGGATGCTCGGAAGCCAGCTTTCTCATCGCCTTAAAGTGAACCTGCTTTCCGGCAGGGGACATATCCAGCAGGAATTCCTTGGCAAAGGTTCCGTCCTGAATGTCGCTTAAAATTTTCTTCATGGTCTTCTTAGTCTCTTCGGTGACCAGCTTGGGCCCAGTGATATAATCGCCGTATTCAGCCGTATTGGAGATGGAATATCTCATGCCGGCAAAGCCGCTCTGATAAATCAGGTCAACAATCAGCTTCATCTCATGGATACACTCGAAGTAAGCATTTCTCTCGTCATAGCCTGCTTCCACCAAGGTCTCAAAGCCTGCCTGCATCAGCGCGCACACGCCGCCGCACAAAACTGCCTGCTCACCAAACAGATCCGTTTCCGTCTCGGTGCGGAAAGTAGTTTCCAGCACACCGGCTCTTGCTCCACCGATTCCCAGCGCATAAGCCAGCGCAAGGTCCTGTGCCTTACCGGTGGCATCCTGCTCTACAGCGATCAGACAGGGAACACCCTTGCCTTCCTGATACTCGCTTCTAACGGTATGGCCGGGGCCCTTGGGCGCGATCATGGTCACGTCCACGTCTGCGGGAGGTACAATACATCCAAAATGAATATTGAAGCCATGGGCAAACATCAGCATATTACCTGCTTCCAGATTGGGCGCAATGTCATTCTTATAAAGATCAGCCTGCTTCTCGTCGTTAATGAGGATCATGATGATGTCAGCCTTCTTTGCCGCCTCTGCCGCAGTGAAGACCTCAAAGCCCTGCTTTACCGCCTTGTCCCAGGATTTGGAGCCCTCGTAAAGACCGATGATTACATGACAGCCGGAATCCTTCAGATTCAGCGCATGTGCATGTCCTTGGCTGCCGTAGCCGATGATGGCAATGGTCTTGCCCTCCAGCAGCGACAGATTACAATCCTCCTGATAAAAAATCTTAGCCATTTCCTTTTCCTCCGTTTCGGTTTTAAATATATGTTTTGTCTGCTAAAAGTATATACCTGTTGTTCGAGTGTCAATTTTATACTTGTTTGGACCGAATGTCAATGATATTATTCATCCAAATAAATAATATGGTCCGTCCCTCTTCCAAGGCCGGCAATTCCGGTCCTGGCAAGCTCTAAGATTCCATATTCCTCCATCAGGCGGATAAATGCCTCCACCTTCTGTTGATTGCCCGTCAGCTCGATCACCAGACTTTCCGGCGCGAAGTCAATAATCTTTGCCCTGAAGGAATCCACTACCGCAATTACGTCCTGCCGCTGTTCCTTGGAAGCATGTACCTTGATCAAAACCAGTTCCCGGTAAACACTTTCATCCGGCTTCAGCTCATGAATATCTCTGACATCCACCAGCTTTTCCACCTGCTTTTCGATTTGCTCCAGAATTTCGTCATCTCCGGAGGCAACAATGGTAATTCTGGTAAATCTGGGATCCGCCGTAACGCCGGCCGTAATACTCTCGATATTATATCCCCGCCTGGAAAACAGGCCGGATATGCGGCTCAACACGCCGGAGGTATTGTCAACCAGTAGCTGAAATACTTTTTTCTGCATGAAAATCACACCTCTTTTTCTTAAATATCTTATATTTATACATACTATCTTTACATGGCTTACTTTCTCTCGGTTCCTTTTACGTCCTAATATAACAATATCCGGCGGGGATGTCAACCGCCAACACGCTGTAGCGAAGCTTACCCCTATTCGTTCGGCCATACAATAAACAGGGAACAGGCGGCAGCCGTTCATCCTTTTCAACGAGGACTGTAGGAGACATCGGTACTTGGCAAGCGTACTGTGCTTGCCTATGTACTGTTATGTCGAGCCCCAAGCGCAAGCGTGTCCGAATGAGAAGGATGAACGATCGCCTCCGTCAGGTTGTTGGAAGTCCGAACGAACACGTTTACTCTACTCGTTTTCCCCGCACTTTGACAGGGCCAGGGTCCCCGTGCGCGCCACTTCTACGATGCTGATGGTCTCCAGCAGAGTAATCAGGGACCTTACCCGTTCCGGGGCGTCACAGATTTGCAGCATCATAAAATGCTTTGACATGTCAACGATCTCCACAGAATTCATGCTTTCACAGATCTCCAGAATTTCCCGGCGGTTATTTTTATTGTATTTTACCTTGACAAGCATCAGCTCTCTAGTGATACACTGCTGTTCGGAAAAGGTCTTGACCTTAATGACGTCCAGCTTTTTGTTCAACTGTTTTTCAATCTGCTCAATGGTCCGTTCATCGCCGCTGCTGACGATGGTCATGCAGGACACCGCGGAATCGTCCGTCTCGCCTACCGCAAGGCTGTCTATATTAAAGCAGCGTCTGGAAAAAAGCCCGGCCACCTTGCACAGCACGCCGGAACGGTTTTCCACCAACACGGAATAAATTCTAGTCTTCATTTTCATGGGCACCTCCTGTTCATTTCACCAAATCCATGGGGTCGATCAGACACTCCAGCAGGACAGAACGGTCGTCCTTTAAGAATTCGTCAATCACCTCGTCGCAGCGCTCCATATTTTCCAGACGCAGGAAAGGCAGGTCATAGGCCGCGGCAAGCTTTTCCAGGTCAGGACTTCCTGAAAGATCAACTACGGAATAATGATCCTTGTAGGTATAATGCTGGTACTCCCGCACCATCCCTAAGTAATTGTTTTTCAGAACCACAATTTTTACCGGAATATCATGCTGGCGCATGGTAGCAAGCTCCATCATGGACATCTGGAAGGAACCGTCTCCGCAGACCGCAACTATCTGTCTTTCCGGTGCAGCAAGCTTTGCCCCCATTGCCGCCGGAATGGAATATCCCATGGTCCCCATGCCGCCGGAGGTAAGAAATTTTCCTTTCTTGATCTTCGCATACCCGCAGGACCAGATTTGATTCTGTCCCACGTCCGCCACATAGACTCCATTCTCTTCCATCTTTTCAGAAAGCCTGGCGATAAAGGCAGCCGGATCCACAAAATCAGGACTTGGACTGCGTTTTGGCATCATATCCCTGCGGTAGGTATCCAGCGTACTTAACCATTCGTTGCAGGAGCAGACAAATTCTTCTTTTGCGAAATCGCTGAAAATATGCCTGGCATCTCCCACCAGGGGAATGGTCGGCCCTGCATTTTTACCGATTTCCGCAGGATCCACATCAATATGCACCAGAACCTTATCTCTGGTAATCAAATCCGGTTGGCTTACGGCACGGTCCGCCACACGGGCTCCCACCATAATCAGCAGATCAGATTCATTCATGGCCCGATTTGCAAAGGGCTTTCCGTTGTTTCCTACCATTCCGAAATAAAGAGGATGCTCTGTAGGCATAACGCCGATTCCCATCATGGTGGAGACTACCGGAACCCTATGCTTTTCTGCAAATGCTCTAAGCTCTTCCTCCGCCTGGCTCAGCAGTACGCCTCCGCCTGCGCAGATGATCGGGCGCTTTGCCTTTTCCAGCTCTCTGATTACCTTTTTGATCTGTACCGCGTGCCCCTTGACGGTGGGCTTATAGGTACGCAGCGACACCTCTTCCGGATATTTGAACTTGTTTACGGGTCCGTTCTGGATGTCAATGGGAACATCAATCAGCACCGGCCCTTTTCTTCCGGTATTGGCAATATGAAACGCCTCTTTAAAAATGCGGGGAATTTCATTTGGATCCTTTACCAGATAACTGTATTTCACAAAGGATTCCACGGCTCCTGTAATATCCGCCTCCTGAAATACGTCGCTGCCCAAAAGCTCACTGTTTACCTGTCCCGTAATACAGATCAGAGGAATGCTGTCCGCAAAGGCCGTGGCAATTCCGGTAATTACATTTGTGGCGCCTGGGCCGGAAGTCACGGCACAGACTCCCGGCCGGTTTGTCATCCTTGCCACACCGCTGGCCGCATGAGCCGCATTTTGCTCCGTGCGGATCAAAACAGTACGAATATCCGATTCCAATATACTGTTATAAAAAGGACAGATCGCAACCCCCGGATAACCGAATACGGTTGTTACTCCCTCAGCCTCAAGACATTTTATAATGGCATCTGCACCTGTCATATTTCGTTCCTCCTACTTTATTGGTTTCTGCATTCTCTGTTATCCGTCATACCGGCTTCCCGCAGACATAACGTTACAGAAGTATTTTAAAGCTTTCAAGATGAGCGTTATCTCAGCGTATACGCTTTCACCAGCGTTTTCCTTAAAACCTGCCGCATCAGCTCTCGCTCTCCCGTGTGGAGCCGGCCAACCGTTTTGCCAGCCTTACCGCTTCCGCGGCATCTCTGGAATATCCGTCGGCGCCGATCTCATCGGCATATTCCTGAGTGATGACCGCCCCGCCGATCATAATTCTGGCAGATACGTTCTGCTCCCTTGCATAAGCAACCACTTCCTTCATGCGCTGCATGGTAGTAGTCATCAGGGCGGACAGCGCGATGATTTGAGCATGATATTCTTTAGCAGCCTCAATAATCTTTTCCGCGGGAACATCCTTCCCTAAGTCGATCACGTGAAAACCATGATTTTTCAGCATCAGGGCCACCAAATTTTTACCGATGTCATGAATATCCCCCTCCACCGTGGCAATCACTACCGTCGGCCGGTCCGTTTCCGGCCCGTTTTCCTTTAAAAGCAGAGGTTCCAGCACTTCAATGGAATTTTTCATAGCTTCCGCGCTGCCGATCAACTGGGGCAGAAAATACTTTCCCCTGTCAAACAACTCACCCACTTCATTAATGGCGGGCAGCAAGACCTCATTGAGCAATGCCTGCGGTTCCTCTCCCGCTTTCAGTGCTTCATTGGTTATGGCAGCGATGCCGTTCTTATTTCCTTTCATAACAGCATGGCGGAGCCTGTATCGGTTTTCATTTTCCGCCGGGACCTCTGGCTGACCGCTTACGGTCTGCAGGGGATTTACCGGCTGCATCACTGTTTCCCGTTTTAATGCGGCCGCCTGCGCCTCACCTGCTCCTTCTGTTTTTATTCCATTTACTCCTTGACCGGATTTTTCTTCCTGCATTACCTCCGGTCCGGCAGCCTGAACAAGCGCCTGCTTCCTTTGCTGTTCTTCTCTTGCCCGCTTTTTCTCTGCAAGCGTACCGGTGTATTCGATATACCGAATATCCGCGTCTTCCTTAGCCAGCAGCAGATCTGCGGCCAGCGCGCAGCTGACCAGCAGCTCCTGGGAGGGATTGGCAATCGCCATAGTCAGCCCCTCCCTGATGGCAAGGGTGAGAAAAGCCGTATTTACATAGCTCCGCTCCGGCATCCCGAAAGAAATATTGGACAGCCCGCAGATGGTTGCCAGTCCCGCCTCCCGGCAATAGCGGATGGTTTCCAGCGTTTCCAGCGCCGCCTTTCTGTTGGCACCCACGGTAGTCACCAGACCATCCACCACCACATCTTCTTTTTCCATGCCAAGCCGATACGCCCGTTCCAGAATTCTATCAATAATCTGCTTTTTTTCTTCCAGACTTTCCGGCAGTCCCTTGTCCGACAGAGGCAGCAAAATGAACATGGCTCCATATTTTTTAACGATGGGAAGCAGCTTTTCAAATTTTTCCGTTTCCAGCGAGACGGAGTTGACCAGCGCCCGTCCCGGATAACGGCGAAGCGCCGCCTCCAATACCTCCACGTGGCTGGAATCCAGAGACAGAGGCAGGCTGGTAACTCCGGAGACTTCGTCTATGGTTCGCAGCATCATGGCTTTTTCGTCGATCCCGCTCATGCCCATGTTGACATCCAGAATACAGGCGCCGTCTTTTTCCTGCTCTTCGGTAAACTGCAGTACCCTGTCCATGACACCTTCCCGCAGTTCGGCCTGCAGGGCCTTTTTCCCGGTGGGGTTAATCCGTTCTCCCACGACCAAGAAATTTCCATCCAGGCCAAATTCCAGAGTCTGCCGCTCCGAAGTCAGGTAACGCGTTCCCGGCTTTCTCCGTTCCGCCTTGCAATTCGTTTCCCGGCCAAAGGTCTCCGCAAGCCTGCCGATAAACTCCGGTGTGGTTCCGCAGCAGCCGCCCAGCACCGTTGCGCCGGCTGCCGTCAGCTCCTGCATTTCCTCCGCAAACCGCTCCGGATCCATTTCATAGCAGGTACGCCCCTGCTCATCCAGAAAGGGAAGCCCGGCGTTGGGCTTGGCAATAATGGGAATATTTTTGGTGACGGCCGTCATATCCGCCACAATCTGCCGCATGGCGGCAGGGCCTGTGGAGCAGTTTACGCCTACGGCGCAGGCCCCAAGGCTTTCCAGTACTATAGCGGCCGTTTTTGCATCGGTGCCGTACAGCGTTCTTCCGCCCGTCTCAAAGGTCATGGTTACCATCACAGGCAGTTCACAGACCTCTTTGGCCGCAATGAGGGCCGCCCGGACCTCCGCCAAACTCATCATAGTTTCCACCGCAAGCAGGTCCGCTCCCGCCTGCACCAAAGCAAGTATCTGCTCCTTATAGATCCCAATCAGTTTCTCTAATTCAAGGTTTCCTATGGGCGCAAGCTGTACTCCCGTCATGGTAAGATCTCCCGCCACATAGACCCTGCGGCCTGCGGCGGTTTCCGCCGCTTCTTTGGAGATGGACACCAGCTCACTGTTCATGGCTTCCAGTTGTCCCTGAAGCCCGTATTCCGAAAGTTTTATCCGGTTGGCCGTAAAGGTGGGCGCATAGATAATATCAGCCCCGGCAAGCACATACTCCTTCTGAAGTGCCAGCATAATCTCACGATGCTCCAAAATCCACTGCTCCGGGCAGACACCGGAGGGCATTCCTGCCTTAACCAGATTGGAACCCGTGGCTCCGTCTAAATATATATAATTTTTTGATAACGCAAAAAAGTCGTTCCGTGTCATAAAGGTTTCTCCGTTTTCACATGGTTAAGCTGTGTCATATCATATCATATATCAGAAGGAACCGTAAAGGGGGTATTGCCTATTCAGACAAAATATGATAAATTTAAATGTACCTTACCCAAAAGCTATCATAAACCGGAGGTTAAATTGCATTGAAAAATAAGCTTTTTGTGTTGATTACAGCCGTTCTTGCTGCCATCCTCTTGACGGCATGTGGGGAAGATCCTGAATTGGCACGTTTTCGCAAAAATATAGATGATTTCTGTACCAAACTTTCAGATATAGACAGTGCCATGAACAATATAGATGCGGAAGCAGATACTGCCGTGGCAGAATTTTTAAGTTATCTGGATGACCTGGACCTTGTTTTCCAGTCCTTTGCCAAGCTGGATTTCCCGGAAGAATTTAAATTCCTGGAGGCTACTGCTGACGAAGCAAGCAGCTATATGACTACTGCAGCAGAAAGTTATAAAGAAGCGTATAGCAATAGCTCTTACAACGAATATACCGCCGATTACGCTTATGAAAATTATTCCAGAGCCTACAGAAGGGTCCAGATTATTATCAGCTTTCTGCGGGGCGAAACACCGGAAGACGTAGATATTATCACAGAGGACGATTCTCAGTAACTCTAATTTACTCTAAATCAAATACTCCGCTGCAGACAACGGGGTATTTGATGATTCTCTTACGGCTTAAGCCATTTTACATCAAAACGCCAAATTTCAGTCGTAAGACGTTTTTGACTACAAAGTTTACAATCAATATTACCAGCCCCGTCCACAAATACCAGTCATGGAACCGCCATCCGCGGATCTTTTTCACGCCTAACCGCTGAAGACCCTGTGTCAGCAGAAACCCTAAGTAAACCACTGCAAAATACGGAACAAAAGGATGATACCAGAGAGCCTTTAAAACATGTCCGTGCAACAGCGCGATCAGCGCCCTGGTCCCGCCGCAGCCGGGACAGTAGATGCCGAAAAAAACGTTAAAAAAACAGGGAACCGTGGGCAGATAATGCCTGAAAACACATTGATACAGCACTGCCAGGGCCACTGCGCCTGCCAGTGCTGTAATTCCGATCCAAAACAACTGATCCTCCAGCTTTGGATTTTCCTGTTTTAAATTTTGGGGCTTTGTTTTCAACAGCATCTTCGTCATCTATTTCATAATGGTTAATAGTTGTAAAGATCATCCATGTTAATGCCCATATCTCTAAGCATTTCCCAGTATTGGTCATACATGCCGGCCAAAGGCCCCTCGCCTGCCAATCCCATAAACACAAGCGCAAAATAAATCGTGCCGATGATGCCAAAAAGGATGGCAATGATGGAGCAGACAAGACCGCCAATGCCAATGCCGGAGCGATTCCTTTTATTCCCGATCAGCGCCAGGATTAAGCCGATGATACCAAAGAGGAGTCCTACCACTCCGTAACAGCAGCATCCGAGTATACCCAGAATACCCAGAATAAGACTAGCAATCTGAAAACCGTTGGCTCCCTCAGGCCGAGTCTGCTGAGGAGGTGCCTGATACTGCTGGGTACTGGCCGTGTAATCCTGATAATAATTTCCCGACTGCCCGTTACTGCCCCCCCCATTTTGCTGATTTACATAATTTTGATCATCCATAAGATTCCCCATGCCTTTCCGATAATTTGTATAAAATAATATTTATTATTGTAACGTACTTCCCGATTTTTTTCAATCATGAATTTCGTCTAAGTACATGAAATGGTAAAAACGTTTGAGCCGTTAAGCGAATTGTTATAAAATCCACGGTTTGTGAATTGTAAATATCTGTAAGTTGTGCTATGATGATAGCCGAATGAGCTTCGCTCAAGGCCCGGCAGGCTGCAGGACGAGCTGCAGCGAAGCGGCGGCATTTCGCATCTGGATTTAAGTCGCGGCAAAGCCGCGGCATGGAGGTTAGTATGACGGAAAAAATCATGCCCAATCGTCTGGATCGGGGCTTTTTAAAGTATCAACAGGAATTAGAGGCCAAGGCACTGGAGGTCCTGAGGTCCGGATGGTATGTTTTGGGGCCTGAGGTGGAAAGCTTTGAGCGGGAATTTGCGGAATATGCAGGGGCCGGATATTGCGTGGGCTTAGCCAGCGGCCTGGATGCACTGTGGCTGGCCTTTCGCATATTAGGCATCGGCAGCGGAGATGAGGTGATTGTACCGGCCAATACTTATATTGCCAGCGTGATGGGAATTACAATCAACGGTGCCACACCTGTTTTTGTGGAACCAGATACCTATTATAATCTGGACGCCTCTCTTCTGGAAGAACATCTCACTTTAAAAACAAAAGCCGTTCTGGCAGTGCATTTATACGGACAGGCCTGCGATATGGAGGGGATTCTTCGTTTCTGCAGGAAGCACCGTCTGCGGCTGATTGAAGACTGCGCCCAGTCCCACGGTGCCTGCTTTAAGGGACAGATCACCGGCACCTTTGGCGATATTGGCTGTTTTTCCTTCTATCCGTCCAAAAATCTCGGAGCTTTTGGAGACGCAGGAGCCATTATAACGGACGATAAAGAGATTGCCTCAGCCATGAAAATTTACCGAAATTACGGCAGTGAAAAACGCTACTATAACAAGGTAGTAGGAGCTAATTCACGTTTGGACGAGCTTCAGGCCGGACTGCTCCGGATACGCCTGAAGCATTTGACAACACTGAACGAAGAAAGAAAAAAACTGGCGGACCGCTACAGTCACGAACTTGATAACTCTCGGTTCATTCTTCCACAGGTCAGAGAAGGCGCAGAAAGCGTATGGCATCAATATGTAATCAGGACGAAAAGGCGTGACGAGTTGATGCAGTATCTGGACCAAAAAGGAATCGGAACCCTCATCCACTACCCTGTCCCTCCGCATCTGTCCGAGGCGTATGCCTTTCTTGGACATCATCCGGGAGATTATCCCATTACCGAAGAATACGCGGACACGGTTTTATCCCTTCCCATGTACAACGGAATGACCAAACAGGAACAGGATTTTGTCATCAACACACTCAATTCCTTTGAAAAAGATAAATAATGCGCATACAAAACACGGAGGCAGATATGAAACTGCAGGAGCAATATAAAATCATCGAGTTTACGGACCTCGGCGACGAAAGGGGTAATCTGGTTGTCATTGAAGGGGACGGAATGGATATTCCGTTCGAAATTAAGCGGGTTTTTTATATTTATGGTTCGGATTCGGAAGTCATAAGAGGCCAGCATGCAAACCGAGAAACGGAGTTTTTACTAGTAAATGTATCCGGTACCAGCAAGGTAAAAATTGATAATGGCACGGAGTCTGAGGTTATCCTGTTAAACAGGCCCCGAATGGGACTGTACCTTTCCTCCATGGTCTGGAAGGACATGTATGATTTTTCGGAGGATTCCGTTCTGCTGGTGCTGGCCAGCAAGCATTATGATGCCTCAGAATATATCCGGGATTACTCGGATTATCTGGCAGAGCTGAAAAAAAGATATTATGAAGCCCAAATTTACGAGGTGAAGTCATGAGCAAGCTTTCGATTGTTGTTCCGGTATATTATAACGAAGATACCCTGATGGATCTGTATGAGGACATGTCGGCTAAAATTTTGGACAGGCTGGAGGACTATGAGATCGTTTTTGTAGATGACGGTTCCGGTGACAGCTCCTGGGAGATCATGAATCAAATCCGAGATCTTGACAGCCATGTACGGCTGGTAAGACTGTCCCGCAATTTTGGCGAACATGCAGCACTCCTTGCGGGGCTTTCCGTCTGCACGGGGGACTGCGCCGTTACAAAGCAGGCGGATCTGCAGGAAGACTCAACACTTATTCTTTCAATGTATGAGAGCTGGAAAAAGGGAAACAAAGTGGTTTTGGCAGTCAGAAGGTCACGAGATGAAAACCGTGTAAAGGTATTCTTTGCCAATATGTATTACCGTCTAGTCAGAAAATTTGTGAATAAGAATATGCCTGCAGGCGGCTGTGACTGCTATCTGATTGACAGGCAGGTTATCGAAGTGCTGGAGCGGTTGGACGAGAAAAATTCCAGTCTGACCCTGCAGGTGCTGTGGGCAGGTTTTCGGACAGACATGGTTTATTTTGACCGCAGGGACCGTGAAAAGGGAGAATCCCGTTGGACCCTTTCCAAAAAAATCAAGCTGGTTATGGATTCCATGATGAGCTTTTCCTACGTTCCCATTCGTTTCATGTCCGTAGCAGGCGTACTCTTCAACGTTTGCGCCGTCGTCCTCTTTATCTGCGTTTTGACGGAATATTTTACCAGGGGAACACCCATAGCGGGCTGGTCCTCCTTAATGTGTGTTGTCCTATGTTCTTCAGGTCTGATTCTGCTGATGCTGGGAATTCTGGGTGAATACTTATGGCGGGCTTTGGATGCCGCCAGAAAGCGCCCTCCCTTCATTATTGACCAAGAGCTTTCGCCAAAGGATCAGGACCGGGCCCGTCAGAACGATGAAGCTCAGAATTTGTGACGCTGCGCGTCTCAAAGTTCCCGCAGATTTAGATGCCGCTTGCGCGGCGGAATGAGAGGAAGCATGACAAAACGGCAATGGAACATTCTTTTCGCCATACTTTTTTTAGGCAGCGCGCTGGCCGCCGTAAAGCTGATCTTTTTTGATTATACCATGGATGAGGAATATCAGCTGATGATGAGCTACCGCATCCTGCGCGGTGACCATCTCTTTCGGGAAATGTGGGAGCCGCATCAAACCTCCGCCTTTTTGTGTGCCGGACTGATGTGGATATACAGGACACTGACCGGGACTTATACGGGCATTCTTTTGTTTCTACGGCTGTGTACAACATTTATTCAAATTGCTCTTGGCCGGTACCTGTATCGGATATTATCAAAACGATTGGATAGAAATTATGCGCTGCTCTGCGCCTTGATTTACTTTAATTCCGTACCCAAAATTATCCAGATTCCGGACTTTTCTAATATGCAGCTATGGTTCTTTACCCTGACTGTACTGTTGCTGATGCAGTATTACCTGCAAGCGGAGCCGGAAAAGAGAAAAAAAGGGTTCCTCGTTTTCATCGCGGGCATCTGTATGGCATTGGAAGTCCTCTCCTACCCTTCCTGTATTATTTTGTTCCCTTTTTTCCTAATCTGCATTTACCGCTATTCGAAACAGACAAGATGGCGGGATATAGGATTATTTTGCGGTGCCTGCGCCGTAAGCGCCGGTATCTGGCTGTTTATAGTCCTGCGCCATGTGAAGGCCGATGAACTGCTGCGCAATGTGAAATATCTGCTGGATTTTGATCTGACCCACGAGATTTCGGGGGCAACGGCAGGCAAGCTGCAGGATATTCTTTCCAATTTGTGGGGCGGCTTTGGGTTTATACTGTTGACCTGTGCCTTAAGCCTTCCTGCTCTGGCAATGATTCGGGTCAGAAACCGAAATATGGAAAAACGGCAGTACTTTTTAATATTTTTGATAATGCCGGTATTTGTTTCGGTATGTATTCAGGAGTACCTTTGGATATTTAAAAAAAGTGGATACGAGGTCTGGCAGCTGCATCTGCTTTTACTGCTGTTTTCCGGTCTGCTTGCCTGTCCTTTCGCCGGAAAGAAACGGAACTACTTTATCATGGGAATTATCGGCACACTTCTTTCTTTATTGGCCGTGATTTATATCAGCGATCTGGAAATGTTTTATGCACTGCCACATGGCATATTGGGAGGGACATTTTGCGCCGTTATCTTAGTTCTTGCCCTGGAAAACACGCTGCAGAAGTCCGCCGGCAAATGGATCTGTTTTCTGCTGGTCAGTCTATGCGTCGTCAGCATTACAGGAAAGGGCTATACCCTTCGGGCAGGCCGGGATTATAATGTGATTACGGATACAAAGGGCATTATGCGGCATGGGCCGGCTGCCGGGATTTTATCCGATTATATGAACTGCTATATCTATAATTGCAACTTTGAAGATTTTAATACTTATGTGAATCCAGACGATGTGGTGTTGATTGTGACGAATATGGTCATGTCGGCAGGCACCACTCCCTATATGATCGCCGGCGCAGAAGTGGCGCACTACTCCATTGTAGACCCTACCGCTTATGATGAAAGACTGCTTACCTATTGGGAGCTGTATCCCGAAAAGCGTCCCAATGTAATTGTGACCGATTGCTGGTACGGCCAGCTGATGGAGGATCAAAACAGCTGGATTATGCAGTATATCGAAAATGAATTCGGTTATCGTCAGGTAAATGACGGCAGATATGTACGGTTTTACAGGAAATAACGGAATAATAAAAGTGGACTGATGGAGCAGAAAGAGGCGGATATGAAGCAGTTTTTAAAATTTGGCCTGGTGGGATTAAGCAATACCTTAATCAGTGAGATGATCTATGTAGTGATCGTCTGCCTGAAGGGGCATTATTTGCTTGCAAGCACCACCGGATTTGTTCTCAGCGTATTTAATGCCTATTACTGGAACAGCAGATATGTTTTCAAGGAGGATGATTCCCGTGAAAAAAGGATTTGGTGGAAGGTACTGTTTAAGACCTTCCTCTCCTATCTGTGGGGCTTTGTGGCAAATCTGCTGTTACTGGCCTTCTGGATTGATCTGCTTCATATTGGAAATTATATGGAGCCTCTGGCCGAGCTTTTAAGGAGCTGGAATATCCGTGTTCTGGACGCGCAGACCCTGGGCAGCCTGTTGGCAGAGGGTATCAATCTGATCCTGGTGCTGCCCCTAAACTTTTTTCTCAATAAATTTTGGGCATTCCGGCAGAAACAGTGCCAGGATGCAGATACTGATTGCTGATTTCTCCGCTTTCTAAAAATTTTCACCGTAAGTCTTTAACCGCTATCAATTCCAGGGTACTATATGAACAAGAAGAGCAAAACACAGGCCTGTGAACAATATCGCTCTCCTGACCGAAAACTGTCAACCGTCATATTTCGAGGTGAAAACGCCATGGAACAAAATCTGATTGTCGATTTTGTACAGGAGAACATGAAGACAATTTATACTTATGCCCTCTCGCGGGTTTCAAACAGGGAGGACGCGGAGGACCTGGCCGGAGATATTCTGCTGGCACTGCTCTCCTGCGCTTCCCGGCTGCGGAACGAGGATGCCCTGTACGGATTTATCTGGTCTGTGGCCGGAAATACTTACAAAAAGTTCCTGGGCAGGAAGAACAGACATGATACAAATCCCTTGTCTCAGGATGACCTGGAACATCTGGCTGATCCGGCAGACTTTACGCTGGAACTGGAGCTGGAAGAAGACCGTCGGGAATTACTGGTAAAACTGCGCAGGGAATTGTCCCTCCTTTCCCGTGAATACCGTGAGTGTACCTTATGTTATTATTTCCAGGGGCTTTCTTGTCAGGAAACTGCAAAAAAAATGGGGCTTTCCCTTGATATGACCAAATATTACCTGTTTAAAACCAGGAAACTATTGAGAGAGGGAATCGGAATGGAACGAGAATATGGAACAAAAAGCTATCAGCCCGCAAAATTTACCTTCCGCACACTTTTTGCCGGCAGCTATAACAGAGAGTATGTGAATCTGTTTAATCGGCTGCTTCCCGGCAACATTCTGCACAGCGCTTATTACAGCCCCGTGACCGTCCGGGAGCTGGCGCTGGAGACAGGCATACCCACTGCTTATCTGGAGGACGAGGTGGCCCTGCTTGTAAAATACGGCCTGCTGAATTTACTGGCTCCCGGAGAAAAATCCGGCAAAGAAGTTCCCGGCGGCAAGGAGCATACTCCGTCCGGCAGGGATCGTTACCAGACAAATATGATCCTGTATACAGAGGAATACATGGATGAGCTGTATGAAAAACTGACTGCTCTCTGCACCGAACCGCTTACTGCTGTCCTGACCGCCATGCGCGGGGAGCTGGACGCATTAAAGGCCATCGGCTTTCGCGGCGCTGACCTGGCGGATGATCGACTGCTCTGGTCCTTGCTCTGGCTGGTACTGCACCGGGGCAATCAGCGTAACAATGAGCAATATTCCTATCGGATGCTTTATGACCATGCCGCAGGAATCAATGTAGGAATCATCAATCCTGTTGAAACGGAAAGTCCCTTTACCACCTATGGCTTTGCGGGATACTCCCGCATTGATGAAAATTATGCCGCCGCTTTTGCAGATTTCGGCATCCTGCCTGCTAAAAACCGTTATCTGCAGCAGAATATACAGACTGTGAAGGAAGCTGTCTATGCAGGCTCCGGAGAATATATCCTCTTTCAGGGGACACAGCTGTCGGAGATTGAACGGCTATTGCAGCCTCAGATTCTGGCCATGGCCAATCTGTATGAGCGAATGATCTTTATGGCACAGGATCTGCTTTGTTCTCATGCTCCGGAAAGCGTTGCGGGCCTGATTCCCAACGTCGTCGGAAAGACCCTGTTCTTCGACACGGTGGGCCTGCTTGGCAAATGCGCCTTAGACAGCGGCGTCCTGAAGCTGCCGGACACGGAATATCCCCTGGCAGTATTTCTATACAGTACAAATGCGGATTCTTGGGAACTGAAGGATAACCAAAACTGAAAAACTCGACCCGGTCAGAATTTCACCTAAGAATCAAGCAGGGACAGACGCCGATGGTGCCTGTCCCTTTTTGGTGCATGTCATTTAAAAGTCACTGTAAAAAAATAATAAATTTTATATATAATTTCCCAAAAATATGCTATAATAAAAGAGCAACTATAAACCATTAATAATTTAGATGACTATATTTCTTTATCAAAAAATCGTTTCCACTAATCTTTCACTACTCGCACCTATTCGATTTCAGGTCGTTTATCTATTTTATTAATCCGGCATACTAACAAGAAGCTTAAGGTTAAACGGAAAGGAGCGATTAGTGTGGGTAAATTTTTTGAAAAAAAAGGAAAGGATGATGGAAGTTTTATCAGTATTGAGAAAAAGATTTCCATTCGCTTTGGGCAGGTTATCATGCTCTGCTGCATTATACTGGGGGTGGTCACCTCAATTCTAAGCTATATTTCTTCCATCAGTGCGGTATCTGAAACCATCAATGACACGTCCGATGTGGCGGCCAATTATGTTTCCGCATCGCTGAAGGAGTTCACTGCGATTGCTTATGAAACGGGAAGCATTGCACGCCTTGCTGATCCGGAAAGGTCAGTGGAGGAAAAGGCGGCTATTTTACAACAGAGGATCCAGGATCACAACATGGAGGGCGGATACCTTCTTGACAGCAGCGGAATTGATATGATTACCGGACAGGACTTTTCCGACAGGGACTATTTTAAAGAATGTATGAAAGGAAATACATATATCTCAACACCGGCCTACAGTGAAGTGACAAAAAAAGTATCTTACGCGGTTGCTGCTCCTCTATGGGAAGGTGGTATTCCCGGAACAAAATCTGTGGGTGCCGTTGTCTATATTCCGAACGGAGAATTTTTGAACGACATAATGCGTTCCATAAAGGTCGGAAAAGGCGGAACCGCTTTTATGCTGGATAATGCCGGTATAACGATTGCAGATGTCAATTCAGAGCTGGTGGGTGTAGAAGACAGCATTGCCCTGGGCGACACCAATCCCCGTCTTAAAAAATACAGCAGCATTTGTAAAAAAATGGTTGCAGGTGAAAACGGCACGGGTACTTACAGCTATAACGGCAAGACAAAAGTAGTCGCTTACTCTCCGGTTCCCGGAACAAACGGCTGGAGTATCGGTGTTGCGGCAGTCAGAAATGAATTTTTGGGGAAATTTTATATCGCACTGGTGTTTACCATTATCTTTGTCGTTCTGTTTACAATAGTTGGTGTGAAGAGCGGCGTAAAGCTGGGAAAAGCAGTTGCAACACCTTTAGGCAAGGCTGTAGACCGGCTTAAACTTTTAGCAGAGGGCGATATTCACTCTGAAGTACCGGAGCCTATGGTAAATGATGAAACGGCAATCCTGCTGAGCTGTATGTCCGAGACAATCAGCGATTTGAATCTGGTTATTTCAAATATAAACAAAGATCTGGCAGAACTGGCAGACGGCAACTTTATGATTGACGTTGATGAAGATTACAAGGGAGATTTTTCACAGATCAGCGAGTCCTTCCGCGGAATTATTTCGTCTCTCAGTAAAGCACTGAGAGACATCGACACCAATGCGGAAAGTGTCAGAAACGGCGCAACCGATCTGGCCGGTGCGTCACAGCTTTTGGCAGAAGGTGCCACGGATCAGGCAAGCGCAGTTGAAGAGCTGACGGCAACAATGACAGACATTTCAGAAAGAATTCATGTCAATGCAGAAAACGCTGAAAAGGTCAGAGTGATCGTGTCCGGCATGAACGAACAGGTAACGGAAAGTAACGCTCAGATGAAGCAAAGCACGGAAGCCATGGGCAGAATCCGGGAAGCCTCCGATAAGATTGCCGAAATCATCAGCAGTATTGAAGAAATTGCCTCCCAGACCAATCTGCTTGCACTCAATGCGTCCATTGAGGCTGCACGGGCAGGGGAATCCGGAAAGGGCTTTGCGGTGGTGGCCACGCAGGTCGGCGTCCTTTCGGAACAAAGCAGCAATGCGGCAAAAAATACAAAGCAGCTGATTCAAAATGCAATACAGGCAGTGGAGGAAGGAACCAAGCTTGCCAATTCCACAGCCGAATCACTGCTGCTGGTAGTGGATAATGCAAAGGCCGTTGGTGAAGCGATTGATGAAATTGCCATTGCCTCCGAAGAGCAAGCGGATGCCACGGCACAGGTAACCCTGGGAATCAATCAGATTTCCGAGGTTGTAGAGTCCAATTCCGCCACCTCTGAGGAAAGCGCAGCGGCATCCCAGGAGCTGTCAGCGCAGGCTGATCTGCTGAAAGAATTGGTTGACAGGTTTAAATATCATTCATAATATTCCATAATTAATGTTATAAAGGCTCTCAACTTCATAAGAGGTTGGGAGCTTTGTCTGTTTGAAAGATACGGTTGCCTAAATTGCTTTAGCTTAATACACATCCATATGCCACCCTCTTATCAACTCTTCTGCTTTTTCCGCTGTTCCAGACCCGGAAGCCAGTCATGCAAAACATGACCGCACTTCATAAATTTACCAGAATTTGCATATACTGAACATATGTTTGATGTGTTATGATAACTCTACTCCCATTTTTTGATGTTTAAAACTGCGGTTCGCCAGAAAGGATGTGCTATCTATGGAAAGCATACTTTGCGTTGACATACCTGTACAGATGATTTCCTGCACCGATACAAACGGGAAGATCACGCCCATAAGATTCCGCTTCCTTGACAATACGGGAGAACTTGTCACTGTAAAAATTGACAGGATTCTATCAACAGACCAGAATAAAAACCGTGTAGGCGCAAATTTCTGCTGCACTGCCCAAATTCATGGTTTTCAAAAGAGTTTTACTCTTTGGTACAATTACTTCGCCCATGAATGGCGACTGTCACGCCTTAGGTGATCAGTCCTCCGCACCACGAAACACATCCCCCTCCATGGCGATAATATTGTCCATGGGGAGGGCTGTCCCATCTTTCAGCACAATCTCCCGCCGGTATCCGTCCACCTTTTTTACCCTCCCGCACACAGGCACATAAGTACCTCCATCCTTTTTTTCATCCGGATGAAAGCAGGTGACAGTAATGATCGGCTCCTGTCCAGGATTCTCCCCCATAGCCTTAATCAGCAGCGAAAGACGCTGATCCAGCCGCTCCTTCTGCCCTTCTTCCAGCTCTATATAAGAATCCGTCAACCGGGCCGTTTCCTTTACCGCCTCATCATGCCCGGTGAGCGCGGCAAAAGGAGCAAACTGCGCCGCTCTGTCTGATAGGGACATCTGCGGATGCCGCCTGGATACGGGATGGGGCAGATAAAGAATATCCTCATATTTCCCCTGCTCTTTCTCCTGATTCATGCCTTATGTCCTCCAATCTGCCGGTTTCTCTCCATGGTGGTGGCACCCTCCTGTAAATTCGTGCCCTTCAATATGGCATTCTTACCGTATTTCCTTTTCACGGTCAGCATGGCCTCCTGTAATCTTCTTTCCTTTTCCAGCCGGGCTTTTTCCACCTCCCGCTCCTGCTCCAGCGCACCGTAATCCGTGAACAGGTCCAGCTGCTCATACCCCTGACTGTCAGCTTCCATCGCTTCCCTTTCCTCCACCAGCCGGTTTGCGGCAATCGTCACCCGGCGTATCGTCAGGTCAGGGTCAATGATCCTGTCATACAGCTCCATTACCGCCTCCATGATCTTCTGCGTTGAGGATGTTTTGCAGCCTAAATTTGCCGTACCGTGGGCATGTTTGGGTACTTTTCTGCCATAGTGGTCTGTAGTCACTTCTCCCTGGTAGCTTTTCCGCCGTTTCGGGTCCATCAGATTTTCCACATCATAGCCTACGGTCAGAGTCATCTGATCCGTAACCAGCTTTTTATCAACCAGGTCCAGCACCAAAAGCTCCGTCATCTCCCGGATAATCAGCTTTCCTCCTGCAAAATCATAGGGGCACTGTAAGACCTGGCCGGAACTGATGCTGTTGGTCTCCGGCCTGTAGGCTTTGATCTGCTCCATGGTTACAGGCTCCCACCCCCAGGCATGGTCTATCAGAAGCTCGGCGTTAATGCCGAATATCTGATACAGCAGTTCCTCGTTATAAAAGTCTCTGTCCCCGCCCAAGGAGCAGCGGGCAATATCTCCCATGGTAAATAGCCCCACCTCTGCCAGACGTTTTTGATAACCGCCGCCAACCCGCCAAAAGTCCGTGAGCGGCGTATGCTCCCATAATTTCTGCCGGTAACTGATCTCGTCCAATTCCCCGATTCTCACGCCGTTTTCATCCGGGGGCGTATGCTTTGCCACAATATCCATAGCCACCTTGCACAGATACAGGTTTGTGCCGATTCCCGCCGTGGCGGTGATCCCCGTTGTGGAAAACACATCTTTAATCATCTTTGCGGCTAACTCTTTTGCTGTCATACGGTAAGTGTCAAGATACTGCGTCACGTCCATAAATACCTCGTCAATAGAGTAAACATGAATATCCTCCGGCGCAATGTATTTCAGGTAAGTGTTATAGACAATCGTACTGTATTCCATGTAAAAAGCCATGCGGGGCGGCGCTATGAGATAGACAATCTCCATCTCTGGGTGTTCCTTTAATTCCGGGGCAAGATAAGAGGAACCCGTAAAACGCCTGCCCGGTGCCCTGGAAAGACGCTCTCTGTTTACTTCCCTGACCCTCTGCACCACCTCAAAAAGCCTGGCCCTGCCTGATATTCCATATGCTTTCAGGGACGGGGACACCGCCAGGCAGATGGTCTTTTCTGTCCGTTCTGCATCCGCCACCACCAAATTTGTAGTAAGCGGATCAAGCTGCCGCTCCACACACTCCACTGAGGCATAAAATGATTTTAAGTCAATCGCAATGTAACTTTTCTGTTTCTCATCCATAGCCGCACCCTCATTAAAACAGACTCATTTGCTCATAGTCCTGTCTACGTTCCAGCATCGGGGAAGTTTTTGCCAGGAAACGGCCAACTTGCCCCGCATTGTAAATCCATGGCAGCATTTCCTCTTTCTCCAAAATAAGAGGCATTCGGTCATGGACGGGACTCACGGAAGCATTTGCCGCAGTAGTCAGGATGACAAAATGGGGCCCGTCCTCCTGCTCCCGGTAAAATCCCGCCATATATAATATTTTCCCCTGTTTTCTGCAAAAGGTCACTTTCTGCTTTCCCCTGTCCCATTCATAAAAATGCCTGGCCGGGATAATGCAACGCCGCTGTCTTACGCTGTCGGAAAAGGTGGGACGCTCAAGAGCCGTCTCCGCCCTGGCGTTTATCAGCAGCTTTTTATCCTTTCCCATAAACCCCCACTTCATTTCTTTCCCGCACAGCTTTTCATTCTTCCCATAGATAACCGGAGCAGAATTTGACGGATAAATGTCTCCTGTCCGCTCCGTCCTCAGTGTTTCGTCTATCTCCTGCAGCACCCGGTATAATTCTTCCTCTACATCCTTGTCAACGTAATAGCGTCCACACATTTTCCTCTTTCCTGACCTTTCCTGCCTGTGTCAATTAACAGTAAGAATATTATAACAGAAAATGTGTTCGATTATAACCCCTTTTCAGATTTTTTGTGTACCATTCCCACCCCGCCCCTTTGGGGCGCCCCCCTGCCTCCTCCCAGGGGGGCTTGACAGCTCCACGTCCTGGACGGGGAAAGCGTGTGCCTCCGCTTCGACTCCGACTCCGACACACCCTTTCCCCGGAATATACTTTCTCCGCTGTTTTACTCTCCTTTGATCTCCACGCTCCTTATAAATTCCTCCTGCTCCATCTGGGTACTGCATCGGAAAAACTGAAACGTAAATTTCTCTGACAGCTTCCGTATGATGTTTTCCATGGTTGCCCTCACCTGTTTCGCCGTAATACTGTGCCTGGCTGCCTTTTCCGGCTGTACAATCTGATCCCCCTTGAATACACCCCTGCTCTGTCTCAATCATTCCCGATTCTTCATAACAGCACAAATACGGGATGCTTTTGTATATAGCCGGATAACCCATTGTTTTACCCATGTGAAAACTCCTGTTTATTATTTGTTCAATGGGTAAATTGCACATCTTACTCTATCCAGGCAAAGAAACAGCCCCGGTTATCTCGTTTTCACAAGAAAACCGGGGCTTTGATTCTTTCCGTAACCCTAGCTTATGCAGGCTGCATATTCGCCAATTCTTCCACTACCTCCAAAGGTAATTCTGTATCTTCCGCAATTTCTTCTAAAGATAGCTTCCCTCTGGCTATTAACCTCCTGGCATTTTCTTTTCTGACTTCAAATGCCTTTTTTTCTGCTATACCCATTGCCCAATCTTCAACATTCTTGCTCATAATCTCTCTGCCTCCTTCCGTCTCCTTAAAGTGCTTCACCTGCTCTGCCAATAAGGGATAAAACATATCTACTGAACGACACACCGAAAATCGTGCATCAATCTCCCTACAGGGTCCTTATCATCCTTATAGCTGCCATTCACATACAAAATGTGGGAACCATCCCCGAATACCACTCCCGTCTCCCGAATCGTTCCCTCAATGTGATACAGCGGAAGTCCTGCACCCATCACATCATTCTCCGAAATGAAAATCACATAGGAGTCTTTTATCTCTTTAAATTCCTGTCTTGCTTTCAACATCTTAACCACTTTTTTGTATATGTGCAATATATATCCACAAGTGATCTGATTAGGGTTATCATGCAAATTGAACATACCAATGCAGTCCAGTTCTCTAAAAAACTTGGCAGCACTCCACAAAATATCAGCCAACGCTTAAAGCAACTCAAAAAATATAATGAAAAGCCTCCCCCAGATTTCTCCAGGAGAGGCTTGAAACCATGATATTACTGCATTTATTTCTCAGAACTTCCAACCGTTTCCTTAGAAACGGTTTTCCTTCGCCGCTTCCTCGATGGAAACAGCCACAGCCACAGTAGCGCCAACCATGGGGTTGTTGCCCATGCCAATCAAACCCATCATCTCAACGTGCGCGGGCACGGAAGAAGAACCTGCAAACTGCGCGTCGGAGTGCATACGGCCCAGAGTATCGGTAAATCCGTAGGATGCGGGACCTGCCGCCATGTTATCGGGATGCAGAGTACGTCCTGTACCGCCGCCTGAAGCAACGGAGAAATACTTCTTCCCTGCTTCCGTCCTCTCCTTCTTATAGGTGCCTGCAACGGGATGCTGGAATCTGGTGGGGTTGGTGGAGTTACCGGTGATAGAAACATCTACGTTCTCCTTCCACATGATAGCTACACCCTCAGGAACGCTGTTTGCGCCGTAGCAGTTTACCTTGGAACGAAGCCCCTCGGAATAAGGGATTCTCTCAATTTCCTTTACCTCATTGGTATAGGGATCATACTCTGTCTCTACAAAAGTAAAGCCGTTGATCCTGGAAATGATCTTTGCGGCATCCTTGCCAAGACCGTTCAGGATAACCCGCAGAGGCTTCTGACGAACCTTATTTGCCTTCTCCGCAATACCGATTGCGCCTTCTGCCGCCGCAAAGGACTCATGTCCTGCCAAAAAGCAGAAGCAATCCGTATCCTCTTCTAAGAGCATCTTGCCCAGGTTGCCGTGTCCCAGGCCGACCTTACGGGTATCAGCCACAGAGCCGGGAATACAGAATGCCTGAAGCCCCTCACCGATCGCCGCAGCAGCTTCAGATGCCTTACGGCAGCCTTTCTTAATAGCAATCGCCGCGCCAACGGTATATGCCCAGCACGCATTCTCAAAGCAGATGGGCTGAATCTTTTTCACTTGGTCATATACATCAAGACCTGCGTCCTTGGTAATCTTCTCTGCTTCTTCGATAGATGAGATGCCATAGCTGCTCAGCACAGCATTAATTTTATCAATACGTCTTTCATATGATTCAAATAAAGCCATTTTCCTGTCCTCCTTTTATGTTTCGGAACCCTCTCAATTCACTTTGCTCATCGAGAAGTATCACACGACTGCCTTACAGTCATGCTCTTTTCGGAACCTTCTCATTCCTTTCTGGGGTCGATAATCTTCACGGCATCCGCCACGCGGCCATATTGACCTTTTGCCTTCTCATATGCAGTATTGGGATCATCACCCTTCTTGATGAAGTCAGTCATCTTTCCAAGACTTACAAACTCATAACCGATGATCTGGTCATCCTTGTCCAGAGCGATACCGGTTACATAACCCTCAGCCATTTCCAGATAACGGGGACCTTTCTTTAAAGTGCCGTACATGGTTCCTACCTGGCTTCTTAAGCCCTTTCCAAGATCCTCAAGACCTGCGCCCACAGGCAGACCTTCCTCGGAAAACGCGCTCTGCGTACGTCCGTAAACAATCTGAAGGAACAGTTCTCTCATGGCGGTGTTGATGGCGTCGCATACCAGGTCGGTATTCAAAGCCTCCATAACGGTCAGGCCTGGCAGAATTTCCGCAGCCATAGCCGCCGAATGCGTCATGCCGGAGCATCCTATGGTCTCCACCAGGGCTTCCTGAATGATGCCCTCCTTCACATTCAAGGTCAGCTTACAAGCGCCCTGCTGCGGTGCACACCAGCCTACACCATGTGTCAGGCCAGAAATATCTTCTACCTTCTTTGCCTGTACCCACTTAGCTTCTTCGGGGATCGGCGCGCAGCCATGATGCACACCCTGAGCGACTGTGCACATTTCTTCAACTTCCTTTGAATAAATCATGTGAAATCTCCTTTCAGTTATGTAAGTTATTATTTATTCAATTTTTTCATTGATAAAATAATATCATTCATTTTTCATTTTCTCACATTTAAATCAAAAAATCCAGAGGTTTTTACAAAATTTGTATCGGTTTGGTCATGGTCTGCCTTTTTCTTTCCTAACAGTGGAAAAAGATTGTCCCTTCTGATATACTTGTCTAAGTTTCTATCTATTTGTTATTTGTTCATTTGCCAGAAAGGAATATCTGATTATGAATATCGTCATGAATCTGCAGGGCCAGTGGCATTTTTGCCTTGATAAAGAAAAACAAGGGCTTAACGCCCATTATGAAACACTCTCCTTTACGGACACTATCACCCTTCCCACCACCATATCCGAAGCCGAAAAAGGCACTCCTCATGGCAGGAAGGAAACCGGCCATCTTACCGACCCCTATGAGATGGAAGGCTGCAGCTGGTATCAAAGGGTCCTAACCCTCCCGTTACAGGATACTTCCGAGCTTTCCGGAAAACATTTCGAGCTTACTCTGGAGCGGACCAGAATATCATATGTCTGGGTGGACGGCCAGTTTGCCGGAAGTCAGGACAGCTTTGTGGCCAGACACCGTTATGACCTGACAGGCCTGATTACCACCTTAAATCCGGTGATTACCATTATGGTATCAAATACCGATTATAAGGTGCCCGGAGGCCATCTGACCTCACCTGATACCCAAACCAACTGGAACGGAATTCTGGGCGAAATTTCCCTGAGAATTCGGGAAAGCATACAGTTCGGCGCAATAGACGCCGGCTGTCGTTATGCTGAAAAGAGCATTCTGCTGAAAATACCTGTCCGCTATTACGGCAGCCGGCCCTGCCCTGCCAGAATTCTGGTGAATCCTGTCCTCTGCCGCCTGAAAGATATATATGCGAAACAGGACGGGATTATCCCCGAAGGAGAAAACTACGAAAATCTTTTGGAATATAAGCCTCTTCCCCATGAAGCGGCTTATATTGATGTGACTCTGCAGCCGGGTGAAAACCATTTTGAACTTCTTCTGAATCTTTCGGAAGACCCGAAGCTCTGGGATGAAGAAGATCCTTATGTTTACCGCTTGCATCTTACCTGCCGGGAGGTCGGGGCCTGCACCAGGGCTTCCGCAGACCAGAAGACCAGAAACTCATCAGAAGACGGAAACGCCGCCAAATCTTCCTATGCCTGCGACACCGCTTCCCTTTGGTGCGGCCTGCGTTCCTTCACCGCCGGCAAATCTTATATTTACATCAATGGCCGCAAAACCTTCCTGCGGGGCAAGCATGAAGGGATGGTCTTTCCGCTTACGGGCTACGCTCCTACAGACGTAACGAGCTGGCTCCGGGTGATGAAAACCGCTCGAAATTACGGTATCAATCATTACCGTTTTCATACCTGCTGTCCGCCGGAGGCGGCCTTTATTGCGGCAGATCTTCTGGGTATTTATATGCAGCCTGAACTCCCCTTCTGGGGCACCTTCAACGGCCCGGAAGACGAGGGCTATAACAGGGATGCACAGGAATTTCTGGAGCAGGAAGGCTTTCGGATGCTTGAGGCCTTTGGCAGTCACCCGTCCTACTGCATGATGTCCATGGGCAATGAGCTTTGGGGAAATGCTTCTGCTATCAACGAGCTTTTGTCAAAATACAAGGCTTTCCGCCCGGATGTGCTGTATGCCCAGGGCTCCAATAACTTTTTCTGGACTCCAAATATACAACCCTGTGACGACTTCTTTTCCGGAGTGCGCTTTACCATTGACAGACAGATTCGGGGATCTTATGCTATGTGCGATGCTCCCCTTGGGCATGTTCAGACCGCAGCACCCGGAACCCGCTTTCATTATGATGAGGCCATCCGCTCATCCTGCCTGGCAGCATCTTCCACGCCTGCCCTTTGTTTTGACGGGGCAGACAGCCCTTCCTGTCCTACATTATCTTCCGAGTCTACAATTTGCTGTAACGGTTCAGACAGCCCTTCTCACAGAACGGCCTGTCTTGAACCTGAAAATGCCAAATCCGGGGATAAGAAAAGCATGGATGAAGATGACACCGTAGAAATTCAATATGGCACAGGCGTCAAGCGGGTCAGGCTCTCTGAGATTCGCTCTGAACTGATTCCGGAGGTGCCGGTGATTTCCCATGAGATCGGACAGTATGTCTTCTATCCTGATTTCCAGGAAATTTCCAAATACACCGGTGTCCTGAAAGCACACAATCTGGAAGAATTTAAGAAACGGCTGGATGCGGCCGGGATGCTGGGCTTTGCCAAAGATTTCTTTCGCTGTGCCGGTGCCTTTGCTGTGGCCTGCTACAGGGACGAGCTGGAAACTGCCCTTCGTTCTTCTCAGCTGGCCGGCTTCCAGCTTCTTGACCTTCAGGACTTCCCTGGCCAGGGAACAGCTCTGGTAGGCATTCTCAACGCCTTCATGGAAAATAAAGGCCTGATTTCCGCCTCAGACTGGCGAAAATTCTGTGATGACGCTGTTTTGCAGGCGGAATTTGACAGTTATGTCATTACTTTAGAAAAACCCTTTACGTTCACGGTTTCTCTTAGTTATTACAGGAAAGCTCCCCTGCCTGCTGACGAGCTTGTCTGCTGTCTGACAGACAACGATGGAACTGTCATATGGCGTGACAGTAAACCTGTGACAAAGTTGACGGAAAGAAACCGGCATTGCTCTGATTTGAAAGCAGCTTCCAATCTCTATGATATTGCTGATACTTTTGTTCAAACCCCTGGTGCTTTTGCTCAGAGTGACTATCCTGTGGGAGAATACAGCCAGAAGATACTCACCTGCGATAAAGGGGTATTTCTTCTGGATAAATTTACCTTGGGATATTCTTCGCAGGGGAATTCTCTTTCTCAGAAAAATTCCTTTTCTCAGAGAAATTCTCTTTCTCAGGAAAAATCCTTTCCTCAGGGGGATACCTTTTCCCGAAGAGAAGGAATCTTTCCTGAACTGAAGAAGCCCTCCATTCTGACCCTTACTGTGGAATTGACAGGCCTTGGTATCAGCAACAGCTATCAGCTGTGGCTTTATCCGGCTATGCAAGCATGTAATCCCAATCAGTCGGAAACCGTTTTGTCTTCCATCCCCCTTACGCCTCAAAAGGCCGTTGCCTGCTCTCTGGAGCAACTGCCCGCCCTCGCAAAGAACCATCGAACCGGTCTGCTCTTTCTCCCCGCCGAAGAAAACAAGGCCTCCGTTCAAGGAACTTACTGCACGGATTTCTGGTGTTATACCATGTTCAACAGCATTTCCTTAAATATCGGCAAGGAATCGCCGGTAGGAACCATGGGCCTCCTGATCCGCAGGGAACATGAGGCACTCTCCGGCTTCCCCTGCGAGACTTATAGCACACCTCAGTGGCATTCGATTGTGAATGTCTCCCGCTCCACCATTCTGGACGGCACAAATATTGTTCCCGTCGTGCAGACCATTGATAATTTTTTCCGGAATCACCGTTTGGGACTGATATATGAAATCTATCTGCAGGATTTGGACCTGCATCTGCTGGTCTGCACCAGCGATCTACCCGGATTGATCAGGGCAGGACATCCAGAAGCGCTGGCCCTCTACAGAAGCCTCGTCTCCTGCCTTCCGTCCCTTGAAGATAAAGCCCGAAACGCAGGTGCTGCAGATACTGGTGTCAAAGCGCTCCCTGCTGCAAGCAACGACGGCAGGGAGATTAGCAGTGCAAACGTTCCTGGCAGGAATACAAACACTCCCGGCAAGGACGCCGGTGGCAAGGACGCCGGTGGCATGGACGCCAATGGCATGGATACTAACGCCGGTTACATGACGCTGGCCACCTTCCGAGAACTGGTTTCCGGAGAAGTCGCCCCCGCCTGCAAAGTGGGTGAGAGCGACCATGAGGTCAAATAACGTTTTCTAATACTGATATTTTTTCCGCTTTGCCAGCAGAAAAATCAGCGAGATCAAAAAGGCAAATATTTCCGCAGTTACATCCGCCCACCAAATGCCGTCCAGCCCCATCAGCAGCGGCAGAATCAATACGGCTGACAGCTTAAAGAGAAAGGTCCGAAGGAAAGAGATCGCTGCCGACACACCGCCGTTATTTAAAGCAGTAAAAAAAGAAGAAGCAAATATATTAAAGCCCACTACCAGAAAGGCGGATGAAGCAATACGAAGCGCCCGGCAGGTCATGTTAAAGAGTTCTCTGTCATACCCTACAAATACCCTTGAAAGCGGCGCCGCCAAAATCTGCGCCACAATCACCATGGCACCGCCGGCAAGAACCATCAGCAGAATACTCTTGCGGCGCAGATTTTTCAGCTCGTCATGATTTCCTGCACCATAATGATAGCCAATCACAGGCGCACCACCAATGGAATACCCGATAAATACCGCTGCAAAGATAAACTGCACATACATAAGAACGCCATACGAAGCCACACCGTTTTCTCCTGCATATTTGAGCAGCTGAAAATTGTACAGCATGCCCACTATGGAAGCGGTTACGTTGGATACCATTTCCGACGAACCGTTGCCACAGGCCTTCAGAATCGGTCCTGCATCCAGCTTTGTCTTTACCAGACGCAGCAGGCTGGTATTAGGACGCAGGAAATATATCAAAGGAATCAGCCCTCCCACGCTCTGGCTTAAACCGGTAGCCAGGGCTGCTCCTGCGACACCCCATTTAAAGCCGGCAATAAACAAGGCATCCAGCGCCATATTTGTTAAGCCCGCCGCCACGGTCGTAACCAGCCCAAGTTTCGGCCTTTCTGCCGTGATCAGAAAACCCTGAAATACATTTTGGAGCATAAAAGTTACGTTGAATATCATGGTAATCCGCCCATAAACCACACATTCCGGCAGCATGGCATCATCTGCCCCCAATGCTGCCGACACAGGGCCCATGGCCGCATAGCCGGCCACGGAAACGGCCACGCCTACAATCAGTGTTGTCCAAACCATCATGGTAAAATATTTATTTGCTTTCTCCGGCTTCTGTTCACCCAGCGTCTTTGCTACCAAGGCACTGCCGCCAGTGCCCAGCATAAAGCCAATTCCGCCGCATATCATCAGCACCGGCATGATTAGATTAATGGCGGCAAAAGAAGTCTTGCCCACAAAATTTGAGACAAACAAACCGTCCACCACACCGTAGATGGACGTAAAGACCATCATGGTGATGGAAGGCAGAACAAATCTTAGCAATTTCCCATAGGTGAAATGATCCGACAGCTGTATAGCATTATGCCTCTTTTGGGTATTACACGGTTCTTCCGCAAATGGCTGTTCTTCGACATTTTGCCGCCTCACGATATTGTCTCCTTCCTCCTTGATTTCCATATCTTCCAACTTTCTCATCACGCTGATACCCTTTCCGTCATTCACATTGTCCTGATGTACAGCTTAATTCTTCTAAATGTTTTACCAATTCATTTCGTAATCCGCTCCTCAGCCTGATCCTGTTTCCTGATCCCCTTTATTTCCGTTTTCAACAGATTTGTATACTTGCGGAACAGCTCTAAAAAGAGAGTCTGTTCATCCGCCGTCATTTTCCCAAACGCCCGCTGCTCCGCCTCCAGCACCCGGTCAACGGTCTGTCCGGCAAGAGCCATCCCTTTTTCGGTCAGACATACAGGCTTGCTTCGCCTGTCTGTTCCCTCCGCCAGCTCGATTACCCCGTCTTCTTCCAGCTTTTTCAGAGAGGAATTCACCGTCTGCTTGGGTGCGTAGATGGCAGAACAAATGCCGCTCTGGGTCAGCCCGCAGTCCGGCTCTTCCCCGCTTTCCCGCAGGAAATAAAGGATCCAGAATGCGCAGTCGGAAAGGCCTAAAGCCTTTGCCGCATTTCTGTATAATTCATCATTTTCCTTGTAAAGCCTGTTATATTCCGCAAGATGCTCCCTTTCCGTTCCCATGTATCCTCTCCCTGTCCTGTCATTTACCATGGCTTATCCTAATTTCGTCAGCCAGTGATTACGCTGTACGATCTACCATAATTTTATAAAAAATATCCGAAATCAGACTTTTTAAGCATAGTCCGATTTCGGATATTTGTCAAGAGACTTTATATCCCATTATTCTGATTCATTTAAAATCCTACAAAGAAACCGCTCCCCTGCCTTTTATATACTAGATAGAATCAATTCCATTTTTCCCGTAAATTCCAGGCTTTTCACTCCTTTGGGCACCAGAAAATGATCGCCTTTTTTTAACGGCTGGCTATTGACAATACCGTCACCTGACAAAACCGTCGCTAACATGAAGGGAGCGTCAGGTTCAAAGGCAAATCTGTCATCCACAGTTACCTTGTAAATATGGTAATACGCACAGTGATAAAGCTCACATAAACAATTTACAGGCAGATCTGCCGCGGACATTATACTATCCTCTGCCGACTTGGCAGGTACAGTGATCACATTTATGCTCTGCTCCACATGAAGCTGCCGTGGCTTGCCGTTTGAAAGCCTGTCATAATCATAAACCCTGTAAGTAATGTCACTGTTCTGCTGGGTCTCCAAAATCAGCAATCCGCCTTTAATGGCATGAACGGTGCCAGGATCAATTTGAATAAAATCGCCCTTCTTCACAGGTATCTCCCGAATAAATTCATTCCAATGCCCCTGATGAATCATATCGGCAAGCTCTTCCCTGGTTTTAGCATTGTGACCGATCACAAGCGACGCTCCTGTGGGGCAATCCAGCACATACCAGCATTCCGTCTTACCTAAAGACCCGTTCTCATGCTCCTTTGCATAAGCATCATCGGGATGTACCTGAATACTCAGGTCCTCCCTGGCATCAATGATCTTTACCAGCAGTGGAAAACGGTCATATTCAACATTTCCAAATATTTCAGGATGTGTTTTCCAAAGCTCTGAAAGCCTTACATCGGCATAAACACCGTCTCTTATTGTACCTTCTCCGTTTGGATGGGCAGAAATGCCCCAGCACTCACCGAGGTCCGTTCCTTCTGCCATATAACCGAAATCCTCACGCAATCTGCTTCCACCCCATATATTGTGGGTAAGAACAGGATTTAGGAACAAAATGTCCCCGCAGGGATGATTACAGGAAAGATTTGCACCCATTGTTCTGATTACCTCCTGATACCAGAATGCGGAGTCCTTCACGATCCTCTTCTGAGTCTGATAATTTACATATACAATACCAAAGCGCTGCTTATAGCCGTCGCTCCACTCAAAATTGTCCAAAAAGGTCCAAAGGAAATAACCTCTTACATCCGCGCCCTCTTCCACGGCTTTCTGCATGGCTCCGATATAGCTGTCCAGAAAGGTAATTCTGTCATTGTCATGGATTCTGCCGTCAGGTGCAACATTATCATGACATCCCATGCCGTTTTCTGTAATGTAAAGAGGCAGAGGATAACGCTCCGTCAAAAATTTAATGCCGTAATAAAAGGCTCTTGGTGTCACCGGCCAGTCTGTTCCGGTCTTGGGAAAACCTGGTTCTCTTGTTACAAATTCCGGCTCTCCGTCCTGTCCGGCCCTGACATAATATCCGTTGTAAATATTCTGACCCATAAAATCCAGAGGCTGGTGAATCAGCTCCATATCTTCTTTCGTGATTTCCGGCAGATACTCCTTAAACTGTCGTAATCCTTCCTCCGGATAATGCCCCAAAAATACGGGATCTGAAAACCACGCCACATTCCAGGTCCAATTACTCATGGGATTATAAAACCCAAAATAAACTTTCCTGGCTGCCTCAATATCCTCCGGCGAATCTGTGTAAGGATAGGCCACTCCGCCTGTAGGAGCATATCCGATCCGGACAGGCTGCTTTGCATACTTCCGCAGCATAATCACCGCCTTCCCATGCGCCTTTAAAAGGTTATGGGCAATCTGAAAGGTTTCCGGATACGAAAGTTTTAAACCAGGCGCATGAACACCGCTTAAATGGCCCAGTCCCACCGCACATTGCGGCTCGTTTATGGTAATAAAATTCTCACACAGATCCGAAAAGTTTTCCGCTGCTACCTGCGCGTAATTGCCGAACCAATCCACAACATCCGGATTCAGCCAGCCGCCTTTGTCCTGAAGCGCCTGTGGAAATTCCCAGTGAAACAGCGTAATATAGGGCGTAATACCGTTCTCCCTCATGGAAAAAAGCATATTCCGGTAAAGCTCCACTGCCTTTGGGTTGACAGCGCCGGTCCCGTCCGGAATAAGCCTTGCCCAATTCAGAGAAAAGCGATAGGCCCTTATGCCCAGATTACGCATCAGGGCATAATCTTCCCGGTATCTGTGCATATGGTCACAGGAGGTATTGGCATTTTGGCCCTCAAATATCCGACCCTCTTCCACGAAGGTGTCCCATACAGTTTTTCCTCTCCCGTCTTCCGGGTCAGTTCCCTCTACCTGGTACGCGCTGCTTGCCACGCCCCAGACAAAACTTTTATTAAACATGATTATTCCCCCGTTCGCTTCTGCAGACATTTATCTGAAATGCTAAAGTTTACCTGCCAGCTTATTTCTTTTTTTATTAGCATTCTTTTATTCGCCGGCTCAAACCGTGATTCCTGTCAACCTGCTCCCCTGCTCTTTCCGGACGCGATCACCGACACCAAATAAAATGGAAGCTGATCCTGCTGATGAGTTTCCTTCAGGCGTATTTCTACCCTGTGCAGTTTATCCTCTCCGTGCTCCAGCACAGTATCCAACACCAGCTTATCACCCCAGGTCTCGTCAAAATTAGCGTCCAGCACAAAGGGATGCTCATCATCCCCGTCCAGAATCAGCTCCGCCACAGGTGCCGGAAGCTGTATGGTCTTTCGGTATTGCACCCCGATACAGCTGCCCTCCACTTCAAATACAATGGAAGCGCCCTTTTCAGATGCCGTCCAGCCCTTTTTGAATATATCGGTAATCCCTCCCTGAGGCGCCTGATCAGGGATAAAGCCATTTAATACAGGAGCGGCATTGTCATTTCTGTAACGGATGGAATGCTGATACGCATTTGCTGTCAGGGGTTCTTCTTTCAGCGCTGGCGGCTCCTCCCCATTTTCAATATCCTCCAGAGTTTTTCCCAGAAAATAAGTGATAACGGATGCTACCAGCTCATGGCCATAATCGTTAGGATGCAGGTCATCCGGCGTAATCGTTCGGTTTTCCAGCCTTCCGGAAACCAGCTCCGGATAAATACAGCTCTGCATGCTGACGGACGGCAGCTCATAATAGCGTGCCGCCTTTCCGTGCATCAGCTGGGCATTGGAGCCGTTATCATAACATACATTATGTACCAGCAATACGGCTGGCTGCCAGGCCGCACCGTAAATTCTGCGGACCAGGCCCTCATAGGTTTCCAGATAATGGAGTGTGGATGCGTCATTTACCGAAAACTCCACAATACAGAAGTCCGGCCTGTAAGCTAAAAGGTCACTTTCTACCCTGGCGCATCCAAACTGAGAATCCGTTGCGCCGATCCCCGCGTTCAAGTAAACAAACTCCGCCTTAGAAAAGGTTTTACACCACCATTCATACACACGGTAAGCATAGCACAGCTTTGGATCCGATGCAAGAGCTCCCTGGGTGATGGAACCACCTAAGAAACCGATGGTCAGCTTTTCTCCCTGCTCTGCCCGCTGAAATACCTTCTTGATTCTTGCCTGATTGCCACGGTTTGCCACCGCTGCCTCATAATTTAAATTCATACGCTTTCGCCTTTCCTGCTTCCAGACATGCCGCCAACGGCGGCACAAACAATCAACAAAGAGCGCTGTTTTTGCGTTCTTCGAGGCGAAACTTAGATTTTCTTAGGTTGAATTCTTTTCTACCTTAGAAAATCTTTTCGCCTTCTTCTCCCAGAGATTCAATAAATGTGCTTAATTCCTCCGCCATCTTCTCTGCCTCCGGAATGCGGATATGGCCCGGCGTACCGCAGCCGTTCTTTTCATATAAAAAGTGATGCACACGGCTGCTGTCAATCTCCCTGCAGACATCGTCAATGGCGCGGTCCCAGCCTGTGTCATGCCCCAGAATGGTAGTGGTCAGCACAAAGCTGGTCCGGGGATAAATCTCCATCAGCTTTTCCAAAAAAGCCTTGTAACGTTTCCGCCAGTTTACCGCCTGCTCGCAATCGTAGTTTTCCGCCATGTAGTTTTCCGGATTGGAGTCATTCTGCCCGATGGCCACCACCGCCACATGAGGGATCCATTTGCTGAAATCCCACGGTTTCAGTGCTCCCAGCTGGGGATTATACTGAATCTTATCGTATATGGACTCCATGCCCACAAAATCCGGCCCGCAAAACCAACCTGTTTTGTCCAGCAGGGCCGCGCCTCCCTGCGCGGTGATATGCAGCTCCGCATTTAACTTTCTGGCCGTAATCCAGGAATAGGAATACCAGCTGTTAGAAAATTCTCCGTCATGCTCCGGGTCTTCCCGGCCTGCATATTCCACTGCCTCCGACACTTCCCCGCAAGACACGCTGTCTCCAAATACCTCAATCCTTCGTTTTGGGAGTTCACGGGGCGGCAGCACACTACTCCCGTCTTCCAACTCGAATCCATGGAAAATGAAATAATGACAGGCATCCATGCGCTTGAATAAAAGCAGCTCATGCTCCCCCGGCCCTAGATTCTTCCCCAGGCAGTATCCCTGCCGGTCATCGCCCTGCCCGCAAAGCGAATGGCTGGGGCCTCGAAAACCATCCTTAGATTCCTGACCCCCGCAGTCGGACGCAAGCTCTAAATCCATACCGGATTCACAGAGGCCGTTTTCGGCTTTTCCGTCTCCGGCAACAGGCTCCAGAAGGAACTTTTCCTGCACGCCATCTAAAATATAGCCTACATAATTGGAGGCGTAGCTTCTTATATTTGATAAAACAACTCCAATACAGCTGCCGCTGAAGCGGATACTGACATAGCTGCCCGCATAGACAAACACGGGAGCCTTTTCGTCTTCAAAGTCAATCCGGCCGCTGTAATTTAACAATTCATGATTTGGCACAACCAACATTTTCATCTACCGCCTTTAAAATTTATCCCTTCAACAGCTCCAGATTTTTTTCAATCAGTCCGCACCTCTGGGCAACACATTCTACACTTCTGCCGGGATCCGAAGGGGTGTTAAACACATAATCCTTCAGTTTATCCAAGGTAGTGACGGCCACATGAAGTCTTGTGTCTGAAGAAGCATAATAAATAAACACCTCTCCTTTTTCATTGACGATAGCTCCATTGGTAAAGACAACATTGGAAACATCTCCCACTCTTTCGCTCCCTCTGGGACCAATCAGCAGACCGGAGGGCTCTGCAATTACCCTTGAGGGATCGTCCAGGGCCGTAGCAAAGGCGTAGATTACATATCTCAAACCTGCCGCCGTATTTCTCACCCCATGAGCAATATGAATCCAGCCGGCATCCGTCTTAATTGGTACTGCACCGGCACCGTTTTTGGCTTCCGTGATCGTATGATATTTGCGAAGACTCGTCATCTTTTCTTCATCAATCACCGCATGAGTAATATCATCACAGAGTCCGAAACCCACACCTCCGCCGCTTCCAGTCTCAATAAAATCATCCATGGGCCTGGTGTAAAAAGCATATTTGCCATTGACAAATTCAGGATGCAGCACCACGTTCCGCTGCTGGGGCGAACGTAGAGTCACCAGATTATCCAGCCGCTCCCAGTGCTCCAAATCCTTTGTGCGCACGATCCCCGCCGCTGCCACGGCGGCAGACAGATCATTTACCGATTTATCCTTGCTCTCGGAGCAGAACACGCCGTAAATATAGCCGTCTTCATGCTGTGTCAGCCTCATATCGTAAACATTGGTTTCCTCTGGACAGGTATCCTCCAGCAGAATCGGATAATCCAGAAAGCGGAAGCCGTCCACTCCGTTATCGCTTTTTGCCACGCCAAAGAAGGACTTACGGTCATTCCCTTCAATGCGGGCTACCAGGTAATAGTTCCCGTTCAGGTAAATTGCTCCGGAATTCATGACCGCATTGATCCCCAGACGCTCCATAAAATAAGGATTGCTTTCCCGGTTCAAATCATACTGCCAGGTCAATGGAAGGTGATCCCTGGTCAGGACAGGGTAAAGATAACGGTCATAGATGCCATTATAAAAATGCGGGTCCTTTTCGTTCTTACGGTTCAGCAGCATCTCCTGTTTCTTTGCCAGTTCAAAATATTTTTCGTGTATCATTACGCCTCTCTTTCTTTCGGGCCATTTAAGAATGCCGTCCGCCTTAATATCTCCACACACATTCTGCCGTTGTGATAAGGACATTTCCAGGGTTCAACAATGGGCCGGTCAGGATAGGGTTTACCTTCCGCATCAACCTCCCAGAACCATTCGGAGCCCTGCCGGCCGTCAACCACATGCTCCCGAATAAACGCCCACTGCTTTAATGCTGCCTCCAGGTATTCCCCGCGGCTGTTGTTTTTTAAATAGCCGTTTAAAAATCCGACAACGCCCTCCGCCTGCACCCACCAGATCCGGTGGGTATTGACGATCCCCCTTTCACACTCATTTGCCAGGGACTGCCCATTGAAAGCCTCCCTGTAGATCTGCCCTGTCAGGTCTTTGGTGATGGGAGTAAGCTTTTTATCATAGGCAGGACTTTTCAGCACCTCGACCCCCAAGTCAATCAGCCATGCCGTCTCAATGTCGTGCCCATAGGAATGCAGATCAATAATGGAATTATAATTTTCGTCAAAAAACACCTCTTGACGATGCTTCTCCGGATTATAGATCTTCTCCGCAAAGACATCCAGGATCCATTTCAGCCGCTCTTCTACCCTTCTGTCTCCCGAAACCTTATAGAGCTGAGTATAAGCTTCAAACACATGAAGCAGTGTATTCATGGTCTTTGCCGCCATGACGCCGTTTTCCGACAGCTTTTCATTGGATTCCGGCTGAAAATCTACCGTAAAAGCCTCCAGATACCCTACATTATCCGTACACTTTTCTTCAATCAATTCAAACAGCCTGAAAGCGAGCTTCAAAGCCTCTTCCTCTTCCAAAGCCTCATAGCAGGAAGACAAGGCATAAATGGCAAACGCCTGATTGTATGTATGCTTTGTAGTATCCTCAGGTCTGCCGTCCGCGTACAGCGACCAGTAAATACCCCCATTGGCCTGATCCAGGCAGCTTCCTCGTAAATAGTCCAAACCGTGCTCTGCTTCTGCTTTTAGATCCTCCGGTGAAAATCCGTATTTCCTGCAATCCTCGTCTGTAATCAGCCCCTGCTTACAGCAAAGGTATACATTGGAAAAAAACCAGGTAATCCTGCTGTTTAAAATACATCCCTTTACCGCATCTCTGTCTGTTTCCAGGTTATAGGACACATATCCGTACCAGCCGCCCCGCTTATCATCCCGCAGGCTCCGCCAAAAAGGAACAATCTTTCCCAGCAGATGCTCCTTTGCTTCCGCCGCAAGTCTTTCCAACTCCGCCATTTTTTCTCTCCTTTTATTTCTGCCTTTACTCTGTCTTTCACAATTCCCGTCATGCTGCCTGCAGCAGCACAAACAATATGTGAACTGGTGCAAGTCCGTAAGAATACCCGCACAAAGCGAACCATGTTCGCTTGGGCATTCTTACCGGAATGATTTAAATTTTCTTAGTCTGCGTCCCATGCCGAATGCAATTCGGCAGCAGACTTAGAAAATCTTCATTCCGTGCACACTAACCCTTGCAGCACCTTGGGATAGGCACAGGTACAGTCGTGTCTGTTAAATAAGCCGAACAGTTCTCCCTCACCCTCGAACAAGCCGTTGTCCCACCATACACAGGGAACGCCGATTCCAGCGGCTGCAGACACATAATACTTTACCCATTCCGCCCGCTCGTCCTCATTATCCTCCTTATTCATAGCTCCAAATTCTCCAATGATCACAGGAATTCCCCTGTCCGTATACAACTCCTGCAAATCTCGCATCAGCCTGTCAATTTCTTCCGTGTCATGATTCCAGTTCCTTCTGCCGGGAATCTGCAGCGCAAATTCATATGGCTCATAAGCATGTACGGAAATGATAACTTTTTTATCCTCCGGCACTGCAATATGGCGGATACCGACCTTACAGTTAGCGCCATAGCCGGGCAGCATCACGTAGCGCCCCGAATTATGGCCGCCGGCAGCCCTTACGGTTTCCAGGAACGCCCGGTTGGTGGTATTGACCACCTCCCAGCCCTCTTCGTCGCCGCCGTTCCATTCCAGCTCCGTTCCCACCTTGCGGGGCTCGTTCTGGGCCTCGAAAATCAAATGCTCATCATAATCCGCAAACCGTTCACAGAGCTGCTTCCACACTGCCCGTATTTTCCGGCAGGCCGCCTCACAGTTGTCGTAATAGGGGAAATTCCAATCCTCATGATGAAGATTTAAGATGATGTATGCCTTGCGGCTATATACGTAATCCACCACCTCCTGCACTCTGTCAAGCCAGCTTTTTTCGATGACGAAGTCCGGCGCCTCTCCCAAATGATTGGTCCATGATACCGGTATCCGAACCAAATTAAAACCCGCATCCAATATACTATCCACGAATCTTTTTGTAATCACCGGATTATGCCAGGCTGTCTCAAAAGCACTGGGAGCCGCGTCCTTCTTCAGTCGTCCGTCCGTGGCATCCAGTGTATTTCCGATGCTGATTCCCACTTTAATATTTTTAACAAATTCCATTGCTTCCGACATGCTGTCTCCTTTCCCATGCTGCTGCACTGCAGGTGCTTGAAAAAGCCTTACATCCGCGGCTGGCCGCTGACGAGACCCTTTTGTTAAAAATTTACATAGCTTATCACTGACAGTCAATCCTTGCAAATCGCTAAGACCAAAACAATCTCGGCAGATGTCAGCCCCGCTGACGTCCCTCCCCAGCTCTCGCTCTTCCCAGTATGCCGCCTCAGCGGCACAAACAAATTCCTTTCCCTGCAATGATTCCGTTTTCACATCAGGGGGCTGCTGCAAACTCTCGTTCATTTACAAACAGCCCCCTGGATAAACTACCTCATTCCAAGCTCTCTCATTGCAAGTTACCTTATTCCAAACTATCTCATTCCAAGCTCTCTGTCATTATCGTTGGTAACACTGTGATCCTTGATATAGGCAGTGATTTCTTCCAGCGTGGTAAATGCCAGCCCTACATAACTGTCCGCACAGCCGTAGTAAATAGCGATCTTCCCGCTTTCCGAATCATGGATGGTAGCGCAGGGGAAGGTAACGTTGGGAACAAATCCTCTCTCTTCGTACCATTCCTCAGGAGTCAGTAAAAAGTTCTCACAACGATACAATACCTTGGATGGATTCTCCAAATCAAGAATAGCACCGCCGATGGAATAGACATATCCGTTGCAGGTCCCGCTGACGCCGTGGTAGAACAAAAGCCAGCCCTCGTTAGTTTCAATGGGCGCCGCGCCGCCGCCGATCTTCAAGGACTCCCACCACTCATTACCCCGGCTCATTACATGCCTGTGCTTACCCCAGTATACCAGATCCGGGCTCTCACTGACAAAAATGTCGCCAAAGGGCGTATGGCCGGAATCGGAAGGACGGCTTAAGAGCATGAAATTGCCGTTAATCTTTCTGGGGAACAAAACCGCGTTACGGTTAAAGGGCAGGAAGGGATTCTCCAGCCTGGTAAAGGTCTTGAAATCCGTCGTTTTGGCCATGCCGATGGAGGCCCCGTAAAAGTCCTGACACCAGATGATATAATAGGTGTCTTCCACCTTTACCAGTCTGGGGTCATAGGCATAAATCGGCATAAAAGGCTTGCCTGCCTCATCCACGAAGGGAATCTTCTCAGGATCAAACTCCCAGTGAATGGCATCCTCGCTCTTTCCCAGATAAATATAGGGAATACCGTTGGTCTGTTCGCCGCGGAACACGCCGATAAACTTTCCCTCATAGGGCATTACCGCGCTGTTAAAAATGCGCGCTACTCCCTCTAAAGGATTGCGCCCGATAATGGGATTCTCCGTGTACCTCCAAATAGGCGCCCCCTTTAAGCCCGCAGGCTTTTCCTGCCAGGGCACATTGGGCACTGCAGGGGAAATCATCTTAATATTGCTCATATAGATACCTCTCGCTGTTAATATTATGGGGCGGCCGCAGCCGCCCCAGGCTATTGTCAAGTGTCAAACTTTAAACGCCCTGCCGCGCCTTACTTATAGGTTGCATCCAGTGCATCCTGCACCTTCTGCTTGAAGGTTTCCTGGAACTGTGCAGGTGTCATTTCGCCCTTCATCAAAAGCTGGAGACCGTTTCCTGCATCTGTGGAATACATATCGGAAGACAGCGAATTCCAGAAGTCAACCGTGGAGTGTGAACCAGCGTCAAACATTACGTTAAAGTTCGCCTCCTGCAGTTCGGGAGTATATGCGTTCTCGGTATACCACCAGTTCAGGGTTGCCTTGTCATCACGGAAGGAAATATCGTCATTGTACCAGTTAAAGAAGCTGGACAGCACATTGTAAGCGGTACCGGGATTCTTGCTGCCTGCCGCAATGATGTAATAGCCGGTGCCGGACGCAGCGTTCTTGCCAGGGTTGGTATCCTTGTTGCCGGAAGGACCTACGGGCCAGCGTACATAAGCGGTATCAAAGGTCAGATTCTTCGCACTGTAGTCATTATTCTCATCACTGGGAGAATAGTTGTTCTGGCCGTTGGCAATCCACACTGCAATGGGGAAGAAGCCTACGTTGTTCTGGCAGTACTGAATTCTCATGCTGTCGGAGGGTGTTCCCTCATAGTCGTAAGGATAGCAAATGCTGTAGCCGTCAGCAGACTTATAGGTATTGTACATATCATACATCATCTGCAGGGCCTCGCCCGTTGCCTGCGTGGAAAGATGCTCCGTGGTGCCGGAAGCAATATCCGCTCCGTTGGACATCATCAGCTGCTCAAAAGTCTCCTGCTCATATCCGCAGTAGCCGAACTGATCAACCTGTCCGTCGCCGTCGGTATCCTGAGTCAACACCTGGCAGTACTCGATGAACTTCTCCCAGGTCCACTCGCCTTTCTCCCACAGAACTCTGGGATCCTCCAGGTTGTTCTCTTCCAGAAGCTGCAAGTTAAAACCAAGAGGATAAGTACCTTCTACGTTGCTCTGTCCGGATTTGGTATAGAGGATGCAGGCCTTGCCGTCGCCCAGATCCAGATAACCCATGTTGGACTGATCGGTAAGCAGATCATCGTCCGCGGGGAGGATGGTCTTTAAGTCCACTGCCAGACCGTTCATCTGTGCGGGAATAGCCATCTGTGCCTCTACCAGGTAAACCTCACAGTCAGGAGAGCCGGCAATGATGGAGGTATTGATAGAGTCCTGTACGCCGGCATAGGTCAAATTCTCCCAGGAGAAGGTTACACCGTACTTCTCTTCGATTGCCTTTACATTGTCCCACTTTGCCTGAGCAACGTTCCTGTTAATTTCCTTCTGCTTTGCAGTTTCCTCATCATCGTCTTCCTTAGCCTGAGCGGTAACCCAGTCAGGATTAACGGTCATATCTCCGCCTTTATAATGGGTACTGTCATAGTATTGTACCCACCAGCAGCCGATCTCAATACTGCCGTCACCGGTCCCGAACAAATCCCCGGAAGCGCCGGAATTACCCGCGTTATTCGAGTTGCCTGCATTCCCCTGATTGCCCGGAGTGCCGCTGTTTCCCTGGCTTTCACCGTTGCCGTCGTTTCCGCAGGCTGCCATGGACAGGGTCATTGCGGCAGCCAGCCCCAGTGCCATAAATTTCTTCATATTCTTCATATTAGAATAAATCCTCCTATTCTTTGAAGCAGACCGGCTCAGCCGAAGCCCGGCCGGCCTGCATATCTACGAGTCTGAAATTAGAATCGCACTTGCCTTACTGAACGGTACCAACCTTCACACTGTATACCTCCCATTTACCGGAAGACTCACACTGCATGGTAGGGCCAAAGGTAGATACATCGCCGCCGCAGACTGTCTCCAGCATCTCATAAGGTATCTGACAGACGTTTCCGTTCCATGATGCCCAGCCTTCTCCGCCTTCAATGCCTTCATTATGTCCTACTCTCTTCCAGCCTGCCGCTGACTGATTCATCACCAGCCACATATCACCGCTCTCAGAGGTATAGCTGATTTCTACTACAGAACCAGGCACCAGAGCATCAATAATCTCCTGAGGCATCTCAAAGCCGTTCTGCCCCCAGCCGTCACCGCTGCAGGTAAAGCCTTCAAATTCAACGGGATCCCGCATCATCTGGAACTCCTTGGCAGGTCCGACCTTTACGCTGAATACTTCCCACTTTCCAGAAGACTCACACTGCATGGTAGGGCCAAAGGTAGATACATCGCCGCCGCAGACTGTCTCCAGCATCTCATAAGGTATCTGACAGACGTTTCCGTTCCATGATGCCCAGCCTTCTCCGCCTTCAATGCCTTCATTATGTCCTACTCTCTTCCAGCCTGCCGCAGATTGATTCATTACCAGCCACATATCTCCGCTCTCAGAAGCATAACTGATCTCTACTACGGAGCCGGGTACCAGCGCGTCGATGATCTCCTGAGGCATCTCAAAGCCGTTCTGTGCCCAGCCGTCGCCGCTGCATGCAAAGCCTTCAAATTCTACGGCTTCACTGCCAAGAGGCGCATAATAAGGAAACGCCTGGCCAACCTTTACGGAAAATACCTCCCAGTCCCCATCAGACTCACACTGCATACTGGGGCCAAAGGTGGATACATCGCCGCCGCAGCCGGCCGAAAGCTGCTCATAAGTAATCTGAGCGACAGTTCTGCCGCTGTTGTAGTAGGATGAGGAATCATCACTGCCGTCCTCCGCAACACCGTCTATGGGACCGCAGCCCACTCTTCTCCAGCCTGCCGCAGACTGGTTCATCACCAGCCACATATTGCCGGAAGTGGAGCTGTATTCAATCTCTACCACAGAACCGGGTACCAGCGCGTCCAGGATCTCCTGCGGCATATCGAAACCAACCTGTGCCCAACCGCCGCCGGTACATGCAAAGCCCTCGAAGGTCACGGGGTTTGCCAGATATGCCAGATTTACATAATCGGCACCGCCGCTCTCAAACATGGCATTTGCCACGAAGGCTGCAGAGCTGTCTGCCTTTAACAGATTTCCGGACGCATCCAGAAAACGAATATTGTCGATGTACATAGTAGCATTGCCTGCGCCTGCAGCCACGCCGTTATCGGTTTTTAACTGTACCACCAGCATATTGCCGGCATCCGCCACAAACTCTTCTCCCGCAGACAGGGTAGCTACCTGCTTCTTGGGATTAACCTTCTCCAAATAAACGGACCAGTCATCACTTGTTTCCTTCAGATCTTCACCGCTCCAGGCAATCAAGCCGCCTGATACAGCGTTAAAGCTGCCGTCCTCATAGGACACACCAATGCTTAATTCCACACTGGCTACCTTTGCCACATCGGCACCCAGCAGGCTGGTAGCGTCGATTGCCACATAAGGGACCTTTCCCGTCAGATTCTTAACCTGCAGCGCTTTGCTTCCACCGAAGTCCACAATGGACATCTCCACCTCAGCCGCGTCCGCAGGCTTGGAATATGCGGACACGAAGCCCATATTCCCATCTTCAAAGTCAATGCTCGCTTCCTCTGCCACAGGAGCTTCCGGTGTAGGTTCCGGTGTGCTTTCGGGAACACTCTCCGGTGCGGAATCGCTGGGAACGGAATCGGAAGCCGGCGTCTGATCATCGCCGCATGCTGCCATGGACAGTACCATGGTGCCCGCCAGCAGGCAGGCTAATAATTTCTTCTTCAACTTTTTCATTCCTCCTTTTTAAGTGTAAGTTGATGGTTTGAGCTGGAGCCGTTATCCTACGATACCGCTTCTCTCCACGCCCTCTATAAAGTATTTCTGCAGGAAGATGTAAATCAGTACGATAGGCAGCAGCACCAGGATAATGCCTGCGTCTAAATAAAGCTCTTGGATCGTCACAGATAATATCTTATCCTGATTGGCAATCACCGACTGCAGTGTCGCTATCTTTTTACTGATCACTATGTCATCGCTGATCAGAAATAACTTTGCATAAAAAGTATCGTTAAACTGCCACACAATGGAGAACACCGCCACCGTGATAACAGAAGGCATTGCGTTTCTTAACATAATTCTGAAATAGGTGTACCATACCCCCGCACCGTCCACTAATGCCGCTTCCTCGATTTCCTTGGGCAGCCCGCGGAAGAACTGATTGAAAATATAAATATACAGTCCGGAACGTACGCCGCAGCCAAGCAGGGTCATAATATACATGGGCACAGGCGTACCCATCAGGTTAATGGTCGATCCCGTAATCAACTCAATCAATCCCAGGGGATTAAATTCTCTAAAGGACAAATACAAAGGAAGCATAATGGTGTGGGAGGGAATGATAATCATTACTACCACACAGCCAAACAAAAGCTTCTTAAACGGAAAATCAAATCTTGCAAACCCATACCCTACCATGGAACAGACCAAAAGCTGCAGCAGGGTCAGGCTCAGCGTATAGATCAGATCTCTGGCCATGGTGGGCAGATATTCAAGCCGCAGGGATGCCAGGGAATATCTCTCCAGCGTAGGATTCTTTGGCAATATGAATACCATGGGATCTACGGCATCCGTGTTGGAAGAAAAGGAATTTACCAAAATGCCGATCACAGGGGAAAGGATCACATAGCTTACGCCGATCAGAATTGCAGCCTTTACGATTATCAGGGCAATCTTCTTTATATCATTGCCCAGACTTTTACGCTGGTCCGGATTTTGAGCGGAGGCCTTTAATTTTCTGTATAAATGATTTTGTGACAATGTTTTCTGCATTTTCCTTTCCTCCTTTCCTAGTTATAATAGAACGCACGCTTCTGTATGAAACCGCAGATCAATACCAGAATCACACAAGTGACCACCGTGGACACCAGGCTGAACACCGAGCCCAGGCCATAATTAAACTGCTCTAAAGTAGTCTTATATGCCAAATCCACTACGCCGCTCTCCGTAAAGCTGTCCACAATGGTGTAAACCACATTGGTAATGATGTGAGGCATCACCATGGGAAAGGTAACCTTCCAGAAAGTCTCATAGCCCGTAGCGCCTTCGATCTTTGCCACCTCGTACATGGAACCCGGAATAGACTGCAGCGCTGCAATAAAGATAATGATCTGTACACCGCTGGCGGCAATAATGTCATTGATCCGTGCCACCGCCTGCACAATGTATTCCAATATGGAAGCCGGCAGACCCAGATTCATAAACATACCAATCAAATAATCCACATCAAAGGCCAGTGTAGTACCGGCCGTGGCCGCCGCATCCGCCGCCTGAGAGGAAATACCGCCGTTCATCATCTGCATGCTCAGTTCCATGGCATCCGTAATTGCTCCGGAGCTTAAAATAATGGGCAGGAAGAAGATTGCTCTTACCAATGTCCTGCCGGGGAACTTCTTGTTCAGCAGCATAGCCATAAACAGACTGAAAAAAGTAATCAACGGCACGTCGATCAGCATATCCATGACGGATCTTGTCAGCTCCTGTTTAAAGCTGGGATGTACCATAAAGGCATAACGGAAATTTTCAATCCCCACAAAATCCAGCTTGTAGCCTCCGTTAATGGCATCTATGGTCATAGTGTTAAAAGCAAATTGTCCCGTCATAAACAGACTTCTTACATAGAAAATAAGGAACCCCGCCAGCCATGGCAGGATAAAGAGCCATCCCATCATGCTGCGCTTTTGGAGAAGAGTCATTTTTTTCTTTTTTCCCTTTTTCTGCATTTACATCCCCTCCATTTTGTAGGACATGGCAGGTATCTCCATGCCGTCTGCATCTAAAGCCTCGTCGCCGTAATTGATGTAAATGATCACGCCGTTGTCGTAGGTAATTTTTCTAACGCCGTTATCAAAAATCTCATGCCCGGTCATTTTGGCTCCGGACACATGTTTCAGTGCCCCGTTCACCTGTCCGTAGATGTCTGCCGCTTCATTCTTCCATACGTCAAAGGTGGTGGCATAATAACGGTTTAAGCCGGTATCCTTCATCCTGCTGGATTCCTCCCAGGTAAATACATAATGAGGGGAAGCTCCCGACTCTATCATTTTCAGAACGATGCCGGTCATATCCTCTTCGTCCTGGAAATTCAACAGGTCCGTGGAATAAGAAATGCAGCCATGGATTACCATTTCGTACAAAGGAATGCTCTCATCCACAATCTGGTACTTGTTGGAATCAATGGACACGTTGATAATGTCCGTGCTGTAGGGGAAGCTATAGGCATTGGCATTGTTTGTCATCAGCTTCTTTCCCGTGCCTTCCAGCACTTCAAACTGAGCCTGCAGCACATCCAGCGCCTCTTCCCGGTTGATAATTTCCGTCCGCTTCTTGTCGGAGGTCAGCACATTTCCCAGATCCCGCAGGGAAACACCGTAGAGCGGATACTTTTCTATCTTTTTTGCAAAACCACCCACATATCTGGGCAGGTACTTCGGTGAAAGCAGATCGTACTTGGTTTCCATGTAATCCAGGGACGAGGTATTCCTTAAATTGACGGGATTTACCTGTCCGAAGGAAGCTACAAAGCCTGCGCCGTAGTACCGGGCCCCCTCTGCGTTATAATTAAAATCATCATCCGCAAAAGTCACCTGCTGGAATGCCACATCAGCGTAAAGCTTGCCTCCCAAGGCGTTCATAGCCTCGTTTAAATCCTTTAAGCCAGATTTGCCTCCCAGCTTTCCCATGACCTTCACCTTGTCTGCTACATCATGGTAATAGCCGCCGTTAAACCAGCCCTGCAGATTCATGACCTGATTTTGAATTCCCGCCTGAGACAGAGCCTTTGCCATTTCCTCCGCCTGATCAAAATCCGTCATCACAAAGGTATGCAGATACTGTACCCCCAGGAAATGAGCAGTCTCCTTTACGCCGGCAATCACGTCGTAGTAAAAGGGAATATCTCCCGCCGCAGCGGACATAGGAGTAAGTTTTCCTTCTGCAATCAGGCGCTCTCTGTAATAATTGGCCAATCCCGCATAACCTTTATACTCTTCGCCTAAAAAGCTGTAGCTCACCTGCATATTGATGTCGTAAAGATCCGGCTCCATGACAAATACATCCGTAGTGGAATTACCAAACATCCGCAGGTTATCAATATTTCTTAAAACAAAGGTAGGATAAGCAAAATTGTAATCGTTATAGCTTCCGGATACTCCTGCCGTCACCACAGAGGTAGTGGCACCGTCTTCCAATGTCACCAGCAGACTTCTGTCCTGCCTGCAGATCCCGAATATTGGCAGCTTGGCACTGTAGGTATTCTCGATAGTGGTATAATTGGCCGTCATCGGATCAATATCGTAAATATACTGGTTGTAATTGGCTGCTGAGGTCTTGCCGTTGTTGAAACGGATCAGGGAGCCGGAACCGTTGGGCACCACCAGGTAGCCGTCCTCCGTATTGTGAGCAGCCCCCATGTAACGCAGCAGCTGAACACGGTAGATATAACCGCCGCCATATTCCCTGATGCCCTTTACCGGTACGGAAACCTCCAGCTTATCGCCATTTAAACGATATTCCAGCGGAATTTCAAAGTGGATCTGTCCCTCTGTCAGATCACCTACCTGATAAATATATCGAATGCCTCCCTCAATGCCTTCCGCCGAAAGCTGCCCTTTTGCCACGGACTGGCTGTAGGAATCCATATTGCTGGACTTTACATCAGCGTTATAATACTGCAGAATAAACTGTGACTTTAAATAGTTAAGATTGGCCTTATTTGCCACGCTGTCCTCGTCTGCATTTAAAGGATTGGCGTAGGTGATGCTGCCGTCACGTTTGTCGTATACTGCTATATTTGCCGTAGCCGTGTCAGTATAGAGCTTTAAGACATCGCTCTCACTCACCAGTACAAAGCCCGGCACATCACTGGTGCTTTCCGCCTTTGGCGAAAAGGGGCTGCCCGTCTCATAATCGTAGCCGTTTAGGTAATCCTTATACTTGTCATACCATGTATAATGGATGAAATAATAAAGCAGATAAACCGCCACCAGCAAAACCGCCAGACCTAAGAGACTAAGCACTGCCTTTTTTTTCAGGCTCATGGACCTTTTCATGAGCCTTCTCATGGGCTTTTTGATTTTCTTTTCCTTGGAAGATTTCATGCTCCCGCCTCCTTAAGTCCTAAAAATAATTTCCGTGTAAACGCTTCTGAAAAAATTCACCACCATGCCTAAAAGATTGCTCAGCAGAAGCAGTAAAAAGATAATAATGAATAGGGCAACCAGGGTCAGGAACAGCGTGACCAGCGTCTTTCCCAGGGTGTAATTATGCACCTGCATAATACCCACCAGTATCATAATCAACCCGTAGGCAATGCCCACGCCAAGGATCATTACATAAAAGGCCTGTTCGTCATCCGCCACAAACTGACTCACCAGCGTTCCCAAAAGCATCATAATCGTTATGGGAACCGTGCCGTATCCCACGGCAATGGCAATGTCCTTCATTCTTCCCTCTCCGTTCATCAGGCAGGTGATAGACCAGTTGCTGACACAAAGCAGCAGATAAGCGGACAAAACTCCCAGCAGCTCGAAAAGGCTGTCAACAACTCTCGGATCCACATCATTTACCACAAAAGAGGCCATCAATCGGTTGACGGAAAAGCTGAAGGAAAACAAGACCACCATCAATATGGCGATGGGTACGCTTCCCCTTTCCTGATGACGGATCCAATAATATCCGTCCATGGGGTGGGTAATGGTGTAAAACATATACTTCCACTTTTCTTTTGAAAAATATTTACCCATTTGCCACACCTCCTTTTTTCACCTTTTTCTTTTTTATCTGCTGATAGACAAACCAGGCAGCAAGCAGGATGGCGATACCAGTCAGCAGATAGCTGATATTGGCTGTCAGCAGATTGTTTCTGTAGCGCCGGAAGGCCACGGAATAATGATCCCGATTCATTCCCAACTCCAGGTACTTCATGGCCTGCTCATAATCACCAGCCGTAAGGTATGCTTTTCCGATACCGGTATTAGCCAGCTCGTTGTTTTCGTCCAGCTCCAGCACCCTCTCCCAAAGAGTCACCGCCGAGGCCTCGTCGCCGTCGTAGCGCAGACTTACCGCCTCGTTGATCAGCCTGCCATATTCCGTCACTTCAAAGCAGGAAATATCTCCTCTGGTAGCATCCAAAACCACAATCCGATTTCCGATGTCCTCCACTGCCACCGGCAGGGCGAAGGTTCCCTCCTGGCTTCCCAGGCCGCCAAAGATATAGAGCAGATTGCCTTCGTGGTCATAGGTGAAAATACGTCCCCTCTTTCTGTCCAGACAGGAATAAATACCGTTGCCTCTGTAAACCACGTCCGTAAACTGAGAAGGTCCCGCATACTCAGTGGTGCCGCTGATCCAAAGATCGCCACCCACATTGGCGTTCTCACCCTTTTTGATAACGTCCTCACCTCTGGGATTTAAGCGCCGTACCCCCTGTTCCCCGTTGGGGTCGATATTGGAGGCATATACAAAGCCGTCCGGATCAATGTCGATGCCAGTAAACTCCGTGGGAATAAACAAGACCTGTTTTGCTCTCTCTTCTTTGGAAGCCAGCCTTGCCCAGAATTTTTCCCAGGCGCTGATCTCAACTTCAATGGTGCCAAAGAAGGTAGAAAAGTTTCCGTTACTCTCAAATACCATGATTCCTTCAAACATGTTCTGCGCAATCACATAAACTCTGTCCGCATAATCAACGGCAACCTTCAGGGGTACAAATACGTAATTGTCCTCCAGGCTTTCCGACTGCGGATTGGACACAATTTTGACCAGCTTCCCCTCCTGATCCAAAACCACAATTCGGTTGTTCTGGGAATCCGCAATATAAATCTCGTTCTTTTCGGATACAAATACACCATAGGGCTGTTTAAAGCTGTCCTCCGTCCCGTTGTTGTCAAAGACGGTAAGCACGTTCAGCACCTGATTCATCCTCTCGTCCAGCACCACAATCCGGTTATTACCGGTATCCGCCACATAGATCCTGCCGTCATCCGCCTGACATAAATCCTGAGGTGTAACAAAGTTTCCAAGAGGCTCCCCGTTATAGGTAAAGGCACTGCCCCGGATAGTAGTATCGGGCACATAAGCTGCGGGGGTAAAATGAATGTACTCTCTGTAATCGTAGTTATAAGTGTCGTAGGGGATGGATGTCGCATGTACCTCCCCTGCCGTTATGCCCGCAAGCAGCAAGGAAGCCAGACAGAGGGACGCGGCCCGTTTCAATCTCTGGAATTTTTTCATCTAAATTTACCATGCCTTTCTGCAACCTGTTATTTTCATCATTGATAGGAAGCCTTAGTCCTTCATACCTGATGAAGTCATGGTCTCCAATACGTTCTTCTGGCAAATCAGGAAGAAAGTAATAGGTACCGCCGCAATGATAAAGGTTACTGCCGCTGCCGCACCGGCTCTTGCCATACCGCCTGCAGACACCTGCTGTAATGCGTACTGCAGAGGTTTTAAATCCTCATCCCGCAGGAAGGTGCTTCCGGTGTTCCCCCACATCTGCTGAAACTGGAAAATAGCCAAAGTCAGCCATGCAGGTTTTACATTCGGCATCACAATATTCCAGAATATCTTCCACTCACTGGCCCCGTCCAGTCTGGCCGATTCCATCAGCGAATCAGGCAGCTGCTCCATAAATTGTTTCATCAGGTAGAGCCCCATACCAAAGGAGCAGGCCGGCAGAATCAGGGCAAGGTAAGTATTATTGATATGCAGCCAGGAAATAATCATATACTGGGGAGTCTGTGTTACCGTCCAGGAAAACATCATCGAAAGCACTACCATGCTGAAGAGGATGTTTTTGCCGGGAAATCTGTGCTTTGCCAGCGGGTATGCCGCCAGAGAAGCAACAATTACATGCCCCACCATGCCGCCTCCGGTAATAATAATCGTGTTTAATATGTACCGGGAGAAAGGCACCCAGGAATCGCTCATCAGCGTAAACAAATCGGAGAAGTTTTCCAGGGTAGGGTTTCTTACAAAGATCTTGGGCGGAAATTGATATAATTCATCCAAAGGCTTTAAGCAGTTGTTAATGACCATTACCAGAGGAAGGATCATGGCCAGACCGCAGATAAACATCAACACAAACAATAGGGTGTTGCCCGCCATGGAACGGTTCAGCCGTTTTTCCTTTGGCTTGAAAAATCTTATTTTCTTATTTTTCATTATTCGCCCACCCTCCTTAAGAGTCTCTGTACCAGCTTATTACTGCCCACCATCAGCAAGAACAGCACTGTAGCTATGGCTGAGGCATAACCCATTTCAAATCTCACGGTACCGTAGTCTAAAAGGTGTGTCACCACCGTTGCACCTGCATAATTCACGGAAGGATTGCCCGCCAGCTGAATGGATACATCCGCAATGGCGAAGGACTGTGTGATCTGCATAACGGCACCGAACATCAGCTGAGGCTTCATGGCCGGCAGTGTCACGTGCCAAAGCTCCTGCCAGCGGTTTTTGACACCGTCTAAGGCCGCAGCCTCGTACAAACTCTTGTCTACGGTCTGGAGTCCTGCGATAAAGGACAGGAAACCGGTGCCAAGGCTTAACCACAGCTGCACTACGATCAGCATGGGCAGCACATATTTTTCCGTCTTCATCCAGATGACCGCTTCATCCAGAATCCCCAGCTTCATGAGAATTCCATTCAAGTATCCGTATCTGTCACCGGAAAGGATCAGATTCCATACCACGTATGCGTTACCGCAGATACTGGGTGCATAAAAGATCAGGGTCAGGAAGGCTCTCAGCCACCCCTTGAACTCGTTGATGATCCAGGCGAACAGCAGACACAGGAAGTAGCTGACCGGCCCTGTTACCACGGCCAGAATCAAGGTATTTTTTAGAGAGACCATGAAGATGTCATCTTCCAAAAACAGCTTGATGTAATTCTTCCAGCCCACAAACTCCGGCATCTCCAGCATATTGTAGTAGGTAAAGCTGAACGCCACACTCATCACCACCGGAAGTACAGTGAAGAAGAAAAACATGATAAAGTACGGAGCCAGCATAAAATAGGACGATTTACTCTTTTTTATCTGATACCCCAGTGTCCGCTGCTTTTTAATCAGATCCAATGTCTCCTGGGATACGCCCGCCGTTTTCACGGCCGCTTGCATTTGCTCTGCCATTTATATGCCCCCTTCTGTTATTTCTTCTTATCCAGTTCCAGCTCTTCCCGCTTATAATCAATCTCCGCATTGATATAAATAACCTTATCCATCAGTTCCTCTCTGGGGAGAGCCGTATCGGTATTGGTGACGACCTCGTAAAATGCGTTATATACATTTCTCCAGGAATAATATCCGCCTGGCACCTGAGGGATTCCTTCGGCACTCTCCATGGCTTCCTTCAGCGCTTCGAAATCATCCACCGGCCAGGGCATATTTAAAAATGCCTCGTAATTGGCGGTTGGTACTCTGGCCGCGGAGCCCATCAGGGATTCCATCTCCCGCCCGTACTGGGTCTGGGTATCGGCGCTGGTCCACCATTTGATGAACTCCCAGCTTGCATCCGGATACTTCGTATCCGCCATAATCATACTTGCAAGTCCCGTGCTTGCCACGGAATGATCCACACTGCCGTCTTCCTGCAGCGTTCCGGGTATTTGGGTAAAGCTCCACAATCCTGCAATATCCGGCGCAGACACGGCAAAGTTGTTGTATGTGGTATAGTCCGATAGAATGATGGGACACTCACCTGTTCTGAAACGCTCTTCCACACTGGTTTCCTTATCCAGCTTATAGTCCGTATAGTACTCACAGAAATCCTTAAAGGTACTTACCGCAATATCCGAATCCAGTGCAGAGGCGCTGCCGTCCTCGTTATAATACTGCCCGCCGTTCTGATACAGCAGGGATGCAAAGATCTGCTCGTTAGCCAGCATGCCGAACTCCATCTGATTCTTTGCCAGCACGGTCATGGCTACCTTTACGTCATCCCAGGTTTCGGGAACTTCCATGCCGATTTCCTTTAGAATGTCCTTCCGGTAAAACATCACAGGATAGGTAATGGTTTCCGGCAGGGCATATACCGCTCCGTCATAGGTAAACTGAGTGTTTGCCGCAGCGGGGAACCGGTCCAGCACCTCCTTACAATCTTCAAACTGAGTCAGATCCAGCACTGCATTTCGAATCCCGTAATTAACAGGCGTATCATTGCCAGTGTAAAGCACCGCGCCTGCCACACCGTTGGTATTTGCCACCTGGATTGCCACATCAGGGCCTTCCCCCACCAGCGTGGCCTTCAACAGAGTGTTCATGTCAACCAGCTGTACATTAACGCTGATACCCGTCTTACTGGTAAAGGTGTCGTCTACCAACGCTTTTATAACATTGGCCTGGTCACGTCCGGAACCAATCCACAGAGTCAGCGCCGCATTGTCTTTCTGTTGTCCTACGCCGCCTTCGGCTACGCTTCCGATGTTATTGTAATCAATGACGAATGAGTAAAACAGTCTCTGAACCTCATATCCTGCCTGGCTGAAAAATCCGCTCTTGTTATACTTGACTTTTACATCCGGAGAATAAATATTGATGCGGTCAATCTGCAGGGGCTGGCTGATCACGCTGGTGATCCAGGTACCCAGAGCACGGACATTCACCTTATATGCACCGATCACTCTGACGAAATACTCACCGTCTTCAATCAAATCATCCAGCTGATCCCGCATGGTCAGCAGCACCGCTTTTTTATCCGTATTACTGCCCGCCACGGTCTCCAGCTTTTCCAAAGCCTCGTTTAAAGTATCTCTGGCTTCTATCAGCTGATTATGGAGATCCGGCAAGGTAGCCTCCAGCTGATAGCTGCGGTAGGTATCCGGTGCCACACCGGTAACCTTGATTACCTGACGGTAGATGCTGTTCAACTGCTGGACAGACTCTTCCACAAGGCCAACGATCTCCGAAAATTCGCCCAGAACTACCTCCATGCGCAGCACATGATGTCCTTCCTTTAAGTAGAATCGGTAAGGATTGCCGTTCTCGTCTTCCAGCTTATCCTCTCTCCAGTTCTGACCGTACTTGAAGGCATAATCGTTCATCTCCGCAAAGGGCACTTCTCCGTCGATGGTGATGCGTCGGGATACATGAATGCCCCTGGAAAAATTCTGCTTATCATAAAGAGAAATACAATAATAGCCATCCTTTAAAATATCAAACTCCCATTCAATCCACTGCCCCACAAGTCTCCAAGAATTGCCGCCGATAGAATTGTTCAGCAGCTCTTTTGCACTGGATGGTGATACCGCGGGAGAAGACTGATCCTGCTGGGGATAAAGCATCTGTGAGGATGTTTTGGTAGCGTATTCACCCTCCAGAAGAATATTGGTTCCGCTGGAATCCACGGCACCCGCCGCATCCCATGCCGCCTTAACCTCCGCATAAGATTTTGCCTCTTCTGCATTATTTAAAATAAGCTTGTTAATCAGCATGGGCTCTCTTAAAGACACCATACTGACGGTATGCTTTCCTGCTTCCAGATAAAGGGAAAGAGGCTCTGTAATATAGCCGTCGCTGTCATACAAATATCTGGTCTGCCATTCCGGAATTTCCATGGTCTTAGGCTTCACGTCATTGCCCTGATTATCCTTTTCCCAGGTCATGATTGTAATGCCGTTCTTATCTACTTTTGTGTCCTCCACATAATTGGTCCAGACCCTTGGGAAATTTAAGAGCGCCATCTCTCCAAAGGGCAGGGAACCGTCCAGGAAAATGCTTCTCTGGATGTCGGAATTTTTCCCGGCCACAGGGTAATAAACCACGGAAAGATTGTAAAGGCCGCTCTGGGCCACATCCACCTCAAACTCAATCAGGGAATCCTCTCCTGTCAGCACGCTCTTACCCGTCATACCTTCATAATCCAGATAAATCTCAGGCTTAGCCGGAGCATCGCTCTCTTCATATCTGACAAAGTCCCCGGCCGGAATCTCAATCACCGTATCGGGGTAAGACGCATCTGCATGCAGCGCCTTGTATTCTTTGTAGGAAGGAACGGAATCATCTACATTATAAGTGCTGACCATCTCGTCAAAATCATCCATGGAGCATTCTGTCTTTGCCTGAGAATCCATACTCCAGACAGGCATCATGGTAAATACAACCGTTACAAGAAGGACAGATGCTATCGACTTTTTCCATACATTATGCTTCATTGTTCTCCCCTTTTCTGTCAAACCATTGTTCTTCCCCCGGTTCCGCCTCAGGCGTATAGGCCGTGAGCGCCTTTTCAATTAAAAAAGTCAGCGCCAGACACCACAACCCCGGCATAAAGAAAATGCAGGGAATCGGAAGGACATAGACCATCAGGAAACCTGCCGCCGCCGAACCGGCAATGCTTAAAACCGTAAACGGCAGAAATCGTATGCTCATCAGAAAACTCAGCTTACAGATCTCCGTCAGCTTCATTTCAAACCTGGATAACACCGGAAAAATATAAATCATTACACAGGCACTTACCAAGAGGAACACATCATACATACCCGCTCCCGGCGACAGCTTCCACTGTCCCGTTTTAGCGTAATATCTGCCGAAAGTCAGCAGCCCCAGCCAAAGAAAGGACAACACGGTAAGTAAAATCCCCTTCTTTAGCGTCCGCTTCATGGAGCATAAGAACTCACCCACCGGATAACCTCTTTCCCGCCTGATGCTTTTGATGGTGGCATAATACAGTGAAGCAAGAGCCGATCCTATCGTTATCACCGGCAGACAACACAGCAGGAAAACCATATTCAGCAGGATTATCTCACCTGCCTTATTTAAGAGGCTTACAATCTTACCGTCTATGGACGGCACCCCTGCGGGGCTTTTTCCCTTTGCCGACTTCTTCATTGCCTGTTCCATTCTTGATTACCGTTTTTTTAATTATTTTTAATCGGATACGTTTTTAAGTCAGGAAGCTCATCCAGCGTGATTACTGCTTCATGCTCATAAAAGCGCTTCAAGGCTTCCGCCTCCGTATACTTCTCACTATAGGCAAAAACGGCAGTATCCTTTGCCACGAATTCTCCGCTCCAGGTACACCAGAAGCCCCACATGGCACCATCTCTCACTGCCAATTCTGGATCAAACACACAGCCGTTTTCGGAAAGCACTACCATTTTCCCGGCCTTCGTATAATCCACGGCCTCCAGGTACTTATTAATCTGTGAGGTATACACCCGCTCTCCGGGGTAAATATCCTCACCGATGATGTCAACATACTCGTCTCCCGGATACCAGTCCTTATTCTGGCCGTTCCACACCCAGATCAGATTGTTCAGACCGTATTCATTGGTCAGCCTGTCATAAAGCAGTCTGTAAAGCTGTATGTAAGGCTCCGCTCCCGCAGCCCCCCACCAAAACCAGCCGCCGCTGGCTTCGTGAAGCGGTCTCCAGAGTATGGGCACTCCCGCTTCCTGTAAGATTAAAAGCTGTGCGGCTATGGCATCAATGTCAGCCATCAGCAGCTCGTAGCCTTCTTCATCCTGACCGTTCATGATCTTTGCCAGATCAATATTTGTATACTCGGTATAAAATCCGCTGTACCAGTTGCCGGTGAGATATTTGGAAGGGGCGTTCCAGTGCCAGCAGAAGGTGACGATACCTCCCTGCTCCCAGCACTGCATGGCCAGATCGGTGGAGCGTCCCTTGCTTCCGTGTTCCACAAAAGAAGGGGTATACTCCATAAAATCAAGTCCCAGCACAGCCGGCGTCTTACCGGTTACCTCATTGACCACCCGCATTTCCTTACCGTTGATTCCGGTATCGCAATATTGACCGGAAAGAATCCTGGTGCCATAATTATCCGCCAGATAACTCATAAGCCGCTTTGCGTTATCTGCAGCGTTTTCGTTCACAAGCTCCGCCGAAACCTGATAGGTTGATGCCGGGATCGGCGCCGACGTGGTTATTTTCAGATAATCCAAATCAATCCACCCCCAGAACTTGGAAACCGCCACCTCATGTTCCCCTGCCGTCAGATAGACCCTGTTGATTCCCGACTCCGAAAAAGTCTTCGCATCCGTCACCAAATTACCCAGAGCTTCTCCGTCTGCCGTTACATAATTTTCCTTATGATCTCCGGCCGAGCTGCTGAAAATCAAATCATAAAAGCCATCCTCTGGAACCTCTACAGTGAAAATACAGGCGTCTCCTTCGTTTTGAAAACCGGTAGCATACCCGCCTCCGCTGCATTCCGTTCTGCCTGTCTCCCCATGTACGCCTCCGATCAAAGAAGCATCTTCCGCCTCATATGTACCTATGATTTCCGGATACGGCTGCGCCGTATCTTCAAAGGACTCTGTTCCGTCCGTCCTGTCCTTCCCGCCGCAGCCGGCCAGCTGACTGCCGGTCAGGGCCAGTACTATCAGAAATACCGCCGATTTTCTCCACTTTACCATAACGGTGCTCCCTTTAAATCAGTTGATTTTTAAGTAATTTTAGCTTTAAGTTAATTAAATTATAAATCCATTATAAAATTAATTCAATCTATTTTTACTCCTTCTTCGTCGATTTTACTATATTACCAATTTTGTTTTTTTTTTTTTGTGCAAAATAAATAAAGGACTAGTTTCTCAAAAAGAGAAACTAGTCCTTTGGTCATGCTAAATTTAAGTTAATTTTTTACCTGCCGCTTGTCATCAGACCCAATAAATGGAAGATATTTCCCGTAGAATCTTCCTTTTTGCGAATCAAAACCGTATGAACTGCCGTCTCATCAGAGGCATAAACTTCTACCGTCATGATGGCATTTCCCCAGCCGCCCGAAAAATCACAGTTGATACTCCTTACATGCTCCCCGTCCACCAGCACCTCAAACAGTCCGCCCGTTCCGTCCGTGGTAGCATAATAGAGAATGCCCAGCCGGCTGAAGGAGGCCGTAAATTGAATGCCGCCTTCCCCGTCACAGCTCCAGCCGTCAGGGAATTCCGCGCATACTTGTTTTTCCATGAAATCTCCCATTTCATCCGGAACAATGTCGTCGTTGTCCAGAATGCGGGCATTCTCATAAATCACCCTTGTTAGCGCCGTTTCCGCACCGGTTTCCGGCAAATCCAGTTCATTTAGGTTTTCATATACGCCGTTTAAATAATTCCAGAGGATCTCCCCCGTCACCGCATGTCCAAGAACGGAAGGATGCACCTGATCCCCCGACAGCTCCTTTTCAGAAAAACGGCCAGCCTTCATCATATCCGCCGCCACATTGGCATAGCTTACCATGGGTACACTGTAATGATACCCCACCAAAGCATGGTTGCCCTGAGCCGACGCCCCGTTTGTCTGACCCATAAATAAAAGCATTACCGCTGGCGCGCATTCATCGTTCAGCAGACGATAGATCAAATTGTCATAGGCAGTTTTATGAAAAATGTCATTTCCGTCATTCACCGAAAACTCCACCAGCACCAGATCGGGATTATATTCCAGTACATCCTCCTGCAGACGGTGTACTCCAAGATAGGAATCCGTTCCGCCGATCCCCGCATTTATAAAGTTAAAAGATACGGCGGGAAATGTTTCCTGCCACCATTGAAAAAACACTTCCGCATATGCTTTTTTTGCAGGAATTTCTTCGCTTTTTAACAGCTCTCCGTCCTTCGTGCCGCCGGAGACGGTCCCTTGAGTAATGGAACCGCCAATACAGGCGACAGTCACCGACTCGCCTGCCTTCGCCTTCCGCATTACCTCCCCCAAGGCTCTGTCATCACAGCCGGGCCACATATCTACCAGCGCCATATCCTCTTCACTTAGAAAAGAAGTAGGCGGTGCCAGGGGCTCATCCGCATCAACTGCCTCCTGTTCCTGTATGCCGCCTGCTTCCGACGGACCGCCCGTCCCCTGTAAATCATCCGCTCCCGACGCACCGTTCCGCCCGCCGCAGCCAGCCAGGCTCAGAACAGCACATAAAACCAGCGCCGGCAGCCTTCTTCCTGCTTTTATTTTCATATGAATACCTCCACCCGCTTTCTTCCGGGCTTATACTCCGATTTTGGCATTCTTTTATGGCAGCTCACAATTACCTGACACACTGAACGCTCTCCTTGACCACCAGGCGTCCTTCCACCACATGGGTCCCGTATCTGCAGGGCTCTCCGCTGATCCGCTTTACCAGTACCTGCACCGCCTGAGCCGCCATTTCCGCCTGATCCACTTCATAGGTAGTAATTCCCACGTCACAGATTCCGGGAAAGATATAATTATCAAAACCCACCACGGAAACATCCTCCGGCACGCGATACCCCTTTTCCCGCAGCCGATGAATCAGCTTTCCTGCGGCCAAGTCACAATTACAGAAAAAGGCGGTGGGCATATCCTCCGGCAGCTCCATTAACTCTTCCTGAATCATGCCGCTGGAAATATTTCTGTCGTTTAACTGCCATTCGTCTTTCAGGGGAATGCCGTGCTCCATCAGTGCCTTAGCATACCCGAAGTACCTGTCCGTAATGGAACTGGTAGCAAGCAGCGTACCAACATATGCAATTTTGCTATGGCCCTGGTCCAAAAGATAATTTACCAAATGATACGCGCCGTAATAGCTGTCCGAAATTACCGCATCCGTCACTGGTGCATCATCCGTAAAATCCACATAAACCACAGGAACATCCTTGTTATCCTTTAACATTTTTAAGTATTTTCCGGGCATCCTGCCGATCACAATGATACCGTGGACCTTCCGGTCCCTGATTACTTTTGGCATCTCCATCTGTTCCTCCATGCGGATGCTTACCACCTCCATCATGGCAAAGCATTCACAATTTAAAGCACAGATGGAAACATGCTGGTAGATATTCCAATAAAAAGATTCATACTTATCCAGATATTCCTCTTCGATCAGCACGCCGATGTTATAGCTTCGGGCCCTGCTCATCTCCCGCTTGGCTGCAGAGGGTGGGCGATAGCCCAGCTCATCTGCAAGATTCTTGATTTTTTCCCGTACCTCGTCGCTGACACCTTTTTGGCCGGAAAGCGCCTTGGAGACAGTCACGGTGCTGACCCCTACCCTTTTTGCAATATCTGCCAGTTTTACCGCTTTTGCCATAGGCTACTCCTCCTCTGCCGTAAGATGGATCAGCCTGGACTGAAAATCTCCCCACATCTCCTGTATGGGAATGCCGGCATTCATCAGGGTATCACCATAATATACCTCGCCCGTGTCTTCATTCCTGTACCTCAGATTAGCATCCAGTCCCGCCAGCTTTATCATCCTGCTGTGATAGTTCGGCCGCCTCATCACCTGAACACAGGTGATCAACGCCTCACGCTTATCCTTTGCCACTACCTCATAACAGTCAAAAAAGTGATTCTGCCGGTAAGAAGCAATGCGGTAATAGTCTCCCCTCCGCACCAGATCATTATATTTATGGTACAGCCTCACCTGTTCCGGAATCTGCGCCCTGTCCTCTTCGGAAATTTTTGTGATGTCCAGCTCATAACCAAAAGTTCCGGCCAGCGCCACATTCCCCCTGGTGGAAAAAGGTGTATTCCTGCCCACTGTATGATTGGGGCAGTCAGAGACATGCGCTCCCATGGTAGAAAGAGGATAAATCAAAGCCGTTCCCTCCTGAATGACAAGACGCTCAATGGCATCCGTATCGTCTGAGCACCAGATCTGCGGACTGTAAAAAAGCATTCCAGGATCAAATCTGGCGCCGCCTCCTGAGCAATTTTCCAGGAGCAGCTCAGGGAATTCTCTTGTGAGCCGTTCCTGCAGCTCATAGACTGCAAGTACATAACGGTGGCTGAGTTCTCCTTGATTCTCCCGGCCCAGATACACGCTTCCCAAGTCTGTAAGCTGACGATTCATATCCCATTTCACATATTCAATATTGGCTTCATGCAGCACCCTTGCCACCGCATTATATACATATTCCACAACCTCACGCCGGGTCAAATCCAAGACATACTGATTTCTGGAGCGGCAGGGAGTGCGGTCCGGAATGGCAATGGCCCAATCCGGATGAGCCCTGTACAGATCGGAATCGGGCGAAATCATCTCCGGCTCAAACCAGATGCCGAACTTTAATCCAATCTTATTCACCTCATCTGCCAGATATTTCAGCCCTCCGGGCAGTTTCTTCTCATTTACCGTCCAGTCTCCCAGGCTGGTATTATCGTCATTTCGATAACCGAACCAGCCATCATCCATGACCAGCATCTCGATGCCTGCTTTTTTAGCCTCCCTGGCAATATCCAGAAGCTTTTCCGTATTAAAGTCAAAGTAAGTAGCCTCCCAGTTATTGATCAGAATGGGACGCTTTTTGTCCTTGTAGGGACTTCTAATCAAATGATTCCGGTACAGATCGTGCAGGTTCCTGCTCATGCCGCCCAATCCGCAGGCAGAATAAGTTAAAATCACCTCCGGAGCCTCAAAGCTCTCACCTGGCTTCAACTGCCAGCAGAAATTCTTGGGATGAATCCCCATCTGTACCCGCAGGCTGTCAAACTGAGTCCGTTCCACCTGCGCGATAAAATTGCCGGAGTAAACAAAATGAAAGCCATATACACTGCCGTTTTCCTGATCTGCTTTTTCGGATACCAGTGCCATAAAGGGATGCTCCTGATGGGAGGATTCTCCTCTGGTGGAGCCTACGCTTACTTTTCCCCGTCCGATCTCACGAAACTCCATATGCCGCTCCCTGGCCCAGGAGCCGTGAAGCGTCAACAGTCTGTAATTTTCCAGAACAGGCTCCATATCCATGTCCAGACTGGCAGACATAAGTCTGGTTAAAAAAACAGGCTCTTCCGACACATTTTTAACAGAAACACTTCTGGCCACCACGTCCACATCTTCAAAGATGCTGTATCGCAGCATTACCTCCAGCCCAAGGGTCTTATCCGCCCCGTAGATTTCCAGCGTCATGCAGTCACCGCTTACACCAAAGGTGGCCGGCAGTCCGTTCAGCGTCGGCTTGCCTGCAAATATCCTGTGACCCTGATATACGATTTCAACTCCATTATGATTTTTCCCGTCCAGCACCTCTATGGCACTTTCCCTGTAATCACCTGTATTACAGCCGGGAAATTCCATGGGAAAAGCATCAAAAAAGGAGCTTCTGTCCCTGCCGTTTTTTGAAGGCACAAAAGGCGGTTCCCCTGTCCGCATCAAGTATCCGGCATCGCTGTCGCTGATGGTCTTTCCATAGTAAACATGACCGATAAAGCCCTCTTCATCCGCCAGTCCGATTAAATAACTGGTATGGGCCGTATCCAATTTAAAGATTCTTGCAGCTTCATGATAAACAATATCCATCGTATCCTAATCCCCTTTACCTTCACGTTTTCAAATATTCCAGCATAAACAATCCGCGAAACCAAAGCGCAAAAGTCGCGCAAGAATCGCCAAATCCGAATGGCAATCCATGAGAAAAACGCTGCTTCTGCGTTTTTCGAGGCGAAACTTAGATTTTCTAAGGTATCGTTTTCTGATACCTTAGAAAATCTTTTCGCCTTTTACAATTATCATAGGGGAATTTAATAGATTTTGAAATAGATAAAATTAACAAATTAATTTTACTATTCTATAGATTTTAACTAATTTTAAGTAATTTTAAGGTTTATTTCGGCCATCGTTTCTCTGCAATTTCCGTTTTACTTTTATAAATGCTGCGGGCGGGCACTACGCCTCGGACAGACGAACAGGGATAGACATTGGCTTCTCTGCCGATCACCGTGCCGGGATTTAATACGCTGTTGCAGCCAACCTCCACAAAATCCCCCAGCATGGCTCCCATCTTTTTTAATCCGGTTTCAATATGGATGTTTTCACTCTTTCTCACCACTACCAGAGTCTTGTCGCTTTTTACGTTAGATGTGATGGAGCCTGCACCCATATGAGCCTTAAAGCCAAGTACGCTGTCTCCCACATAATTGTAATGAGGAACCTGTACCTTGTTAAACAGCACCACATTTTTTAACTCTGTAGAATTACCCACTACCGCTCCTTTTCCCACAATGGCATTTCCACGTATAAAAGCACAATGGCGAATCTCAGCCTCTTCGTCCACGATCAGGGGACCGTTTAGGCAGGCCGTGGGAGCTACCTTCGCGCTTTTGGCGATCCAGATGTCCTCACCCCTTTTTTCAAACAGTTCCTCAGACAGGCTGCACCCCAGCTCCAAAATAAAATCATGTATCTTCGGCAGGACCTCCCAGGGATAGGTCACATCCCCAAATAATTCCGACGCTATTGTCTCCTTTAAATCATACAGATCTACAACCGTAATTCCGCTCATCCTTCTTTCATCCTTTCCTTTTTTGTTTTCTTGTTTTATTGCTCTTTTTGCCACATTCCTTACTGCAATTTGCTGCTCTCCCTGTTTCTTTTTGCCGCTTTCCTTACTGCAATTTGCTGCTCTCCCTGCTGTTATAAGCCGGGCCTGCATACTCGCTCAGCTCTTTTTTGCGCCGCTTTTATAATTTGCCGCCGCGGCATCAAACATGCCAAAAAGCTGTCGCTGGTTACTAAGCTGCTTTACATATTCCGTCCGTCTGCCAACGAAGCCGGACAGCTTATCCATATATTCCTGCGAGGTGATCTTCCCGTCTGCCACCAGGGTAAGACCTTTTTCCCAACTGGCTGTCAGGGAAGGATCTAACAGGGCTTTAATAGAACCGCTCACTACGTCATAGATCATTTCCCCCATTAAGGTAGGCGTCAGTGTCTGTGTCTTTTTGTTTAATGCCAGATATTCAATATTTACCAGTTTTTTCAGAATTTCCGCCCGCGTAGCACTGGTACCGATACCGCTGCCCTTGATCTGGGACCGAAGCTCTTCATCTTCGATAAACTGTCCGGCATTTTCCATAGTCAGAATAATACTTCCAGATGTGTAGCGCTTAGGCGGCGAAGTCTCACCCTCCTTAATTTCATAAGATTCCGGAACTACGCTGTCACCCTTTTTCAAAGCCGCCAGCAGACCGGTAAGCTCTTCGTCGCACTTGATTTCCGATTCGTTATCCCCATCTGTCTTATCTTCGGCTTCCTGATTTTCAGATTTCCCTTTTTTTGCCCCGTCTTTTGCGTAAGATCCTGTATCTGCTTTTTCCTCCCTGCGGAAGATATACGCCGCTTTCAGATACCCTTCATCCAAAAGTACTTTAAAGTTTGCAAAAAATTTTTCACCCTTTATATTAATGCAGACGGTAAACTTCTGATACACTGCCGCCGGATAAAAAATACTTATAAATCTCCGTGTGATCAGCTCGTATACCTTTGCGGACAGTGCGGAAAGTCCCCCCAGATTGTTCAAACCCTGACCGGTAGGAATGATGGCATAGTGATCCGTAATCTGTTTATCGTTCACATATCTTGTTTTGGCGATCCCCTTATAGCTCCCCTTTGTCAGAATCTCTCCCGCAAATCCGGCAGCCGGCCCATAATTTTTCAGTCCTCCGATATTTTTATGGATTTCCTTCGCCACGGCAGTAGAAAGAACCCTGGCATCCGTCCTTGGGTAAGTTACCATCTTTTTTTCATACAACTCCTGTACAATGCCCAGGGTCTGGTCCGGACTGATCTTAAAATATTTAGAACAATCATTCTGCAGCTCCGCAAGATTATATAACAGGGGCGGATTCTTTGTTTCCTTTTTTCGCTCGATGCTCTCAACCTTAGCATCAGGCAAATTGCCCTCAAGAAACGCGATCAGCTGCTCCGCATCAGCCCTCTCCTTAAAGCCGTTCTCCTTATACAGTTTCGGAGACATATAAAAGCGAGAGCCCTCCACTGCCTTCCACTCCGCAGAAAAGCTCCTGCCCTTTAAGCCAAAGCTCCCCAGCACTCGATAAAAAGGAGTCTTTACAAAGGAGCGGATCTCCCGCTCCCTGTTCACCACAATACCCAGCACACAGGTCATAACTCTGCCCACGGAGATTACCGCCCGGTCTCGCTTCAGGTAGTCTTTCACGGTTCTTCCGTATTTTAAGGTCAGCACCCTGGAAAAGTTAATTCCCATCAGGTAATCTTCCTTTGCCCTTAAATATGCCGCGTCGCTTAAGCTGTCATATTCACTTAAATCTTTCGCCTCCCGGATCCCCCTTAAAATTTCTTCCTCCGTCTGAGAATCAATCCAGACCCGCTTCCGCTCCTTTCCGGTAACACCGGACATCTGCTCCACAAGCCTGTAAATATATTCCCCTTCCCGCCCCGAATCGGTACATACATAAATGACGGACACATCCGGCCTTTTCATCAAGGAACTGACAATTCCATATTGCTTTTTTGAGCTTTCAATAATCTCATACCGAAATACCTCCGGTAAAAAGGGGATTGTGTCAAAGCTCCATCTTCTATATTTTTCATCATATACTTCCGGATAACTCATGGTGACAAGGTGGCCCACACACCAGGTAACAATAGCCGTCTCTGATTCCAAAAAACCGTTCAGGGAAACCGCCTTTATCTTCAGCGCATTTGCAAATTCCCTTGCAACGCTGGGCTTTTCCGCAATAAATAAACTTTTTCCCACAAACCTACCGCCCTTCTCCAATGCTTAACAGCTTTATCCCTGCCTGGTCCGCTTTCTGAAGCAGTGCCTCGTCAAATCCCTTTTCGCAATACAGCCTGATGTCTGTGCTATGGATTCTGGCCTTCTTCATGGAAAACAAAAGCCACTCCAAATCACGATGCTCCATGACCCTTGACCAGACACAGGCACCCACGCCCACTTCTTCCTGACCGTTCGAAGCCACAATATCAATAGCGCCTGTCTTTCCCAGCCATTCGCCCACAATGCGGTATTCTCCCGCCATCTGCTCACGGCATACCTGACGATAAGTTTCCTCCACAAATAAATCAAAGGAATCAGCTATCTTCCTGTCAAAAAAAGCCTCCGGCGAAAGCAGTTCGAGCATACTCCGGTTCGGAAAAAGGTATCGGAAATAAAATCTTACATAAGGGTCCGCAATCCTGTAGATTCCCTTTTGCGTGTTGGCTCTTCCCTCCGTGTCATAGGAATAAACCTTTTCCACCAAATCAAGTTCCATCAGATTCTTTAAATAAACGCTGATCTTTGCCCTGGAAAAACCGGTATGCTTGTATATATCGTTTAATTTATTGAAGTCTCTGGCCATGGCCGCCAAAATAGTGTTATACACACCGGGCTCCCTCAGCTCCTGTTCCGGATATATTTCCATTTCCCCATACAGACGGCCTTCTCTGGAAAGAAGATTGCGTATAATATTTTCCTTTACACCGAGCTCCGGTTGAAAGCTTTTCCAGTATCCGGGAGCTCCGCCCAGCACCGCGTAGATACACAGACAGTCCTCAAATCCATACTGTGGATAAATACTGCGCATTCCCACAAAATCAAATTCCCGTACCTTTAAAAAGCCCTTGATTACTGACGCCCGGCTCCCGATCTTTCCTACCAAATGATTCTCCACCCAGCCCGATGCGGAAGTACAAAGCACAATCATCACAGGTCGGCTTAAAAGCCGGCTCTCCTGAAATTCAGCCAGCTTCTCAAAAAAATCGGTATCCCCCTTCAGCATATGATGAAATTCGTCGATAACAAGAATCTGTTTTTCCGTTTCCTTCTCCTGAAGAGAAGCCGCAAACAATTCCTCATAATCCGGATATTTTGCCACAGAAACGCCCTTTTCCCGAAGTTCGTTTCCCCACTGGCAGCATTGTTCCCGCCGGGAACAAGCTCTGGCAAGATAATAACGGCTCTCCTTTCCCTTGCAAAATTCCCGGATCAGCTCGGTTTTTCCCACGCCTCTGCCGCCATAAACCACCAGGACCTGACTTCCCTGCATATCATAATATTCATTTAAAAAATTGATCTCCGTGCTGCGGCCCGCAAATTTTTCCACAATCATCTCCTGCTTATATTATATTTAGGAAATCCTGGCCGCCACCGGACTCTCTGACAGCACTGTCTCCAGCTCTTCAGGAGACAGCGGCTTGCCAAACAGATAGCCCTGGATCACATCACACCCAATGGCATGCAGGTAATTATATTGCTGTTCCTCTTCAACGCCTTCTGCTATGGATTCAAACCCTAAGGATTTCACCATATTAATGATGGCCTCCGTAATCACCCTGGTTGCGGAATCCGTCATTACTGTATCAATAAAAGACTTATCAATCTTCAGTGTATCAATAGGCAGCTTCTTTAAATAAGATAAAGAGGAAAATCCCGTTCCAAAATCATCCAGTGAAATTCTGATCCCATAATTCCGCAATATTTTGAGCTTCTCGTAGACTGCTCCAAAATCATCTATCAGCACACTCTCGGTAATCTCCAGCTCAACTTCGGCAGGTTTTACATGATACTGGTTTAAGATCCCTACAATAGAATCTACAAAATCCTCCCGCTTATATTGCAGCGCAGAGATATTGATAGACATAATAAAAGGAAAGCCGAACTGCTTCCGCCATGCTGCATACTGTTTGATGCTCTCTTCCACAACCCATTTCCCTATGGTAATGATGGAACCATTTTTCTCCGCAACCGGAATAAAGGTGGCAGGGCTGATCATCTGTGCATCATCGTCCTTCCAACGGATCAGAGCCTCAACTCCCCTTAGTCTGCGGTTACCGGCATAATACTGAGGCTGGTAAAACATATGAAAGTCGTTATTATATACTGCTTTTTTTAGCTTGTTTTCCAGTTCAATGGAATTTAAGAAATTTTCAAGAATGGGGGGGGCAAAATATTGAAGTACATTCTTACCCTGCTTTTTACATTTAAACACCACCAGCTCCGCACAATTCATCAACTCCAGCGCCGATTCTGCCGCTTCCGGATACTCCGCCACACCCACACTGACCGTAACCGTAATCTCCTGGCCGCTGCTGATATAAAATGGATCCTTTACCCGCTGCTGAATCGTCCTGTAAATAGCATCCACGCTTCTTGCACCGGAAGAGTCATAAACAGCCAGGCAAAAAGCATCACTGTGCAGATGACATGCAATCATATCATCTCCGCAGATTTCTTTCAGGAAAAAGCCAAACTGCTGCACAAGCTCATCCCCTACCATGATGCCAAGCCCGTCATTCACCTTCCGAAAATCATCTATATCAATAAACATAACACTGACCACCGCATTCTTTTCCCTGGCAGTCTTTATGTATTCCGTCAGCAGCCGCACAAAATAATTACGGTTGTACAAGCCCGTGAGGCCGTCATAATAAGCCATATAATTTAGTTCTTCGTTTTGAATTTTAGCCTTGGTAACATTTAAAATACAAATTACCCTATTAACCGGTTTTCCATCGTTTGTATAGATCACAAAAGCACGAAACTGCAGCCAACCCTTCGTGGCCTTTAGCTGGCAATCTGTCTGCGCACTTGTTTCGCCCTGCCTTTCAAGAAATAAAACATTCTTCAGCTCCGGAACATGAGCTTCCTCTACAAGATCCAGAATTCTGGATAAATCCCTGGGCTCCCGTACCTTGAAATCAAAAAATTTATTCCATTGCCCCAGTGTGGCTACAAGATCATTTTCAAAGGATTGATAAATAAAGGCACTCTCCGTGACTTCAAAGATTCGGCTGTACATTTTTTCCTTTTCTGCCAGCTTTTGATTCATAGCCTTGAGCAGGTCCAACTGGTAATGCAGCTCGTTCATGAATTGATCTCCTATAAGTATTCTTCAGTCCTTTTGTGCGATATATCCCTGTGCCTTTAAAAGCTCCGCGCAAAGCACCGCTCCGCCTGCGGCACCTCTCACAGTATTATGAGACAGCCCCACAAACTTATAATCATAAACGGTATCTTTCCGCAGCCTTCCAACGCTGATTCCCATGCCGTTTTCAAAATCCACGTCAAGAGCCACCTGCGGCCTGCTGTCATCCTCAAGATACTGAATAAACTGCTTTGGCGCGCTGGGCAGCCCCAGCCTCTGAGGCTCTCCTGAGAAACCGCTCAGCTTCTCGATCAACTGCTCCTTTGAGGGCTTTTTTGCAAATTTTACAAATACCGCCGCAGTATGTCCGTTCAGCACAGGCACACGGATGCACTGGCAGGTAATCTTCGGCCCTGTTGCCGGAACGATAACACCATTTTCAATCCTTCCCCAGATTCTTAACGGCTCCTTCTCGCTTTTTTCTTCTTCTCCGTTGATAAAGGGGATAATATTCCCAACCATTTCCGGCCAGTCCTTGAAGGTCTTTCCTGCACCTGAAATCGCCTGATAAGTAGTCGCCACCACTTCCGTGGGTTCAAATTCCATCCAGGCAGTAAGCACCGGTGCATAACTCTGTATGGAGCAGTTGGGCTTAACCGCAACAAAACCTCTTTCCGTGCCAAGGCGCTTCTTCTGGAACTCGATGACCTTCATGTGATCCGGATTAATCTCCGGCACCACCATGGGCACGTCCGGCGTCCAGCGATGAGCACTGTTGTTAGACACCACGGGCGTCTCGGTCTTTGCATAATCCTCTTCTATTTTCTTAATCTCTTCCTTGGACATATCAACGGCGCTGAAAACAAAATCCACCTGTGAGGCTACCTTTTCCACCTCGTTCACATTCATAACCGGAATCTTTTTTACCGCTTCCGGCATGGGAGTATCCATCTTCCATCTGTCTCCCACTGCCTCTTCGTAAGTCTTGCCCGCGGAACGGGGACTTGCCGCTATGGTAGTCACCTCAAACCAGGGATGATTCTCCAGCAAGGCAATAAATCTCTGCCCCACCATACCCGTACCGCCTAAAATACCAACCTTTAATTTTTCACTCATCTTATTTTCCTCCCGATTCTATAAGAAATTATCAAATCAATTTCGATTTTGAAAAATCTTCATTCCTTTCACACTTCCAGACATGCCGCTTCAGCGGCACAAACAATCTTAGAAAATCTTTTCGTCTTCCACCACTTCACAGTGAATCTCATATTCTTCCGCTGTATCCGGAAACCAGTCCTCTTCCTCCTGCTCCAGGTATTCCCGGTGCAGTGCAATCACTTTTCTCATGGCCTCCGGCCCTGGTGCTCCCACAGTCAGGCGCTTTTCCACACAGGTCTTTAAAGACACCGCGTCGTAAATATCCTCTTCAAATTTATCGCTGATCCCCTTCAGCTCATCCAGGGAAAGAGCGTCAATCGCAGTATTTTTTTCAATGCAATAAAGCACAAGCCTGCCGATGATTCCATGGGCATCCCGGAAAGGCACACCCTTGTTTACCAGGTAATCCGCGGCGTCCGTAGCATTGGTAAAGCCCATCATGGCGCTTTCCGCCATCCGCTCCCGGTTGAACTTCATGGTATCCAGCATCCCTGTAAACAGGGCTATGCAGTCTTTTACCGTGTCAAAGGCATCAAAGGCAGCTTCCTTATCTTCCTGCATGTCCTTATTATAAGCAAGAGGAAGCCCCTTCATAGCAGTGAGCAGACTGATTAAGTCCCCGTAAACCCGCCCGGTTTTTCCACGCACCAGCTCCGCTATATCGGGATTCTTTTTCTGAGGCATAATACTGCTTCCTGTGGAATAAGCGTCGTCTATTTCCACAAACCGATATTCGTTGGAATTCCAAATGATAATTTCCTCCGAAAAACGGCTTAAGTGCATCATTACCATGGAAAGCGCGGCCAGAAATTCAATCAGATAATCCCTGTCCGAAACGGAATCCATACTGTTTAAGGTTGGTCCGTAAAAACCCATGAGCTTCGCCGTTATCTCCCTGTCCAGGGGATAGGTAGTTCCCGCTAAGGCCCCCGCTCCTAACGGGCAGTAATTCATGCGTTTGAAAATGTCCTTCATCCGCAGGCGGTCTCTCTTAAACATCTCAAAATAAGCGCCGTAATGATGGGCCAGTGTGGTGGGTTGAGCCTTCTGCAGATGGGTAAAGCCAGGCATGTAGGTATCAAGGTTTCCTTCCATGGTATTCAAAATAACTTTTAACAGTTCCTTTAACAGAGCATCCACCAGAAGCACCTGCAGCCTGGTATAAAGACGCATGTCAAGAGCCACCTGATCGTTACGGCTCCTGCCGGTGTGCAGCTTCTTTCCCGTGTTTCCGATGCGCTCGGTTAAAACGGCTTCCACAAAGCTGTGAATATCTTCATATTTTTCATCAACGGAAAGCTTGCCGTCCTCTACATCCCTGCGAATGGAGTCAAGACCTCCGACAATCTCCTGCATCTCGTTTTCGGTGAGGATCCCCTGCCTCGCCAGCATAATCACATGGGCCACACTGCCCTCTATATCCTGACGAATCAATCGTTTATCAAATCCTATAGACGCATTGAAATCATAAACCTGCTTGTCTGTTTCTTTTGTAAAGCGCCCGCCCCACAGCTGTGCCATCCAAGAACCTCCCGAAAATATTAAAGTTAAATTTGATAATACCATAAATAAACCGAATATGCAAGCAGGAACGTAATTCAAAAAACTTACAAATTCAAAAAAACAGAACGTAATTCAAAAAACCGCAGCTTCTTCAAACAGTTCTTTTGCTACAGCCTGAACTTCCCTATTGGCAAGGTTTTCCAATTCTTCACGACTCAAATTCAGCTTGCCCACATACCCAGCCAAGATTTTTGCAGCAGCCGACGAATGTCCGTTTTGTAAGTCTGAGCCGTCTGCCTCTCGAAGAAATTGTCTAAACAGATTTCTTTTTTCGGTATAGATCAGTTCCACCAGCTTGGCCCGATACTCCAGTTCTTCCAACGGCATGTCTTTATTGCGCAGCAAGTCCCTTGCATGCTGTGCTTCATGCTTCAGCAGCGAAACTCTGAACTCTTCGCTGTTAAAATCGTAAGCGGATTTTATACAGTTGATCATACCATCCTGATCCGTCCAGCCTCCGGTTCCGATTTCACCGAAGGACAGGTAATCCGTCCAGCTTTTGGCAATAAATCCATCCAACAATTTTACAGCATATTTCTGAATTCCGTCCGGTAATTCAACCTCATAGGTTTTTATTTCCGTTGTTCGCCAGATATAGGGGCCATAATAGCCGCTTGTTCTGCCGCCCAGAAAATGAAACCCTTTCTTCTCAAAATATTCGACCGCCTGTTTTTGTTCTATGTCGCTCAGCTCGATACTTTTATCCGCATTGCCAAAGAAATCAAGCAGCCTTAATCTTAACCTGTCTTCGGCTTCTTCCCGTTCGATTTGCAGATAAAAAACATCCCTGTAATATTGCTGATAGATAACTAATATCTTGTTAATTTCGTCGTCGGCTTCGTAGACAGTATATTTCTCCCGTTCAAAAATTTCCATAAACCGGTTATACAGTACCGACTGTTCCGAAAACCCTTTCACATATTTGATTGCCCCCAATAAATCGCCTTTAATGATACAGCCGTAATATATGCCTCTGTCAAAATCCGAATCCATTTTGCTTATCCCCCTTTGTGCCGAGTGTTCCTGTTCTCTTTTCCCACATACAATCATACACAAAAGCCTTGTAGGATGCAACAAGTTTTACTTCCCCATGCCAGCGGCGGATGGGATGCTTCATGCGTACAGGAACTCCGGGCATTCATAAAACATATCTTAATATAAAAGAAAAAAGGAATGGCATTTTATGCAAAACATTCTGGAGTTGAAGAACATCGGCTATTCCTATCACAGCCTCCACGGTGAGACAAAGGCCCTGGAAAATATCTCCTTTGAGGTATGTGAGGGGGAGTTTGTGGCCATTGTAGGCCCCAGCGGCTGCGGGAAATCCACTCTCCTTTCCATTATCGCCGGGCTTCTGAATCCGGAAGAGGGGACGATTCTTTTCAACAATCCTGATGGCAGCTTAAACTATCCGAAAATCGGATATATGCTGCAGAGGGATCATCTCTTTGAATGGCGCAGCGTCTACCGGAACGTAACTCTGGGGCTGGAGCTTCATCACATGCTGACCCCGGAACGTCTGGCAGCCGTTGACCGTCTTTTGGTCGAATACGGCCTGGACAGCTTTCGTGACAAACGACCCGACGAACTTTCCGGAGGCATGAAACAGCGGGCCGCCCTGATTCGCACTCTGGCCCTGGAACCCCAGCTGTTGCTGCTTGACGAGCCCTTCAGCGCCCTGGACTATCAGACCAGACTCATGGTTTCCGCCGATATATGCCGACTGATCCGTGCTGCCGGCAAGACCATGATTATCATTACCCATGACCTGTCGGAAGCCATCAGCCTTGCCGACAAAATCATTATCCTCTCCGGACGGCCGGCTGTGGTCAAAACGGAGATGCCCATAAAGCTCACCTTAAAGGATGATTCGCCTCTGGCTGCACGGAATGCGCCGGAATTTCAACTTTTATTCAACAGGCTTTGGGAGGATCTGACACATGAAAACAAAACGTAAGCAAGAACTGACAAAACAGGAAGAATTCGTCCGGGCGCACAGGCGGCACCATCATCAGGTATCTTCCTGGCGCATCTTCCTATTCCTCCTGTTTCTTGGGGTCTGGGAGCTAAGTGCTGATTTAGGATGGATTGATTCATTTTTCTTTTCCAGTCCAAGCCGTGTGATCCGCTGCTTCGCGGCGCAGATTGGCACCAACCACCTGCTTGCCCATATTGGTGTGACCCTCTTCGAAACCATTGCCAGTTTTCTGCTGGTTATCATAATCAGCCTTCTGGCAGCTACCATGCTTTGGCATTCCAAAAAGCTTTCCGAGATTCTGGAGCCTTACCTGGTTGTTTTAAACAGCCTGCCGAAGTCCGCTCTGGCGCCCCTTTTCATTGTCTGGCTGGGTACCGGCAGCACAACCATCATCGTAGCCGGAATCTCCGTGGCTGTCTTTGGATCGATTATCAGCTTTTATACAGGTTTTCAGCAGGTAGATCCGGAAAAGATTACACTGATTTACACTTTGGGAGGCAAGAAACGAGACGCGTTCTTCAAGGTAGTCCTGCCCGGCTCCCTTCCGATCCTTCTCAGCACGGCAAAGGTTAATATCGGACTGGCACTGGTTGGTGTCATCATCGGGGAATTCCTTGCGGCAAGAAGAGGACTCGGTTACCTGATCATCTACGGATCACAGGTCTTCCGGCTGGATATGGTTATCACCAGCATCATCATCCTCTGTGTCATTGCTCTTATGTTCTATAAATCCATTCAGGTTATAGAACACAAAATAAAGATAAAATTCAAACTATAAAAATGCGTATGACGAGTGCGCAGTCTGGCGCAGCACATGAAAAGAGGCCGAAAGCAACTGCTTTCAGCCTTACATAGGATTTTAAAACCCCTAAAGCTCCCGACCGGATTCGAACCGGTGACCTACGCATTACGAGTGCGTCGCTCTACCGACTGAGCCACGGAAGCATCTTGCCGCCCACGAAGCGCGACTAAACCTATTATAGTCGCTCCCTTGAAATATTTCAACTGTTTTTTTTATTTTTTCAACTTTTTGAAAATTGTAACATATCAGACATGTAATCAAGTGACAGGTGACAGCCGGCTGTCACCGTCAGGTTATCGCAAGGCTGAACTGTTACGTTTTTTCAGTTTACATGTACATCCAACTGATTAAAGGGAATCTCAATGCCTGCGGCATCCAAAGCCAGCTTACAGTTTTCGGTAACTCTCCACTTTCCGGACCAGAAATCCTCTTGCCGGAACCAGCAGCGCACCCCAAGGTTTACGCTGGAACTTCCCAAGTCGCTCACAAACACCAGCATATCCCTCTCCTTCAAAACCGCTTCATCCTCCCTCAGCACTGTTTCCAGAACTTCCTTTGCCCGTTTTAAGTCAGCCTGATAAGAAATACCAACCACAATATCCATCCGCCGCTCTTTCTGGGATGTAATATTAACAATACTGTTATTGGCCAACTGCCCGTTGGGAAGTATGACCGCTTTATTGTCGGCAGTCAGCAGCCTGGTGTAAAATATCTGAATTTCTGTGACCGTGCCCTCATGGCCGGTGGAGCTTTCCATAATATAATCTCCCACCCGAAAGGGCTTTAAAAGCAAGATCAGCACACCGCCGGCCAGATTGGACAAACTGCCCTGAACCGCAAGGCCGATTGCTACTCCTGCAGAACCTAAAACCGCTACAATGCTTGCCGCCTCCAGGCCAAAGGAAGAGGCGATCATCAATACCAACAGCACATACAGAGCCGCTTTGATAAAAGAATCCACAAACTGCACCGCTCCGGTTTCCGCTCCTGCACGATTCATGGACTTTTTCACGATTTTTCGGATCAAACGGATCAGCTGTACCCCTATGATAAAGGCCAGCAATGCCAACAGAACTCTTACACCCAAGTGAAGCGCCTTCTCCGGCAGCCCCTGAAAAAAGTTCTTTAATGCCCCCGGCTCCTGCATTTCCTGCTGTATTTCCTCTATGATATTTTCTACGGGTGCCGCCGTCAGCGGGCAAAATTTCAACATGCGTTTCCTCCTCTCCCTTTTCTGATCCCTCTATATCATATTTTCTGCGGGCTTATCCTGCTTTACCCTTGGGCAGTTTTACTCCCGGTGGTCCTCTCTTTATCTCATTCGCTTCCGTTGTCTTCTTTTTTCAGACTGCTTCCTTCTTAGGGGCCTTATTTTTTGGGGGACGCTTCTTTCTTTTTCGCTTTTTCCTTCTTTTCAGCAACTTCCTTCTTTTTCAGCTCTTCCTTCTTTTTCAGCTCTTCCTTCTTTTTCAGCTCTTCTTTCTTTTTCAGCTCTTCTTTCTTTTTCAGCTCTTCTTTCTTTTTTGCTCCCCTTTCCTTTTTATCTTCTTTTTTTACATCGTCCACACCCTTTACCTCTTCCACCGTAAAGGGAGCATATTTTAAAATACTTAAGGAAAGAGGCGCCAGCTTCACGGTAACGGAATCCGGCCTGTCGTCCCACTCCACTGCCTTAGAACGCTTTACACGGCTGTTTACCCTGCCGCTGCCTCCGTACTTTTCATCATCCGAGTTAAAAATTTCCTTGTATTTTCCGGCTGCGGGAACACCAATAGTAAGCTCCAGCGGAATACCGGAAAAATTAGCAGCAATCAGTAAAATCTCATTTTTCCCCTGCCCCTTTCTCACGAAAGTCAAGGTGCACTGCTTGGCTGAAATATGATTAATCCATTCGAATCCCTCCGGAGAATCATCAAGAACAAACAGTTCGGGATTACTCCTGTAAATCCCGTTCAGGTCGCTGACCAGCCTGGAAAGCCCTTCGTGGTCCGGGTAAGACATCAACTCCCATTCCACCAGCCGGTCTTCGTTCCATTCGTCAAGCTCACCCAACTCCTGTCCCATAAACAAAAGCTTCTTTCCGGGATGGGTCATCATATAGGCATAGGTCAACCTTAAATTGGCAAACTTCTGTTCCAGCGTTCCCGGCATCTTTCCCAGCAGCGTAGCCTTTCCATGTACTACTTCGTCATGAGAAAACACCAGCATAAACCTTTCGCTGTAAGCATAGATCATGCTGAAAGTCAGCTCTCCGTGATGATGGCTCCTGAAATAGGGATCATAGCGGATATATCCCAGATAATCATTCATAAAGCCCATATTCCATTTCAAGTCGAAGCCCAGCCCCCCCTCTCCGGGGTCCTTGGTGATCATGGGGAATGCAGTACTCTCTTCCGCGATGGTCAGCACGCCGGGATTGCGTTTCTTCATCATGGAATTTAAGTGCTTTATCATTTCCATGGCTTCCAGATTTTCATTCCCGCCATACATATTTGCCACCCATTCACCGTCATTTTTTCCGTAATCCAGATAAAGCATACTGGCCACGGCATCCATGCGGATTCCGTCCGCATGGAACTTCTCCACCCAGAAAAGCGCATTGGCAATCAGGTAATTGGAAACCTCCGGCCTGCCGTAATTATAGATCAGTGTTCCCCAGTGAGGATGGGAACCCTGCCTCGGATCCAGATGCTCATAAAGGCAGGTACCGTCAAAATTCGAAAGCCCATGAACATCCCGTGGAAAATGGGCCGGCACCCAGTCCAGAATTACGCCGATCCCCGCCTTGTGCAGTTCATTGACAAAATACATGAAATCCTGTGGAGAGCCGTAACGGGAGGTCGGTGCATAATAGCCTATCACCTGATACCCCCAGGATGCGTCCAAAGGATGCTCCATCACAGGCATCAGCTCCACGTGAGTATAACCCATCTCCTTCACATAAGGAATCAGCTTATCTGCAATCTTTCGATAATTTGCATAAGGCTTTCCTTCCTCCGGTGCGGTAAAGGAACCCAAATATACCTCATAAACACTGACGGGAACGTTTCCCGTCTGGAATGCGGACCGGTTTTCCACAAAATCCGCATCCTCCCACTCAAATCCCTGCAGGTTAGTGATCACAGACGCCGTATCCGGACGCAGCTGCGCCGCGTTGCAATAAGGATCTGCTTTTAAATAGGTCAGCCCTGTTTTCAGCTTTAACTCAAACTTATAGTTATCCCCTTCTGCCGCCTTCGGTATGAATATTTCAAAAATACCAGAATCCCACAGACGCCGCATCTGGTGAACTCTTCCGTCCCAGCCGTTAAAATCCCCCACCACGCTGACACGCAGAGCCGAAGGCGCCCAGACTGCAAAATAAGCTCCCTCAACGCCGTCCATGGTAACGGGATGAGCTCCCAGCTTTTCATAAATCGTATAATGAATTCCGTTTTTAAAGCGTTCCGTATCCTCATGAGTAATCAACGGCGCATAACGGTACGGTTCACCGCCAAGCAAAACGGCACCGTCCTTTTGCCTGACTTTAAAATGATATGCCGGCACCTCCTTCTCCGGCATAGGCAGCAGCACCGCGAAATATCCGTCGTCATCCGCCAGCTCCATCTGAAAGGTTTCTCCGCTTTCATTAAAGGCGAGGACCGCCTCCACCGCTTCTGGAAAATAAGCCTGTACCACCGTCTGATTTCCCACGCCGTGGGGCCCCAATACAGCATGGGGATCATCACTCTCGGAGTATATAATCTCTTCAATTTTAGGCCAGTTCATCAGGTTATATAATTTCTTGTTCATCTTTAACCTTCCTGTTATTCATATTCTTTTATTATTTCCAACAAATAAACAAATCTAAAACGTCTGCTTCATCATTTTACGGACGATAGTTAAATTTTCCGTAATAGTCTTAAGTTCTCATATGGAGTGCAGGAACAGCCCGCTGCGAAGCTTGGGTTCAAACCAAGTAGATTTCGGCGGCATAAGTTTCCCTGCATCCGCCACATCCGCCAACTCTTCGATGGAGGTTGGATACATGGAAAAGGCCGCTCTCATATCAGTATGTACTCTCCGTTCCAGCTCTTTCAGTCCTCTGATGCCTCCCACGAAATCAATCCGCTTGTCCGTCTTTGGATCCCGTATGCCCAGCACCGGCCCTAAAAGATAATCCTGCAACAGTGAAACATCCAGCCCCTTCACTGCATCCTGCGAACAAATCTCCGACTTCGCCTCCAGCCGATACCAGCTCTCATCCAAGTACATGCCGAAGGTTCCTTTCTCTTCTGGTCGATAAGGCTCCTTCCCCAGCTTTGTCACCAGAAAATTCTCTGATACCTGCCTCAAAAAGCTCTCACGCTCCAATCCGTTCAAATCCCTCACTACCCGGTTATAATCCATGATGCGAAGCTCTTCCGCCTGAAACAGTACTGCCAAAAAGAAATTAAATTCTTCTTCCCCGGTATATCCGGGATGCTCTTCCCTGCGCTTTAATCCCACTTTTACCGCAGAAGCGCAGCGATGATGACCGTCCGCAATATAGATTGCCCGGATCTTAGCAAATTCATCATAAATCGTTTCGATGCTTTCCTCATCCTCAATCACCCATACCCGGTGAGTAATGCCGTCCTCCGACACAAAATCACAGGCTGCCGGTCTTTCCTTCACCTCTTTGATTATTCCTCCCAGCGCCTCGTTTTTGCGGTAGGTCAGGAAAATAGGGCCTGTCTGCATATTACAGGAATCTACATGCCGGATACGGTCCTGCTCCTTGTCCGCTCTGGTGTTTTCATGCTTTTTGATCGTATTATCCAGATAATCGTCTATAGCGGCACAGGCCACAATTCCTGTCTGGCTCCTGCCGTCCATCACCTGCTCGTAAAGATAATAACAGGGCGTTTCATCCTGCACAAAACTTCCCTCCGCGATCCGCTTCCGCAAAAGCTCTGCCGCCCTTTCATAAACCGCCGGAGCGTATGTGTCCACACTGTCGTCAAATCCAGTCTCTGCCCGATCAATGGCAAGAAAGGAATCCGGATTTTTACGCACCTCTTCACACGCCTCCCTGCGGTTATACACATCATAGGGCAGCGCCGCAATCCTGCTCTCTAATCCCGGCGCAGGCCGGTATGCGGCAAAGGGTCTGATTTCAGCCATATCATTTCCTCCGAATCTTTTTAAGACTATACATCCATATTAAAAAGTGCTATACTCAAAAAGAAAACAACGAAAGAATCTTTGAGCGCAAAGCGCGACAGACGCCCGGCGGCCGGATTCTTGAGTGCATTATACCATATCTTCAGACAGAAGGAAATGAGAAGATTGAAAATTAAAATTGTCATGCGCAGGTAAGCGGCGCGGAAATGGAGTGAAAAATGACGGAGGAAAACAAAGAGCTTTTACAGCGAATCAACGCATATGCCGAAAACGTACTGGGTGAGATCGACCCGCAGAAGGTGCCCGTCTCCGCACAGCTGGAAAAGCTAAAACCCATCCTGACCGAAATTGCACAGGAAAAGAATATTTCGCTGGAGGATATGTTCATTCTTTACATGGACCTGCAGACGGAAGGCTCCCTGGCCTCCCAGAAAAAGCTAGAGGACAGCCTTCAGGATTTAAACGACGGCCCGGACGGCGGTATGCCGCTGCTGTTTCGGTAGACTGATGCCTGAAACTGCCGGGGCCGTCTTTTGAGTTAATGCGAAACCGGCGGTTACATTTCTTCGTCCAATACATCTTTTTATTTTCAGCCGCCTCTGTCAAAAATCCATCATAAAACAGGAATCTCCATAGGCTGCCCTATCTTGATTCCTGTTTTAATTGACCTGTTGTTTATTATTCTGTTTTTTCCCGGTCTGAGCTACTTTCTTTCATCCAGATAAATCTGTACCCTGTTGTTTAAAACCTCTGCCGCCTGCTCCGCTGTCTTATCCCCGGCAAAATATGGCGCCAGCTCTTCCGAAAGGATACTTTCGATTTCCTGAACACGCCAGTTATTCGGTCTTGCATTCTCCAGCAGGAAATTCACCTGCTCTGCCTGTTTCTCCGTAATACCTCCCGATTCGCCGCCCTGCCAGTATTTCGTCAGCTGGCGGAAGGAATTCAGGTTTACGGGAAGATAAGAAATAATATATGTTATACCCAACCCTGTCATTGGCTTATCGCCTAAATTTCTGCTCTGTTCATTCTCCGACAGCAGGAAACGGAAAAATTCTGCAATTCCCTCCATACAGCTGCTGGCGCTGTTTACATACAGATAGCGGCTCTGGGCATAAATCCCTGCGCCCTCTGATCTTGGATAGCCCAGGAGCGCCGCCTTGCCCGCAAAAGCCCTATCCAGTGCATACAGAGAATTCTCGCCGTAAAAATAGGAGTAAGCGGCCACAGCCTTTCCCGATTGCAGCATTTCATTTTCTGTTTCTGCACGGGCGCTCCCTTTGAGATCCTGATATTGATAGGCAAACTCCAGCAGATCAAGAAAGGGCTTCTCCGTCAGATGGCTCTCCCCCTTTTCCCAGTCAATATAAGCCGTATTGTCATTGTCATACAGCCCGTACTGCAGTACAATGTCCAGGCCGCTGCAGCCATACTGCAGAATCTCCGCCTCCGACGCTTTTACCGCCTCCATCAGCTCCGGCAGCGTCCACGCTGTCCGTCCATTGGTAAAATCCTCCGAATAGGCGGCAAAGTGCATCATAAAATCATAAGGCATTCCATACAAGATCCCGTTGTACCGTCCCCCTTCAAAGGCTGCCGCCAGATACTGACTCTCGTCTTCAATTATCCCGTCAAGACCGGCCAGATAACCGTTTTCAAGATACGGCGATACATCCCACAAAAGATAGCCGGACAGAATATCCGGCCCCTTTCCGGTTACCATCTCCATCCGCAGCCGTTCTCCGCACGCGATCCAGCTCTCATTTTCATTCGGTGCAGTCAGCGTAATATGATATTTGTCGTTTTGTCTGTTAAACCGGCTGACAGCTCTCAGCATGGCTCCCGGACCGCCCTCATGAAAAGCAAAGACAATTTCCTGCCGGTCCTGCCGCTCTGCCTGTGTTCCCTTGGCTGCGCGTACCAGGCAGTCCCCACCGTCCAATTTTCCATATAAAAGAATACTTCCGTCCCCCTGCTCCTTTATATCGTAAATCTCGCTGAAGGGATAATCACACAGGCCAAAATCACAAAGGAGCTCCCTTTCTGCTCCCTGCAGCTGCCACAGCTCGGTTTTAGATGCCAGATAAATCCTCCCGTCTCCGCCCATCTCAAGCACAGCGTCCAAACCACAAACCGTATTTTCTACCTCGGCCACGACATTCCCGGAAAGATCACAGACCACTGTTTTGCTGTCATCCCTGCCATACCAGTACACATTTTCCTCCGCCGCATCGGTAATAACACCCTGCATTTTCAGAAGATTGTAAGTCTTTGCTTCCTGCTCTGCCTCCATGCTTCGATTCAGAGAGAACATTTTGTCCCCGTATTCCTGAAAGACATAAAAATTTCCCGCGCGTCCAACCATAAAAGTATAATTGCCATAGTCTGACTGAACAGCCTCCGGAAAGGCGCCCAGAATTTCCTCTATATTTCCGCTCCCGTCACAGGCCGCAAGATACCGTATGCCATCTTCATCTGAAATTTCACAAAAAGCCAGCACTCCCTGAGAATAATAGAACTTCCCTACGCTATACTCTCTGTCTCCTTCGCTGTATACGCATGGAACGGCTGCCAGCGTCCAGCTGTCATAAGGAGGCTCCAGCTTCTGGATATAATGCCCCTGCCTTGTATTACTCTCAGAATCCATTACATTTACTTCACGATAAAGAGTTCCGGCCGCTGTCAGACAAAATGAGAAGGGAATCACTTTCATTCCCTCCCCCTTCAGCTCTGCCAGCCCCAGCTCCGGATTTAGCAGATCCACCTCTTCCAGGATATAAGAGCCCTTCCTTTCCTCCTGCTCATCCTTCTCCGCAGCGGAAGGTATCCCGCTCTCAGTCGAAGGATTCTGCATACTATCCGCCCCACCGGGCGTCTGCATCCCTTCCGTTCCGTCCGCCGCCGGCTGTTCAGGGTTGCCGCCACAGCCGGTCATACAAAGCAATAGCACTGTCAAAATTGAAACTGCTCTTTTAAATCCTGCTGACATCCTTATTATCCTCCCGCCACTTATATTATCAGCAGTCACCTTTTCCACATGCCGAATGTCTTTGAATCGTATGAGGGTTTCTATATTCAACCTTTAGGCAGCCGCATCTCCATACCTCTCTTAGAGAAATTAAAGTAACCTTACAACTCTTTACCGTAACATTACCATTATTGTCTGAAATATAATAAGGATGAATTCCCATGTCCTGCCCCTGATATTCATTTATACCCATATAAGAGAATTCGCACTTATGCTCCGGCGGTACCACTTCACCCGCCGCTGCTGATGTAATGCTTGTTCCACACAGCATTATACATGCCATTCCAACAGCTGCCAATTTCTTTAACTTTTTTTTCATTTCATATCCCTCCTTCAAAAATTAATATCACAAATTATTATTTGCAATTATTATATTATCAGATTTTTCAGCCATTGTCAATGGTTTTTGTTTTATTAATAGCCCGCAAGCCTTAATCTTGAATCAAAAAAATGCTAAGCCACAGGTTTTGAGCTTTGGCTTGGCACCATATTTTAATGCTTCACTCCGAAAAACAAAGTATCATGCTTTGTCAAAATTCTTTTGCAATCATCCCGCATGGATCAAATAAAAATCATCCGCAAACAGTCTTTCTCCCGCGCTGAAGGGTTCAAAGCTCTCCCGGCACCACCGTTCCATTCTGCCTGCAAACCAATCCTGCTTACTCCATTGTTCAAAATGAATGGTGATACCTCCCAGTATCGTCAGAACAAAACAGGCGTCAAGCGCCCTGTAATCGAATACCCCTCCCGCATTTCTGTATCCTTCTGCAATTATCTGCCGACAGCGCAACCCGCTTATATTTCCGAATAAGGTTGCAAGATCAAACATTGGATGCCCCATTCCGAAAAGCGAAAAATCAATGGCCGCAAGACCGGATTTTGTAAGCAGAATATTTGAAAGCGACAAGTCCGCATGCAGCATTTGAAAACCATTATGCAGCTTTCTTAAATATGCTCCGACCGCATCACAGGCACGCTGCATTGTTTTAAAATATGCAGAATTCAATTCGCTGCCGGCCTGCCGCTCCCCAATCTTTTCCTTGATTCGCTCACACTGCTTCTCGTCATAGGATATTGCAGGCGAACCATGAAATCCCTTTGCACACCTGTGTAAATCTGCGGTCAAAGCGCCGATTTGATAACAATACTCGTCACTCCATTCAACCTTGTCCAGAGACACTCCTTCAATCCACCTGAATACCGTAGCTGTTATCCCGCTGTTTAGTCTGGTTATCCACTCACCGCTGCGGTTTTCAACGGGCTCCCGGATGATCAGCCCCTGCTTTTTCAAATATGCCAGAAACCTGAGCTCTGTTTCATAAACCGCCATGCGGTCCGCCCCTTCATAGATAAACTGGGTCTGAAATCCCTCCACCGGCTCATGGATCTGCAGCAAATAATCTGTTCCCACGCGAAAGGTAATATTTTCGTTATGCCGCAGAAAAATCACTTCTGAATTCGGATCAATATTGTAATGAGATAATGCTTCTTTTATATATTTGTCTTCCATACAGCCCTTCCCCGCCAAGTCTGCGATTTCCATGGAGAATCCGTTTACGGATTCTCCTGCGCAAAGAAGCTCTGCTCTGCAGAGCGTGAAATCACTTGGCGAGGAACGAGCTTAGTGATTTCCTTCACGCTTCATACTACAATTCTCACCCGGAACACACCCTCGATCTTCTCCAGCGCCGCAATGATTTCCGGCGTCGGCCTGCTCTCTACATCCAACAGAGTATAGGCCACGTCCCCTCTGGATTTGTTCGTCATATCGCTGATATTGATGCCGGCCCTGCCGAACTCGGCGGTGAACTGGGTAATCATGTTGGCAATATTTTTATGGAATACAGCTACCCGTCCTGCCTTTGTACAGACGCCCATATCGCAGGCAGGATAGTTCACGCTGTTACGGATATTGCCATTCTCCAGATAATCCATAATCTCATCCACTGCCATAACCGCACAGTTATCCTCAGATTCCTCGGTGCTGGCCCCCAAATGGGGAATGACGATACAGCCCTTCTGCCCTGCCGTAGTGGCATTGGGAAAGTCTGACACATAGCGGGCGATCTTACCAGAGGCCAGAGCTTCCAGCACATCCTTTTCATTAGCCAGCAAATCCCTTGCAAAGTTCAACAGCACCACGCCCTCTTTCATCTTGGCAATGGAAACGGCATTAATCATGCCCTTTGTGGAATCCAAAAGAGGCACATGGATGGTAATATAATCACAGTCCGCATAAATATCATCCACATTCAATACATGTTTTACGGAACGGCTTAAGCTCCAGGCCGCATTTACGGAAAGATAAGGATCATAGCCGTACACATCCATTCCCAAAGCGACAGCCGCGTTTGCAACCTTGACGCCGATGGCGCCCAGGCCGATTACGCCCAGCTTCTTGCCCATAATTTCCGTTCCGGCAAAGTTCTTCTTTTCCTTCTCCGCCGCCTTGGCTATATCCGCGTTATCCGCGGAGGCCTTCACCCAGTCGATGCCTCCGATTACGTCCCTGGCCGCCAGCAGCATTCCCGCCAAAACCAGCTCCTTGACGCCGTTGGCGTTGGCGCCGGGGGTATTGAATACTACCACACCTTTTTCCGCGCATTTGTCCAAAGGAATATTATTGACTCCCGCTCCGGCTCTGGCTACGGCCAACAGCCCTTTTGGCAGTTCCATCTCGTGCATGGATGCACTTCTTACCAGCACGCCGTCCGCCTCGTTAATATCGGCAGTAATCTGGTACTGTTCACTGAAATTCTTTAATCCCACATCTGCAATGGGATTAAGACAGTTAATCTTATACATTTGTCCCTTTCCTCCCTTATGCGTTCTGCGCTTCAAACTCCTTCATAAATGCCACCAGCTTTTCCACACCCTCTATAGGCATGGCATTATAAATGCTGGCCCGCATACCACCAACGGTCCTGTGACCCTTTAAGTTCACAAATCCGGCCGCCGCAGCCTCCTTCACAAATTTTGCATCCAGCTCTTCGTCACCGGTAACAAAAGGCACATTCATCAGGGAACGGTCCTCCTTACGCACGGTCCCCTTAAAAAGCCTGCTCTCGTCCAGATAGTCATAAAGTATTTTTGCCTTCTTCTCATTGTATTCCTTCATCGCCGAAAGCCCGCCTTTAGCCTTAAGCCATTTGAATACCTTGCCACAGATATAGATTCCGTAAGCGGGAGGCGTATTGTACAGAGAAGCATTATCCGCATGGATCTTATACTTTAACATGGTCGGGGTGCCAGGCAGCACGTCCTCCGTAATCAGATCCTCTCTGATGATGGCAATGACAACTCCTGCAGGGCCGATGTTCTTCTGCACGCCGCCGTAAATCACGCCGTATTTGCTTACATCCACCGGCTCGGATAAAAAGCAGCTGGACACATCTGCCACCAGGGGTTTGCCCTTGGTGTTGGGCAGGGTCTTATACTTGGTTCCATAGATGGTATTATTTTCACAGATATAAACATAATCCGCATCCTCACTGATGGGAAGATCAGAACAGTCCGGTATGTAAGAAAAAGTTTTATCCTCAGAAGAAGCAATTTTGTTCGCCTTACCATAAATGCAGGCTTCCTGATAGGCCTTCTTCGCCCACTGTCCGGTGACAATATAGTCCGCCACTCTATTTTTCATCAGATTCATGGGAATCATGGCAAACTGCTGGCTTGCACCGCCCTGCAGAAAAAGCACCTTATAATTGTCGGGGATATTCATAAGCTCCCTCAAGTCCGCCTCGGATTCTTGAATGATGGTTTCATAGGCCTTGGACCTGTGGCTCATCTCCATCACGGACATTCCCGTACCCTTATAATCAAGCATTTCCTCTGCCGCCTCACGCAGCACCTCTTCCGGCAGCACCGCAGGCCCCGCGGAAAAATTGTAGACTCTGGACATTTCAAGCTCCTCCTGATCTCAAATTATAATTTAATTCAAATGATTATATATAAGAATAATCTTTCTTGCCGCTTTAGTCAAGTAAATAATTAACTTTTTAAATCAATAAAACATAATCACCGGTGTTCCCACTTCCACCATCTCATAAAGCTCCGCCATGATTTTCGGGGGTGTGTTGATGCAGCCGTGAGAGCCGTCCTTTTTATAAATTTCCCCGCCGAACTCACTGCGCCAGTCCGCGTCGTGAATGCCTACCGCACCCTTTACCGGCATCCAGTATTTCACGGGGGTAGCATAGTCCGCTCCCCTTAAGACACGATTCCGCTGTTTGTTGTACACGAAATTAATGCCTTCCGGCGTCCCCCGCCGATTGCCGGCCGTTTTGCCGGTGACCACATCCGTGTCCAGCTTCAGCTCCCCATCCACGTAATAATACATATGCTGCTCGGTCATATCTACTTCAATATAGGTGTCGCCTATATCATCCAGCCCCCTGACAAAGCCCTCCTGTTTGTATGCCGGAATATGCTTTTCTTCCTCGGTTCTTTCCTGTGACAACGCCTCCAGAAGATATTTCTTTTCCGCCTTCGTGTCCAGCTCCGTACCGTAAGTGGAATATTTTACCAGGACCACGTCGCCCCTGCTTGATCTAAATTCCCGCTCGGTGCCGCAGGTATTATATTTTAAAGCCAGCTCATCCACCCAGCGCTCCACCTGTTCTCTGACAATCACAGGCTGCCCCGATTCGTCCGGCAGCAGTTTACCGTTTTCATCCGCCTTTAAGAAAGAGCTTAATATGCCAGGGGTAAGCGGAATCTGCTCTGCCCCCATGTCGTAGATAAGCTTACAGTCAAAATAATCCTGCAGCTTTTCCCATAATGCCCTCTGCTTAGCATCTCCCGGCGTATCCTCCAGGTCCTCATAGCAACCTTCTCCGGACAAATCAACAGACAGTTCACCGGCAGCCAGACGCTTTCTTATACCGGCAAACATTTTTTCCATGTTCAGCCGTTTACTGTTGCCGTCGTACAGATAGTAGCCGTTCTCCTGATCCAGACGTACGGAACACCCATCCTCCCGAAGGCTCTCTTCCCTTATGAATCCAAGAGTCATGAGCTGTTCTTCCAATTTCCCGTCATCCCATTTGTACTGATCCGGCTCCAGTTCCGTTACGGCAGGTTCTTTCATATTATTCATCCAAAGCACCGTGGCATTTTTCCTCATATACTCCTTTAACACCGAAGTATAATCAGGAAACAACCCCAGTTCTTCTGGCGGAATAAGCCATTCTCCGCCTGCCCCGTCCAAGATCACTACGTCCGGAACTTCGGCCTGCGCTGCCAGTTCCCTGTTGACCTGCTCTATTGTTTTTCCTGTACAGTAAACCCCGTTAATCCAAGTGTTTACCGGAAAATTGTTTCGATAATACATACCCAGAGCCAGAAACCCGCCAAGCAGCACAAGCATGCCGCACAGGAACACCAGCACCAGAAAACGACCCAGCTTTTTCATTTACTTCTACCATCAATCATTCTTTACGTCATCACCGTCAAATACTTCCGCAATGGGTGCACCCGCGGGAACCATGGGAAATACCTTGTCGTCCTCTGGAATCATGCACTCAATCACCACCGGGCTTTTTAAGGAAATTGCTCTCTCGATGGCAAACTGCACCTCTTCCCTTGTGGTCACGCGGATTGCCGTACATCCCAAGGCCTCTGCCACTTTACAGAAATCCACTTTATCGTCAAGTACCGTTTGGGAATAGCGCTTTCCGTAAAACAAGGTCTGCCACTGCCGCACCATGCCCAGCACCCGGTTGTTAATAATTACATTAATGATGGGAATATTGTAACGGCTGGCCGTGGCAAGCTCGTTCATATTCATCCGAAAACAGCCGTCACCCGCAATATTAATGCAGACTTTATCCGGCTGTCCCACCTGGGCGCCAATGCAGGCTCCCAGACCGTAACCCATGGTACCCAGGCCGCCGGAGGACAGGAAGGTGCGGGGCTTGGTATAACGGTAATACTGAGCCGCCCACATCTGATGCTGCCCCACATCCGTGGTAATCAGGGCTTCTCCCTTTGTCACCCGGTCTATGGTTTCTATCACATAGGGACAGGAAAGCTGGCTGTCGTCATATTTTAAAGGATACCTTTCCTTCAAATCTCCAATTTCCTTCATCCAGCTGCTATGATCCTGTTTTTTCAGCTTTTTGTTTAGACGGCCCAAAACCTCCTTCAAATCTCCTACAATTCCCATATCTACACGGATATTCTTGTTAATCTCCGCCGCGTCAATGTCGATCTGTACAATCCTGGCACTTTCCGCAAATTTTCTGGGGTTCCCGGTAACCCTGTCCGAAAATCTGGCTCCCAGCGCAATCAGCAGATCGCACTGGCTGACTCCCAGATTGGAAGCTTTCGTGCCATGCATACCGATCATGCCGGTATAGCGGGGACTATGCCCGTCAAATCCGCCCTTTCCCATCAGGGTATCACAAACCGGAGCATCAATCAGCTCCGCCAGCCGTGCGGCTTCTTCATAGGCCTCCGAAATAATGGCACCGCCACCCAGATAAATAAAAGGCTTTTGAGCTTCTTTAATATATTCCACAACCGTGTCCAACTGTTCCTCGGTCCAAGAAGAATTCTTATTTCCGGAGGCCGTCTTTGGTTTTTCCGGCGTATATTCGCAGACTGCCGCCGTCACATCCTTAGTAATATCCACCAGCACCGGGCCGGGCCTTCCGCTCTTTGCAATTTCAAAGGCCCTGCGCAGGGTAGGCGCCAGCTCTTCCACGTTTTTAACAATATAACCATGCTTTGTAATAGGCATGGTAACACCGGCAATATCCACCTCCTGAAAGCTGTCCTTTCCCAGCAAAGGCAGTGTTACATTTGCGGTAATGGCCACCATGGGCACGGAATCCATGTAAGCCGTAGCAATTCCCGTCACCAGATTCGTGGCTCCCGGTCCGCTGGTGGCCATGCACACTCCCACCTTCCCGGTAGCCCTTGCATAACCGTCCGCCGCGTGAGCCGCTCCCTGTTCATGTGAAGTCAATATATGACGAATCTCACTGCTGTGCTTGTAAAGAGCATCATAAATGTTGAGGATGGCTCCTCCGGGATAGCCAAATACGGTATCTACTCCCTGCTCCTTTAAACATTCCACAACAATCTCCGAGCCATTTAACTGCATATTCGTTCCTCCGTTCTGTTCTCACACTGTTTCCGCTGCATTTCAAGTTTTCCGGTTTTACCCTCAGCATCTCAACGCTTCGGGAATTCCAGAATTGCACCTCTGTTGCCGCTTGTGACAAGCTCCCTGTATCTGGACAGGTATCCGGTAGTCACCTCCGGCTCCCTTGGCTGCCATTTTTCCCTTCTGGCTGCCAGCTCTTCTTCGGATACCTTGACATTTAAGGAAAGTTCAGGAATATTGATGCTGATGATGTCGCCCTCTTCTACCAGAGCGATCGGCCCGCACACTGCTGCTTCAGGAGATACATGGCCGATGGAGGCGCCTCTGGAAGCCCCCGAAAACCGTCCGTCCGTAATCAGCGCTACAGAAGATCCCAGGCCCATGCCTGCAATGGCCGACGTAGGGTTCAGCATCTCTCTCATTCCGGGTCCGCCTTTAGGTCCCTCATAGCGGATGACCACTACATCTCCCGCCACAATCTTTCCGCCCTTGATAGCCGCAATGGCGTCTTCTTCGCAGTCAAAGACTCTGGCCGGGCCCTCATGTACCATCATTTCCTCCACCACAGCAGAACGCTTCACCACGGAGCCGTCCGGTGCAAGATTGCCCTTTAACACCGCAAGACCTCCCGTTTTACTGTAAGGATTACTAACCGGACGAATAACCTCCGGATTCCGATTCACCGCATTTGCAATATTCTCTCCGATGGTCTTACCGGTAACCGTCATACATTCCGTGTTTAGCAGACCCAGATCCGCCAGTTCCTTCATGACCGCATACACGCCTCCAGCCTCGTTTAAGTCCTCCATATAAGTAGGACCTGCCGGTGCAAGGTGGCAAAGGTTCGGCGTTTTCTCGCTGACCGGATTGGCAAGGCTGATGTCAAAATCAAAGCCGATCTCATGAGCAATGGCCGGCAGATGCAGCATGGAATTGGTGGAACAGCCAAGTGCCATATCTACGGTTAGTGCATTCATGATTGCTTCCTTCGTGATAATATCCTTGGCACGAATATTTCTGCGGAACATTTCCATTACGGCCATGCCGGCGTGCTTTGCCAGCTTGATGCGCTCGGAATAAACGGCCGGAATGGTGCCGTTGCCCTTAAGACCCATCCCTAACGCCTCTGTCAGACAGTTCATGGAGTTTGCCGTATACATTCCGGAGCAGGAACCGCAGGTAGGACAGACCTTATTCTCAAATTCACACACGTCTTCCTCGGTCATGGTCCCCGCCGCATAGGATCCCACCGCTTCAAACATGGAAGAAAGGCTTCTTTTCTGCCCCTTGACATGCCCTGCCAGCATGGGACCGCCGGACACAAATACAGTGGGCAAATTCAAACGAGCTGCCGCCATCAGCAGTCCAGGAACGTTCTTATCGCAGTTGGGCACCATCACAAGAGCGTCAAACTGATGCGCAATGGCCATACACTCGGTGGAATCCGCAATCAGATCCCTTGTCACCAGAGAATACTTCATGCCGATATGCCCCATGGCAATGCCGTCACAAACGGCGATAGCGGGAAACACCACGGGAACGCCCCCCGCCTCCGCAACTCCCAGCTTCACGGCTTCCACAATTTTATCAAGATTCATATGTCCCGGTACGATTTCATTATAGGAGCTGACAATACCCACCATGGGCTTTTTTAATTCCTCACCGGTAAAGCCCAGCGCATTAAAAAGGCTTCTTGCCGGTGCCTGCTGCATACCGGCTCTTGCATTATCACTTATCATTTTTTCCTCCTGTTCTGCCCCGCAGAAAAGACAATATCTTCCCCTTCTGGCATCCACTTCTGAATCAATGGAAATTAATTTTTCGCTTTTCCGTTCCTTTATTCACGCTAAATCTGAATATTTCCCCGCATTCCGCGGTAATCGCACATCCGTTTTCCCGGACACCGCCTGCCTATCGAATCCGCTCCGCCAGCAAGTCTCCCATTTCGGAGCAGCTCACCCGCATACAACCCTGAGACATAATATCTCCCGTGCGGAAGCCGTCCTTCAAAACCTGCTTCACCGCCGCCTCCACGGCATCCGCTTCCCTGTCCAGATCAAAACTGTAACGAAGCATCATGGCTGCGCTGAGCACGGTTGCAATGGGATTGGCTATGTTCCTGCCCGCTATATCAGGCGCAGAGCCATGGCTGGGCTCATACAAACCGAATTTGCTGTCATTCAGGCTGGCACTCGCCAGCATACCGATAGAACCGGTAACCATGCTGGCTTCGTCGGATAGGATGTCGCCAAACATGTTCTCCGTGAGAATCACGTCAAACTGGGCCGGGTCCTTTACCAGCTGCATAGCACAGTTATCCACCAGCATATGTTCCAAGGTGACTTCAGGATAATTCTTTGCCACTTCCTCCACTACCTTTCTCCAAAGCCTGGAAGAATCCAGCACATTTGCCTTGTCAACGCTTGTTACCTTCTTACGGCGTTTCATGGCAATGTCAAAGCCCTTAATAGCAATGCGGCGAATCTCATTTTCATCGTAAGTAAGCGTATCAATGGCCTTTCGCACTCCGTTTTCCTCTATGGTCTTACGCTCTCCAAAATAAAGGCCTCCCGTCAGCTCCCGCATAATCATCATATCAAATCCAGCACTGCTGATCTCTTCCTTTAAAGGACATGCCCCTGCAAGTTCATCATACAATATGGCCGGCCGCAGATTCGCAAAAAGATTTAAAGCCTTTCGTATCCCCAAAAGCCCTGCTTCCGGGCGTAGATTGGGCGGAAGTTTATACCAGGGAGATGTGGTGGTATCTCCGCCAATGGAGCCCATAAGAACTGCATCCGCAGCCTTTGCTTTTGCCACCGCCTCATCCGTAAGGGGCACACCATGTACATCAATGGACGCTCCCCCCATCAGAATATCCTCAAATACCATTCTGTGACTATATATAACAGCCACCTTCTCCAATACCTTTTTTGCCTCGGCAATGATTTCCGGTCCGATTCCGTCACCGGGAATACAAGTAATATGCAGTTCCATCATCTTCCCCCTCTTCACCTTAAATTTGCAAAAGGCAATGTCAAAGAAATGCCTTGGCTTTACAAGAATTTTCCTTTGGACACTGCCCTGTCGCTGATTTCATTTTCAATTATGCGCCAAAATCAGGCACCCTCGCCTGCTTAAGCCTCGTTCGGTTTTTCCACACGGCTGATAGCCTGCTTTTCCATGGGAATACGACAGTTCTTATTGCTGCCAAACTCCACAATCACAGTATTATCCTCTTCTGAAATGTCGATTACCACGCCGTAAAAGCCGGAGGTAGTCATTACCACATCGCCGATGGCCAGCGTAGAAAGCATTGCCGCCATTTTCTTCTTTTCCTTGCTTTGGGGCCTGAATAAAAAGAACCACATAGCAAAAAACAACAATCCGTAGAACACCAACATCATAATAAGACTGCTGCCGCCTGCCGCCGGCACTTCATTTCCTGCTCCGGCCGCTGCACCCGCTCCTTCCGATAAAAGAATTCCCATTTTTCCTCCATTCCGACATCTGCAGCCACTGTCTGCAGACATCCTTCAATATCTCTAAGACACTATGATACACAAAAATCAGGCTTTGGGCAAGCACTTTATAAATTTTTTACTTTGAGTCCGCCGCCATGCCCGCCAGTTTCTTTTTCTTATATTCCGCAAAACATCCCTGGTCCAGAGCATTCCTAATTTCTTCCATCATGGTATTGTAAAAGAAGAGATTATGCAGTACGCATAATCGCATTCCCAGCATCTCCTTGGCCTTCAGCAAATGCCTGATGTAAGCCCTGGAATAGCGTCTGCAGGCCGGACATCCGCAGCCCTCTTCAATAGGCCGGTCATCCAGCTCATATTTTGCGTTAAATAAATTGATCTTTCCCTGGTTGGTATACAAGTGGCCATGACGGCCGTTTCTGCTGGGATAGACGCAGTCAAAGAAATCCACGCCCCTCTCCACCCCTTCCAGAATATTTGCCGGGGTACCCACCCCCATCAGGTACACAGGCTTATTCACGGGTAGAAAGGGCACCGTTTCCTCAAGGATATAGTACATTTCCTCATGAGTCTCCCCAACGGCAAGTCCTCCTACCGCATAACCGTCCAGTTCCATCTCCGTGATACGCTTCGCGTGTTCCACCCTTATATCCGCATAAACCGCCCCCTGGTTAATACCAAACAAAAGCTGATTCCGATTTATTGTATCCTCCTGAGAATTCAGCCTGGTCATCTCGGCCTTGCAGCGTTCCAGCCAGCGAGTCGTCCTCTCCACTGACGCCTGCACATAAGGCCGATCTGCTTTGCTGGGAGGACATTCATCAAAAGCCATAGCAATGGTAGAAGCAAGATTGGACTGAATCTGCATACTCTCTTCCGGACCCATAAAAATCTTCCGTCCGTCTATATGAGAATTAAAATAAACTCCCTCTTCCCTGATCTTCCTTAACCCTGCCAGCGAAAAAACCTGAAAGCCCCCTGAATCCGTAAGAATCGGCCTGTCCCAGGACATAAATTTATGGAGCCCTCCCAACTGCTTGATCACCTTGTCGCCGGGGCGGACATGAAGATGATAAGTGTTGGAAAGCTCCACCTGTGTCTTTATTTCTTCCAGATCTGATGTGGCAACGGCTCCCTTGATGGCAGCTACGGTTCCCACATTCATAAACACGGGAGTCTGAATCTTTCCGTGTACTGTAGCAAACTCAGCCCTTTTTGCCCTGCCTTCCTGTTTTAATACGCGATACATATTCTACAGATACTCCTCCCAAAATTCCTCCAGCGTAATACCCTTCTCCGTTATCAGGGTAGCTGCTTCCACACCTACATATCTGAAATGCCAGGGTTCAAACTCTATCCCCGTTATATCTTCCTTTCCCTTCGGGTAGCGCAGAATAAAACCGAAACGATAGCTGTTAGCTGCCAGCCACTTTCCGGCCTCCGTATCCGCAAAGCCTTCCTTCAGCTCGGTATAGGTATTCGATACTATATCCAGCGCCAGCCCAATCTGATGCTCGCTGGCATTGGGCACCGTCACTGCCTGACTTCCAAGCCGATACGCATCCATATAAGAAAGTCCCATTCCCATATAATACTTTATTTTCCTGTTAAACAAATATTCCTGATACGCCAGATCACGGTACGGCGAACAGATCTGTAAAGTTACGCCGTCCTCCTTGGCCGCCTGGATCATAGCCAGCAGATCGTCGATAATCCTCTCGTCGCAGTGCATAACGCCCTTCATGGTATTAATGTTTCCCAACGGTACTTCTTCTTCATAGCCCTCCGGGATGGAGTTCTGCTTGTTAATTAATATCAGCCGCCAGTCATCCGGAGAAAATTCGTAATCCTCATAATCCTCCGCCTCTGCCGCTCCGGAGCCTTCCGTAGGAAGCCTGTCCTGATTATACTCCAAAATATCCTCGGTATTATACCGCTCCCCTATGTCCATACCGTGTACCGTATCGGGCAGATCTTCTCCCTCCGGCAGCACGTCATTGTCATCAAGATGAGCAAAATCTTCAAGATTAATCTCCTGCTCTTCCGCCAAAACAATATCCTTTGCCTCATCGGAAATCGGATTCCATTCATCCCTGTTTTCATCCTCGGAGATAAATAAAGGGAAAGAAAAGCTGCTGTAAACTACAAAGAGGAAGAGGGTCATAGCCAGCATAATAAAACGCTTCCCGTTTCCCCTGAAATATCCGATTGCATGAATAAAGAACATTCCGACAGCCATTACGGGAATGATGCAGAAGCGAAGAAATTTATTTTTTTTTCCGATTTTCAGCAACCTTTTGCGAAACCGCTCTTCAAGTGTCACCTTCATCTGTCGGTTATCCTTTTCACCCTGTTTTTTCTTCATTTTTATAAGTTGGTACTATTTTACCATACTTTTTTTAAAAATGCACCTGTTTTTTTAATATTACACTTTTTGTATCGTATCAGATGACCCACGGAATTACAAGAGATTTTTACCTTTGATGCAGATTTCTTCATTTTTTTCGACCGGCGTTGCTATTTCCCGGATTATCCTGTAAAATAAAAACGGTATCTGATGCTCACAGGAATCCATTACAGAATCGAGGTTGATAATTTATGGCAGGCTCCACCTTTGGCACCATTTTTCAAATAACCACCTGGGGAGAATCCCACGGCAAGGCACTGGGAGTCGTCATCGACGGCTGTCCTGCCGGACTCCCCCTTTGTGAATCAGACATCCAGCAATACTTAGACCGGCGAAAGCCGGGCTCCAGCAGCATTTCTACCCCCCGTAAGGAGGATGATACCGTTGAAATCCTGTCGGGGGTGTTTGAAGGCCTTACCACCGGCGCCCCCGTTTCCTTGATGGTGCGCAACACCTCCCAGCGCTCCGCTGATTACGGCGAAATTGCCGCCTGCTATCGGCCAGGCCATGCAGATTATACCTTTGATGCCAAGTACGGCTTTCGGGACTACCGGGGCGGCGGACGTTCATCCGGCCGGGAAACCATTGGCCGCGTGGCAGCGGGCGCCGTGGCCGCTAAAATATTGAAGCAGCTGGGAATTTCCGTCTGTGCCTACACCCGCTCCATCGGTCCGGTGGAGATTGACCCGGCGCATTTTGACCGCAGCGCCATCCTCACCACTCCTACCGCCATGCCTGACACTGAGGCAGACAAAGCTGCCGTGGCTTACCTGGAGGAAATCAGGAAAAATACGGATTCCGTTGGCGGCTGCATGGAATGTATGGTAGAAGGGCTTCCTGCAGGCATCGGTGACCCTGTTTTCGAAAAACTTGATGCCAATCTAGCAAAGGCCATTATGTCCATCGGCGCGGTCAAAGCCGTAGAAATCGGAGACGGCTGTACCGTTTCCTTAAGGAAGGGCAGCCAGAATAACGACCCCTTCCGAAACAATGGCGGTCAAATCACAAAGGCCGCCAACCATGCCGGCGGTATTCTGGGGGGCATCAGCGACGGGGGCACTTTGCGGATTCGGGCCCATGTAAAACCAACCCCTTCCATCTTCCTTACCCAGCAGACCGTAAACAAAGACGGAAAAGAGATCGACATCAATATCAAAGGCCGGCATGATCCTGTTATTGTCCCCAGAGCCGTGGTCGTCATGGAGTGCATGACCGCCCTCACCGTCCTGGATGCCATGCTGCTGAACATGTCCGCAAGGCTGAATCACCTGGTGGAATTTTATGCCGGGGACGATCCCTGCCAGAATTAAGCACGAACTCCGGCTATGCGGGAATCACTCCGCAAAGCCATATGAAGTCAAATTCATTTGAGAAAGGAGGTCAAACAAAACGGAAAACAGTAAGAAGTGGGAAACAGTAAGTCAGGAATATGTAGTTAATTCACCTTTTATTAAATTACGTAAGGATGTGTGCATTACAGATGAGCAGGATGTAATTGATGACTATTATGTTTGCGAATTTCCCAACTGGGTTAATATTGTCGCGGTAACTCCGCAAAATGAAGTGATTCTTGTCAGAGAATACAGGTATCCGATTGGGGAAGATACTACAGCTATTCCTGCGGGAAAGGTTGAGGATGGAGAAATAGAAAGCGACGCTGCGGCAAGGGAGCTGAAAGAAGAAACAGGATTTTGTACCAAAGATGAATTCATTTTTCTGGGTAGTTTTTATACAAATGCGGCAAATGCAACAAATAAAGTCTTCACTTATCTGGCTACAAATGTTGAGCAGGTAACAGATCCTGAAAAAGCTGTAGGCGAGAAAACCGAAGCAGAAAAGATGACATGGGAAGAAATAGGAAAGGCGATCGAATCCGGAACGATTAATCAGGTTTTCTCTGTGCTGGCATTGAAACTGGCGGAAGATTATCTTAGAGAAAAAAATAGAAGGTCAAATACTATGAAAGATTCAAATTGCGGATATTGTATGCGCGGAGAACTGCTGGACAAATTCGGAATTTTCATCTGCGACCTGAAGGTCAGCAGCCTGATCCTGTTCAAAGAGCAAAGTAAGCCGGGCAGATGTATTGTGGCGTACAAGGACCATGTAAGCGAGCTGATTGACTTAAACGATGAGGAACGGAACGCCTTTATGGCAGATGTTGCTCAGGCGGCCAGAGCCATTCATGCCGCCTTTCACCCGGACAAGGTAAATTACGGCGCCTACGGAGACACCGGCAGCCACCTGCATTTCCATCTTGTGCCCAAATATAAAGACGGCGACGAATGGGGCGGAACGTTTCAGATGAACCCAAACAAAGTTTATCTGTCAGATGCGGAATATCAGGAAATGATTTCAACAATCAAAGCCAATCTGTAAAATACACCTCGGTAAAAATGATTTGCAACATCAGGGGCTGTAAAAGCCGGAGTTTCAACTCCTGTTTTCACAGCCCCATATTTTGCCTTCTTTACAGCTTATGAAAGGTAATGCAGTTAGGCACATTTACCGGAATGGGAGGGCCATTCATAATCATGGTGCCATTCTTTACATCTACATGGAAAAAAGTCATGTCGTTGGACTCATGATTTAAGGATACCAAAAACTTATCATTAGGGAACAAAATGGCATCCTTAGGATATTCGCCGCTGATGGGCAGGCAGAAAATTTTTGTCAGCATTCCGTTCTCTTCGTCAACGCTGTAAAGTACCGCCGAATTGTCTCCTGCCACCGTACTCACCAGATATTTATGATCCTCTGAAAAGGTCAGCGCACTGGTTGCATTTGAACTGCCCTGCTCAAGCTTTGCCGTCTCCACGGACTGAATCTTTTCAAATACAGGCTGTCCGTCCTTGTCCTCATAGGAATACACGTCTATATAACATTTCCATTCATGGACAATGTAAATAAAACGTCCGTCCCTGGAAATTTTAATATGTCTGGGCGCGGACTCGATAGCGCTTCTGATTACATCCGCCAGTAATACCTTTCCGCTCCCCAGATCCAGCCGGTAGACATTCACATGATCCATTCCCTGATCTGCCACCAGCAGATATTTATTGTCATGGGTCATACGCGCACAGTTGATATGCGGTCTGAAATTCCTGTCTGCAAGACTTCCCAGTCCCTTATGGAAAATTTCATCGGTAATCTCACCGATGGAGCCGTCCTCCTTTAAACGAAGAACCGTCAGTTTCCCGTCGTGATATCCTGCCACAAACAGATAGCTGTCCGTATAATCCGTAGACACATAACAGCCTCTCATACCGTTGATCGGTGCAAAATTCAAAAGGTCCAATCCACCATCCTTTTTGATTTTATAAGACTCCACACCGAAATCCGTAATAGAATAAAGATATTTTTCATTATGCGAAATGGTCACATAAGAGGAATTTGTTATTTCCACCTGATCCTTTTCTACAAAACGCCCCTTCTTCATATCCACATCATATATTTTTATTCCGTGATTGTCTCCTTGAGTATAAGTAGAAACATACGCTACATACTTTTCCTTTTCCATGAGCCGTACCTCCTTCACCTCTACATAAATATAACACAAAACCGCGCTTTGTAAAAGAATATTTTTTTACTGCCGTATCCCCCAGGCAGCAGCTGCCCGAAAAACATTTTCTTTTATTCACCGATATGCTATAATTTATTTAGAAAATTTTCAAAATTTTGAATGGATTCTTCTCTGCACTTCGTATTATTAGTGAAATGGTTAAAAACACCAATAAAATGGAGGGCTCATCATGAAAAAATTACTTTTAGGTGTATTAACCGGCGTACTGGTATTATCCACCGCTTCGATCCAGGTCTCCGCGGCGTGCCACGGAAGCGGCCGGCACGCAGGATCACACGGTTGTACGGTTACGGACACTTCTGACTGCAGCAGTTACTGCTATTTGGACGCAGATGAAGACGGCATCTGCGATAACTGCAGTGCGGATCACGGAAGCTGTGCAGACGGAGAATGCTTTGTTGATGCCGACGGCAACGGAATCTGTGATAACTGTAACGCTTATCATCGGTGCAATTCAGCTGACGGCAGCGGTCCGTGCTATGTTGATGAAGACGGAAACGGTGTCTGCGACAACTATGAAAACCAGACTTCCTGCCACTCCAGCAGACGCAGCGGCCATCACAGTTCCCGGCGCAGGCACTGCAGATAAAAGGAACACTCTATGCGGAACGAACAAGAGGTAAACAGGGCTATCGAACAGTATTCCGATACTGTTCGACGGCTTTGCATGATACATCTGAAAAATCATGCCGATACCGAGGACATATTTCAGACAGTATTTCTGAAGTATGCCCTTAGTTCCGTAACGTTTGAAAATGACGAGCATGAAAAGGCCTGGCTCATCCGGGTCACTCTCAATGCCTGTAAAGACCTGCTCAAAAGCTTTTTCCACAGCCGTACAGTATCTTTGGACGAAATCACGGAACAGCCTGCTAAACCTTCTGCTGACCATCGGGAGGTCTTAGAGGCTGTTCTTTCCCTGCCTCCAAAATATAGAATCGTGGTCTATCTGCATTATTATGAAGAACTGACTGTTCCTGAGATCGGCCGTATTCTGGGCAAAAATGTAAATACGGTTTATACGCTCCTTACGCGCTCCAAGCAAATGCTGCGTGAAAAGCTAAAAGGTGATGAATATGAATGATAGAATAAAAGAAGCCTTCGACCAGGTACGGGCAGATGAGGATTTAAAAAACAGAACAAAAACATATCTTGCGCAAAAAACCAAGGGATATAAAAGATCTGCAAGGTACTCTCCTTGGCTTTATGCGGCAGTAGTCTGCGCATGTCTGCTGTTTTTACTGATCGGCGGACCCTTGCTATACTTTACCCCAACCTCGGTCATCAGCATTGATATAAATCCCTCGCTGGAATTAAACGTCAACCGCTTTGATCGTGTCATTTCCGTAAACGCGCTAAATGCCGACGGTCAAAACCTGGCGGCAGCAGTCAATCTCAAAAATAAAAACTATTTAAATGCACTGGCGCAGATATTGGAGGACAAAAACATTACCGCCCTGCTATCCGGAAACGAAATCCTGACCATCACCGTTGTAGGTCCCAACGAATCACAATCCGCCAGGATCTTTTCGGAACTTGAGACATACACATCCGGACACAGTAATATTCACTGCTATCACTCTTCCACGGCAGAGGTGAAAGACGCTCATAAATCCGGCCTTTCCTGTGGAAAATACAAAGCATATTTGGAATTAAAGGCCCTGGATCCGAGCATCACGGCGGAAACGGTACAAAATATGACCATGAAAGAAATTCAGGATCTGATCAACCACCTTTCCGGTTATACGCAGACCGAACCCTCGCTGGAAAATCCCGACAATGATGAGGGCTTCCACCACAGCTCTGAAAGCCATGAAGACCGCACCGGCCACCACAAAGGTCACGACGAAGGCTGGTGACACTTCTTGAAAACCTTGTTTCACAAGCGAATGTGCGCTGCAAGGCATACTGGAAAAATAGACGGCATGCACCCTCTTACGAAAGTCATGCCGCCTTCTTTTTGTCAAATATTATCCGTTATTGCATCCACAGTCTCTGTCGTTGTCACAGCCATTGTCCCGTCTGGGCATCGGTGGATAATCCTGCCAGGGCGGAGGAACCATACCGGGACCGTCGCAGACAGCCTGCTCCCGCTCCTTTGCCTCACGAACATCCCGCAAAGCTTCCCTCGCATCTTCTTTTGCTTCACGCACTGCCTGCCGGGCACACGCACATTCTCTGCGCCTATTCCCACAGCCACAGTCATTCATACGTCCGCAGCCGCAATCGCTTCCACGCCCGCAGCCACAGTCATTCATGCGTCCGCAGCCGCAGTCATTGCCGCACCCACAACTGCCGCCAAAGCAGCCGCCGCAGCCAAACAGTAACAATAAAATGATCCAGTTCATATGCTCACCATATTTTACTTTTATGGTATCATATGCTCTTACCTCTTTTTTGTGCCGGTCCCTTTTTCCACATTGATTGATGTGTTCTTCTCACGCTAAGTTTCTGCCTGATTCTGGCAAAAGTTCTTTTTTCCCCTTCCTCTGCCAGCATCCGCAGCATTCCCTCCAGCTTTCTTGCCGTTTGAGGATGTATATTCTTTCTGGCCTTTCCCTGTAGATAATATTCCAGCGGAGACGCATCCGTATATTCCTTTCCCTTATAAACCTTGCTGGCCGCAATGCGGTCCATCACCATCTCCGCAATATATCTGTCCGGCATGGGCACCGGGACTACGCTTCCTCTTTCCTCCGGCTTACTGGAATAATCCGTCCAATACTCAAAATGATGCTTGTTCCTTCCTTTGTGGTGCATCCACGCCGCAGAAAATCCTTTTTCTTCCCGTTCCGCATTGTTCGGACTCCTGTTACCCTGATAAAATCTGGCTCCCACCATAAACTCCGATGGACTGTATTTAGACAGATCGTGTAAGATTCCCTGACGATACAGCCCCACCTGAAAACAGCCCTTGGCCACCAGATATTTATGATATGAAATTGTCTTAAAATGATCCCAGGCTTTTCCCATCCTTAACCCTTTCTGCCCGCAGTAAAACCACCTTTTACTTTCTTCCGCCTTTTTTGTTTCCGATGCCTTCAACACTTACTAAAACTGCGATACTTCTGGGCTCCACAGTCACGCTGCTGTCGGGGTTTCCCTCTCCTGCAGGCTCCGGAATATTTTCAACTCCCGCCGTAGCAAATGCCATGCGCCAGCACATTCCCTTCGGGAGCTTCGGCAGTGCAAGCCGATGACTCTCCCAGTGCATATTCATGGCGATATAGATAAAATCATCATCCTTACCGCTTTCTGTCTTCGCGTACTTTCCACAAAGCATAATGCCGACATAACGGTTATACCCTTCCAGACAGGGCCTCCACGCACTCTCCCCATGATAGGATAAATCCGGGTATCCGCAGGAAATGTGATCCATCAGGCAAAGCCGGCGTTCCTGATGCAGGATCGGATGCGCTTTCCGAAAAGATACCACCTGCTTCCAAAACTCTTGAATCTCTCTGTTTTTCTTCACCAATCCCCAGTCAAGCCAGCAGATTCCGTTATCCTGGCACCAAGGATTATTATTTCCCTTCTGGGTATTTCCAAATTCATCGCCCATAAATATCAACGGCGTGGACTGTGTCAGGAGCAGCATACAAATAGCATTTTTAATTTGCCGCATACGCAGCTGCCTCACCCTGCGGCTTCTTGCGGTTCCCTCTTCTCCGCAGTTCCAGCTCAGATTACAGGAATTACCATCCCTGTTTTCTTCCCCGTTCGCCTCATTATGTTTATAATCATAAGATACCAGATCCGCCAAAGTAAAGCCAAAATAATTAGTAAGATAATGAATCCGCCCTGCCTTATCGGGAAGATACCTCATATGGCTCAGGGCGCTGCCCAGCATGTTCTCGTCCCCTTTAAGAAGTCGCCGCATATCATAAAGATAACCGTCATTATACTCCGCCAGATGCGGAAATCTGACGGTATCTATCTTATTATAAACCGCTTCCTGGCCAAACCCGTAATACATCATTTTTTTGTCCGCCAGCAGATGGTCACTTGCAAGCATGTCCACAGGAAGATTTTCACCCATCAAGTGAAAACCATCCACATGGTATTCCAGCGCCCAGAAATGCAAAATTCCTGGAATTTCATTTCGGTCCGCACTCTCCGGAAAATAAAACTGCATCACCAGTTCCATATTGTTCTTATGCAATGCCCTTACAAGATCTTTGAACTCTTCCGAAGCATTGCCCGAAGCAGAGTATGCCGCTTTAGGCGCATAGTAAAATCCTAATTTGTAGCCCCAGTAATTTACCCTTTTCCCATCCTCCGGCTCCAATTTATCCGGTACACAATAAGCCGGAAGTTTCCTGTCCGCCTCACTCTCTGTCTCAGTAAATTCATATGCAGGCTGCAGCTCCAGGGTTGTAATCCCGATCTCCTTTAAGTACGGAATTTTTTCCTCTATTCCGGCAAAGGTTCCTCTGTTTTCTACTCCGGATGAGGCATGTTTTGTAAAACCTCTCACATGAAGACAATAGAAAACCGCTTCGCTGTACGGGATTCCCGGACATCTGTCTCCTGCCCAATCATACCCTCCAGATAAAAAGCCTGCTCTTTTTCCGTTTTTCTCTTCTTTTTTTCCAAACACATATTTTCCCGGAAAAGCACGTCCATGCTCGTCCGGCACAATCTCCTGTCCCTTGTAGAACCGGTACGTCACAGCCTCCGGCCTTAAATCCGGCACCACTTTACAATAAATATTGCCTCTTCGCTCTTCTTCCAGAAAAGGAATCTTTCGAAGCTGCCTGCCGGTGTGGGAATCATAAAGCAGAATGCCACAGTCAGCCTCATCGGACACAAAGGAAAAGCTGATTCCCTCTGCCTCCGGTCTTGCGCCCAATGGGTAAGGATTCCTGTTGTCATTCTCAATAGCCATATTCCGTCCTCCATTCCGCTGTCTTTCTTCCAAACCTTGTGAATTGTAACTTTTATTATAATGGATATGCCCTGAAATCACAAGGGGCGATTGACAAACAGACAAAATTGGCGTACTATTCAGCCATAATGTAATATCAGGCGGCTTTCCGTCATACAGAATTGCCGTCTGTCAGGAGGCGTCCATGAAAAAGAAGAAAAAATATGTGATTGCTGCCGCAGTTCCGATACTGGTGATGATCTGCCTGGTTACGCTATCCTTCACCCCGGCGCGGAATGCTGTTCTCACCGCCGTCACCGGCTTTGGGAACGGACAAACCGTCTCGGAGGCCGAAAACATACAAACACCTGCTCCGGAAATCCGCACTTTGGAACCGGAACCCATTTTCTCACACGTCCCCACCCCCTCACCGGAACCCGTTTTTCAGGAATATGACATTACCCTCCTGGCCGTGGGTGATAATCTTATGCACATGGGCATCATTAAAACCGGTCAGAACGAAAATGGCGGCTATGATTTTTCTTTCCTATTCGACAATATCCGCGATTATCTGAACGCCGCTGATATAGCGGTAATCAATCAAGAAACAATCCTGGGCGGCAATGAGCTTGGATTTTCGGGATTTCCCCGCTTTAATTCCCCCACAGAAGTAGGAGATGCCATCGCCAACGCAGGCTTTCGCGTGGTACTCCATGCCTCCAATCATGCAGCGGATCAGGGATTAAACGGTATCCTTAACTGTACCGCTTATTGGGCAGACTCCCATCCCGAAATATTAGTGACCGGAATTACCGGCGATCAGACGGCAGATCCAGCAGAAAGCCTTTCCCTGCTGCAGGTGGGAGACATTACCTTTGCCATTTTGAACTATACCTACGGGCCAAATGCCGAAACGATTTCCAAATCCCTCAGGGAACATTTGAATATACTCTGTGCGTATAATGAAAAAACCGGACGCATTGACTTTACCAGCTTAAATCCTCAGGTGCTGGAAGACATCAAGGCTGCCGAAGAGCTTGCGGACATTGTGGTCGTATTTCCCCATTGGGGCACGGAATACCAGAAGACGCCTTCCTCCTATCAGCAAAAATTTGCTCAGGAAATGACCCAGGCCGGTGCGGACCTGATTATCGGCACTCATCCCCATGTTCCACAGCCTGTAGAAAAGATCACCGCTGAAAACGGAAATACTTCCCTGTGTTATTATTCTCTTGGCAATTATGTATCCACTCAGAAAAAGCCTCTGTGTATGCTGGAGGAAATGGCCTGGATTACCTTCCATGTCACGGAAGAAGGAGTAACGCTTGCAGAAGAACAAACCGGTGTCCTTCCCCTGGTCTGCCACTACAGGAGCGGCCCTGTCCGCTTGGAAAACGTCTATTTTCTGGAAGACTATACCGAGGAACAGGCCGCGCGCCACGGCATCCGCAGCTATGGCGGGGAGACTCTCCGACTCTCGGATCTACAGGCCTGGTGCAATGAGATCATCGGAAGCTGGGTGCTGAAAAAGTCAGATATTCCACTGCCTTAAGGATCTATCAGATTTTTCACGCCCAGTATATTGTCATAATCCGCTCTCTGAGTAACTACGCCCTTTCTGGAATTAGCCGCATGAATGATCTGTCCGTCTCCGATATAAAGTGCCACATGGGTACACCTGCGGGAGCCGTAACAAATAATATCTCCGGGCTGTGCTTCACTGTAGGAAATACTCTTTCCCGCACCGGAAAGCTGACCTGCCGGAGTTCTGCTGACGGAGTAACCAAACTGAGCATAAATCAAGCTTGTAAAGCCGGAACAGTCCGTCCCTGTCTCCAGTGACTGCCCGCCATGAACATACCGATTTCCCAAAAACTGCATGGCATAAGCCACAATCTCTGCTCTTAACTCTTCGTTGGTGGAATAGTTCCCCGATGGCGGTGTTACCGCAATAACGGTATCCTCGGCCGCCTGTGTCTCCGAGACATTCTGACGCTGCTCCAGTGCTTTCCTTGCCGCCTGCTCTGCCTCAATTTCTTCCAGCGTCTTTGCATAGACGAACTCTTCTGCCACTGTTACATATTCCGCCGCTACATATCCTGTCTTACTGTCCGTATATTGTACCCTTAACCAATCGCCCAGATTCTCCAGAATTTCAACTTTTTCTTCCTTGTCGATATAGCCGATTCTTTTTGTTTCCACGTCCGGCTCCTGACGGATATTCAAGCGGCTGGCCAAAACCACAGCGTATCTTGTCACATAATTATCTATGACCTCCGCCGCGGCTTCCCCATACAAAAAGTATTCCGCTTTCATATATCCTTCAACCTTGCCGGAAACCACTCGAAACCAGTCGCCGTCCTCCCCCGGAACCGTCTCCAGCACTTGTGCCACCGCACCGGACCCGATCTTTCCCACAATGGTGCTATCCGTGCTAGGACCCGACCGCACATTAACAAAGCTGTTCACATTGGCAGCAATGGCAAGATCCGCATATTCACTTTCCGGCTCTGCGCCGGCATCTCCCGATTCCGGAGCGTTGCTCTCCGCACCCGCTTCCGACTGCGAAGCATTGTTCTCCATGTCGCTGCCTTCTGCTTCCACCGCACCTGTTTCCGCTTCCGGAACAATACCCTCTGACCCGGCAGGGTCTGCTTCCTGTCCGCTCGCAGCCTCCAAATCCGTCTGCACCGTCGGCATAGTTTCTTCCGGCCTTAAATCTGCCCAAATTCCCCCTGCCATGCACGGCAGAGGCCCCTCGGCGTCAGTCAGATCTTCCGCACCGGACAACCCCCCGGCGGCAGGCGTATCATTCCCCCCGGCCGCTGCTTCGGCTTCCGCCGTATCGTTCGCTCCGGCCATATCCGCGGCTTCCCCTGAATCATTCGCTCCTGCCGTACCTTCGGCTTCCGCCGTATCGTTCGCTCCGGCCATATCCGCGGCTTCCCCTGAATCATTCGCTTCCGCCGTATAACCCGCCTCGGCCATCCCCGCAGGCGCCGTTACCGCCTCCGCATAAAGGCCTGCCGCCAGCACCCCGATCAGAATCGTACTTATCAATTTGTATTTCATTTTATCTCCACGCGACTTCCAATTTTATTCCCGTCAAAAATGTTACATACATTGTAACATATTACAAAAATATTGCAAACATAAAAGTATTTGTTGATACATCGCAAATTCAGTCCGCTAATCCTTACAGAATGATTGCAAAATGTTGATAAAAAGGGTATACTGTAACCACATGATCGTCAAAACATTTGTTTGCAGGAGGTTTCCATGGGAAAGAAAGATGATTTTGAAGACGAAGAAATGACAGTTGAGCTGGAATTAGACGACGGTACCAACGTAAACTGCGCTGTAATCACCATCATTACCGTAGAGTCCAGAGATTATATTGTCCTTCTCCCGTTAAATGACGACGGAGATAATGAGGACGGCGAAGTCTGGTTTTACCGCTACAGTGAAAATCCGAAAGATCCGAACGAAGAGCCGGTTTTGGACTATATTGATGATGATGACGAATATGAAAAAGTTGCCGATGCCTTTGACGAGTATCTGGATAACTGCGAATTTGACGAGCTGCTCGATGATGAAGCTTCCGAAAACGAAACATAATAAAGGGCACAAAAATTTCATTTCTTCAAAAGAGGATTTAAAAATCTGGACGGAAGTCTGGGGCGTCCTCTGTCGCCAGCAAGACAGAGCAGCTCCAGGCTCTTTTGTGCCCGCGTCATGGCTACATAAAAAATGCGGCGCTCTTCCTCAAGGCCTTCCCTGCTCTGCAGCTCTCCATGAGGAAAGACACGCTCATTGCAGTCTGGAATGATAACCCTGCTAAATTCCAGCCCCTTGGCGCCATGCACTGTCATCAGCCACAGGGTCTCGTTTTCCCCTGCATCTGCAAAAGAGCTTTTCATCTCCTGTCCAAAGGACTCCTGCGCCTCCGCCCAAGCCTTTACATCCTGAAAGCGTCCGGCATCCGCCTTCAGCCATCCTGCAATCTCACGCCATTCAAACAGCTTTTCCGGACTGTTTCCTGCCAACGACCTCAGAAAATCCCCGTAGCCCACTGCCTTTAGGATATACTGTATTCCCAGCGCGGGAGACATGTATTTTAAAGCATCCAGCCGGCTTTGCAGGCAGGATAATCTTTCCAACACCTCCCACCGGTATCCGAAGACTCCGTCTGATCTTGCGCCCGTTCTTCCGCTTCCCGGTATTGTGCCCGTTCTTCCACTCCCCGGTATTCCGCCCGTTCTTCCACTCCCCGGTATTGCACTTCCACCTCTGCCCTCCCGCATCAGCAATTCCCTGTAATAAGCCTGCATCTCAGGAATCCTTCTCCCTTCCCCCACTGCTTCTCTGCTGATATATCTCACCGGCCTGTTGATAATCCGGAGCAAATGTTCCCGGCGCCAGTCCCCGGCCGCCAGCAGCAGATACGCCATAATGTCCCTTGCCACAAAATGCTCATAAATGCTTTTCCCAGATTCCTTTGTATAAAAAGGAATTCCCGCGCCGTGCAGGACTGCCGCTGCCCTCTGCATACCGGAATTGGTACGAAACAAAAAAGCGCAGCGTTCCCCGTCACTGTCATGAGCTTTCCGCCAGCATTCAGCCTGCTGCAGCAGCCAGGAGTTCTGCTCCGCCCGTTCGGAAAAGAAACGGATATGAATCCCTGCTCCCTCTCTTTCAGCCGCCTCATTCGCCGCCCTGAGCACCTTGGGAAAGCGATTCCGATTCTCTCCGATCACTGCCAGGGACGCCCTGACGATCTCTCCGGCACACCGATAATTGACATCCAGCAAAAGCCGTTCTGCCCCAAAGTCCTCCGTAAAACGCCTGAGAATATCCGGACTGGCCCCCCGGAAGCCGTATATGGACTGATCATCATCTCCTACAGCCAACAAGTTATATGGCCTGGCAGAGAGAAGCCGGATCACCTCATACTGAACGGGATTACAGTCCTGAAATTCATCTATAAGAATATATTGAAAACGCTTCTGCCAGCTGTTCCTTACCCTGGCATCCTCTTCCAGAAGCCTCCTGCATTCAAACAGCATATCGTCAAAGTCCACTGCGTCTTCCAGCTGCAGTGCCTCCGAATACACGGCGGTTATTTCCTCGAAAAGCTCCCGCCATTCCGCGGGCACAGTTAATAAAGCGCGCTCCCTGTCCGCCGTATTTTTATACAGACTTACCGCCGACAAGATCTTCACCGCATCCTCGGACAGCTCCGTATTTTTTTGATACTTTTTTAAAATGGAAATCATCAGATTCTTTTTCGCGGAATCTTGGATCAGCCTTTTGGATCGAAAGCCGCCTGACTCCAATAAGATGTGATAGAAAACAGAATGAAAGGTTCCGAAGTGAACTGGAAAAAACTGAGCGGCCATCTGCCGGAATCGCTGCTGCATGGATGCTGCGGCATCTTTGGAAAATGTGATGACCAGAATTTCCTCCGGCAAAACGCCCCGCTCCAAAAGATACAAAATCCGTTTTGTAATGGTAAAGGTCTTCCCAGAGCCTGGGCCCGCTAGCAAAAGCAGGGGGCCCTCACCCCAGGTCACAGCTCTGCGCTGCGCCTCGTTTAATTGATTCAAATCAAGCATTGGCAAGCATTTCTATTCCCTTCGCAATTCTTTTTAAGACCTCTTCTTTCCCCAGCACTTCCATGATTTCGGTGGCACCGGCAGGAGTCATCTGTTTTCCGGAAACGGCGGTACGGATGGGCCACATCACATAACCGTTCTTTACCCCCTTATCCTCCACATATTTTAACAACATCTGATACAGCCCCTCATTGCTGTAATCCTCCTGAGCCTCCAGCATGGGCAGCACATCCCGCAGCACCTGTAAGGAAGACTCCCTGTCCGTCTTCATCTTTTTATGGGTATACATCTCCACATCATATTCCGGCAGGGTTTCAAAGAAATCCACATGCTCCGTAATGTCCGGAAATACTTCAATGCGGGTCTTTACCATATTGGCGATCTTCTTTAAGTCAAAATCCTTTGTCAGTACCTTTTTCAGATAAGGCTCTGCCATCTCATAGAATTTATCAAATTCCATGGCCTTGATATATTCCCCGTTCATCCATCGCAGCTTTACATTGTCAAAAACTGCCGGAGACTTGCTGATCCTGTGATAATCAAATGTCTGAATCAGCTCATCCAGGGAGAATATCTCCCTGTTGTCTTCTGGGCTCCACCCCAGCAAGGCGATGTAGTTCACCACCGCCTCCGGCAAGAAACCGTCATGCACCATTTCCTCAAAGATATAAGAGGCGTTTCCGCTTCTCTTTGCCAGCTTCTTGTGATTCTCATCTGTGATCAACGGAAGATGCACATACACCGGGCTCTTCCAGCCGAAGGCGTCATACAGCCGCTGGTATTTCGGTGATGAAGAAAGGTATTCATTCCCCCGCACCACATGAGTAATGTTCATGGTGTGGTCATCCACCACATTGGCAAAATTATAAGTGGGATACCCATCCGACTTAATCAGAATCATATCATCCAGCTCGGCATTTTCCACGGTAATATCCCCGTACAGCTCATCATGGAAGGTAGTACTTCCCTCGGTGGGATTATTCTGCCGGATCACAAAAGGCTTACCCGCCGCCAGATTTTCCTCCACCTCTTCCCTGGACAGCCCCAGACAGTGCTTATCATAGACGGTAATCTCCTTGCCCTCCACCACTTCGGTTTTTAAGGAAGCAAGGCGCTCCTTATCGCAGAAGCAATAATATGCCTCGCCCTTGTCAACAAGCTCTCTGGCATATTTCATATAAATGCCCGTCTTCATCCTCTCGCTCTGCACATAGGGACCATAGCCGCCGTCCTTGTCCGGCCCCTCGTCGTGCGCAAGCCCGGCATTTTCCATAGTGCGATATACCAGCTCCGTTGCCCCCTCCACAAACCGCTCCTGGTCCGTATCTTCAATGCGGATCATAAAATCCCCACCCGCGTGCTTTGCGATCAGGAACTCATATAATGCAGTCCTTAAATTACCCACGTGCATCTTCCCCGTAGGACTGGGCGCGTATCGTGTTCTAATCTTCATACTTCCTCTCTTTCCGCCGCGCAAGCGGCATCTAAATCTGTGGGAACTTTGGGACGCGCAGCGTCACAAATTCCGAGATTGAAAATGACAATTTTCAATCTTACACCTCCCTGTGCGCTTTAGCGCACATTAAATCAATATTTGAAAATTGCAAGCTTGCCGGAAGAATTGCCTACGGCAGTTCTTTCCGGGATAATTAGCTTTTCTTAGGTAACAGTTCAGCCTTTCCGGCAAGCAGGTAACAGGCGGCCGCCGGCCGTTGTTCTCAATGCAGACTGTGCAAGACGTCGGTACTTGGCAAGCGTATTGTGTGCTTGCCTATGTACCGTTACGTCGCGCCTCAAGCGAAAGCGGGTCTGCATGAAAATGACGGCCGGCTGTCGCCGCCAGGCTGTTGGAGGCTGAACTGTAACTTTCTTAGTCTGCGTATTTTGCAGACTTAGAAAACCTTCACTCCGTACTACCAGCTTTTGATAAAAGTATTGATATAGTTGTCCAGGCACTTCTTAATAACCTCTATGGCTTCTTCCCGGCTGCCCTGTTCGTTGATCGCCGTAGTCTTGTTTTCCAGAGATTTGTATACCGTAAAGAAATGTTCCATTTCCTGTACCACATGAGCCGGCAGCTCGGAAATATCATGGTAACTGTTATAATAAGGATCGTTAAAAGGCACTGCTATAATCTTCTCATCATTTTTACCGCTGTCCAGCATGGAGATCACTCCGATTGGGTAAGCACGCACCAGCGTCAGGGGCTGCACGGGTTCAGAACAGAGAAGCAGCACATCCAGCGGGTCTCCGTCATCTCCGTAGGTACGGGGAATAAAGCCATAATTGGCCGGATAATGGGTAGACGTATGTAAAATACGGTCCAGAATCAAAAATCCCGTCTCCTTGTCAAGCTCATATTTATTCTTACTTCCCTTTGCAATCTCGATCACACAGATAAAATCCGTTGGCGTCACCCTCTGAGTGCTGATACTGTGCCAGATGCTTCCGTTTATTTCCTTCATAATGCCTCTCATTCCGCCGTATACACGGCATATTTCTCCGCTTTCAAAGCAGTCTGCTTCTTTAAAACACTGTTTCCAAATGTTGATCGTAAAGTGATTGTAGTGCAATCCGGTGGAATTTGTCAAGCTGAAACTATTCTGACCGTAAATCCCTGCTCCCAGATTCCTTCTCCCTCCAGAGAATTCGTATAGGGACGATCCTTAAGGTTTCCCTGATAACCCCTGCTATCGCAGATGCCCCACCAGGGTTCCAGACAAATATATGCCGCTTTCGAATCCGGCACGGACCAGATCCCCCACACCGGACAATCCGCCTCCAGACGTATATATTCCCTGCCTCCTGCATCGCAGATTCCCACAGCGCCCACTCCCTGCTTCTCCAGGCACAGCGCATCTTTGTCAAAAAGATGCCCCCCTACTTTAATCATCGAATCCTCCACCTGCAAAGGAAATTGAGCTCCGCTTAAAAGCCCTTCCGGCACCATAATCTCCGTGGACTGTACCTCCTTCTTGCCAAAGGGCCGCAGACTTTCATCATATAATTTCAAAAAGCAGTCTGTGCGGCGTGTTCCGGTGTCCTCCCTGTCGTCCGCCGGAGGACAGGCAAAGGCGGGATGGCCGCCGATGGAAAAATACATGGTATCCGCCCCTTTATTGACAATCCGCCAATTTTCCAGGAGCCCCTTTCCCTTCAGCACATAGGTAATTTCCAGCCGAAAATCAAAGGGGAATTTTTGCAGAGTCTCTTCATTGCTTTCCATAAAAAAGGTTATTTGATCCGCTTCCCTGGCTGCCGCAGTAAACTCCATATCTCTGGCAAATCCGTGCTTTTCGATTCCATACCGCTTTCCCTCATGCAAAAAGCCAGCGCCCTCCAGCTTGCCGATAAAGGGAAACAGAATCGGCGACGTCTTGCCCCAGAAAGCCGGGTCAGCCTCCCACATATACTCCTGCCCCGTCTTCCGATCCACCAGCGATTTCAGCTCCGCGCCAAAGCTTTCGATTTCGGCTTTTATCTGCTCATTCTCCAAAAAATACCGCATGCTTCCTCTCATTCCGCCGCGTAAGCGGCATCTAAATGTGTGGGAACTTTGGGACGCGCAGCGTCACAAATTCCGAGATTGAAAATGACAATTTTCAATCTTTCCCACCCTGATTTTGCTCCGTCGGATTTCAAACTTCCAGACATGCCGCCTTCGGCGGCACAAACAAACAATCCACGAAACTCTATGAAGAATTGCCGAAAGGCAATTCTTCGAGGCGAAACTTAGATATTCTGTAGGTTGAGTTCTTTTCAACCTTAGAATATCTTTTCGCCTTTCACACTTCTCAAATCCCTATTTTCTAACCTGTCCGCTACCGTAGATTACATATTTATAGGAAGTCAGTTCTCTTAATCCCATAGGCCCTCTGGCGTGAAGTTTCTGGGTGCTGATACCGATCTCCGCGCCAAAGCCAAACTCAAAACCGTCCGTAAACCGGGTAGACGCATTCCAGTAAACACAGGCGGCATCCACTTCATTTAGAAACCGCTCTGCCGTCTCCTGATTTTTCGTGACAATGCACTCGGAATGACCCGTGCCGTACCGGTTGATATGCTCGATGGCTTCCTCCACGGAATCCACCGTCTTTAAGGACAGAATATAGTCAAGATATTCCCTTCCGTAATCTTCTTCCGTGGCCTGACTGCAGCCGGGCAGCACCCGGCATACCCGCTCGTCCCCTCTAAGTTCCACATTCTTCGGCGCAAGTACCTCCGCCAGCTTCGGCAGGAATGCCTGACTGACCTCACTGTGCACTATCAGCGACTCACAGGCGTTGCAGACCCCGATTCTCTGAGTCTTAGCATTATAGACAATCCTGGCTGCCTGCTCTAAATCCGCATCCCGGTCCACGTATACATGACAGTTCCCCGTACCGGTCTCAATGACGGGAATGGTACTGTTTTCCACCACACTCTTAATCAGTCCGGCGCTTCCTCTGGGAATCAGCAGGTCCACATAGCTTTTCAGCTTCATAAACTCCACGGTCACTGCTCTATCCGTATCCCCAATCAGCTGAAGCACATCCCCAGGCACTCCACAGCCCTCCATAGCCTCACGCAGTACCTGCACGATTTCAACATTAGAATGCAGCGCATCGCTGCCTCCCTTTAAGATAACGGCATTTCCCGTTTTGAAGCACAGGCCGAAAGCATCCGCCGTTACATTGGGTCTCGCCTCGTAAATGATCCCAATCACCCCCATGGGGACACGAACCTTTTTGATCCTTAGCCCGTTAGGCCGCTGAAACTCTTCTATAACCTCACCAATACAGTCCGGAAGCTCCGCTATTTGGCGCAGACCCTCCGCCATGGCTCCAATCCGCTCCGGCGTCAGGCGCAGCCTGTCCTGCAAGCCCTCACTCATACCGCTTTTTACAGCGTTTTCCATATCTTTCTCATTTGCAGCCAAAATCCGCTCTGTCTTCTCTTCCAGAGTTCGAGCCGCAGCCAAAAGCCCGCTGCTTTTCTCTTCGCCGCTTAACTTCTGTAAAAAGGACTTTACTGCCACGGCCCTTGAACCCATTACTGTCAAATCAGTCATACCTGCCTCCTGTTATTTGTATTACAAGCAATCCATAAAGAACGTTGTTCCAGGTGAGTTTACTCGTCAGGCGGGTTTACTCGCCTTGAACACTATACGCATATCACCTGATACGGCCGGATGTCATGCTCGTCAAAGGGTATTTCCTCCACCATCTGGCATCGAAAGCCTACGGCAATCGTTCTAAACTGCAAGGCCGGCTTATCGGCTAGATACCTGTCATAAAATCCCGCTCCGTAACCGATGCGGTTCCGGAAACCGTCAAAAACGGCTCCGGGCATCAGCATCAGAATATGCTCTGCCGTTTCTTCCCGGTATTCATAGACCTCCGCTTTCGATTCCGGCTCCGGAATTCCCCGGTATCCCGGCCTTAGCTCACTCAAGGATTCAATCCGTAAAAATTTCATTTCCCTACTTCCCGATTCCTCCGTAACCTTAGGCAGATACACCTTTTTCCCCAACCGCAGGGCCTCCCTTAAGATCTCACTCGTATCAATTTCACTCCCATAGCTTGCAAAGCCAAGAAGACTGCTTGATCGGTAAAACCACTGATGGCCCAATATGCGCTCCGCCAAAAGAACTCCTGCGCGCGCTCTCTCGGCGCTGCTCAGCGCTCCCCGAAGGGCCAGCACCTGCCGCCTGATGTCAGCCTTTTCCACCATATTTCTCTCCCAGATCAACCACGCTGCCGTCGGGTTTTTCGATCACGATATTGTCCAGCTGACTCTTTAAATTATTTCTTACGCTGTCCACATATTCCCTGCGCAGCCTTGCCTGTTCTTCTTTTTCCGCCTCTGTCAGCCCCTGTCCCTGAGATTTGTAATAAAGCTCATTGATCCGGGCAATTCTTTCATCCATGTTCATGGTTTACTCCATTTCTGCGCTGCTTTGTTGCGCAAAGCCATACCAGTTCATCGCTTTCATATTTACTTTCAAGGTAATCTTCATTTAAACTTTTCAGCTATTTATGGAGATTATATACAAACCCCGGCAGATCAAAATTATCATCCCTCTTTGCCGCAAACAGGGTTCCTTCATTTTCTCCCGTCAGCAGCCGGTGCAGTATCCCAATGTCCTCACTGTTTGCAATAATCATGTCCGCTCCGGCCTTTGTGGCGATCTGCGCCGCCACAAGCTTGGTATTCATCCCGCCCGTTCCCACACTGCTGCCAGTGGTAGCCTTTCCCATCTTCATCAGTTCGTCGGTCAGATCTTCCACCTGCTCAATAAACTCAGCGTTCCGGTTTTTTCTGGGGTCATCGGTATACAGACCGTCAATATCGGAGAGCAGGATCAACAGATCTGCCTCCACCAGCGCTGCCACAATAGCAGATAGTGTATCATTATCTCCAAATTCTATCTCAAATGTGGTAACGGTATCATTCTCATTTACAATGGGGATTACCCCCAATTTCAAAAGCTCCGTAAAAGTGTTATGTGCATTATACCTGTTCAAATCATCCAAAATGGTATTCTTCGTCATCAAAATCTGCGCCGCTACCTGATTATACTCGGCAAACAGCTTCTGATAAGTCATCATCAGCCTAGCCTGTCCCACTGCGGAGCAGGCCTGTTTTACCGCCAGTGTCTCCGCCGCGCTGTCCACGCGTATATTTTTCAGGTTCACCGCGTTTTTCCCTGCCGCGATTGCTCCTGAAGATACCAGCACCACCTCTTTCCCCTGGTTGCGAATATCGCTCAACTCCCGTACCAGCTTTTCCATGCGGATATAATCCATATCCCCTGTCTCCCTGTGGGTCAGGGACGAGGACCCAATCTTCACAACAATCCGCTTTTTATCCTTTAATGCTTCTCTCAGACCGCTCATTCTTCCTTTCTTCCCCTCATAAATATTCAACAGTAAATCAACTACCGCTTTTTCCGCTTTTCATCTCCCTGCAAGTATAGCATAGACTGCAACTTTTGGCTACCTTCCCCGAATCGGTTCTGCCTGCCGCCATATTTTAGTCCCCGGCCTGCCAGGGTGCAAATTCTGAAGCGATCTGTTCCGCCACCCGCAGACCGTCCATAGCTGCGGATGTAATGCCTCCCGCATAACCGGCTCCTTCTCCGCAGGGGTATAACCCCCGGATCTTCGACTGCAGTTTCTCATCTCTTTCAATACGCACCGGAGAGGAAGTTCTGCTCTCGACTCCCAGCAAAACGGTATCCGGCCTGTCAAATCCCTTAATCTGCCGTCCAAAGTTTTCCATACCGTCAACAAACGCTTCACTGCATTCTTCGGGAAGAAGCCCGCTTAAATCAGTCCAGACATATGCACCCTTACACTGAGGTTCTATTACACTGTCATCCCCGGCCCTCACAATCTCAGTTCCTTCATCCAATGTCAAACTGTCCTCGCCGCTCTGCGCTTTTCTTGCCTTCTGCAATACCCGCTCTCTGAATTCACCGTACCTCTGAGCAGGAATCTTTCCCTGCCCCAGTTCCCATGCCTTTTCTTCCAGCTGCCTTTGGAATTCCACTCCCGCCAGAGGATGAGACGATCCAAAATCCTCCGGTGTCACGGAAACGATCACTGCACTGTTGGCATTGATACCGTTACGCCCGCTGTAGCTCATCCCATTGACGGCGGTCCGCCCCGGCTCAGAAGAGGCATTGACCACATATCCCCCCGGACACATACAGAAGGAATAAACACCTCTGCCGTTTCTCCCCTTTGCCGCCACCTTATAAGGTGCCGCTCCCAAGCTGCCAGGGTCATTCGTACCATATTGACTTTTGTTAATCATGGACTGAAAATGCTCCACCCGAAGTCCTACCGCAAAGGCCTTCGCTTCCATGGGAATTTGTCTTTCATACAGCATGGAAAAAGTATCCCTGGCACTGTGTCCACAGGCAAGAACAAGCTGATCGCAGGGAATCCGTTCCTCCCCATTGATAACGACGCCCGTCACCTTTGAATCCCTGATCTCAATATCCGTCACAAGACTTTTAAACCGTACCTCTCCGCCCAGACGCACGATCTCATTCCGCATATTCCGCACCACATCTTTCAGTACATCCGTCCCCAGATGTGGCTTTGCTTCATAACAAATACTTTTTTTTGCGCCGAATCTCACCAGCGTCTCCAGCACCGCACCGTTTCTTCCCTGCCTGTCCCTGACAAGGGTATTCAGCTTTCCGTCAGAAAAAGTACCTGCACCACCTTCTCCAAACTGGACGTTGGATGTCGGGTCCAAATACCCTTTTTCCCAGAACGCTTCCACGTCCCTCCTACGTTCCTCCACACACTTTCCCCGCTCCAGCAAAACGGGCCGATATCCATGAAGCGCCAGAAAATACCCGCAAAAAAGTCCTGCAGGCCCCATGCCTACGATAACCACAGGAAAAAGGCTGCGCTTTGGCCCCGGTACGGGAAAAGAATATGTCACCGGCTTGCTTACGCTGACCAAATTTTCTCTGCCTTTAAATCTATGTAATATTTTGGCTTCGTTTTTCACTTTCACATCCAAAGAATAGCTGTAAAAAATCTCCGGTTTTCTCCTTGCGTCTATTGACTGACGAATGATTTTTATTTCCAGCAGTTCCTGCACTGCAATGTGCAACAGCTCCGCCGTTTTTCTATGCAGCTGCTCCTGTGTGTGTCCTATTTTGATCTTTACCTGATTGATACGCAGCATCCTCTAATCCTCTCCATGTGAAAAACGCTGATTTTGCGTTCTTCGGTGCAGGCAGGCGCTTTCTTGCGCCGCAAACACTCCCGCCAGGTAGCCGCTGCACCACGCCCAATGAAGGTTATAGCCGCCGCATCTGCCGTCCACATCCAGTATCTCCCCTGCGAAATAAACACCCGGCGCCTTTTTGGATTCCAGACATTCCGTCAGCTCGTCCAAGGGCACGCCCCCTGCGCACACCTGGGCATGTTCAAAAGAATTGCTGCCGGTTACATGTACTGTCAACTCCCTGCACAGTGCATATACCTTCCTAATCCTCTGAAGATCCGCCCCGGCCGCCGGCTCCGAGGGCCTTAACCCCGCCAGCTTTATCAGCAGAGTCATCAGCTTTTTATGCAGTACCCCCGTAAAATATTCTTCTACCGTGCCGCAGTTTTCGACCGGCATCCGTTCTCTAATCATCTTTTCCGGGAAATCCTCTTTTGCATAACCCGGTAAAAAATCAATCTTCAGCGCAGCCTCTTTTTTCTCCCGCAATATGTAATTGATCCTGCCGCTCAGTTGAAAGACAGGAATGCCGGAGATGCCATAATCCACAAGCTGCAGCTCCCCCCGTTCCTGTATCCTGCCTGTCTTATGATCTTCCAGCAAAAGCTCCGCCTCAGCTCTGACCCCGGTCACCGATTTAAACCAGTCCTCTCTGCACCTGAGCTGCACCAGTGCCGGCACAATCGGCACGAGGCTGTGCCCCAGCATTTCCGCCAGACGGTATCCGCTGCCGTCAGAACCTGTCTTCGGCGCCGCCCTGCCTCCGCAGGCCAGAATCACCCTGTCAAAAACGAGCTTCTCTCCACCTTTCCACAGCTGAATTTGTTTTTTCCCGTCGGCACAGGATATGCGGTCCACCCTAAAATCGGTTCTGACCAGAATCCGCTGCTCCCGTTCCAGTTCGAACCGCAAGGCATCCAGTACGGAGGAAGCCTGACCGCTGACCGGATAAAGGCCGTCGCCAATAGGTTTTGTCAACACTCCCAAGCTTCGGAATAATTCCGTTATGTCCTCCGTTGTAAATTGATTCAGCCATCCTTCCAGCCTCCTGGGACTGTTGGTATGATACATCTCAAGCCCCATGTTTCTATTACTCAGATTGCATCTACCATTCCCGGTGGAAAGAAGTTTTTTCCCTACCCGGTCATTTCCCTCCAAGAGCGTCACATAAGCCCCGTTTCTTGCAGCCAGGATCGCCGCCATCATGCCTGCCGCACCCCCGCCTACAATTCCGATTGTCTTCTTCATACTCCCTCCAAAATTTATACAGAACGGGATCTCACTGCTTTCCTTATGAGGTATGCGCCTCCAGGAAGTCATACAGCACGGCTTCATTCTCAATCCGCATCCTATTGATAATCTGCTCCTGCAGCTCATCCTGCAGCTCTTCCAGTCGGATCCCCGTTTCTATATAAACGGTTTCTCCGTCGTCTAAGAGAACCACCACCTCGTTATCATAAACTGCCAGATAAAAACTTTCGGTAGGCAGCACTACCCGATAATTCATCTGAACTACCACCTTTTCCCGCGAGAAGGAAAGCACTTCCAGGCCGACAAATCCTCTCTGCAGCTCGGTCAGCGGCGGAAATGCCGCATATTCCTCCATGGCCTCTAAGAATTGTTCTCTGTTCATCCCCACATACTTATCCGGCAGCCGCCAAGTAGTCTCCACGACGCTGTCCCTGAAAAGGTCCCTCTCTTCCAGCACATATTTCGTCTCCACATTCAAAGTCTCGGACGCACTGGCTGCCTCAAGATAAGAGGATTTCTCCGCCTCATCCTCCGCCTTTTCATAGTCCATATCATCATCCACAGCTTCATGTTCCAGCGGTAACGTCATCTCGTCAGCAGGCAGTTCCGTATCTTCTTTCTGATAATACAGCCTTTCATAATGATCTGTAAACTGCACACCCGCATAAAATCCAAGCACCAGCATGAACAGGGGATAAATAAAAAATAAGCTAATACCTTTTACAAATTTCACATCTATAACCGTCCTTTTGCAATCAGTATCAGCTGTTTTCCCGTTCTTTATACATCCCGACAGGCATATTTTCCCAATCAGAGACAAATCTGTCCTACTTATTACTTATCTATAATACCCTCAGCAGCTGCCCCAGCGCATTCAGCAGCTTTCCTCCTGGAATTACCTCCAGCTCCTGCTCCCTGAAATTGCGGAACAGCAACAGGCCGGTCCAGTACAAAGCCCCCGACACTGCCAAACAGAAAATCATTGTTACGAGATTTCCCAGATGAGGCGTCAGAACCTTTCCCAGCATCATACCGGTAAAACCTGCCACACAGGCCGCCGCCACAGGCACCACCAGCACATAAAGCCAGTCCATTTTTTGCCGGAACACGCGGTATGTAAACATTGCCAGCAGGATGCAAAACACCCCGCCTGCCATCATTCCTCCATAAACAAGAGAAAGGATTCCTGTCTTTCCGGTACCCAAAAGCACCGTAACCATAACCACATACAGTAAATCCGCTGCCGCTGCCGCCCCCATAACAATGTACTTTTTCCCGGTCAGAATCAAAAGCCTTGCAAAATATAAGGACAATGCTGCCGGCAGCACAATGATCCCGCCTCCCTTTAGCATTTTTGCCGCCAACGCCGCCTGTTCCCCGCCAAAAACCGCCCCAAGCTGATCCGCCATCACAATGGCAAATGCGGATAAAAAGGCGCCCTGTACTACGCCGATATGAACACCGCTTTGAAACATATTCCTGGCAAACCGGGCTTCCTCCTTTCGCAGCAGATTGACCGTATTCGCACACATAGGAAGCAGAGACAGCCAGACCAGACCCACGGCAATACCGCAGACCACACCGTATACCGCAAGATAGAGCCCGTATTCTAAAGCTGCCGTATCACTGCCGCTGTCCCCCTTCTGCCAAAGCATCATGCCAAGCGGCACAAATAGGACTGCAAGAAACATCATCCCGACCTGTGCTCCCCTGTTTACGCTAAGAATCCGGATGCTGTCAAACAACGAATCCGTAACCCGCATTCCCTCCTGAAAATTTCTTTTCTCTTTTCTTCCGCTTAGCTTGAAGATCAAAAGCAAAAAAAGTGCCACGATCACTTCCGACAATGTGACCGCAATCGCTATGCCAATTCCGCCATACATAGAGGTAAAATTTTCATGAGCAAGAAGACGGCTCACCTTACTGCCATAATTTCCCAGCAGCTTGCAAAACGACACACTGAATATCAGGATGAGTATCTGCCGTAAAATATCCACTGCCGCCACCGGAAGCTCCGCCCCTGCTCCTCTGGAGCAGCCCGCAAGAAACGATGACATGGAACGCAGGAACACGGCCGGTGCAAGAATCATTAGAATAGCGGAACTGTACTGCATTTTAAACAGCCCGGTCGTAATTTTCTCTGCCCAAAGAAACAGCACTGCCGTCCCAAGGAAACCTGTTGCCGCCTGCAGAATCAAGGCATTTCTGCGCATGGCTGCCGCATTTCTATACTGCCCCTTTGCCCCCCGAAGGCGCAATATCCGGCCAAGGACATTGGACACGCCGCCGCTTGCCGCTATACATACAAGAGCATAAATCTCCACCGCAGCCGCCACGTAAGCCGCACCGTTATATCCCGCCAAACGCGCAGCCACCGTCAGCGTAATCAACGCCAGAACTGCCGATACTGCCTGTGCCTGTCTTCTCCTTACTTCTGCCTGATTCATCCTTTGTACCTGCCTTATTCCCGAACAAATGAAGACTTTTATGTTTCCTCATTTTCTGTGCGTCTTATTCCGATTCGTTCCAGTACCTCTCTCTGTTTTTTCTCCATCACTGCCGCCTCCTGCTCTTCCATATGATCATATCCGCACAGGTGAAACATGCTGTGCGCCACCAGAAAAGCAAACTCCCGGCGCAGACTGTGACCATACTCCTTTGCCTGCAGTTTTGCCTGATCCGCTGAAATCATAATGTCTCCCAGGATCAAATCCCCCGAATCGGGATCAAAATAATCTGCCTTCCTGCAATCCTCCACATGAAATTCTCCCTCATGTTCAAAATCCAGATTAGGAAAGGACAATACATCCGTCTCCCGGTCAATCCCTCTGCACTGGCGATTCAGTTCTCTTATACCTGCATTGTCGGTAATTACCAGCGATACCTGTACCTCATAAGGACATTTTACTTCTTCCAGCACTGCATGGCACACTGTTTTTGCCGTCTCTTCCACATCAAAGGGAAAATCTTCTCCCGACTCATTCTCAATGTAAAAAGTCATAATAAAGCTTTTCCTCCTTAAAGACCTGCTGCATGGTACGAAGCTCACCTACGGATATATTACATTTATCAAAAGTTTTGTCTTTAAACAGTCTGCTAAAAATATCATCTACCAGCCTGTCAAAGTTTACCTGAGCCTGTCCGTCCTCTGCATACGCCGCCTTTACGGAGGTCACAATCATATCAGAACAATACAACACCGCCGTCTCTTTCTTTTTCATTCCCGTATTCCGATTCCGGTAATCCAGCAGAATCTCCCTGGCGGAAGGCGGGAATTGTTTGTCCTCCAGCATCTGCGTCAGCTCGCCGCCCAGCCGGTAATAATATCCGGCACTTTTCAGCGCATCCACATCCAGCCCCAGGCGCTTCCCAATGCGCTCGCAAAAATATGTGGTGTGGACACAGTGCATGTATTCGTTTCTGTCCCGTTCCCTCAACCGAGCAATCACGGGATTTTCCGAGTCGATTATATCCAGATATTTCTCCCGGTGCCGGTAAACCACCACGGAAGAAAATACTTTCAAACAACCCAAAAGCAAAATACTGCTGACAATCATATTTGCCACGGGAATCACAAATATTTCGAAGTCCGGTCTTGCATTAGCCACCAGCACCACATTTGCGGTCTCACAGACCAGCAGACAAAGAACAGACAAAAACAAGGGGATACCAATCTTAAAATCCTCCCCCAGATGCCTAAACAGTGTCACCGCAAACACACCACAGACAAAATACAGAGCAAATCCTCCCACATCGCAGCCGCTTAGCAGAACCGAAGCCAAAAGCAGAGATGCAGCGGACAAAATTCCCACGCTCATGCTGCTGAAAAGGGAAAGCATGATAAAGACAAGCAGAAAAGGCCACCCTCCCACAGGTAAAAAGCCACAGGCAAAGGCCACCGCAAGTCCGATTCCCAAGCAAAGGAAAAAGCGGAAAATGTGATCCCCATTATCGTAATCCAGGCCGTCATGGATATATTCCCTGCGAAGATGAAAACAGACAGCCCCCAAAACAAAAAGCATCGTCACACAATTTCCTAACAGCCTGTCCTCCGGCTGTCGCCTGATCAGGCCCAATACTCCCATTCCCAAGGTTCCCGTTATAATAATCATCAACTCGGCAAGGAAAAATTTCCAGCCGGCTTTTCTCTTATTTTCTTCCATATTTTTCTCTGCTTTTGCCGTAATCCGAGGAACTGCCCCGTTTCCTTGACTGTTCCTTTACCTCATAGTCTTCATATGCCTTTACGATCTTCTGTACAAGAGGATGTCTCACCACATCCTTGCTGGTCAAATTGCAGAATTCAATATCCTCTATTTTCCCCAGGACCCTTGCAGCAATATCAAGCCCTGACATCGTTCCGGGCGCAAGGTCCTTCTGTGAGGCATCTCCGGTGATCACTACCTTTGAGCCGAAGCCGATACGGGTCAAAAACATCTTCATCTGAGCCGGCGTGGTATTCTGAGCTTCGTCCAAAATGATGTAAGCGTTATCCAGCGTCCGCCCTCGCATATATGCTAACGGCGCCACTTCGATCAGACCCTTCTCCATGTTTTTGGCAAAACTTTCCGCCCCCATAATCTGATACAGGGCATCGTAAAGAGGACGCAGGTAAGGATCTACCTTACTCTGCAGATCTCCCGGCAGAAATCCCAGCTTTTCTCCTGCCTCTATGGCCGGCCTTGTCAGGATGATTCTGCCCACCTCATCATTCTTAAAAGCCGTAATAGCCATAGCCATGGCAAGATATGTCTTTCCTGTCCCTGCAGGTCCCAGTCCGAACACAATCATATTTTTCCGGATAGCATCCACATACATCTTCTGCCCCAGGGTCTTTGGTTTAACCGGTTTCCCGTTCACCGTATGACAGATACAGTCTGTGTCGATCTCTGTAATCACATTTTCTTTTTCTTCCATTCCCATCGTAATCGCGTAATCTACGCTCTGCTCCTCTATTTCATTTCCCCGGCCGGCAAGGATAGTCAACTGCTTTAACACTGCCGCCGCCTTTTCCACCATATCTTCTCTTCCGGCGATGATTACTCCGCCGTTTCTGTCTATGACCGAAACACCGAAATCCCGCTCCAGCTTTTTCACATAGGCATCCTGCATACCGAATATCTTCTGCATATGTTCCGCTCCCATGTCAAGCCTAATTGAATATTCACTCATTGATTCTCAGTTTCTCCAATAATGATCTTTTGAGTAGCAACGCTGTCCCCCACCGGCTCCCTCACAAGGAACTGCCCTGTAATGACCCATGATTTGCCGCTTAACTCTATTTTAACATCTTTTTCAATAATTTGTACCCCTTTTTCTTCTAAACTTGCAAGAAATGTAATTAATTTTTCTTTTAACTGCTCTTCTGCCTCTTCTTTGGAATATTTGTACTCCACATTCATGTACTCCCTGTAGGTGCAGGAACCCTTGTAAACAGGTATGGAAAGCTTCTCAAAAACCAGGGGCCTGCTCTCTCTGATCACGCTGTCATACACCAGAAACGGACGTTCTTCGGGTATCTTCCACTGATGCTCGCCAAGCCTCAAATAAAATCTGGTCTTTTCCCGCCCGGTATATTCTTTCTTTATGTAATCCAGCGGAAGACTGGCGTTAAAATCCCTTGTATGTTCTAAAATAATATCCGCGTCCGCATCCACATAAATATATTCCCTCACTGTAGCATCGTCATTATAAACCGGTACTCTGCCTTCCACCAGCGTATCTCCCGCCTCAACCGTATCACCTGCCGCTACCAGCGGAACTCCGCTGCGAACAACGATGGAAACTACAGTTCCCCCGTGAGGTGAAACAAGATCTTTGCCTGTCTCTTCTTTTTCCTGTTCCGTAATAATCGGTGCATCGTTCTCTTTTATATCAATCAGCAGACTCGTACCGGACAGTCTGGCAGAAGCCCATGTAACCTCAGGAAAACTCCGGCGAATCTCCTTCTCCAGATTCTCAATGTCCAGCTCTTTTCTTTTCATGCCGACAATCACATTATTTCCTTTTAAAAAGCTTTGAAACATATCATCGGTAATCCGATAATTACCTGAAACTTCAATATTCCAAATAAACAGGGAAGACCACATCCAGAAAAAAACGGCAAGCAGCAAACCGGCCACAAATACCTTTCTCTTTAACAGCTTGGGCAGAAAAAAAGGCAGCCCATATCGCTCCAATATGGCTACCTTTGTTCCCGTCTTTCTAACAATAGGCTGCAGCGCCCGAAAACTTTTCAAATTGATGTTCATGTAGTAGACATCCCCTTCCCTGACAATCTGCCAGAGAAGGATGCCCTTATTACTGCACAAATTCATAAACCGTTCCGGTGAAAATCCGCTGACGCGGATGCGCAGATAACCCCTGATATATTTTAAAAATTCTATCATAGATAAGCCCTCCGTGCCGAATCCTTTCACCCTTCCCGTCATGCCGGCGCAGCCAGCACAAACAATACGTGAAACTCCGTGACTTTATACAAACCGCTAAATATATCTGACGCAGGCAATACAGCCGCTGATCTTCATATCTTCATTCGTATAATAGTCAATGGACAGGCAGGTCCCTTCAAAACAGACCTGACAGGTCTTGCCCTGAAGCAGAATAAGCTTCTCTGTATACTCCAGTATTCCTCTGTAATTCTCAATCCACGCCTCACGGCTTCCCGTCATAGTGACCTTCATAGCCCCCATGCAAATATCCTTGGGCAGCTTCAGGGATTCCACCAAGGATTCTTTTTTCTGACCGATGTTTTTATTTTTATTGTCTCTTTTCTTCATATTCCCATTATATTACCATGGGCCGCAAACTATGATAATGTCTCCTTGATAAAGGGAGTCTTAGCCGGAGGCTCTGCCGTTATGAAGCATGCTTCCAGAAACCTTTTCTCCGCCTCCGCAGCTTTCCGCGCATCATTGGCATGAATCACCGCCAACGGCTCCCCTGCCTTCACTTCGTCGCCAGCCTTTTTGCATAGAACCAGCCCCACGGAAAGATCAATACGGCTCTCCTTAGTCTCTCGGCCGCCTCCTAAGATCAGGGAACAGATTCCCACCTCGTCGCAGACAATCCTGCCCACATAACCTCCTGCAGGAGAAATCACTTTCTTTTGTAAAGATGCCTGAGGAAGCCGCTCCGGATGATAAACCACACTGCTGTCACCTCCCTGTGCCTCCACAAATTCCGCCAGCTTCCTTAACGCGCTTCCGTCCGCAATCACCTGCTCCAGCATATGCCTTGCCGTCTTAATATCTGCCGCCTTTTCTCCCGCCAGCAGCATCTGACTGCCCAGAGTCAGACAAAGTTCCACAAAGTCCGCAGGTCCGTGACCATTTAAGGTGTCGATTGCTTCTTTTACCTCCAGCGCATTTCCCACCGCACGGCCCAGGGGCTGATCCATGTCCGATATTACGGCAATCGTCTTTCTGCCCGCATTCTTTCCGATCTCCACCATTTCCTCAGCCAGCGCTCTTGCGTCCTCTTCTTTCTTCATAAAAGCACCGCTACCGGTCTTCACATCCAGCACAATGGCGTCTGCTCCCGCCGCCAGTTTCTTGCTCATGATAGAACTGGCGATCAAAGACATATTATCAACTGTGGCCGTCACATCCCGCAGGGCATAAAGCTTCTTATCTGCCGGCGCAAGATCTGCGGTCTGTCCCATAATAGCAATACCGATACGATTTACATTATGAATGAACTGCTCCGTGGTCAGCGCCGTGGTAAAGCCCGGAAAACTCTCCAGCTTGTCAATAGTGCCGCCGGTATGTCCAAGTCCTCTCCCGCTCATCTTGGCCACCGGAATTCCACAGGCCGCCGCCATAGGCGCCAGTGCCAGCGAAGTCTTGTCCCCTACCCCGCCGGTACTGTGCTTATCCACTTTGATACCCCTGATGGCTGACAGATCCAGCATATCGCCGCTGTGCGCCATGGCCATGGTAAGCTCACAGGTCTCTGCCGCCGTCATCTTCTGAAAATAAATGGCCATCATCAGCGCCGACGCCTGATAATCAGGGATTCTCCCCAACGTATAGCCCTCCACAAAGAAACGGATTTCCTCTGCCGTCAGTTCTCCCCCGTTCCTCTTTTTTCTGATAATGTCATACATTCTCATAAAGCAGTCCCTCCCTGTCTTCCGATTCTCTCAAATTCCTCTTTCCTCCGCTTTATCCTGTAATCTGTTTACTTTTGCTCTGAAAGGTACAGCTCAACCCGGTTTTGCAGATGCTCGATCAGCATATCCTCCGTCAGGGTTCCCTCCAGATAGGCTTGCAGCTCCCCTGTCAATATCTCCGAAAGTTCCCTTGGCATATATTGCTTTGGCTCCGCCTTTTCCAGCAGCTCATACAGGGCCGCTCCGTCAAGCTCCGGATCCACCGGTCCCCACATTTCAAACCGCTGCAGCTCGTCATAAAGCTCCAAATCCGCCTGCGCCCACGGATCCCATGTGCCGAGCTGTAGAAAGCCGTTGGGAACCTGAAACGTACGCCAGCCTCCCATACGCCTGATCTGCTCATCCAGTACATCCTTACGCACGCTCATATGGTAACCATTCCAAGAATCCGCCAATACAGATTCCGTCTGCACGTCATAAGAAAGAAGATGCTGAAGAAAACTGCGCGCCAGCCGCTTTTCCTCTGCTGTGGCATTAACACGAATCGCTATCGGATCGCCGCCGCTTATATAATGCCTGGAGCCCTCCCCGGAAGGATAACCAATAAACCGCAGCTTCTCTCCGCCCCAGATTCGGAAATATGCCATTGCGTCCGGCGACAATATGCTTACGGCTGCACACAGCGTCGTTCCCTCCCGCAGGCCCTCGCTGTTCCCCTGGTGCTCTTTTTCCATATAATAACATGCCAGTCTCAGTATCTTGCGGAACTGATCACTGTCAAAATGCGTTGTACAGCTTTCCGCGTCAAATAAATATTTTTCCTGCAGCCCGTGATAGAAAAAATTAATAATAAAAAGCAACCCATCTGTGCCGCTCAAAGGCGTATAAACCGATTTTACCGCGGAGGTATTTTCATCAAAACAATCCAAAAAGGCATCATAATCCCATCCCGTCGGCTCTTCCGCAAAGGTTACCACTGTATCCAGAGAAAAATCCGTGACCACGCCGTACAACGTGCCGTCGATTCTTCCGGCATCCACTACCTTGGAAATCAGCTCTTCCTCCATCCCTGTCTGCCGGAAAATCTCATCCAGGGGCTCCCACCATTCTGCGTTATTCTCGAAACCTGCCAGCATGGTATCCACCAGCACCGGCCCCTTACCTGCAGACAGCTGTGTCAGGAGACTAGTATCGCCATAGTCATAGCTCTTTATTTGTACACGATATGCGGGATATTTTCTATTAAACGCCGCTACCGCCGCCTGATACTTCTTACTTGATCCCTGGGATACACCAAAAATAATCTCCTGAATTTCCACTTTCTCCGTAGTGGGCATCAGCTTCAGATAATTTGCCCCCCTGCTGTCCATGTAGATCAGGGCGATGCCGCCGCCCTCTGCAACCTGCAGGGCCTTTACTTCCGAAGTCAAAATTCCGTGATTGCTCCAGGTGTACAAAATCTCCGCATTTTCTCCTGACAAACCGCTGCGGTATATCCCCGTACCGTCGGCATAGAGCATTGTTTTTTCATCCAAAAGAGTGCAGCACAGATAGTTCGGTTTGATATTTGCCAGCACCTCTGTTTCTCCGGTTTCAAGATTGACACATTGCAGCTGTGTTTCAAGCTGTATACCTACTCTGCCGTCATACAAAGGAAGCAGCTTCCGAATCCGGTCTGCCGTAAATCCCCCCGTGGGGCTGGCATCCTGCAGCAGCTTTCCGTCCGGTGCCACAATATAATAATGATAGGAATTGTCAGAAGGCCTTTCACTAACCATATGCAGATTCCCGCGGACGTCAACCTGAAGCATCTCAAATTGTGGAAATTCAACATCGTTCCTGTCAAGGCAGTCCACATAAAAGCTGTTCACCACCTGCATGTCCTGATCCAGCTCATAAAAAGGGTATAAACTCCCTCCATCTACGTCAGTTTCAATTTGGCCCAATATCATGTAATGATCGCTTCCTGCAACACCGCCAATCCGCTGGATCAAGCCAAATTCTTCTTTGCCAAAGTCAAAGCGAAAGGAATTCTTCACTCCCTGATCAGTGACTACTCGTATATCATTCCATCCGTCCCCATTCTCATCAGAAATATACCAATTATAGCCAGAAGCTCTTGTATTCCCCAAAACATATGTAATAAAGGACTCCTGCTCGTCTGTATTCCGCAGAGGCATATTCAATACAGCCGAATAGGCGTCCAGCGAATTATCCCGCCAGGGCAGATCCGCCAAGGAGAGGAATAAATCCTCCCCTGGCAAATCATTCTTCACGGAGGTTTCTAAATTCTCTGCTTTCACTTTACTGCTGTCCGCATCTGAACCTTGATTCGATTCTCCGCAACTACAGATCTGAAAAGACAAAGACAATGCCAGAAAACAGCAAAAAAATTTGTTTCTCATTAATCCACTTTTCATTTTGAGAAAACCTCCTGAAATAGATTGTTAATAATTCTACTACTCATTCTTATGAGAAGCACTATGCTGAACTTCTTTCCTGTGCTCATGGCCGCCGTTTGGTTGATCTATGCCGCAAAACGTACATACAGATATGCAATATTGAACCCCTTGTGTCATATGGCAGCTTTCATAGATGGGATTATAATTTCTATCATACCCCCAGATGTATGTATGATACCCCAGATCCTCTATACGCCCCCCAAGTGTAGGTTTACAGCCCGTAAAAAGATGCTCGCCATTTTCTAATGTTGAATTAGGGCATACTTTCGCCTCTGCAGTCATAGAACTGCCAACTAAAACAAACAAGGCCATAGTAAATGCAATAATTTTACTCTTCATAGACATAACACTCCTTTATTTTACATATTCGTACTATTGAAGTGTCCACTTCTGTATTATTATATCAAGCCATTATATGTCCGTCAATTACCTTATTTGTAGTTCGCCATAATAGCTTATTTTCAGTTCGCCATAATAGCCAAAATCACTGAAATATTGAAAAATGAAATCTCTGAGTCAAAGTCACGAAGTTGTTGACTATCGTTTCAAAATATAAAACTGGTCCTTAAGCAACAGCCAGTTTGCCCGGAACCACTGCATAATCTGCCAGTAGCCGCAGCCCCGCAGGCCATACTCCTTAATCAGCTCAAACTTTGCCAGCAGGCTTCGCACGTCCTCAAACCAGACCTCATGCTCCGTACCGTTTTCCGAATACGTAAAGTATGGGCTTTCCGCCACATTGTCAAATAGAATCTGCGCGCCGTGATCCACGGCGATGCGCACTGCCTGCACATTGTTGATGGTGGCGGCCCTTGTGGTCCCCCTTACATAGGGCAGGGGCCAGTCATATCCGTAGTTTGGGATCCCTAAATCAATCTTTTCCGCCGGAATCTGGGTCAAGGCATACTCCACCACCTTTCGTACCTGATTTAAGGGCGCTACTGCCATGGGCGGCCCATAGGTATAGCCCCACTCATATGTCATCAGCAGCACATGATCCGCCGCTTCTCCCAGAGCGCGGTAATCCTTTCCCTCATAGAGAAGCCCCTTCTGCTCCGAAGAGGTCTTAGGCGCCAATGCCACCGAAATGCGATACCCGTTTTCCCGCATAATCTCTGCTGCCTCCTGCACAAAGGCAGTAAAAGCATCCCTATCCTCCGCAAGAATATACTCAAAATCAATGTCCACTCCCTGATAACCCTTCTCTTCCATAACCTCCAAAAGATTTTGAATGAGATTTGTTTTGAATTCCTCACTGTTTACCACTGAATGAATTAGGCGGTTATTAAAAGTCCCGTCAAGGCCAAAAGGGGTAAGCGTCAGTATGGGACGAGTGCCATAATTTTTGGCCTCCGCAATCATCCAATCATCTTCCCCATAAGCAGGCGGCAGCAATTCTCCTTCTCCGGTAAAGCCATAGGAAAAAACAAACAGCTCCGACAAAAAAGGGAGCGTCTGCTCCAGCACCCAGGAACTGATAAAGGGATAAGCATAGCCGCCGGCGGATAGGGCACGGGTAGCATTCCGCCTCTCTCCGGCCGCAAAAAGAGCCTGCCCCACGGCAAGCTCGTACGGGTACACCAGCTGATTATCATAGATCAGCTGCTCTGCATTTGCCCCCAGCTTCATTGCAATTCCGTCTATTGTATCTCCCGGCTTTACTACATAAATTTCCATACTGCCTCCCGGTGCTTCCCATCCGTCCATAAAGTAACAGCACGTCATCCTGCGAATGGCATATCACCTTGCGCCTTTATTTTATTCTGTACCTATCATATGCGGCAGCTATGAAAACGTTCGTCAGACTCCCGCCTTTTTACACAAATCACGCAGGCAGCATCTGTCGCAATAAGGCGTCGTCCTGGCAGTGCAGACCGCCCTGCCATGCTCCACCAGCCGATGGCAGAAATCGCTTCCTTCCTCCGGCGGAATAATCTTCCAAAGCTCCTTTTCCACCTTTGCCGGCTCTTTTATTCCGTCCACCAGTCCCATCCGGTTTACCAGCCGGATGCAGTGAGTATCCGTGACAATGGCCGGCTTTCCGAACACGTCTCCCATAATCAGATTGGCGCTTTTACGTCCCACCCCCGGCAGCTTCAACAGCGCCTCGAAATCTTCCGGCACCTTTCCGCCGTACTCAAACTTAAGCATCCTCATACAGGCGCTGATGTCCCTGGCCTTACTGTTTCCCAGACCGCAGGGATGGACGATTTTCTCAATTTCTTCCACGGTTGCTTCCGCCAGGGCATCCACATCCGGAAACCGTTCATACAGCTTCTCCACTACCACGTTTACCCTGGCATCAGTACACTGTGCCGCCAGACGGACGCTGACCAAAAGCTTCCACGCCTGATCATAGTCCAGCGTACAGGCTGCTTGGGGATATTCCTGTTTTAGTCTCTCTATGATCTCCAGCGCCCGCTGTTTCTTCGTCATCTGTATCTTCCTCCAAATTCTTCCTTTTCATCACAGGTATGGCAAAACGTTTCCTGCGCCGCCAAGCCCTACGCTGCAATTTCCTGTTTTTCATTAATTAGTCCCACTGGCCGGGAAATCTCTGCCTGTCCGGCGTTTGAAAATTCATCGTAAAAGCCTCGTTTTCCTCCGGACTTAAATTTTCAAATACCTCCGGCTCTATAAAGCGTCCGCCAAAGTCTTTTAACCCGCCCTCCACCAGCTCTATCCCCAGAAAGGCGTCAAAATTCTTCCCGTCAACGGTCGTGATTCCGAAATGGTCACAGGTTTGAAAGCCAAAGCGGGGATAATAATCCGGCTCGCCAAAAATAACTACTCCTTCATAGCCCATCTCTCCTGCAGCGGCAAGCGTCTCCTTTAGAAGCCTTCCGCCAATCCCGCAGCCCTGCCATTCAGGTGCCACGCACAAGGGTCCGAACAGCAGAATTTCCTTTGTCTGTTCCCCCTGCTTCAGCATGGCCTTAGCATAGCAGATCACTCCCACGATTTCCTCTCCGATCACCGCCACTCTTGACAGCTCCGGCAGATACACCTCACTGTCTCTTAGCTTATGTACCAGCAGATGCTCGTCACAGCCTGTATAATGATGCTTGTTCCAGAAGGCATCCAGCACCATCTGTTCTGTCTTATGATAGTCTGATTCTCTCTCCTTTCGCAGAATAAGCTTTTCCCTTGCCTCCTGCACTTTTGTTCTGAGGATATACCCCATGTTGATACGGACTTCCTTCCGCTCCAGGTCCCGGTTAGAATAACAGCAGCTGTCAAATCCAATCAGCTCAAAGCCTTCCTGTTCATAAAAGCTGATCGCTCCCGTATTGCAGGACTGGGTTTCCAGAATAATCGCCCGCCGATGCTCCAGAACTGCCTGCTTCTTTGCAATCGCCATCAGTCTGCGGCCAATCCCCTGCCGCCTTAAGCTCTCATGTACCCACAGCTCCGTGATGATCAGGCGGTTGCTCCATTCCTCCGGACAGGTTTCAATACAGGCCAGCAGCCCGGAGCCGTCCTCCCGCTCTTCCACGATTCCCCAGGCATATGCCTTTTCCCAATGCTCCTGATACAGCTTATCCGGGAAATCATATTCCTCCGGGTAATGGGATACTGGTGTCTCAAATTTACATTTGCAGAGCTCCACGTCATATCCCTCTCCCTGCTTTTTCTTTTTTATTCTGACATCAAAATAATCTTCCGTGGTATACCGCATGGGTATCACGGTTCCCGCCCATACCTCCCTGGGAAGACTGATAATTTCATGTGTCATTTTAAATCCTCCAAACGGACAGGCCGCCATGCAAAGACCGCAGGCGCTTTTTCGTCCAAGTGTCTGCACAAATAAACTTCTTTTTTCGTTACACAGCTTATAATCTATGATCTCATTTCTTAACGAGTTAATATTCCATTGCATATTGTGCAATGCTTTATAAGGACAGGCATCCACACATTTCCTGCAGTCTTCAGGGCAATTACTCTTTAAGGTTTTACTGCCATAAGTAAATTGCATGTCAATTAAGACGGCAGACAGTCTTACTCTTGGTCCATACTTTTGAGTAATCAACACATCATTTTTTCCAATCCATCCTAACCCGGCATTTACGGCAGCAAACTTAAAAGAAAAGGGAGCTGCCAAATCTGTCTCATTGCTTTGCGCTACAGGTGGAATGGTATATTTAACTTCCGATTCATCAAGTATTATTTTCAGCCGTACCAGGATTTCTTCCACTGTGATTCTGGCATCCTGAATACCCTTTTCAAATCTTTCTTCAGAGTATGTTTCCAGCGTAAGCAGCTCCCCATAAGGGACTGCAAACACGAGCGCAGATTGATAGGTGTCAGCATATGTACTGTATGCAATATCTGTAAATCCATAAATCGCTTCGGGATAATCCAAAAATATATTGCGGATCTTTTCTTCGACCATGTAACTTCCTCCAACGGTTGCACAAAATTTTATGCTTCCTTACATCTTTTCCAGTAAAAGCACCACGTCCCCCTCTACCAGCAGCGTTGTGCCCTGAGGACAGATATTTTCATTCCCCCGCTTTACCATCACGATAAAGACCCTGCGGGAAATATCCAGTTCTTTAATCCGGCAGCCGATCCAGCTGTGCCCCGATTCCAGACACACTTCTTCAACCCGGCACTCAAAGCCGCCTCTGCTGACAGTGCCAAGCAGCAGGCTGTCCCCAGCCTCCAGAACCAGGCTTTCATGAGGGGTATACACATCCTCCCCCCGAAGCAAAACCGCGGGATAAAGACCCTGGGGAAGTTTCAGCTCCTTTAAGGAAAGTCCCGTAAAGGGATGACCTTCCGCCAGGGTTAAGGTAATGAAATCCGCATCATGTCGGGAATAACTGCCTACCTTGATTTTTGTATAATATTCCACGAATCCCGCCGAAATGATACCCGTGGGAATGGCCACCATGCCCACCCCCAGGAAGGCAATGACAATCGCCATCAGCTTTCCACCGATGGTGACCGGATAAATATCCCCATATCCCACCGTCAACAGGGTAGACACCGACCACCAGATCCCGGAAAAGGCATTGGCAAAATGATCCGGCTGGGCCTCATGCTCCAGACCGTACATACAGAGGGAAGACGCCAGCATCAACACCAGCACCAGAAAAATGGAAGACACCAACGCATTCCTCTTTTCCTTCAGTACCTCCGTAATCACATTAAAGGCATCATACCGGGAATTAATCTGAAACAGGCGCAGAATCCGCACCACCCGCAGCATTCGAAAGGCTACCGCCCCGCTGGGTATAAAAAAAGGACAAAAATAGGGCAGGATGGTCATCAAATCTACCACCCCGTAAAAAGAGACCGCAAACCGAAATACCGCCGCCGGATAAGCTTTCTCCGGATACAGGCAGTCCGCCGTCCAAAGCCTTAGCAGGTACTCCGCCAGGAAAATCACCATGGTTATCAGCTCCACGATTTCCATGGCCCCGGCATACCCTGCGGCCCCGTCAAAGGTCTGCAGAAAGGTAACGGAAATATTAGCCAGTATGACAACAATGATAAGCAGGTCAAAGCACATACTGGGCATATCCGTTCTGTTGCCGATTTGTATGATTTTAAAGATACGCTGCTTTACCGAAGCTATTTTTTCTCCTGTTTTCACCGGCAGCCTCACCTTTCCTTCATTCATTTGTTCATAACACTGCACCAGCCGCCTTAAAGCATCATCATCCCGATCAGCTGATCCCTCTGTGCTGCCGCTTCTGAGCCCTTTGCCTTAGCCGCTTTGCCGTCCAGCTCCATCTTGCTCACAGCCGCCCGCTGCAGCTTTTCCAGAAACTCCTTTTCCTCCCGCTCAGCCTTTCTGGCCCTCCGCTCTGCACCTGCCCGGGCCTGCAGCTTGATCGTATTTTCCATGGTATGCAGTAACTGCGTCATATCTGACATAATATCCGCCCCTTTCCATCTGTTTGTCTATGCTCTGGCTAATAATCTATGCTCTATCTATAAGAAACCCCTATTTTCCTGCGTCTCTGAAGCTTCCCGTTTTGTTAGGACAGCTTTTACCCGCGAAGCTGTTTTTATAATAGAAACTGCTTTGCATTTTCTATTATCCAAATTCTATTATACATGGCTGCCTGATAAATTACAATGCCATAATATGTCTTCTACACAATATGGCGACATGCCCGTCATATTTATAAAGCCCCGGACAACAGTCTGTCCGGGGCTTTACAGGTATCGGAATTACTCTTTTTCATTTACGTTACGGAGACTGTTAATAATAACCGTCCAAAAAACAATTCGCCGCTTTCTATCCTCGATTGTGTCTGCTATCCTCACAATTTCTGCAGCCCGCGCCGGCGTGGTGGAAAATTGTCGATTTAACATATAATAAGCTTCCTGCAAGTGCGTCTCCAGATTATCTATTTCCTCATTAAATTCCTCCCGGGAAATTCTGTCGATTTCCATCACCTGATAGTAAGGAACAGCTCGCACATTTTCAGATAAGATTTTTAAAGTGATCGCCTTCTCTTCTTTACTTTGCGGAAACACTCCATTATCTGATTCGAAAAGTGACTTATATAAGTTTGTATAAAATTCCCTCTGGGTTAAATTCATATCTGCGATACGGTTTACCGTTCCGTTTATCACGTCTTCCAGGCTATTGGTAATTCTGTTTTCCTCCTGACGGGTAATTCCCTGTGGATTATTGTCATCCGCATCCCCGATCTCTCTGGGATACTCCAAAATAATTCTAAGCGCTTCTTCCGGTTCATCCCCCTTCACAAAATAATCTTCATATAATCTTAAATAAACATCCGTTGCATTTGCGCTTGCATTATCTAATGTGGCCAATAAACTATCTCTGTTCATGTGGTTATGCCCCCATCTCATATTTTATTATCTTTCCTCTGGCAATAGCTTTCGTATATTTTGCGCTGTTAAAACTTTCTTCCTTCTCCAGGCTTTCTGCTATTCTCTGGGTTTTTAAGTCGAAAGAATATTCTCCCTCACTGCTGCTGTCATAAGAAACCGCCCTTAAGATACGTTCCACTTTGACGCTCTGGGGCCGCTCATTATCCATTTTTATCCTCAGTTCCTGCCCCTGCTTTATCAATACACCCTCATTTATGGAACGAAGCAAATTGTCAAGCTCATCTTCACTCAGCGACGGTGCATATTCCCTGACAAGATTTTGCAGTAATACTTGTTTTCCTCCCTGCGCGCGTAATTGCTTTGCACAACGTACCCCTGTATCCGTAAGAGAATATAGGTTATACTTTCCCGCTTTTCTGACATCTATTAAGTCCATATCCGCTATTTTTTTCATGATTTCCGTGAGAGTAGACAAGTGGTTAAAATGTAATGCTTCCGACAATTCACTATGCGTCAGCACTCCCTTTACTTCCAGCAGCTGCAGGATTTCAGGCAGATTTTTTATCGAGGATATTTTTTTGGAAAACCGCTTCCCGGCCCATGCGTCCATGCTTTCTTCATAATTCAGCCTTTGAATGGTTTCCATAGTGCCAAGCCATGCGCCGCATCTGACCAAAGCCATCCATAATCTTTTCCTGACAATTGAATCTGTCCAGAAGTTTAAAATATTTCTGCCAATCAATAACAACTGCTCCAACATGGACTTATCACGGATCTGCCAGCTGTGTATTAACCGCTCCTGCGCATCATTCGCATATTCTATTACCTTTTCATAGTTTTTCGATTCAAGTTCCTGAGAAATGTCAAGGTTTTCCTGAAGAACTGTCTTTGCTTTCGTCATACGCAATCCTCCCTATTCTATAAAGCTGACGACAATACATGTCGTATCGGCTCCTGTACGGGTGCCGCCGTTTTTGAGTACACTACCTTCAGAGGCAGTTCTGCAATAAACAGGCATCCCTTATCAACGTCACACGAAAAGGCACATTTGCAATTATCTCCCATCCTGCATATCTCATTCAGGCCAACCAGACTGCAACCGCCGATCATTTTAGGGCTATGAACTACCGCTCCGCAGCAATCGCCCCAAATCACACTGGTTCCATAGGGAAAAAGTGCCCCTAATTTATTTACAAAGTCCTTTTCGCCATGAGAATACGAGGGCACAATTATCAGCGTTGCCCCTAACTGTCCACAAAGAAAATCGGTAGCAAATTGATCATTAAATTCGGCACATATACATATTGCGATCCGATGAACCCCGCCTATATGTATCAGATAAAACTCTTTCATCTTCCTTTTGCCGATCCCCTCCATAGAACATGAGTTAAAATCAATGTATGGCACATATTTTTCCTGTCTGCCCAGAATACGGCCATCCCGGTATATAATTGCCGCACTGTTTCTTCTGTTACGCCACAAAGACGGCATAATAGTAATCAGCGGCGGCTTTTGACCATTGATAACGGCCTTACTGTAAATCCGGCGGACAAACATATTATAATTTCCACTATATTGCTCCATCTGCTCCGTGCCCAGCATCTCAGGTGCAAACACAATATCCACACTGTTTGCGTATGCAAGCTCCAGTCCTTGCTCTAATCGGATATTAATATGAGCTTCATCTGCCGGACCCTCGATATACATCTTTTTAAATTCATATCTTCCCTCTTTGACATTTTGATAGCTGGGGTTAATTAAATCCGACCTGTCTGAAACAGGAATAAAGCCAATGCGCAGATTACCATCGGCGGTATACCGCTCACTTCTTTCTTCATACTCATATGGAACAATTATATTATGGACAGCATATTCTTTATTCCACGGACAATAGCTAATGTTTTTCAGCTCTCCATTTATTCCCGGAAAAGCATCCCGATTTGCCACTGCTCTCTCCATTTCCCTGCCATCACCAAGAGATATGGCCGTTTTAAAAATTGGCAGTTTGGGATTAATCCAAATACCGGCATCCTTATAGTTATCATTCAGAGCATCTATTTTCACATAGTCATAAGACCGCAAAGGAACCAGATTATAAAGTGAAAGTTTGTGTTCCGACATATTCTCATAAGTCAGCATCTGATCTACCCATATGCACATATGATATGCCCTGAGCAGATTCTCCTGATTCACTTTTTTCGCTATATGTCGATAGTTTTGTTGAAGATAGTTCAGCAGATTCTCGGTCTCTCCGCCTTGCGTAAAGAGTAAATTCAGTTCTCTATAGATAGAATTTCTGATCTCATCAAATCCTGTCAGGGCATGAATAGTTTGAGGTGGATATGTAAATTTACCTATATATCGAAATAGCATTGCTAATGTATTCATCAAACAAATTGCCTGCTTTTGCGTCATGTATTCATTCCTTTTGTATGATTATTTTATCATTTCTCTCAGAACAAGTCAACAAATAGTTCATTTTCAATTCATTTTGTTACTTCTCTTCCTTCCCTCCTGCTGACTCTTATGTCGCATTCATTTTACGTCATTATATAATTATTTTTATATAATGTAAACATACAATTTTATTTTATATTTGCGTTTTCACCTCTTTCATACGCGTTAAAATATGGTTTGCTGCCCGGCTATTGACGGTACTGGCTTTATCCTGTATTATTTTTTAGATACTTACAACTGATTTTTCACAAACGAGGTATTTCCATGAACCGATTATACAAAGGAAATTTTCTGTTCCTGTTACTGGTTTTCGCCCTGCTCTGCGGCTGTGGCACACCGGGGAACAAGACCGCAGACAACGGGGATAGGCAGCCCTCTGCCTCGAATTCCGAAACTCCTTCCGAGCCGGAGGCCGTTTATGATCTGATGCAGGAAAAGTGGGCCCCGGAAAAGACCGATGTCGAGATCACTCCCTGGAGCGTGGCAAACTGCCTGGAGATTGCCATGCCCAATCCCGCAGATGCAGACTTTTCCTCCTTCTACAGCGCTGTAGAGGGTTCCTGCCATTATCTGCTGACAGACCAGGTCTGGGTGGAAATAGATCCCGTTACCCAGCAGGCTCTGCAGACCGCTCACAGCTTCAGCCTGACCACAACGGATGTGAACAGCAATGAATCCGTCATGGAAATTTTTGAGCTTCAGCCGGCGCCCGCAGCCTCTCCGGAGGAAACGGCGGCAGCTTTTCTGCAGGCTTTTCAGGATAATCTGGCTGTGATTACAGGTATGGATGTCTCTGGCGGCAGCATTTATCTGTTCTTTCAACAGAGTACACCTGAACATTCGGAAACCACTCATTATTACAGGGTCCGTACAAATACGGAAGGACTCATAGAAGAAGTTACGGATTTATTTCCTGCCCTGCAGTCAGCAGGTATCATCCCAGAGGATAATATACTGCTTCCGGGAGGAAAATGTGACGGTGCAGGACGGTGCTATCTCGGAGATGCTTTTATGAACCGGATCTGTATCATTGACCAGGACGGCAGTCTGCTGACCGTTCTGGAAGATCCCACCGGTTTGGGAAAGCCTCTTGCCTGTATCGGTAAGCTGCCGGAAGGCACTCCCCTGTATGCCTGTGCAGATTTTCAGGGGCAAAGCCTGTCTGTCTTAAGCTTTGACGGTCAGGAAGGCAGGGAGCTTTACCGGGGAGAATATGATTATCTGGATCAATGTCTGCTCCGGCCAAACGGCGATCTGCTGTACGGCAGCGGCGGCAAGCTGCTTTGCTGGAACGTAGTTCGCGGAACCCGCGAAAGGCTTTATGAAAGCAAGGAACTTAATTTTGCGGACTGCGAAGGCATTGTCTGGGGTGCGGACGAAAAGCCCTACGCCGTCTTTCAACAGGGGGACGGTACCTTCCTCTACGGATTCACCAATGAAAAAACGGAAACCGTGACAATCCGGGTGGAACAGATCAGCTTTCTGGAAAATGATTACCTGAAAAAATGCGCCTCGGCCTATACCAGCAGGCATCCCGGTGTAGTCATTGAGGTATCCGAGCCGGAAACTGACAGGGATCTCCAGTTAAGCCGCCTCATCACCAGACTTTCCCAGGGGGAAGGGCCTGACCTGATGCTGGTCCGCCCAAATGAACTGCTGGCCCTGCAAAAAAACGACGCCCTGGCAGACTTATCCGCGCTGCTCACAGCCGAAGAACGGGAACCGTTCTTTCCCGGCGTGCTGGAAGCAGGTCAGATTGACGGCGGATTGTACGGCCTTGCCTGCGGTGCTTCCTTTTCCACACTGATCGTATCGGATCAGGTATGGCCTGAAGCAAGCTGGACTCTTTCCGATATTCTGACCATCATCCGGGAGCGTGAAAAATCCGGTGAGCCCCTGGAGTATTTCCAGGCTCCCGGCATATACGATTCATCCTCCCGTGACCTCTGGGCTCTGATCCTGCAGAACCTGGACCATTCCTCCCTGCTGAACCTGCAAGCAGGGAAATGCTATTTTGATTCGGAAGAATTCCGAGAGGCGCTTGCATTCTGTAAAAAATCACACGAAACCGCCAGAGACACCCTTTCGGGCTCAGTGAATCCGGAAGAACGTCTGCTGGAAGGAAAAGTTCTTGTATGTGATGTGAGCGGAGATCTAAAAACCTTCAGCAATACCATGGCCATGCTGGGAGAAGGATACCATGCGGTTGGGTATCCCACCGCCGATGGCACAAGCGGACATCTGATACTGACAAATTATGAAGACTATGTGGCCGTAAACGCCAGGGCAGAGCACCGGGAAATTATAGACGATTTTCTGCGCTATCTTGTAAGCTATCAGGCACAGCAGCAGTACAGCTTCAGCTGGATCCGCACGGATGTCTTAACGGACTGTGTAAAGGAAGGAGTGACCTCCTACGGCTACCCGACCCCGGTGCCGCTGTTTTCTCAGGGCAGCAGCGTAATCATTCTGGGCGGAAAGCCGGACGGCAGTTCTTATCTGCAGGAGTTTCTGGAAATGGCAGAAAGCAGCCACCCCGATAACAGTGCGCTTAACATCATCCGCAATATGATACTGGAAGAAACAGACACCTATTTTGCCGGAGACAAAGAACTGGATGAAACCGTAAAGCTCATCCAGAACCGGGTACAGCTGTATCTTGACGAGTCCGGTAAAGTGTTCAGAAAATAACCGGCCCCATCACCTACAGCCCCTTTAATATTCCAGCACCGTGACCTTATAATGGTACTGCTCATGATCCAGGGGCTCCGTTCCCCAGAAAATAACAGCCTGATCCTGCCAGACCGTCATCCGGATCAGGCTGTCGTAATTATCCCGATACAGCACCACAGGCTCACCCTCCGGCTCTCCGTCTATCATCCGTACCCCGCTGATCTGATACCGGGAATCCTCCAGCCATTCCGTGAAAAAGACATGATCCCCATTTTCACAAATACACACTACCGGCGCATATTGCCCGTCGGCCGCCGGAAACAGCTCTCTTTTCTGCGGGTGCTCCGCGCTGATTTCCTCCACCAGACTTAAAGCTCCGTCCTCTTCCTGCACAAACAGCCCCAGGGGCGTATATTTAACAGGATAAACCGATGCCTGTGAATACTCTGCCAGTTCCCTCTTTGTGGCGTTTTCCGTCAGCAGCCAGTTGAGCGCATCCCTGCCATGATCCTCCTGATTCACCGCTTCCTCCGGCATGGAATCGTTAAAGGTGCGGAACTGCTCCCGCACATAAATCTCCGAGCCGTCCGCATTGGGCAGCACCATCCGCCAGGAGTGCCCCTGCCCTTCCATCAAAAACTCTGTCCGCCTCCCTTTAAAACTACTGTCCTGTGTATCCTCTGACACGCTCTCCAGATGATACTCCGTTATACACCAGTCTGCATAAGGATTCTTCGTATCTCCATTCTGCCAGGAAAGCAGCTTTGTGCCGTCATCACTCCAGACATAGGAAAAGGTCTCCTGCGGATCCTCCCATGTGTGAAGAGTCTGCCGCAGCCCTGATTCCGGAAAGAAAATCATCAGCTCCATACCACCCCCCCCATTTTCAATTTCATAGGAAACGTATCTGCCCCCCGGCGCAACGGCTATATTACTCATATCCGCGGCCCGCTCATCGACGCAGACGCTGCTGACCACGGTATTGCTTTTCGTGTCAATAGTCTGATACAGATAGCTGCCGCCCTCCACCTTCATCAGGCAGAGCAAATCCGCGTTTTCTCCCCAGGCCAGATGCAGCCGTTGATCCTCCCGGCCGATGCCCGCATACTCCTGAATACTGTTGATGCGAAGCTTCTCCGCATCCATAACTTCCAGTTCCAGTGGGGGAAGCTCAATCACCCGGATCTGCTCTTTTTCTCCGCAGCCATTCATAACGGTTAACAGAATCACCAGCAGAAAAGCAGTGCAGGCTTTTCGTTTCATTTGCCTCATAAATACTCCTTTTTCCAAACAGGCAGCTTTCGTTCCATACAAGCAGGAAACTGAAAGCCTGACCACCTGTCCCTAAATCATTTTGCCGCAGGCGGCGCGTCGTTACGCCGCCGGAAACCAAACCGTAAACACCGTTCCACCCTCCGGAATACTGCCCGCCGAAATATGCCCCCCATGCTCTTCCATGATCCTGGCCGCAATGGAAAGTCCCAGACCGGAGCTTCCCAATTCTCTGAAAAAGCCCTTGTCCACCCGGTAAAAGGGCTCAAATATCTTCTCCCTGTCTTCCCTGGGAATTTCCAGGCCCCAATTCATAACTGTGACAAAAATTCTCTCTTCCTGCCGCCGGAGCCGGATGCGGATGGGCTTTCCCCGCTCCCCATACTTGATGGCGTTGTCGATTACATTAATAAACACCTGCCGGATTCTGTCCTCATATCCCTTCACCGGAAAACACTGTTCTCCTTCCGTTTCCAGCAACAGCTCATTCTCATAACGCCTAGCCTTGATCCCCATGGACTCCGTTACGCTTTGCAGGAGCTCATCCAGCTCCAGCCTCTCCATTCTCATCTCATCCGTCTTATCCTGCAGCTCCAGAAGCTGAATTACCATCCGATGCAGCCGGCTGCTCTCCTTTAAAATATGCTCCGTTCCCGTATAAAACAGCCTTTCATCCCCCGGTCCGTTCTTCTCCATCAGCTGTGCATACCCGGAGATAGTAGTGAGAGGCGTTTTCAGCTCGTGCGTCACATTATTGTAAAATTCCTGACGACTGTTCCACAGAGCCACAATCCGCTCCCTGTCCTCTCTGATTCTGCCGATCTGATCCTCAATTACCTTTAGCATCTCCAGATAATTGGCGGCCAGCTCCCCAATCTCATCCCGGCGCCACTGAAATCCCAATTTTTCCAGAATCATGCTGCCCTGCCTGCCGTCCGTCAGACAGGCGGAAACTTCCGCCGCCCCGCGGCTCAGCCTGCGAATGGGCATCAGGATCCGATAAACCGTCAGCCAGATTACCAGGCAGATCAACGCAAAGGCCCCGGCAATGATCCCCGTCGTCTGCCGGATGGTATTCTGCTGTCCCCGGTAAAGCTCACCGTAATCAAAGGAGCAGCTGATAATACCGGCATTCTCACCGTTTATCATCACCGGTATGGAAAAAAGGACCTTACACTGCCCCTGCAGCCCGTAACGAATTGCAAAGACGCTGTCCCCCTCCAATGCTCTTTTAAAATCTACCTCCTGCCGCCGCGGCGCAAATCTCTCATCTTCGCCGGCAAGCAGCGCCCCCTTCCCGTCGCAGAGAAAAAGTTCCCGATAGCCTGCGTTCTTCAGCATCTCTTCGATCTCATCCGCATACAGTTCAAAGCCCCTGGCGTCCAGCCTTCCCCGATTTAACAGCAATGCCTGCCTGACATAAAGAAAACAGTTGTTTCTCACCCGCAGCAGTTCTTCCATAACCTGATTTTCCATCTGCATCCGCATCTGAATTCTCACAAAATAATCAGCCAGCAGGATTCCCGTCAAACCGATCAGCAGGATCCAGACGCTGATTCGGAATAAAATACTGTGAAGAGCCTTAACCCTTTTCCGGCACATATTTATACCCCACTCCAAATACCGTGACGATGGTTTTTTCCGCATGGAGCTTTTTCCGGAGTCTCTGAATATGAATATCCACCGTCCTCGTATCTCCCACAAAGTCATAACCCCAGACCGTATCCAGAAGCCTTGCTCTGGTAAACACCTGCCCGGGATGATGCAGCAGGCACAGCAGCAGGTCAAACTCCTTGGGCGTCAGCTCTACCGGCTGGCCGTGCAGCGTCACGCTCCTTCCTTCTTCGCAGATCAGAGCATCCTGCATTTTCAGCTGCTCCCTGTGCTCCTGCCCCGGCGTCTTTCCCAACCTGCGAAGAACCGCCCGAATGCGGACATTTACCTCCCTCAGGTCAAAGGGCTTTGTAATATAATCATCCGCGCCGCAGGAGATCCCGTATACCTTATCCTCCACAGCCCCTCTGGCCGTCAGCATGATCACCGGGATATTATACCTTTCCGTCAGGTATTTCAGCAGATCCACACCGCTTATATCCGGAAGCATCCAGTCCAGCAGCACCAGCTGAGGCCTGAGCGCTTCCGCTGCCTCCATCCCCTGGGCTCCCGTGTACGCGCAGTTTACCAAAAAGCCTTCCCTGCTTAAGTCATATTCCAATATATCCGCAATCGGTTTTTCATCTTCTATGATAAGGATTCTGATCTCTTCCACCCTGATGCTTCTCCTTCAAAGTATATCCGATGCCACAGCAAAAAGCTGTAAACCGTCCATATTTTTCTGCTGTGATCCTCTTTCCCTGACCGATGCGCTTCCAGCAGCGCCAGCAGATAATCTCTGTGAAAATAATGAGCCGCCGTCTTCCCCGCAAATGCCTCTCTGACCTGCAGATACCAGTCATCCTCCCGCAGCCATCTGCGGATCGGCACCGGAAATCCCCGTTTTTTCCTGGCGGATACCTTCTCCGGCAGAACCTCCGCTGCTGCCCTTCGCAGCGCATATTTCGTATGGCCATGCCGGAATTTCATGTCATGAGGAAGCCTCCTGGCCGTCTCATAAACCTCCAGATCCAGAAAGGGCACACGGATCTCCAGCGAATGCGCCATGCCCATGCGGTCTGCCTTTTTGAGGATGTCTCCCGGAAGCCAATAGCACAAGTCAATGCTCTGCATCTGATCGGCATCCGCAAGACCGCTGACACGGTCATACAGCGGCCCCAGCAAATCTCCCGGCTGCACCACCGTCCGCCGCTTCAGCAGACACGCTCTTTCCTCCGGGTGAAAAATATAAGCATTGCCGATATAACGCTCCCGCAGGGTCAGTGCACCCCGTTTCAGATAGCCTTTCCCCTTTATCCGCCCCGGGATTTTCCCCGCCAAAGACGCCGCCTTTTTACGGATTCCTGCCGGAAGCCACTGGATCATCTTAAGCATATCCGGCTCCAGATAAATATTATATCCGCCAAACAGCTCATCGGAACCCTCACCGGACAATACTGTTTTTACCTTTCCGGATGCCTCCCCGGCAAGAAACCAGAGAGCTATGGCCGACGCATCCCCCAGCGGCTCGTCCAGGTACCAGACTGCCTCCGGCAGCGCCGCCGCAAATTCTTCTTTCGTAATGTATTTTCTGCAGTCACTTATCCCCAGTTCTTGCGCCAGCTTGCCGGCACTGCCCGTTTCATCATACAGGCCGCCCTCATTCTCAAAGCCTACGGTATAAGCTTCGTCACACCCAGAAACCGCTGCCAGAAGACTTGAATCCACACCCCCGGACAAAAAGCATCCCACCTTTACATCGCTGACCAGATGCCTGTCCACCGACTGCTTTACCGCCTGCAACACCTCTCCGGCCCACTTTTTCCGAGTTCCTCCCTGTTCCGGCTCAAGCTCCGGCTCAAAATACTTTACCACCCGCAGCTTTCCGTTTTTAAAATGCAGATAATGCCCCGGCAGGAGCTGAAAAATTCCCTTGAAAAAGGTCTCCGGTAAAACGGAATACTGGAAGGAAAGATACTGTTCCAGCGCCGCCTCATTGACTTTTCTTTGATAACCCGGATACTCCAGAATGCTCTTGATCTCAGAAGCAAATACCAGCATCTGATCCATCACCGTATAATAAAAGGGCTTGATGCCGAAAAAATCCCGGGCGGCAAACAGCTCCCCCTTTTCCTCGTCCCAGAGAGCAAAGCTGAACATTCCTCTCAGCTTCAGGAGCAGCTTACTCCCATATTCTTCATATCCGTGGAGCAATACCTCCGAATCAGAATGACTGCGGAAGCTATGCCCTTTTTTCAGCAATATCTCCCGCAGCTTAAGATAATTATAGATTTCACCGTTAAATACCAGCACCCGGTTTCCCGTCTCATTGTACATGGGCTGCATTCCCTGCTCAAGATCAATGATGCTCAGACGCCGAAATCCAAGCGCCGCCTTCTCCGACAAATAAGCATCACCCCCATCAGGGCCCCGGTGCTTCATGATTTCCATCATCCGCTCCAGCACTTCCTCTCTTCCGTCAGCCCCGCCGATGATCCCGCATATCCCACACATAGTTTATTCCTCGCTTTTTCATGAGTATTTTCTTTCCATCATGAATTTTTGTTTCCATCATGAATATTTCTATGTTTGGAATTATGGCAGGCACAGGTATCCAAGGTATTGTAAAATTGTTTCTAAAGTGTAAAAATCAGCAGACAGTCTGCCCGATCAGCTTATCCTCATTCAAAATATGATTTACCAGCCAGTCCGTGACCAGCTTCAGCATTTCATCTATGGCCTCATCCTGATTCTCGTCAATCGCATCCAGGTCCCAGCCGCCAATGGTTTCCCGCAGCGCGTCATGCTGGCTTACCTGAGTAAACATCCTTTTATAGCCGATGCTCTTCATGTACTCTTCTTCATGCTCAAAATGAGTAAGGGTATAATCTCTCAGTTCTTCCAGTATATGCCGGATGTTATCATATTTATCCGGGATAAACTCTTCGTTCTTCAGCATATACAGCTCATCCGCAATCTCAAAAAGCCGCTGATGCTCCCGGTCAATCTGCTCGATCCCGGTCAGAAATTTTTCACTGAATTCATACATTATATTATCCTCCCTGCTTCTTTTATAATCGAGTAGGGAAGATTTCCCCCTACTCGCCGCGCGGGGCGCACGTTGCATAAGCAACAATTTCATCTTTGCGCCCCTGCGCAAAAAAAAGGACTGTTACTTTCCGCCAGCAACAGTCCCGCCGTATCTCTTACATGCCAAAAAGCTTCAAAACCGACGAATCATCCTGCATCTTCCTGCGCATCATTCCCAGCCGATAATCCTGAAGCAATTTGTCCTTCTGCCGTTCAGAAACTGCCTTAGGAATATCCAAGTCCTCTATGCGGCTTCCGGCAGCCGTCAGATTTTCGGAAGTCACCCTGTTGCTGTTGTAAGCATGTTCCATGGCATTCGTCGCGGCACCCATTCTGCCTCTGGCGGCACTGACCTTGCCAATGGCTTCGTCGATCACAGAGAGATCAAAATTCTTCGTGACGTCAAAGCCGTTGATTCCCAGAGATTTCAAGGTTACGTTCTCCATGCCGATCCTCAGACCGCTTCCATCCGCATTGGCGGCAATATTCATATCCGCCATGCTGCCGTTTAAGGGAGACATCTCATTGAACTTTGTTCCTACCGCCGTCCGCTGTACATCCTGAAGAAGCTGGTTTACTTCCCCCTGAATCATCTTCCGGTCGGAATCGCTGTACAGACCATTCATGGCCTTCAACCCCAGCTCATGAATCCTCTGAAGGGAATCCGTCATGGTGCTCATGGCGCCGTCCGCCACATTGGCCGCGCTGATACCGTCGCGGATATTGGATGCCCCCATGTCCAGGCCCTTGTTTTCCTTTAAAATCTTCTGGGCAATAGCAAGCCCGGCAGCGTCGTCCGCCGCCCGGTTAATCCGCTTCCCGCTGGATAACTTTTCATAAATGGAGCTTCGATTGGAAAATGTGTTGTGAACAGACTCTATTCTCAAATCAGCACCTCCTTTATATCCTTCTTTACTGTTAGTGTAATATAAACGCAGTCAAATTTCAAGCAGAATCCGCCTTTTTTATCTGTTTTTCAGGCATCATATCCCCATTATAGCAAAGTGAAAACCTAAAATCTGTTTATACATCCGGCTCTACAAAATGCACGGCAGAAGTATCCCAATATTTTTTATAAACCCGATTTTCATTACCATCTAGGTTAAGCTGATACATTCTAAATGTAACTAAAATATCTTTGGGCTGCCATTGTTCTTCATAGGAATATTGGTATTTCATTCCCACATTTCGCATAACACCGCCGCTTCTTGGATTATTTCTGTCATGGGTTGCCGTAATATAGGGCAAACCGTCTTTTTTTACTTGTACAATAACGGCCTTACCTGCTTCTGTGACAATCCCCTTATGCCAAAACTCCTTACGAAGCCCATAGCCAAAGTCATGATGCTCTTCCATATCAACGTTTATATAGCCAATCGGAGCATTGTCTTTTTTCAAACAGATTGCATAGGCGTATGCCTGCGGCTGAGCATATTTTGAAGCGTACCTTTCTTCATAAAAGTTTTTCGCTTCCTCAAGACTCTTTACCGGATACCAGGGCAAAAACCGATTAACTATAATATCCATATACCTTCTCCCTTATCTCCTTTACACTTTCCAGGCAAAGTAATCTCAAGCCCGGCATCATGCAGCCCGTAATCGCTTCCACCACCAGCTGAACGGCCCTCTCGACATAGCACCCATACTCTTCCCTGGTCATCCCTATGTAAGGAAATTTGCTGACCTCTTTCCCCGGAAGGCAGCCCATAACGCCGATCTTGCGCACAATGGCTCCGGCAGGAAGGTAATCAATGTAATCAGGAAAAGACTGTAAATTCAGAATCTCCGTAAAATATCCCGATTGCGGATGCTGCTCCAGATACTCCGCTTCTATCAGATATATATCCTTCAGCCGCTCTTCGTTCCCAATAAGCCGCTTTACGGAGTCCCAGTTTTCCGGCATACCGGCACTTCTTTCCGACAATACGGGATGCTCCCTGATCCGCTTCCAAGCGGCTGCCACCCGCTTCTCATCCCGGATGTATCTCTGAAATTCCGCATCCGTAATCAAATGTGCATAATATCCCAGCAGGAATGAATATTCTTCCTCCGTCCTGATGTCCTGCCTGCGGTTTTGAATATATTTGTCGTAAAATCTGCCGCAGTCAGAGGCTGCCTTTCTTTCACCGCTCATCCAGTGAGTCACTGCACGGGGCGGCGTGAACTCCGTCCAGTCCTCATTTTCTACATTGCAGTCCGGCGCTATATTCCCCACGCAGAAACCGTGCCGGTCCAGCCCGGAAACCTTGTCCAGCACTCCGTCCGCCACCATCAAATGTGTTACCCAAGTCGCCATTATTCCGTTCCTCCTATTTCTGAGTTCCTTGATTGCGGACCTGCTCTCTGTTTTATTTTAACTTTTGACGGGCAGTAAGTAAATACCTTTCTGTCTTTGGGAAAACGAAGGACTTGTCTTTACACGATTGTTTTTCCATGATAGCATATAGCCAACAAGCTGATAGGAGGATTTTTATGCCGAAACAAAAAATTACTGACGCACAGATTTATTATGAATCCTACGGCCAAGGGGATACGATTGTCTATCTGCAGTCCACCTTAGGCGGCATCAATCCCGGCGCCCATTATTTTGCCGGCAGGCTGTCCGCACACTTCCGGGTCATTATCTGGGATGGTCCCAATAATGGGCAATCCGATGTTGTTCTCCGGGATACCCCCAGTGAATATCACCTGTTCTGCACCTGCCTGAAAGAATTACTGGATGGGCTGCACATAAGCTCCGCGCATCTGACAGGATGTTCCGGCGGCGGAGAAATGGCCTTGCTGTTTGCCCATCTATATCCTGATACGGCAAAAAGCATTGCCCTCTACCGGCCCACGGATACCACCAGCAGCGTGGAAGCGGAAATTATTCAGTCCCGCTTCTGCCGGATTGCAGAATTTGCCCAAAGCCATACCATGGAAGAGGTGGCTGCCTACAGCGCAAATCCGCCCCAGACCAGATTCGGGCACTGCGCTGCCTGGATTGCGGACCTGTACCGCAGGGATAAAGATAAAATTCTGAAAATATCACCGCAGGACTTTGCCGGACTCATGAAATCCTGGGGTGACTGGATGGGAAACCCGGCCTTCTACCGGGCCAATTTAAGTGACGAAGACCTGCATAAAATCGACATTCCTGCACTGATTGCACCCTGTGCCGATGAATATCATCCTGAAAGCATTACGCTTGATTTGGCAAACCATCTGCCAAACGCCGTCTATATCCCCTCCGGGAAGCACAGGACCGAGAAGGAAATCTATCATGCTCCTGATGAGGAACATCCATTTGGAGGGTTTGTGCAATTTGTAAATGACTATGAGAAATTTGTGGCGCCTTTTTACTTATCACCATAATGATACCGACATGACAAAATATAGATATTTTCTTCATCAATTCTGTAAATCAGACCGTCTTTATCATTGATTTGCCTGCTCCAATAACCGGATAAATTGCCGCCAGGAGGGAACAATTCCCACCTCCTGGCGGCACAAATAATCCGAAAATCAGTACAGACCGGAAATCATTTAAATTCCCAGCAAATCGCTGTATTCCTTCAGCGCTCCCTCGGTATCATGGGCCAGCACCTTCTTTGCCAGCACCTTCCCCAGTTGCACGCCTTCCTGGTCAAAGCTGTTGATATTCCATACAAAGCCCTGATACATCACCTTATTTTCAAAATGAGACAGCAGAGCCCCCAATGCTTCAGGGGTCAGCTTCTCGCCTGTAATAATACTGGACGGGCGTCCGCCCTCAAAGTTCTTATTCCGGTTATCATCAGCCTTGCCGCAGGCAAACGCAACAATCTGAGCCGCAACATTAGCGCAGAGCTTCTGCTGGCTGGTGCTGTCCTGAATCACAACATCTCTGCCAATCTGGTTATTCTTAAAACTTACAAACTGCAGGGGCACAATATCCGTTCCCTGATGCAGCAGCTGGTAGAAGGAATGCTGCCCGTTGGTGCCCGGCTCACCGAAAATAACAGGGCCCGTAGAATAATTAACAGTCTCGCCGAAACGGTTCACCGACTTACCGTTGGATTCCATATCAAGCTGCTGCAGATGCGCGGGGAAACGGCTCAAAGCCTGAGAATAAGGCAGTACCGCCGTATTCTGATACCCCAGTACATTCCGCTCGTAAATTCCGATCAAAGCATCCAGCATAGCAGGATTTTCCAATAGATCCCTATTTTTTGCCAGCTTGTCTTCCTCTGCCGCGCCCTCCAGAAATCTCGCAAATACATCAGGGCCAAAGGCCAGGGATAATACTGCCCCGCCCACGCCGGAGGTAGAGGAAAACCGGCCGCCGATATAATCATCCATAAAGAAAGCTGCCAGATAATCGTCACTCTTTGCCAGAGGCGAAGTCTCGCTGGTAACGGCGATCATATGTCTGGAAGCATCCAGCCCCGCATTTTTCAGCGCGTCCTTGACGAAGGACTCATTGGTCAGGGTCTCCAAAGTGGTTCCGGATTTGGATACCAGCACAAAAAGGGAATGGGCTACGTCAATAGAATTTAACACGGCCGCCGCATCATCAGGATCTACATTGCTGATGAATCTGGCCTCCATCTTAAAGGTATTGTTTGCCTTCGCCCAATTTTCCAAAGCCAGATACATGGCGCGGGGGCCCAGATCGCTGCCGCCGATGCCGATCTGTACCACAGTGGTAAACTTCTCCCCTGCGGCATTGGTAATCTCACCCTTATGTACCTTGTCTGCCAGCTCCGCTATCTTTTTCTGCTGTTCCACATAGAAGCCGCGCTTATCCACGCCGTCTGCCACAACGGCTTCCCCAAGCTGCCCTCTGGTCATATGGTGGAGTACCATCCGCTTCTCCCCGGTATTGATCACCTCGCCGTTATAGAGCGCTTCAAATTTTTCTGTCAGCTGAGTTTCCTCCGCCAGCTTTGCCAGCGCCTTCAAAATCTCGTCATCTACCTGCTTTGCGGCATAATTGTAGGAAAGTCCCGCGGCCATGGGCACGCTGTATTTCTTCACGCGGGCTGCGCCGTTCTCCCCTGCCATTACCTCCGCCAGCTTAACAGGCGCTTTTCTTTGCAGCTCCTGATATGCTGATATGGTATCCAGATTGTTCCAGGTAATCATATTTCCTTCCGACCTCCTTAACTATTTTTTCCTGAAGAAAAAAATTATTTAGAAACAAATCATTTCCGGATTAGTTTCTTACTCTATGATTATACTGTGAATCGTCTGCAAATTCAAGGGCAGAAGCTTCTGCTTTCTGCAAAAAATCAGTCAGCCTCCATACATCTGTTAATACGAATTTTTGTCCTTGACAAAACTGCAATATACCTTTAAAATATAATCATAAAAGAAATGAGTTTTTCGACCGTACAGCTATTGCTTAAGCGGCCTATTCGTTTCTTTTTTTGTTCTTAAAATATCATATAAATATAATTTCCCGTCTTCTGCATGGCGCACCAGTATTCTTGATTTAAAGACATTGTACCTGACCAACTCGCCCGAATCATTATAGACAGGTATTGCAAAACGCGTATCATACCTGTACCAGCCATATTTTGCATCTGTACTATGCTTTAGTGCATAATTCTTCGCAAAGGATACATTTGTGGCAATTTCGATCATCTCCTTAATAATGCTTGATGAGTTTGCCTTTGCATACATATTTGCGCCTCTTATCTCTTTTGTGTCTTTGGAATGTGCAAACTCGTCCGGAAAATCCGCACTTATATATACCATATCTGACGTTTCAATAATTTCTGCCCACTGACCAATATACTCTTTTAGACAATCTTCAACAATGTCCCAGTCAACATTCCTTCTTCCCTATGAAACGCAAGTCATTGATAATCACAATGCTATTACCGTCAACATCTTTTATAATATCAGCCTTCTTATTCATCACAGCTACTCCTATTTATTTCTTCCTAAACCCGAAAATCTTTACTTACTGCACAAACTGCATTCTTCTAAAAACATAAGCCCTCCTGCTCTTCATCTATTTCCAGCGTATCCGCATCATCCTTCCTTTCATCCGGCCTTCTGAAATAACTGGTAGACACCCGGAAACGCACCCTGCTTGCAGGCATCTCAAGTTTTACAGGCAACCCAAAGGAATTCGGCTTCGCGCCGGTTTGGGTCCCGATGATACGGGCAAGTCCGTTATCTTTTAAAGTAACGGCAAAGGTTCTGGCGCTGCTGAAGGTATGGCAGGATACCCTGCAATACAAATCCGCCGGAAAGCAAATGGATTTCCGTTCATTTATGACAGTTTTCTGTCTGCTCGATATTATCTTTGCTTCTCCGGATGAATAATCTGTCAACTCATATCTCTTAAAGCAATATGCTCAAAAATCAAGTTCCGTAAATGTTTCATGTAAAGAGTTATCCCGACTTTTTACGGAATTGATTTCAGAGAAAAATCGGGAAATTTTAGGCAATCCTCAAAAAGTTATCACGACTTTTTTGTAAAAAAATCCAGTGTTTACAAGGCTTTATAATCGAAAGTCATGATAACCAAAAAGTCGGTATAACTATGATTATCAAGAATTATTGACAAGTAATAGCAAGCACTGCCTGTGTTCCCTCACAGGCTCCGATTTTCCCAAATTCCCACTCTTGGGAATTTTGAAAAATCTGCTTGTAGGGGGAAGTTTCCCCCTAGCCCCCTCTGCGCTCAAAAATCATAAAATCTCCTGCCGGGATTTCTGATTTTTTTCACTGTTTTTTTGCACGAACAACCCCCACAGCAGGATTGAAGATTGTGTAAAATCCTTTCAAAAATCCAACACGGAAAGGAGATAATAAATGGCAAACCGTGAGCGCAAAAATGAACTGAAAATATACTTGAGTGACAAGGAGCAATACATACTGGAACAGAAAGTAAAAATCTCCGGCATGAAAAGCAAGTCCACTTTCCTCCGCCGCCTGATTTTGTACGGCTTTGTCTATGACATTGACTATTCAGACCTGCGGGAATACAACTACACGCTCGGAAAAATCAGCGGCAACTTAAACCAGATAGCAAAGCGCATGAACGCAACGGGCAACGTATATAAAGCCGATGTTGAGGAAGTGAAAAAACTGATGAAACAGGTATGGGATACACAGAAAGCCATGCTTGCAAGACAACCCACCATGAAGCAGTAAATTATTTCCAAATTCCTTTCGAAAACAAAACATTCCCGTTAAATTTCTCCCACAAATCTGCAAAAGCAAAACCGCAACAGAACCCAAAATCAGACAAATTTTGCACCATTAAAAAAGGTGTACCGCAGGTAAGTTTCATTCTTCCTTGCGATACACCTTGATGTGTAAAGTTATCAATGATTCTTTTGTTTCTTTTAATTCTTTGCATCAATATTTTAAGTTTTCTTTTTCGCATGATTTATCTCCTATAACAACTCGTTTTTCACTAAATTTATCAAAAAGAAATTTACAAATTAGTTCAAAAAACGGCAGCTTTGATTTTCACAAAGCCACCGTTCCATAGGCATCCACAAGCAACTCTACTCTGCAACAGCTTTTTCTTTTACCGCCATGTGGCGATGATGTCGTGCGGCAAACATTCTTCAAAATATCAATTGTTAATTACCTTGATTTCATAAACCGTTGGATAATAAAAAGGTGTTTCTTCAACAAAGGAATCTTTCAAAATAACTTCGATTGCATTTCCCGGCTGTAAATCTTCAATTTCTATCTCTTTTCCGTCCATCCCAACTAACTCTGTTTCTTCGCTTATATGAAGAGAATTGAGGGGATTAGAATAGATTTCTGTTGTACGTTCAACGATTAAACGAATTTCTCCATCCGGCTGTATAATGGTTTCTTGAATAACAGCTTCAAAAGATTTTCTTGACCATTTGGGCGATTGGGTAACAACCACCAAAACAGCAACAACTACAATTAAAATAGCCATAACTACAATCATCTGTTTTTTCTTTTTCATCCTTAACCTCCTTTACGCTGAAACTTGATGTTTTTTGAAACCAAGTCTCGAAAGCGGTATGAACACCGCCGTTAATATCGTGTACACGATTGCTCTTACAGCAAGTGCATCCATAACGAAACCGCCAAATTGATAAGAAATATATCTACTGATTTCAGGCATAGTTGCACGATAGGGCAGTAAGAACAATATTAAGTTATATAATCCGGTTGTTCCATTGGGTGTTAAGAACATGGGGATAAAAAGTACAGGTACAAGCACAATCAATACTACATATGGACTTTTCATATTTGCAGAGAGAACCAGTGTCAGCCCGATCATTGCAAACAAAATCAGGTAGATTACTCCCAAATTGATAAGAACAGCCTGCATAAATGTATACGGATAAGGTATTGTTGTCCCTGCAATCTGCAAGGGAAGATTCCACCCATCCATGCCAAAGGCTGCAAGCGGCAATCCACAGGCAATAAAGACATGAAGCGTAAACGCAATCACACCAAAAAGGAATGAGGATATGATTTTTGCTGTTATCAGTTTTGTTTTTCCATATTTGCCCGCCAAAATAACTGCATCTGTCCCCGTCTGGTACTCCCCGGAAAAAACAGGGGCAATCACAATACAGACACAAAGCAACGCAAACATGAAAAGTTCAAAGCTGCTAATAATGATTTCCCATCCTCCGTAATAGCCATATTGTAAGGGTGTATCTACTTTGCTGTTCATATTGCTCCAATATATCTTTTGGGCATCAGATAATTTACGGGACGGCATATTTAACAATGCTTCAATTTTTTCTTCCCTTGTCTGATAAAAACCTGCTCCGTTTGTCATATCCAAATCCGGCAATTTTTCCAAACCCGTGTTTTCACCCGGCGCATCATAATTTGCGGCTATTGCATTCAAGAGCTTCTCACGCGGGGCAACAAATTCCCAATAGGCATCACCGATTAAAAACTTTTCATTCCCGTTGTATCCTACATTATCCGGATTCTCAAAAAGATTTTGGTATTCACGAATCATTTCTGCAATATATTCTTCTGTCAAAGGTACTGCCAAATCTGAATATTGCCCTTTAGCATAAGCAATACCCTCACTTCCTTTTATAACCCCCTCCTGATTATATGTTTGATATTGCAAGATTGGCAGACCAAAAAGAAATGCTGTCAACAAAAGGCTTACCGCCATTACAATAAGCGTTGATTTTTTACGCAAGATTTTTAAAAACTCATACTTAATCAATGTTTTCATCTTCTTCGCCCCTTTCAAACTGTGTATCTTCGCCAAAATGATACAAAAACAAATCCTCCAAACTTGGTTCAACAGTATATGCGTCTGCCGTGGGTGCAGCTTCAGCAACAATCCGCAAACGCACCATATTGTTTTCGTGGTGCAGATTAACAACAGAAAATGTTCTGCTGTATTCTGCTGCTTTTCGATTATCGGCTAAAAACTCCCAAACTTTCCCACGAATACTGTCTGTTACCGTATCCATAGGCTCCTGCAGCAAAAACTGTCCCTGTTTCATCATCAGAATAGTATCCGCAATGTAGGAAACGTCCGAAACGATATGTGTAGACAAAATGACTATTTTCTCTTTTGCAAAATCTGAAATAAGGTTACGGAAACGTACCCGTTCTTTTGGATCAAGTCCTGCGGTAGGTTCATCTAATATCAGGATAGACGGGTTATTTAGTTCAGCCTGTGCAATTCCTAAACGCTGCTTCATACCGCCGGAATATGACTTGACTTTTTTATCCGCTACTTCTGTCAGGTTTACCATGTGTAAAAGTTCCTCTGTGCGGGATTTTACTTTCCTTTTATCAATTCCTTTTACCGCCGCCATGTACCGCATAAACTCCCTTGCGGTAAAGTCAGGGTAAAAGCCAAAATCCTGCGGCATATAACCCAACTGGGCGTAATAGCGTTCTCCCAAATCCTCTATCGTTTTTCCATTCAACCGGATACAGCCGGAAGTCGGCTTTAGAACGCCGCAAATCACCCGCATTAAAGTTGACTTGCCTGCCCCGTTCGCCCCTAATAAGCCATACACCCCCGGAGAGAGGGTAGCAGTCACATCATTAACAGCACGTTTCTCCCCATACTGCTTGCATAAGTGTTGTAATTGCAGTTCCATAGGAACCCTCCTAATCATTTTATTTAGACTCAAAAAATAAATGGTCTATGCTGTAAAGCATAAACCATCTATCTTAGGTGTGGCTTTTCTGTATCTTAAGTTGACCTTAAGTTTGGGAATCAAGAGTAATGATAAATTCTGTTCCGATGTCTGGACTGCTCTTGACGCTGATATTTCCACCATGAAGCACTACAATCTGTTTTGCAATAGCAAGCCCAAGACCACTTCCCTCCGGCTTCTCTCTGGTATTTGTTCCTCTGTAATATCGGTTGAATAATTTGGCTTGCTCTGCTTCATCCATCCCACTCCCATTATCACAAATGGAAATGAAAACAACCCTTGCCGCACTTTTACCAATAGATATTTTTATCTTTGTGTCGGGCGGATTGTGTATCAGAGCGTTAATGATAATATTTTGAATTGCACGCCGGAGCAAATCAGGGTCAAGGAAAACGATAAGTTCTTGTCCGTCACTCTCAAACTCTATAATGCGCTTAGAAAATGCAGGGTCATTTATAATATCAATTACCACTTCTTTGACATACCTTGTGATAAGTACCTCCTGCGGATTATAGGGCACTACGCCGGAATCAATCTGGTATGTCAGTTTCAAATCATTTAACAATTTTTCCACATGGGAAACATTCTTTAAAATTATCTTCCCATATTCCTGTGCTGTTTCCACTCCGGCTATTTGGTTATCAGCAAGCAGTTCCGCATAACCTTTTACCGGGGAAAGTGGTGTTTTCAAATCATGGGTAATATTTGCAATCCATTCTGTGCGTGTGTTCTCCGTTTCTTCTTTTATCTTGTCGCTTTGTCTGATTTCCATATCCATTTTATTCAGTGCTGCGTAAATGCTACGAAACATGCCCTTTTCTTTTAATGGAATGTAGACACGTTGTGATACGTTTCGGATACCCCCTGTTATGTTTGATAATTTTCTTGAAATCCAACAAACATATCCGAAAACCAATACGGCAAAGATGAATAAGGCTGAAAGAACGATTTTTTTCACAACAGGCAGTAACCGGGTAAATCTTTCACCATTATAATACAGCATATATTTTCCTATTGCATAGGGAAAACCTATGATATAGCTGCAAGTTTCTGTTGAATCTTCTAAACAGCTTACAAAAACAGTATTTTCATTCTCATAAGCACTTGTACCAAAAGCAAGCAGCGTAGAAGCGGGATAGCTTGTGGGATAACTTTCCGGCTTGTTATAAGAAAAAATCTCCTGCCCGGATTCATCAATTACCTGAATCCATAATCCATATTCATCCAAACGGTCAAGCCCTATTTTTTCTACTTCCAAGTTTTCATCTTCGTAATCCATCCAAACAGAAAAATTATCTGTAAACATCTGCGCCCATGAAGCGATACTTAGCCCCTCCGGCTCCGGAATGGAAAATATATAATAAAACAAACCGATTGTAATAGATGCCATCATCAGAACAAAAATGGAAAAGACAGCAAATGAACATAAGAACGGATTGAATTTCTGTTTACTTTTCATAAGGGTTCACCAGTTTATAGCCTAAACCTTTCATTGTTATGATATATTTGGGGATAGCGGGATTATCCTCTATCTTTTCACGCAGGTGCCGGATATGCACCATGATTGTATTGTCACATCCAAAGCTGTCTTCACCCCAAATAGTTTCATACAGACGTTCCCTACTGATAACACGTCCTATATTTTCTGCCATATAATTCAAAATTTCAAATTCACGGGCAGTCAATTCAATTTCTTTTTCGCCTTTCGTCACCCGGCAGCCTTGTGTATCAATCATCAACTGTCCTATTTTCATAGACTGATTTTTCATTGGAGTATTCTTATATTCTGCTCGCCGCAACTGTGCCTTTACCCTGTATGCTACTTCTTTGGGGCTAAAAGGTTTTGTTACATAATCGTCACCGCCTACTGCCAAGCCAAGCAGTTTATCCAATTCATCATTTTTTGACGATAGGAACAGAATAGGACAATGGGAAAACTGTCTGATCCGCTTACACACTTCATATCCGTCAATTCCCGGAAGCATAATATCTAAAATAATAATATCCGGCTGGTTCTGTTCGCAGATGTTTACAGCGGTAATCCCATTATCAATTTTGATGATATGATAGAATCCCTCTATGTTAAGTGCTTTTTCAAGTAAATTTAAAATATCTGGCTCATCATCAACAATCATTATCCTATATTCATTCATGAAATGTTTTCCTCCTGCAATTTACTGCATTTCTTATTTCTTAATCGACCATCAGCAGGCTTTTCAGCATCTTTTGGTATTAGCCACATACGGCTGAACTTTGCCACACCGGGAATGCGGTTTTCTTCGCATAGTTTCTGTACTCGTCTTTCCGAAATGCCCCATTTCTTTGCCGCTTCTGGGGCAGAAATAAACTCTAACATTCTCATTCATCCTTTCTCAAACTCTAATCGTCTATAATTATATGCGTCTAACCGAATAGTTTCAAGCTTTCAAAACCAGCATCGTGGGAAAATTCAAAAGTTTAAATTTTTCCACAATGCCGACTACGGCGGAATCTAGCTCATTCATTCTATCTTTTTATCTAAAAACGCAAATAAGAAAAGCCCTGCATTATACAGAGCCTTTCTATGCTTTGATTGTTCACTAACTACTGTTCCATTTTTCACCGAAACAATATTACAGATATATCTCTGCCGCTTTAGCAAAATTAGCTTTTCTTACGATAAGTTCCGACTGTTTTTCTTTTGACAGGCTTTCAAATACACCTTTATAGCCATTCTCCAATAGCGGAGTGCCTTTTGCCAGTAAATACAGTTTTGTATTCAGCCATTCTTCCCACAAGTCCTCAAATAATGCCACGCTGTCCGTAAAGGTTATTGCATCCTCAAACCCTTGTGGCGGCTTGTAATATTTCAGTTCAACAAAACCGTATCTACCCGCATCAAGCACCACAATATTCTCCATTTTGTACAGCTCTGCAAACGCATCAGCCACCTTTTGGCACTTTGCCCGTTCTTCCTCTGTGATATAAACCAGCTTTTCCATCTTTACCTCATTTTTTATAAAATTGTACCACATTCATTTTATAAGAACCACCTGCACACCAGCTTTTTCCTCTTGTTTGTTGCAAAACCCACTTTACCAACAATTCACTTCACAAAACAATATTTTCGTTTCCTTGTTATTCTGCTGCTTACGAACGGCTGCTATGATTTCCTCTTTTTCTCTTGGTGTTATTTCCCTCTCTTCCGAATATAACCATCTAACAGAATCAACACATGCCAAGAATTCGTGCAGCCCTAATTCGCCGCAAAATCTGGCCACCCGCCCTTTAAATGCCACATCCATAGTTTCCTTACTGGCAAGTGTAATTTTTACGGACATTTCTTCGCATTCAGACGAATTCGTTTCTCTTTCATTCATTGGCATAATCCTCCCGGCACCATATTTCTCATGCGCCTCCCTTAAAAGATATGCGCCAGCCCGGTATAGCCGAAGCTGATAGGCTTGATCCCGTTGACAAAACGGATGTAATAAGTTCTGTTTGCCTCATCCACGCTTTCGATCATACCCTCCCCAAATACCTTGTGCCGCACCTGGTCCCCGACCCTGTAGACCACTGGCACCTTCTTGTCAAACTCCCTGACCTGGCATACATATTCCGACTTAAGCTCTGCAGGGATATTGCCGATGACCTCCAGCAGCCCCTCGTCAATGTCAAACACGAACCGGGAAGGCGCCTTGGAATAGCCCTTGATCCCAAAACCCTCGCTTTCGGTAAGATACAGCTGCTTTCGCGCTCTGGTAACCGCCACAAAGCAAAGGCGTCGTTCCTCTTCCAAAGCATCGGTTTTCCGCTCTTCCAGACTCCTTGCCGAGGGGAAAACGCCCTCGGTCAGCCCTGCCAGGAACACCTTGTCAAACTCAAGCCCCTTGGCTGTGTGGATTGTCATCAGCTTTACGCAGTCGCTCTTGTCCTCCGCATCACTGTCCCGAAGGAGGGTAATGCCCTGCAGGAACACCGTCAGCGTCAGCATTTCTCCGAACTCATGCTCCTGAGTGACAATGCCCCGCAGCAGCTCCGTCACATTGTCCAAGCGCTCAATATCACCACTCTCCCGCAGATACAGCTCATATCCCGTATCCTTCATCAGCATTTGCAGAAGCTCCGACACTGGCAGGGTATCTGCAGCCAGCCGCAGCTTCTCAATAGATTCCACAAATTCCGCCCCTTTGCAGCCTTTCATGCTATCGTGATGGCAGAGAGCTTTCAGAGCAGCATAAAGGGAAGTGCCGTTTTCTTCGGCGTATGCCTGCAGGAAACCCATCTTGATCTTGCCAATTTTACGTCTGGGCGTATTGATAATGCGCTTAAAAGAAAGGTCATCCTCCAGATTGTCCACAAGCCGCATATAGGAAAGCACGTCTTTAATCTCCGCCCGCTCATAAAAGCCTACGCCGCCATACACAGTATAAGGAATGTTCTCCGACAGCAGTCCCTGCTCCACAAAGCGGGACACGTAATTGGAGCGGTAAAGTACGGCACAGTCAGAATAGCTGCCCCCGTTTTCTTTATGTACCTTGATTTTGTCACAAATAAATTTAATCTCTTCCTTGTCGCTTTTACCGTGAAAATACTGTACCTTACTGCCCTCGGCAACAGTGGTAAAAAGCTCCTTCCTGACACGATTGTCATTCTTCGCAATCAGGGAATTGGCTACGTCCAAAATTTGCTTTGTAGAGCGATAATTTTCATTCAGTATAATGTCACGGGCCTTCAAGCCATATTGATTTTCAAAACATTCATTATTCAACCATCCTTCAAAATCCACCAGCACGCTCATGTTGGAGCCCCGCCATTCATAAATATTCTGATCCGGATCTCCCACCACAAACAGATTTTGATTCGCCTCCGACAGACGGCGAATCAGCTTGAACTCCTTGACGGTAATGTCCTGAAACTCGTCCACCATAATATAACATAGGCGCTGCTGCCATTTTAAAAGCACCTCCGGATATTTGCCGAACAGATAAATGGTAAAATTAATCAAATCAAAAAAGTCCAGCCCGAAATATTTGCGCTGCTTCCTGATATAACGTAAAATAATCTCGTCCGTCTTTTTATCGGCAGTGAGCGTGGAATAATCAAAATTGGGATCGGCCAGATATTCCACATAGGTGAGAAGATTCTTATAATACCGGATTTGGTCTATCATGAACTTGAAGCTGGCGGTGTCCATTTTCACCCCCATTTCATCATAAACTTCCTCCAGGATTTTCTTCTGGTCAATATTGTCCAGCACAATGAAATTCTCCGGATAAAAAAGCCGGAAAATTTCTTCCCGCAGCACCCTAGTGCAGAAGGCGTGAAGGGTTGCCACAAAGGAAGTGTCAAACTCTTCTCCCAGCATGGCCTTGATCCGCCTTTTCATTTCATTTGCCGCTTTATTCGTAAAAGTGATACACAGTATATTGGACGGCGATATGCCCAGCTCCTGAATCAGGTAGGCGTATCTGTGGGTCAGTGTTCTGGTTTTACCTGTTCCCGCGCCGGCGATCACCCGCACATATCCCTCCGTAGCCGTCGCAGCCTCCTGCTGTTCTTGATTTAAGCCGCTCAAAATATCCGCACTCATCCTCTGTCTCCTGTGGTATACGTTTTGGTATCATTTTTATTTTACACAGACTGACCGGAAATGACAAGCCGCCGGGAAAATATCGCAAGATTTATCAATCTCCGCGTTGTATGCTAGAGCGACACTGTTCCTGCAGCAATCCGCACACCTTTTCCCCTGAAATCTGTTTCTGCCCGGCAAACTTTAAAACATCCCGCAGCAGCTCTTCTACATAGCGCTCCGGCTCATCCTTGGCGATGCTGACAATTATTTTGTATTTCCCATATTCGTCGGGATATTTTTCAGAAAACATCCTGATAAATTCCTCCGCTGGTATATCCACGATTAAAACCTTTTTTGCTTTGACTTCCCATCGCATTAAATCCTCCAGGGCCTTTTTCTCCACCTCTGTAATCCCTTGCGGCACGCATACCGCCACCCCCAGACATTTCCTGTTGCGCAATAAAGAGCTGTTTCCGTCTTTTCCCAGTGCTTTTGTAATCAAAAGCGCGAACAATTTCGCCGCCACACAATAATCCGCAACCATTCCCCTGCGCAAAGGTGACGTCACCTCTATCTCTGCTGTATTTTTTCCCGCCAGTTGTTCTGCTTCCGCCCCATATGCCAAAATTTTTCCGTCGCTCTTCTGAAAGGCCATGACAGACTTTTCTTTCAGTATCATCCCCCTGCCCTGTACATAGATTGAAATATCAGCTGGTTCATATACTGTAGGACAATTCATAAAACCCCGCTCTCCTTTTCCGCCTGCCTTGACATGCTGCACTCTGTATTCCACTTTTCTGTTTTCATTATATATGGCGCTGAAACACATTACAATCAAATACAACAAAAACCGGAAAGCCATCAAGTCATCTACACTGCTCGGATTGCGGCTTGCAGCCCAAAACCGCCTGTGATAAAATCAGACTGCTTATAAAATCTATTCCGGCTATGGCTTCACCGATAAATCCATCAATATGGAACTGGTATAAATTGGATGCAAAATGAAACTCCGGCCCGCCGCTTAGAACTCGTCAGGATAGAGCCACCGGTGATCACGCTTAACTTCACCCCTGTAAAACACTTCAAGGCTTAGTTTTCCGCGGCCTCATCTCTATCCTGACGATCCTCTTTCAGCATCCGTTGTTCAGCAAGGACTGCAAGATCATAATATGGTACTCTTCATCCTGAATAATTCGTCTCAGCACGGCGTTGACATCGTCATCCCGAATAGCGTTGATGTGCATCCTATACTGCCGGATTGCAGCTTCTTCGGCTTCAATGTCCGCCCGGAGCATCTGCGGAATACAGTCCGGCAGAGTCAGGCAGGAAGGCGACCACATACCGCCAGACCGTTTTGCTTCATAACACACGTATCCGCCCAGCAAGTGGATCAGCTCTGCCAGCTTTTGCAGATGAATCATCTCCGCCATCGCAATCCCCAGAATCGTCCGAACCAGTGTACAACGCTCGGAAGACATTCTATTTTCATTATTAATGTACTGTAAAATTGCAGACAGCTCCGACACAGATCCACAGTAATCCACCGCTAACAAATCCGCATATTGGGTATTCATCTCCCTCACCCGTGTCGGAGGATAGGGAAGGTCTACCATAATCGGCTTTATCCCCTGGAGGCTGCAGTCATTGGCAATAGGAGGCATACATTTTTCCATTTTATTATCCGCTTCTTGAAATTTTTACAGTACTATCATATGCCCTGCTGCTCTGCCGTGTCACTGCATCCTGATTATCTGTTTTCAGAAATACACCCCTTCTCACATAACAGGATTCCGTCCCGTTCATCCAGCTCCGTACAGCACGCAGAAATCCCCTTCAATATCCCGTCAAAAAAGTCCTCAGCCGCCGTTATGTTCCTGTCAAACGGAATATGCACAAAGAGCATTTTTGTCCACAGTTCCCGACTATGGATGTATTCCAGTCCGTTCCAGTATATGGCATTGCAAAAGGAGGTTCCGGCGTAATCAGAAATCCGAGCTGCTATCTTCTCCGCCAAAAAAATATCCTGCAATTTGCCGTATGCAAAACCCGTATGAAGATACTTGTCTCCGCTTCTTGCGGTAGTTTCAAGATATACCTTATCCCGGATATTAGGCTTCTGCCCAAAACTGAAAACATACTCATAACTCTGCCACTCCAGCTCTGAAAGGAGAAGCTTAGCGTCCAATACCTTATCATTCGAAAGGATCAGCGACTTACAGTCTGCTCTTTTTACAAGCAGTTCGGAGGACGTGCCGCGAAACCCTGTCATAAGAATGTTCATTATGATTCCTCTCCGTTAAATATCCTTCAGCTCTCTCTCCAGCACGTCAGCAAAGCGCCGGATAGGCTCCGCCAGTGTTTCCGCATAATCAAAGGTACACTCATCCCTGTGTCCAAGCGGATCTCTGCGAACTTTTAACGCATAACGTAAAGCATCCGCATCCGGACAAAGATCATTTTCCAGTGCCCACTCCGCTGCCTCGGTCTTGGCAATTATCTTACCGGTACGAAGTGTATAAATACACCTTGCAATATCCAACAGCCAGCCAAAGGAATAGAAATTACGCTCTGTCTTCCGTGCATACTTCCTTATGGCTTTATAATGACGCTCCACATCCGCATACAGCTCCTTCCAGTCCGGCGTCTTTAACAGCCCGCGAATATCCCTTCCATACAGTAAGGCACTGCTTTCCACCAGCTCAGCCCTGCCAAAGCTGTCAAGCACATAGGTATTGATAATTCGCTCCCCACTGGTGCCCCAGTAGACAACGAGATCCTCTTTTTCTGAAAGGAAGGCATCCAGCGTAAGCATTCCCCCCTCAAAGGAACGGTAATACGGATTATCCGGCTCTTCTTCCAGCATCGCCTGGCGCAATCCCACCAGCATTTCTGACTGTTCCATGGACATTTTTTTCTCAGTTAATACAAGAATATCAATATCGCTCCAGCCCAACCGGAAATCATTTAATATCAATGAGCCGTACAGATAAATTGACGGATAACAATCCTGTAAAATGCCGCTGATCCTGCTCACCATTTTTTGAATCGCCATTGCTCTTTCTTCCATATTTTGCTCCCATGAATCAGATAAAAAGCAACCCTATTGGGTATTCTGCGCATTCTGGACTATCCGCTGATATATGCCCTTCGTGATTTCCAGCTCGATTATTTTCCAGTGTTCCCCTTTTATGTCCGCGAATTCTTCTTTTTCCATCAGGGCTTCCTGAAATCCCACCGCCCTGTAGCACCGGTATGCCGGAAGATTATTTTCAAATACTCCGATGGTAACCTTTTCGGCCCCAAGGATTTCAAAGGCATATTTTAAGCCCAGCTTAAGCATCCCGCTCCCGTAGCTCCTGCCCCTTTTTGCAGCATCCACAATCACCCATCCCAAGCGAAGTATCCTGTAATCGCCATGTATATAACGCATGATAAAATGTCCCACAACGCCGCTGTCATCAAAGGCCGTCATGGGATAAAAATTATCCTGCTCCAGGCAGTCACCGTTTTGCAGCCTGTACTTGTCATCAATATCCCTGGCACTAATGGGAAATTCGCCAAACCGTCCCCCGCTCCATTTGTAAAATACATCCTCGTCCTTAAGCCAGCCTGCTATAATTTCCGCATCACAGCTCTTATATGGTCTTACCCTAAGCATTTATTGATCCTCCCTATGATCCGCTTCCTTGTAAACAAAATACTCACGAATGTTTCCTTTCGTATCCGGTAATCACTGCCAATACCAGCATCACCAGCATACAGAGGGAATAGAAATTTACCAGCGGAATGGATGCCGGCACCTCCGCAAAGCCCTCCCCAAACTGGGCGGACTGCTGGGCCGGAATCATACAGTGTACCGTCCAAGACGCCAGAAAGCAGAACACACAGCCTGTACAATCCGGCAGGTTAGCCCGGCAATAGCGGTTGCCCCCCACCATTTCCCCGATCTCATTCACCAGGTCCCCCAGAGCCACGATTGCCACGGAAATCATTCCCTGTCAGCGGAACAGCTCCGCCGTCTTCGCCATCCGCTCGGCAATCCTGACTCCAAAGGGGCACCTGCCCTCACAGCTTTTGCAGCCGATGCACTCATCCGCATGATGCTCAAGAGCGTCATAATGGGCTTTTACGGCTGCGGGAACCTCCGGCTGCATGACAGCCAGGTCATAATATTTGTTTACCATGGCAATATCAATTTCTGCCGGGCAGGGTTTACAATGGCCGCAGTAGGTACACTCGCCCTGTCCAAAGGTATGGCGGGGCGCCCTGGCCAGTACGCCGGCGTAATCCTTCTCTTCCTGAGCAGCGGTTTCATAGGCAGCAGCCTGCTCCACCTGCTCCGGCGTGTCATAGCCTGCCAGCACCGACGCTACTGCGGGACGGGTCAGACAATAATGGATACACTGCACAGGGGTCAGCGCCACCCCAAAGGGGGAACGCTTTTCATCAAACAGGCGCCCCCCTGCATAAGGCTTCATCACCGTGATTCCCACGTCCTTCTGCTCGCAGAGCTTATACATCCCCGCGCGTACCGGGTCGATTCCGCCCAGATCGGCCTGATATTCATCGGCAAAATAAGTATCAATGTCATCCGTGGGCGGAAGCAGATCAAAGGCCGGATTGACACTAAACATCAGCATCTCAATCACCCCGCTTTCCGCAGCCTTGACGGCCATGGCAGGATTATGGGTACTCATGCCGATATGCCGGATTTTACCGCCTGCTTTCAGCTCCTTTACGTATTCTATGTACGGGCCGTTCATGGCGGCATCCCAGTCACTTTCCTGATCAATGAAATGAATCATCCCCAGATCAATATAATCCGTCTGCATCCGGGTCAGCAGGTCTTCAAAGGCCTCCCTGCATTTCTCCAAATTCCGGGTGCGTACGTACTGACCGTTCTGCCAGGTGGAACCGATATGCCCCTGAATCAGCCAGCGCTCCCGCCTGCCTGCCAACGCCTTCCCGATATTGGAACGGACATTGGGCTCTGACATCCAGCAGTCAAGGATATTGATTCCCAACCCTTCCGCGCGCGCTATGATCTCCTTGCACTCTTCACCGCTGTGGCGTTCCAGCCATTCGCCGCCCAGACCGATTTCACTGACCTTAAGTTCTGTTTTCCCAAGCCTCCTGTAGTTCATCCTCTGCCTCCTTAAACATACGTGTTATATGTTCCGTAAATATCTTTTTCCCCGCCGATAAACCCTAATCGTCCCAGGTTTTAAGTTTTATTATACATGGCTTCCCGGCAGATTACAACTGCTCACCCACCCTCATATATCATTTTATTCCCTTTGGGGAAATTGAGTATCTACTGAAAATGAAATAGATAGTTATGTATTGCTGCGAACAGTCGAATACTTTATAATAAAACCGGGTAAAAACAGGTTTACGCTTATCAAACGGGGTGAAACTGTTAGAACGCATAACGTCAGGGAGTGTTACTATGATTGACATAAAAGACAAAGAGTATTGCCCTACCTTGGAAGAAATCGGAGAATTCATTCATAATTCCGTCTTTTTGCAGTTTTGTGCAGAAATCAGTGCAGAATATAGCTGCAGAGAAAAAATAGAATTCAGCTCGTGCAGTTGGGAATATGGCTGGAATGTAAAATATAAAAAAGCCGGTAAAAGCCTTTGTACCATATACCCAAGAGATGGTTATTTCACGGTATTAGTCGTGATTGGTGACAGAGAGAAGGCGGCCGTTGAAGCTGTCTTACCTGAATGTACACCCGAATTAAGAAATATCTATGAGCAGACAAATCCGGGAAACAGTCAAAAGTGGTTAATGATTGACCTGGAAGACAAGGACATGATATATACGGATGTATTTCGCCTGATCGAAATCCGGAGAAGATAACAAACTTCTTATAAACACGAGACCGTCCTTTATGAACATCCAGCAGATCCGCTTCAGATTCTCAATGCCGAATAATTATAATACGCATTTATTTCTCCTCTTCCAAACCAAAGTGCTTTGCCAAAATCGACAATACTTCTTCCCTTGTATCATTTTCAAAATCCGAACGGGTATAAGTAAAAAAGCCCGTATGCGCCCAGTCAATCTCCTGCGCCGGATGATACAAAGCCCAGGAATTAAAGTTTTTCAGTGCCGCTTCCGGATCCGGGCAAAGCTGAATCTGCTCCATCATGAACTTCTTATCCGGGTCATCCCGGTCAAAAAAACGAGTGGCACAAATATCCGGCGGATCACAGAGCATAATGGCGACACGATGATACGCTGAAATCTGTCGCAGCACATCCGGCGGAATATTGGTATCCACAATGATCTTCTTTCCGGATGCCGCCAGTTTAAGCAGCTCCAAAATTTCTACTTCTGTACATTCTCTGGAAACCTGATCCGTCCAATTCCAATGTTCTTCCGGAGTCATATTGAGCCATTCCTGCCAGCCGCTCATGGTATCAAAATAGCACAGACCCGGCTGTTTCCACCGCGACAGCTTATTCCGCGGAAATACATCATGGTAATTTTCACCACAATGTATCATTTCGTACCGCTCCGCAAGCATCCTGACCATTGTGGATTTTCCTGCATAGCTGTGACCGTTAATAAAATAAACATTTTGCAGGTAATGTTGAATTAAATTATCGCTTAATTGTAGTTTCATTTTCTCTCCTGTCTGCAGCCAGTATTTACGCCCCTGCTCTTACATAATAAATCCCTTCCCCAATTTTAGTCAAATTATGAACTGACATTTTAAAAATATTTCCATGAAAACGGATGATTTTAAAGACAGCAGCGGAAATCATTTCAATTAACAAAGTGCTAGCCATGACGGCGTATACACCGGTCACGCACTGCCTTGCAGTGGTAATGGCGGGCAGCGATTATTATCCTTTAACACCCTGATGCGCAGGAGTAAATCCGGCGAATACGCCACCTCTTCCACGGTAAAAATATAAGTCATATCCCCCAGCTTTGCAATTCCCTTAATTCTTCAAATTTGATTTCCTTCCGAATGCTGTGGTTCAAAAAATTATGGAAATAGACTCAGGGAAATGCAATTCGGATGTCACAGTGCGCATAGCTTGCTTCCACATCCGGCATAGTCCCTCTCTGTTCAGAGCAGATAGCCGAAAAGGCCAGTTCTTTTCCGGCCAGATTCGAGAAATCCTCCCCGTCCAGCACCAACGTCACATTTATGCAGTTCAGGCCTGCAATCTGCTCTGTATAAGCGACCATATTTTCGGTATAGCTGTTGCCCGCAGAATCCTCCAGAATCCACCAGGTCTCCTGAAGCAGCTCCGGGTGTACAAAAGGCATGCTGCAGCCGACACGCAGGCGAACCTGATAATGATTGGCGCGCTCAATCAGGTATATGTCGGAAATGACAAGACCGCTTTTGCTTGTGATGCCATATTCCAGCTTTGAGACCTTTGTGCTGCTGTCCCATTTCCCCCAATCCGGATATCTATCCTCTTCTACCTGTCCCACCAGCGCCTGATTAAGGTCATTTTGATTAAAAGAATAGTATGTGCTGAACCCAAACCCGGCAAACAGAATGATAACCAGAGCAACCGCAATCCATATCCCTTTATGCTTCATACAAAGTCCTCTCCCGCAAACAGCCTTCATCTAACGCTTCTTTGGTTCCATTATACATAACCCTCTGGCAAATTACAACACCCTGATGCGCAGGAGTAAATCCGGCGAATACGCCACCTCTTCCACGGTAAAAAGATAAGTCTACCACTTAGCTTTTCGCACCAAAGCTACCGCAGAAGAGATGCCTCTGCAGGCAGGTCTGTAGCATTGTCCTGCTCAAAAAACATCTCTTCGAACGGAATGATATGAAACTCGTCTTTCTCCGCTTCATAAAATGTAACATCCAAACCGCGCCCGTCTTCACTTGCTCCATATTCTACGATTCCGTCATTGTCAACATCTGCGGCAAAATAATGACGATTTGCATACAGGTTCCGGCGGCCGTCGGAAAGACTGTTAATCATTCTGTTCGCCTCTGCCGTAAGCTCTTGTCCTTTTTCCATATCAGATACATATATCTCTCAGTTTATACATGCTCTTGCCGCTTCTTCATATCGTTCCTGCACATAATCCTTCACTTCTGTGGAAAACCCTTCTGCCTCATACAATGGAATACAGATAAAACCCCGTTCTTCATCAGAAATTATAACAGTACTTGCCCCATTGCCCGGCGGTCAATATTTCCCTGCAGAAATAGAAAAATGTGCTGTCTGCCAGCTCTTCTACCGTACAGAACAGCTCATCCTGCCGACTTTCTTTTCATTTTTCCTCAACTGCCTCTCTGCTTACAGGCCGCTTTTTACAAATATTTCCGAAGATGTATCGCAAAATCCCGTCATGAGAATCTTTTTCATAAATGTTGCTCCTGTCTGATTGCATTCCGAACAATTAAACATACTTCATCCAAATCATCCTGCCCTGACTTTATATGAATATCACATTTCTCAGAATCAAAGCATCCATGCTTTCTCTTCAACATATCCGCCACTGGAACCGGCAAATTTCCGTGCATCCGCTCTGCAAATCTTTCCTGAATCACATCCAATTCCGCTGTGACAAGAATCCTGTATGCTTTTTCGGGCAGCAGTTCCAAATGTTCTTTTTCAGAAATCACATAAATAACAGGAGCCTCTATAGTTGCTTCACGCATTTTGTTCTGAAAAATATTTTTCGCCATACTTTCATTCTTTGCAAGACGTATGTAATCTTTGCCGGTATAAACTTCCCCATTCAGTACATCACGCAGCTTTTGGGCAAGCGTTGATTTCCCTGTACAGCTTTCGCCTATAATTCCAACTACCATTGTGCATTCCCCCTTGTTTTTCAGCGTAATGTTAATGCTCTGCCCTGTCCTGTTTGGTCACAGAAGAACTTATTGCTGCGAGCGCTTCCTCTTCCAGTCCCTTGCATCTTTGCAGAATACCGATATATGCCTGCCGTTTTGCTCTGGCCTCCGCCGCATTTTCAGGCGTCTTTGGAAGCATTTCATTCAAACATTTTTCACAAATAGACAGGATTTCATCATATTTTGAAATTGCGCTCCGGATGGCGCTGTTATCAATATCCTGTACCAAATGTATACAGCATTCAAGGAACTGCCTTATCCGCAGTTTGCCCTCATAATGTATAAAAATATGCGGAAACATACATTCAATATCTGTCATCTCCTGATTTGTTTCTCTTCGAAGCTCTTCACACCAATTGTCATAGATAACCAGTCCATAGCCCACAAGGGGTTCTTCAAACAAATGTACTTTATTGCTTAAAAGCGCATATCCTTTCTGCAGGGCTCTTCTGCACCGATCAACGACAGAATCCGTTTGGGAGCCAGGCTTGATAAGAAGCAGTTCCGAATCCTTCAAATACCATTCTGAAAAACTTTTTAGATGTTCAAAAGACATGATGGAATTTTTCTCATCATCCCCGTCTAAAAAAGGGAGCCCCTTTAAAGTTCTTCCGGAATCAGAATACCCTGCTGCCAGTATGGTGTCTGTATATTCTTTGGGTATAACGATTACGGGATACCCGCTCTTTATATGGTTTATTGCCGTCTGAATAAACTCCTTCTGTGAATACTCAGCTCTTTGATGATTCTCACAGGTTAATCCATACACCGCAAGACATTCTTCCCAATTATCCTCAAACCCCCAGGAATAACCAAAGCTGATGCCGGAAAATGCCCCCTGAAGAATATACTCCGTATCATCATTTATCTGTCGATTCATTGCATCCCGGCGCGTTTCAAGCCCCATAAAAAGCTTGATTGCGGACAGGATTGCAGGCTTCGACATACTGCGCGGCCAGCTTTTGCCTGTAAACTCCGCAATCGGCGCATATGGCAGCAGTATATGCTCAAAATTTGCATTCATAGCAGGCATGGGCGCTGGGGAAAAAATCTGATCCATTGTGCAGTCTAATAATTCCGATAACTCCACAAAAACAGACAATTCCGGCATCGCATGCCCATTTTCCCATTTACTCACTGCCTGAGGGCTTATGCCTAATTGCCTGGCGACATCCTCCTGAGTCAATCCTTTGTTTTTTCTAAACAGCGTAATTTGTTTCCCGGCTTTCACAGTATCAAACATTTTCGGCTCCTTCCATGTTATATAATATATGCTATCTTCATTATAGGAAAACAAAGGCGTCTTTACCATCATTGTATAGTTGTATTTCAGACACAGAATTCAACCTGAGGTAGGGTGAATATTATCCCCTCTACGGATTATCCGAAACTATTGGAGACCGCTTTCCCTCCCGGTTTTGAGTATAGCTCCAAATACATTACAATACACCACTTTCCAAAATGGAAAAGGAAACTTTTTCGCAATTTATTTCCGCTTCTGCTCCATACGGCAGAACGCAGACAGGAGAAGAATGTCCAAAATTCACTCCATAAATAACCGGAAGATTCCCCTGTCCCAGTCGGGACAACACATCTCTTACCGTCTCCTTCTGCTCGGTAAAGGCGGTATTTTCATTTGCTTTTCCCAGAATCATTCCGTTAATTTCACCCAATGCTCCAATTCTGTCAAGCCACCTCAGAAAATCCTCAATGGCCGAAGGCGTATAAAATTCGGGAATATCTTCTAAAAAAAGGATTGTATCACTAAAGTCCTCTGCGACAAGCGCCAGCGGCGTATTTTCCAGCTCCTTCAGCCCAGTATGACCGCCAAACAACCTGCCCTTCACCGTTCCCTCCCCCTGGACAAGCTCATATCCATTGTTTGGATAATAAATACGCCTATGAAGCGGATCGAAATAATCCACTTCTTCATAGGTCCATTCCTCAGACGGTTCAATCATGCCTATCTCAGAATCACAAAAAAGCACCTTTTCAAACCATTTCCTGCTATATGGGTGCCAGCCCTGTGCCTCTGCCAAAGGAGACAACAGATTGCAGCCGTAAAAAGAAGACAAGCCACAATGATAGGCGAGCATATGCAAATTCATAACATCAGAATAACCTATAAATATTTTAGGATAAGTACTGATTAAGTATGAATCTATATAGGGTATGATTTTTATACTGTCATTACCTCCAATACTGGCAATAATGGCTTTCACATTGGTATTTTCAAAAGCCCACATAATGTCTTCTGCCCTCGCTTTTGGGTTTTCAGACAAATAAGCAGAACCTCTAAGCGCATTAGGCGCATGGAGCACTTTCAACCCAATCTCCTGCAGATATTTGACGCCCAGCTGGTATTTCCAACGAATCTCTGCATCTCCGGCCCAGCCATGGCAAGGGCTGACCACCGCAATAGTATCTCCTTTGCAGAGCTTTAGAGGTTTTCGCAATTCTTTCATCCTATTTTCCTCTTTTCCTGTTTAGGTTGGCCTTTCTGTTGTTTCCAGCCGTCCTTCTTTTGAATTTTTCTGAAATATTTCGCCTTTACTTATGGTACGGCGCTCCATAACATACCTAAATGCGAAAAATATCCCTGTATTATTCTGTCAAACAAGGCAGAACACTTGAAATGCTCTGCCCTGTTATACTCCTGTTCTTAGATAAGGTGATATTCCACATAAAGTTTCTGACGATATTCTTTATCTTGTAATACCCTGATAACATCTGACGACCTATTACCCTCATTTAATAGCAATATCAGTGTAGCCAGTCTTTCTTCTCCACGTTCTTCCCCTTTTTCCACATTCTCCTGGTCTCGCATCAATAACGTCATATACTCATGCCTCCATTCCCTGTTTTTCTTGGCTGCCTGCACAGCTTCTTCCAGCTTCTCAACATAGGAATCCTCTGGCTTCTGCCCTGCCACATAGTCCAGAAATGCCTTTAACTCCCTGCTGACATCATCCATTGTCCCATCTGCGTTCAGAAATATCTTTATGGCTTCGTCCCCCATAGGAATACTGTTGTCTTCTTTACAGATATTTTCAAAGGTATAGATATGCCGTCCTTTCCCATATAAATCAAAGGGACAGATAAATATGATATAGCTTTTGTTCAGCTTTTTATAATGCTGACCTGCATCCACAAGCTGCAGGTCAATCATTCCCTGATAATATCTGCTTCTCTTTGGCAGTTCCTTTGTATCACTGACCTGCATTTCTATGTCGTAAACCGTCTCCCTGTCGTCCTTTACATACACATCCAGTCTGACGCTGTGAGCGTCCATATCTACATTGATGCTCTTCTGCAATTCTGGATATTCAATACGGTCAATCTTTAAATCCGGGAGAATCCTCTGCAATAACTCTTTGCACAACTCCGGGTTCTGCATGACCTTCCCAAACAGAAAGTCATTAGATATGCTTAATTCTTCCCATTCTATCTGCTTTGTTTCCGTGTTTCCCATTTATATACCTGCTTTCTTTCAAATAAAACATTGCCGGAAAACTCTGTATGTTTCAAAAGCTTTGTTATCTATTCTTATTATACACAGCCTTCCGGCAAATTACAATAATTGTAGGGCATTCCTTCCAGTCAAGGTAGCTTACACCGTTTTAATGCAATCATCCTTTTATAGACAGCAGCCCGGAACAGAATGAAAACTTTTCATATTTCACCCGTGGAATAAATTTCGTCAATTCGTCTACTGCAAAATAGAATTCTTCATCATCCCATTCCTCACCGATCAATGTTTTTTGCCGCTCCAGCTCTGTGCGTGTTTCAAACATTACGTCTCCAATATACAGACATCCCCCATCGTGTAATAACGGCAGGATTTTTCTGATAAAATGAATCTTTTGCTCATCTGACAGATGATGTAAGGAATAAGTGGCTATAATCGCATCATATCTATTATATATTAATTCATCCACAAGTCCCCTTGAAAAATCTCCCTGAAATAACCGTGCCTCCGGCATCTTTTCTTTTACCAGTTCAATCATTCTTCCAGCGAAATCCTGTCCCCAAATGTGACATCCTTGCTCATACAGTTTAGCAGTCAGGGCAGCAGTACCAAATCCAATATCCAGAACAGTATTACTTTTGCTTGTCAGCACCCTGTTATATATGACATTTAATATCTGCTTATATCCTGCAAACGGATAAGTGCCATCCTCGTCCGACATGCCCACACTTTTATCATATCCATCCGCCCATAAATCAAACCCTTTGCTATTAAGCATCTTATTCCCTCCCTGTTATGAAGTGACTTTTGTCAAGAGGTGAAATTCAAAATTAACAAACTTTTTCTTCCCCTACGACAATTCAAAATTAACAAACTTTTTCTTCCCCTACGACAATACTCACATTTTTTGACTGACAGCATCAGGAAAGAGCCCTGATTTAACAGTTCCCGGCATTTGGCCACTCTGTTATTCGTGGATTGGTTACCTACAGGCTAATGGTCCGCCGTGGGTTTTGCGATCTAAAAACGTGGATCACGGTTTTTCGTGCGCACATAGGGAGGACGCAGATAGCCCGAACCTTGAAGTGATCACAGCCCTTTCCGAATGCTGTCAGTTATTTATTTTGTTGCGTGGCAGAAATCTGCAGTCTGCTGCTGATTTCTGCTTAACTACCCGTCACATCACGGGCAGGCGGCTGTCAAGGGCCTGCCGCGAAAGCGGTGCGAAGCAAACTTGTTTGCTTTGCATCCTTGACTGACGACTGAACGTGATGTACCTTTATGCCGTTTTCATCCCAATGTTTCCTGTCATCATTCCCCATATAAAACATGCCAGTTCCCTCGCAATGGCAGCCACTGCAACATTTTTCTTCTTCCCATGCCGGATGAGTCTATAGTACCGGCTTCTCAGCCTCGTGTAGTACTCTTTTACGGAATCGTCTTCCTCTGTGGGAATATAGACGGCATGGTATCCTCCTCCATAGGACAGGCACTGCGCAATCATCAGGGCATCCCTTGCGTCAGTCTTGACGCGCTGTCCCTGCGGCGTCAGCATGGTCGTTGGCGCCAGATCATTTCATTTAGAAATTCCTGTAACATTTTTTTTGCATTATCACTGTTTTCAAATGGATCGGGCCATTGAAATTCTGTTATTTTCTGATTAAATCCATGATAATAGTCCGACAGATATTTCATTTCAAACGGTGCAATATTTATTTCTTCCGTATACATCATGCTCAACGCTCCTCTGAATTACGATCTATGTATTTGGTGTCTGCTGATTAAATCACTTGACTTTCAATACAAAGTTTTTCGCATTTTGGTAACCCGCCTTTCCGTAATATTGCTCTTGCATATCATCATTTACCGCTTGAAGCTCAACAATTCCCATATCTCTTCTGAATCTTAGCTTTCACGCGCCCCTAGCCTTCCTCAAAAACTTCGCCCTTACTTATGATACGGTTCCCCGTGAATAATCCTGAAAGCCCTGTATATCTGTTCCGACAGGATTACCCGCATCAGCTGATGGGGAAAAGTCATATCGGAAAAGCTTAAGGAAAAATCAGCCCGGCGGCTCACGGACTCATGAAGTCCCAGCGAGCCGCCGATCACAAACATAATATGACTGATTCCGCTGACTGTCAGCTTTTGCATCCATTGTGCCAGCGCCTCCGAGGAAAGGCGCCTGCCACCGATTTCCAGGGCACAAACAAAGGCATCCTCCGGCAGCTTTTCCAGAATCCTGCGCCCTTCCTTTTCCCGAATCTGGTCTTCCATCTGCAAAGAAGCCCCATCCGGCGTTTTTTCGTCCGGCACCTCAATGATGTCCGGCTTACAATACCGCGAAAGCCGTTTCGCGTACTCCGCAACGGCTTCCCGGTAAAAACTTTCCTTTATTTTCCCCACACAAACGATTGAAATCTTCATTCGGTCCTCTTTCCGAAGATCTCATCATAGATATAATCATCAATAAACTGATCCAAAAATCCCTGATTAAGATTTACAAATTGATGATTCAATTTTTCCTTAATACAGAAAGATCTTCTAAAATACGCAACTTCCTCCGATACGCCCTCTCCGCACACCTCTCTATCAATGTCCGCCGCGTTTAAATTAGCCCGGCACCAGTCCAGAAGCGTCTGTCTGAGAGAGTTTTCAGACTCTGCCTTTTTTTCAAACAATTTGGCATTTTTCATGGAAACTATCCCCGCTACCACAAACAGAATAAAGATTGCACCCATAACGCCGTAAAACAAATAAGGATTACCCAGGCGCAGAGGCAGAATGCCGGTCACACCTAAGATTACCGCAATCAATCCTGCCGAGCCAAGCCCCAGCAGCACCCAAGCCGACGAACGATTGTCGCTGGCCCGCTCGGAGCTGTCCTGGTAAAGCCCGCCTGTACGCCCCCGGACAGCACTTTTCCCGGCTGCCGCCAAAATCTCTCCTTCATCCCCCGCAGAAATGGTCTCTTCCTGGTTTTCCGGAGATTCACCGTCAAAAAAATCCTTCGCTCTTAAATCTAAAGTTTCTTCGAATTCCGATTCCTCTGTCAATTCATCCACCAGCACACTGCCGCAATCCGCACAAACCCGAAAGCCTTCCCTGTACTCTGTCTTGCATTTAGGACACCATGGCATAAGTTGTTACCTTCTTTCCCCATTTTTCATTTGTGGAGGTCCAGAAACTGTTTCTTTATTTGTTGCGCAAATATATTCGTCTATCCCCTTCGCTGCCGCCTTACCAATCCCCGGAACGAGGATTTGCCCATAGCCGGCTATGGGGGCACTCTACTTATTCCTCAGGTATTCGTCTATCCCCTTTGCTGCCGCCTTACCTGCACCCATAGCCAAAATAACCGTAGCCGCACCCGTAACTGCGTCGCCGCCGGCGTATACCCCTTCCTTGCTGGTCTGTCCGTTTTCTTCCTCCGCCACAATACACTTCCACTTATTGATCTCAAGCCCTTCCGTGGTAGAAGAAATCAAGGGATTGGGCGATGTTCCAAGAGACATGATAACCGTATCCAGCTCCATGGTAAACTCGGAGTCCGGTATCTCCACAGGACGGCGGCGGCCCGACGCATCCGGCTCACCCAGCTCCATCCTGATACATTTCATGCCGGTGACCCAGCCCTTTTCATCCGCCAGAATCTCCGTGGGATTGGTCAGCAGATCGAAAATAATGCCCTCTTCCTTTGCATGATGCACTTCTTCCACTCTGGCCGGAAGCTCTTCTTCGCTTCTGCGGTATACGATATGCACCTCCGCTCCGAGGCGAAGCGCCGTCCTGGCCGCGTCCATGGCCACGTTTCCGCCGCCAACCACCGCCACCTTTTTGCTTTCCATAATGGGCGTATTGGACTCTTTGTCAAATGCTTTCATCAGATTGCTTCTGGTCAGGTATTCGTTGGCGGAGAACACGCCGTTTGCATTTTCACCGGGAATTCCCATAAATTTAGGCAGGCCGGCACCGGAACCGATAAACACGGCGTCAAAGCCCTCTTCTCCGATCAGCTCGTCGATGGTAACGGATTTTCCCACCACCACATTGGTTTCAATTTTCACGCCCAGGGCTTTCACATTGTCAATTTCCTTAGCCACCACGTCCTGCTTAGGCAGACGGAATTCCGGAATTCCGTAGACCAGCACGCCGCCGGGCTCATGCAGGGCCTCAAATATGGTCACCTCATAGCCCATTTTTGCCAGATCTCCCGCACAGGTTAAGCCCGCAGGGCCGGAACCAATAACGGCCACCTTTTTACCGTTTTTCTCCTTTGCTCCTTCCGGCTTGATCCCGTTCTCTCTGGCCCAGTCCGCCACAAAACGCTCCAGCTTGCCGATGGAGATGGGATCTCCCTTGATACCGCGGATACACTTCCCCTCGCACTGGCTCTCCTGGGGACATACCCGGCCGCAGACTGCCGGCAGCGCACTGGAGCGGCTGATAATCTGATAAGCCTCTTCAACGTTTCCTTCCTTCACCTGTTCGATAAAGGCAGGAATGTCAATGGCCACGGGACATCCCTTAATACACTGAGCATTTTTACAGTTAATGCATCTTGCGGCCTCATTCATTGCTTCTTCTTTATTATACCCCAGGCACACCTCTTCAAAATTAGCGGCCCGCTCCTTTGCATCCTGCTCTCTCACAGGAACTTTCGTCAACACATCCATCTATTATCTTCCTCCATTCTTCTCACTGACTTGCAAACTTTCATCTCTGCCGGTTTCCATTATCTTAGCGCTTCCCGCTGTTCTGCCGGTTTCCGTCACTGTTTTCCGATATACCTTGCCCCAGTCGAAAACCGACCGAGCCATCTGCGCAGTTGAAGCCGATCTCATGATCCTGATCGGAACCTCTTGCCTGAAAGCTCCCGCCGCACCTGATAATCTCGCAAAGTGTATACAGAACCGGCATGGTCTTTGGACAAAATCTGTCCCGAATTCTCAGCAATTTCCGCAGCCGCCGTGGTGGGTATCGCCCTCTTCCAGCTTCAGCATGGCTCTGCCCTCTGCAGTCTTATACATCTGCTGACGTCTCATAGCCTCGTCAAAGTTCACTGCATGGCCGTCAAACTCAGGGCCGTCCACACAGGCAAATTTCACCTTGCCGTCCACCGTCACACGGCAGGCGCCGCACATGCCCGTTCCGTCCACCATGATGGGGTTTAAACTGACCACAGTGGGAAGATTCAGCTCTTTGGTGAGCAGACAGACAAATTTCATCATAATCATGGGGCCGATGGCAATACACACATCATACTGCTTCCCTTCCGCTACCAGGTCCTTGATGGTCTGGGTCACCATACCGCTCCTGCCATAAGAGCCGTCGTCCGTTGTCACATAGAGATTTCCGGCCACTGCCTCCATCTCCTTTTCCAATATCAACAGATCCTTCGTCTTGCTGCCAACAATCACGTCTGCCGCCACCCCGTTTTCATGGAGCCATTTCACCTGAGGATATACCGGCGCCGCTCCCACGCCCCCGGCCACAAACAGAATTCTCTTCTTTTTCAGTTCTTCAGGCGACTCGTTTACCAGCTCGGAAGCACAGCCCAAGGGGCCCACAAAGTCATGGAAAAAATCCCTCTCCTGCAGATCGGCCATCATTTTCGTTGCAGCTCCCACGCACTGAAAGACAATAGTAACCGTTCCCCGTTCCCTGTCATAATCACAGATCGTCAAGGGGACACGTTCTCCTTCTTCATCCGTCCTGACAATCACAAACTGTCCCGGCTGGCATGCCTTTGCCACTCTTTTCGCCTCCACCTCCATCAGATAAATGTTTGTGGTCAGCTCTTCTCTTTTTACAATCTTATACATAATCCACCTCTTTTTATAATGTTTCAACCCGCTCTGTCCGGGCTGCCAACTACCTGAAGCCTCTGTTATATCCTGAACCATCCTCAGCTTCGACTTATCCTTTACTTCACATAAGCACAAAGTCATATAGCCCTTCGCCGCCCGCGCAGGCGGACCCATTCCGACAGGCGGACCAATTCTGCCTTGCACAGGGCCGCTTCTGCATTTGCCCGACCGGCTCTCCGTCAGCCGCCTTAAAACAACCCTGTAATCACCCCGTCTTCCGTCACGTCAATCCCGTAGGCCGCCGGCTGCTTCGACAGCCCCGGCATGGTGACCACATCTCCCGTCAGTGCCACCACAAATCCGGCGCCTGCCGCCACATACACCTCCCGCACCGAAAGTTCAAAGCCCTCCGGTCTGCCCAGGCGCTTCGGATCATCGGAGAGAGAGTACTGATTCTTCGCCATACACACCGGCAGATTGCCAAATCCCATTTCCGTAAGCTTCTGCAGCTCCCTCCTGGCAACCGGTGAAAAGCTGACGCTGCCTGCGCCGTAAATCCCAACAGCTACCCGGCAGATCTTCTCTTCCAGAGCAAGGGCGTCCTCATAAAGCACATGGAAATTGCTTTCCTTTGTCTCCAGTGTCTGCAGTACCTTTTCCGCCAGAGCAATTCCACCCTCTCCGCCCTTTTCCCAAACCTCCGAGAGGGCAAATTCACAGCCCCTTGCCTCACAAAAATGTTTAACAAACTCGGTTTCCGCAGGCGTATCCGACACAAAGGAATTTAATGTCACCACCACCGGAATCCCGTATTTTTGCAGATTTTCAATGTGCTTTTCCAGATTGACAATTCCCTTTTCCAGCGCCTCCAGGTTTTCCGTATTCAAATCGCCCTTTGCGACACCACCGTTATATTTGAGCGCCCGCACCGTAGCCACCAGCACCGCCGCATCCGGCTTCAAATCTGCAATCCTGCATTTAATATCAAAAAACTTCTCTGCCCCCAAATCGGCGCCGAATCCCGCCTCCGTGATGCAGTAATCCGCCATCCGCATTGCCGCTCTCGTTGCCCTCACGGAGTTACAGCCATGGGCAATGTTAGCAAAGGGGCCTCCATGCACCAGCGCTGGGGTTCCCTCCAGAGTTTGGATCAGATTAGGCTTCATGGCGTCTTTGAGCAGCGCCGCCATGGCGCCTACCGCCTTCAGGTCCCCGGCTGTCACTGGCTCTCCCGCCATATTATAGGCCACAATGATCCTTGCCAGCCTTTCCTTTAAATCCTTCATATCCTCGGCAAGGCAAAGAATCGCCATAATTTCGCTGGCCACGGTTATGACAAAATGATCTTCCCTCGCCACGCCGTCCGCTTTTTTCCCCAGTCCCACCACAATATTTCGCAGTACCCTGTCATTCATATCCATGCAGCGCTTCCACACAATCTGACGGGTATCAATCTGCAGCTCGTTACCCTGCTGGATATGATTGTCCAGCAACGCCGCCAGCAGATTGTTTGCCGAGGTAATGGCATGAAAATCTCCCGTAAAATGCAGGTTCAAATCCTCCATGGGCACCACCTGGGCATATCCGCCTCCTGCGGCACCGCCCTTAATGCCAAAGCAGGGCCCCAGAGATGGCTCACGAAGGGCAATCACAGCCTTTTTCCCCAGCTTCCCGAAAGCCTGCCCCAGGCCTACGCTGGTAGTGGTCTTTCCCTCCCCTGCAGGAGTAGGATTGATCGCCGTCACCAAAACCAGCTTTCCGTAAGGTTTCTCCTGAAGGCTGCTTAGGTATTCCTCCGTAAGCTTCGCCTTGTACTTTCCATAAAATTCCAGATCCGACTGCCCAATCTCCAGCGCCGCTGCCACCTTCTCAATGGGCTCCATGACGGCTTCCTGTGCTATTTCAATATCTGTCTTCATGTTCCCTCTCATTCTGCCGCCTATGCGACACTGCTTCTGCCAGGCTGCACTAAACTGCCTGTTCATCTCATTGTTTCTGCCCGCCTAGACGCCCTGGCTTACTGCCTCCTGCCGTTCCCGCCTGCCGGCCTGGCTTATCGCCTCCCGCTGTTTCCGCCTGCCCAGTCTCGCCTTTAAAGAACTTCCTCAATCAACTGTTCAAACTGCTCCGGGCTCATCAATATCTTTCTTGGCTTCGTGCCCTCTCCCTTATCTACAACTCCATATTCACAGAGCTGGTCCATAATTCTGGCAGCACGGTTAAATCCGATCTTTAAAAGTCTCTGCAGGGCGCCGATAGATGCCTTGTCCTGCTCGATAATGAACTTACCTGCCTTCTCAAAGAATTCGTCCAGATCCGATCCCCCCTCCAGAGAACTGCCGCTGCCGCCGCTGCCGATATTCTGAATCTTCTCTTCCACGTCCTCCGCATAAACGTTGCCCAGTGTCTGATTTTTCAGGTAATCCACCACGTCCGAGACCTCCTTGTCCGACACAAAGGCTCCCTGAATCCGGGCCGGCTTGGAGTAGCCCTGTGGATAAAAAAGCATATCCCCTTTTCCCAGCAGCTTTTCCGCTCCGTTCATATCGAGAATCGTACGGGAATCCACACCGCTGGAAACCGCAAAGGCCACTCTGCTGGGCATATTGGCCTTAATCAGGCCGGTAATCACGTCCACGCTGGGCCGCTGGGTCGCTATAATCAGGTGAATACCTGCCGCTCTTGCCAGCTGTGCCAGCCTGCAGATGGATTCCTCCACCTCCCCCGGACAAACCATCATCAAATCGGCAAGCTCGTCCACAATAATGACAATCTGTGGCATTTTTGCGGGCGCTTCTTCGTTCCCGCTCTCCCGCAGAGATTCCACCTTTTTGTTATAGCCCTTTAAATCACGCACATTATAGTCCGCAAACCTGCGGTAACGATCCTCCATCTCCGACACGCCCCAATGCAGCGCAGCGGAAGCCTTTTTCGGATCCGTAACCACCGGTATCAGCAGATGAGGAATGCCGTTATATACGCTCAGCTCTACCACCTTGGGATCCACCATAATCAGCTTGACATCATCCGGATGGGCTTTGTACAGGATGCTCATAATCAGTGTATTGATACACACGGATTTACCGGAGCCCGTGGAACCGGCGATCAGCATATGAGGCATCTTGGCAATATCCGACACCACCGTCTGTCCGGCAATATCCTTTCCCACCGCAAAAGCAAGATTGGAAGAAAACTCCTTAAATTCTTTGCCTTCCAGTAAATCCCGCAGTGCTACGGTCATATTCTCCTTATTGGGCACCTCGATGCCGATGGCCGCCTTTCCCGGAATCGGCGCTTCGATTCGGATGTCGGTAGCCGCCAGATTCAGCTTAATATCATCCGTAAGGCCTACGATCTTTGATACCTTGACTCCCTGTTCAGGCTGCAGCTCATATCGTGTGACACTGGGACCCTGGCTGATGTCCGTAATGGTAACTCTCACGCCAAAGGTGTTCAGGGTCTGTTGCAGGTGCATGGCAGTCTCTTTCAGCTCCTTCGTGGAATCTCCCGCAGCCTTCGCTCCCTTCTGCAAAAGGGACAGGGGCGGAAACATATATTTTTTCGGAATCCGTTTCTCCCCGTGAGCAATATCATTTTGTATTTCCGGAGCAGGAGCTGCTACAGCAGGACGTTCCGTTGCTGTACCTGCTCCCCCCATTGTAATACCTTCTTTATGTATTCGAATGGGCTGAGAAATTTCCTCCTGCGCCCGGATGTTTGTCGCTTCCGGCACGGGCTCCGCTCTCCAGGCCGTTTCCTCCACAGCTTCCTCAATCTCTTCCGGTTCTCCCTGCTCTTCCGGTATTACATCATTAATAGAAACCTGGTGCATACTTCGAATACGCACCTTTTCAAAATCAAACCCGGATGCCACTGGCAGTTCCTGTACAGGCTCTTCCGAGTCCTCCGAAAACATGATTTCATGTATATCATCCCTGTGGCTTTGTTCTTCCGGCTTCGTCAGCGCAGTATCAAGCATAACACCGGAGACCTTTCTTTCCATGCGAAGGATTTTTTCATTTTCCTTCACCTCCGCCTTCAGCCTGCGCTCTTCCTCCTGCTCCTGCCGCTTAAGCCGGACGGCTTCCTTCCTGCGCTCTGCATCTTCCCTGCGCAGCTGAGCCGCTTCCCTTCTGCGTTCCGCATCCTCTCTGGAAAGCTCCCGCATACGGCTTCCTCCTTCTTTCATGCTTTTAAGCAAAGATTTTTCCGTCACAAGGATCAGGCTTACTACGGAACAGAGCAAAAGCATTAAAACCGTTCCGATGGTTCCCAGATAATGATGCAGCAGGAAACTTAAACTTCCCCCAAGAACGCCGCCGCCGTTTCTGGCATCCCGGCATCTCTCATAAATCTCCTTAATATTATATCCTGCAGTTCCCATAGAATCCGGTGTGGAAGGACGCCCGGCAATCAGGTCGCACACTGCCCCTAATATGATAAACAGAGCAAAACCTGCAATAATTTTCCTTATTGCGTTAGGATTTCCCTCATTTGCAAACCGAAACGCAACCGCAAGAAACAAAAGAACCGGAGCTGCATACGCCGTAAATCCAAATACACCAAAAAGGAAGCCGCTGACTGCGTCTCCCACCGGCCCGATTATGCCAAAATTGCAGCAAAACAAAATAACCATCAATATAAAAAGTGCGATCAGCCCGATTTCATGAAACAGTGCACTGTCTCCTGCTTCCCTCTGCAGATCCTCCGCTCTTTTTCCTGTCCTGCCTTTTTGACTACCTGATCTCGTACTCCCGGAATTTTTCCTGCTTTGTGAAGTTGATGTCTTTTTTCCGGTAGAAGCTGCCATATGTCATCATACCCCTCTTGTTTTCATTTCCCGCCGCATATTATTATAACACTTCCGAGACAACTTGTCACCCTTCTTTCAACCCCGATCATTCCCGGCAGTTTTCTGCTTGTCCTACTTGTCAAGAAAATCCTCTTCCTCCCGAAAGAAATCCTCATGAAATTCCTCAAACGTCACCTGATTCTGCTCCAGGGATTCCAGATAAAGCAGCAGCCGGACAAACCCCTGGCGGATTTCTTTCTCTTTCCCGCAAGAAAGCAGATTCTCATATCGACGAATTTCCTGCTCCAGACTTTCCCGCGTCACCCCGGTACACTCCATATATACCCGGTGCGCCCGCTCAAGCAGCAGACGGTCCCGCTCTTTTCCCTTGGGATACATGGCCATGGATTTCAGTTCCTTTAGTCTTTCTTCCAGTTGTTCCTCATCCAGCCCGATCCTCCTGTTCATAATCACCTTATGAACGGACTTTCCCGGTCTGTCCACATGAATATCCAGGATCCCATTAATATCGTAGAGGAAGGTAACTACTGCACTTACCTCCCCCGCAGGCAGCTTCGGCAGACCGTCAAACGTTAAAGTGCCCAAAAGCAGATTATCTCGGACCATTATGCTCTCCCCCTGGTAAATCTTAAACGTCATAGCTTCCTGACCGTCCGATGCCGTAGAATAAATCCGGCTGCGGCTGCAGGGCAGCGTATCATTGCGTTCGATAATAGGGGAAAATGTGCCATCGTACAACTCCATTCCCAGAGAAAAGGGACAAATATCTGACAGCACCATATCCCGAATCTCTCCTGCTCTTGCCTTTATTGCCGCCGCCAGCCCCACCCCCAGCGCAATGCTTTCGTCCGGCCGATCGTCCACCGCCACGCAGGTTTCCGCAATACTTTGAATATATTGGCGTACCACCGGCATTTTGGATGAGCCTCCCGCTAAAATGACCTTGTCAATTTCTTCCCAGGTCATACCGCTGTCATTCAGCACCTTCTCCATCGGCCCCGTCATACGCTTAAAAAGCTCTGCCGAAATATGAATTAACTGCTGGTTACTCATCTCCATGGTATACTCGGCTGTCCCCAGCATAAAAGTCCGGACAGCTCGGTTTTTGCCGCTCAGCATCCGTTTCAGTGCTTCCGCTTCCTGCAGTACGGCACCCTGTTCCTCCAAAGAAAAGTCTTCCTTCGTCAGTCCGTTTTCACTGTAAAAATGTTCCGCGATCAGCTCGTTAAAATCTTTCCCGCCCAGGTAATTATCCCCGGACACCGCCCGGATTTCCACCATATTGTCAAAGGCTTCCACCATGGACACATCCAGCGTACCACCGCCAAAATCAAAAATTAGAAAATTCTCCATCTCTTCGTTTTCCATATGGTGTTTCAAGGCCACTGCGGAAGGCTCGTTGATCAACCGCTCTACCTTAAGCCCCGCAAGGGCTCCTGCATTTTTCGTGGCAATCCGCTTATCGTCGTTGAAATAGGCAGGCACACTGATCACTGCCTCTTCCACTGCCTCCCCCAGAAAACGCTCCGCATCCTCCTTTAAGCTGCGCAGCACCAGGGCAGACAGCTCTTCCGCTCTGTACTCTCTGCCATAAGCCTTATAGACAATATCCGTTCCCATATTACGCTTAAACTCCTGAAAGGTACACTCTGGCCGGGTAATCAGCATTTCCTTTGCAATTTTTCCCACAAATACCTGTCCGTCTCCGTCGATGCTCACCACGGAAGGCGTCAAAAATTCCCCAAGGGAATTGGGAATCAGCTCCGCCCTGCCCTCCCGGTAAACTGCCGCCAGGCTGTTCGTAGTTCCAAGATCAATTCCAATGATTGCCATACTGTTTTCTCCTTGCTTCTTCAGGCATCTGCCTGCTCCGTTCCGGGAATGCTTACTGCTCCGTCCAGTTCCGGTGCTGCTCCTGCATATTTTGAAAACGTTCCTCCAGCTCCTGCTGCCATTCTTCCTGTTCCCGGCTCTCCCGCAAGAGTTCTTCCTCAATCCTTTTCTGTTCCTGCAGACTTTTTTCCCGCGCCGTATTCGTCATCTTTTTTACCGCCAATGTCAAAATCAGGGCCATCGCCAGCAGCATTAGCAACGTTCCAAAAGTCCAATACTTTATCCGTTTTCTGCCGCTGATGTTCCGCTGGTCCTCCAGCCACTTTTGATTGTCTTCAATAAACCCGTTATAATATTTTAAGTATGCCTGAACGGAAACCCCATTCAACAGACTGCCGTCTATCCCCCGGTCCTTCATAATCTGCAGAATTGCATAGTGTTCCCCCCGCATCTCCCTGGATACCAGATGTTCCGACATAAAACAGGTAACCCTGCTCCGCCATTTCTTCCTCCGCCATTTTGCACTGACACCTTTCAGACGGTCGGCCTTTTTTCCTTTTTTTTCCGGCTTCCAATAAAGCTCATACCAGTATTCAAAATAATCCAGCGTTTCACGAAACCACCCGGAAACCGCGCAAATTTCTTCCAAAAGTCTTTTTTGAAAATCCTTGTAAAAAAACAAATCATCATAGGCCGGCCGAAACAGAAAATAACTCCAGACCGCCTGAACATTCTGCAGATAGGGATTCCAGACAATCCGATGGAATTCCTCAAAAAACTTTTCTTCCAGCTCTTTTCTGTAAGAAGAAGAGACATCATCATAGGAAAATTGGGGCTGCGGCTCTCCTTGCTCTGCGGCTGCTCCGGCGCCTTCTACAGACTCCGCAGCGGCTTTTGACTTCCCGCCTGCATCTGCCCCTTTCACTGGTTCCGGTTCCACGACAGTCTCTTCCTTTGCCGGCTCTACAGCTGCTTCCCAAGCTTCCAGCCGCGGCGTTTCTTCCATTTTCCAGGCTTTACCTGCCGTATCGCTTTTCGCCTGCCTGAGAGCCTCCTGATAAGCGCAGCGCAGACACTTGAATTCTTCCGGATATTCCTCCGGATGCCACGTCTTCGCCCTGTCCGCATATGCTTTTTTGATCCTGACAGGATCCGCCGTCGGCGAAATTCCCAGAATCTCCCATATATTCATGCCGTCACCCCTTATAACACTCTCCTGCGAAAATATATTGTTTCGTCTGCTCAGAAAACAGTGATTTAATCAACACTTCCTAATGTATTGTGTAATCAAATTGCCGTTAAATATCCGGCTCCGGAAGCAGAAGCAGCATACCCATGGGAATAAAGTTCCAGTCCGGACCGATGGCCGTTTTATTTGCCCTGTAAATGATAACAAACTGATAGGGATCACCGTAAAACCGCTCCGCGATTGTCCACAGACTGTCCCCCCTCTGCACCACATAATAACAGGGGAACTCCGCACCTTCCCCTGATTCGCCTTGTCCCAAGCCGCCTTCCGTCTCTCCCTCGGCTGCCTGTCCGGTCCAGTTTTCTCCTTCTTCCTTCCCTTCCCCTGCCGTCCTGTCCGCCGGGACAATCCCGTCCTCGGTGGGAAGCAGTGCTTCCGCCCACATCTGCTCCTTTAAAGGCTCATACCACTCATCAATCCTGCCGCCGTTACCAACCTCCGTTTCAAAGGTGATCTCTCTGAGGACATTCCCTTCCGCATCGGTGCAGAGCAGTCTCGCCAGCTTGCTGCCCTGATATTCCAGTCGGACTCCGGCGCCATCCTGCAGTTTTTCCTCCAACTGTACCCGATCTCCGTCCTGCAGCGCTTCCTCCTGATTCTTCATCTGCAGTCCGTATTCATAGCATTCCGCCAATGTGCCATCTGCGTTATAGATATACCGCTTTATGGTGGTAACGCAGATTCCTCCGTCCACCGAACACTCCAGCTCTCTGACCTTATTTCCTTCCTCATACCAGCAAGCGGTATAGGAATGAATCCTGTCATAACTGCAATGCAGGCTGGAAATCATGTTCTCCCCGTCGTAGGTCTGCCAGTTTCCCTCCCAGAATTTCAGCTCCCTGTTCCATTTTGGCTCTTCCTGCCCAAGAATCCGGATGTCATCTCCGCCGCTTCCCCCGCTGTAGCCTGCCAGATAATACATTTCTGTCTTGACATTTTCATCGGTGGTTACATAATGCGCCGAATTAAGATGCCCTAACGGTTCATAAGAAAGCCGTACCGCCTGATTCTCTCCGTACTCCGTGAAAACCTCCCTTAAAGGCTTGGTAGTCTCATCCCCCTTGTTATAGCAGATATAATAAATCTGCCGCCCTTCCTCATCATAGCGGTACAGATTACAGCTTGTAACCAGATCCTCCTGATCATAATGATACTCCGATACCGGGTCGTCGTTTTCATTGAAAGTCGTGGTGAACCAAGTACTCTTCTGTCCGTCTTCATCATAGTTCTGTACCACCGAATAGGTACTCCCATCCGGCATATACCGAAAAAAATATTCACTGCTTAATACTTCGCCGTCGTAACGCTGTTCCAGCGTAAGCCGATTTCCCTCATCGTAAGTAAAGTGTACCTCCCTGTAGGTCTCCCAGCTTAAGCCAGGAGATTCCGACTGCTCCAGAATCCGATTGCCCTGCTCGTCATATGTATAGTGCTTATATTTAAAAATCTCCCCTGCCGAATCATATTGGCGTATGGCAGTACGCCGTCCCTGATCATCATAAAAATAATATGTAATATTCCAGAGTGCAAAGCCGTCCGCTTCTTCCGGTATGTTTTTTTCTGCCAATTCCATATGATCCGCCGCACCGCCCCGCCGTTCCTGCTCCTTTTGCTTTTCCGCCTGCTCCGCAGCCGTCTGCTTTTTTCCCTCCTGCGAAAAAAGCTGAAACATCATGGAAACAGACGCCGCCATCATCCCCAGTATAACTACGATTAAGTACCCGACTACCCGAAATATCGCCTTCCCTGTTTTCTTTTGATTCATAAACTGCCTCTCTCGACGCCGCAAATCTGTAACTGTTCCGCCATGCCTCGAAAATTGTCTGCTACACTAAAATTATACACTGGTAAAATTCATCTTGTAAACACAATATTAAAATGATAAAATAACCATACTGCAATAAAAGACACGCGTAAAAAGGAAATTATACACAATGAAAAAACATCTGCTGCCGGCGCTGGCGATCAGCGCCTTTATTATCATCTGCTTCTCAGGCTGTGCCAATGGCTCTGCTGCCGAAAAGACTCCCTCTGTGACGGAGGAAAACACCGCCGCTGCCGCCGCCATCGGCGACACCATCACCATCGACGATTCATTTGAATTTCACCTGGAATATGTCAATATCGCAAGAGAGCCGGGGCTGTACCATCCTGCCGAAAAGGGCAAGGTATATGTGGACTTCTGCCTTTCCTGCAAAAATATCGGAAATGAAAAGGCTGTGGTCCATGACATTATAACCGGAACGCTGGTATATTCCGGCATTTATCAATATACGGGTTCTCTGATGGAAGAAGAGGGCGAAAACCGTTTTCTGTCACGCACCTATTACGATTCTTGGGTTGACCCGTCAGATACGGTGTATCTGCACTATCTCTTTACCGCCCCGGAAGAAATAGTAAGCAGTGACCGTATGCTTGAAATCAACACCGCCATCTGTGGCAGCGACTATCGAATCCTGGTGCGGGAAGGAGAAACCGGCCCTATCTCCGTCGGCGAAATCAGCGAGGCCTCCGGCAAGACCTCCGAAACTATTGCCAACGGTGAAATCGTAATTACTGAGAACGCAAAATTTTATGTGGATTTTTATGAAATTACCACCGACGTGGTCCCGCCCAATCCGGGCATGGCATACAACCACTTTGCTGCGGAAGCAGGGGAAACCTATGTCAATTTCTGCGTGGCATATCAGAATTTGTCCCCTCAGAAAATTCCCGCCAAAAAGGCCCTTTCCGTGAAGCTGACCATCGACGGAGAACAATATCCGGGCGCCGCCATGGTGGAAATAAACGACAGAAGCATGTTTGAAGCCGCCAGTTCCATTGACCTGCTGCCCCTCAGCACAGAATATATCCACTATCTGTTCCCGATTCCCGAAGATGCGGCCGCTGACGGTAAAAGTATGGAAATCTCCATCAAAGCAGACGGTGTCAGCTACACCTATTACTGCTGGTAAATTAAGAAAGGAAAAATTATGATCAAAACCATCTTTGAGAAAAAAAGAAGCCTCTCCTTTGAGGTATTTCCCCCCAAGAAAGACGGCGAATTTGAAAAAGCCTTCGATGTGCTGAACGCCTTGGGCGAACTTAACCCCGATTTTATCAGCGTCACCTACGGTGCCGGCGGCAGCCGTTCCGGAAAGACCATAGAAATTGCCTCCTACATACAAAACAAACTGGAGATCGACGCCGTAGCACACATGACATGTGTGGGCAGCCGCAGAGAACAGCTGCTGGCGGTTTACGAGGAATTAAAAAAGCACAATGTAAATCATGTGCTGGCCCTCAGAGGGGACCGGCCCAGGGATATGTCCGACGAACAGTTTGCCTCACGAGATTTCGCACACGCCAGCGATATGATGACATTCTTAAAGGAACAGACGGATCTGATGCTGGCTGGGGCCTGCTATCCTGAAAAGCATTTTGAGGCCTTCAGCATGGAGTCCGACTTAAACAACCTGAAGAAAAAGCAGGCAGCCGGAGCGGAATTTCTCATCAGTCAGCTGTTTTTTGACAATGATTTTTATTATGGTTTTCTGGAAAAAGCAGAAAAAAAGGGAATTACCATTCCCATCTGTGCCGGTATCATGCCCATCACCTCCGCAAAGCAGATCGGCACCACCATCACTCTGGCAGGCTCCAGCGTGCCCAAGGCCTTGGCGGACATCATTGCCTCCTACGGGGAAAATCCGGAGGAAATGCGCAAAGCCGGAATTGATTACGCCATCCGCCAGATCAGAGATTTACAGGAAAACGGCGTAAGCGACATCCACCTTTACACCATGAACAAGCCGAAAATGGCGAAGGAAATTACCGACGCCATCTATCGGTAAACTGTAAAGCCTGCAGCCGACGAAACATGTACCCGGCGTCCGCAGATACAGCATATCCGCAGGCATGGTATACCTGCCGGCACAGCACGTCTAAAGAGGCCGCCTTCATGGCGGCCCCTTTAGACTTTCTTCTCATCCTTTATCAAAAATCAGCAGCGACGCCGGCAAGGGATAATCCACATCCTTTAAGAAAACTCCCTTTTCCATAGCCTGAAAAATCACCGCCATCGGCACGCTGTCCCCACAGTACATATATTGCTGCCATTTCGGCACGCTCTTTAAATGCTTGGGCAGACGCACATATCCGCTCTGGAAAACAGACAGCAGTATCTCTCTGACCTTCCCGGCCATCCTTTCCGCATACTCTGACACAAGCAGACACTCATCCCGGTACTCTTCCCGCTTAAGCACGGGAATATCAAGTGCAGGCCCCTCTTCCGTCCTCGTCAGGAACCCGGCCTCCGTCAGGAGATCCGTATCCTGCAGTACACGGGCATCCACGGATAATTCCTCCGCGGGCACCCCTGATGCCAGCTCATAAAACCACTTTACATACTGCAGGCGTTTCCCGAAATCCGGATTCCCGCCCAGAAACGTGGCATATTCCCTGAGTTCAATACAATCGGCATCCCGGAAATTCTTCTCGTTGCAGCCCGCTTCTCCGTTGACATTGTACTTTTGAAATTCCTTATCCTCTTGGGGCCCGTGCCCTGCGGAATATTGATTGCCGATGGCCAGCCATCTGCCGCCGTCCCTGTGGTACGGATACTGGGAATAGGGCATGGTCCCCGTCACCTCATCCCGCACGGTACTCTGGGCATTCATCAGCGTCTTCACACAAAAATGCAGCTCCAGCTTATGCCTGGCATGTTCCTTCTGCCGCTTGTAGTACGCCTTCTCTCTTAACGCTGTCAGACCTTTTTCCAACTCTTCCCAAAACAGCGGGAAATGCGCTTCCGCCACGGCAAGCTGTTTGTCAAAAGTTGCCTTTCTGTCCTCATCGGTATAGATAATAAAATCCGTATATACCTTACGTCCCCCTTCCGCTCTGTACATCAGCTCGCCCTCTGTCAGTCTTTTTACCACCGGCTCCACAAATGCAATCGGAACTCCCAGCGCCCTGGCGATCTCTTCTTCCGTAAGCGGCTTCTGATAAGCCTGAATCAGAATACTCTGGCTGAGTCTGTCCAACTGGGGCACCAGAGAAAACGGCTCCTGATGAAGTCCCTCTTCGCCTGCACACGCGATATAAAGCATATCCGGCTCACAGCTCTGCCTGCAATAGCTTTCGTAATTTTCCATATTCCCAACTCCTTCCTTAACATATTTCCTTCCCATATTCAGGCGGCTTTTCACGGTTCCCACCGGAATCTGCAAATCCTCTGCAATTCTCTCCAGGCTGTGGCCGTGCAGGTAAAAACGCACCATAACCTCCCGGTAAACATTTGCCAAAAATCCAAGCTCTCTGCGAATCACTTCCAGCTTCTCATCCGAATCATCCTCCGCCTCATCCTCCCCGGCAATATCAAAAGGATATTCCTCAAAGCTGATTCTGGGATATTTGTATTTCTCCCTAAGCCAGTCGCAGTACTTGTTGGACAAAATACCCAGAAGCCAGGTCCACATATTCTTCGGCCGGCTGCCCCGTTCCAGCTGTCCGATTGCAGCCAAAAAAGTCTCTTGGGCAATATCCTCCGCTACGCTGCTGTCACCTGTCTTTCTGATTGCTGCCGAATACAGTCTGTCCACATATTCGCTTACATCATAACGATTCATTTTTACTCCCTTATGGAAATGGCCATTTCCTTCTTGAACCACCGTAATGGCTGTTCACCATTATAGTCGCAGTAACTGAAAAAAAGTTCGAAAAAAGGCCCCCTTTTCGGAGCCTTTTTTTATTATCCAATGCCTTTAAACCACACCGTTTAGAATCTCGTCCTTTTTCTCCACATAATACCGGAGATGCCGGAGCGCCCACTTTACCATAGAAGCGCCAAGCTGCTTATCATCCTCTCCGCCCTCCAAGCCTAATGTCCGCTTGAGATTAAATTCCAGCCAGTCCAGCTTCGCCACCAGTTCCGCCTCATAAAGACATTCCCAGTCCTCCGGCAGCCTGCCGCCACCGCCGCTGTAAGCCTGCACAAGACTTTTCAATTTTCCGGGATCAATAGCGCAGTCCTCATATCCTGCCCAGTTCAACGCCAGGTCATACAGCTCCAGATAAGGACTCTCCCAGGAAAGACATTCCAGATCAATGATCCGAAATTCCTCCCCTATCCAAAGTACATTTTTGCTGTCCATATCGTTATGACAGATAGTCACCTCTTCCGGCAGCCGGCCAAGGGCGGCATTGCCCTTTTCCTCGCATTTCAGGACCAGCTCCAGATTCTCCCCCATCAGCTCCCATAATTCATGATTCTGTCCTGGCAGCTTCTCCATATAATCAGCCCAGTTTCCGTGTATCTCGTCAATCTGTACCTTTTCCCTGCGCCGCTCGATTTCATGAATGCCGGCCAGGGTCCGACCCATTTTTTCACAATGACGGATTTCAATTTCCGAATTCTGCAGTGCCTTACCGCCAAAGAACTCGAAGAGGTAATAATACTGCCCATCTGTCTCCTGCATCTTTTTCCCTTCGAAAATAAGAGCAGGCAGAATAGGAAGCCCTCTGCTCTCCAGCTTTGCCTCCAGCCTTTCTGCCTGCCTGAAATTTTCCATTGCCGTATCCCGCTTCATAATATAGGGATTCAACAGCTTTATAGCATATTTCCCCGTTTCCGTCTTCAGAGAATACATTTTGTGCATATAGCCGCCGGACAAAGCCGCCGGCGGCGCAGTCAGCTTTCCCAATCCCAGCTGAGCACCTATCTTTTCAAATAAATCCATACTAATAACCCCTCCTGTGAATTAAAGCCGCAGGTGCAAACCAATCCCATGGAACTAAAATTCCAGGAAGAACGCTGACCTTGCGTTCTTCAGTGTGAAGCTTGAAATCACTTAGCGAGGTTTTTCCGAGCTTAGTGATTTCCTTCACACTTTCCAAGGAAATGCCGGCACCTCCGTCTTCTTGTCCCTGAGCATCAGATCCTTCACTGCCTGGTCCGCACTCTTTCCTGCAAACAGCACCGCATTCACCTGCTCGATGATCGGAAGCTGTACACCATATTTTTCCGCCAGGGCCATAGCCGCTTTAGCGGAATGCACACCTTCCACCACCATCTGCACTTCTGCCATGGCTTCCTCACAGCTCTTTCCCTGACCGATGAGGATACCTGCCCTCCGGTTTCTGGAGTGCATACTGGCACAGGTCACAATCAGGTCCCCGATTCCCGTAAGCCCGCAGAAGGTTTCAAACCTTCCGCCCATGGCGGTGCCCAGACGGGCAATCTCCGTAATTCCTCTGGTAATCAGGGCCGCCTTGGTATTATCTCCATACCCCAGGCCGTCTGCAATCCCCGCCGCCAGCGCCACCACATTTTTCAGGGATCCACCCAGCTCTATGCCCAGAATGTCTGGACTGATATAGACCCGGAAGACCTCGTTCATAAATAGACTCTGAATATACTCCGCCGTTTCCTGAGTCTTCGCTCCCACCACAATCGTTGTGGGAATTCCCCGGCCCACTTCCTCCGCATGGGACGGCCCCGACATCACCGCCACGTCCGCCTGCGGAATCTCCTGCTCGATGATTTCCGAGAGCGTCATCAGCGTCCCTTCTTCGATGCCCTTGGCCACGTTGACGATTTTCTGCCCCGGCTGTACAAAGGCGCCGATCCGTCCGGCCGTCTTCCTCGTATAGGAGCTGGCCACGGACATTACCAGCAGATCCTTTCCTTCCACTGCTCTATTGCTATCTGTGGTAAATACAGTGTCCTCCGACAGCTTTACCCCCGGCAGCATCTTATGCTCATGATTTTCCTGCAGCATCCGTATCTCGGATTCCAGCGCAGACCACACCGTAATCTCATGTCCGTTCTTATGCAGCAATACCGCCAGAGCAATGCCCCAGCTTCCCCCGCCCAATATACCAACTTTTGCCATAATAACCTCCATGCCGTCTTTAAGGGCTCAAATACAATGTCTGCGGCAGTCGTATGTTATTCCTTCCCCTCGGTTTCCACTTTATTCTTCTTTGTCAGATAGGTTTTTCGCTCTTTCCCGTGGAGCAGTCTCTTAATGTTTTCCCGGTGCTTCCAGTATGCCATGACCATCAGGCAGCCGAACACTATGTACATTTCAATGAGCTGGCCCTGAGTCATTTCCTGAAAAAGCAGGCCGTTCTGTCCAAAGATCACCAGCTGAACCATCAGCCCCGCATAGACCAGCAGAGACCCCAATGATACATAATGCAGGGTGAAAAAAGGGATAAAGAACAGCAGCACTCCCGTAAGAATAAACCAGGGATGAAAGGACAGAACCATGCCTGCTGTTGCCGCAATTCCTTTTCCACCCTTAAATTTCAGGTAAAAGGGATAGTTGTGTCCCAAAATTGCCCCTGCACCGGTATACAGGCACAGCAGATAGATAATGTTATGATACGTATTCCCGAAGAGCAGGCGAACCAGCCACACTGCCGCCATACACTTTAAACAGTCTCCAGCAAAAACGATCAGCCCTGCTTTCGTTCCCAATACCCGCAGGGTATTGGTGGTTCCCGCATTGCCGCTGCCGTGCTCCCTGATGTCAATGCCATGGGCCCTGCCGTAAAAATACGCCGTCTGGAACAGACCAAACACATACCCGATCGCCAAACATATGACTCTTACCATTTTTCTATTGCTCCTTTTCCTTTCTCTCTCTAATCATAAACCTTAAGGGCGTGCCTCGAAAACCGAAGGTCTCACGAATCTGATTTTCAATGTATCTGGTATAAGAAAAGTGCATCAGTTCCCTGTCATTTACAAAGATTACAAAGGTAGGAGGCTTTACGGATACCTGGGTAATATAATACAGCCGCAGCCTCTTCCCCTTGTCCGTGGGGGGCTGCTGCATGGCAACCGCCTCCGACATGATTTCGTTGAGTACGCCGGTAGCCACCCGCATGGCATGATTCTCGCTCACCATATCAATGGTATCAAACAATTTATTCAGCCGCTGCCCCGTTTTTGCCGACACAAACAAAATCTCCGCGTAAGGCATATAGGAAAGAGTATTCCGCACCTTCTCCGTCACCCGATAAATGGTTTTATCGTCCTTTTCCAGCGCGTCCCATTTATTCACCGCAATAATGACCGCCTTGCCCCTGTCGTGAGCGATCCCGGCAATCTTTGCGTCCTGCTCCGTGACTCCCTCCACGGCGTCGATCACCAGCACTACGATCTCTGCCCGCTCCACTGCGCTTACCGTGCGCACGATCATATACCGCTCCAGGTCCTCCTTGACCTTGTTCTTCCTGCGAAGCCCTGCCGTGTCAATGAACACATACTCTCTGCCGTTGTGGGTAATCTCCGTATCCACCGCATCCCTGGTGGTGCCGGCGATGTCGGAGACGATCAGGCGTTCCTCACCCAGCAGCTTATTGATCAGGGAGGATTTTCCCACATTGGGCTTACCGACAATGGCAACCCTGGGTCTTTCGTCCTCTTCCTCTTCCCCTTCTCCTTCCGGAAACAGTGCGATCACTTCATCCAGCAGATCCCCGATGCCCAGCTGATTGGCGGCAGAGACGGGATGCGGATCTCCAATACCCAGATTATAAAACTCATAGGTATCCGCCATATATTTCTCCTGGCTGTCTACCTTATTTACCACCAGCAGCACCGGCTTACGGGAACGGCGCAGCATGTCCGCTACTTTCGCGTCCGCATCCACCAGCCCCTGCTTCACATCCACCAGAAAAAGAATCACATCTGCCGTGTCGATAGCAATCTGAGCCTGCGCCCGCATCTGAGATAATATCACATCCTGACTGTCCGGCTCGATGCCCCCTGTATCAATCAGGGTAAAGGTCCGGTCCAGCCAATTCACATCCGCATAAATGCGATCCCTTGTAATACCGGGGGTATCCTTGACGATGGATATTCTTTCCCCGGCCAGTACATTGAATAAGGTGGATTTTCCCACGTTTGGTCTCCCCACCACCGCAACAATGGGCTTTGCCGTCTTCTTTCCCATTTTCCGCCTCGCTTTCCTGTTTATAATTTCTGTTCTATATTTCTGTTTCTGTCTTCTGTTTCTGTCTTATTTCTGCTCTGAATTTCTTTTCTTTACCCAATTCTTTTTTATCTCAGTTTTTCTCTATCTTATTTCTTCCCTATCTCGGTTCTTCTCTATGCTTAGTTCTTCTCTATCTCAGTTCTATGCTATGCTTAGTTCATCTCTATCTCAGTTCTTTGCTATGCTTAGTTCATCTCTATCTCAGTTCTTTGCTATGCTTAGTTCATCTCTATCTCAGTTCTTTGCTATGCTTAGTTCTTTGCTATACTTATTTTTTCTATCTTAGTTTTCTCTATCTTAGTTTTCCCTATCTCATTTTTCCCTATCTCAGTTCTTCTTTATCTTATTCTGCACTATCCCTGCTCCTGCCGCAGCGTATGAGCCAGCACCGCTTCCACAAAGTCATATCCGCTTGATTTTACAATATCTATCGGAACTTGTAAAGACCTTTCCAGCTCCTTTACGGAAATATCATCCAAAAAGATCCCCTCATCCACACGTACCATATTTTCCGTTAAAAGCAGGACACTTCCCAGCGCTTTCCCCTGCAGCTGCTCCATCAAATCCTGCCCGGTAATCAATCCGGAAACCGTAATCTGTTCCCCAAAAAAGAAGTTGGTGATCGGATAAATCCGCAGCCTGATATTCGGAAAACATTCCATGAGCTTCTCCGCCATGCGTCGAATATACGGGTATGCCAGCAGTCCAGTTGCCATACTTATTTCTCCCGAAAGGGACAAGCACGGAAAAGCTTCCTGTTTCTGCAGCTGCTTCATGGCGTCCTCAAATTCGTTCAAAAGCAGGCGCAGCATACCGACGCCGTTTTCCAACTGCAGATAACCATCATAGCGCGATTCCTCCGGCACCTCTCTTACGGCCAGAATATACCACTCGTCACTGGCATGAACGAAATGAATACCGTATTTTTCAAAGCATTCCCGCTGGTATCTCTCCACGCTGTCAATAACCCTGCCTGCTTCCTCTTTTGTAAAGGGCTCCAGCGGATACAGCCCTTCTCGATATTTTGTCAGGCCTACAGGCACTACGGACAGACTCTCAAGCACCGGAATGTATTTCATCAGCTCTTGTATACTGAATTCCAGTTCTTTACCGTCATTTAAACCCTTACAAAGGACAATCTGCCCGTTCATATGAATGTCTGCCTGATAAAGCACATCCACCTTTTTCAGCGCTTCTCCCGCAAAACGGTTGTTCAGCATTTTACATCGCAGATTAGGATTCATGGTCTGAAAGGAAATATTAATGGGAGAGAGACGGTATCTGCAGATTCTGTCAATATCATGATCAGACATATTGGTCAGAGTTACATAATTACCCTGCAGAAAAGAAAGCCTGGAGTCATCATCCTTAAAGTACAGATTCTCCCGCATACCGGGCGGCATCTGATCAATAAAGCAAAACACACACCGATTATGGCAATGTCTATACTCGTCCATCAGCCCGCTCTCGAATTCAAGCCCCAGATCCTCGCCGAACTCCTTGTCCACCTCCAGAAGCCACTGCTCGCCGTCCGGCTTCTCAACCAGAACCTCAATATAATTATCCTGGATCAGGAACTGGTAATCAAAAATATCTTCAATTTCCGCATCATTGATGGCCAAAATTTTGTCTCCCGCCTGTATTTCAAGCTCTTCCCCGATGCTCCCCGGAAGAACCGCTTTTACAATATGCTCCTTCTGCATAAAATTTTCCTTTCTGTTCTGCTTCTCCTGCTAATACCTGCTATTCCTGCCGCCTCGTTGTTTTTGCCGTTTCTGACACTCCTGTTATTTCTATAATTTCTGCCGAGACCCCGGTTACAGTTCAGCTATGTCTGCAGGTGGATAACAGGCGACAACCGGCCGTTGTTCTCAATGCGAACTGTGCAAAGAGTGCTTCGCACTCTTTATGCTTGTCGGAACGAAAGCAAGCGTACTGTGCCTGCCTACGCACCGTTACGTTGAGCCCCAAGCGCAAGTGTTTCCGCATGAGAATAACGGCTGGCTGTCGCCGTCAGGCCTGCTGAAGGATGAACTGACACCGCATCCCACACATTATAGCAAGATTCTCTTGACGTGTCACCGGCATAATGATATAAATTTAATTGTAAGGAGAGAAAAACATGCCTAACCTACAAAAGCTTGAAAACGCAATGCCCGTAGCTCCCTTAAAGCTGATTGCCCTGCCCTCCGCGGAACAGATGGGGCGGAGAATCAACAACTATCTGGTGGAATTCAGAAAAAGCATTCACAATGACAAGGTAAAAAATGACCCTGCGTTCCACGGCTATATTGAAAGTAATTATCTCGTAAATGTATCTACTCCCCGTTTCAGTACCGGGGAAGCCAAGGCCATACTGGGTGAAAGCATACGCGGAAAGGATCTGTTTTTACTGGTGGATGTCTGCAACCACAGCATTACCTACCATATGAACGGCTACATCAACCACATGTCTCCTGATGACCATTATCAGGATTTAAAACGAGTGATTTCCGCCTGTAACGGAAAAGCCCGCCGGATTAACGTTATCATGCCCTTTCTCTATGAGGGAAGACAGCATAAAAGAAACGGCCGGGAATCCCTGGACTGCGCCTATGCGTTGCGGGAGCTGCAAAATATGGGGATCGACAATTTTATTACCTTCGATGCTCATGATCCCAAAGTGCAGAATGCCACCCCTTTAAACGGCTTTGACAATTTCATCCCCCATGATCAGTTTATAAAGGCACTGCTGAACGCAGAAGATGATCTGATCGTGGACAAGCATCATCTGGTAGTCATCAGCCCTGACGAAGGCGCTTTGGACCGGGCCATCTATTTTGCCAGCGTACTGGGCGTAGACACAGGCATGTTCTATAAGCGCAGAGATTATTCCACCATCGTAGGCGGCAGAAATCCCATTGTGGCTCATGAATTCTTAGGCGACAGTGTAGACGGCAAGGATGTCATTATCATTGATGATATGATTTCCTCCGGCGGAAGTATGATCGACACGGCAAAGCAGTTGAAACTGCAAAACGCAAGACGCGTCTTCATCTGCTGTACCTTTGGACTTTTTACCGACGGCCTGGAATCCTTTGACAAAGCATATGAACAGGGTTATTTTGATAAGGTAGTCACCACTGATCTAACTTATCTGCCTCCTGAGCTTTACACAAGGCCTTACTTTATCGAGGCGGATATGAGCAAGTTTATCGCCTCTCTTATCGACTTTATGAATCATGCCGCCTCCTTAAGCGGTGTTATGGAAACCACGGAAAAAATGCACAGCATACTGGATGCCTATAACGACCGCCGGGATGTGGACATGAATGCAGATTAGATTAGTCTAGATTAAGGAAACGCCGATTCAATCGGCGTTTCCCAAGTTATCCTGCCCACTGTAACAGGGAAAGTCCAGCGTCGTCTTGAACAGATCTCCGTCCAGGTATATCTTAAATTCTCCGCCCTGGACTCTTGTCAGACTCTGAGCTATAGACAGTCCCAATCCGCTTCCTTCAGTGCTTCTTGCCAGATCGCCCCTGATAAACCGTTCCGTCAGCTCTTCCGGGCTGATGTTCATCTGTTGCTTGGAAATATTCTTCACGGAAGCACAAACTCGTCCGTTTTCCACCTGCACATCAAAATAAACTCTGGTGCCCTCCAGGGCATATTTGCATATATTGTTGAGCAGATTTTCCACCACTCTCCACATACGCCTGCTGTCCACAAAAATGTAAGCCGGTATATTACTGTCTTCAAAGACCACCTGGAGCCTGCTTTCCTCCAGCCTTTCGGAAAACTCTCCAATACCCTGATTTAAAAGTTCTGTAAGATTCACCTTTTCCCGATTCAGTTCAATATTGCCGGAAGAAATTTTAGATGCCTCCACCAAATCATCTGTCAACTGCTTCAGGCGCTGCGCTTTGCTATCCAAAATATCAATGTAGCCTTTCGCCGGCTCTTCTTTTATCTCCATACGCTTCAAAAGATCTACATAATTGATGATGGAAGTCAGCGGTGTCTTAATATCATGGGAAACATTGGTAATCAGATCGGTTTTCATCTGCTCGTCCCGCATACTTGTTTTAACAGCCTTTCCGATTCCCTCACCAATGTTGTTCACGGCATCCGCCAGCTCCTTGTTAGAGCCGTGCAAACTGTTCGTATCCAGCTTGTAATCCACTTCTCCGTTTCTGATCCGGTTGATACCCTCCACAATCTCATTCTGTTCTCCGCTCCGTCTGAAGATTATCACACCCACAAAACCGTCAAAGATCACCGTACACACTATGACAATGATTATAGGTGCCTTTTCCTCCAGCAGGCGATACACGAAAACCACTGCCGCCAGGTTTAAGAACAAAAACAAATTGTAGGGAAGCAGCACACTGATCACGGAATTTCTGTGGCTGAACATAAACCGAACGATCCTTCCCGCCCCAATTCCCACATAATGAAGCAGACTGTCTTCCCACAGACTGTGGGACCGAAGCCTTCTTACAAGGCTGTACCAGACAATTCCAATAGAAAGATTTAAATACATACCATAAAGCGCAAACATTCCATACTGATAAACTTTGGACAAACGTATCCCCAGTACCTGTGCTGCCGCAGTTCCGGGGTTTTCTGCAATATTAGTCAGCACCGTAAAACCGTAACGGCCTCCCAAGATCAAAAATGCCGCCAGCAAAATCAACACCTCCGTCCACAGATGGTCAAAACGCTTCAGATAACAGATTCTTTCTCCGTTATCGGCCATTGCCACTCCGGCAGTTACGGACAGATAAATACCAATGCCGAGCCACAGCACCAGCAGCAAAGCAAACAGCGCAATAAATCGTCCCATATTAGGCACGATCTTATTGTAAACCGCATTTGCATTATAAAAGGCATCCTGGGCCGTATAGCTGGTATCCACTCCCAGCCATATATGAGTGGTATCCGGATAAGCGTAGTCATACGCACTGATGTATCCGTATATTTCTTCTTCGCTGGTCACGGTATTCCCCATAAATGTCAGACTGTCCGGATAATAAATCAAATACCTTCTGTACTCGGAAAAAATTTCCGTCACCTCTTCTTCAGAAGCGCCCTCCAGCTCCGGCACATTGGTATATGTGCGCATACCTTCATCCGTCATCATGCGCACCGCATACTTCACGTTACTTCTCCCCGCCGCATATTTTCTGTTGCAGACCTGATATTTTTCAAAATGCTCTGCCAGAGACTTAATCGTCTCCACCACATTATTCTGCAGGTGCAGATAATCCACCCAGTTCTCGGCACTGCGTATCAGCTGCTTTTCACCCTCCACCGTTGCATACCGACAGTTTAAGATCGGCACCATGATCTGAATCACGCCGTCCACACGGGAAACCTCGATACCCTCCGGATTATGTGTCATAATATAGGCAAAGGCCAGATCCTCAAACTGTTCCTCACTCTGATTGGGAAGACTCATCTTTTCCTTAATAACAGCCAGCTCTTCCATACTCTTTCCATAGTACGCCGGCTCTGCCCCCTCTATCGGAAGTCCGTCAATTCCCACCGGAATCTCTCCCGTATCAGGAGAATCCTTTCCCTGCCTGTAAAAGCCCTCAAAACATAGCTGGCCGTATTCATCGAAGCCAAAGTTTTCCGGGTAAATAACATATCCGAAGTAATTTACAAACTCGCGGATATTCATAATATGCTTTGTCAGCGAGACGCCGTACTTTCCCCACTTGATCATATCGTCCAGATCATATACTGCCGTAATGGCACAGCCCTGATCCGTTCCGGTTTTAGCCGCATATTCAGTGACATTAATCTGTTTTAACGGATCCAGCACACCGTCCGTTTCAAACAGATCCTTGATGACCACCAGCTGTATAATTTCGGAGACCGCAGTTCGGAAAAGATCATGGTACACCTCCGACTCTTCAAACTCAAGGCCGCTGCTGACCGGAAAAATCCTGTAACTTTTACTGCCGCCAACATCTTCCATTTCAATATAGGAATTTAGAAGGATCCCCGCAACGGCGAGCAAAATTCCTGCAGCCACCAGGTACTGTGCCAGTCCCACCAATCTTCGTTTTAATCCAGGCTTCTTCATATGCCCTCATTTCCAGCATTACTGCTTTTCAATTTTGTATCCGACGCCCCATACTACCTTCAGGTAACGGGGTTCCTTTGGATTGATCTCTATTTTTTCCCGAATATGCCGGATATGAACGGCAACCGTATTATCCGCGCCGATGGCGTCCTCATTCCAGATGTTCTCATAAATCTGGTCAATGGAAAAAACCCTGCCCTGATTTTTTACCAGCAGCAACAGAATATTATACTCAATGGGCGTCATCTTCACCGGCTCACCGTCCACCGTTACCTGCTTGGTATCGTCATTGATGACCAGCCCACCTACCTGAAAAATCGCTTTATTGTCTCCGCTTAAGCTGCCCAGAGAGGTATAACGCCGCAGATTGGACTTTACCCTTGCCGCAAGTTCCAGAGGATTAAAAGGCTTTGTGATATAATCGTCTGCCCCGATATTTAAGCCCAGTATCTTATCCGTATCTTCTGATTTCGCAGAGAGCATAATAATAGGAATACTGCTATACTCCCGAATCTTCAGCGTTGCCCTGATTCCATCTAATTTGGGCATCATAATATCCATGATCAGAAGCTGAATATCCTCCTTCTTCAAAAGAGCAATGGCCTGTTCTCCGTCATAGGCCTTAAAAATTCGGTAACCATCCTGACTTAAATAAATCTCAATCGCATCCACAATCTCCCTGTCATCATCACATACAAGTATATTCGCCATTTTTCCTCACATTCCGCCGTTTTTTCGGCATTCCCTAAGCCCTAAAAAAGCTCCCATGTTTCCCCTTCTTCCGCCGCTTGCCCGATGAGAGAACAGATAATCCGCGTTACAGCAGGTGCAAATATCCGTCACTGCAATCCGATCATTTTTCACTCCCGCCGCAAGCAGTTTCTGCCTGTTGGCTTCCCATAAATCCAACTGGTATTTTCCCTGCTTTCTGCCCGGCCTCACCACACCGGGAAATTCGCTGATCTCCATGCCTCCGCTCTGCGAAATCTCACAATCCCAAGGCCAACAAGCTGGCCTTTGAAAAACACTGTCTTTGTCGTTTTTCGGCGTTTCTCCACGAAAATACTGGGCTGCATCTTCTCCCACCTCATAGCAGTCAGCGCAGATGGAAGGCCCAATGGCCACTAAAAGGTCTTCCGGGTTTGTTTCGTAAGCCTCTTCCATGGCCCTCACCATACATCCGCCCATTCCCGCCGCAGTCCCCCGCCAGCCGGAGTGGGCCAGCCCCACCGCCCTGTGTACCGTGTCCACAAAAAACAGGGGCACACAGTCCGCAAAATAAGTTACCAGCATAACTCCCGGCTCATCCGTTATCAATCCGTCTATGTTCTCATAATCTCTAAGGCGAGTAATTCCCTTCCCCCTGTCCGCCGCCGTAACCCGGCGGATATTTGTGGTATGGGTCTGATGGGAAGCCGTCATATCTTCCGGCCTGCACCCCAGCACCATACCAATGCGCCGGTAATTTTCGGCCACACAGTACTCCCGATCCCCACGGGTAAAACTGAGATTCATGGTGGAAAACTCCCCTTCGCTGGCCCCGCCCAGTCTGGTGGTAAACAAATGCTTTACGATTCCCGTTTCCTCCAGGGACGGAAAGGTCAGATATTCCAGCTTGCCTCCGTCCTCCGTTTCAGTTTCGTTCTGTTTCAGTACTGGTCCCTCGGACTTTATGATTCTCCTGATTGGAAACATTCCCTGCCCTCTCTAATGATTTACTGCAAAAACATGAGGAAACGCATTCTGCAGCCATTCTATATTTCCTCCCTGTATGGCTACCACGTCATACCGCACCGCCGTATCCTCTCCCAGCCCGTGGGTATACCTGTAAAAATCCGCCACCCTGCAGATCCGACGCTGTTTTAACGGACTGACTGCTTCAGCAGCATACCCGCTGCCGGTACTGCTGCGGTATTTTACCTCCACAAACACAAGGTATCCCTCATGGCAGCCTATAATATCTATCTCTCCCTGTCTGCTCCGGTAATTACGTTCCCTGACCTTGAATCCCCGGCTCTCCAGATACTCCGCCGCCTTCTGCTCTTTGGCAGTTCCGGCCGCTCTTTTATTCATGAATGATACCCCTTTTTCCTTCACAGCTTTTTCTTCAGCTTATCCATAGAGTCCACAAAGATCAGAATCTCCGCCACCACCTCATAAAGCTCCGGCGGTATCATTTCCCCAATCTGCAATCTTGAAAGGGTATCGGCAAGCTTGTCGTCCCGGTGGATGGGGACATCGCTTTCCTTTGCTTTTTCTATAATCTTTTCCGCCAGCAGCCCTCGGCCGGTGGCTACTACCCTCGGCGCCTCATCCGAAGGATCATACTCCAGCGCAATGGCCTGCTTCACCTTATTCTTTTCTTTTTCCATATGCTAGGTCCTCACATCAAAGGCATACCGAGACAGCATGATCCCACTCTCCTGCTGCAACAGCGGTGAAAGCCCGCCGGCATCCTGCTCATTCTTTTCCTTCTCACCTCTTGCAGCTGCAGAAACCTTGCAGGTATAACCCTTTTTTTCCAGCCTTTGGGTAAGTATATCCATATGCTTCTCAATAAAGTCCAAAATCTCATCATCGGCCACATAGAATTGCGTACTGACCTTACTCTCCTGCAACGTTACATAAACGTCCACCGGCCCCAGATGCTCCATGTCCAAGTGCAGAAGAGCGCTGACCTGACCGTCACTCGCCGCCAGACTCCGCTTGTTGGTATAGACATACAAATCCCCATGAGCCTCGGAATACTGCAAATGCAGCGGCAGCTGTACATATGCGTATACCTGATTGATCTGGTTCATAAAGTCCACATTCTGCGACAGGTTCACGGCTGCCCGGTACGCCGTGCTGCTTTGCTGCCCACCGGACTCAAGTGCCTGTGCAAGCCCCTTAAGCTGCCTGTCCAAACGTCTGTACAGTTCATCTACCTTTTCCGGCCGTGCCACTTCCTCCGGCCGCAGGGTCCACATTTCTTTTAGCTGTACCGCAAGCAGCTTTTGAAATTCCTTTCCGCCAAGAAGCTTGTGCAGCTGCATGGCACCGCTTCCCGTATGCCCCGCCTCATCCAGCAGCCCTGCCGCCGCTTTAAAAAGCTCCGCCGCAGGCAGCTCTCCCTGACCGAAACGCTGCACTATTTCAGAAAATCTTGCGGTCTCTGCCTCCGGCAGCCCAAGTCCTTTCAATGCCTGAAGCATCCCTTCCGCCAATTTCGCCCTTTCCGCAGGAGGCAGGAACACATCTCCACTCTCTCCGCCAAGCAGGTCCGGTAACACCATACGGGACATCCCCTGCTCACCCGCTGTCTGCTCCCCGCCTTCCGCTATCTGCTCCTGTCCCTTATGATATACAGACGAATCTTCCACTGCCCCAGAATTAACAGAAAGCTCCGTATCTCCCGTCATTTGGGAATTCCCGCTTGGTATTTCCTGCCCCTTCTGCAGGGCCTCTTCCATTGTATCCTGTAAAACAACCCCTTCGGCCACACCGTTACCGGCAGTCTTCGGAAATTGATCTGCTCCTTCCCGAAGCATGGCGCCTTCCTCGATCAAAGCGAAAATTTCCCTGTACAATCCAGCAGCCCCCTTGGCATTTCCCTCTGAAAGCATCTTTTCTACCGCTTCCGGAAGCGCATCCAGCACGGATGTCATTCCTTTAATCAGTTGATGGGTAAGATTGCGGTAGGAAGCCATCTGCTGCATGTTCGCCTCATTCACGGGCATTCCCAGCTTATGCAGATTCACCACATCCGAAACAAGTCCCTCCGGAAAACTATTAATCTCCCGGTATACCTGCTGCAGAGAATTTTTGTTGACGGGTAACCCTGCCTTCATCATCTGCTCCGTCATACTGACAGATATGTCATTAACCGGCAGTCCGGCCATGTCCAACGCCTTCAACACATTGGCATCTGCGGCAATATTCGTAAACAACGGACTTAAGGAAAGTGTTCCCCCGTTGCTCTTCACCTCAAAGATCACACTTTTACCCAGCTCCAGATGAATGTTCTGATCCACCCTGGCATTCATTACCATGTCCTCAGACAGACGTATCTGCACTTCGCTGCCATTCCTGGACACGATTTCTCCCCGGAGAGTCTGCCCCGGCGTCAGGGAACGAATCTGTCGATTCAGATCCGCAGTGCGGGCATATTGAGATTTTGTTGTACGCCCGTTATCTTCCAGACGTTCATCCGCCTGGGAACGCCCTGTGAACAGCTGTGAAAGTTTCATGCTTTATTCCTTTCCGCCCAGTTCAAAATTTTTGATAAAACTTCTTCTGTGGATCGGCGTTGGACCGTATTTTTTCAGAGCTTCGATATGGGCTGCACTTCCATAACCCTTATTTCCTCCAAAGCCATACTCAGGAAATACTTTGTCATATTCCTTCATCAGGCGGTCTCTGGTCACCTTTGCCAGAATGCTTGCTGCACCAATCGTAATACTCTTTGCATCGCCTTTGATAATGGGAATCTGCCGGATTTCCACCCCCGGAATCATCACTGCATCATTCAGCAATAGATCCGGTTTACTTGTAAGCTTCGCCACCGCTTCACGCATGGCTTCATAGGTAGCCTGAAGGATGTTGATTTCATCAATCCGCTTTGGAGACGCATATCCTATACCATAGCTGACCGCTTTTTCCACAATAATATCATATAACTCTTCTCTCTTTTTTTCGGTCAGCTTCTTGGAATCATTTATATATAGGATGCGACAATCTTTGGGCAGGATAACGGCTCCCGCCACCACTGGCCCCGCTAACGGCCCTCTTCCCGCCTCATCTATTCCGCAAATGAACTCATATTCTCCATACTTTTTCTCATAGATCCTGAGCTTCTCAATACGCTCCTTCTCTTTTTCAAGTGCCGCCAGCTTCCTTTCCGCATTTTCTGCCAACCGCCGAACGCCGCTTCTCTGGTCCGTCTCGTACCGCCTTATAATTTCAGGCAGCTCTTCCCCAGAAGCTGCCTGAAACTCATCCTTGATCTCTCCAATGCTCAGCATATCATACGCCTCCTTTTCTACTGGTGCTTTAAGAAGCCGAATCTGTTAAAAGGCCAGATACGAATCCATGCCCTGCCAACTATATCTTCTCTTTTTACGTTTCCCACTGCTTCCGTCCTGCTATCACTGCTGTTATTCCGGTTGTCACCCAGAACAAAATATTCATCCTCCCCCAGCACGATTGGCTCCCATGCCAGGCCTACATGCTCCGGACGAATCACCTCCCGGCCATATCCTTCGGCAAGTATCTCTCCGTTAATATAAATATTCCCTTTTTCATCAATCTGAACCGTTTCGCCCGGCAGGCCAATGATCCTTTTTATGTAATAGGTCTTTTCCTTGTATTTATAGGGAAATACAATAATGTCAAAACGCTCCGGCTCCCGAAAACGATAAGTAATTTTATCCACGATCAGGTTATCCCCATGGTAAAGCGTTGGCTCCATGGAACCGCCGTCCACCTCCGTCCGCTGCCCTACAAATTGAATGACCACCCAGGTAAGGCATAGCACAATCAAAAGATACAGCAGTGTGCTTATTATTTCCCTCATGACTTTATTCATCGCCAGTTCTCCTAACCTTTAAGGACGTTCCAGAGTCATACGCCCCAGCCGCCCGCTTCTGAAATCATCCAATAGTATATCCGACGCCTTTTTCAGGTCCAGATTTTCTCCTTTATTATAGCAGCCCCTGCCACGGGCAATTTCCTCCAGCGTTTCCGCAAATGTCCTCTGCCACCGTATACCAAATCGTTCGCAGACAGCCTCCGGATACAGCTCTTGAAGGCAGCCTAACAGGTCGCAGGCCAGTTCTTCACGGATTATGACTTCATCATTCATGGAGCCTATAAACGCCAGCCGCATTCCTACTTCCCTGTCTTCAAATTTTGGCCACAGGATTCCCGGAGTATCCAAAAGCTCCAGGCTTCTGTTCAACCGAATCCACTGCTTTCCCTTTGTAACCCCCGGTTTGTTGCCCGTCCGGGTGCACGCCTTCCCTGCAAAGGAATTAATAAACGTAGATTTCCCTACATTGGGGATACCGACCACCATCGCCCTTACCGGACGATTTACAATCCCCCTCTTCCTGTCCCGCTCCAGCTTTTCCCTGCACGCTTCCTGTACAAGATCGTTGATCGCCTTTATGCCCGCGCCGGTTTTAGCGTTTATCTCCAGCGCATAGGCTCCCTGACCCTTAAAAAAATTCATCCACTGCCCATTATACACCGGATCCCCAAGATCCGCCTTATTTAACAGCACGATTCTGGCTTTATTTTTTCCCAGCTCATTTATATCCGGATTACGGCTGCTTAATGGCACACGCGCATCTACAAGTTCAATCACCAAATCAATCAGTTTTATATTCTCCTGCATCATACGCACTGCCTTCGTCATATGACCGGGATACCATTGATAATTCATGTTCTATTTCACAAAGCCCATGCCCTGTTCGGTACATTTGGCACGGAACCACACCTTTCCTATAATATCCGCTTCTTTTACCGGACCAATATTCGCAGACCGGCTGTCTTCACTGTTGCTGGGATTATCCCCAATACAGAAAAACTCCCCGCTCTCCAAAGTAATCTCGTTTTCTGCGATACCCGGATCGGAAATATAGCCCATCACCCATTCGCTCTCCACCCCGTTCACATAGAGGATTCCGTCCTTTATCAGCAGGTGATCTCCGGGAACCGCCACCACTCTCTTCACATAATAATGAGCATTCTCATTGCCGTTAGGCAGAAATACTACCACATCTCCTTTTTTCGGCGAAAAAAGCACATAAAGAAAACGATTCACAAAGATCTGCTGTCCGTTATACAGCGCAGGCTCCATTGAAGCACCTACTACATTGGTAGTCATCCCGAAAAAAATGACAAGCACCGTGGCGATAAATACCGACGCTACAATTCCAAATATCCAGGTAAAAACCTCCCGGACCATGGCCGGGCTTATTTTTTTTCTTCTCTTGTAAAAACTTAAGCCCTTATTTTTCTTTGACATATTCCCTTTTCCCTATCATTCCGCGTCTCAACAAGTATATCATAAAAAAGAAAAATAGAAAAGGGCAACTACATAAGTAATTGCCCCCCAAGCTGTTTTTATTTTACAAGCTCTTTTACCTTAGCCTTCTTACCTACCCGGTCTCTTAAGTAATTCAGCTTTGCGCGTCTTACCTTACCGCGTCTTACAACCTCGATTCGTTCAACGTTAGGAGAATGTACCGGCCAGGTCTTCTCTACGCCGATGCCGTTGGAAACCTTTCTCACGGTAAAGGTCTCTCTGCTGCTTCCGCCCTGCCTCTTTAAGACAATGCCTTCAAACATCTGAATACGTTCACGGTTTCCCTCTTTAATCTTACCATAAACCCTTACGGTATCGCCGACATGGAATTCATCCACTTTTTCTTTCAGCTGTTCTGCCTCAATCTCTCTGATAATATCACTCATAACGAGCCTCCTTTATTTAAGTGAGACGTTCTTAATACAATTCCTGTAACAGAGGACCGTCTTCATTTCGCAACAGTCAGATTTTACCACACCCCGTCAATGATTGCAAGCTTTTTTTGCATCCACCACACCGGCTGCCCTGCTTTATACAGCCCCAGGCCTTCCAGCAAGCGTTCCGACGCCGAATTACCTTCCATTACATGACCATATGGCGTCCGTCCCTGCTCCAGCAGCCGGTTTATGTTGTATGACAATAATGCCCTTCCGACTCCCTTTCTGCGGTATTCTTCCTCCACGTACAGCATCCCCATTGCACCTTCTTTATGAGTGCCGATAAAACCGATCTGCCTTCCGTCTTCAAAAGCACCGTACATTACACCCGCCAGAATGCGCTCATCCAGATACTTTTTTCCTTCCTGACGATAATGTCCGCTGACATAATCCAGATCCGCCGGAGTAAGCCTGCGTATATCCCTAAAGCGCACCGGCAATGTCTGCCCCTGTGTGTATACATACTGGCTGCACTTTCCCCAGACTAAGAATCCCTTCGCCAGCATTTCATTCATAAGCTGCTCCTGTATGACCACATACCATTCCGTCTGTTTCGGAGCTGCGGACAACATCTCTGTCAGCTTACTGCCTTCTTTCTTTGGCAATGTGCGGGCTTCACCTGTGCTGCCCTCACTCCCGAAAAGCAACATACATACCCCTGCTTCCCTGTCAGCCACCAGCAGCTGTTCTCCATTCCTGTACAAAATCTCGCCCCGGCCTCCCTTAAGGCTTTCCATAATGTGTATATGATTTCTCTTATTCCTTGTCAGACTTTGAATCAGCGCCTGCTTTACCTCATATTTAGCGTACAAATCAGGCCGCACTGCGGCAGTCCGCTCCTTTGCACGCTCCAGCCGCCACTGCTCCACCCTGCGGTGATCCCCGGATAAAAGCACCTCCGGCACCCTTTTCCCGTTCCACACCTCAGGGCGGGAATATTGCGGATATTCCAGCAGATCTCCGTGGAAGCTCTCCATATCCGCGGAAGTTTCATTTCCCAAAACACCCGGTACCAGCCTGCCCACCGCATCTACAATCACCATGGCCGCAAGCTCACCGCCTGTCAGGATATAATCTCCGATGGAAATGCGGTCCGTCACCGTCTCTTCTAAAACTCTCTCGTCAATGCCTTCATAATGGCCGCAAAGGATGATCAACTCTTCTTCCCCGGCAAGCTCACGGGCCTTCGCCTGGGTAAAGGGCTCTCCCTGAGGAGTAACATAAACCGTACGAAGCGGCCTGCCCATCTGCGTTTCCCGATTTTCTGCGTCGCCGTATTCCGCAGCGTCTTCCCCGCTCACCGTCATTTTTTCCCCTGCAGCAGCCTCATCCACCTCCCTGCAGACAAAGTTCCAGGCATCAAAAACAGGCTGCGCCTGCATCAGCATACCTGCACCGCCGCCATACGTATAATCATCTACCCTGCCATGCTTTTCCAGGGTGAAATCCCGAATATTTACCGCATTTAACCTGATCAGTCCCTTATCCACCGCTCGCCCGATAATGCTGGCTTCCAAGCCCTGACGAATCATATCGGGAAACAATGTTAATATGTGGAATCTCACAATTACCTCCATGATTCCGCTCTGCGGAATCCCAAATTCGGATGAAAAATGCCATGTTTGCTGGTATTCTTCTCACACTAATCCCTCCAGAATATGAATGCGCATAAAGCCCGCCTCCACATCCACCTCAAGAACGCATTGCTTGATGGCAGGCAGAAGCAGCGACCTTCCGTCGTCCAAGTCAATCTCATATACATCGTTGGCTCCCGTCTCGATCACATCCTTTAAGATACCGATCCTGCCGCCATCCTCATTCCGCACCTCAAGTCCTGTCAAATCAGCCACGAAATACTCATCCTGCGCCAGTTTTACGGCATTCTTTCTGGTAACCCAAAGAGACGACTTACGATATTTTTCCACATCGTTAATATTGTCAATGCCTTTAAATTTTAAGATCACAAACTGTTTAAAAAATTTAACCGTCTCGATTTCAAGGTCAAGACGCTCCTTCCCCGTGTCCAGAATCACCGCCTTCAGGCGCTTGAACCGCTTTACGTCATCCGTTGTGGGAAATACCTTTACCTCACCCCTTAATCCATGAGTAGAGGTAATAATTCCAACCTGAAAAAAATCTTCCATCCTGTCTCCCATATTGCAGCCTTACTACGACTCACAGTCCCAAGGCCGGCCTTCCGGCCTTGGAGCTAACGCTTTGTTAAAAAAATCGTACCGCAATCATGCGCTTACGGCACATGACGCAAAACGAGAAGGAACAAGGTCCGTTCCTCCCCGTCTTTGCAGCTTACACGATCTCAACATCCACTCTTTTGTTATCTTTGGATGATGCAGCCTTTACCACAGAACGGATCGCCTTTGCAATCCTTCCCTGCTTGCCGATAACCTTACCCATATCGGACGCAGCTACATGAAGTTCGATGACTGTACTTCTGCCCTCGGTCTTCTCGGTTACAACAACCTCATCCGGATTGTCTACAAGCGCTTTCGCCACTACTTCAACTAATTCCTTCATAAGCCACCTCCAAAGAATCAACTATTATTTTTCGATACCGGCCACCTTGAAAAGCTTAGCCACCTGCTCTGTGGGCTGTGCACCGTCAGCCAGCCACTTTTTTGCCAGCTCTTCGTTTACATGAAAGGTGCTGGGATTAGTACTGGGATCATAGGTGCCGATCTCTTCAATAAATCTTCCGTCTCTGGGGGAACGGGAATCCGCCACAACGATTCTATAATAAGGCGCCTTCTTCTGTCCCATTCTTCTTAATCTGATCTTTACTGCCATTGCTTTTTCCTCCATTAATTACTTTTATATTATAGTTTCAGGCTTATGCCCTTTATATGAACAGGTTTTCCGCCTGCAGGCGTCCACCCATATTCATCTTACCGTACCAAAACAGCTAGTGTGCCATTTTCTAATTGGATGCACTTTTTGCGACGTCCAGAATTTCTTTATACAAAATGATGCACTAGAACGGGAATCCGCCTTTCATACCGGGAAATCCGCCAAACATTCCCCGTCCGTGCTTTCCCTTTCCGCCCAGCTGCTTCATCACTTTCTGACTCTGCTCAAACTGCTTGATAAAACGGTTCACCACCGCCACATCAACACCGGCGCCCTTGGCAATCCTGTACTTTCTCTGGGGATTCAACAGCTTTGGATTACGTCTTTCCGCCTTTGTCATGGAAAGGACAATGGCTTCAGACTGTCTTAATTGCTTGTCAGAAGCCTCTGAATCAATATCCGTTCCTTTAATCCCCATACCGGGAAGCATCCCTAAAATACTTGCCAGGCCGCCCATATTCCGCATCTGCTTCATGCTTTCCAGGTAGTCCTCAAAATCGAACTTGCCCTTCTTCATCCGGCCCGCCATCTCCCGGCTCTTTTCCTCATCTATATCAATACTTTCCTGGGCTTTTTCAATCAGTGATAATACATCTCCCATACCCAGAATTCGGTTTGCCATACGTTCCGGATAAAACTGCTCCAGATCGTTTAGCTTCTCGCCCATGCTGACATACAGAATGGGCTTTCCGGTAACTGCCTTGATGGACAAGGCCGCTCCGCCTCTGCTGTCGCCATCCATCTTAGAGAGAATAACCCCGTCTATTCCCACCTTTTCGTCAAACTCTTTCGCCACATTCACGGCATCCTGTCCGGTCATGGCATCCACCACCAGCAGCGTTTGATGCACCGCTACGCTTGCCTTAATCTCCTGAAGCTCCGCCATCATATCCTCATCAATATGGAGACGCCCTGCGGTATCCAAAATGACAACGTTATGTCCATTTTTCTCCGCGTAAGCAACGGCTTCCCTTGCTATTTCCACAGGCTTGTGGTCCGTGCCCATCTCAAATACATCCACTTCCTGCTTTTTCCCGTTGATTTTTAACTGCTCCACTGCCGCGGGCCGGTAAACATCACAGGCAGCAAGCAGCGACTTTTTTCCTCTTGTTTTTAACTTACCTGCAATCTTAGCCACGGCTGTAGTCTTACCTGCACCCTGCAGACCGGCCATCATGATCACGGTAACCGCCTTTCCCGGCTGCATGGCAATTTCCGTAGTCTCGCTGCCCATAAGAGCAATCATTTCCTCGTTTACAATCTTTATAACCATCTGACCGGGGTTTAAACCGTTCATCACATCCTGACCGACCGCCCGTTCCTCCACGGCCTTAATGAACTGCTTCACCACCTTAAAATTAACATCCGCCTCCAGCAGCGCCATCTTGACTTCCTTTAAGGCCGCCTTTACGTCTGCCTCCGTAAGCCTGCCCTTGCTGCGCAGATTTTTAAAAACTCTCTGCAGTTTTTCCGTTAAACTCTCAAATGCCACTTGCCACTCCTTACAATTTCATGCAGGCAGCTATATAAGCCCTGCTGCAGCTGAAACATTCTCTACAATTCTTCCAATAATTCCTGAGACAAACGGCTGATACGTCCTAACCTGTCCCGCAGCTCAGACTCTGTGACCATAAACGTTTCCTGCCCCTCAGGGCTTTCCCGGCCTATGCCTTCTTCAACAATATTACCGTCATCGGCAGCATTTCTCTCTCCGATAACCTTTTCTTCTTCGGTAAGATTTCCGCTTCCAGCAGCGTCCCCGCCTGCACCGGACAACCTTTGAATCTCCCTGACGGTCTCCTTCGCCCTGGCAAACCGTTCCACCAGATGAAGCCTGCTTTCATAGTCTCTCAGAATCTTATCGCATCTTTTGATCAGATCATGCACACCCTGCCTGCTGATCCCCCGCTCTTCAGCGATTTCCCCCAGGGAAAGATCATTGTACACTGCATCCGCATATACCGAGCGCTGATGCTCCGTCAACAGCTCCCCGTAAAAATCAAACAGCATCGTCTGTTCATAAATCTTTTCCATTTTACCTGACTGCCTTGAGATTTTCTTTCGACCCTGCCTATCTTACTATATAAAAAAGCGGGTGTCAAGTATTTTTTCTTGACACTTATTTTGTGTCTTGACACCTGCTACAGCTTCTCGCTGTATATACTTTTATACCCCTCGCCGAAAATCTCCGTGGCACCGGTAACGATCATAAACGCCCCCGGATCTTCCTCCCGCACGATGGTTTCTGCCTGAGGGGAAATCTGTTTTTTCATGACGCACATGATAACCTTCTTTTCCTTGCCGCTGTATGCGCCAAATCCAGATATATAAGTCACGCCGATGTCAAGGTCCTCCAACAGCCGCCTCGTAATCGCCTCATGCCTGTCGCTGATGATGAAAATCAGCTTGGCACCGTCCCGGCCATACAACACAACATCCAGCAGAACGGAATTGATAAATACCACCAAGCCCGCATATAATGCCACATCAAGGTTCCGAAATAAAAGTGCCGATGCCGTTACGATCAAAGCGTCCGTAATCAGAAACAGCCGTCCGGTCTTAAGATAAGGAAATTTTAGCCTGAGCAGCTTAATGATAATATCCGTACCTCCGGTGGTAGCTCCGGCCTTAAACACCAAGCCGATGCCCACTGCCATCAACGCACCGCCTACCAGCGCTGCCAGAAAGGGGTCTCCCGTAGCTGCTCCGAAGGGTGCCAGCAGGTTAATAAAACCTGAAGTAAGCACCGTACAATACATGGTGGACAAAATAAACCGCAGGCCAAATTTCCAGGTTCCCACCGCAATGATGGGGATATTGATCGCCAAAACCAGCGTACCTGTTTCCAGACCCGTCAGCCGATTTAAAATAATGGCAATACCCGTGACCCCTCCGGGCGCCAGGGCATTGGGATCCAGAAACAAGCTGACCGCTATGGAATACAAAAGCGCTGCCAGAGTAATCTGTATATAATCCAGGACCCGGCGTTTCATGGTCTTTTTCTCTTCCTGTCGGATTTCCGCCTGCTGTTCCTTCGTCATCGACATATTCATTCTCCATCTTTTTTGCTGCTTACGACATATTGATGCCTTGGGAAGCTTTTCGCTATATGACCGTTGGTGTCAGCTTGGGCTGATACCCGCCCTTTTCCAGGGCAGCAATAATTTGATTTTTATGCTCTGTACCGAATGCCTCCATGGTGATGCGCAGCTCCACTGCTGCATTCCTGTTGATGGAAACAAACTGATTATGCTCAAGCTTGATTACGTTTCCGTCAATACCCGCGATCACTCCCGATACCCTGCACAGCTCGCCGGGCTTATCGGGAAGAAGCACGGAAACGGTAAAAATCCGGTCTCTCATAATCAGCCCCTGCTGGACCACGGAAGACATGGTGATCACATCCATGTTACCGCCGCTTAAAATGGAAACTACCTTTTTATCCTTCACATCAAGATGCTTCAGCGCAGCCACCGTCAGCAGGCCGGAATTTTCCACCACCATCTTGTGATTTTCTACCATATCCAGAAACGCCACTACCAGCTCCTTGTCCTCCACCGTGATAATGTCATCCAGATTTTCCTTAATGTAAGGGAACAGCTTGCTGCCTGGAGTCTTTACCGCCGTGCCGTCAGCAATGGTATTCACCTTAGGAAGGGTAGTCACCTTGTCTGCCTCCAACGATGCCTGCATACAGTTTGCACCCGCAGGCTCCACCCCGATTACCTTAATCTTGGGATTTAAAAGCTTTGCCAATACGGATACGCCGGTAGCCAGGCCGCCGCCGCCAATGGGAACAAGAATGTAGTCCACCAGCGGAAGCTCCTTCACAATCTCCATGGCAATGGTGCCCTGCCCGGTAGCCACCGCCAGATCGTCAAAGGGATGAATGAATGTGTAACCATGCTCATCTGCCAGCTCATAAGCCTTCGCGCAGGCCTCATCATATACGTCTCCGTAAAGCACCACCTCCGCGCCGTAGCTCTTGGTACGATTCACCTTCATCAGGGGAGTTGTGGTTGGCATGACAATGGTTGCCTTTACGCCGTACCTTTTAGCTGCATAAGCCACGCCCTGAGCATGATTGCCCGCCGAGGCAGTAATCAGCCCCTTCTGCCGCTCTTCCTCGGAAAGGGTACTCATCTTATAATATGCCCCCCTCACCTTATAAGCTCCCGTGAACTGCATATTTTCCGGCTTCAGATAAACCCTGTTTCCCGTCTGGGCACTTAAAAACTCACTGAAAATCAGCTTTGTCTCCAGCGTTACCTGCTTGACGATCTCTGCCGCCTCTTCAAATTTTTCCAGTATCAGCATTTGTTCCTCCATATCATTGCACCTCCCGATTTTGTATCTTCCCGTATCCTATATCCGTTCCGCGACATTATATTCCGGCAAGGCTCTGCCATTCGCCGGCTTCCATGCACAATCTCCGTAATAGATTGCATATTTGCAGTTGATTCGGCATAGTTTAAGCCGCTGCCGCTTTATGGCCGTAAATCTTCCCCGCTGCTTTCATCCTCCGTATTCACTTCAAACAGCGCGTTTACAAACTCATCGGAATGAAACCTCTGCAGATCCTCGATGGTTTCCCCCACTCCGATATATTTTACCGGGATTTTCAGCTCGGACTGGATCGCCACCGCAATCCCTCCCTTTGCCGTCCCGTCCATCTTTGTCAGAATAATACCTGTAAGCTCTGCCACCTCTCCGAATTCCCTGGCCTGTATCAGCGCATTCTGACCTGTAGTGCCGTCCAGAACAATCAGATTCTCCCTGTGGACATCCGGAAATTCTCTGTCAATAATTCGATTCATCTTACGCAGCTCTTCCATCAGGTTCTTCTTATTATGCAGCCTGCCGGCCGTGTCGATCAGCAGCACATCCACCCCCCTGGCCTTAGCTGCCGTAACCGCATCAAACACAACGCTTGCGGGATCGGCTCCCTCGCTGCCGCCAACCATGGGCACATCTGCCCGCCTTGCCCACTCGGCAAGCTGGTCTCCCGCCGCTGCCCGGAAGGTATCCGCTGCCGCGATCAGTACTTTTCTCCCCTTTTCCTTAAGCTTCCCCGCCAGCTTTCCTACAGATGTAGTCTTGCCAACGCCGTTCACTCCTATGACCATGACCACGGATTTTTCTTTTTCGAAATCATACGCCTCATCTCCCACCTGCATCTGCTCCCGAATGCTGTCGATCAACAGCTGTCTGCATTCCGCAGGCTCCTTCACATGCTTCTTACTGATCTGTTCCTTCAATCGCTCTAAAATATCGTTAGTCGCATTAACTCCAATATCCCCCATGATCAGTATTTCTTCCAGCTCATCAAAAAAGTCATCATCTATGGCAGAAAAACCGCCAAATACAGAATCAATCCCCCTGACGATATTGTCCCGCGTCTTGCTCAATCCCTGCTTTAGCCTGGCAAAAAAGCCTTTCTTTTCCTCGCTCATGCCGTTTCCTTTCAAATTTCCAAACTATTAGCCACCTAATTATCCAAATCCTTCTCAATCAAATTTACACTGACCAGCGTAGATACGCCCTTTTCCTGCATAGTGATTCCATAAAGCCGGTCCACCTGCTCCATGGTTCCCCTCCTGTGGGTAATGACAATAAACTGCGTGTTCTTCGTCAACTTATGCAGGTACTTTGCAAAGCGCCCTACATTGGAATCGTCCAGTGCCGCCTCAATCTCATCCAGCAGACAGAAGGGTGAAGGCTTCAGATTCTGGATGGCAAATAAAAGGGAAATAGCCGTCAGCGCCTTCTCGCCGCCTGATAACTGCATCATATTCTGCAGCTTCTTGCCCGGCGGCTGCGCGATGATCCTTACTCCCGCCTCCAATATATCCTCATCCTCCATCAGTTCAAGGGTACCCTTACCACCACCGAACAGTTCTTTAAACACCTTATCAAACTCTCTGTTAATCTCTGCAAACTTTTCGGTAAACTGCTTCCTCATGGCCGCATCCAGTTCTTCAATGATACCCTCTAAGGTCTTTTCCGCCTCCACCAGGTCGTCATGCTGTGTCTGCATAAAGGTAAAACGATCCATTAGATTTTTATAATCCTCTATGGCATTGACGTTCACGTCACCCAGTTTCTTGATCTGCTCCCGCAGGGAAGAAATCTGTTTTTTCATAGCTGACAGGTCTGTCATGCTTTCGTCCCGAATAGATGCGGCATCCGTTAAGGTAATCTCATACTCGTCCCACATGTAATTGATCTGCGCTTCCAGATTTTCCTCCAGCCGTTCCTTCTGCGCCGTCAGACGATAAACCTCCTTATCCAGCGCCGACATCTTCTCCGACAGTTCTTCTCTGCTTCGAAAGAAATCTTTCTGCCTGGCGGACAATTCCTCCCTGCGGGTCATGCTTTCCTTCAGCCGGCCCTCCGATTCATTCTGGGCGTCATAAGAAGCCGCTATGGTCTTTTCGATCTCCAGAATATTTTGTGCCTTGCGTTCCGACTCCAGCCGGTTGTCCTCCAAGGCTTCCAAAATTTCTGCAAGCTCGGCCCTGGAACGGGCAATTTCTTCGTCAATGCGGTTTACATTCGCCTGCTTAAATCCAAGGGTCTGCCGCATCTTCTCCACCTTCATCTCCCACTCGGACACAAGGGCTGCCGCCTGAGACTCCAGTTTCCGTTTTTCTTCCAGCTCCCGTTGAAAGCTAACGATCTGCTCCTGTGTCCTCTTTTCCAGCTCTTCGCTTTCCGCCAGCTCCCTCTGAATGGATTCCTTATCATTTCTGATCTCGAATATCTTTCCTTCAATCTCCTGCTCTTCCAGCTTTAAGGAAGCCTTCGCCTCCCCTTCCTCTTCCATCCGCTCCTTGGACTGGCTGATATTCAGCCTTACCGTATTCTGCTCTATGGACTTTTTCTGAATGTCGCTCTTTAAGTTTTCCAGTTCCATGCGCAGCTTATTTCGCTTTGCCTTGGTCTCGTCAATTTCCCTGTTGATCCTGTCTACCGCGGTCAGCAGCTTTTTCACGTTTTTCTGAAGCTCGTCGATCTCCCGGCGCCTTCCTAAAAGGTTACTGTTGTTTTTAAACGCACCGCCGCTGATGGCACCGCCGGGCACCAGCAGTTCTCCCTCCAGCGTGACCATGCGGATACCGTATTCATACTTTCTGGCGATCTTTACCGCATTGTCCACATGATCCACCACCAGAATTCGTCCCAGCATGGCCTTTGCCACATTACGGTATCTATCCTCTATCTGTACCAGTTCATCCGCCATACCGATAACCCCTTTTTCGGAAAGGGCTTCCGGATTTTTAAATTCCTGGGGCCTGGTGATACTGGTAAGGGGAAGAAAGGTTGCCCGCCCCAGCCTGTTCTCCTTCAAAAACCGGATCATCTTCTTGGCCGTGTCCTCGTCGTCGGTGACAATATTTTGAATATTCCCGCCCAATGCCGTCTCGATGGCAGTCTCATACTTCTTCTCCACCTTGACAATGTCCGCCACAACGCCGATAATTCCCGGTGTCTTCTCCTTCTGCTCCATGACCTTTTTCACGCTGCCGCCGTAGCCTTCATAGCGCTCCGTTAAGTTGGACAACGCTTCCAGTCTTGACTTCTCCATGTGGTACGCGCTCTGTGTCTCCCGAAGACTCGCGTCCTTTTGGGAAAGAATCTCTCGGATGCCGCCTAATGACAACTCCACCGCCGCCTGCTGCTCCGTCATTTCCCGCAGTGACTCCGTCACTGTCTCAAATTCGGCCTCCAGCCTTTTTAAGCTTTCCTCTCTTGCTGCTTCGTCGGACTTTGCCCGCAATAGCCTGGAGTTCAATTCTGCCTTGCGAATATTCACCTGCTCCATCATGGTGTCAAAGCGCCCCATCTTGGAGCGTATGGTAGCCCTCTGATTCAGCTCGCCGATGATCGTATTTTTACCTGCCTCAATGGCGTTATTCAGCTCCGCAATCTTTTCTTGTATTTCATTCAGTTTCGCCTTCTCCGCCTCTTCCGTGGCCACGATCTCATGAACCTGACTGTCCGTCTCGTTCTTTTCGTTAAGAATCCCCTCTTTATCCTTCTCCTTAACGCTGATTTCTTCCTCCAGCGCCTTACGGCGGTTAGTCAGATGCACTTCGCTGCCCTTTGCGGAGTTGATCTGCTCCTTTAAGACGTTCATTTCGCCTTCCAGTTTTCCCCGCATCAGCCCCGTATCGGTTAAAGTGCTTCTGGCCTGCTCTATTGTCTCTTCCAGGCTCTCAAGTTCTTCCTGAACCTGCTCATATTCTTCCTTAATACCCTCATATTTCCCCTTAACCTCGGAAAGCTCCCCGCTAGCCAGAGTATACTTTTCCTCCGCCTGCTGAAGCTGCTCCTTCAGTCTTCCGTTTTCCAGCAGAAATACATTTACATCCAGAGTTTTCAGCTCTTCCTTCCGACGCAGGTAAATCTTCGCCACCTCGGACTGCCGTTCCAGCGGCTCCACCTGCTTTTCCAGCTCCGAAAGAATATCGTTTACGCGGATCAGATTCTGTTTCTCGCTTTCCAGCTTGGTCTGGGCCGCAGCTTTACGGCGCTTAAATTTTACAATCCCCGCCGCCTCGTCAAAAAGCTCACGCCGCTCTTCCGGTCTGCCGCTCAAGATCTTGTCGATCTGGCCCTGGCCGATGATGGAATACCCCTCCTTACCGATACCGGTATCATAAAACAGCTCATTCACATCCTTCAGCCTGCAGGGGCTCCCGTTAATCAGATATTCACTTTCTCCGGAACGGTAAATACGCCTTGCCACGGTAACCTCGTCAAAGTCAATGGCAAGCTGATGATCCCCGTTGTCAAGGGTAATGGCAACATAAGCGTAACTTAAGGGCTTCCTGTTTTCTGTCCCTGAGAAAATGACATCCTGCATGCTTGCGCCGCGAAGCTGCTTGACACGCTGCTCCCCCAGCACCCAGCGGACTGCATCGGCCACGTTGCTCTTGCCGCTGCCGTTTGGCCCTACGATGCCCGTAATGCCATTGTGAAACTGAAATATAATTTTATTGGCAAATGATTTAAATCCCTGTACCTCAATACTTTTTAAATACATATCCTCTATCCCTCAAAAGCAGCAGTGCCTTGTATGCCGCCTGCTGCTCCGCCGCCTTTTTTGTCTTTCCGATGCCCTCGCCCAGTACCTCATCCTCCATATGTACGGAAACTTTAAATACTTTGTTATGTTCCGGGCCGCTTTCCTCCAACAACTCGTACCAGAACTCTTTCTTCAGCTTTCCCTGAATCAGTTCCTGTAAGTTGCTCTTGCTGTCGTAAAAGAGTCGCTTGTCCTCAAGATCCGATAAAATAAAGCTGTTGATAAACTGCCTTGCCGGCTCCATGCCTCCGTCAAGATAGATCGCACCGGTCACCGCCTCCATAACATCGGAAATAATACTGTCTCTTTCCCGGCCCCCGGTATTTTCCTCTCCCTTGCCAAGCCGAATAAATTTCCCCAGCTCCAGATCCCTTGCGCAGAATGCAAGCGCAGGCTCACAGACCATGGAAGCCCGCATTTTTGTCAGCTCACCCTCAGGCACATCCTGATGCTCATGAAACAAAAATTCACTGGAAGTGAGCTCCAATACCGCATCCCCCAAAAATTCCAGCCGCTCATAGTTTCCCGTCTTGTTGATTTTCTGTTCATTTGTAAAGGAACTGTGCGTCAACGCCTGCTTTAGCAGCGAAATATCATGAAACTGATACCCGATCCGCTGTTCCAGCTCTTTCATAGTGTAGCCTTCCAACATTTTCCCTCTCACTTTCACCCGGCAAACAGTTCAGAACTTTCAGCTTAATCCGTCTGCATCGGTCTCAAAACAAAGAGCAGTCCGCTTAAGACGCACTGCTCCTATTGAAATCAATATGGAAACGATGCCTTATTAATTTAAGGCGTTCTTGATCAGCTCCACCGCTTCCTCAACAGTTGTAATTTTTTCCGCCTTATCCGCCGGGATCTCAATATCAAAGGTTTCCTCGATACCCATGACAATCTGAAACACATCCAGGGAATCCGCTCCCAGATCATCCAAAAAAGTGGTCTCCATGGTGATCTCGTCCGGATCCACGTTCAAAACTTCCGCGATTACCTGTTTCAACTTTTCGAATTCCATACCGTTATTGTCTCCTTCTCTTTTAATCTTCCAGAACAATCTGTTCCTTTATTTTTTCATTTATATTCTGCTCCTTGAATGCAATACATTGAAGGATGGAATGACGAATTTCAATGGCATTGCTGCTTCCATGAGTCTTTACCACAAGCCCGTTTAATCCAAGCAGCGGTGCTCCCCCGTACTCTTCCGTACTGAATGCCTTTAAGGTCTGCTTTAACGCCGGCTTTACCAAGAAACCGCCGATCTTGCTGCGCAGGCTGCTCATCATACCGTCTCTGATTTTCTTTACCAGCACGCTGCTGACGCCCTCCAGCATTTTTAAAACGATATTCCCTGCAAAGGCCTCGCAGACCAGCACATCCGCCGCGCCGGCAGGAATATCCCTGGCCTCCACATTACCGACAAAATTAATTTCGGGACAATTCAAAAGCAGCGGATAAGTTTCCTTTGTCAAAGCGTTGCCCTTTTCTTCCTCCACTCCGATGTTGACAAGGCCCACACGAGGATTTTTTACCCCCAGAACGCTTTCCATATAAATGCTTCCCATCTTTGCAAACTGCAAGAGCTGAGAAGGCCTGGCGTCCACATTGGCTCCGCAGTCCAGAAGAAGGCTGACGCCGCCTGCATTGGGAATGATGGGTGCCAGAGGCGGCCTCTCCACCCCCTTAATCCGGCCCACAATCACCTGTCCGCCCACCAGTACGGCACCGGTGCTGCCCGCAGACACAAAGGCATCGCACTGCCCTTCCTTTACCAGGTACATGGCCTTCACAATGGAAGAATCTTTCTTTTTGCGGATTGCCATTACCGGCGGCTCACCCGTCTCAATCATTTCTTCCGCGTGAACCACTTCCATCTGCTCTTCATTGTATGTATACTTTTTCAACTCTTCCCTGATGACAGGCTCTCTGCCCACCAGAAACACCCTTACGCGCTTATCCTCGTTCACGGCTTCCACCGCGCCCTTAACAATCTCAAAGGGGGCGTTATCACCGCCCATGGCGTCCACCGCCACATTTACCATGTTTTCCATTACCGTTATCCCCTCTACGAAGAATCCGCATCTTATCTAACTATAATAGATAGACATCTAAAAAGCAAGCAGAAAATCTTACTTTTCTGCCTGCTTTTCTGCTCGCCCCGCATAAAATTGAAAAAAGCTGAAGTGAAAAAAGGACACCCTTCCAGTGAATCCTTCTCTGAAAAAATGTCCCTTTTCAATCCCCCGGACGGCTTACGTATCCCTTCTGCTATCAGTCACTAACAATTTCATTTCCGTCAGCGTCAAGCTCGCGTTTTACCGTACCGTCAGCATTATACCAGGTTTCCTTACTGACCTTTCCATTCTCGTCATAGTCATATATGATGTAAAAGTTCAGACTGCTGTCTGCATTGTAATATATCATCTTAACCGAATTGCCGTTACTGTCATATTCAGTTTCTGATGAGAACTCTATATTCCCCTCCGAATCATAGAAATAAGTATGAGTCGCTTTTCCGATTGTAATGTCATAATCATTAACCACATAGGAGCCATCTGCCTTATAGCTAATGCTTCTTACGGTATTCCCGGCCGTGTCATACTCAACAATACTATAGCTGCCGTCCGCGGAAAAAATAGTCTCCTTTTTCTTATTTCCCTCCGCGTCGTATTCATATTCGTGCCTACTGTACAGGCTTCCGTCTGCATTATAGCTTTCCGTTATGATTTCGTTTCCGGTACTATCATATACAATAATAAAACGTGAGCCATCCGCATAATCCAGCGTAGACTTTATCAGGTTACCCGCGTCGTCATATTCGAAGGAATCGTAAAAATCCAGACTTCCATCCACATTCCAATAGTGGCATCTGGTCTGTCTGCCGTTGCTGTCATATTCATATTCTTCATAATACTTCGGACTGCCGTCGGCGTTATACCCCGTAACCTTAAGTTCCTTCCCCTCGCTGTCATACTCCGTGATCGCATAGCTGCCGTCCTCGAAATCTTCACGTTCCGTATATGAGCCGTCTGTTCCAGGTGTCTGACTCTCTCCAGGCTTCTGGCTCTCTCCCGGTTTCGGATTCTCCGCAGGCTTCTGACTTTCCGCCGCCCTTCTGGCCGCTTCCTCCGCCTCTTTTTCCGCCGCTACTACCTGACTGTCCCTGGCTTCACGATGCTCCGCCGCCCCGTAATTACGGTAATGCTGCCATAATGCCAGCACATCCTCTCCGAATGCCTGCCGCAGATCCTCATATCTTGCGGCATAGTCCAGCGCGTCAAAATCAACCCCTGCACTCCGCCCTTCCTTTGCGCCCAGCGTCAGAAAATGATTCAGATAAGCATCCCAGTCATCGCCGAAGGCTTCGCTTAAGTCCGCATAAAGCTCCCGGTACTTAACCACATTGATCAGACCGTTCATGTTCCTGCCTTCCTGCAGTCCGAAGGTAATATAATGTTCCCAGAGTGCTTCCCTGTCATAGCCGTAGGCTTCTTTCAGGTCTCCGTAAGTATCTGCATAATAATGCTCATCAAAAACATCCTTAAGCGTCGCTGCATTCGCCTGGGCGCTCACCCCAAGAAGCAGGCAGCCTGCCAGTCCTGCTGCCGCAATTCGCCTTGCCTTAACGGCAATCTTTTTCCCTTTTTTGTTCATCTTTTCCTTCCTTTCACCCTGCTATGGTTTTTGTAGTGCTATTTTATATTAACATCCCAAGACACCAAATCACCAAATTCGGCGTGAGCGGGCAAAAGGAAGGTGTAAACGGTTATTGAGCAGATTACCCTCATTCGGTCTCAGTTGGGATTGAAAAAAAGTCCGTTTTCTAATATAATAGTATTTAAATAGACAAATAGGGGGAACTTATGGATAAAAAGCTTATCTATATCATAGATGATTCCAAAACCATTTTAAAACATGCAGAGGGTGTTTTGATCGGTTCTTACAGGGTTTCCCTGTTTGAACGGGGTCAGGAGGCGCTGGAGCAGATGCGCCTTGAACCTCCCGATCTTGTCCTTTTGGATATTAATATGCCTCAGATGGACGGATATACCGTCTTTAAACGCATGAGAGACAGTTCGGAATTAAAGAAAATTCCCGTTATTTTTCTAACTGCGGACACAAAACAGGAAAGTGAAATCCTGGGATTTGAAATGGGCGCCATGGACTATATTACAAAGCCTTTTGCTCCCCTGATCATGCAAAGCCGCATTGCCCGTATTCTGGAGCTGGAAGATCTGCGCAAGCACTTAGAACAGCTAGTTGAAGCAAAGGCCGACGAAATTCAAAAAATATTTATCCAATCCATCACCACAATTACATATGCGGTAGATGCGAAGGACCGCTATACCAAAGGACATTCGGTACGCGTCGCTCAATACTGTCTTGCCATGGCAAAAAAACTTGCCTGGTCCAAACAAGACTGCCTGAATCTGTATTATACCGCGCTGATGCACGATATTGGCAAGATCGGCATTCCCGACACTATCCTCAATAAACCCGTCAAACTGACAGATGAAGAATACCGTCTGATACGTAATCATACCACCATGGGCGCCAATATTCTGCGTCCCATCACCATGGTTCCGCAGATCTGCGACGGCGCAAAATACCATCATGAGCGCTACGACGGCAAGGGCTATCCTTGCGGATTAAAAGGAGACGATATTCCTTATGTGGCGCGGATTATCGGAATTGCCGATGCCTACGACGCCATCACCTCCAACCGTATTTACGAAAAGGCGCAGGTTACGGATTACGCCGTAAATGAGTTAAAAAAGGGACGGGGGACACAGTTTGATCCGTATTTAGCAGACGTTTTTCTGGAGATTATTCAAAGCGGTTTTGAATTTACGGATTTCCCTCAGTTTGAATTCGATGAGGAAGCGGAACAGAAAAAGGCAAACGAAGCGGACGCTTTCATAGTAGAAGTCTGCCGGAAAACAGAAACGGATATTCATAAAGCAAAGGATGTGGATTTCCTGACCGGCCTTCTCATTCGCAGGTCCTTTGAAGATCAGGTAAATACGTATCTGGATAATTCCTTAAACCGCGGCGTCATGTTTCTGATGGACGTAGATAATTTTTTATATGTCAATAAAAATTACGGACATATTGCCGGGGATCATATCATCTGCCGCCTGGCGGACACGATTCGCTCTCATGCGGAGACGGATTCACTTATGTGCCGTGTCAGCGGAGACGAATTTGCTGTTTTTTATCCAAATGAGCGGGCTGAAGAGTGGATCACGGACGTGGCAAAATCTATTCTTGCAGACTTTCAAAAGGCAATCAGCGACATTGATACGGATCATATGATTTCGGTCTCCATCGGAATCTCCTGCTCCAAAAACCCACGGGAGCGATGCAAGAATCTGCTCCAGCAATGCGATAAGGCCCTTTACTATGTAAAAAACAACGGCAAAAATTCTTACCAGCTTCTGCAGCGTGATTCAGAAGCCTTCAGCGAAAGCCAGAACAAGGGCTTTCAGATTGACATCGCACAGCTAAAGAGCCACCTGTCGGAAGAAGCTCCCGCAGTGGGCGCCTATTCCGTAGATTATGGCAATTTTGAAAAAATATACCGCCTGATCGCAAGAAGCTTAAGCCGAAATAGAAAGGATGCGCAGATTATCCTGTTTTCCATCACTGAAAATATTCATGGGACCATGGAGATCAGCGACTTGAATGACGCCATGGATGTTCTGGAGCGCTGTATTATAGGTTCCCTGCGGAAGGGGGACGTTACCTCTCGCTACAGCAGCTCTCAGCAGGTGGTCATCATGATTGACAGCAACCGGGAAAACGGGCATATGATCGCAGAACGCATCATTGCCAACTATTTCCGTATGTATGATAATTATAATCTGGACCTGGTGTATAATATTGAAGAAATTCTCGCAAAAACCAAATAATAAATTACAGCGCCTTTTTCTTCCATCTTCCGATTCGGTAAAAGAGAAAGGTAATCAGCGCGCCCAGCACCCATGCGCACAACAGAGAAATCCACAGACTCTCGTAACGGCCCTGGGGCAGCTCCGGCGATTTGGTTAAGTTTACCAGGCCGTACACCAGCGGAACGCGGATCGCCACCGTAGTCACCAGAGAAATCCACATGGGCGTTACCGTATCTCCCGCGCCCCGCATGACCCCGGACAGGCTCTGTGTTACCGCCATAGCGATATAGCCCACGGCCAGGATTTTCATCATATCCGCACTCAACTGCGCAAGCTCCTTTGTATTTGTAAAGATTCCCATCAAATACGGTCCAAACAGCAGGATCAGGCCGGTGATCACCGCAGAAGTACAGACGGCAATCAGCGTACCCTGCTTTGCGCCCTGCTTTACCCTGTCCATCTGCCTGGCACCCACGTTCTGTCCGGCGTAGGTGGTCATGGCCGTGCCGAAAGAGAAATTCGGCATCATGGCAAAGCCGTCCACCCTCATAATGATAACGTTTGCCGCAATAATCATCTCTCCGAAGCTGTTGGTCAGAGACTGCACCACCACCATGGCCAGGGAGAAAATCGCCTGAGTGATACCAGAGGGCAGTCCCAGCCGGATGACCGTCATCATAGTTGTCTTATCCGGCTTAAGATACTGTGCTTTAAAATCAAAAAATTCCGTCATCTTCCGCAGCTTTATTACACACAGCACGGCAGAAATCAACTGCGCAATCACCGTGGCCAGCGCCACCCCGGAGACCCCCATATGTAATCCCGCCACAAACCATATATCCAATATAATATTGATCACCGTGGCGATCAGCAGATACACCAGTGCGGACAGAGAATCCCCCAACCCCCGCAGGATCCCGCACAGAATATTATAATAAGCAAGTCCGAGAATCCCCCACAGCAAAATCATCAGATACGAGGTACACCAGTCGATAATGCTCTCCGGCGTATCCAGAAGCTCCAGCACCGGCCGGATAGCAAAGGTGCCGGCGATCATCAAAATCAGAGACGCTATGGCAGTGAGCGTGATTGTACTGCCGATGGTGCGTGAAAGATTTTCCCTGTCTCTGGAACCGTAATACTGAGAGACCATGATCCCGGCCCCCATGGAGATACCCACAAACAATACCAGCAGCAGATTAAAAATCGGGCTTGCGCTCCCCACTGCCGCCAGGGCGTTATCTCCCTCATATTTTCCCACCACAATGCTGTCTACCGTATTGTACATCTGCTGGGCAATGTTGCCGATTAACATAGGCACCGTAAATACTACGATTCTCTCCCAGGGCTTCCCCTGCGTCATATCAACCTGCCCGAACAGACCTTTTATCTTTTCCAACATCTCTTGACTCCCACCTTTTCCCAATGAACTACTATATGCACCCCTTTCCGCTGACCTATTTCCTCTGGGTGCCCGTGTGCATACAAAAAAACTGCCGGCAGCTTTCGGCACCGGCAGTTTTTTTCATTCATCAATCAACCTCTACGACCTGCTTCTTGTTATAAGAGCCACAAGCCTTGCAGACCCTGTGAGGCACCGTCAATGCGCCGCACTTGCTGCACTTTACCAGAGTGGGAGCGCTCATTTTCCAGTTTGCTCTTCTCTTATCTCTTCTGCTTTTGGAAGATTTATTCTTGGGACAAATAGACATCGTTACACCTCCTTATACGCGTTAAAAATATCTTGTATCACTGCCATTCGCGGGTCGGGAACGAATGTATCGCATCCACAGTCCCTCTCATTCAGATTCTGTCCGCATACAAGGCAAAGCCCCTTGCAGTCTTCCTTACACAGAATCTTTGCAGGCCAGTTCCCCATAATTTCATTGTACACAAAAGTCTCTGCGTTCAGCTGATAACCTTCCATGAAGCTTAAATCGTCCACAACCTCTTCATCCGGCGTTACCTCCGGGGAAGTTACAAGCCGATCAAACTGAAGATCAAGATCCGTCAAAACCTCCTGCAGACATCTGTCACAAACAGTCTGCAGCTTCAGCCTTACGCTCCCTTCTACCCTTGCCTTGCCATCCTCCACATTGGAAAAACGGAAGGACACCGGGGTTTTCTCCAGGATCTCAAAGCATCCTGCTCCACTCTTAAAATGATTCATTTCAAGTGGAACCTCCATACAGACCTGCCTGCCCTCAAATGTGAACACATCGGATAAATTCACTAACATAGCGACTCCTGTAGTACACTAGTGCGGTTTTCTTCACACATTGATTCATTATACATAGAGGAATACGATTTGTCAACCAAATTTTTCATCTATTCCCCTATTTACTTCAGCATTCCTTCGGCGTTTATTCCTTCTGCCGCTTTCATATATTCCTGCAGCCGTTCATTCATCCGCTTTGCATCCCTGGCGGAACGACCCCAGGAAATGCCGGAAACAACGGCAAATATTACAGCGATGGTAACCAGCATAGCCGTCACGCTTCCTATGCTTTTAGGATCATACCATTCAAATACAAACCCGGCTCCAAGTACAATCACATTTACCATTATATAATGAAAAACTTTTCGCATCGTCGTTTCCGCCTTTTTCAGCGGTTTATCCCAGGGATAAATCAGCGTAGTAAGGCTGATCAGCGCCGCCACTGCCGGGATCTGCCACAGGATTACCGCTTCGATTCTTTCCGTCGGATTAAGTACCGTGACGAAAAGCGCCACTGCAATCACCATGCAGGAAGTTATCATGCTGAAAATATTTAGCAGAAATCCTAGTTTTCGTTTTAGCATTTCATTCCTCCTAAAGCCCCAGCTTTTTCTTCAAATCAGGTACATACTGTCTGGACACCATCAGCCGCTCCCCGTTTTCCATGCAGACCTCAAAACGTCCGTTGAATGCCGGGCAGATGTTTTTCACTTTTGCCAAATTGATAATTGTAGATTTGGATGCCCTGAAGAAATCTGTATTTTCCAGATGTTTTTCCAGCTCATATAACTTGCTTTTCGTATCGAAAACCTCTTTCTCCATACAGGCAAACACCTTGTTATCCACCGCCTCGAAATAGTATATCTCCGCAGGTTTCACCTGAAAAATCTTGTCCCCCTTTGAAACCGTCAGCTTATCTCTCCCTAAACGCAGAGAGTAAATCAGCTTCAACAGGGACTCGTCCACCGTTCTACAGCGGATAACGATCTCTTCCTCTTCTTCCGGCGGGCACTCCTGTATCGTTATTTTCATACTTCCTCCATGTTGCAATATTACTTCCAAAAAGAACGCTGGCTTTGCGTTCTTCGAGGCGAAACTTGAGGAAAAATCGCTGTCCTTGCGATTCTTCTCAGAATGAAGACTTTTTAACGGTCTTTAAGCTTCCGCCTCCTGTTCACAAGCGCTGCCACAGCTATCGCTATTATACCATAAACCAATAAAATTGCCACCTGTTCCCAGAGCAGGATTTCCCTTTCTCCCCAAAATATCGTAATCCCCATTTCTTTCCGAAAAACCTCCCCCGCCACATCCGGCAGCCCGGCAAAAGTCTCCCCTGCCGCCTCCCTCGTACAGACAGACCACATCATGGATGTGCCGTTCAAAACAGGCAGACACTTCAATACTCCTTGCAGGTTTTCCGACAGGGAACCCAGCGGCAGATAAATACCTCCCAAAAATCCCACCAGCGTTCCGATCACGGTAAGCAGGCCGCTCCAGGCACTGTCGCTGTGCACGAAAAGAGCCGCCAAATATCCCAGGGCCGAAAATGTAAAGGCACACAGCGCAATGATACCCACGATTTTCAGGAGTGCCGCCGCTCCTAAAACGCCGTATCCTCTGACCAGAAAATAGATTTCTCCTGCCGCCAGCGTCAGTACACACATTCCCGTCCCTACCAGCCATGCCGCAAAAATGTAGCCAAGAGAAAGCTTCACTCTGTTCACCGGCGTCACATAAAATGCCATAATCCGCTTCCTTGTCTCATCCCTAACCATATTCCCCAGAACGGTCATTGTTACAGTTACCGAGTTCACCACCAAAATTCCCCCAAGTGTCCAGAGCTGCACCAAATAAACGGCATTCTTCTCATCCTGTACCAGATCCCGCTCCCCGCCCATACCGGCTAAAAGCTCCACCAGTCCGTCGCTTTGCATCTTCCCCAGAAAGACCACCATCAACCCCAGCACGATCATCATGGACAACACCGAGAAAAACACCGCTGCCCGGTCTCTTAAAAATATTTTACAATTTCTTTTTGTCAAGTATAATACCGTTTCCATTTTTATACCTCCCTGCAGCGTGCCGTCACTATACCGATGTGACTTGCACAAGACTTTTTCCCGTTACATTTAAAAATACGTCGTCCATGGAGCCCTGAATCACTTCAAACCCGGATATGTCATCTTCCACATGCCTTAAAAGCGGCAGCGCTGCCATGCTTCCGGACAGCTCTGCAAGCACCGGCTCCGACCACTGAGCGGATATTTCTTCGGCTGCCGGCTCCTGAGTGCGGGCAGCTCCCCGCCTTTCTTCTTCCGCCGCCTTCCCACATGGCTTTCCGTCCGAATCACTTATACTGCCAACACCTTTCTGTGCCAGCATCCTTTTCACCGCATCAAGCCTGCCCGGCTTCGGCCAGAGCCGCAGCTTATCTTTGGCATATCTCTCCTTCAGCTCAAAGGGCGTGCCAAATTCCCTGATCTTCCCGCTGTCAATAATGGCAATATGCCCTGCTCTGGCCGCCTCTTCCATATAATGAGTGGTAAGGAAGATCGTCATACCGTCCTCCCTGCGCAGATCCTCCAGCCTCTCCCACACCAGCTTTCTTGTGGCCGGGTCCAGACCGGTAGTGGGTTCGTCCAGAAACAACACCTTGGGTGTATTGATCAGGGCTGCCCCCAGCTCACACCTGCGTTTCTGCCCCCCTGACAGCTTCTCATAGCGCCTGTTGTAGACATCTCCCAGCTGCAGCCTGTCTCGAACTCTCTCCACTTTTGCTTTCAGTTCTGCCCTGCTGTACCCGTACAGGGATGCCCGCACATACAGATTCTCTTTCACGGTCAGCTTTTCGTCCAGACAATTGCCCTGCCATACCACACCGATGCCTTCCCTAATCCCTGCATCATCCTTTCCCAGTCGATGCCCACAGATACAGACCTCCCCTGCCGTCGGTGCAAAGAGTGTGCAAAGCATATTAACGGTAGTAGACTTTCCCGCACCGTTGACTCCCAGAAACCCAAAAAGCTCACCCTTCTCCACTGTAAAGCTGATGTCATCCACGGCTTTCACTTCTTTAAAATATTTTTTCAGACCCTTCACTTCAATGATTCTTTCCATGTATCTCTCTCCTGTCTGCCATGATCCCGGAGCCGGCCGTCCCATATGGTGGATCCTCCTGTAGCCGTCAGCATACAGCAGTTTCCGGTTCTGCGCAACGGATTTTCATTAAGCTGCGTTTTTGAAACAGTAAGATGCAATAATCGAAAGCTGCTTGACCGCATAGAAGCTGCTTGTTATAATACTTTTATAAATATCTCTGGAAACTATCAACGATTTTCTTATGAAATAACAGACAGGAGGGTATCAAATGGGTTTTTTACAAGGTAAGACAGCAATTATCACAGGCGGTGGGCGCGCCACGCTTGCGGACGGTTCCTGCGGCTCCATCGGCTACGGAATTGCCACCGCCTACGCAAAAGAAGGAGCTAACCTGGTTATCACCGGGCGAAATGTAAAAAAGCTGGAGGATGCAAAAGAAGAATTAGAGCGTCTCTACGGAATCCAAGTACTGACCATGGCAGCCGATGTTTCTGCGGATTCCGACAATGAAACCGTTGTAAATGAGGTGATTCAAAAGACCATGGACACCTTCGGCAGAATAGACGTATTAATTAACAACGCTCAGGCATCCGCTTCCGGCGTAACCCTGGCCGATCACACCACGGAGCAGTTTAACCTGGCCCTTTACTCCGGTCTGTATGCTGCATTTTATTATATGAAGGCCTGCTACCCTCATTTAAAGGAGACCAAGGGTACCGTAATTAACTTTGCCTCCGGCGCAGGTCTCTTCGGCAACTTCGGACAATGTGCATATGCCGCCGCAAAGGAAGGCATCAGAGGTCTTTCCAGAGTGGCTGCTACCGAGTGGGGCAAGGACGGCATCAATGTGAATGTCATCTGTCCCTTGGCCTGGACGGCACAGCTGGAGCAGTTTGAAAAAGCATATCCCGACGCTTTCAAGGCAAACGTACATATGCCTCCCATGGGCCATTACGGCGATGTGGAAAAGGAAATCGGACGGGTCTGTGTACAGCTGGCTTCTCCTGATTTCAAGTATCTCTCCGGCGAAACCCTGACTTTAGAGGGCGGCATGGGATTAAGACCGTAAGCGGTTTTATTATGGTCGAAAGTGGCATAACACGCGTTATGCCACTTTTCTTTTGCCGCCTGCCATTACTGCTGCCTGCCTTTTTCTACCGCCCGCTTCAGGAGGTCGCCTATGAAGCGGAAACGCAGGCCAGCGCTATTAATAAGCCTTATGATACAGGGCCAGCACATCTTCTTTTGTGGTTCTCCTTGGATTGACCGCTATATTTCCGCTCTTCATGGCGTCGTCGGCCATGGCATCAAAATATGCCTCCTGCACCCCCGCCTCCCTCAGGCAGAGCGGAATGCCCAGCTCTCTGTTCAAGAGCCGCAGCGCCTCCACCAGCATGGAAGGTACAAATTCTTTTTCGGAAACCGAATCCTCTGCTACGCACCGGTAAATATCATAATATTTCCCCTGCGCCGCCTGTTCGTTATATTCCACCACCGTGGGAAGCAGAACCGCATTGGCCATCCCGTGAGGTACATTGAAATATGCGCTGACCGGGTGGCTCATGGCGTGTACATTTCCCAGCCTGGCATGGGAAAATGCAATGCCCGCAAACAACGATCCCAGCAGCATGGCCTCCGCCTCCTGACTGCGGTCCGCCACATAAGCCCGGAGGCTGCTTCCGATCATCTGCAGGGCTTTCAGGGCAAACATGTCGGAAAACGGGGAGGCCGCCAGCGAAAGATAGGCCTCCAGGGCATGTACCAGCGCGTCCACGCCGCAGGCTGCCGCCGTTTTCTCCGGGACGCTGGCGATCAGCTCCGGATCCAGGATGGCACAGGACGGAAGCAGATAGCTGCTGGACACCGACAGCTTGTAATTGCGGCTGTGGTCGGTAATGACAGCAAAGGGCGTCACCTCCGAGCCGGTTCCTGCCGTGGTGGGGATGGCGATCACCGGCATGATCGGTCCTGGCACCTTACCGCCGCCTTCGTAATCCGTAATCCTTCCGCCGTATACGGCCAGCACGCCTGCCGCTTTCGCCACATCCAGAGGTGAGCCGCCGCCAAATGCCACGATAAACTCCGCGCCGCTTTTTCTGTATGCCTCTGCGGCCTTTTCCACGGTCTCCGTGCCGGGATTCCCTTCCGTCTCCGTAAACGCCTCGCTTTCTATTTCCGCCGCTTTCAGGGCATCCCGGCATTTTTCCACCATCCCCCTTTTCTGCAGGTGGGGACCGGAAATGATCAGCGCCTTTTTCTTCTGCATTTTTTTTGCAGCCTGCGGAAGCTCCTGCAGGCCGCCCTTTCCGAAAATCACATTCTGTGGTATGGAAAAAGAAAATGTTTTCATCGCTGCACCGCCTTAGCTCAAGGCTTCCACGGAAGCCTTGATGATTTCACAGGCCTCGTCGCAATCTCGTCTGTCAATGATCAGCGGCGGGACCATACGGATAATATGGTCTCCGATTGCCGTCAGAAGCAGGTGACGGTGCAGACATTCATGCTTTACCTCCGTACTGCTGATGCCGGCGTCAAATTCCACGCCCACGAGCAGCCCCTGTCCTCTGACTTCCTTCACATGGGGCAGGCTTTTCAGTTTCTCCATCAAATACGCGCCGGTCTCAGCCGCATGTTCCGCCAGGTTTCTGCCCAGCAGCTCTTCGATCTCCGCCAGGGCCGCCGCACAGCTGACCGGATGCCCGCCGAAGGTCGTTCCGTGGGAGCCCGGAGAAAATGCCTTTGCCACCTCTTCCGTGGCGCAAATGGCCCCGATGGGCATACCGCCGCCCAGCGCCTTCGCCATGGATACAATATCCGGCTTGATGCCGTAATTCATATAGCTCATGACCTTGCCGGTTCTGCACCATCCTGTCTGCACCTCGTCCAGCAGAAGCAGCATCCCCTTTTGATCACAAAATTCACGAAGTCCCTTCATAAATTCCTGTGTCGCCGAATGTACTCCGCCCTCGCCCTGCACTGGCTCCACCATGATGGCAATGGTATTCTCCGTACAGGCATCCTTAAATGCCTGCAAATCATTGTAGGGTGCATAAGAAAATCCATAGGTCATGGGGCCGAAGCCGATCTGACATCCGTTTCCCGGCTGCCCGGTAGCCGACATGGCACCGAAGGTTCTCCCATGAAAGCCCATTTTCGCCGTCACAATGTGGTAACGGTTAGGACCGTATTTTTCGATTCCGTATTTTCTGGCCATCTTGATCATGGCCTCGTTTGCCTCCGTGCCGGAATTCTGGAAAAAAATCTTATCCATGCCGATGGTGGTACAGACCTTTTCAGCCAGGAGCGCCTGAGGGATGGTATACGGATAATTAAATGTGTGCATCAGCGTCCTGGCCTGCTCCACCACCGCCTCCACCACTCTTTGATTGCAGTTACCCGCCGCATTGACGGCTATGCCCGCGTAAAAGTCAAGATATTTTTCTCCCTTTTCGTCATAGATATACTGCTCCCTGGCTGTCTCTGCCAGAAAATCAAATCTCTCATAGGTCTCTATCATATATTTGCCGACCTTGTCTTTAATGTCCTGTGCCGTTAATCCCGTATCTGCCAGTTTCATCTCTCCGATTCCTCCTGTTGTTGTTATATAATTTCCTGCTGCTTTATTCTCCTTGCTTCTTTCCTGGGTCCTGCTTCTCACCCAGATTCTTTTTCCCAGTCTGCTGCTTTTCCCGGATACTTATTCCCCGTCCTGCCCCTTCCCTGTGAGCTGCTGATTCAGCTCCAGTCCCGCGTGGTCTGCCGGCGTAATCATCTCCGGCGTAATCAGCCCCTTGATCAGCAAATACTGCTCGATGATTTTCACGCAGTTGTAAACCCCTGCTTTTTCACTGTTCAGCGTCATGTCATAATTCACCGGATTGGTCCAGTAATTCCCGTGAGTATAGTATTGATAATACTGGGCCCGGTACTTATCGGTCCTGGTGATGGTTGCATGAGCGGTTTCCTCCGTCACCCCCATGCGCTCCATTGTCCTGCGGACACAGAATGCTCTGGGCGCTTCGATGTAGACACTGACCACGTTAGGACGGCCTCTGAGCACATAATCGGCACATTTCCCCACAATGACGCAGGACTCCGTGTCCGCCAGCTCTTTAATGATGGTACACTGATACTCAAACAGCTTGTCATCCGACACGAATTTTTCGTTCCGGGCAATATAATTCCTTGCTCTGGGAAGTCCCTGCAGGAAACCGGACAGGCCTCCATAGTTCCTGATTTTCTCATTCACCTCTTTGAACAGATTCTCATTTAATCCGCTCATCTGACTGGCCAGCGTAAGTATGCGGTTTTCATAGCAGTGAATTCCCAGCTCCTTCGCCAGACACGACGCGATTTCCTTTCCCCCGGAGCCAAAGCCCCTGGCAAATGTAACAATAAAATGATTCATATCTCATATGCCTCCCGCTTATCTATCCGGCCAGGTATCTGCTCAGGAATTCTCTGGTCCGGGAATTTTGAGGATTGGTGAACAGCTGCGACGGCGGTGCATCCTCCACCACATATCCACCGTCCATAAAGATTGTCCTGGTGGACACATCTCTTGCAAACGCCATCTCATGAGTGACAATCACCATGGTCAGCCCGGTCAGGGCCAGCTTCTTCATCACATTCAGCACCTCGCCCACCATCTCCGGGTCCAGTGCGGAGGTGGGCTCGTCAAATAAAAGCACCTCCGGATTCATACAGAGGGATCTGGCAATGGCAACCCGCTGCTTCTGTCCCCCTGACAGCTGACTCGGCCGGGCATGAATATAAGGCGCCATACCTACTGCCTTTAAGTGGGTGATTGCCCGGTCAAAGGCCTCTTCCTTCGGCAGATGCAGTACTTTCCTGGTACAGAGCATACAGTTTTCCAACACCGTCATGTTGTGAAACAGATTAAAGGACTGAAATACCATGCCCACCCTGGAACGATATTCATTGATTTCTCTCTGCACGTCCCGAAGCTCCGTGCCCTTAAACAGGATTTTCCCGGAGGTCTGGCGCTCCAGCCGGTTGATACAGCGAAGCAGCGTGGATTTTCCCGATCCCGAAGAGCCGACAATGCAAATAATCTCACCCTCATGGACATCCATATCAATTTTTTTAAGTACCTCGTGATCTCCAAAGGACTTACTCAGATCCTGAACAGAAATAATCGTCTCGCCCATATCAAATCTCCTTAATCGTTATCCATATATTCCACTGCCAGCGCATAATCCAGCTTCCCGCCCATCCTCTTTTCCAGGAACTGAAAGACCTTATTGAACGCAAAGCACAACACAAAATAAATCACTGCAATTACCAGATAAGACTCAAAGTATTTATAGTAATTGCCGCCCACCGTCTTGGCCGCCATAAAAAGCTCCTGCACGGCGATTACATTCAATACGGACGTCATTTTCAGGTTGGTTAAAAAGGTGTTGGCCATCTCCGGAATGATATTTTTAAATGCCTGCGGCAGTACAATATGCAGCATGGTTTTCATGGGGGACATTCCCATAGCCCACGCGCCTTCCCTCTGTCCCTGATCAATGGAGCCGATTCCGGCCCTGACGGTTTCCGCCATATAGGCTCCGGTGTTCAAAACCGTAACCAGCACGCCTGCACTTACGGGAGTGATCCCGATATTGGCCTGCCTGATGCCGAAATAGATGATCATCGCCTGCACAATCATCGGCGTATCGCGGAATATCTCCACATATATGGCTGCAATGAATTTCATCAGCCTGATCGGCGCCTTCCTGAGCACAGGATCTCCCCGGCCGATTTTTGCATCCTGAATGATTCCAATCACATAACCCAGGAGAAAGCCCAGGAGCGTCCCCAGCACTGCGATCAATAACGTAAGTACAGTCCCTTTCCAGAACATACCAGCATATTTTTCAGCCAGGAAAATCATCCACTCAATGGAATTTTCCGGTTTTTCGATTCCAAAAATATTTAATAACATGTCCTTACCTCACTTCATCCTTTTGACGCTGCCCATACCCGGTCTGCAGGCATTGTCCTCCGGGCAGTACCAGAGTCCTAATTTGCCGCCGGCTGCTGGGTGATCATCCTGCTCATGAGCTCATCCATCTTCGCCTTGTCATTCCAGCCGATGGCATCCATCGCCTCCTGAATCCTGCTGCAGAATTCTGTATCGTCTTTTCTTACAGCAATACATACATTTACCATCTCATCATCGCCGGTAAAGGTATCATCCGCATCAAGGGTAATAATCACCAGATCGTCATTGGTCAGCGCCGCCGACTGGGCCGTGGGCAGGTCTACGATACACACGTCTGCAGTTCCGTTGGAAATTGCCATAAAGCATTCGGAAGTGGTTTCATAGTTTGCACCGGTTACTGCACCTTCTACCTGATCCAGAAGCGGCACCCAGCCGGTGCCTAACTGCGTAGTTACCCTGCATCCCGTTCCTGCCAGTTCGGAAAGCCTGGTCACATTTTCGTATGCTCCGCCCTTCTTTACCACAATGCAGTTGTCCCGGTAATAATACGGCTCTGTAAACCCATAAGACATTTCTCTCTCTGCCGTACGGCCCATGCCGGCGATAATACAGTCATAATCACCGGCATCCATGGAAATGCCGATGGAAGACCATTCCACCTTATGAATCTCCAGCTCCATGCCCATCTCTTCCGCCAGCATCTGCGCCACCGCCACATCGTATCCATACGCGTAATAATCCGACCCGAAAATCGGCACCGCAGTACTTCCGTCCGGCGTGGTATCCGCTTCCTGCGTCCAGTTAAACGGGGCATACGCACATTCCATACCAACTCTTAACACCTTGCTCTCTTTCCCTGAATCTCTGCTTCCTCCTGCTCCCACAGAGTCCGCAGGCGTCGAACCGCATCCGCCCAGCAGGGAAACCACCATCATACCCACTGTTGCCGCTGCTAAAAATCTCGTTTTTTTCATAACATTCCTCCTCCGCTGCAGTGCAGCTCATAAAAGATTTCAACGACAAAGGCGCCAGGGAAAGCCTTCCCCAGCGCCTTTGCTGTTATCAGTATTCTACTCAAACCTTCATCATTCATCAACGTGCAAAATGCACAGTTATATTTGTCATTTTGCACAGTAATCCTAGGAAAACATCAGTCTTTTCACCAGGATACAGTTGATCAGATTCAGATATTCCATATAGTCGTTCCGCTCCATGCCCAGAAGCTCTTCTATCTTGTTCAGGCGGTACTGCAGGGAATTCCGATGAATAAACAACGCCTCCGCCGTTTTCCCCACGCTGAACCCGTTCATATAATATGCCAGCAGCGTATCCTGCAGGAATGTGCCGTTTGCATGGTCATATTCCTCCAGTTTCCGCAGCTTTTCATTGCAGTAACTCAAAATCTCCGCCTGGTTTCCGCTGTTGAACATATACTTGTATATTCCCATGGAGCTGGCGCTCAATACCTTTTTGTTCCGGGGATTCGGCAGCAGTTCCTTCCTGGCAATGAGATTTTTCGCTTCCTGATAACTCTGTCCGAAATCCCGTGGATCCCGATACGCCGCTCCCAAAATGCAGGTACTCCTGATCAGCCCCTTAAACTGAGGCCTGTCGTCCAGCCTGCGGAGCAGCTGCTCCAGCTCATGCTCGATCTCCTTTTTCTCCTGTGCTTCAAACAACAGCACAAATTTATTCAGAAAACGCATAAACATAAAGCTGCCCTTCATGCTGTTTATTTCCCGATTCATACAGTCCACATAGTATTCATAAGTATGTTCATCCCGTTCCAGATTGACACCGTATTTACGGTCAATGACAATCACTCCCACCCGATAGGGTTTGGAAAAATCCAATCCAAACTGACCGGAAATCTTTTCCACATACTTGTCATTGATCTCATAGCCAAACAGCAGATTATAAAGATAGTCCCCTGTTTTTTTATTTTCCATCCCGGTCTGTATAATCAGGCTGCCGATGCTTTGCGCAATGTCCACGAATGAGGCCCCTTCCCAGCGGACAAAAAATAAAGGCAGCTCCAGCTCATTCGCCCGTTCGATCATACTCTCCGGCACCTCTTCCCTGTCGTCCGCCACAGAGACGGCCAGGCCGGAAATTCCCAGCTCATTCAGCTCTTCCATGCTGCGTGCTGCCTCTGCAAAATCAAATCTGACATAATCCACCACCATCAGCGCAAAGTTCCCCTGATTCATGTGATCCGCATAGGGCCTGGTCTGAACCATATAGGTCCACGACACCACGCGATGAAGCCCCTTTTCCCCGGCAATCAGCTGCATACCATCCAGCTTCAGGTTTAAAACATCTTCACAGGTAACCATATATCACTCCCTCCCGGATTCCGCTCTGAGAAATCTCACAAGCCTCAAACAGGCCGGTCAGCCTCTTTGATCAGGAATATCCTCCTTGCATTCTGCCACGGCTGCTTTCATACTTTTCACATACTTGTAAATTTCCGGTCCCGCCTGCTCCCCGTACCTTGCAATCAGCTTCACGATGGCGCTTCCCACGATAGCCCCGTCGGACACTGCCGCCATCCTCCGTGCCTGCTCCGGGGTGCTGATGCCAAAACCAACAGCGCAGGGCACATCCGTCACCCGGCGGATGCTTTCCACAATGGCCCCCAGATCCGTTTTAATCTCGCTGCGCACGCCGGTGACTCCCAGGGAAGAGACCACATAGATAAAGCCCTTCGCCTCGGAAGCGATCTCTCGGGTCCTGTCCTCGGAGGTTGGCGCGATCATAGAGATTACCGCCACATTGTGAGCATTTGCAGGCCCCTCCATCTCCTGCTTTTCCTCATAGGGCATATCGGGAATAATCACGGCATCCACGCCAAGCTGCTCACATTTTGTAAAAAAGCTGTCATAACCATAGTGGAATACCGGGTTGGCATAAGTCATAAACGCCAGGGGAATGCGGGACTTTTCCCTGACTCTTCTAACGATTTCAAAGACTCCGTCCGTAGTCATGCCGCCCTTCAGCGCCCGGATATTGGCATCCTGAATGATCACGCCTTCCGCCGTGGGATCGGAAAAGGGGATGCCGATCTCCACCAGATCCGCCCCTGCCCGCTCCATCTCCAGAATGTATTCCACCGTACAGTCCGCCGTAGGATCTCCTGCGGTCAGAAAGCAGATAAATGCCTTTTTGTTGGGGGTGTCAAACACCCTGCTCAGTTTATTTTTTAACATACTCCTGTCACTCCTTTGCCTTATCGGACATTTAATCATGGATCTCCACGCCCCGGTATCTGGCGATGGCCGCCACATCCTTATCTCCCCTGCCGGACAGACAGATGATAATGCTCTGATCCGGACTGTAATTCTTTGCAATCTTCCGCACATGAGCCACGGCATGTGCGCTCTCCACGGCACAGATAATTCCCTCCGTCCTGGCAATATACTCAAAGGCATCCACGGCCTCGTCATCGGTAACGGGAACATACTGCGCCCTGCCGATGTCATGGAGGTACGCGTGTTCCGGCCCGATTCCTGGATAATCCAGCCCGGCGGATATGGAATACACCGGTGCAATCTGCCCGTACTCATCCTGACAGAAATAAGATTTCATACCGTGGAAGATTCCCGGCGAACCCGTGGCAATGGTGGCCGCAGTCAGCGCTGTGTCCACACCCTTCCCCGCCGCTTCGCAGCCGATCAGCTCCACGTCCTGATCCCCGATAAAATTCCAGAACATACCCATGGAATTGCTTCCGCCGCCCACGCAGGCCACTACTGCTGCCGGAAGCTTTCCTTCCTTCTCCAGAATCTGCTGCCTGGCCTCCCGGCTGATTACACTCTGGAAATTCCGCACAATCATGGGAAAGGGATGGGGTCCCATCACGGAGCCAAGGACATACAAAGTATCATCCACTCGGTTGGTCCACTCCCGCATACACTCGTTGACCGCATCCTTCAAGGTCTGGGTGCCCGTGATAACAGGATGCACCCTGGCCCCCAGCAGCTCCATGCGGTATACATTCAGCGCCTGACGCTCCGTATCCTCCTTCCCCATGTAAATCTCGCACTCCAGCCCTAAAAGCGCGGCAGCCGTAGCCGTGGCCACCCCGTGCTGCCCGGCTCCCGTCTCGGCAATGATCCGGGTCTTGCCCATTTTCTTTGCCAGCAGAGCCTGCCCCAGCACATTGTTGATCTTATGGGAGCCGGTGTGATTCAAATCCTCCCGCTTAAGATAAATCCTGGCCCCGCCCAGATCCTTTGTCATCTTCTCCGCATAATACAGCAGAGAGGGCCTGCCTGCATATTCATTTAATAAAGTGTTCAATTCCCTGATAAAATCCGGATCCTTTTTATAATGCTCATAACTCTCTTCCAGGCGGATCAGCTCATTCATCAGTGTCTCCGACACATACTGTCCGCCGTGATTTCCGTAACGTCCTCTGCTCATAATATCCTCCCCGTTATCTTTTTCTGTTACCTCTTTCTGTATTCTCTTACCGTTTTTTCACCCTGCATTCTTTTCCTGCACCCGACATGCTTCCGGCAGCACAAACAATATCAAATTCTTTTTACGTATAGGAACTCATCAATTCTTTCACTTTTTGTATTTTCTGCGGATCCTTATACCCGTCCGTCTCCACGCCGGAGCTTAGATCCACCGCATACGGATGCAGAAATTCCGGCAGCTCTCTCAGGTTTTCCGGCGTCAGTCCTCCTGCCAGAAAATACTCTCTGTCCACACCCGCCAGCAGCCGCCAGTCAAAGGTAATTCCGCTTCCCATGCCGCTGTCAAACAGCAGCCAGTCCGCCCCGGAATCCAGCCAGGCCTCCACGTCATACCTGCTCTTAACCCTGACGGCCTTGATTACCGGCCTGTGAGTCATCGCCTGAATATACCGTATATCCTCTTCGGATTCCTCCCCATGAAGCTGGGCAATGTCTATAACCCCTCTTTCCAGCAGGGCGATCACCTCCCCGCAGGGGGCGTCTACAAAAACCCCCACCGCCCGAATCCCCGGATCCAGGTCTTTTTTCAAAAGAGCCGCCTGCTCCGCCGTCACAAAGCGCCTGCTCCTTTCCCAGAACACAAAGCCGATAAAATCCGGTCGGATCCTGTTGACCGCCTCAATATCCTCCGGACGGGTCAGCCCGCAAATTTTGATTTTCATACTAATTTCACGCTAACCTTTCAACTCCCGCAACAGCCCTGCCTTGTCCGGACTGCGCATCAACCTCTCCCCAATCAACACCCCGTCAATGCCGTTTTCTTCCAGTCTGGCAATGTCCTCTCTGGTCTTCATGCCGCTCTCCGACACATACAGAATATTCCCAGACACCATACTGCGCAGACGAACGGAATTTTCAATGTCAACGGTAAAGTCCTTCAGGTTACGATTGTTGATGCCGATGATCCCGGCATTTGCCGCCAGTGCCATTTCCACCTCCCGCTCATCGTGGGCCTCCACCAGCGCCGACAGCCCCAGCTCCCTAGCTATCCCTCCGTACTCGGAAAGCTGCCCCGGACTTAAAATGGCACAGATCAGCAGGATTGCGTCTGCCCCTATGGTCCTGGCCTGATAAATCATATATTCATCCACTGTAAAGTCCTTGCGCAGCAAAGGAAGGGAAACCTTCCTGCGAATCTGGAAAAGGTAATCATTGCTTCCCCTGAAATAAAAGGGCTCTGTCAGCACGGAAACCGCGTCCGCCCCTGCGGCCTCATATTCCTCTGCAATCTCCAGATAGGGGAAATGCTCCGCAATCACCCCCTTTGAAGGGGACGCCTTCTTTACTTCGCAGATAAAGCTCATGTCCGGCTTCGCCAGCGCCTTTTCAAAGGGAAAGTCCTCCCCGCCTTCTTCCTGACGGCGGGCCTTCGCCTCCGCCGCCAGGGCCTTCATTTCCGACAGCGGCACCCTTCTCTTCTCCGCCTGGATCCGCTCCCTTGTCTTTACCGCTATCTCATCTAAAATCATATTTCGCCTCATTTCTGATTGGACAGCTGCATAAACTGCTTCAGCTTTCTTAACGCCCTGCCGCTGTCTATAGTTTCCTCCGCCAGCTTCACGGCCGCTGTCAGACCGGCTGCTTTACCCGCAACAAATAATGCCGCTGCTGCGTTCAATACCGCCGCATCCCGCTTTGCGCCCCGCTCTCTTCCCTCCAGGATGGAACGGGTGATTGCCGCATTTTCCGCCGGCGTGCCGCCCAGAAGATCTCCTTTTTCGCCGCGTCTTAAGCCCACGCTTTCCGGGGTGACGGTGATCATCTGGGTCTTTCCTTCCTTAAAACAGCAAATATCCGTAGGTCCACAGATTGAAATCTCATCCAGCTTTTCCAACCCGTATACCACCATACCCCGCTTTACGCCCAGGCTCAGAAGTACCTTGGCCATGGGCTCCAGCAGGCTTCTGTCGTAAACCCCCATCACCTGCATACTGGCTCTGGCCGGATTGGTCAGCGGTCCTAAAATGTTAAAAACCGTGCGCACACCCAGCTCCTTACGGATCGGTCCCACATGCTTCATGGCGGTATGATATTTCTGAGCAAACAGAAAGCAGATCCCCGCCTCATGAAGCAGTCTGGCGGCCTTATCCGGCTCCACCGAAATATTGACTCCCAGCGCCTCCAGACAATCCGCCGCGCCGGATTTGGAGCTTGCCGCCCGGTTGCCATGCTTTGCCACAGGCACCCCCGCTCCGGCAACGATCAACGATGCGGTGGTGGAAATATTAAAAGAATTAGAGCCGTCCCCGCCCGTACCCACAATCTCCATCACCTTCATACCATGTTCTACCGGCAGCGCATGATCCCGCATGGCCTCCGCTGAGCCGGTGATCTCTTCAATGGTTTCCCCCTTCATAGACAGGGCCGTCAGGTAGGCGCTCTTCTGCACATCACTGGCCTCGCCGTTCATAATCTCGTTCATCACCGCCTTAGCCATCTCATAACCGATGTCCTGCTTCTTCGACAGCCTGACAATCGCCTCGCCGATCATCCTCTCTTTTTCCCTGTTTTCCTGCCTTTCTTCCCGGTTTTCCTGTCCTTTCCCTTTCTGTTGCTCCTGTTTCCGGTTTTCCTGCCCTTCTTCCCGGTTTTCCTGTCCTTTCCCTTTCTGTTGCTCCTGTTTCCGGTTTTCCTGCCCTTCTTCCCGCTTCTCCTGCCCTACTCTTTCCTGTTTTCCCCGTTCCCGTGTTTCTTGCCGTTCCCGCTCTCCGCTTTCTTCTGTCGGCTGTTCCTCATGGCAGGCCGCCCTCTTTCTCCCCAGGAAATTTTCCATGATCCGATGCCCCTCCGGCGTCAACACGGATTCCGGATGGAACTGTACGCCGTACACAGGATATGTTTCATGCTCCACTGCCATGATTTCCCCGTCATAGGTCCTGGCCGTCACCCGCAGAATGTCGGAATCCAGCGGCAGCTCCGCCGCCAAAGAATGATAGCGTGCCACCGTAATTTCCCTCTTCATTCCCCGAAATAACACACTGTCCGTATCCAGCGCCGCCAGGGACTGCTTCCCGTGCATAAGCTGCTTCGCATAAGTAACCCTGGCTCCGAACACCTCACAGATAGCCTGATGCCCCAGGCAGATTCCAAGAATGGGAATCCGGCCAGCCAGGCGCCTGACCAGCTCTTCACAGATTCCTGCGTCTGCAGGCCTGCCCGGTCCCGGCGATAAAATAATATGACTGGGCGCAAGGGCCTCAATTTCCTCCACCGCCAATTCATCATTGCGTACCACCTTCACTTCCGGATTCACCGAGGCGGTAAGCTGGTATACGTTATAAGAAAAACTGTCATAATTATCAATCAAAAGAATCATCTTTCAATCCCTCCTGTGCCGTCTCAATCGCTTCCTTCACCGCCGCTGCTTTCTGAATACATTCCCTGTATTCCTTCTCCGGCACGCTGTCTGCCACAATGCCTGCCCCGGAACGGATGAATACCTTCCCGTTCTTGGAAAAGGCCAGCCGGATGGCAATACAGGTATCCAGACTGCCGGTAAAGGAAATGTAACCGATGGCTCCGCCGTAAATGCCCCGCTTGTTATTCTCCAGTTCATTGATGATCTGGCAGGCCCTGAGCTTGGGGGCTCCCGACAGGGTTCCCGCCGGCAGGATGGCATCCACCGCATCCAGCGCATCCCGGTCCTCTCGGATGATGCCGCTGACAGTGGATCCCAGGTGCATCACATGAGAATACCGTTCCACGGACATATATTTATCCACCTGCACCGTCCCCACGCGGCTGAGCTTCCCGATGTCGTTCCTCCCTAAGTCCACCAGCATGTTATGCTCCGCCCGTTCCTTTTCGTCCGCCCGCAGCTCCTGCTCCAGCAGCCGGTCTTCCTCTTCCGTCCTGCCCCGTGGCCTGGTTCCCGCCAGCGGAAAAGTATATAGCTTATCCTGCTCCAGCTTTACCAGTGTCTCCGGGCTGGCTCCGGCAATCTCGCCGTCCGCACCTGAAAAGTAAAACATATATGGGGACGGATTCTTGATTCTCAGCACCCGGTAAGCGTCCAGCAGGCTTCCTTCCATCTCCGCCTCCAGCCGGTTGGAAAGCACCACCTGAAAAATGTCCCCTTCCCGGATATAGCCTTTGGCCTTTTCCACCATTCCGCAGTATGCCGCCTCGTTAAAAAGGGGACGAAAATCCGATTTCAGCTTCAAGGGATCATCTACCGCCTTCTCCCCTCTGCGGATCATCTGCTTCATTTCTTCCAGCTCCAGAATTGCCCGGTGATAATTTGTCTCCAGATCATCCGTCTTCACATTGACAATCAGCAGCAGCCGCTGCCTTTCATTGTCAAAGGCTATTACCTTGTGAAACAGCATCAGGTTTACATCTTGAAAGCCCTCCTGATCTTCCGCATCCAACTCCAGCTTAGGTTCTGCATACTTAATATAATCGTAAGAGAAATACCCCACCAAACCGCCTGTAAAGGAAGGCAGAGCTCCCAGCCTGGGACTGCGGTTCTCCCGGATCAGATTACGGATACAGCTGCGGACGTCCTCTTTAACTGTCTGCACTGCCAGCGGCGTCTTGATTTTCACCGTACCATCGCAGCAAGTGAGCTCCAGCGCCGGGTCATATCCCAAAAAGGAATACCGGCCCCATCGCTTCTCTGCATCCACGCTTTCCAGCAGGAAAACATGTCTGCTGACCTTCTTCAAAATCCGCAGCATTTCCAGGGGCGTGCAAATGTCCGCAAGCATCTCCGTGCAGACGGGGATCAGTCCGTAATCTCCCTGTGCCGCCAGTTTTTTACATTCCTCCAGTGTCAGGTTTGTCTTCATGAGCAAATCTCCTTTCCTGTCTGCGGCCTGGCTTCCTGCTGTATTCACGTAAACAGGTTCGAACGGCTTCCCTTCAGACCTGATTCCGTTTATCCACGCAAAAAAGTCCCTGGCAGAATCATTTTGTTCTGCCAAGGACGAGAATACAATTTCCCCGCGGTGCCACCTTGCTTCGTCTAATAAGACGCTCTCTTAAGATACTATGTACATAAAGTGTACCATTATATCCCTGCCACCTCACGCGTGCCTCACGTCGCAGTATACTCAGATAATCAGATTAAATCCCCGTTTTCTTTTCGCCGCGCCCTCCGTGGTCCATTTAACAGCCTGCGTTCCGACCTTTCTCAGCCTCCGGTCTCTCTGTAAGTGCACGCACCAAGTCGTTACAAAACAAATATCCTGCAGTAACGACCGGCGGCAGCCCTCCCGTTTTCCTATCGGTAAAGCCGCACCGTTTTTATTTCCACATCTACGGTTTATGTCTGCTATTCATTTTTAACATCTTACTCCACACTTAAAAATGTGTCAAGTACTTATTTGCAGAAAAATTTATTTTCTGAATCCCTTCCCGATGAACGGCACCTCAAAAAAGTCTTCCGGATTCTTCCGAATCAAATAGTCAATATAATTTCCCACCATCAGCCCATAGCTGTAATACCCCATTGCATTAGGATGAAAGCCCAGCGCAAAGGTTTTCCTCATTTCCTCATCATAAACCGGTCCGTCATGAGCCATGTCAATCAAATAGGTAAATGAAAACAGCCGGCACATTTTTTTCATTTCATCTGCAATCCCACAAATAACCGGATCTCCCGCCTCTTCCCCCCGCCTCTGCATGGATACCAAAAAAATCCTGGCGTCCTTCTCCATTCTTTTCAGCTTGGAAACAATGCGCCCTATATTTCCAAAAAAAGTATCCGGATTGCTTTCCGGCTCCTCCGGATGAATATCTTCCACACTGCCGACGGGATGGCCGCATACAAAAACGTCATTATTTCCCAAAGCTATAATATATGCCTGATTCCATTGCCAGAAATCATTTTTGTCGGCCCAGCTCTCATAAAATTCCCTGGCTGTCATACCGCCCCTGGAATAATTATGATACACAGTTCCTGTCAGTCGTTCCAGCACCGCAGGCCAGGAGTACTCATACATATCATGATAGATAATATTTCCATCCTCATCATGAGATTCAAATTCTCCCGATGACAGAGAATCACCGATTACCCCGATTTCTTTAAAAATGCCCGCAAACCCGCAGGCCGCCTTCAGATTGTCCAGAGGCTTTTCCCCTGGTGTCAATGTAAATAAATCCAGATTCATTTTGCCCTCCTGTTATTTGTTTTGTCCCATTCCGCGCCGGTAACCTTTTTTAAATCCAGGCCGCGGGTTTCCCCGACAAACTTCCAGATGATCAGAATTGCCCCGATCAACCCCGGAATGGTCAATCCGAGATACATGTAACCAAAGGTTTCCTTAGGGATCAACGGCAGCAGCACAATCGTCACAATCGTCGCCAGTCCGCCGATAATCCCGTTGAGCAGAGTATTGATCACCGTTACGGAAGAACGCAGATTTGTCGGTGAAGATTCCGAAAACATAATGCCGCCGATGGTATCTCCCGCCCCCCAATAGCTGCCCATAAAGCCGCCGATGGCAAAGCCTGTCAGTACCGGCGTCCAGTCCAGCATGGAACTGGCAATAAACGTTCCGTAACAGAGCACCGCCGAGCAGGACATGGCAATAATCGTGATTTTCCTGCCGAACCGGTCTGAGACAAGTCCAGCCGCAAATGTCATCAGAGCATTTCCCAGCGGGTAAAAATACAGTGCCAGCGTAATGGCTTCCTCCGTCATCAGCGCCGCTTCCTTCATAACTGTATTGTAAGTTGCCGTGGCAAGAGACGCGGAATAAAATAAACAACATGCCAGCATCAGGAATCTTAACTGTCGATGCTTAAAGGCAAATTTTACAGCATTGATTATACCGCCCTGGGCATTGCTGTTTTTCTCATCCCTGGTCTGTTTTTCCCTGTCCTCCGGCGAAGTTTTCAGATATTTCACCCTGTTGACCAGAAAGGTATTGGTCTCCTTCGCAAAGAGCAGCGCCGCCAGGGAAAGGACAAAACCAAGAATAGCAGGCACCAGATATACCAGATGCCAACGTTCGCTCTGATTCTGCATCAGCGTCTCCCGCAGCAAAGGAATGAGCAGTGTTCCCAATATAGCCACAGCTTTTATCAGCGCATAATTGCGCGCGCGGTTCTTCTCACTGGAGCATTCCAAAATGTAAACGCACTGCATGTCATGAGAAACCATGAAGCCCATAAGCGTACCGCCTACCATGTAAACAATAATATTGTCGGAGAGATAGACCAGAAACAGACCCAGTCCCATCATAAAGGTGTTAATAACCAAAAAGGGCTTCCTGCCAAATCGGTCCGCCAGCGGACGGTAAAATACGATCAGCAGCGTCACCGGGTAGGTAATAAAGCCCAGGGCTGAGGACAGGGACAGGCCTTCGCCATACTCCATCCCCATGTTCTGCACAAAAAATTCGTTAATAATGTTAGATTGAAACTGAATGGAAATCGTGGACGCTATCTCGTCAATAATGTAAATCAAAGACAGCACCATAAAAAGATACAGCATATAAAATCGGTTACTTCTTGACTGAAGCTGCTTTTCCCTGCGGATCAGTTCTCTCGCTTCCCGCTCTTTCATGACTTCAACGTTCTTCATCTTTTCCCTTCCTCCTTTGAAAATCGTACACCATGAAATTCTTTGTCATATCCTCCGTGATCTCCAGTTCTTCTGCCAGATTTTGAATCACCTGCAGGAATCCTTCACTTGAATTCCTGCCGCAGAGCAGGCCATGCTTTTCCATATATTTATACCAGAATATATTTAAGACAATTTCATCTGTCGCCAGCGAAACAACGGCATGATTACCGGTACAGGTATAAATATCCCTGGCCCCGGCCCCGCCGCTTTCCCCGTTCAAGCACTGAACGCCGTCAACAATCAGGGTCATCCTCCGATAAGGAAACAGCCTGGAAGCATCGCCAAGCCGATAGGAAAAGATAACCGCGCCCTCCAAATCTATTTTCTCAAAGGTAAAAATATAGACTTTAACGCCTCTCTTTACGGCATTCTCCAGAGCTCCATGCAAAAACTCAAATTCATTCTGCCAGATGGAAAGAGAAATCTCCCCTGCTGCTCCGTCGATCAGCGCTGCCGCCTTTTTGAGGAATTTGTCATAGCCCACTATATTCAACACATAATCCCCGTTTTCTTTCCCGTCAGCCAGACCTTTCAGAAATTCCTCCGCCCTGTCAATCGCTTCCTCGCTTTCCTTTTTCATCCGGGCAATCAGCTTATCATATTCCAGAGGTATATAATAATTCGGCTCCCCCTCCAGCCGAATCAGGATCCCCTTCCCTACCAGACGGTTGACCACTTCATACACCAAAGACCTCGAAACCCCGGATAACTTGGCAATCTCGTAGCCGTTTAACATTTTGTTCCGCAAAAGGGTCGTATAGACCTTTTCCTCATTCTGAGAAAAACCCAAACCTTCTAACATAACCGCTCACTTTCTTATAGTAGTCATATCCCTCACCACTATTATAACAAACAATAAAAATCCGTCAAGTATTTGTACAAAATTGCCTTCCCAGACTGGCGCAAAATACCTTTCCTGCGTTCCGGCATATGTGGAAATGCACCATAAAAATACCTCTCAGGCAGATTTTGGTTATTTCTAAATTCCCATCATCTACTCAAGAGGTATGATCTCATTTTTGGTAAAAAATTGCCGCTTTCACTTTTTCTTTTCACACGGCGTCCCCCGGCAGCAGCTCCCGGACAGCCCGCTCCCAGCATTCCTCCGGTATTTCCGGCCATATGCACTGCCCTGTTTTCTGCCGGCACAGCTCCATGGCCCGGTCAAGCACGTCTGCATGGTCGATGGCCACACCTTTCAGCATGTACCCGGTAACCTCGCACCAGTACGGCGCATAGGCATCCAGTCCAGACACCCCGATCTGCCGGACGGCCTCTTCCGTATCATACGGAAGGCTGACAAACTCTCGCCCCCAGTCTCCATCTGCGCCTTCAAGAATCATAAACTGAGCCTGTCCGCCGCTGCAGATGGGCACGCCCACCGAGCCTGGGTTCCATATCTTTTTCCCCTGACAGCAGATCTCGCCCTGTACATGGGTATGTCCGCACAGTATATAAGGACTGCTCTCGCTTTCCGCCACTTCCCGAACGGCCTTCCCGCCCGGCAGCAGCTTCTCGTTTACCCTGCGAGGAGAACCGTGACAGATGGTCAAGGTCGGAAGCCCGGAAAAGGAAAGGATCTGACTTATGGGCAGACTTTTGAAGAATTCCAGATCCCGCCCCGTCAGCTGCTCATAAGCATAAAGCAGGCACCCTGACGCGGAGTTGCCCTTTTTATATCCCGCCTCACCCATATTCCGATAATTAAGCATATATTCTTCCCTGTTTCCCCGAATACAGTAACAGGTATACTTACTTTGCAGCTCATACAGATAATCCAGGGTCTCCCGCAAACAGGGAAGTTCACCCGAATAATCCCCCAAAATGATAAATTTGGTAATGCCCCTGGATAACGCATACGCAGTACATTCCCGAAAGGAGGTAATATTTCCGTGAATATCCGCCAAAACAGCCAGTATCATACAAACCTCCATGTCGCGACTTTGCAGTAACTATAATCCGGATGAAAATTAGAAGTACTTTTCAAGCTGACTTCCCATGAAACAGACTCATCTGACGCTCTCCACTACACCAGTATCTCCGTAATAATGCACCGGCGTATTTCCTCTGGAAAAGACCCACATATTCTTAATCTGTCCTTCCAGCTCATCATAGCTCCACTTACGTCTGCTTCGCGCCACGCAGTTAGGGTCATTGACCGAAAATCCCCCCTCGTCATATCCATAAACAACAATAAAATGACCTGCCGCCGTAAAATAGCCGGGGCCCATGGAAAGAATAATAATCTCCCCGTCATCCAACACCGTCTTCATCTCACTCTCAGACGCCTTTGGCTGCCGCACCCGGATTCCGTATTCCGACGGCATCTCTTCCATCAGCGCCCAGGCCGTTCCCACTCCCGATATGTAGCATCCGTTCTCCATACTGTAATTTCCCACCCGGTCGGGAGTAATACTTTCATCACCCGTCAGGTAATAAAGTGCCATGGAAAGGCATGTGGGACCGCATCCCGAAAGACCGATACAGCTCTTATCTCCGTATTCCACATAGCCCCATCTGGGATCCCACTGCAAAAACAGAGGATAATCCTGTTCCTTCTCGCCGTCTGTCAGCCCTCCTGCCGCCTTCCGCTTCGGTCCGTCCCAGCGGGATGCAAAATCTGCCATTTCCGGATTATTGGCCAAAGCCTCCAGAAGCTTGTCCGGATAATCCAAATGCCGCTCCAGAATACCCGCAATCATCTCGCTGTCTTCTCCCAGCTCCCGCAGCCGCTCCAGCACTTCCCGCTTACTTCTCTTCTCAGGACTTTCCACATACTCAAGGGCACACTGATCCGGATAGCTCTCGCACCAATCCGTAATATCCCGTACTTCACCACCATTTTCCCGCTGTCCGGTACTTCCCTGCCCATCGGCATCATCCGACTGCCTATCGCCTGCCTGTCCTCCGGCATTCTCCGGCAGGATTTCCACCGTCCTGCCTTCCGGTGCCCCATTTACATTCCATACCGCACCGGTTACCGAAACTTCTCCCTTTTTCCCGTTCAACTGCCTGTCCAGCTCTCTCAGATCCTTTTGCAGCCCTGACAGATTTATCAAACAGGTAACTGCCAGCAGCATTGAACACACGCATAGTCCCAGTAAGATAAAGCCCTTCCGCCTGTTTTGCCCCTTGCCTTTTTTCTTATTCCGCATATCCTTGTGCCTTCCTCTTGTGATGTTATCCGAAATGCTTTTGCTCCGCCTTTGCGATATGGCGGGCCTTTCGACTGCTTTTGTCTCTGTCATTTATTATGGCACAAAAATGTATCCGGTTTCCATAAATATCCTGAATAAAATATTAAGATTTCATTATCTTTACACCAGTCTTACCGTCTCCCTGGCAATGGCAAGCTCCTCATTGGTGGGAATCACCAGCACAGAAGTCCTGCTGTCGGCAGTGGAAATCACCGTATCCTCTCCCCGCTTACCGTTGGCCTGCTGATCAATCTTCACGCCCAGATACCCCAGATACTCACAGACAAAGGTACGGACAATGGCAGCGTTTTCCCCTACGCCGGCAGTAAAGCAGATCGCGTCCACCCCGTTCATGGCCGCGGCATAGGCACCGATATATTTTGCCACATTGTAGCAGAAGGCCTTCAGCGCACGGGCGGCATTTTCATCCCCCTTATGATAGCCTTCTTCCAGATCGCGGAAATCGGAAGAAAGATTATCCGACAGCCCCAGCACCCCGGATTTTTTATTCAGCACCGTCATGATCTCATCAATGCTCTTGTTTTCCTTATGGGCAAGGAACTCAATAATGGCGGGATCAATATCGCCGCAGCGTGTCCCCATGATCAAGCCCTGAAGAGGCGTCAGTCCCATGGATGTGTCAATACAACGGCCCTGTTTTACGGCGGATACGCTGGCCCCGTTTCCCAGATGGCAGACCACGATTTTCAGGTTCTCATAACTCATTCCCAGCACCTCTGCCGCCCTGTGGGACACATAAGAATGGCTGGTGCCATGGAAGCCGTAACGCCTGATCTTATATTTCCTGTAATATTCATACGGCAGACCGTACATATAGGCCTCTTCCGGCATCGTCTGATGAAATGCGGTGTCAAATACAGCCACCATGGGTGTATTCGGCATCAATGCCCTGCAGGCGTTAATACCGATCAAATTTGCGGGATTGTGGAGAGGCGCAAGATCATTGCATTCCTCAATGGCCTTCATCACCTCGTCGTCGATTACCACGGACTGAGCAAATTTCTCCCCGCCGTGTACTACCCGGTGTCCCACCGCACCGATTTCCTCAAGGCTCTTTACCACGCCGGTTTTGGGATTGGTCAGCGCATCCAAAACCAGACGGATTGCCTCGGTGTGATCCGGCATGGGCGTCACGTTCTTTTCCTTTTCTCCGCCTTCCGGCGCATAAGTAATCATGCTTCCCTCAATGCCGATCCTCTCACAAAGCCCCTTTGCCAGACAGTTTTCAGACTTGGAGTCAATCAGCTGAAACTTCAAAGAAGAGCTCCCGCAGTTAATAACCAATATTTTCATGTTCGTTTGTCCTTTCTTTTCGCCTTAAGCCAACTGCGCCTGCACCGCAGTCAGAGCTACAACGCCCACTATATCCTGCCAGGAGCATCCTCTTGACAAATCATTGACCGGTTTTGCTATGCCCTGCAGCATGGGACCGTAAGCATCTGCTCCGCCCAATCTCTGCACCAGCTTATATCCGATATTTCCGGCATCCAGATTAGGGAAGATTAATACATTTGCCTTGCCTCCCACAGGGCTGCCGGGAGCCTTCGTCTTAGCTACACCGGGAACCAAAGCAGCATCAGTCTGAAGCTCGCCGTCAATCGTCAGATGAGGATACTGCTCTCTGGCAATCCTTGTAGCCTCCACCACCTTGTCCACCAGCGGATGCTTCGCACTGCCCTTGGTAGAATGGCTTAACATGGCAATCACCGGCTTGGGGCCGATCAGGGATTTAAAGCTTCGGGAAGAGGTGTCCGCAATGGCTGCAAGCTCTTCGGCGGTAGGATCCTGATTCAGTCCACAGTCCGCAAATAAAAGTGTTCCATCCTCCCCCTGATCCTTAAACTGGGTATCCATAACAAAAAACGCAGAAACCAGCTTGACTCCTGGCGCCGTCTTTAAGATCTGAAGTGCAGGTCTTAAGGTATCCGCAGTGGAGTGACAAGCGCCGGCCACCATTCCGTCCGCGTCATTGGCCTTGACCATGACAATGCCAAAGGTCAGATAATCCTTTAACAGGATTTCCCTGGCCGTTTCCACTGTCATGCCCTTCGCCTTTCTGGTTTCATATAAAAGATTAACATAGTCCTCCAGTTTATCGGTAACCGCAGGATCAATCACTTTGAGCCCAGACAAATCCACCTCCAGCCACCCCGCGCCGTCCATAATCTTTTCTTCATTGCCGATCATGATAATATCGGCAATCCCCTCTTCCATTATCTTTGCCGCGGCAATCAGAGTCCTCTTGTCGTTGGATTCCGGCAGCACAATGGTTTTCTTGTCCAATCTTGCTCTCTCCTTGATTGTGTCAATGTAGGACATAGTGAATTCTCCTTTCCGATAACCTTGATTTTTCAGGTAATTGCAAAGCCGTTTATTTATAACCGTTCATAACCGAACTTTGGCAATTACTTGATTATGTTTTGTTTTTATATTGTGAAAATTTGCTATTTGTATTATACTAAATATAAGTGGCACGCACAAGAGAGAATATTCGTTAAATTGTACATTTTCAAATACAAATACTCTCTGCACTTCTATTGTTTTTCTCACGCTGCCATACCTGAATGCTTATATTTCATGTTATTTTTTTCACATTGTCCTTATATATATTTTATCACTATTTCGACATTTATCATAACACGGTATTTTCGGGAACGGAGGCAGATTATGAAAGTCAACGGGATCATTGCAGAGTACAATCCTTTTCACAATGGCCACAAATATCACCTGGAAGAGTCCGCACGCATAACTGGTGCCGATTATTCCATCGTGGTTATAAGCGGAAACTTTATCCAGCGCGGCGATCCGGCCCTGGTGGACAAGCATACCCGAACAGAAATGGCATTAAAAAACGGCGCCGACCTGGTTCTGGAGCTTCCCACCGTATATTCTGCCTCCAGCGCAGAATACTTTGCTATGGGAGCCGTGTCCCTGCTGGATAAGCTGGGCGTGGTCACTCATCTATGCTTTGGCAGCGAATGCGGGGACACTGCCATGCTGCAGCAGATTGCTTCCATCCTGCGGGAAGAGCCGGAAGAATATGTAAGGGAATTAAGGGCCGGGCTGAAGCAGGGGCTCTCCTATCCTTCTGCCCGCAATCAGGCTCTGATCCATTATCTTCCCGCCCTGGCAGGAAACCGCAAAATTCTCTCTTCCCCAAACAATATACTTGCCATTGCATACATAAAAGCTCTCATGAACCTGGACAGCAGATTAATTCCCGTGGCCGTGACCAGACTTGGGTCCGATTATCATGATCCTTCTCTCTATTCGCAGTATTGCTCCGCTCTGGCCATCCGTCAGGCTCTTGCCGACGGCCGCGGTCTTGCTTCCGTGGCTCGCTATATGCCGGATTCTGTCGGCGAGCTTCTGGAACAAAAACTGGTTCTCGGCAGGGGCATTTTCAGCAATGATTTTTCTTCTGCCCTATATTATAAACTGCTTTCGGAAAAAGAATCTGGATTTGATAAATATCTGGATGTCTCCACAGACCTGTCTAACCGCATCTGTAACCGGCTTTCGGAATATAAGAATTTTGATGATTTTTGTGATCTTCTGAAAACAAAGGAACTGACTTATACCAGAATCAGCCGTTGCCTGCTGCATATTCTGCTGAACCTTACGAAGGAAGATATGGCCGTATGCTCTGAGCTGGAGCATACCCCCTATGCAAGAATCCTGGGATTTAGACGGGATGCAGAGCCTTTGCTTGGCATCATCAGGGAGCAGGCTTCCATCCCTCTGGTTACAAAGCTGGCAGACGCCGAAAAAGTTCTGCCCACGGATACCTATCTTATGTTAAAACAGGACCTTCAGATCAGCCAGCTCTATTATGGTGTGGCTGCCGGCCTGGCCGGACAGCAGCCTATAAATGAATACAGCATTCCGATAATAATAGTTTGATTGTCTAATTTTTAAAGCTGTGGATGGGGGCCGGAATCCTGCCGCCCCTATTCACAAAGGCTTCACAGGAAAATGAATTCACCGGCATGATAGGCGCATACCCCAAAAGCCCTCCGAATTCAACCGTTTCTCCCACACCCTTACCGATGACGGGGATGATGCGAACCGCCGTGGTTTTCTGATTCACCATGCCAATAGCCATTTCATCGGCAATGATACCAGAGATAGTGGCAGTCTTTGTATCTCCCGGAATCGCAATCATATCCAGGCCCACGGAGCATACACAAGTCATGGCCTCCAGCTTTTCCAGGGTAAGTGCTCCCGCATGTACCGCATTGATCATCCCCTGATCTTCACTTACAGGAATAAACGCACCGCTTAAGCCTCCCACATAAGAAGACGCCATGACGCCCCCCTTCTTAACCTGATCGTTTAATAACGCCAACGCCGCGGTAGTACCCGGCGCCCCCGCGTACTCCAATCCCATCTCACAAAGAATATCCGCCACACTGTCTCCAATGGCCGGGGTGGGTGCCAGAGATAAATCCACGATGCCAAAGGGCACCCCAAGCCTGTCTGAAGCCTCCTTTGCCACCAACTGACCTACCCTCGTCACCTTAAACGCAGTCTTCTTTATTGTCTCACAAAGAACCTCAAAATTTTCACCCCGCACCTTTTCCAAGGCAGTCTTCACCACCCCAGGACCGCTGACACCAACATTAATGATCTTGTCCGCCTCCGTTACCCCGTGAAAGGCTCCCGCCATAAAAGGATTGTCGTCCGGCGCATTACAGAACACTACCAGCTTGGCACAGCCTAAAGAATCATTTTCACTGGTGTATTCGGCGGTAGCCTTAACGATCTCTCCCATCAGCCTTACCGCGTCCATATTAATTCCAGTCTTTGTGGAGCCAAGATTTACAGAACTGCACACGCGCTCGGTTGATGAAAGGGCCAGGGGAATCGAGCGGATCAGCAGCTCATCTGCAGGTGTCATTCCCTTACTTACCAAAGCGGAATATCCGCCGATAAAGTTTACCCCCACCTCACGGGCAACCTGATCAAAAGTCTTCGCTATGGAAACATAGTCCTCTATACTCCTGCAAGCCGCGCTGCCCACCAGAGCGGCAGGGGTTACGGAAATCCTTTTGTTGACAATAGGAATACCAAATTCTCTGGAAATCTCTTCGCCGGTCTTTACCAGATCCTTGGCAGCATTATATATTTTGTGATAAATCCTTTCATTTAAAACCTTTAAATCCGAACTGATACAGTCCAGAAGACTAATACCCAGAGTGATGGTACGCACGTCCAGGTTTTCTTTCTCGATCATTTTATTCGTCTCGGTCACTTCATATAAATTTATCATCCTAACCTCCATGTCGCTGCCTTGCCGCGGCTTATCATCCCACAGAGCAAAAGCTCCGATGAAGAATGCCGCAGGCAGTTAAAACTTTTCTTCACGGTAACCGCCCTGGCTGGCAGCTCGATCTTCCCTCGGCAAACAGCATCCCAATCAATGCGAGCTTTAGAGCCCACATATTATATGCGGTGCATCTGATCAAAAATTTCTTCTTTCTGGCACTTAATAACCACGCCGATTTCCTCTCCCAGAGCCGTCAGCTCTTCCGCCATATCTCCGAACTGCCTTGCGCAGCCGCCTGTATCCACAATCATCATCATATTAAAATACCCCTGCACAATCGTCTGGGAAATATCCAGGATATTAATGCCATTCTCTGCAAGATAAGTACAAACCCTGGCGATAATGCCGACCGTATCTCTTCCTACCACCGTAATAATCGCTTTTTTCATGCTCTTCTCCATTCCCGCATCCCCGCGTTCATTATTTGTTCAAATGTTTTTTTAAGGTAAGTATTTTTTGACCTTAGAAAATCTTTTCGTCTTTTATACTTCCGGATATGCCACCGGAAGAATTGCCGAATGGCAATTCTTCAAGGCGAAACTTAGATTTTTTTGGCGGACGTTTTCTGTCCGCTTAGAAAATCTTTTCGCCTTTTATACTTCCGGATATGCCACCGGAAGAATTGCCGAATGGCAATTCTTCAAGGCGAAACTTAGATTTTTTTGGCGGACGTTTTCTGTCCGCTTAGAAAATCTTTTCGCCTTTTATACTTCGACGGCCTCCGTAACCTCACTGCGCCTTGCCACCCGGATGTCAAAATCCCCTGCCTTAAAGGGATTGTCTCCCATGTTGATCTCCATTCGCACGGATTCAAAAGCAAGCTCCGGCAGATTGTTTTCCTTGCTCAAATGCCCTAAAAATACGGTTTTCAGTCCGTCATGCAGAATCCGGCACAAAAGCCGCCCCGAATTTTCGTTGGACAGGTGCCCTCTGTCTCCTAAAATGCGCTTTTTTAAATAATAAGGATAGGGCCCAACCTGAAGCATATTCACATCATGATTTGCTTCCAGCAGCAACGCATCCATTCCCTTTAAGCACTCCACCGTATAATCATTATATATTCCCAGATCCGTACAGACCGCCACTTTTTTTGTACCGTAGGAAATCCGGTATCCCACAGGCTGAGCAGCGTCGTGAGAAATCTGCATGGGGTTTACCGTCAGATCCTTAATGATAAATTTCCTGTCCTCCCGGACCTCATGGAACAGCTCCGGCTCCAGCATTCCCAGTCCTGCATTTTCCTGCATGGCCTTAATTGTTCCGGCCGTAGCATATACCGGGATCTCATACTTCCTGACAATAACCCCCAAGCCGCTGATATGATCCGCATGCTCATGAGTGATCAGGATGCCGTCAATATCCCCCATGGTAAGTCCCAGCTCCCGCAGACCACTCTCCGTCCTTTTCCCACTGATACCTACATCCACCAGCAGATGGGTCGCCTCAGACCCCACATAAATACAGTTGCCGCTGCTTCCGCTCGCTATACTGCAAAGCCTCATCTTCCGTCCTCTTCCCAATAAATATCAATTACATCCCCCTCCGTCAGGGGTTCCATATACTCAGCCCTGCGTTTATTCAGCTGGGTTACGATGGATCGTCCTCTGGAATCATTTAAATCAAAATTAATAAAGGAAAACACATCCACAAATATATAGCTGCTCTTTCCCTTTAGGGTCACCGGAAATTTGTTGACAATCACCGTGATCTCATCCGCTGCCTGAAAATTTGTTTCAAAGCTGCCTGCCTGACTCTGAGCCTGCCCCAAATTTGCGGCCGGACCGCTCATTTCCCCTGACACCTGTCCGGCAACCCGCCTTGCGGTTTCCTCCGCTTCCCTGGCGGCTGCCGCTTCCCTGGCAGCCTCTTTAGCAGCCAGCCTTTTAGCAGCATCTTCCTCAGTCTCTTCTTCCAGATCCGCATAGGTGGTCTCTGCATTCACATCCCAGCTTAAGGTAAAGTTTTCATATACCCTTGTATCCGGCTTTGCCGGCGTATCATTCACCAGAATCCTGCCCCCCAGGGGAACATCCATAAATTCCGCAATTTCCCGCACCGTATAGGAATTTTGAACCTTAATGTCATCCCCGTCCTGAATCAGATAAAATTCGTTTTCCCGTTGTCCGTTCACGGAAGCAGTTTTCGGCAGGTCGATTCTGGTGCCATTCACAACCACATGAAGCTGCTCCGCCAGCTCCGCCAGCCTGCCCAGCTCCATGGCCGCAGGATCTCCCGCGGTGGACGGATTTACTTCCACATGGTCCCCGTTATGTACCTGACTGTATATATCTGCCGGCTCCCCGTTGACATGGATCACCGCCGCCTCGCCCTCAAGACCTCTCACGATCCTGGTTTTTCCGTTGACAGAATAGGTCAGCGGCTGTCCCCGCTTCGGGAACAGATCTTCATTGGTAAAATCAGACTGGACTGCCGCATCTGCCACGGAAAGTCTGCCGTTATCATACAGCTTTATCCGTTTACCGTTGAAATCAACAAAAATGAAGTTATTACTCTGAACATAATAACTCAGGCAGATACCAATGGGAGTCACCATCATGGAATCCCTTCTGGGGTTCACGTTTTCAAACTCTATGGTCTGCATGACCTCCTGCCCTCTGATGGCCACACGCTCTTTCACAATGTCAAGCTCTTCGGACAGTGCCTCGGTATAACCCGGTATGATCCCTCCGCCGCCCACCACAAACACGGCACTGACAGACTTTTCTCCGTTCAACTCTCTGATGCAGTCCGCCACCTGCTTCGCCATCTCTTTTACATGCTCCGCCAGAATCTTCTCCACCTCCGCCGCGGTGATGGTCTGGGTCAGCCCCATAATATCCTGATATTCCACCGTCTCACGCTCTCCCGCCTGGCGCTTAATACGCTCTGCCGTATCAAAATCCACCAGGCAGTGCTGCACGATGATGTCAGTCAGGCTGTCTCCCGCTACGGGAATCATCCCGTAAGCCGTTATGGTTCCGTCCTTTGTGATGGAAATATCGCTGGTGCCGGCTCCCACATCCACAAGTGCCATGTTCAGCATCCGAAATTTTTCGGGAATGGCAAGCTGGATCGCCGCAATCGGCTCCAGCGTCAGATTTGCCACATGAAGATCCGCCAGTTCCACCGCCTTATAAAGCCCGTCCACCACATCATCCGGCAGAAAGGTGGCAATCAGATCCACCGCCATGGTCCTGACCTTGTGCCCTTCCAGATTACCGATCTGATAACCGTTCATATAATATCGCATGGGAGTATATCCCACACAGTAAAACTTCATCTCCGTATCATTGTTTTTCTGGAATTCTTCGTAAGCCTGCTCCACTCCCAACGTAGAAAGGGAATATACATCCTCTTCCGTAACCACATGTTCCTCATCGAAGCTTAAATCCGCATGAGTGGTAACGGTGCGCAGTACACGGCCAGCCGCTGCAATACACACCTCGGTCAGCTTTCGGTTCAGATCCGCCTCCAGCTGCTCCTTCACCTGACTGATGGTCTGTCCAACCCTGCCGATGTCGTGGATCTGCCCGTCAAGCATGGATCTAGTATCATGTTCCTTGGAATGCTGCGCCAGCACATGAAATCTCCCGCCGCTCAAATACCCGACCGTACCCACAATGCTTCTGGTGCCAATGTCCAGCCCGAATACCAGCTGTCCCTGTCCTTCTCTCACTCCTGCCATGTAAAAGCCTCCAGTTTTTTGTCTATTTGCGCAAAGCTTTCCGCCAGCGTACCGCTGTTGTCTATTACAAAATCACAACCTGCCCTGAACTGTTCCTCAGACAGCTGGCTTGACATGATACCATTTATACGTTCCTCACTGTATCCTCTGGATTCCCGCAGGCGTTTCCGCCTGGTTTTTTCATCCGCATAAACATACCACATTTCATCCGTAAGCGCTCCATAACCGCATTCGATCAACAGAGCCGCCTCCACAAAAAACAATTCCGTTTTTCCTATCTGCCTGGCCCTCTCCAGCCGCTTCAGCAGATACTCCCGCACTGCTGGATGGAGAATATCGTTTACCTGCTTTAACAGCCCTTCGTCTGAAAAGATTCTGGCCGCCATTTTGGTCTTGTCGATCTGTCCTCCAGGCCCGGCAATTTCTTCTCCCAAAAGTTCCAGCAGCTTTTGGTGGCATTTGGTCCCCGGCGCCTTCACCTCATGGGCCACACTGTCCGACAGATAAATCTCACATTTGTAATGTTTCCCAATATACTGCAGCAGTTCGGATTTTCCTGCCCCGATTCCTCCGGTAATGCCTATGAATTTCAGGCTATTTGGCTTCATACCAGTTTTCCCCCGTATGCAGGTCGATCTCTAATGTCACAGCCAGGTCCGCCGCCGCCTTCATGTTCTTTGTTAAAATTTCCCGCACCTGTTCCTCTTCTTCCAGCGCCGTCTCGATAACCAGCTCATCGTGTACCTGCAGGATCAGCCTTGATTTTAACCCAGCCTCCCGCAATGCCTTCCACACCCGGATCATTGCAATTTTGATAATATCCGCAGCCGTCCCCTGGATGGGCGAATTCATGGCCACCCGTTCTCCAAAGGAGCGCTGCATAAATACGGATGAGGATAATTCGGGAATCGGCCTGCGTCTGCCGAACATGGTAGTAATATAGCCCTGTTCTTTCGCGTCATGCACCAGCTTATCCAGAAATTCCTTTACTTTCGGATAGGTAGCAAAATATTGTTCAATATACTCTGATGCCTCTTTCCTGCTGATACTCAAGTCCTGGCTTAAGCCAAAGGAGCTGATGCCGTAAACAATGCCGAAATTTACCGCCTTGGCGTTCCGGCGCTGTAAGTCCGTAACCTCTTCAAAGGGCGTATGGAACACCTTGGCCGCCGTAATCCTGTGAATATCCTGCTCCATACGGTATGCTTCAATCAGCTGCTCGTCCCCTGACATATGAGCCAATACGCGCAGCTCAATCTGGGAATAATCCGCATCCATAAATTCATACCCTTCCTTGGGAACAAATACCTTGCGAATCCGCCTTCCCAGCTCCATGCGCATGGGAATATTTTGCAAATTAGGTTCCGTGGAGCTGATCCGCCCTGTAGCCGTAATGGTCTGGTTAAAATTGGTGTGAATCCTGTTGTCCTCTCCGATAAATACCGCCAGCCCGTCTGCATAGGTGGACTTCAGCTTTGTCAACGTTCTGTATTCCAGAATATCATTCACAATGGCATATTCCTCTGCCAGCTTTTCCAGCACATCCGCCGCTGTGGAATATCCCGTCCTCGTCTTCTTCCCCCCTGGAAGCTTCATGTTTTCAAACAGTACCTCGCCCAACTGCTTGGGAGAGTTAATGTTAAACTCCATGCCCGCCTGAGCATGGATGGACTTTTCCAGCTCCTGGATCCTGGTTACCAGCGCGTCTCCGTATGCCTTCAGTTCTTCCCTGCGTACCTCCACGCCTTCCCGCTCCATATCATACAGCACCAGAGACAAAGGCATCTCGATCTCCCGCATCAGCGCACTCATGCCCGCTTCTCTCAGTTTCTCTTCCAATATATCCAAAGCCTTAAGGGATACATAAGCCCCATAGCAGCAATATTCCGCAAATTTGTCCGGCTGCTGACGTTTGGCCTCCTTCAGCTTCAGTTTCCCGAAAAGCTCTGCCCTGCCGGGTATCAACAAACCAAGATGCGCCGAAGCAATGGTTTCCACATCATAATCACTCTTTAAAGGATTGAGCAGATAGGCGGCAATCAGAATATCAAAATATCTTTCCGTGGTATCCTGCGCCAGAAAACGGTACTGCCCCTTAATATCAAAGGTGGATACCCTAACCCTGCCAGACAGCCTTTCCAAGGCCTCCGCAAGCTTCCTCACATTGATTACGTCATTTTCAAAGGGTTCTTCAAACAGTGACATCTGCCGGTCTTCCTGCTCCGGCACTGCCAGAAAGAAAGTCTTTCCTTCCGGGCTGCTTACCGCGGCCCCTAAGATATTCCCTTCTTCCACCGCCAGAAATATTCCTGTTTTCTGATTATCTTCCAGCTCATCCATCTTAGCCAGAAGCTCATCAAGAGTCTGCAGCTGCACAAAGGATTTTGTCAGCTCCTTTTGTTCCTCTCCTTTATTCTGGGCACCAAAACGATTCAGCATATTCTTAAAGCCCAGCTGCTTAAAGAGCTGATAAGCCTCTTCTGTATAATAGCCTTCCGCCCTTGCCGCCACGTAATCCAGCTCCACATCACTGTCAATCTTGATGGCAGCCAGCATCTTGCTTAAGTCCGCCAGATCCTTATTTTCTTTCAGAGACTCCCTGACGCTTTTCTTTGTGATTTCTTCCACATGGGTATAAATTGCATCCAGCGAGCCGTACTGCCCCATCAGCTCGGCCGCAGTTTTCTGTCCCACCTTAGGCACGCCCGGAATATTGTCCGCCGTATCCCCCATCAGAGCTTTTAAATCAATAAACTGCAGCGGAGTTACGCCGTATGTGCGTTTTACATCCGCGGGATAATAGTCCTCTATCTCCGTCCGTCCCTGCTTTGTTTTGGGAATCCGAATTTTAATATGCTCATCCGCCACCTGCAAAAGATCCCTGTCCCCGGATACCAGCGTCACCTCCATGCCTGCGCTCTGTGCTTTCTTCGCCAGCGTACCCAGTACATCGTCCGCCTCCAGTCCGGGACGTTCCATAATCGCCACACCCATGGCCTTCAGCACATCCTTCATCACCGGCACCTGCTCCCGCAGTTCCTCCGGCATGGGCTTTCTGGTACCTTTATAGGCCTCATACATCTCATGGCGGAAGGTAGGGGCATGAACGTCAAAAGCAACCGCCAGGTAATCCGGCTTCTCTTCCTCCAGAATCCTGAACATGATATTTAAAAAACCATACACTGCATTTGTGTGCAGTCCCTGAGCGTTGGTCAGCTCAGGAAGCCCGTAAAATGCCCTGTTTAAGATACTGTGCCCGTCTATCAGGACAAGCTTTCCGCATTCACCCATACCAAGCTCCTTACTTTAAATCCAAATCCAGGCCGCAATTCCGGCCAATATACAGACCGCCGCAATTTCCATGGCAATCCCCAGCCTGATCATATTGCCATGGAGCTTTATTTTTCTTTTGATCCTGCTGATCCTCTGGTCCATCTCCTTCTGCAGGTCAAAGGCCCTTCCGTCCTCCAGCCTCTGAACGCCCTCCGTCACCAGGAACTGAATGACCAGCTCTTCCTTGCAGTTTCCGCACCGCTCCATATGCTCACTGAACCGTTTCATGGATGAATAATCCAGCCTGTCTTTCATAAAATCCGGAATCAGCTTTTCAAACTCTTTACAGTCCATAGCTTTTCACTCTTTCAGACATGCCGCCTGCGGCGGCACAAAAATCGGTGAAGAACGCCGCTCAAGGCGAGTTTACTCGCCTGCGTTCTTCGAGGCGAAACTTAGATTTTCTTAGGTTGAGTTCTTTTCTACCTTAGAAAATCTTTTCGCCTTGCTCAAGTGCCTGAGCAATATCCGCGATCAGGTCTTCCTGATCCTCAATGCCACAGCTGATGCGGATCAGCTCTGCGGGAACTCCCGCCTCCTTTAACTGCTCATCGGTCATCTGGCGATGTGTACTAGAGGCCGGGTTTAAACAGCAGGTCCTGGCATCCGCCACATGCGTCTCTATGGCCGCCAGCTTCAAATTCTTCATAAAGATGCCTGCCGCGTCCCTTCCGCCTTTTAAACCGAAGGACACCACTCCACAGCTTCCATTCGGCAGGTACTTCCGGGCCAAATCATAATATTTATTTCCCGGCAGACCGCAGTAATTTACATAAGCAACCTTTTCATGCCCCGCCAGGAATTCCGCAACCGCCTGCGCATTTTCGCAATGCCGCTTCATCCGCACATGCAGGCTCTCCAGACCCAAATTTAAAATAAACGCATTCTGAGGGCTTTGAATAGAGCCAAAATCCCGCATCAGCTGTGCGGTACATTTGGTGATAAACGCCCCTTCTTTACCAAATTTCAAAGCATACGTAATCCCATGATAGCTTTCATCCGGGGTACACAAGCCAGGATACTTCTCCGCATGAGCCATCCAGTCAAATTTTCCGCTGTCCACAATGGCACCGCCCATTGCTGCCCCATGGCCTTCCATATATTTTGTGGTGGAATGGGTCACAATATCCGCTCCCCATTCAAAAGGCCTGCAATTTACGGGAGTTGCAAAGGTATTGTCAATAATCAACGGCACACCATGCGCATGAGCCCGCTTTGCAAACCTTTCAATGTCCAGCACCGTTAATGCCGGATTGGCTATCGTTTCTCCAAACATCGCCTTTGTATTGTCCTGAAAGGCAGCGTCCAGCTCTTCGTCCGTGGCATCCGGGTTCACAAAGGTGACATCAATTCCCATTTTCTTCATGGTAACGGAAATCAGATTAAAGGTGCCTCCATAGATGGTGCTTGACGCTACAATATGATCTCCGCAGCTGCAGATATTAAACAGGGCGTAAAAGTTCGCCGCCTGGCCGCTGCTGGTCAGCATGGCCGCAGTACCGCCCTCCAGCGCCGCAATCTTCGCCGCCACATGATCGTTGGTGGGATTTTGCAGCCTGGTATAAAAGTAGCCGCTTGCCTCCAGGTCAAACAGCTTCCCCATGTCCTCACTGGTATCGTACTTAAAGGTAGTGCTTTGAATGATAGGGATCTGGCGCGGCTCTCCGTTCCTCGGTGTATAGCCGCCCTGCACACATACACTGTTTATCTTCATCTAAATATTCCTGCCTTTCCTGCGATCCGGCACCTTGAAATCCAAAACCGGCATGCACATATAAAACCACTTTTCAGTATACACATTTCCCGGCTAAAGTTCAACCGTTTCTTTACGCGGCAGCGCTGAAAATCCCCTCAAGCAGACTTTATTATTTGCCTTGTCTGCCTGAGGGGATCATATCAGTCTATACTGTTTACGGGACTTTTTTATTTCGGCATTTTATGGGGCTGCTTTAAGTCTGCCCTTTTTTCAGTCCTGGGCCACTACCTCCCGATAAAACTCCGCATAATCATTCCTTTTTTCCTTTGTGAACTGAATAGCCGTTCTGGGATGCTGGTTTAAAAGCCCCGTCATCAAATACTGCAGGTCATACCCCCAAACAACACCCTCCGCCTTCAATTTGTTCATATACGAATCCACAAACTGAATGGCCGGATATACATTATACTTCGGGTTACGCAGGAAGCCCAGTAACAGCTCCATGGCACAGTTGCCGGCCCCTCTTCCCATGGACGCATAAGTGGCATCCAGCCAGTCAACTCCGTCTCCCACTGCTTCAATCGTATTGGCAAAGGCAAGCTGCTGATTGTTGTGAGCATGTACACCTACCTTTTTACCGTATTTTACGGCAGCATTCATGTAAATATCCGCCAGCCTGGCCATCTGCTCCGGGTAAATGGCTCCATAACTGTCCACGATGTAAAGCACATCCACTGAAGTCTGCCCTAAAATGTCCAGAGCTACCTTCAAATCCCCCTCCTGTGTATTGGAAATGGCCATAATATTGCAGCTCACCTCATAGCCCTTCCCTGCCGCATCCTCAATCATCTCCACCGCAGCCGGTATCGTATTCAGATAAGTGGCCACCCGGATCAAATCAATGGGACTGTCTGCCCGATTGATTATATCCGTTTTGTAATCGCAGCGTCCCACGTCAGCCATCACCGCAATTTTTAAATCCGTAGCATTCTCTCCCACAATAGCCCGAATGTCTTCATCTCTGGAAAATTTCCACTTGCCGAACTTGTCCGCATCAAACATCTCACTTGATGCCTTATAGCCGAACTCCATATAGTCCACACCGGCACGCAGATTTGTAAGATACAGCGCCTTTACAAATTCATCCGTAAAATAAAAATCGTTTACCAGGCCTCCGTCTCGAAGAGTGGCGTCCACCACTTTCACATTCGGCCGATATTGAATTAAACTGGCTATCTCTTTCATCTTCTTTCCTGTTTCCTCCCGCTTCCGCTTAAAATGCTGCATCTTCCTCGCATCTCCCGGCAGTGTTAGTTTAGCAGTTTAAAGCGAAAAAATCAATAGTATTTTTTCAAAAAGAGTGTATAATGATCTATTAGGAGGATGCTTATGAATATAGCTATTGTAACCGGCGCTTCCAGCGGCCTGGGCGCAGAGTACGTCCGACAGCTGGATACCAATGAATGCCTTAACGAAATATGGGTAATTGCAAGGAGGCAGGATAGGCTTGCGGATTTGCAGGAACAGGTAAAGACCCGTCTGCGCCCTCTGGTCTGTGACCTGACCACACCTGATTCCATCTGTCGACTTTCCGCCCTCTTACAAAAAAAGAAGCCCAATGTCCGGATTTTAATCAACGGAGCCGGATTCGGCAAAATCGGCAGCTATGCTACCATTGACTTAAAGCAATGCGAACAGATGATTGACTTAAACTGCCGGGCTGCCGTGGCGGTGACTCAAACTGTACTCCCTTATATGCACAGGGGCGCCCGCATATTGGAAATCTGCTCCACTGCGGCTTTTCAGCCTCTTCCCTATATGAATATTTATTCTGCTTCCAAGGCCTTTTTATACCGTTACTCCTTAAGCCTTGGAAAAGAACTGGCAGCCACAGGTATCTGCGTCACCGCAGTATGCCCTTTCTGGGTCAGGGGCACGGAATTCATCGGCACTGCAAAAGATACCGCAGACAGCCATCAGGTAAATAATTTTATTCTATCTTCCCGTAGAGAAGATGTCGTTCGCCGCTCCCTCAAGGACAGCTGCAGAAGACGAACAGTTTCTACACCAGGATTCGCCTGCTCACTGCATCGCATTCTTGCCAGGATCATGCCTGTCAGACTTTTAATGGCTGCCTGGGATGTGGTCAGAAAATGACGATTGCTAAATTTTCCCATTAATGAGGAATGTTTTATGAAAAGATTCAGATGCTTATACCTGTTATCCCTGACGGCTCTGGTGTCGGCAGGATGCCTAGGATTAAACGGCTGCGGCGAGATAAATGCAGACAGCTCCAATATAGAATCTCTTTCTCCGGATTCGGAGACCACACAGGCAGAAACCTTGCTGCCTGAGATGATTTCTCCAATTCTTCCGGAGCCTTCACCTACGCCGGAGACAACTCCTGCGCCGGAACCGGAAGTAATCGAACTCACGATTTCTGCTGCCGGGGACGTGTCCCTGGGCATTCTACAGATTCACGGATACGCTGGAACCTTCCGGGAAATGTACGATCAGCAGGGACCCGCCTACTTTCTGCAGAATGTAAAGTCTGTTTTTGAAGAGGATGACATGACCATCGTGAATTTCGAGGGTGTCCTCACAGAATCAACAGATCTAGTTGAAAAACAATATAATATCAAAGGCGATCCCGCCTATATCGAAGTCCTTCCCTTAGGAAGCGTAGAAGCTGTCAGCTTCGGAAACAATCACCGCATGGATTACGGCAGGCAGGGAAGCGACGATACCGTGGCGCTGTTTGAAGAAAACGGAATTTCGTACGCATATGACGACAACATCGGCATTTATGAGACAAAAGGACTCCGCATCGGCTTTGTCTCCGTAAACGAGGTCTATGACGGCGAAGCAGTGGAGCTCTGGCTGGAAGAAGGTATTCGAAAGCTGCAGGAGGACGAGGTCAATCTGATTATTACCTGCTGCCACTGGGGTATTGAAAGAGATGATTATCCCGAAGAGTATCAAAAAAAACTTGGAAAGAAATGTATCGACTGGGGAGCAGACCTGGTACTGGGCTGCCATCCCCATGTCTTGCAGGGCATTGAGGTTTACAACGGTAAATTTATCGTATACAGCATGGGAAATTTTTGCTTTGGCGGCAACAGGAATCCCAAGGATAAAGAAACCATGATTTTCCGGCAGACCTTCACCTTTATAGACGGGGTAAAACAGGAGGACCGACAGGCAAGGATAATTCCCTGCCTGATCAGCTCTGTGATGTCCCGAAACGATTACTGCCCTACCCCGGCAGAAGGCGATGACTTTGCGTCCATACTGGAACGAATAAATACCTTAAGTGAGCCCTTTAACACAAAATTTGATAAAGACGGCAGTTATGTCAGTCCCGAAGACTGATGCGGTATTTTACAAAATATAATCCGTAATGCAGTCATACCACTGTACATAGGTAGTTCCATTGACGGTCAGCCTGTCGTTATCCGGCAGCTGTTCGCTCCATTTCTTTTTGTAATGATCCAGCGCCCAGTCGTCACGGTTAAATCTGCGCCAAAGTATGGTCCTGCCGTTCCGGTCCAGAAACTGCTCGGAGACAACGCCGGCATTATAGGTTTCTATGTCCATAGCGCAGACCGTATCATAACTTCTGCCGCCGATGGTAACCGTGTACCTTCCCACAATATCCAGCAGAAAATCCTTTTCTGCGCTTGTAATCACCGTGCCCTTTCTCTGTATATCTCCCTTAACGGACAGATTCGTTTCATTGCCGCAGTTGTCTTCCCCAAAGCCCCAGTTCGGCAGGAATTCCTCCCCATCCAGGAAGGTAATAAAATTGCGGACATCCCCGTCGTTTCTGATCGTCGCCAGATAACGACAATGGGTGTCGGTAAGCTGGGCCACAAAGGTACGGTTGATCACGTCGTTTTTATTTGAACAGGACGCCTCCCTGGCAGTCAGCTCCACCCCTTCAATGTCGTGGACCTTTGCCCTGCCCAAGACCTCCATATCATATATATGGCTGCATTTGCGGGAAGGCATATCGTACATCCCCCAGGAGAGCTTCTCTCCCAGTCTGGGCACCAGAAACCACCCCATCAGCTCTTCCCATTTTACGTCAAAGGGCGGCTCCGTACTCACCTCAATCTGATATTCGGGCATCAGTTCAGGTAACTTGCTCATACTAATTTCTCCTTTCGATTCGTCAATGTGATAACAGGGATACTTGTGCTTAAAATTCTGCTTTGCGGTGTACAATCTGCTTTTCACGGTTCCCACAGGGATGCCCAGCCTTTCTGCGATTTCTACCTGGGGCAGCTCCTTCCAGAAATACAGATACAGAATCTGCTTGTCCTTATCACCCAGCAGGCTCAAGGTTTCCCTTACGGCAGAAACCACAGCTAGTCCATGCCTGCCGTCCGTCAGCCGCTGCTCCGCCAGCTCGTCAAGTGGCATTTCACAGCAGGCGGCCTTCCTTCGGAAATAGTCGCTGCATTTATTCCTGGCAATGCTGATCACCCATGCTTTAAAGGCCTCCGGCCTTTTCAGCTGGGAAAATTTCTGATACGCTGTAAAAAATACCTCCTGCAGCACATCCTCCGCATCTGCCCTGCATCCAATTCGAAATTTCACAAATCGCTCCACAGAACTTCTTTCCGCTTCCAGCAATCTCTCAAACGTGTCCACCGCACATCACCTCCTTTCACCAACATAGACAGATACCGATGCCAAAAGGTTCATTTTACCTTCAAGTTTTCCAACACAAAACGGCGCAAAACCTGAACCAACATGGTTCGATTTTGCGCCGTTTCCTGCCGGCAGCGGGACTTGAACCCGCACGTGGTTGCCCACAACAGATTTTGAGTCTGCCTCGTCTGCCATTCCGACACGCCGGCCTGCGCGGATATATCCCGCAACAAAAATTATTTTAACACAGAACTGACCGCTTGACAAGCAAATTTTTATCCTGCCGGCTTCTGCCGGTTTTCATGCCGATTTTCATCTGCTCCTTCATTTACTTCTGATAATAATCACCTGCTTAGCGGACATATAAATATTTGAAAAATTCACCTGCTCCAGCCGTTCCTCGTTGATCGTCATAGCCGCCATGACTACATCACCCGTTCCTCTCTGCAGCGACGCAAGCAAAGAATCAAAAGACGTATGCTCCACCTGTAATTTCATATCCAGCTCATCACAGATTGCTTTCATGATGTCTATGTCAATACCTACAATGGTTCCGTCTTCCAGCTTATCCTCATAGGGCGGAAATTCAGCGTTGGTCAGCATCAGCAGCGTGCCGCCACTGTAAGAATCCTTCGTCTGGCCGTCATAGGCGGACACCGTTTCACCATCCTCTATCCAGGCCTTCACAATCCGGTCTATCTCCCCCTCGGATTGTAATTTGTCCAGCGCCTCATTGATCCTTTGCAGCAGCTCCGGATTATCCTTGCTGACGGCAATCCCATATTCCTCGTCCGCATAGGCCTCTTCCAGAATTTTAATATCTCCATACTCCTTGACAAATACATTTGCCGGAGCGTCATCCAGCATAACAGCGTCTACTTTTCCTGCCCGCAGCGCCATTACCGCATCCCGCCCCTTCGCAAATCGCTGAACCTCAGCATCCTTGATTTCCGTCGCATAGCTGTCGCCCGTTGTCTTTAACTGCACGCCGATTTTCTTTCCCTCCAGATCACTTAGAGCCTGTACCGTATTTCGGGGTATATTGCCGCATCCCGCAAAAAAAACCATCATCCCTGTCAGCAGCACCGCCATAAGTCTTTTCATGTTTCCTCTCATTCCGCCGCACAAGCGGCATCTAAATTTGCAGGAACTTTGGGACGCGACGCGCAGCGTCACAAATTCCGAGATTGAAAATGACAGTTTTCAATCTTCTCCGTCAACAATCTGATTTCGTCCGTTATTCTTTCCCACATACAGGCTTCCGTCCGCCAGGGAAATCCGCTGCTCAAAAGGTACGGAACCCTTATCTGCCCCCACGCCGAACGTCATCGTGACCTTAAGTTTTTTTCCCTCATAGGTAAAATCATACTCCCTGACATTCTGCTGCATTTGCCGTACCTTCTGCAGTGCCGCATCATGAGGCAGCTGATAGACCAGCAGAAATTCCTCACCGCCCCAGCGGCTTGCAAATCCGCAGCCCTTTACATTTTCTCTGATCAACCCGGAAAGAGTGACCAAAACATAATCTCCGGCATCGTGTCCATAGGTGTCATTGATCTTCTTAAACCAGTCAATGTCACACATAACCACTGTATATTCTGTCTGCGCATCCTCCAGCGCCCTTAGCCTGTTGTTGCAGCTGCGTCTGTTATAAAGCGAGGTAAGCGGATCCCTCTCAATCATCTTTTTCAGATCCGTTCTCATTCTGGAAGCATACTCCCCAATTCTGCCCAGTTCATCCTTTCTGCTGGAAATCCTTTTGTCAAGATTTACCGTCAGATCTCCCTCGGAAATTGTCTTTAAATACTTATTGATTAAACTTATATCTGAAGTCATCCGACTGGAATACACACTGCTGATAATTACCGCCAGAATACTGGCCACAATCGACACCCCTAAAAAACACAGCATGATCGCTTTGATTCCCTGATATACCATATCCTTTTTCTTGCCGGCAAATATCATCCCCACAATGGTGCCGTCGGCATTTTTCATCGGCATGTAATATCCGATATAAGGCACGCCGTTAATATCCAGATTTGTGGAATAGTAGCATTCCCCTCTTTCCAGGACGGCTTCCACCGCCTCCCTGCCCGCTCTGGTTCCTACTGCCGACACACCATATTCGTTTGACACCGTTGACAGAATACGGGTATCCTGCCAAAATATCGAAATATCAATCTGTGCTTTTTCCTGTACACGATACAACATTGTGGAGTCTGTTATATTCAGATCTCCCTTTAGCAGCATCCCCGACTCATAAGCATAATCCCCCCTGACCGTAAGGTTTAAGCAGTCCAGTACCACGTTGGTGGTTGCAGTCAGCTCATTGCGGATGCTCTGAGTATATAAGCGATAGAGCAATGCCATTCCTATGAAAATAATCAGCAGACTCAGCACTAGGATGGGCAGCAATGCCATCCCTATCATCCTTGTGCGTATACTTTTATCTTTTTCCACCTTCTTACACATATCAGCGTGCTCCTTTTTACATTGATGCCATCTCCACTCTGATACTGTTTTCCGCCGCAGTCACTTTCGCCAGACTCCCAACCACAAGGGGCATCATTGGCGGACGGTGTCCCAGATCCACATCCATAATAACAGGCACATTTTTGCGTCCTGCTGTCTGAAGCACGGCCTGATATTGATTCAGATTCATTATCGGCTCTCCGTTGGCCGGCCTGCCGATTAGAAATCCCTTCACATGCCGAAACCATCCGGCTTCTTCCATCTGCCACATAGCCCGACGAATACCGAATACATTAAGATCACAGGATTCCAAAAACCAGATAATCCCGTCCTCCCTGTATTTCTCTACAAAATCCACTGTCCTGTCAAAACAGGTGCCCAGCAGATTCACCAGACAGTCCATACAGCCCCCCAGAATCCGCCCGGAAAACTGCAGTTCTTTTGAAGCGCCCGCGTCTTGATCCAATTCCTTTTCCCCCAGGAATCTCCTGATTCTCAGTGGCTCCGTTAAGTTATAAGGAACACAGGGATTTTCTTCACATTTTAAGCTTTCCTTTTCCCATGTGCCGTAGCTTTTTACGGTCCGCACCCTTCCGGTTATAATTCCGAAAGCGTCTTCCACCGACTCATGAAGAGGCTCCATACCAAAAGCCGATGCACAGGGACCATACACAGAAGCCGTATCCGTCAGAGTCGCCAATGTAAACGTCAGATTTGTATTGTCGGAATAGCCCATAAACCACTTTGGTTCCATCCGGGCCAGCCGTTCAAAATCCACATAAGGCAATATCTCGCACATCAGCTCTCCGCCGCCGCAGGAGATCAGGCAGTCTGCATGGGAGGAAAACATTTCCATCACCTCTGCCCCGCACATTTCAGGAGTGTTACTGATTCCGACACCCTTGTCGCAATAGCAGTTTGGCCCTGTGAGGGTCCTGTAACCCATTTTTTCAAAATGCGCCAGCCCCTGCTGAAAGGCAGTCCTGTAAGGCTCTGCCGCACAGCCGAAGGAAGGCGCCAAAAAGCCGATCATTCCGCCCGCAGGCAGGCTCTTCGGATACCTCATAACAACCTCCATAATTTCCGCTTTACGAAATTTCACATCCTAAAAAAGCTTTAAAACTTCTCTTCCGCTCCAGAAAGCTTTTGAAATATTTCAAAACAGTCAAAAGTCGCGAAATAATCCATTGGTGTTTCGGCCCTGCGAATCAGCTTCACGCTTCCGTCCTCACAAAGCAGCAGCTCTGCGGATTTCAATTTGCCATTGTAATTATAGCCCATGGAAAAGCCGTGAGCTCCCGTATCATGAATCACCATGTAATCTCCAATCTCCACCTTTGGCAGCATACGGTCTATGGCAAACTTGTCATTATTCTCGCATAAAGAGCCCGTCACATCATATAAGTGGTCGCAGGCCTCTTTTTCCTTCCCCAGAACGGTAATATGGTGATACGCTCCGTACATGGCCGGACGCATCAGATTCACCGCACAGGCATCCACACCCAGATATTCCTTATAAGTATGCTTTTCGTGTATTACCCTTGTCACCAGATGTCCGTACGGCGCCATCATAAAACGTCCCAGCTCTGTATAGATTGCCACGTCTCCCATGCCAGCAGGAACCAGTACCTCATCGTATACCCGATGTACGGCTTCTCCTATAACACGAATGTCGTTTGGCTCCTGTTCCGGCTTGTAAGGAGTGCCGATCCCGCCTGACAAATTAATAAAAGCAATATGCGCTCCCGTCTCTTCCTTCAGCTCCACGGCAAGCTCAAAAAGCTGCCTGGCAAGGACAGGATAATACTCATTGGTAACAGTATTGCTTGCCAAAAAAGCATGAATTCCAAATTTCTCCACACCCCTTGCCTTCATGGTATGATAGCCTTCAAACATTTGCTTCTTCGTAAATCCATACTTTGCATCACCTGGATTGTCCATAATATCCGTACCCAGAGAAAAATATCCCCCCGGATTGAAACGACAGCTTAAGGTTTTAGGAAGGTAACCCAGCGTTTTCTCTAAAAAGTCAATATGAGTAATATCATCCAAATTGATGGTGGCCCCAAGCCTTGCCGCATAAGCAAACTCTTCTGCCGGCGTATCGTTGGAGGAAAACATAATATCCTCTCCCTTGACCCCTATGGCCTCCGAGAGCATCAGCTCCGTCATGGACGAACAATCACAGCCGCAGCCGTAATCCCTCAATATATCAATCAGAAAGGGATTAGGTGTAGCCTTTACCGCAAAGAACTCCTTATAACCGGGATTCCATGAAAAAGCCTCCTTCAGAGCCTTTGCATTCTCACGAATCCCTTTTTCATCATATATGTGGAAAGGTGTAGGATAAGTCTTTACAATTTCCTCCACTTGTGCCTTTGTTACAAACGCTTTTTTTTTCATAATTTGTACTCCTTGTCCGCTTCAGCGGCCATACCACTCAAAGCATATATTCCGCCGCACAGGATACAATCCCCGCCCCGGCATTTATCATAACAGTTCAGACACACAACCCGACGGCGGCAGCCGGCCGTCATGCTCATTCGGTCACGCTTTCGCTTAAAGGTTGCACAGCCCTCATTGAGAACAATAGCCGTCTGTTACTTGATTACGAGGTGTCTGTTACATTTTATCTACAAAAGTACCGTATCTTCTAACAGTAAGCTAACCGTTTGGCCTACAAAAGCCGGCTCCGCATCTCTTCCGCCGTCAGGGGGCTCAAATAAGCGGGTGCCACATCAAACACCGTCTTACATCCCGTGATGCCTTCACTGCTCATTCTATAAGCTGCCCTTGCATAAGCTGCCAGAACACAGGCCGTAAATTCCGGGTTGGAGTCCAGCTTTAAGCTGTACTCGATGACATGGTTATGTTCGCCGCCCATACCTGTCTTTCCCGTTCGAAGCACCATGCCGCCGTGGGGAATTCCCGCATGATCCCGCTGAAGCTCTTCCTCAGTGATAAAATGAACCGTGGTGTCATAATCCGCAAAATAATTGGGCATGGTTTTGATCTCTTCCTCAATCCGCGCCAGATCCGCGCCCTCTTCCGCCACCACAAAGCACTCTCTGGTATGCTTCTGACGTACCGTCAGCTCTGGATTCTCGCAATTTCGCACCGCATTTAACGCGGATTCCACCGGAATCGTGTACTGCTTTGCATCCTTTACTCCGGAAATCCGGCGAATGGCATCGGAATGCCCTTGGCTCACTCCCTTGCCCCAGAAGGTATAATCCCTGCCCTCCCTAAGGATAGCGCCTGCATACAATCTGTTTAAGGAAAACATGCCTGGATCCCAGCCCACTGAGATCATGGCCACTTTCCCGCCCTCCTTCGCCGCCTGATCTACCCTTGCAAAATGTTCAGGTATTTTCGCATGAGTATCAAAACTGTCAACTATATTAAAATATTTCGCATACTCTGGCGTCTGCAGGGGCAGATCCGTGGCGGAGCCTCCGCACATCACCAATACATCAATCTCTTCCTTTTTTTCCAGCAAACAATCTGCATGATAGACGGATACACCACTTATCGTTTTTACCGTTTCGGGACTTCTTCTCGTAAACACGCCCACCAACTCCATGTCATCGTTTTGTCCCACGGCGCACTCGACGCCTCTTCCCAGATTGCCATAACCCATAATTGCAATTTTCATTTTAAGCTTCCTTTTCTGATTTTGAATTTATTTTATATTTTGCATTTATGCCGGATCTCCTGCTGCGGAAATCCAATATCTCTTCACTCTGCTGCCATCAACATCTATCGTCTTCTCATAAACGCCGCCATTCGCAAGTATTACTCTTTCACTGACCTTATTATTTTCGTCACACGTAATCAGAAGCTTTGGTATTCCTAACGCTTTTGCATTCAGTATATTTAGACGAAGCATTTCCCTGGCAAATCCCTTGCCCCGTTCTGAGGGACGTACCGAATAACCGCAATGCCCTCCCCAGGTTCCAAGGACAGGATGATTGATGTGATGGCGCAAATCTATTATTCCTATCACCCTGTCATCCTTGCTGCGAACGGCCAGATACATATGTGACGGAACGGTTGTTCCTGCCTCACCACAGGTTTTTTCACTCTTTCTAAGTTCGCAGATTGTAATCCACTCCTTCGCCGACGTGCTTATATCCAAAGAAATGCAGCCTGCAAATCTATCTTCACATTCTGCGTCACAATCCAAAATCTCCTGACGAAATGCCCATATATCATCGGCATACTGCATGTCCGGCTCTGTCAATACAATTTGTTCCATCTTCATATCGCTTATCCCCTCAAATGCCGCTTCCAAGTGACGTAAGTCACTTTTCGCTTTGATTTTACTCTGCGCTGTTTACATTTTCGATCTGCCAGTCTATGGGCGTTACGCCGTGTTCCTCCAGAAAATGATTGGCCTGACTGAAGGGCTTACTGCCAAAAAAACCGTTATATGCCGATAATGGACTGGGATGAGGTGCCTTTAAAATCAAATGATTCGGGTTGTTCAGCATCCTCTCCTTCATTTGCGCCGGTCTGCCCCATAGAATAAACACGATGGGACGATCCTGCCTGTTTAATGCCTTGATCGCAGCATCCGTAAATTCTTCCCAGCCTTTTCCCCGATGGGAATTTGCCATATGGGCACGAACGGTCAGTACCGTATTCAGCATCAGCACTCCCTGTCTGGCCCACTTGACCAGATAACCGTTATTCGGAATATAGCAGCCCAAATCATCGTGTAACTCTTTGTAAATATTCACCAGCGAGGGCGGTATATCCACCTCCGGCTTTACGGAAAAGCAAAGCCCGTGCGCCTGCCCAACATTATGATATGGGTCCTGCCCAATAATAACCACCTTCACCTGACCAAGCGGCGTCAGATGAAAAGCGTTAAAAATATCATCCGCAGGCGGAAAGACCTGGGATGTATTATATTCGTTCAAAACAAATTGATACAAATCTTTATAATAGCTCTTTTGAAATTCCGGCTCTAACTCTTCCAGCCAGTCATTTGTAATCATTGCCATATCTTCAGGATCCTTTCTTCCTTTCACAGACGCACACTGACTCCCCTGCTCCGCAGGTACTCTTTTACTTCACGAATCTCCAATTCCTTATAATGAAACAAGGAAGCAGCCAGCACGGCCTCTGCCTTCGCCTTCACAAGCGCATCATAAAAATGTTCCGGTTTTCCCGCACCCCCCGATGCTATTACGGGAATCTTCACGGCCTCCGCCACCGTTCTGGTCAGCTCCAGGTCGTAGCCCTCTCTCGTGCCGTCCCCGTCCATGCTGGTCAACAGGATTTCCCCTGCTCCCAGCTTTTCTGCCTTGACTGCCCACTCTATGGCATCCATTTCCATATCTACACGGCCGCCGTTTTTATAAATATTCCAACCGCTGCCGTCTGCCCTGCGCTTTGCATCAATCGCAACCACCACGCACTGACTGCCGAATTTCTCGGCTCCGTCAGAGATCAACTGAGGATTCATAATTGCGGCCGAATTAACGGCAACCTTATCCGCACCTTCCCTCAATATCGCTCGGAAGTCATCTATCGTGCGGACCCCGCCGCCTACGGTAAAGGGGATAAAAACTCTTTCCGCCACCCGGCGCACCCACGCCAGCTGAGTAGCCCGGCTGTCTGCCGAAGCATTAATATCCAAAAATGTCAGCTCATCTGCCCCTTCCCTGTCATATGCTGCCGCTACCTCCGCAGGGTCGCCGGCATCCTTGGGATTTAAGAACTTAACACATTTAACCACCCGCCCGTCCTTTACATCCAGACAGGGGATTACTCTCTTTGTATACATCCTGTCACCCTTTCACTACTTTGATAAAATTCCGCAATATCTGCATTCCTATATCCGAACTTTTTTCCGGATGAAACTGACATGCAAACAAATTCCCCTTCTCAACGGAAGCATGAATCTGCACACCATAATCCGCAGTAGCAGTAACAATTCCCGCATCCGCCGCCTGCAGATAAAAAGAATGAACAAAATAGACAAAAGGATTTTCCTGCAAATTTTCAAATAGACGACCCTTAACCTTAAACTGCAGACTGTTCCAGCCAATATGCGGAACCTTCAATCCTTGCTCAGACGGAATTTTTAGGACCCTGCCTTCCAGAATATGCAGACCCTCCACACCAGGGGACTCTTCGCTTTCCGCAAACAGAAGCTGTAATCCCAGACAGATCCCTAAAAACGGCATATCCCTGTCAACACATTCTCTGACTACCCCGTCCAAACCGTAATCCTTCAGCTTCCCCATGGCATCTCCGAAAGCTCCTACTCCGGGAAGAACTACCCCGTTTGCACCAAGAATGGTCTTTGGATCTCTGGTGACTATAGCCGACTCTCCCAAAAACGCAAACGCCTTCTCCACACTTCGGATATTGCCTGCGTCATAGTCAATGATCGCAATCATATTATTCCTCGCTCCGCCGTATACACAGCTTTCTTCTTTTACCTATTGATTATCAATAAAGGTATCGTTCCCCAGTCCGTCTTCCTCCGGCAGCATATCCGGAATCTGATTTTCCTCCGGTTCTGAAACTGTCGGATCCTGTTCCGACGCTGCAGGGTCCTGCTTCGGCACTTCAGACGCTGCCGGCACATCCCAGTTTTCAAAAGTTCTTCCCCCCGCGATAGCCGTCACCATCTTGGTATATTCCCGATCGCTTCGCACGGCGGCAATGGTTTGTGCCTGCCCCTCCGTCAGCCCAAATTCACCGGACAAGTAATTCAAAATAATGGCATAACCGGCGGCTATATCTTCTTCCGCGTTCCACTGGCCTGCATAGGAATATAAATCCGGATAGCTGTCTATGGTCTGGATCAAGCTGTCAAGAGCCCGCACTCTGTCACCTTCTGCCATATACATTTCAAATTCGCGAATCCAAAGCCGAATATATAAAATACTTTCCGACTTGCCAAACATAATGCTTTCTGTCTCATTGAGATCTTTGCCAAAAAGATTCTGATAACAAGTCTGGTAATCCCCCTCATAGTAAGCAGTCTTCGCTGTCTTTTTATCTGAATAGTCTGTCACGGAATTGACAAACACAAACACAAGCACACCTACGGATACACCTACAAGCACAACAGGCAGTACCTTTTTCATAGAAAGCTTCTTGCCCGGCACGGAAGGCGCTTCTTTCACCGGCCTTTCCTTCTTCGGCTTCGGCGCTTTCTTCGGCTTCGGCTCCTTCTTGGGCTTTTCCTTTATCTTCTTGTCATCTTTCTCCTTGCCCTTCTTTCCCTTTTTACCCTTTGCTCCCTTTTCTTCCTTGTCCAGATCGTCCAAAATGTCTTTGTTTTCTCTGGATAACTTAATATTTTCGTTTTCTTCCTCGTCTTCCTCCGTCAGGAAATTCATGATTCGTGCGAAGAAACCCTGCTTTTCCTTCGGATTATCTCCACCCTCCAACGACTTCGAATCCTCTGTCTTCGACAGGACTTCCTCCCCATCACCCATATCCGCCAGCAGATCAGCATCCCCGTCATCTCCAAACAAACTGTCAAGGTCCAACTCGCCACCGTCAATCCCCACCACTTCGGGAACCTGTTCTTCAGCAGCTTCTATCATATCCGGCTCGGAAGTTGCATCTTCTTCCGGCGGCTCCTGCCGCTGCCCTGCCAGATCAGCCTCGGAAACAATGGAATCCAAAACAGACGGGTCAAACAAATCCTGATCCGCCAGATCGCCTTGCATTCCATCCTCCCGCTGCTCTTCCGACTGCTCTTCTTCACGCTTTTCAGCTTTCTGTCCGCGCTTGGATTTTTCTTTTTGGGCCGCCTTGGCCGCCTTCTTATCTGCTTTTCTTGCAGCAGCCTCTTCTCTTTGCTTTTCTTTTTTCAGCCTGGCAAGCTCTTTTTTTTCATTCCGGGCATCTTTTTTCGGCTCCTTATTATCGCCGCCGTCAGAATAATCATCTCCACCGCCCAGAATTTTAGTCTCCAGATCTTCCTCCGGATAATCCTCAAGCATTGCTGTAATAGAATCATCTACCGCCTCATTATTATCGGACTTCTGCAGCAGATCCTGAATATCTTGAAGCTCTTCATCATCGCTCTCTTCCAACATTTTCAGCACATCCTCATCCGAAAGATCCATATCGGAAGCGCTTGATAACTCATCCTCCTGATCAGCGCCTGCTGAAAGCAGCCTGTTAATCTCATCTTCCGACATTTCGGAAACGGCATCCAAATCCGGCACTTCCGCATCCAGGGCGGAAATTCCCGCATCTGGTTCAATTTCTTCTTCATCCTGCCCGAAAAGGCTCTCATCCTGTTCATTACTCTCTGTTAAATCCTTTAACAGATTATCCAGATAATCCTCTTGTGAAGGCATAATATCTCCTCAACTTTCCTGTTTTCTTTTGCCTCATGCGCTCATTGTATCATAGACTCTCCAACCAGGCAATCGCATTTTTCGAAATCCCCAAACCTTTTTCCGACAATTCTTCCGTTAGCTGATACAACGCTTCATTCACACGAACAAAAATTGCTTTCTTATTAAAATATGCAATTTTTTCAAAGGGCCAGCGGATCACCGTTGGAAAACGCATACCTTCTCCTAATTCAAGCACTAGCAGTCTACGATTTAATGACCCTTGAAGCCATTTCGTATAAACTTCCCATTGCTTCCGATACCCCTGCTCATCATATTGCTCGGCAAAAACAGTATTTAATACCATTGGCTCCCCGCATTGACAGCACCTTGTAAGCATTTGGAATTCGTCTGACGAAAAATGTCCTGTAAACAATTCTTCAAAAGCAGCATTCATGTGCTCAGCCTCGTCTGCCGTTACACTCTCGACCATATGTCCGCATCCATTAAGGCATTGTTTTCGAGCAGTTGTGCCGCAGGGCATAACAAGCCGGTCCTTCTTCCACGGAATCTTTTCAATCCTGCTGTCGGTAGCCGTAGCGATAACAAAATAATTTTTATCCGCAAGAATGTTTGCAAGTTTCTTTAAAGCCGGGCTGATATTATCCTCCATTTTTGCCGAACAATATTCCTGCCAGGCCGGAATAAGCCACTGATAACCGGACTCCTGCAGCAATTTCTTTCCCCTTACAAACTCTGTACAATTCCGAAGACGCAAAAGATCATCAAATTCCTCGCCCAATCCTGCTAAAATCATATCCGCGTTTTTCATTTCGGTAAGAATTTCTTCTGTCTTCATCTCTTTTCTCCAAAAACGACAAATCCTGATACAATCGAGTAGATGAAATCTTTACCTACTCACTACGCATATAAAAGAGCCGAGAAACTTCCCGGCTCTACATAAATTTTTTATTTATCCAAATGCTTCTCGTCAACAAGCCGGTCAACTATTTTTACCAAATTACCAATCTCAGGCTTTGACAGCTGTGCGTCCGCTCCCAGTTCTTCACCCTTTCTCATCATATCCTCATTCACCAAAGAAGAGAAAATGATAATGGGAATGTCTGCCGTAGCATCATCGGATTTCACAAGCTTTGTCAGCCTGTGTCCATCCATTTCCGGCATTTCAATATCTGTTACAATCAGACGAACATGATCCTTCAGGCTGCCATCCGCCTTGCATTGGGTAATCACATCATAAGCCCTCTGTCCGTTCTCCGTATGGATCAAATTGTCATATCCCGCCTTCTTCAGACAGTCTACAATCAGCTTATTCAGCAAAGGAGAATCTTCCGCAATCAAAATAGGCACATTACTTCTCTTTCTTTCGCCCAGCTCGCTAATCTCGGATACCTTCAAACCAGTCTCAGGATTAATGTCCGTAACAATTTTTTCAAAGTCCAGAATGATAATCAGTTTCCCGTCCTGCTTAATAATTCCCGTTGATACACTTTCATCCGTTGTGGAAATCGTTGCGTCAGGTTTAATGATGTCTCTCCAGGATACTCTGTGGATTCCCTGCACACTGTCAACATGAAAAGCAAGATCCAGCTTATTAAAATTTGTCAGAATAAACAACCCCGCAGGTTCCGAAACTCCCCTGCCCAAACAATTCTTTAAATCAATGGCGGTAATCATAATGTCTCTCGGCATAAAAATACCTTCTATGCTGGGATGGGAATTAGGAACAGGTGTGACTGCCTCATATGTAATTATTTCTCTTATCTTAGCCACATTAATACCATAAGAATTACTTCCTAACGTAAATTCAAGAATTTCCAGTTCGTTTGTTCCATTTTCCAATAAAATTTTAGTATCCATTTTTCCACCTCATTACTTTTTTCTAGTTCAAAATCCTACTGCCCACCATTCTCTAACAGTTTATCATACTTTCCGAAAAAATAAAACTACTATCTGAAAATTTTATCAAAAAAAGAAAGCAGTTTTCTGCTTTCCTTTTTCTGTCAATGACACGGAAGTCATTGTACCTTCAAAACCGAACACTGGCTCTATTCTCT
>CAJTSE010000002.1:0-158602 GCA_910578815.1 uncultured Acetatifactor sp.
TTATCATACAGGTTTGCTCCTGTTTTGTATAGGTACGCACTATCCACCGTTTACAGAGATACCACGAAACTATGCGCTTACTAAAGAAATGGTTGCAGCTCCTTTTGGGAAAGCAAAGAAAAACCCAGCATATGCGTCTTTCTTAAGCATATGCCGGGTTTTTCTTCCCACAGATTTACAAATATTCTGTGATTTGTTCCGTCTTTATACAACCAGACAGCTCAAAATCCTATTTCACAAACTCTTGCTGCATCATCGCTTTCATTACATTTTTTGTAGAAAACAGAGCAAACACCATTTTCGCTAAGCGGCAGAGAAAATATCTTATTTGTGCTAAAATCTTGTACTATATAAGGCTCCCCTGCTGCCGGAGTTACCACTACCTTATATTCTAACTCTTCGTCACGATTGGAAGCAATATAAAACATTCTGTCTTCAGCATCCTGATAATATAATCCATATACCGTCGCCGGTGTTTCCTGCATTTTCTCCTCATATGACGAATAAAAACATTTTTGGTTATCCGCGGCATTACCAGAAACTATCTGTTGAAAAAAAGAGGTAAACAAATTTGCACCAGCGCCGTTTAAGTGCCCCATGTCATAAAAAAAATCTTTTGAATGAATGGGTAAATACCCTTCCCTGACAAGATTAAAATCATAAAAATCCACCTTGTACTCTGCCGCAATATCATTGACTTCCTGTATGAAATGATCATAATTCTTCGTACTTACAAGCTGCAAATCATTCATAGGAGAAACAAACAATGTAATTGCAATATTTCTTTTTTGGCAGTAAGAAATAATCTTCCTTAAATACTTTTCACTGACATATCCTATGGGGTCTTCTTCCAGCACCTTTGACTGTTCATACAAATGACCCCAAAATTCTCTTGTTGAATAAAAATAGCCTTGCCTGCGGTATTCCAGATATCCATTACCGTCTTCGAAATGATACCTATATTCATAGCTTTGATACTCTTTTTTCTCCTTTGCTTGCAGGTTCTGCTTGATATAATCCCAATCACCCAGTTTCATTCTGTACCTGCAGAAAGGGAAAAGCATACTTACAGTATTATCCTTGTTAAAGACCGAAAGCATATACTGTACTTTGTTAATAGAATTTTTCATAAAATCAATATTCTGCCAGCTCCGGTCGCAAATACTTTGATCCTTTATTGGGTCAATATTATCCTTAAGGCTGTCTTTTGCGGAACAGTCATAATACAATTCAAGATAAATATGAGAAAGCTCGTTTCCCCGATCAGCTTCTTTTAGTAAATAATAGGAATCAACAAGACGTTGACTTGGTGATGCAAGATTAAACCAATAATCATCACTTGTACTATTTAGCAAAGACGGGTCAATGTCACAATAAACATGTGACGAACCCAGAATAATACAATCTATTTTCCCTTCATCTTCATAGTAATGATGCCACATAACCCGGTACCAGGGGTGCTCCGCATCCACATAAATATAATTCAATCCTGATACAACAAGTTGAAACCCTAAAGCAAACACCACTAATTTAAATATACATTTAACAAAAATCATACTCTTCTGTATATTCATACACACTCCGGCTAAAATTGAAAATAGATAAACTGCTGAATATCATACATTTCTCCATAACATCCATACAGTAAGGTTACAAAGACTAACGCAAACATAACAAGCATCTGAAATATCCACCCCTGCCTCAAAATCATTGCAGCAATATCGCGTCCTTTATACTTTTGATAATCCATCACAAATAGGGCGATAATAGACAGCACTAACATAAACATAGCATTTGGAGATACACCCAGACCATATAATGAGCCGTCCAGCAAAATTGTCCAATTATTTGTGCTGAACATTGCTTTAACCATTTGACAGGAGGCCGTAAGTCCGCCTGCACGGAAAAATAGCCATGCAAATACTACCAGCAGTAAAGTAAACAATCTCTGAAACAGTTGCGCACTGAAAGATTCCTCTTTCCCTTTGGTATATTTCAAAAAATCTGGTACAAATTGATTCCAAAAACCGATCAGAGTACTCTTTATCTTTTTGGTCAAGTCTCCGACGAGCTGATACACCCCGTGCAAAAAGCCCCAAAACATATATCCCATTGATGCACCATGCCAAAACCCACTGATTGCAAAAACCAAAAGGCGGTTACCTTCTGTTCGTAAAATTCCTTTCCTGTTGCCTCCCAGAGGAATATAAAGATAATCCCGAAACCAAGTTGATAAAGAAATATGCCAACGTCCCCAAAACTCCTTTATACTTCTGGAATAATAAGGTGCCGAGAAATTTTCCATCAAATGAATTCCCATAAGCAATGCAGAGCCTCTGGCAATAATAGAATATCCGTAAAAATCACAATATATTTGAATCGAAAAAAATAATGCTGCAACAATTATAAAAAATCCCTGATATGATTTTGGATCTCCGAAAACCGTATCCACAAGAATCGCCGCCCTGTCCGCAATCACCATTTTCAGAAAAAGCCCATATAGAATCATCAACACGCCCTTTTTCAGTTCCCAAAAATTAAGCTTATGCACGCCTTCCAGCTGAACCAGGAGATTTCCAGACCTTTCTATAGGACCTGCAACTAATTGAGGAAAAAAGGATACAAACAGGAAATATTTCAAAAAATTACGCTCAACATACCCCCCCCCAATAAACATCCATCAAATATCCCAATGCTTGAAGCGTATAAAAGGAAATTCCTACCGGCAGCAAAATTTCAAATTCTATAGGGATTGGATTTAATTGAAAATGCGGAAGAATCATATTTATACAATTAAGAAAAAAACGAAAGTACTTATAATAACCCAAAATAATCAGATTGAAAGTAATACATAAAATCAAAATTACTTTATGCTTACCGCCCTGCTTCTCTCTTTGATTCGCTATCATTCGGCCGCCGCAAAAGGTGATAACTGCGCATAAAAGTAAAAGCAAAATATACAGCGGATTCCATTGCATATAAAAATAACAGCTGGCAGCTGCCAGCCAGACGTACCTCACCTTACCAGGAAGGATATAATATATCAATACTACAATCGGCAGGAAGATCAAATATTCTGCTGTATTAAAAAGCATATAACTCCCTTCAAAATACTCTGTTAAAAATTTACTTCCTTTTCGGAAAAGTGTTCCTACTGCATAAAATTTGAAGTATAATGTATATTCCCACATATAATTACCAATTTTATACAATTTATCATTGCTGAAATATAATCATACCGTGCTTTTGGAAAATTTTATAAATTCATACGGCAATCCCATATCTTCGGAATATTTACAGATTTCCATCCTTTCATCATCATTCATTTCGTCATAGAAAGGGCGATCCGATACTTTCCAGTATGTTTTAACTTCGTCTATTTTCAACACATCACCCCATGGGGCAGTATATAATTCCCCGACTTTATATTTCCCGATTTCTTTATATACCCTCGTGGTATAACAATACCCTAGTTTGTTTAAATAATTTTGAATTGACTCATATTCATGTTCAGGGAAGGATATTTCTTCGAACATATAATAAACCTCCTAACAATGTAAAACACAAAATATGCATATTTTTTCCTCGTTTTTAGTGGATACACAATTCTGAAAAGGGAGAAAATTAAAAATTAAAATACAAAAAGGTGGATACACCTGCAAACGATACGACAGACCACACCATAAAAATCACTGTGATAATAGATCTTCCAAGCGTTGGCCTAAACTCAAGTTCCCTGCTGTTCCGCAAATTGAGCACTGCAAAAAATGCCCCAAAAAGAAACAGCCATAAGTTGAAACCTGTGACGGCATTTGCCAGATACCTCAGGCCCGGTACGATTTTTTCCAGGATCGTCAACTCAAATAAATTGAAGCATTCGTACAATTCCCTGCTAATGGAGAAATCTGACAGGCTAAAAAGCTTCTCAATAAACAGCTTTGCAGTGAAAATATCTTCAGACCTGAACAGAATCCATAGCACATTCACCAGCATGAACGTAATTGCCCATTGTGTAACCTTCCCCAGTCTTTCCCAAAATCTATTAAATAACCGGTTTAGACAGTTGAATAAACCATGGAGCACTCCCCACAATATAAATGTCCAGTTTGCCCCATGCCAAATACCGCTTGCAAGATAGACAATCATTATATTGAGATAGGTTCTAAACTTCCCTTTTCTGTTTCCTCCAAGCGGAATATAAATATATGTCTTAAGAAATCTGGTCAATGACATATGCCATCTGCTCCAGAATTCAGTTATAGACGTGGCTTTATAAGGAGAATTGAAATTCCAGGGCAGCATAATATTGAACATCCCGCCAATTCCGCCTGCCATATCACAATATCCGCTAAAATCAAAATACAGTTGGAACGTGTATGAAAAAGACACAATCAGTGCTTCTAATGAGCTCAACGTCTCAATACTGCCAAATCCGTATGAAACTGCTTTTCCAAAGGTATCCGCAATAATTACCTTCTTAAAAAGCCCCAGAGCAAAGACATACATACCTCTGGCGAAATTTTCGGGTACAAAATGCCGCTTGCTCATATCTCTGAATTGAGGAATCATCTCACTGTGCGAAACAATGGGACCCGCAATCAGCTGAGGAAAAAAGGTCACAAACAGCGCATATTCATCAAATGCCGTTTTACCCCCCCCAAATGAATCAATTAAATACCCGATCTGTTGAAAGGTAAAAAAACTGATACCTAACGGCAAAACAATGTTTTTTAATGCAATTTGTGATTTGAAAACAACATTAATATTTGATACAAAAAAATCATAGTATTTAAAGTAAAAAATGATGGCGATGTTTGCACATATTCCAAATACTAATAAAAATTTTTTAATACCTTGCTTTTTTTCAAGCCGTCCCATTCCGGAAACCAAAAGAAAATTTAGCAGAATACTGCCACAAATAATAAGTAAATAATATTTGTTAAAATATCCATAGAACCATAGCGACATGCCAATCAAGAAAATATTGGATATTCTATATAATTTTAAATGATTAAAAACATAATATCCTGCAAGTGCAATCGGCAGGAATAAAAATATAAACACATATGAATTAAATAACATTTTTTATCTACCGTTTACTCCCGAAGAGAAGAATAATTATAGTTATTATAAAAATCTCTTATTTCACTCAAATACTCCTGATAATTATCTTTCGTCAAACGCCATTCGTCGTTTTTGATCCACTCCAAAATCCACGAATTTACCCATTCTCCGTAATGCGCTTGGTCTTTATAATTGTCCAGATTGCATACAAGTTCAAAATTATTACAAAATGAATAAAGTTTAATATTGGGTGCTTTCAAAAGTTCTTCTATTGCCGCCTGTTCAGCATCTATACGCCAGTCCACCTGCCCATTCGTCTTTAAAGTGTCCCAATAGCATATACTGTATGGCGGGAAGAAAAGAAAAAACTCCGTTTCCGGGTGACTCAGTGCCAGCTCAAGCACATTCTGACGGATGTTCTCAATAACCATAGTACTTTCTTCTTCGCTTAACACCCGCGGCAGACTAACGGCTTCTCCTGGAGCATATGCAGCCAAAACTGCCTCTGCTCCATATATAAAAGAGTCATTCCAGTTGGCATAATCATCAAAGCTTGTTGTACTGTTTCCGCCCTTCGTATATTCAATAACTCCCAGCGTTTGATGAAACAATATATCTTTATTTAACACATAATTAACATCATCAAACAGATTGTTATTATATAAATAAAGCGGATATATCACATCCTCCCGCCAGTAATCCTTATCACATACCAAAAGGCTGTAGTCAAGACAACGGATCACATAACGAATATTCTTCCCGGCTTCATAGGCACGCCTTAAATTTTGATCTATTTCTTTATATGGTGCTCCGGAAAAAGGTACTTTTATAAACTTTGCCTGAAACAGATTGTCCGCCTCTGAGGTCATAAAATTCTCAGTCATGGACGTTCCCGTTATAATGCTGTCATACTCAAAATTTCTCAATATTCCGTCATTCTGATAACGCTGCAGATTAATTAAATATTCGTATTTATCCAAAGGTGCATGGAAATGAAACAACGGATCAATATAAATTGTAATGGAGGCAAAGAGAATAAACGCTATTGCACCAAGTAAAATCGTTCCGGCAATCCACCTTTTGTATACACGTTGTTGAGAGCTTAAAGATTCTGCCTGTACCATTTTATAGACTCCGCTATTCCGTCCTTGAAGTTCCACTCAGGTTCATAATGCAGCATTTTTCGAGCCTTTGAGATGTCTGCATTACTATGCTTAATGTCGCCCTTTCTGTCAGGTCCAAATTGGGGTTCGATCTTCTTATCTAAGATTTCCGCTAATGAATTATATATATCAATCAAATACTCTCTTCCGCCATATGCAATATTATATGCCTGACCGGCTGCTTCACGATCAGCGGCACATGCTTTTAAATTTGCTTCTATTACATTTTCAATATAGGTAAAATCTCTGCTCTGCCTGCCATCTCCATTAATAGTAGGCACCTCATCATTCATCAGCTGCCTGATAAACTTCGGAATTACCGCAGCATAGGCTCCTTCAGGATCCTGCCTTCTGCCAAAGACATTAAAATAGCGCAGACCATAAGTGTCCAACCCATAAAGCTTGAAGTACAGTTTCCCATATTCTTCATCTGCCCTTTTCGTGAGGGCATATGGTGAAAGCAGATTTCCTTCCTGACCCTCCACTTTGGGCAGAACAGGATGATCCCCATAAACAGAAGAGCTGGAAGCATATACAAACTTTTTTACGCCGCATTGTCTGGCTGCTTCCATCATGTTTAGCGTCCCCATAATGTTATTCTCACAATAAAAAATAGGCATTTCAATAGATCGCGGAACGCTGCCCCATGCAGCCTGATGTAATACGAAACTTACTCCGTTGCAGGCTTTCATACAGGTATCTATGTCTGTAACATCGCCCTTAATAAACTCATAATCAGGGTTTCCTGTAAAAAGGTCAATATTTTCCTGCTTTCCCGTGGATAAATTATCCAAACACCTGACCCTGTATCCCATGTTCAATAATGCTTCACACAGATTAGATCCGATAAATCCGGCCCCTCCTGTAACCAAAAACAAAGAGTCTGCTGGAAATTTTAATTCTTTATAGCCCATATTATTATCCCCTTTCTCATAATCTCCAATAGTAATAGCCCGCATTTGTAAATTCGGCCTTATCATACATTCCTTTCAAATCAAATATGATTTTCTTTGAATCTCTATACATCTGGTCAAACTGCTGCCTGGTCAGGCACTTATACAGATCGTGCTGTACACAAACTGCAATAACATCTGCCTGCTGCATATCCTCAAGCGAGATAATATCTATTTCGTACAATCTTTTTGCTTCGTCCTGATCCGCTACATCATCAACTATTACTGTCTGAATTCCATAATCATGAAGCTCATTTATAATATCTATTACCTTCGTATTTCTGGTATCCTGGCAATTTTCCTTAAACGTAAATCCCAGCACGGCAACCTTCGCCCCTCTTATAGTCTTGTCCATTTTAATCAAGGCTTTGACTATATTTTCCGCCACATATTTTCCCATATCATCATTGATACGGCGCCCGGATAAAATAACCTGCGAGTGATACCCTAACTGCGCGGCTTTATGCGTCAAATAATAAGGATCCACTCCGATACAGTGTCCGCCTACTAAGCCAGGCTGAAACTTTAAGAAATTCCACTTTGTTCCCGCAGCCTCCAAGACCTCTTTTGTATCAATTCCCATCTTGTGGAAAATAACGGATAGTTCATTCATAAATGCAATGTTTATATCTCTTTGGCTGTTTTCGATTACTTTTGCCGCTTCGGCAACTTTAATAGATGTTGCCCGAAAGACACCTGCCAATGCAACTAATTCATATGTTCTGGCGATGACTTCTAATGTCTCTTCGTCCATCCCGGACACAATTTTAATGATGTTTGAAAGAATATGCTCCTTATCACTGGGATTAATTCTCTCAGGGGAATATCCAACTTTGAAATCCGTGCCGCAGATCAACCCACTTTCCCTCTCTAATATAGGAACGCATATTTCCTCTGTTACACCGGGAAATACTGTACTCTCATATACGACCACCGATCCTTTTGTAAGATTCCTTCCTATAATTGCCGTCGCAGATTCAACAGGGGAAAGATCGGGAGTTGTATCCTTCCGAACAGGCGTAGGTACTGCTGCAACAAAAAATTTTGCCTCCTTCAGCTTTTTCTCATCATCCGTAAAATACATTGTGGTACTTTTTATGGCCTCATTACCTACTTCCTTCGTTGGGTCAATACCCTGATTATACAATTCAATTTTTGCGCTGCTCGTGTCAAAACCGATAACGTCCAGCTTACGTGCAAATGCAACAGCCAGGGGCAGTCCCACATACCCAAGGCCAACGACTGCTAATTTTTCTTTTCTGTCCATTAACTCATCATAAAGATTCATTTTTCTCCCTCTTTCTTTTAAACCTATATTATTTTTTTAAACGCAAAAGTACTGATACCACATTTGAAATACAAAAAAGGCCCACACAAGATTCGTAAAATTTCTTCCGCTCAGCCTTCCTTTATCGTTATTCTTTAGATAATACTCTATCAGTTCCGTCACCCTTTCGGCACTAAATAAATCTTGCTTCTTCAAAAACTCTGAAGAGGCATATTCTAACAGTTTTTCCTTTAATGGACCCTTTAACCATTTTTCCATAGGTACTTCAAATCCTTTTTTAGGGCGGTCCAACAGTTCCCGTGGAATATAATCATACGCAATGTCCTTTAAAAGATATTTAAGTGTTGCCTTTTTATATTTTATGCCAGTGGGTATTCTCAGGGCATACTCCATCAGTCTGACATCCAGCAGCGGACATCTTGCCTCCAATGAATATTTCATCGTTGCTCTGTCTACCTTTGTTAAATAGTCATCCGGTAAGCAGAAATTAATATCCAGCAGCATATTCCTTGTCATCCAATCGCTGACGCCATACTCCTGCTCAACCATATGCTTTATTTCCTGCCTCTCCCCTTTTACTAAGGTATTGGCAAGTTCAATATAATTCTCACCGCCGATTTGAGTCTGACAGCATGGATTGCTGTTCTGCAAAATAGCTTTTACTCTAAAAGGAAACTTTTTATAAAACCCGCTATTCTGCCAGCAACCTTTCGGCCCTCTCAATATCTTAGCCAACGGCTCTAATAATTGTGCCTGATGTGCATGAATATATCGCGGATAACCACAAAAAAACTCATCTCCGCCATCTCCCGTTAGCGCTACTGTCACCTGCTCTCTTGCAAGCTTAGCCACAAGCATAGAAGGTATCTGAGAGGAATCAGAAAATGGTTCATCATAATATTTTGGCAGATCTTCAAGCATATTGAATAATTCTTTCTCCCCCACATACAATTCCGTATGATCGGTACCCAGATATGACGCAATCTCCTTTGCAAAAGGTGCCTCATCCTTTTCCCTTTCGAAAAAACCTATGGAGAACGTTTTTATTGGGTCACACTTTTGCTTTTGGGCAACAGCTGTCACCAGAGAAGAATCAATACCACCACTTAAAAAAGCGCCTACCGGTACATCTGCTGCCAACCGGTCCTTTATTGCCTCATTGATTAAATGATCTGTATCTTTTTTAATCTTCTCATAGGAATCCGTTATCCTGCCCCCGTCATGATACTTCTGTATCGAACTCCAGTATTGAAAAATCTTGCATTTCCCATGTACAAATTCCAAAAAGCAACCCGGTCTCAACTTATAAGTGTTAATAAAAATGCTCTTTTCGCCTCTGATACAGCCATAGTGTAAATATCCCGCCAGCACAGTTCTGTCAATTATCTTTTCAAATCCAGGATACATCATAATTGCTTTTAATTCAGATGCAAAAACAATCTCATCACCATTGAGAAAATAGTACAATGGCTTTTTCCCAATCCTATCCCTAGCGAGAATAAGCCGCTCATCTCTGTGGTCATACAGCGCAATCGCAAACATTCCCTGCAGGTGTTCTAAAAATTGATCACCCCATTTTAAGTAAGATGCCAATATCACCTCCGTATCAGTATTGGTTTTAAACATAAAGTCTTTTAATTGATTTTTCAATCGGGTATAGTTGTAAATTTCTCCATTAAACACTACCGTCAATATGGTATGACCTTCCTGATCAATACAGCTCATTGGTTGATGCCCCGCTATTGATAAATCTATTACCGACAGCCTTCGGTGCCCAAATCCAATATTATAACCATCCTTTGCTGTCCATTGCAATATACCTGCATCGTCAGGCCCTCTATGGCTCATGACATTATTCAATGCTTTGAGTTCCTGCTCCGTTATTCTTTTCGTTGAAATAAATCCACATATACCACACATATTCGACTGCCACCCGTTCAACCCCTGTTGCTTTCAGCACGTTCTCGTAGCTGTGCATAAAACTCGCTTCTTCTTGCCGTTAATACACTGTCTGTATATTTACGGGCATTATCCAATCCCTTCGTACTCATCTCTTCCAACTCCTGCGGATTATCTATCAGTCTCGAAACAAGCTCTGTAAATCCTTCCACATCATCAGGCTGCCTTAAATACTTTTCTTCCACCAGTTCAGGGATTCCGCCTACCGGTGTAGAAATAACAGGTAAACCTACTGCCTGCGCTTCTATAATACATCTGGGCAGACCTTCACTCTTTGTAGGAAACAACATTAAATCACTTTTTCTTACTTCATCCAGCAATTCCTGTCTGTTTGCTATTCTTCCGGTAAAAATGACATTATTCTGCAGCCCTAATTCTTCGACTGTCCTTTTTAAATCATCTGTCATCTTCCCTTCTCCGATAAACTTGATTTGAATGTTTCTTCCTGCCTTTACTAACTTTTCAACAACTTTGATTGTCGTATAATGTCCCTTGGAAGGATTTTCTATCGCATTTGTTACATGCACTAAAACAAACGGCCTTACGGGTATGTCACCATATTTTTTTACCTCGCCTATCATACTATCATCTAATACAATAGACGAATAAAAAGATTCAAATTTGTTTCCTGATAATTTCAGGCTTTTCCCAGACGGATATAAACTCTGCAAATATTTTTCTGTTACATAGCTGGCCCCATCAGCCTTTTTACACATATATTTAAGCAATCCAACGTTTATTTTGTTTAATACACCTGTTACTGTCTTATTATGCAGAGGGTCAGAAGTCACCTCCACCACATAAGGAAGATCATATTTATTAAAAAAGAAAATATAATAACTCTCCATTTGTGGAACTCTGTATACAATACAATCGCTTTCCTGTGCAGCATTTTCTGCCAGCTTTTTTAGTACACAAAATTTTTTTAATAATCCGGATAAGCCTTTAAATTCCGGCAATTCATGTACCAAAACCTTTTCACCTGACACCTTCATTGCACCACTGTCTAATTTATCAGATTTTTGGCACCTGGCGACAACTTTCACCTCATCAAATACCTGCAGGTATCTCTTAAAGAAGTCATAGTCATATACTGTAGTTGTATAATACTCGCCTTCCTTTGTTTTAACCATATGCGCACATGTGACAACCAAAACACGCATTCTTTCCTTCTGTTTCTCTGTTGATACATTTGTCTTTTGATTTTCTTTACTTAAATTTACAAATATTCCAATATTAATAAATACAATAAACACTACAGCGGCATTGCAAAAAATAGGTTGTACAAAAGCATACATGAAACTAACCAGCAGCAGAAGGAAATAGCAAATCAGTAAATATGTATTACGCATTTTACAAATAGATATTAATCCCCACAGCAAAATTAACCCCATCAGCAATACACCAGCTATTCCCACCGCCTGCATATACTCCAGCAAAAAATTGTGAGGCAGGATCATTGCTGAGTTACCTGTACTGTAGGTTACTTCATATTGACATAATCCCACTCCAAAGATAGGGTTTTTCTTAATATCCTGCCACGCTGCCTTCCAGACTTCAGAACGTGCATGCAGGCTGTCCTTCGAAGCACTCTTTTCATAATACGCAAAACGATCCTGATCATTTACAATATAGCCGTTATCGTCTACTTCGTACTCCTTTTTTTCTTCAATCTCATCGCTGGCAACCGTATTTTCCCAGAATATTCTGGTAAACATTCCATGTGAAGTCGGATATATAATCGCAAGGCTAAGTGCAGCAAATAATACCGGAAGCAATATCACCCTGAAGTTCCATTTTTTTTCTTTTATTACTATTAATGCCTCTCCACACAAAATACATAAAATTATAGTTACTGTGTTAGCTTTTCCCCCTAAAATGTTCACATAACAAAACAACATGGAAAAAATATAGACAGCACGTATAAGATCCAAAGTCCTTTTATCCCGCCTATTCTTTGTGCATACACGATACCCCAAAATTACACTGTACTGTATGCACAGAAACATCAGTCTAATGGCAGCATTCTGATAGATCCAATACGCCCATTTTCCCCAGCTTGGTGCTAATAATACAGCAATTACAGCAAATATGACAGAATATATCAAATATAGTTTTTTGATATTTAAACCCCTTATTAGCAAAACAAGCAGAATAACAAAAGCAAAAATGTCTGCCTTAATTACTAATATGCTTTTCATTTCAAAAGCATTGAAAATAATTCTATAGCCATAGGTAATCACGCTGTATGCGCTGTATATTATACATAGTATTAATATGGCTTTATTTTCCCGTACTTTTTCTTTTTCTTTAAACAACAGGCAGAGCAGATAAACACTTAAAAGCATTACCACCACTTCCGATCCGCAGATTGTCAAAACACCACTGTTTGTAAATGGTACCGGTATTGAAATCTGCAAACCGTTAAGCAGTAATATCATCGCAAAACATATCATCTCAAAATTAAATGCTTTTCTGTCGTTCATTTCCCATTCACCCTCAAGCTATTTTCTTTAATATCTTTCTTTATTCCCAATAAAAATAATAATAGTGCATAAATACCCGTTCCCAGCAATGCTCCAAAAACAATTACCATTAAGTTACTAATTATATTGGATGATATATTGAAGTTTGAAATTATCACTTTGGTCCCAACAATAACCAAGACCATAAATGCACCTGAAAAAAAGGTCTTTAACAAGACCTTTCCAAACCTTACATCATAGCTGCTTTTTTTTAATTTTATAATTAAATAGAGCATCATATATACTGCTGAAATACTTGTAGCCAATGCCAAGCCTCTATATCCCCATACTCTGATAAATATAAAATTTAAACAAATATTAAGTAGAACCCCTGTGCAATAACAGATAACTGTGTTTTTCACCTTACCAATAACATAGAATAACCGGTTCAACACTTCGCAGCATCCATTTCCCAATAAGCCAAGAGCATAAATTGCAAAAGAAGCAGCCGTTATACCGGCCATCTCCTTCTCAAAGGCACCACGTTCAAATATGACGCTAATAATTTCTTCTGATAAAATGACAGATAATAAAATAATTGGAATGATTACAATGCACATAATCTTCATCGTCTTTTTAATATCCTGTTCCAGCTTTTCCTTATCATCACTTTCTGCAGATATGCGCGGATAAAGCACGCTCCCTACAGCTCCCGAAAAAACAGCGTTAAAAGACATACATAATAGATTAGCATATTTCATAGCAGAAACAGTACCTGTGTCCAGCGATGATGCAAGTGACCTGTCTATCACACCGTTGATTTGTATGGCAATTTGACTTGCAAACATGGGGGCTGCCAGTAACAGCACTTTTCTTAGCTGCTCGTCCTTTTGATCAAACACAAATTGATATTTTAGATTTCTTTTACAGGCAATAAAAAAGATTATAACAAACGGGACAAAAAGTGAAAGCAGAAAGCTGAATCCCAAGATATAAGGATTTTTGGTTCTTGAATAAAATGCAATTATCATAATACTATTTGAAAAAATAGATTGTATGGCAAAGGCAGAAAAACACTGTTTCAAATTTAGGAAACCATTTAATATATGTATTCCATACAGGAAAAGGGAACTAAACAGCGCAAATAGTCCTATAATAATTGTATTCTTATATGTTTGGCCTGTATATCCCACAGCCAGCAGACTAATCAATGGTTTGATTAAAACAATACATATCAAAATAATTACAAATATAACAACACTGCCTATATTCATAACATTAGAAGTATACCTGGAAAGCCGGCTGTCTTCTTTGATTTTTGCCCCTACAGGCACATATGCTACCATTATTGCGCCTGCAACTCCTACGAACAATACCTCTGACAACGAACTTCCAGTAATAAAGGCATCGCTGATAGAAGATGCCCCATATATGTATGAAAGAATGATCTCTCTCAAGAAGCCAAATATTTTTGCTATTAAGGTTAAGACCATGAGTTTGGAAATACTTTTCCCGATTCCATTATATTTCTTCATCATCGTTGCAACATGCCTTTCACAAACTCAATAAACCTGCGTACCTGATTGGCTCCAGATGCTTTTTGTAAAACAAATCCTCTTGCACTTTTTCCAAAAGAATCCAGCTCCGACTGTTCCTTGTCCAAAAGAAAACAGATGTCTTTACTCATCTCGTCTGCACTGTACGTATCTGCATAATACAAATGCTGATAGTAATCCTCTCCTATTCCTTCCACTCTGGTCGTATATACTGGTGTCCCCGACAGCATATAATCAAACATCTTTCCAGGAAAACAATACTTCGTATATTCTTCCTTGGGGTCCCGCAAATTTATCAACAGCCTTGCCTGCTGCTCAAGCTCTATGACCTCATCATGAGAGCAAAAGCCAAAATACTTTATTCTATTATCCCTTTCAGAAAAATCACGTACTTTATCTTCCATTTCACCTTTTCCGCAAATCCATAATTCAACATCTTGTCTGTTTATTCTTGAAAATGTATCCAGTATTTTTTCAATACCATATTTTTTGTGCAGACTTCCCGCATACATAACTGCATTTTTTTTATCCTTCCCAGTCTGTATCCTATCTACCGATTCACAAATTCCTTCCAGTACCATATCCGGCTTTTTATGCAGAGCATTCATTTTTTCTGCCATTTTTCCACTGACATAAATGAATCCATCATATTTCTCTGCAAGTATTTTTGTTATCTTTATATATGGCTTAACCAACATTCTCTTGAACGGATTCATATGTGCAAGTACAGAATCCGAATACAAATCGTCAGTCATATCCTGCGTATATGTCAGTGACACAGCCTTTTTCTTGGCTAAATTTACTGCCATTGATACAGGTAAATAGTTGTTCAGTGCTACCAGAATAGCATCATTTTCCCCACGACTATCCTTTACCCATTTCCTGATAATGCGATATGCACTCATAAACCTTGATATTTCCTGGAAAACAGGAAGATTCCAATAGGAAAGATAGCTGTACTGATTGTCTAGCGCTTCAAACCGGACAAACCTTGACGGACTTTCACCATATTTATATGGTATCAAACAGCATACCTCCACATCTACCCCATGGTTCTTTAATCCCTGAATAAACTCCCTTGATTGCACGATAGCACCCACACATGTAGAGTAATAGTCCAATTTTTGAACATCACCTAGATACTTTTCTTCAGGGCAATAGCAAAAATAGAGTACCCTCATTTTATGTCTCCAATCAGAATACAGCTAATCAGCCTTTCTCCACACCATCTTGTTTATAATCCCTGCATAACTCTGAATTATCTTTACTACCTTAGTGCTCACATTTTCATCCGTATATGCAGACACTGCCGATCCTTCATCCCCATTCCTGTGCAAAGAAACAGCTAAATCTACTGCTTGAAGCACTTGTTCAGTTGTAATACCCCCTATGGTAAACACGCCCTTTTCCATAGCTTCCGGGCGCTCTGTACTGGTTCTCACCGATACTGCAGGGAAATGATAATAAGCAGCTTCCTCCGGTATGGTTCCACTGTCAGACACCACACAATAGGCATTTTGCTGCAATTTATTATAATCAAAAAATCCCAATGGCTGATGCCGTATGACACGCTCATCAAACTGCCATCCCCTCTGCTCTATAAATTTCCTGCTCCTGGGATGGCATGAATAAAGTACAGGCATATCGTATACTTTGGCCATTGTATTTACTGCTTCCATTAAAGAAAAAAAATTGCTTTCTATATCTATATTCTCTTCTCTATGAGCAGACAAAAGAATGTAATTACCTGTCTTTAATCCAAGGACCTCCAGTATTGTACTTGCCTCAATCTTGTCTGCCGCTTGATGAAGCACCTCCGCCATCGGTGACCCCACCACATAGGTATATTCCGGCTTCACTCCTGCCTCAAGAATATAGTGCCTTGCCTGCTCTGAGTAACACAAATTAACATCACTGGTCACATCCACGATCCTGCGAATCACTTCTTCCGGTAAGTTTTCATCTTTACATCTGTTTCCTGCTTCCATGTGAAAAACAGGTATCTTCAGCCTCTTTGCAGCAATAACACAAAGACAGGAATTGGTATCACCAAGAACAATAATGCCATCCGGACGTACCTGCTGCATCAGCTCATATGACTTTGCGATCACATTTCCCATTGTCTGGCCAAGATTCTCTCCCACAACCTCAAGATAATAATCTGGCTCTCTAAGGCCCAACTCTTCAAAAAAGACTTTATTTAAACAATAGTCATAATTTTGTCCAGTATGTACAAGAATATGGTCAAAGTACATATCACACTTTTTTATAATTGCTGACATTTTTATGATTTCAGGCCTTGTCCCTACAATGGTCATCAATCGAAGTTTCTTTATCTTTTCCATTTGACTTTCATCCTCTGGTTATATATCATAATGTGGATAAAGATCCTTATGTTTTCTCATCCACTCCCCTAATTCCCCTATCATCGTTTCGTAATCAGGAATCATATAGTCAAATCCGTCATACTTTGTTCTGATAAGCGATTTGTCCCTTGTAACTCCATCTATGGGCCGAATATCTATTGGTTCCCTGCGCAAATACTTATTAAACAGCATTAATAATTCGTATTTGCTGATACTTCCATTAGGCACAGCATTATACAAGCCATGGGCTCTGTTCTTTGCTGCTTTTTCCATCGTTTTAGCAAGCTGCAACGTAGTCTGGCCGCTCCATATGGCCCCTGTAAAACCATTTACAGGACCCTTTTGGCTCATAAACCAGTTTAATAATCCGATGCCTTTTTCTTTTATGTCAGGCCCAACAATCGAATTTCTCAAAGTAATATTTTTCTCATCCTTTAATTCACCCATCGCCTTTGACCTGTCATAAAAAAGCCTGCCATCTGGAATGGAATCTTCCGTGTAATTGCCCTTTTCCCCTGAAAAAACACAATCAGTACTCATGTGAATAACCTGAGTGTCTATGTTCTCAGTTATCTTCGCCAAAAAATGAGGCAAATATCCATTAAGAAGAACTGCCATTGGGTGATCACTTTCTGCATACTGATTTAACAGCCCAATACAGTTTATGACAGAATCATATTTCCCATTGACAACAGTATTCTTTAACTGCTCAAAGTTAACAGCATCTCCAATAACCGTATCCAAAAATCTGGACGCTTGCCGTGCGAATCCGGTTACATGATGACCTTGTTCCTTTAAATACAGCGAAATCATATGACCTGCCATGCCATTACAGCCGATTACCAAAAATTTCATTTTTCACCCCATTCAGCCAATTCCTGTTGAATATACTCCAGAGAAAGCAATTTCTCCCTTACCTCATCAACTGTCATGAGTCTGGTGTTATTACTGTTAAACTCCGTCAAATTATTTCTGGCAGCTTCTCCTTGCGTAAAAAACTTATCATAATTCAGCCCACGCTTATCACACGGTACTCTGTAAAAGTTCCCTAAGTCATAGGCATGTGCACATTCCTCATTTGTTAAAAGCGTCTCATACATTTTTTCTCCGTGGCGAATTCCGATCACATTGATCTCATGTCCCGGATCAAACAATTCAATAGTCGCTTTTGCTAAGGTCTCGATTGTACACGCAGGAGCCTTCTGTACCAAAATGTCTCCCGTCTCTCCATTTTCAAAAGCAAACAAAACCAATTCCACCGCCTCTGGCAGGCTCATTACAAATCGTGTCATGTCTGGTGCCGTTAGTGTAATCGGCTTTCCCTCTCTGATCTGTTCTATCCACAAAGGCACTACGGAACCACGTGAACACAAAACATTTCCATATCTTGTACAACATATTTTTGTCTTACTTGTTGTTCGGCTTTTAGCAACTATTACCTTTTCCATCATGGCTTTTGATGTACCCATTGCATTCACAGGATACGCCGCCTTATCCGTCGAAAGACATATGATTGTCTTCACACCTTCGTCTATTGCCGCAGTAAGAACATTTTCTGTTCCAAATACATTTGTTTTTACGGATTCAAGCGGAAAAAACTCACATGACGGAACCTGCTTTAATGCAGCCGCATGGAAAATATAATCTACTCCATGTATTGCACTTTTTACTGACTGCAGATCCCTTACATCTCCAATATAAAACTGTAGCTTATCTGCATATTCCGGATACTTGGCTTGATACTCGTGACGCATATCATCCTGCTTTTTTTCATCCCTTGAAAAAATTCTTATCTCGCCGATCTCCGTCCGTAAAAAACTGTTCAGCACCGTATTGCCAAAGGAACCCGTTCCTCCCGTAATCATTAATACTTTATTTTTGAATATCTCTTTTTGCACTAAATATAAGCCTCCATTCTATCTAATAAGTTTTTCTTATCAAAATTCGCTTTATAGTAAGCTGACGCATTTATAGATAACCTTTCCCTTTCTTTATCACTAAGGGAAATAAATTGCTTCATATTACAAACCAGCCCCTTGGCATCACCAGCTCCGCTGCAAAAGCCGCAGTCTGCTTCTTTGATAATGTCCTGCACCTCACCGTCTGCTGAAACCAGTACAGGCATACCGCAGGCAAGGCAGGATTGGGTCTTAGCCGGAATTGTCATTGCATACACCTCGCTTTTTGACAATATGATAAGCGCTGCATCACTCCAGGCCAAATAAAAAGGGATTTCTTCTGCCGGCTTCCTTGTTATAAAGTTAAAATAATCTGCCACATCTGCCTGCTCAATATGCCTTTTCAATTCTCCCTCATACCTTCCGTTACCTATTAGGTTAAATCGTACGCTTATTTCTTCCTTCTTCAGCATCTGCGCCGCTCGCACTAACACATCTAATCCTTGTGCCGATCCTATATTCCCGGCAAATGTAAAATTAACCACACCATCATCCGGTATTTCCAGCTGTTTTTTCCGAACAGCCCTTGTATAAAACTCTTCTGCATACTGGGGCCAATACATAAGCTTCTCTTTATTTACACCGCGGGCTTCTATCTTACCAATAAAGCTTTGGGATGAAGTCAAAATATGATTGCAGCGTTTGTAAATGTAATCTACCATTTTGCCGATCAGTCCCAAAAATAATTTATTATGTGTTCTTAGCACTGCTGCAACATTTTCCGGCCACAAATCCGTCACGTAAAGATTACATTTCACATGATGTTTTTGCGCATACCACACACCTACCAGCGCCTGGGTCATTGGAGACACTTCATATATGAAGACACTGTCTGCTTCCAATTTTGTTTTTCTTACCCACTTCCAGCCTTCAAATACATACGACAGGTAATTAATGGATAAATTTATTGCCCCCGTTTTTCGAGGCTTAATTGGCAGCCGGATAATCTCCACTCCATTCCATATTTCATTTCTTTTATGCTTATAATCATACCCTTCATAAAACTCACCCTGCGGATAATTCGGTATCCCTGTTACCACAGTAACCCTGTATCCCCGTTTCACCCATTCCTGGCAAATATCGTTGATTCGAAATAGTTCAGGATGAAAATACTGCGTTATCACTAAAATGCGCTTTCTTCTGCCTTCCGTCTTCACTTCTCTGTCCCCGTAATGGATGCCTTTACATCAAAGATCTGATACTCAAGGCCCTCATATTTAGATATTCCCTTGCTGTATACCGCGTTTCCAAACGCTTTATTCACCAGCCCCGATACCATCCCAGGCATATGACCTCCTATCACAACTGCAGGCCTTAACAGCTTTGTCAACCAGATCCTCTTCCCTGCAGCACCGGCAATCTCCTTCACCATTTCAGCTGTCTTCACATACTCTCTGTTCTGCGGGAAATACACTCCCCCCTCTCCGGACAGCATCAGCTTACACAAAAACTCACACAGATTGCCCACATACAGCATAGACCGCCTGTTCTCCACATCTGGAAAAATCGGCAGACGCTTTGCTATCTTTGCAAGCAGCGGGTAATTCCCTTTACTTCCCTTTCCGTATATCATCGGCGGCCGCAAAACCGCTGTCTTAAAGCTCTCCGAAGAAAACTTGCGCACCCCCTGGTCCGCCTGCCACTTACTGTCCCCGTAAAAGTTGGACGGGGCCGGCACCGTCTTATCATCAATTACCTTTTCTTTTCCATAGGGGGCTGAATCTCCATATATAATCATGGATGACATAAACACAAACTGTCCCACGCCCTCTGCTTTTGCTTTCTTTGCTGTCTCGACTGCCAGATCCCTGTTGACCGCATAATATTTCTGCTTCTCTTCTTCCGAAACCTTCCCTACGTCCGCATGAGCAATACCTGCCACATGAAATACCACATCATAAAAAGAAAAATCCCTTTCCTTCCAGCCCGGATCCCGCATATCCACCGTATCAACCGTAAAGTTTAAGGGATAATGCTCCTTTGCATAAGCTTCAAAGGATTCCCCGATATAAGATCCGGCCCCGGTAATCAGCACTCGCTTTTTATTGTTTTCACCGGTATCTATGTTAAAATGCTTTAAATACCCGTAATCTTCAAATCCGGCATCCACTGCATCGATAGAACTTCCTCTCCCGTCTGCTGTTTCATCCCCGCTTACAGCCGCCGGCCCCTTCTCCGGTACGGCTCTCTTCTTCAATTCTCCCGTTCCGCCTTCCACCACACCTTCGCTCCCAAGTACGGACGTTACCGTCCCCAGAAAACACTTCAAATCAAAAAGCAGGGCCTTCCTGCCTCCCTGCCGTAATTCCTTCACATATTCTCCGTCCAATCCTGCCTTGTCCGCTATTTCCAGCTCGTCCCTCCCATTGATCTGCGCCCAGCCGGTCAATCCGGGCAGAATATCGTTTGCACCGTATTGTTCCCTCTCCGCCACCAGATCAGCCTGATTCCACAGGGCCGGCCTTGGGCCGATGATGCTCATCCTGCCCCGGAATATATCCCAGATCTGAGGCAGCTCGTCCAGACTGTATTTCCGCAGGAACTTCCCCACGCGGGTAATGTACTGCTCCGGATTTTCCAGCTGGTGCGTGGGAATATCATGAGGCGTCTTCCTCTTCATGGAACGAAACTTATGAAGCATAAAGAACTGCTTATCTTTTCCTACACGCTTTTGCGTAAACAGCACCGGTCCCGGATCATCCATCACGATTGCCAGTGAAACAGCGGCAAATACAGGACTTAAAACCACCAGCCCCAAAAAGCTCAGCATCCGGTCTATTCCCGGCTTAACCCTGCCCTCGTAAACGCTGATCTGTCTCCTGTTCTGCTTTCCCTGCCGCTTGCACCGGCATTCTTCCTGTCCCTGAATCCGGCATTTCCCCTGCATTTCCTCCGGAGATTCCTTCCGCGCCTTATCCTGACCGGCCGGAGAAATATACGGGTTATCGGCATTTACCGACCCGTCTTCCGTTCTCCTTTTTGCAGCCGCCCTTAGAAGGACATATACGCCGCATATCCCGGCACCAATCGTTATTCCTTTCTTCCGAACATTTTTCAATCAGAGATTCCTCCATCCATGCTATATTTAAGCAATCTGCATTTCTCTTCCATACCAGTCCCCATCGCATACCATGAGCAATAAAATAAGCGCCTCTCGGCGCTCAAAAACTTTACATACTTTATATCTCTTATATTAATTCTTTAATGCTTATTTCTTTTCCACCATCTCAATTCCCAGATGAATAACCGTCATTCTTCCCATAAATTCCACTTCAACCTCTGCTATTCGCTTATGCAGATTAATTCTTTTAATCATTCCTTCCATATTCTGCAACGGCCCGGAAAGAATCCTGATTTCATCATTTTCGTCTATTTCGATCTGCGAAAGTGGAACCTCCCCGGTAATCATGCCGTCCTGTCCTGCGGAAACAAGTGCTTCCAGCCATTCCGTCTCCTGTTCGGTAAGTGGAGTGACATATTCCATGTTCCACCCCAGAAACTTTGTCAGCATGGGAATACCCTTTAAAGCCAAGTAAAGCTCTTCCGCATTTTCACTGCTCATAAACACATATCCAGGCAGCAGCTTTTCATGCCTGTCCATCCACTCCCCACGAAACTTTTTTCTCACACAGCGCACAGGATGAAAACAAGATGAAAACAACTTATCCGCGATTCTTTTCATAATATATGCTTCTGTGTCTGCCTCTTTTCCTGGTGCCACCTGCAGCACATAATACATCGCCATATCCTCCACACTATGAGCAATCCATAGTCACGTTCCCGCGGTATGCCATAGCATAGAGCCTTTTAGGGTAAGCTCCGCCATTTATGCCCGGCAGACACATTCTGCCACAACACAATATATGTCGATGCCCCCTGTTTCCGGGAATTTTTCCTGCATCCGAATATGTGATACCATCAAAGGCTCAAGTGCCCATGCTTCAAGAACCTCTGAAATGATATTTTGTACCAATGAGATTTTATCACTCTGTACTAAAAAAAGCAAGACTAACTTTCCCTCTATTGCCCAGGCGTTTTGAACAATTAAAACTAATATTGTAAAATACTGGAATAATAACTCGAAATATGGTACACTGTCTATGAACGTAACGAAATGCCAGCATTAAAAATCAACTTTGGAGGGCTATAACAATGAAACGGAAGAATACCTTTTTTGCAATCGTCTCAGCAGTTGTTCCTGTTGCCGTCAGCGAACTGATTCAAAAAACATCGACAGACATACCATCCTGGCTGAAGGTGATTATTTCCCTTGTTATTTCTTTCTGCATTTTATGGATCATCCAATTCTTTTTAAATAGATACAGTCGGCTAAATAAATATTGCGGCCAGTGGGTTGAAGAAATGACACAGTATAACGCTAAGGATGAGCCTGGGGACAAGTTTATCGGAATCGGAATCATTCGACACGATCACACTACAGACGAACATACCTTTATCGGTAAAACATATACTCTGTCCGGCATCGAAATGTTTTCATGGTCTATTGATTACTTACGGGCAGATCAGGATTCCTCCATGCAATATGTCTGCCTTGTCCAAAATCCGCTTGAACGTTCGATTGGACAGATTACTTTTCACAGCAAAAATGAATGCGAGGGCCTTATTTGGTGCATGAATGGCATCTCCTATAAATACAACGCTTACCGCATTACCTCTAAAATGATTATAAACCTGGAGCTTAGTAAGCTATTAAAAATATTCCAAAGAAATCCGTTTTATAAGGGAATGATAATCAGTCAAAGAAGCTGCCCTGACTTTGTACGGAGATACAGCGAAAAAATTTTTAATTAGCAATGCCCTTACCTGCCCTCCACAATCCACAGAAACTCCGACTCTTTCCTGGTCTCCCAGTCATACTCTTCTTTCACCCAATCCGAGATAAAGCCTGGAGTTTCTTCCATCGCCTGAAAATATCCCTTGTCAATGACGATCACCTCCGGCTTCTTTTCCGGATTCATCTCATAGTATTTCAGATACCGCTCATCAAAAACCGGCGTACTGATAACCGAGGGGGCACATACCTCCATATGATTCATCAAATAGACGATCGGCAGCTCTCTGCCGATATATAAAGCCTTAGTCTCCGGCTCCAGATTCTCTTCTATAAAAAGATAATCGCTATTGTATTGAAAACCTGTCATATAGGAGCAATAAACATTCTTTGCCGCCCCATACAAAGCCTTCTGCTTTACTAAGAAAACATTAGCCGGCATTCCTTCATCGGCCCGCACCAAATACCCTCTGGCTCCGATCAAAAACAGGACCCACAGCAGAGGCAGCACCACCCCTTGGAATAAGCCCGCTGCCTGATGTTGAATCTTTGCGCTCTTCGCCGAATCGGCTTCTAACGGAGTCACCGCTTTCCCCGCAATCATCTCCTGTCCGCTTCTGTTGTCACACCAGAACAAAAGGGCTGCCAGCATACCGGGGAGCAAATGTACAAAGGAAGCCTTCAGGTCCAGATTCGTCAACAGCAGCACCGCTCCAAAACCCGCCAGAGAAGGCAGCCAGGCCAGGCCATACAGGGTATTCCGACTGCGCTTTTTCTCTTCTGACCCTGTATAATATAAAAACCCTCCCATGGCATACAATACCAGATAATGCAGCTGGGGATGCACCGTTGGCGTGTGTTCAAAAAGCCACAGCCGAACCTGATCGGCAGCGGCAATGCACAAAACCGCTAAAAAAATGCTGCTGCCCTTCCCCCGAAAAGCCTCCTTCAGCCCAATCCCTCTATAAACAGCCTTATATATCATACAAAGAATGCTCAGCCCGATCAGCAGATAGATCAAAAGAAATACCGCCAGCCCGGCAGCCTCCCTGCAATAGGCACACAGCTTCTCCCAAATACCTGCGTTATGTGTGGGATCTGAAAGGATCTGCTTCATGTATAGACCAAATTCTGAAAATGAAAGCCCGGAAAAGAGAGATACCATAAAAACAGCGGCGCCTGCCGCACAGGTCAAAGCCAACAGTACCGCTCCACGCCGCTCTCTTCTTCCCAGCCATATCACATAGGGGATAAACAGCATCGCACAGGAGGGATATGCCAAAACGGTAAAGCACAGTGCCAACCCCGCCAAAACACAGTAACGACTCTTTCTTTTTTTTTCAAAGGAATAAAGACAAAGAATGGCCAATATCCAAAACAGAAGCTGCTGATTGGCAAATTCAGGAGTCACGATCCACTTAGGTAAAGTGTGAAAAAGCACAAAAGCCGTCAACATTGCCGGACGTGTACCGTATTCTGAACGCATCACCCGATACCATAAAAAACTGACCAACGCCTGAAAAAGAATACCTGCCGTCCGCAAATATAAAAGTAGAAAAGCATTGTCTTTCGAAAAAAAAGAAAAAACTTTTATTAAAAGCGCAGGTAACAGCGCAGATGTCTGGTGCGGATCCCATATTTCCCGGATCATTTGATCCCCTTTTGCCATTCGGTACGCCAGCGTCACAGCATACTGCTCGTCCGCATCCATGCCGATGATCAGACTCCTGCCCACGGCAAGAACCGATAATCCCGCCAGGACCACACATATTACAAGCCATATCCAATTAGCCCGCACGCTAAAGTTTTTCCTCATAGCCGCCTATTCCCTCTCGCCGCTATGCGGACGCTGCCTTCCTGGTTTTGACCCTGCGGGCAATCTTTTTCCCTTCCTGCTCCGGATTGACAGAGAAACCTCGTCTTCGACCTTTGTATCCTCTTGGCCGCACCTGTGAAGCAGTAAATACAGCACCACAAAAAGAGCCGTAAAGGTAAGCTGCCCCAGCCTCCAATTAACCTCCAGGGTTCCAAAACCTGCGAAGGATGTAATCATGAAAACACCCACGATAAAAAACCAACCCTCCTGTTCCCCGTTAAAGCATCGCTTCAGACAGTGAAAAAGAGCCGCCAAAACAATCCCCAAAAATAATACACCTGTTAAGATACCAAAAGAAAACATAATCTGCAGGAAAACATTATGAGCATGGGGCGCAAAATAATCCTCAGTTACCCAAACCCCATCTTCACCGTTTCCATGGCCCCATAGATTCAGTCTGCCCAAATAGGTCTTATAAATTGCCCATCTGACTTTAATCGGATCCACCATTTCATCAGCATCTGTCAACACCGGATCATTCTGGTCCAAGCCGCTGCCCCAGGGCTTCTTTGCTACCGGTTCCTCGGCCAGCGCAAGATCTCCTTCATTAATCTTTTCCGCCGCATATACCTTTAAAGCAGGTGACAAAAACCTGCCGATCCGGCCCACAATATCCGGTTCTTCCTTATCTTTGGGTTGAAAAAACCAAAACAGTCTTCCCAGCGCTTCCTCCAGAAATTCATCCATGTCAATATAACGATCGTCCTCTAGAGGCACCATTCCCTGAATCTTATTTCCTGCATCCCCTGACAATATCATAGCTGAATAAAATTCTGCAGGTATTACCCTGACGCTGGAAAATACCACCGGAAATATCAAAATTACCGCTAATACTACTCCTATCAGCCTGCCTGCCGCTTTAAGAAGCCTTTTCCGTTTTTCCTGAAAGAAAAATAAAGCAATCAACAATACCGTATTTAAACACAGAACAATGATAGCCGTGCGCCCAATGCTCAAAAAACAATATGCAGCCAACGTACTGCTTCCCAATCCTGCCAGCACCCTCCATGCAGGCGATGATCCTTTTTGTTTAAACTGATACCACTTCGCGAGAATAGCGGCATGCACGATCAGGCAGAATACGGCATACATATTTCCGTTCGAATACATTCCTGCATAGCGCAAATTATCAAATGCCCTGTACATGGTAGCAAATCCCTGCAGGATACAAAACCCGATAATGATACCGTTCAGCATACCATTAAACAAGGCATCCAGCTCTTCTTTTGTATACTCCGTCAAATAAAAACAGCCAAACATTGCCAAAAACCAAACGGGCCATACTGACTCATTTTTGGAGAATATCATGCCCAGCATCATAACTACCCACACGCCAAGAGCAGGCCAATTCATCCGGGGAGCCTGCTTTTCCACATAAATCCGCATTAAAATCCGTATCACCAGGTATCCGTATATCATAACATTTATTACGGCAGTAACCCATTTCCCATGTTCTACATAATTCTGAGCACCCCAGTTAAATGCTATTGTTCCTCCAATTACGCTGCAAATCGTCCAAAGAAAATATGGCAGCCGCATAAAATCCTTCCAATGATACCTCGTTAAAATAATGACTGCAATCAAAAATCCTGTACAGTTTGCCGCCGTATGCTGAACTCTTCCCACGGCACTTCCAATAAGCTGATCAATCAGGCACAGCAAAACAAAGCAGATTGTATATATGCCCTGCTTGACTCTTAATGCCTCTGTGTATTTATTTTTTACTGTTTCTTCCTTTTTTCCCATATATAATCAGCTTTTGCTTCTTCCATAATTCTTTATGCCCAAATCATAAATGCCCTGCAGCCGCGATTATACGGCACCCGGCAATGTTTAAGGCTTATATTTTTGCGACATAAATTGCAGTATGACTATCATACCCCATAGCACCGCTAAAGTCAACCGGCAGACATGCACGGCACTAAACCTGCATTCTATCTTAAGTTTTCACAAGATCCCGCTGCTTCTATTTGACTTTCTCCATGTAAGCACTTACAATATTCATAAGAACAATATTGCAGTTTCAAAGATACTGCCCCCAAAACTCAAAATTTTCAGGAAAGGATCTTCATTATGAACGCCCACACAATTCACCTCTATGTAAATACACCCGGACACGCCCCCTGCTTCGACACGATAACCGCCGCATTAAAAAGCCTGGAAACGATTGAGCCCTCCCGGAAAAATCAAAACGCACAAACCGGCGAACCCGCAAAAACCTATCCCGCCCCCCTTTCCACCGTCACGCCTGCGGTGATCCACATCGGTGCCGGCGTTTACCGGGAAAAGCTGGTGATCAGCCGGCCCAATCTGGCATTACAGGGGGAAGGCCGCGACTGCGCCGACACGGTGCTGGTCTGGGGGGACGCTGCCCTTGATTTCATGCCGGAAGGCGATAAGCGGGGAACCTTCCGCACAGCTTCGGTGAGAATCGACTCTCATGATATTACGGCCAGGCATCTGACCTTTCAAAATGATGCCGGATACGGCCACGCCGTAGGGCAGGCCCTGGCTCTGTATGTGGACGGAGACAGAATCTTTTTCGAAGACTGCTGCCTGCTTGGAAGTCAGGATACGCTTTTTACGGCTCCCCTGCCTTTAAAAGAGGCGATTCCCGGCGGCTTCAAGGGCCCCGGCGCGGACAAGCCAAGAATTCCGGGACGGCACTGCTTCCAAAACTGCCTGATCCGGGGAGACGTGGATTTCATCTTCGGCGGCGGCACTGCCTGGTTTGAAGACTGCGTACTTTTTTCCGGGCTGCCCGGAAAGCGGGAGATTCTCCCGGAACAAAAAACTTCCGGGGAAAAACAGGCTGAAATATCTCCCGTCTATGGTTATATCTCCGCCGCGTCCACACCCAAGGACCGGCCTTTTGGATATGTGTTCCGTAATTGCAGGCTGGAAAGCGACTGCCCCCCCGGCACGGTAATGCTGGGACGGCCCTGGCGGGAATGGGCAAAAACCGTATACTTAAACTGTGAGCTTGGGGCTCATATTCATCCGACAGGCTGGGCAGACTGGGGCAAGCCTCACGGACATTTTTTCTATGCCGAATACCGTTCAACGGGTCCCGGAGCAAGCCCAGATACCAGAGCGGATTTTTCCCGCCAGCTGACAGACGAAGAAGCCGCGGAGTACACTATGGAAAACGTACTCGAAGGCTGGATACCCGGTAAAAAACAAAGCAGATAAATCTAAATCATGCACCGACGGCTCCACACTGTCAAACGCCGCCGAATAAAAAGAGTGCTTCACAAACCTGTGAATGCACACGCTTAACGACATTGTTTCCTCAAAGACAAATAACGGGCGGCCATGGCCGCCCGTACAAACAGCTAATCGTCTGTCTCTTCCGTACCCTGCGAATCCGGCGGAGCTTCCCCCGATATGGCGCTTTCCGCGCTGCCGATGCTGTTTTCCATATCGTCAATTTCCTTCTTTACGGACTGGATCTTTGTGTCCTGAGCAATGGCACGCATAATCAGATTCAGATCCTCAGGCGAAAACATTCCCACCGCTTTGGCTAAATCACCGATATTTTTCCGGTTTACTTTCAGGTGCCCGCCGCCGGACAGGGTTACCGTAATAACCTGGCTCTTATCCGTCATATCACCCAGGCATATGCTGTTGGTTCTCTCGTCGCAGACAAAAACAACGCCGTTATATTCAATAACGCCGTCCTTGGCTAGATGCCCGTAGGGCACCTTCGGCACCTGACGCATCCTGTCAATGGGATTTGCCTTACCTGCCGCTGCCGCCTCGTAAATTTTTGCGGCCTGAGAACGATGACCTCCCTCTACCGTCTCTTCCTCTTCCGTCTTAACATCCAAAGCCGGGGCGTTCTTCTTCTCCTTTTCCGCCTCATCTGCAAGCTCCTTTATCCCTGCGCTCACCCGGCGTTCAAAGCTGCCGCCCTCTTTTATGGCATCTGCATCATTCGTCCCTGAATAACATCTGCCTCTTGTTACCCTCAATCTTCCCGCGGAATCCATTCCTCTTTCTAAAACCCCTAGCTGCATCTTTCCTCTCATTCCGCCGCGCAAGCGGCCTCTAAATCTGTGGGAACTTTGGGACGCGCAGCGTCACAAAGTTCGAGATTGAAAATGTCAATTTTCAATCTTCCGCTCCCTTCCAATACATATAGCCTCATGCCGCCTCCGGCGGCACAAACAATCCGTGAAACTCTATGAAGAATTGCCAAAAGGCAATTCTTCGAGGCGAAACTTAGATATTCTTAGGTTGAGTTCTTTTCAACCTTAGAATATCTTTTCGCCTTCCACACTTATATCGTCCATTTTAGCCCAGAAAATTATACCTGCTGGAATAAGAACTGCCCAGATTCCCTCCGGCATTATACTGCAGCGAAGCGGTACGCACATTCGCCGATGCGCTGTCCGAAACCCTGGAGGCAACAATACCAAGCCGTTTCATAAAGCCGGAACCGCTGCCTAATGCCGCCTTTATTGCTTCTCCACCCGCCTTAGCAAACTTACTGCTGTTCAGGCTTAAGGAGCCGTCCTTTCCGTAACTGATGCCAATCCTGCTCAGCGCATCCATATTATCCGTTGCTGACTGCTTCAAGGTCTGCCTGTAAAAATTGTTAAGAGAACCGCTGCATTGATACAAATTTTTCAAGGTTGTATTGTAATTTTCCAGCAGACTTTCTACATCCGCTGCCGATACTGCCCCCTGGTCAGCCCTGCTTCCCAGAGTGTTCACCTGCTTTTCCAGAGAATCCGCCGTATTTTCCAATCTTTCATATCCCGATCTTGCGTATCTGGAAGCAATGGTATCTGCCACATTGAGCTTTCTCCCGTTATTGACATTCAAGGCACTTAGCCTCGAACTGCCTCCTGTCCTGGCTGACTTTATGTGATCCAGCAGGGATTTTCTGCTGAAAATAAGCCCGCCGTCATTATGTCTGTTTAGCATTCCTTTCGTAATCCTCATAAAATCTACCATCCTTTCCCCGCCTCAAAAATCATTTCACCTTGCTACCTGGCGTTTTCCCTCTGCTGCTGTCTGGCGGCCCGATTGGAAGCCAGCCTCTCCGCCAGGCTTCCCCCTCTTCCAATATTCATTTGTGTGTAGGCCTGTTCTCTCTCCTGAACCTTCCTTGCTTTCTGCAGGGTGTTTTCCTGAGCCTCTGCGGATGCAGACTTCGACGAGCCGTTTAAAGCCGGCAGACCCGTTCCATAGCACTCCCCCGCACTGCCTCCAATCACCTGCAAGCCTAAGTTTGAAGAGTAAAAAGGGTACTGTGCCTGAAAGCCCTTACCCAGCATGTTCAGCACCTCTTTTTCATATGCCGGGTCCTTCTGCATATTGGTAAATGCCTCTTCCTTGAGGACAAGCATGCCGTTACAATTCATCCGGCAGCTGGCACTGACCGGCAGACCGGATATTTTATTACAGATGTAACGCCTGTATTCCTCCGGCGACAAGTCCTTTGTATCCTTGCTCACATCCGCCTTGTAATCTGCGGTATTTCGAGGTGGAAAGCTCATGACCACATCTCCGCTCCCGCCGATCGTCTGACGTTCTCCCATCGCCTTTTGAAGGGCGTTAGTAAACTTTGCAAAGCTGGGTATCAATAATGAAGAAGTCATACTTCCCGGCAGGTAACTGCCCGTCAGTTCATATCCCCCTGTCAACCCGTACGTTCCCGGCAAACCATACTTTCCTGTCAAACCATACAATCCGCCCAAACCATTAAAGCCAAACTGATCCATTCTCCTTCCTCCCATTCCAACACGATCTCTGATACAGGTTATCCATGAATAAGAAATCGGCAGGCGGCAGGACAGATCTTTGCTTTCTGTCATCAAACCTACTCGAATTGTTACGAACCAACTTGTTCGCCTTTTAACATCACCGTCAAGGTAAAGACTCCGCCTTCCTCGTGCCAGTCCACGCCTCCATGGTACTTCCTCGCCGTTTCCCGAATGCTTGTCAGTCCGATTCCGTGAAGATTTGTGTCCTCTTTCAAGGTTCCCGGAAATTCCTGTCCAGGAGAAGAATTCAATTTTCCGTCAAAACTGTTTGCAATCTCTAGGAAAAAATAAGATGCTCTCATCATAGTACTCACCCTGATCCACGGAACTTCCGCGCCTCCCTGTTGTGATTTGCCACCTGCCTGAACACCTTTTTCTTCCGTATCGGCTTCCGACCCGGCAGTATCCTTTCCTACTGTCGCCATCCTTTCACATGCTTCTATGGCATTATCCAGACCGTTTCCCAAAATAAGACTCAGGTCCATGGGACTAATCTTCAAGCCCTCCGGTATCAGCAGATCCTCCGCCTGAAAGGAAATGCCGGGAATCTTTTCCCGCATTTCATGATATTTAATTGCCACCAGGGTATCCAAGGCCGCACTCCCCGTCCTGCAGGGGAAATCCAGTTCGTTTAAGCTCTGATTCAGCTGCGCCAGATAAGTCTGCAATTCTTCCTGGGCCCCGGATTGTCCTGCCAGCTCCATCACCACCGCCAGCTGATTCCTCATATCATGCTTCATGGACCTGACTTTTGAATAAATCCGCTCCGTCTCCCGCAGGTGCTCTTCCATGCCTTCCAGCTGCTTTTCCAGGATCAGGCTTCTGTTTTTCTCCTCATGAAGATATTTGAGCCGACAAAACAGCCTTGCACTGTAAAGCACCAGGCAGAGGCACAGGATGAGCAGCAGCGGCACCACGACCGTCAACAGGGGATACTTTTCATACAGAGTTTGCGGAATCTGATCCTCCATGGTCACCAGAATGATTCGAAGCAGCGCACAGCACACGACTGCAATAAAGCCCGGCAAAAGCAAAAACTTAAGTTCCACCCGCTCAAATCCCGGTCTTTCGCCCCCAAAGTCCGCGCTCACCCGACGCAGTGTCCCCCTTAAGACAATCATAAAAACCAGGTTCATAACGATCTGTATCAGACAGGCGTAAATCTTAATAAAGCGCAGATACATTTCCAGATTGGTGATCCGGCCCTCCAGCAGCAGGGGATCCGTCAAATCATACAGATGATTTCCAAAAGACATAGCCGCATGGGCCAGAAATCTGCTGATCTCGCTGACCGCGACAAAGGTCACATAAGAAAAGAGCAGCGCTCCCCGCCTGCCCTCATAAAACACGCACAAAAACAGGAGCAACGCGCCATAGACAATAATCGTTTGCAGCAGCAGGCGCACGGTATTGTAATCCGTCTCCTTCAACAGGCTGACCAGCCACTTCCACATCGACCAAAAGCACCACATGGGCCAGCCATTCCCCAAAAAACTCTTACCTGTTCGAGCACTGTTTCCTTCCTTGTGTCCAAGCCGCCGCAGGACCAGAAAACTCCCGCAAAAACGGTAAAGGCACCAGCCCCAGAAGGAAAAAACCACTATGTCCATGATCACCAGTACCGCGTCATACATGGACAATTCCCCCTTCCTTTAAAAACCGCATATAGACCTTCACAAATTCTCCGTACTTTTCCCGTGCCATAAAAACAGTTTCTCCGTTCCCCAGAAAAATTTTATCGGGCTCATACCCTGCCACATGCCCCAGATTCACCAGATAGCCCCTGTGGCATCTGTAAAAACCTTTGCCCAGCTGTTCTTCCAGGCCATTCATGGTAGCATAAACCGTAACACAGTCCTTAACCGTGTGAATATCAACCTTCCGTCCACGGCTCTCCACGTACAATATATCCCTTTTCAACAGGGTAAAACTGCGGTTCCTGGTGCGGAAAAAGATCTGCTCATCCGCTTCCCGGCTGCGCTTCTCCGCCTCTCTGCAAGCGCTCTCAAAAACCCTGCGAAACTTTTCCTCGGAAACCGGCTTTAAAAGATAGTGAAACGCATACACATCAAAGGCATCAAACACATACTCCTTCAAAGCCGTCACAAAAATGAGCACGGCATTTTCATCCTTCATGCGCAAAGCTCTGGCCGTCTCAATACCGCTCATTCCTTCCATCTGTATGTCCATGAGAATAATTGAAAAACGCTGCCGGGATTTCAGCAGCTCCTTTCCCGAATCAAACAGGAAAACCTCGCAGTCCTCCCTTTGAGCCAGCACCATTCTTTTTAACCGGCCGCAAATCTCCTTTTCATCATCACATATGGCAATCTGCATACTTACCTTCATTCCGCGCTGTCTTCCGCGCCTGTCTCCTGCGCCAATCCGGCAAACCTTTCGGACTCTCAAAGTTTTCCTCATGTCGTCATGTTTTATTTCGGCAGAATACAGAAAATTGTTTCCCATATGTCACGAAATATAGCAAAAAGTGTCACCAAATTTGTATGGATGCACATTTTCGCCGCTGGCAGCAAGGCATCGGATCTGGCAAAAATCAAGGTTTGACAGATTTCCACTTTTATGCTTGAATTAATTTATAGGAGGTTGATACATATGTTTTATGATAATAAGATCTGGATCGGAGATTCTGACGGTGAAAAAGTGTGTATCCTGCCCAGGATGGCGAACCGCCACGGCCTGATTGCCGGGGCTACGGGTACAGGCAAAACCGTCACCTTAAAGGTATTGGCAGAGTCCTTCAGTGATGCAGGCGTTCCGGTATTTTTGGCTGACATAAAGGGGGATCTGGCGGGCATGTGCCGCCCCGGTCAGAGCAATGAAGAGATACAAGGACGTATTGACGGCTTTGGTTTAAAGCAATGCGGTTTTGATTTTCAAGATTACCCCTGCGTATTTTGGGATGTATACGGTAAAATGGGTATTTCTCTTCGCACCACCGTTTCCGAGATGGGCCCCATCCTGCTGGGCAGGCTCATGGATCTGACTCCCGCCCAGAATGATGTATTGAACATCGCCTTCAAAATTGCGGACGATAACGATCTGCTGCTCATTGATACCAAGGATCTCAAGGCCATGCTGCAGTTTCTGGGCGAAAACGCGGCGGAATTCAGCATGGAATACGGCAATATTCCCAAGGCCAGTGTGACCACCATCATCCGTCATGTAGTCGCCCTGGAGTCTCAGGGGGCGGAGGCATTTTTCACGGAGCCTGCACTGAACATCGCAGACTGGTTTACCACCGGAAGAAACGGCAGGGGAACCATCAATATTTTAGACTGCAGAGAACTGGTAAACGACCCTACCATGTATTCCATTTTCCTGCTGTGGATGCTGTCCGAGCTTTTTGAGACTCTGCCGGAGGTGGGCGATCCCGAAAAGCCCCGTATTGTGTTTTTCTTTGACGAAGCGCATCTACTCTTTGAAAATGCCTCTAAAACCCTAAAGGAAAAAATCGAGCAGATTGTAAAGCTGATCCGTTCCCGCGGCGTGGGAATCTACTTTATCACCCAGGCCCCCAAGGATATTCCGGACGGTGTTTTAAGCCAGCTGGGAAATAAAATCCAGCACGCTCTGCGGGCCTATACCCCTGCGGACGAAAAAGGCATTAAAGCGGCAGCGGCTTCCTTCCGCACCAATCCGGAGTTTGATACCAAAACGGTACTTTCACAGCTGGGCACCGGAGAAGCGCTGATCTCCGTGCTGGACGAGGACGGTATCCCCACGGTTGTTAAGCATTGCAATGTGCTGCCTCCCCAGAGCCTTATGGGCCCCATCCCTGATGAGGAAAAACTGCGGGAAGTAAAAATGAGCAACCTCTATCTAAAATACAAGGATGCCCATGACCCTGACAGCGCATATGAATTTTTGCAGAGGAAACGGCTGGAGGACGCAGAAGCCCTGGAACAGCAGAAGCAGAGCGAAGCAGCCGCAAAGGCAGCGGAAAAGGAAAGGATTGCCGCGGAAAAAGCGGCAAAAAAGGAAGCCGAGCGGAAGCAGAAGGCTGTCAAATCAGGTATCCGAAGTATTGCCAGCTCCGCCGGCGGCACCATCGGCCGGGAGGTCGGCAACAGCTTGGGTAAAGGTCTGGGCGGTTCCTTCGGCAAAAAGCTGGGCGGAAACCTGGGCGCATCCCTAGGACGCAGCATCCTGGGCACCCTGTTCAAATAAGTCCCATTGTTCAGCGAGCATGTTTACCCCGCGAGCAATATTTGCTTGCGAAAATAAAATGACTGCGCAGTTTGTTCGAAGGAGCAGGCTGCACAGTCATTTCTATTTTGTTTCATCGGCGTCCCTTATATGCCATCCACATTCTTCCCGGCATGCCGCCTCCGGCGGCACAAACAATCCGTGAAACTCTATGAAGAATTGCCGAAAGGCAATTCTTCGAGGCGAAACTTAGATATTCTTAGGTTGAGTTCTTTTCAACCTTAGAATATCTTTTCGCCTTTCACACTTCCAGTCTGGCATATTCCCTCAGGATAAAATCCCTTGCCTGCCGGTTATTATCAGGCTTCGTATCCTCCAGGGTGGCATGTATAAAAGGCTTTCTTTCCTTCATAAACTTCAAAATTTCCGTGTAATCCATCTCTCCCATGCCGCAGCCTACAGAGATCATCTTGCCATTCTCAATGCGGAAATCCTTTAAATGCACCATGGCAATATCCGGCCCCAGCAGTTCAATCGCTTCCCTGAAAACCGCATCCCGCTCTTGATAATTGGCTATGTCCAGCAGATTCACAGGGTCAAAGATAATCTGCAGATTGGGCGAATGGATTTCATCCAGCACTCTTTTGGCCCGCCTGGGATTACATACAATATGGCGGAACACGGGCTCGATGGCAAACACCACCCCCATACTCTCCGCATAGGACACTATAGGCTTCAGCCGCTGGGTAAAAAGCTGCAGAGCCTCCTCCGTGCCGCACTCCGGCGTAAAGGCATAAGCCTCGTTGGGTGCTCCCGTTTCCGTCCCCACCACGCCGCAGCCCAGCCAAGAGGCAAAGCGGATATGCGCCATATAGCGGTGAACGGTTTTTTCAAGGGTTTCTTTATTCGGCGTAGCCAGATTTAAATAGCAGCCCAGCACGGCAATATCCACCTGATTCCTGGCAAACACATTTTTTATGTACATGGCAAGCCCAGGTGTCAGCGCTTCATCCGTAGTAGGAAACTCGTCGATAAACTTTGCCAGCGCCAAGTGCCCGCAGGCAAAGCCTCCCTCATGAACTGCTGCCACGCGCTCTTCAAAGGGCAGCTTCTGTACGTCGTGTAATCTGATTCCTAACTGCATCTTTCCCTCCTGTTAGTCCTGCACTATTTCCTCTACGTTCTCAAACTCCAGCGCTTCTCCCTCCTGCCCTTCAATTACCACGTTCTCAAGCACCAGCCTGGAAACATTTCTGGCAAAAAGGCCCCGCTTACTGCTCTTCGGCACGCCTACGGACATGGCAGGTACGTCGTATTTGGGTTGATCCGCATAGCTGACAGAAATATTCCGCATCACAATCTCTTCTATCTTTGACTCCGGCAGACCGTCAAAATAAGCGGCCGCCACATGGCAGTTGGTGCATTGCATATCCTCAAACACCAGCTTCTTAATGGAAGGGGTCCTGTCATCTACAGGGTAAGCTTCTCTGGACTGCACATAGGGCGTCTTACCGTCCGGGTCACAGAAATAGAAAGCGTTCACCACCAACGGCGTCATCACATGATCCAGCACCAAATTGCGGAAAATGATATTGTTCAGCACCGCGTCTTTTCCTCTTCCTCTTCTGGTCTTAACCCGCAGTCCCCTGTCCGTATGGCGGAAAATGCAGTCCTCCACCGTCAGATTGATAATGCCTCCTGCCATCTCGCTCCCTAAGGTCACGGCTCCATGGCCGTTTTCCATCAAACACTGCCTGATTGTAATATTTTCCGACGATGTCTTATACCTGCTGCCCATATAGATCTTGCCGCTCTTTACCGCGATGCAGTCATCTCCCAGAGAAAAGCGTACTCCCAGAATCTCCACATTTTTACAGGATTCCGGATCGCATCCGTCCGTATTCGGCGAATCCGCCGGATTGAGCACATTGAGATCAATAAATTTCAAGTCCCTGCAAAAATAAGGGTGCAGGGTCCAGGAAGGAGAGTTGCAACAGGTTACTCCCTGCAGGATCACATTCCTGCAATGATTGATAAAGAAAAGTCTGGGACGAAACGCTTCTTTATATCCCTTGGGATCCTTCCACCAATTCTCTTTGGAGGCATTGCCGTTGATGGTACCCCGGCCATAAATCACCACATCCTCTACATCCACGCCGCAGAGGATTCCCGTGTACATTGGCAGAGGATTTCCCTCCCAGCTGCCCAGATTATACTGGTCCTTCCCGTCAAAACTTTCGATCATACCGGGGAACACAGGGAAGCGCTCCTTGTCCGTAAACGCCTTCAGTTCCGCCCCCTCTGCCAGCTCAATCCTGATATGGCTTTTTAAAAACAGGCTGGTAATACGATAAGTCCCCTCAGGGATCAGCACCCGGCCGTCTTTGGGACAGGCCAGGACCGCCGCCTGGATAGCATGAGTATCGTCCTGCTCTCCATCCCCCTTTGCGCCAAAGCGCTTCACATCCAGGGTCACAAACTCATGGGCCGTCCGCAGCTCCACACCGCCTCTTTTCTCCGCCCCTTCAAAAATCTCCACCTTATAATCGCTGTCCGGCTTTAAATCGTACAGAGAAACAATGGTCCTCTCTGTTTTAAGCACTTCCCTGCCGTTTACCAGTACACGGTATTTCCCCACAGAAAAATACCTGCCTCCGTCCACAATCTCAATCACCGCATTTCTGGCCGTAACCATCACGGCCTTTACTTCAAAATCGGCAATCAGTCTCTGAATTCCCGCAGACGTCCCTGTCCCTTCCCCGTTTTCAAGGTTCCTGTCCTTCTCCGCCTTTGCGGAAATTACGTTTTCATACCGCTCCGCCTGCAGAAGATAAAGCGCTGACGCCCGGTTAAGAACGCCCTCCAGCTTTTCCCCTGCATCTAAGCCATACCGATTCACAGTTTCCTCAAACACCTTCTGAAACAGATCCGCCAGCTCCCTGTAATACTCGTAAAGCTGTGGACTTACGTTTTCAATGGTTCCAAGCAGCCCCTCCAAAAACAACTGCCTGTTCTCCAGGCCTTCTTCATTTTCCAGCTCTCCCTTTAAGATTCTCATCTGAGCCAGCAGATCCGGATAACCCGCCTTTCCGTTCTGCTCCGTCTCATAGGCCGCATATATGGGAAATACCTGGCCTGCCGCCCGAAACGGATTCTCGTCCAGGGCCGTTAAATCAAAAAGCCCATCTGCCCTTCTGGGAAGCTGTTTGATCTGCTCCGCATTCAACTGTTCCTTCATTCCGATACCCCTGCCCTTTCTTTTTTACGCTTACTCTGTTTCATCGCCTTCTCCCCATGGCCTTTCGCTTTTTACACGTATTCCAAATTCCTGGAAATAACCGCATTACCCCTGGGCAGAGCCGTCCCAGGGGTAAGTATTCCATTCCGCAGACAATACGCTTTACAGCGTCACACCCTGCTTAAATATGGCCATATCATGGAAGCCGGCCGCCTCGCTGCGGACCAGCTTTCCGGAAGCCACCTCCACCACATAATCAAACAGCGCCTCCGTCTCTTCTTCCATGGTTTTGTCCTCCACCAGCACACCGGCATTAAAATCAATCCAGTTGGACTTTCTGCCCGCCAGCCCGGAATTCGTGGAAATCTTTACCGTGGGAACAGGGGAAGCAAAAGGCGTTCCCCGGCCAGTGGTAAAGAGGACTATATGGGCTCCCGCCGCCGCAAGCGCCGTGGCGGCCACCAGATCATTTCCGGGAGCACTGAGCAGATTCAGGCCCGCCGTCTCCACCTGATCCCCATACTGCAGCACACCGCGGACCGGTGCGCTGCCTGATTTCTGGGTGCAGCCCAAAGACTTATCCTCCAGGGTGGAAATCCCGCCCTTTTTGTTTCCGGGGGAAGGATTTTCATAAATGGTCTGGTTATGACTCTTAAAATAATTTTTAAAATCATTAATCAGATCCACTGTCTTGTTAAAAAGCTCCTTGTCGGCACAGCGGTTCATGAGTATGGTCTCCGCGCCGAACATTTCCGGCACTTCGGTAAGAATGGTAGTACCGCCAAGTCCGATCAGCTTATCCGAAAACCGGCCCACCAGCGGATTGGCGGTGATTCCGGAAAGACCGTCGCTGCCGCCGCATTTCATGCCGATCACCAGCTTACTTACGCTGACAGGCTCCCGCTTAAATCCGGCGGCATAGTCTGCCAGCCCCCGGATCACCTCCAGGGACTTTTCTATCTCATCCTCCCATTCCTGGGCCACCACAAACTTCACTCTTTCTTCATCATACTCTCCGATATAGGGCTTCAACACATCAATATTGCTGTTTTCACAGCCCAGGCCCAGCACCAGTACCCCGCCTGCGTTGGGGTGATTGATCAGATCCGCCAGAATCTTTCTGGTATGCTCCTGGTCATCCCCCATCTGAGAACAGCCGTAAGGATGGGGAAAGGCGATAACCTCCCCCACCTCGGAATATTTCTCTCCCTGGGCAATTCTCCAGATATTTGCTTCCCTGGCAATGGCCGTGGCAACATTGTTCACGCAGCCCACCGTAGGAATAATCCAGATCTCATTGCGAACACCCACCTTGCCGTCAGGCCGCTGATAACCCATAAACACAGCTTCCGCCTCTTTTCCGGATGCCTCGGAAGCCTTCCCGGCAGCAAAGTCCTCCGTCTCCCCTGTGGGCTCGTAAGTATACTCCAGCAGATCGCCCAGCGCTGTCTTTATATTATGAGTGTGTATCCAGGCTCCCGCCCTGATGTCTTCTTTTGCATTGCCGATGCGGTAACCATATTTAATGATCTCTTCCCCTGCCGGAATATCACAGACAGCCATCTTATGTCCGGCTGGAATCTCTTCCAGCGCGGTAATCTGTCTGTTCTCCCCCCGTACCTCCACGGTCACGGTTTCCCCGGCGGGAATCGTCTTCAGTGCTACCACTACCGAATCATTTTCATGAATTTTTATGAAATCCTGCATAATGCTGCCCTCATACCATTCTCCTTAATATCGTCCAGATAAGAGACCACTGCATCAGTAAGACCGGGCACCTTGTTCAGATCCTGCCCATGGAAATCTTCTCTCCCCAGATAAGCCGTCACAAAGGTCCTGGTATCTCTGCCGCAGTAATCCTTAAAGAACTCCAGCACGGCGCCGTCGTCCTTAATGTCATAAGTCTGCCCGTTTCTGCTGCCTTTTAATACACCGTCCTGTATCTCCGTACCATGATAAAATGCCAGCAGCGCCGCAATGGAAAAGGTAAGATGCACGGGCAGCTTCCCAAATTTGTCCACATATCCCAACAGGCTGGGCAGGCATCTTGCCCGCCACTTGGACACGGAATTTAAAGAAATTGCCAGCAACGCATGATCCACGTAAGGATTGTTAAAGCGGTTTACCACCTCTCCTGCAAATTCCTTCAGCTCATCCTCCGGAAGGGTCAGTGTGGGGATTACTTCTTCGAAAATGGTTTTATTCATGAAATTACGTACATCCTGATCTTCCATGGACTGCCTTACAATATCATTGCCGCAAAGGTAAGAAGCCAGCACGAAGGAGGTGTGGGCGCCGTTTAAAATCCGCACCTTTCTCTGCTTGTAGGGATGATGGTCCCCGGTAAAGATCACAGGCAGTCCCGCCCCCGGCAGGTCGAATTCCCTGCTGATGTCTTTTTCGGATTCGATCACCCAGAGCGCAAAGGGCTCGCCCGTAACCATGATGTGGTCCTCGTATCCCAGTTTTTCCCATTCCTCCTGCTCCGTGGCACGAGGATAACCGGTCACGATCCTGTCCACCAGCGTGGATGTAAAGACGCAGGCTTCTTCCACCCAAGCCTTAAATTCGTCGGAAAGACCCCAGTTTTCAATCTGCTGCATTACGCATTTGCGCAGCATGATCCCGTTGTCGTCAATTAATTCTACGGGAAGCATCACCAGCCCTTTAGACTTGTCGCCATGGAAGGTTTCGAACCTGTGGAACAAAAATTTTGTCAGCTTGCCCGGAAATGTCTTTGGCGGATTTAACTCGAACTGATCCGCAGGGTCATACACAATGCCGGCCTCCGTGGTATTGGAAACCACAAACCGGAGCGTATCAATCTCGGCCAGAGCCTGATATTTTTCATATTCGTTGATGGCGTCCACCGCGTCCGCCACGCTGGTCACCACCCGGTTAATAATTTTTCCTTCGCCGTTCACATTTCCCCTTAAGGACACGGTATACTGACAGTCCTGTTTATGAAAACTGTCCAGATTGCCAAACTCGATGGGCTTGATCAGTACAATATCTCCGTCAAAGGTCCCCTGCTCATTGGCAATGTCAATCATGTAATCCACAAATGCCCGGAGAAAATTACCCTCTCCAAACTGAACCACCCTGACGGGTCTTTCCTTTTTATTCGTCATGGTTTTGTTTAATACTTCCATTTTTTCCTCACCTTCCGCCGTTCCAACGGCAAATTATTTTCGATCCTGGTTTTGCGCTGCTGCCGCTTTGTCAAAATCAGACAAATACGGCTTCCGTAATGTAAGTGCTTTCATTTATTATTTTACCGCCAAAAAATGCTTTCGTCAACACAAACTAAGTGCAAAAAATATCTTGAAAAAAGAAATTGAGAAGGATATAATTTATTATGTAACTGCTTACATTGTACGGTTCACGGGAAGGCGTATGCAGATATGACCATCTATGATATATCGGAAAAGGCCGGCGTATCCATAGCCACGGTATCACGGGTACTGAACGGAAGCGTCAGCGTCAGCGAAAAGACGAGAAAAAAAGTGCTGGACGTGATCAGCCGCTATGAGTACACCCCCAATGCCTTTGCCCGGGGCTTAGGCTTAAACACCATGAGGACCATCGGAATTCTCTGTGCCGACAGTTCCGATCTTTATCTTGCCAAGGCAGTTTATTATATTGAGCAAAAGCTACGCGCCAATGGGTATGACAGCATTCTTTGCTGTACCGGATACGATCCCTTGGACAAAGCTGCCGCAGTCAGCCTCCTGATTAACAAAAAGGTGGATGCCATTATCCTTGCAGGCTCCAACTTTATTTACGAAAACACTGCAGACAATCGGTATGTAACAGACGCCGCGGCCCAGCTTCCTCTGATGCTGTTGAATGCGGCACTGGATGCCCCTAACGTCTACAGTGTTGTCTCCGACGACTTTACCTCCGTGAATGAAGCCACCCTGCAGATGATCTCCGGCGGAATTCAGGATATTGTATATTTCTACAATTCTACCTCCTACAGCGGTAAGAAAAAGCTGGCAGGCTATCTGGCCGCCATGAAAGAAAAGCAGCTTCTAGATGAGGCGGAGCTGTTACAGTTTTATCAGGGATCCCACGAGGATATTCCCGCCATGACCGAACACTTAAAAAGGCTGCACCAAGAAGGCATCCATTTTCACGGCGTGATCGCCTCGGACGACACTCTGGCTCTGGCAGCCGTAAAGTATGCAAAGCTCATGGGATATTCCGTGCCGGATGAGTTTTGCGTTATAGGATATAACAACTCCGTTCTGGTAAATTGCTGCGATCCGGAGCTTACCAGCATTGACAATAAGCTGGAGACCCTCTGTCAGCATTTGATCAACACCCTCATGGGGGTGCTTGCCGGAAAGGAAATGCCAAAAAAGACCGTTTTTTCCGGTGAGATCATCCGCCGGGGCACCACCCGCTGTCAAACCTGAAAGTAAGGGTTCAGCCATGGCTGAGCCATCACCCAATAATCGCCGCTAAGCGGCAGAAAGAAGGTAATAAAATGAAGGCATTTATGGACAAGGACTTTTTGTTGGAGACCGAGACCGCAAAGAAGTTGTTCCACGATTACGCGGAAAACACGCCGATCCTGGACTACCACTGCCACATCAATCCGAGGGAGATCGCGGAGGACCGCCAGTTTGAAAACATCACACAGGTTTGGCTGGGCGGCGATCACTACAAATGGCGCTTCATGCGTTCCTGCGGTGTGGAAGAAAAATATATCACCGGCGACGCTTCCGACTATGAAAAATTCTGTAAATGGGCCGAGTGCCTGGGTCATGCCATCGGCAATCCCCTGTTTCACTGGAGTCACCTGGAGCTGCAAAGATACTTCGGCTACAACGGCGTATTAAACAAAAACACCGCCGATGAGGTTTGGACGCTGTGCAACGAAAAACTCAGCCAGCCTTCCATGAGCGTACGCAATCTGATTAAGCAGAGCAATGTCACTTTAATCTGCACCACGGACGATCCTGTAGATAACTTAGAATGGCATAAAAAAATTGCGGAAGATACCAGCTTCGAGGTAAAGGTTCTTCCTGCCTGGAGACCCGACAAGGCAATGAACATCGAAAAGCCTGACTATCTGGACTATCTGGATAAGCTGGCAGCCGTTTCCGGAATGGCGGAAATCAACAGTTTTGCCGCCCTGAAAAAGGCACTGACAGGCCGTATGGCATTCTTTGCCTCCATGGGCTGTAATGTATCCGACCACGCCCTGGAGTATGTAATGTACTGCCCTGCAGATGAGGACGAGGTTGAGGAAATTTTCTTAAAGCGTTTAAACCGCATGATCCTCACCAAGGAGGAAGAATTGAAATTTAAAACTGCCTTTATGCTCTTCGTTGGCAGAGAATATCACAGACTGGACTGGGCCATGCAGCTTCATTACGGCTGTAAGCGTGACAACAATACACTGATGTATGAGAAACTTGGTCCCGATACCGGCTATGACTGCATCAATAACTATGCTCCTTCCTCACAGATGGCGGACTTCCTTAACGCCCTGATTTGCACGGATGAGCTTCCCAGGACCATCCTCTACAGCTTAAATCCCAATGACAATCAGTCCATCGGCAGTATCCTGGGCTGTTTCCAGGATTCTACCGCCGTGGCAAAAATTCAGCAGGGAAGCGCCTGGTGGTTCAATGATCATAAGGTGGGCATGACGGAGCAGATGATTTCTCTGGCAAACTTAGGCAATCTTTCCGGCTTTGTGGGAATGCTCACGGATTCCCGCAGCTTCCTGTCCTATACCAGACATGAATATTTCCGCAGAATCCTCTGCAACCTGATCGGCGGCTGGGTAGAGAACGGTGAATTCCCGCAGGATTATGACACTCTCTCCGAGATTGTAAAAAATATATCCTATTATAACGCAAAGAATTATTTTAAGTTCCCGCTATAAAGATTGTTTGTGCTCCACAGGCGGCATGAAAACGCCGCCAGGCTGTATTTAACCTGGCGGCGTTTTCGTTACTATAAATATACTTACTTATAATAGGTTTTCAGATAATCCTTGATGTCATCCCTTGTAAAGCCGGTCATGTACCAGTCTCCGCCGATCTTCACCAGCAAATACTGCGTCCTGCCTGTATCTATGTCGTAATCCTTATCCCTGTCGCCATCCTCATAATACTCTGCTTTGACCCTTGCTTCCAAAATTGCAAACTGCTTAATCTTATCCGCGTCGCAGTCAAAGTAATCCTCCATCAGCTCCTGCGCCCACTCAAACTCCTTATTGCTTTTCTTGATCTTCTTAACGCTCTTGATGTCAATGGAGACCTTGTACTTGATGCCGTCATCTTTCATGTCCTCTTTTTCATCTTCGCAGTCATCCTTCGTATCTTCGTAATCGTCCTCGTAGTCATCCTTGTCATACAGATCCAGGGCCTTCTGCGCCTTCTTCGCGGTAATGGCATTGTTCCATACCTTCTTAAAATCACAGGTATAAACGCCTGTTACATACGCCTTAAATGCCTTCTTGGGCGAACTGCCAAAAAGCAGATTGCAGAACACGATCAGCAGTACAAGCGCTGCCACTGCGACGGCACCGATCACAGCCAGTTTCTTTGCATTGCCGGTTCCTGCTCCCTGAGGCTTTTCTCCGTTATTAACAGGGGGCTGTGCTGCCTTGGGTGCTTCTGTTGCTGCCGGTGCAGGTGCTGCTTCCCCGGAAGCCGCTGCCGCCTTGGGCTCTTCCGCTGCCGGTGCAGGTGCTGCTTCCCCGGAAGCCGCTGCACTCTTGGACTCTTCCGCTGCTGCCGATACAGACTCTGCTGCCTTTCCAAAAGCCTCCGCCTCCCTGGCAGCTTCTGCCCCGGCCTGCTGTGTTTCATCCGTCTTCTGCGTATCTACTGCATTTTCTGCCTGGGGCGCAGCAGTCTCCCCGCAGGGCGTACCACAGAACACACAAAACTTTGTCCCTTCCGGCAGTTCCTTACCACATTGTTTACATACCATTTTTCACTGATCTCCTTATCCTCATTGTGTTTTTTCGACAATATAACGTATTCATTATATCGTTATCTGCACGTCCTTGTCAATTTCTTTTTCGGCCGGCTGTTGGAGGCTGAACTGTAACTTCTCTTCACGTAATCTTCCCTATATCCTCCATACTCCCCATAACCATCACACTCTCGTTCTCTTCAAAGACATGGCTGGGATGAGGCAGGGGATAAATCTGATTCCCTTTTTTTGTGGCAAGGACGCTGACATGGAACGCCGTCCGGATCGAAAGCTGTACCATGCTTTTGCCCAGCCATTTTTTTGGCACTGCAATTTCATAAATACCAATCTCCGGCGTCAATTCCAGATAATCAAAAATATTATCCGCACCAAACTTGATGGCAAGATGTTCGGCTACCTCCCGCTCGGCATAAGACACATAGTCCGCCCCGTTTCTTAAGAGCAGCTTTTTATGCACATCCCTGGTAGCTCTGGCCACAATAAATTTGCAGCCCAGATCCTTCAGCAATACCGTTACCTCAAGAACTGTCTGAAAATTTTCGCTGATGGCAATCACCGCCAGATCAAAGTTGCCGACTCCCAGAGATTCCATGAATCTCTCGTCGGTAGCATCTCCAATCAGGATTTGCTGAATGTCACCCACCGCATTGTCAGCCCGGCCCTCATTAATATCTACAGCCAGCACCTGATGCCCGTTCTCCAGAAATTTCTGAGCCATATGACGTCCGAAACGCCCCAGCCCAATCACTAACACTGATTTCATAATAATAACCATGCCTTTCTGTAATCCTGCGAATTTGCGCCGAAGGCACAAATTTGCGTGTGAAAAATTTATTCTTCACACTTCCTCCCTGCCGCCCTTGCGTTTTTTAACCGACCTGTACCTTTTCCAGAGGCAGCCTGGAATTGATTACCCGTCTGTCCGATGAGAAAGCCAGCAGCATGGTAATGGAACCCACTCTTCCGCACAGCATCAGAAAAGCCAGCAGCATTTTGGACACCATTCCCAGTCCCGGCGTAACACCCAGGGTCAGCCCCACCGTAGCCACAGCGGATACCGCCTCAAAGTATGCAGTCAGAAAGGGCAGCTTTTCTACGGCGGATATAATCACTCCTGCACCCACGCTTAAAATCAGATAAGTCATAAACACGCAGGAAGCCGTCCTTGTAATCCCCTCTTCCATCCTGCGCCCAAACATCTCCAGATTCTTTTTCCGCCGAAAGGTGGCGATCACACTGATGCACAAAATCCAAAAGGTAGTAGTCTTAATGCCTCCCGCGGTGGAGCCCGTGGAACCGCCGATCATCATCAGGCAGATCATGACCACCAGCCCGGATTCCGTCATTTTTGTCAGGTCTACCGTGTTAAATCCGGCCGTTCTGGCAGAAACGGATTGAAACAGACTGGCGTTGATCCGTTCATTAATCCCCAGCCCCGCCAGCATGGGCTGTCCCCACTCCAAAGCCGCCAGCGCCAGAGCGCCCAATATCACCAGACCCACGCTGATGGACAGCACCATCTTGCTCTGCAGCTTCAGGCGGCGCAGCCGGAACTTGCTGTGTATCACATCATACCATACAAAAAAGCTTAAGCCCCCAAGGAAAATCAGCAGCATAATCACTATGGTAAAATACCAGGCGCCTCCGCTGCCCAGGCCCGTCCAAATTCCTGTCAACGAGGAAAACTCCCCGCTGCTCCCGCCCATCAAGTCAAAACCTGCGTTACAAAATGCGGATATGGAATGAAACAGGGAAAACCAGATCCCCTTCACCACTCCGAATTTAGGAATCAAAACCACACTAAGCAGCACTGCCCCCGCCAGTTCCACAGTAAACGCCCCCGCGACGATAAAAATAGTCATGCGGACAATTCCGCCAATCTGGGGCGCAGAGATGGAATTCTGCATCAGAGACCGCTGATTTAAGCTGATCTTCTGCCTGGTCACTACCATCACCAGTATCGTCACCGTCATAAACCCCAGACCCCCGGTCTGGATCAGCCCCAGAATGACCAGCTGGCCGAAAAGGGTCCAATGAGTAAAGGTATCATAGCGAACCAGCCCCGTTACACAGGTAGCAGAGGTAGCCGTAAAAATGCAGTCTGAAAAGGGTGTTCCGCCGGGCCCTTTGGTTGCCAATGGCAGGGCCAGTAAAACTGCCCCTGCCAGTATAATGGCAAGATACCCGCCCAATATCAGCTTCATGGGCGATACACTGCGCCATATATTCAATTTAGGTTTTCTATTTCCGTCCAATTAATACTCCATCGCCTTTTCTTCGCCATTCATCACGCGCAGCGCACCCTGTGCAAGAGCCAGCAGCTCATCTTCGCCGGCATACACTGTGACAGGCGCAATCCAGCCTGCTCTTTCCTTCAGCACATCACAGACATCCTCCCCGTAAGCAATGCCGCCGGTAAGAATAATCTGATCCACTTTACCGCTCAGCACGCAGGCCATGGCGCCGATGTCCTTCGCCACCTGCAGCAGGAACGCCTGCTTGGCCTCCGCTGCCTTTTCGTCTCCCTCATTAGCACGCTTCGTTACATCCCGCATATCATTGGTGCCCAAGTAAGCATTAAAGCCTCCCTTGCCGATCAGCTTGCTGTAGATCTCTTTCTCAATATACTTCCCGGAATAGCAGAGCTTCACCAGGGCTCCGCAGGGCACGCCCCCCGCACGCTCCGGAGAAAACGCTCCGTCTCCGTCAAAAGCGCTGAACACGTCAACAACCCGGCCGCCCTCATGCGCGCCTACGGATACACCGCCGCCCATATGGACCACAATCAGCCTTAAGGATTCGTATGCCCTGCCGACCTCCTTTGCATACCTCTTTGCCACCGCCTTCTGATTCAGCGCATGGAAAATGCTGCCTCTGGGAACCTCCGGCATCCCGGAATATCTGGCGATGGGCATCAGTTCATCCACCACCACCGGATCAACGATATAAGCGGGCACACCGATGGAGTCTCCGATCTCCCTTGCCAGAATACCGCCCAGGTTGGAGGCATGCTGCCCCTGCACACCTACCCTCAGATCCGCTAAAAGATCATCCGTCACGGCATAGGTGCCGCCGGGAATGGGCTTTAACATACCGCCGCGGCCCACCACCACATTCAGGGACTTAAGGTCAAAGTTTTTGGAAGCCAGCAGATCCGTAATGATCTGCTTTCTGAAATCCTTCTGATCAAAAATCGTCTCGTACCGGGAGATTTCCTCCGTGGAATGCCTTAAGGTCTCTTCAAACAAAAGATTCTCATCCTCAAAAACACCAATCTTGGTGGAGGTGGAACCAGGGTTGATAATCAAACTCTTTATGGACATATCATTTCCTCCTGTTTCGCCGTTTATTTTTTGCTGTTTTCTGTTTCTCAATTTTACGTCATTACTTTATTTTTCTTTTTGTTTTGCTTCTTGTTTTACTTCTTTGTTTTACAAAATGAAATCCAGTATACCGCCTATGATTTCTGCGACTACTTCTATTATGAAATCAAGCATTCAGCTTATCCTTTTGCTTTTTAAGTTCCTCGGCCACAACTGCCGCCAGAGCAATGGAATTTACCTTGGTTTCAAAGGTGTCGGAACGGCTGGTAAGAATGACGGGCACCTTCGTTCCCGTAAGGATACAGCCGTTCTTTACTCCCGGCACCATATGTACAATAGCTTTATAGACCAGATTTCCCGCATGAATATCAGGGAACAGCAGCACGTCCGCATCCCCCTGAATCTTTCTGTCCGTAGCGCCCTTATGCTTTGCCGCCTCCGCGTCGATAGCCAGATCCAAGGAAAGAGGACCGTCAACTACGCAACCGGTAATTTTCCCTTCCTCACACATCTTTGTCAGCTCTGCAGCCTCCACGGTAGTCTCCATCTTGGGGTTTACCACCTCAACCGCTGCCAGAGGCGCAACCTTGGGATTCTCCACACCGCAGGCTCTGCATACGGGAACCGTATTATTGATGATATGAATCTTATCCTCCAGCGTAGGATAGGTGATGAATGCCACATCCGTCAGGAACAGAAGCCTGTCGATGCAGGGCACGTCAAACACGCACACATGGGAAAGAGGTCCGCCTGTCCTAAGCCCCACTTCCTTGTCCAATACGCTCTTTAAGAAGTTCTTGGTATCTACCAGTCCCTTCATGTACATGTCTACCTTGCCTTCATGAGCAAGCTTTACAGCCTTCAGCGCCGCCTGAATCATATCCGGCTCATCTATAATCTCAAAGCCTGCAAGGTCCATATCCATGGACGCGGCAATTTCCCTGATCTTTGCCTCATCTCCTACCAGAACCGCATCCGCAATCCCCTGCTGCTTTGCCTCCCGCACCGCCTCCAGCACAGCGGAATCCTGCGCGGCCGCCACCGCAATCTTCTTCATGGAAAAGCCCTTTACCTTTGATATTACGTCGTCAAATCCCTGTCTCATTTCTTTCTGTTTCCTTTCTGCCTTTCGGCTCTCTCTTCCTTTTTTCGCATAGCCTGTGGCAGCCGCCACAGAGCCGCTCCAATCGTTAAAATAATAACACGCCGGCCCTGAAAATGCAAGTACCTGAGCGGATATGAGGGAAAGCTGCAGACAAAGCTACAGACATTCATATACCTCATCCAGCCCGTCCGCCACGGTATACAGATATTTTCTGATCTCATCATCAGCCGGGGTCTGGTCCGGCACCAAAATCACACGTAAACCCGCCCGGTAAGCGGAAAGCACCCCATTTGGCGAATCCTCCACCGCCACGCACTCCTTAGGCTTAAGCCCCAACAGCTCACAGGCATAAAGATAAATATGGGGCGAGGGCTTACCCTCCGGCACCATGGTGGCGCTGATTACCCGGTCAAAATAACCTGACAGACCGGTAATTTTAAGATACTTTTCCGTCCGTTCCGGATCTGTGGCGGTAGCCACTGCCGTGGCAATGCCTGCCTCCCGCAAACGTTCCAGCAGCCTTACTGCCCCCGGCTTTTGCCGGATACCTTCTTTGTCCAGGCATTCTTCCATCAATTCCTTTCTCCGCTGCCGCACCTTTACATAGTCCAGCTCTTCTCCGAACCATGCCTTTAGCTGCGCAGGGGCGAAGGGCCTGCCCAGGCTGCGCATATACAGGGCCTGTTCGTCCGTCATATGGTAACCAAACTCCGCCAGCGCTTTAGGCCAGAAGATTCGATAATATTTTTCCGTGTCGATCAGAGTGCCGTCCAGATCAAAGATTACCGCCCTGACCCCGCTATTCTTCTCTGGCTCCATCCTTCTTATCCCTTTCCTGCTTTCCTTCATCCTGCCTGACTTAGCCCTTTCTATCCTCTTCTCTTACTCTTTACTTCCCTGTTCCTTGCGTCCTTACTCTTTTTGTCCTTTACCTATCTCATCCTTACTCTCTTTGTCCTTTACCTTTCTCGTCCTTACTCTTCTTGGCCTTACCTTTTTGTCCTTTACCTTTCTCGTCCTTACTCTTCTCGCCCTTACTCTTTGCATCCCTGCGTGCCTTCCGCTTCTTCGCCAGCTTTACGGTCACGACGATGATCAGGATCACCGCCGCCCCTGCCGCTGCGACGCTGACAATGAATATCTGCAGAGTATTATCCTTCTGCACTGTTACCACCTTAAAAGTACAGGAGCTTTCCGCCTGAAATTCCAGATAGCTTCCGACCACAGTGCTTTCCACTGCCTTCCAGGCTCCCCCGTCATACAGCTCCACGGCGGACTCTTTGGGATTCTCCGCAAGGACTCTCACGGTCACAGGTCCAGCGTATTCCTCTGCAGCCACGCCCTCGCCGTCACCGTTTTTCACCACAAGCTGTCTCCCATCCGATAAGGTGTTCAACTGAATCTCCGCACCGGGCAGAAACCGGCCCTGTACCAGAACCAGGGGCCTTCCGCTCTCTTCATGGGTTTCTGCACTGGACAACGAGGACACCCAGGGAATATACTGTGCCTCCAAAACCACACTGCCTCTTACGCTCCCCAAATCCAGCTTGGGCCAGATGCCGTAATATCCCTCTTTTTCCGGAGGCGTTTGGCTTATATCTGATAAGTCCGGCGTCTGGTCATACCGGTATGTAACTTCTGCAAGCACCTCTCCCTCCGCCACATACTGTATGCTGAATTCCCTGAATTCTTCCGGTACTCCCGCCATATTGCAAAAATCCTCATAAGCCAGGGGCGCCGCTCCGCCCTCATAGCCTACAGAGTCTACTCCTGGAATCCTTCCCTCTACATAATAGTTCCCCGCAAGAATCCCTTCCTCAGACAGGGTGCCCGCCACGGAGCCGCCGCATTCTCCCGTCAGCTCCAGACCGGGGCAGGCATAGCTGTAAAAAATATCACAGCCTTTCCCGGCAATGCCGCCCACATAATTCTTACCCGACAGCTCTCCCAAAAAATAGCAGCTTCTCACCGCGTAGCTGGACATCCCGGCGATGCCGCCCACATAGCTTCCTCCTGAGCTGGATACATTTCCATAGGACTCACAGGAAATCACGGCTCCAAAATCCGCCTTCCCCACAATACCGCCCACGCAGTCCTTTTTCCCCAGAATCTCGCCCTCGTTGCAGCTCTCTCTGACTACCGCCTTAATGGTCTGTTCAATATTAAAACTTTCTTCACCGGACAGCGTAATATCATCCTCCGGATCAAAATCATACTCCGTGGCAATCTGGCCCGCAATGCCTCCCACATTGGTGTCAGCCTCCACCTTACCCAAGTTGACGCACAGTGTAATTTTCCCCTGCTGGAAGGTGCTGGTATCATATATTACCTCTTCCTGTCCGGAGAAATCACCTTCTTCACCGGAGCCTTCCTGCGCCGCATTATCTCCTGGAAGAGCTCCCGGATCTCCGGAGGTACTGCCCGCCGCCTCATCCGAGGCATCTGCCACGGTCACGCTGATCCCTTCATAACGGAACAAATCATCCCGCAGCTCACTGATGGATTTTCGCAGCACCTTTGCCTGGGCCGAAACCGCATCTATGTCTGCTCCCGTACGGTCCGCTCCCCCTTCCAGCACCTCTGAAAGTCTGCACAGATTATCCGTGACCGATTGCATCTCCCGGTTCAGCAGATCCAGATTCTCCGTAACGCCGATATTTCTCTCTGCGGTAACACTGACAATATTGCCCACGTGTCCTGTGGCGCTCTCCCCAAAACGACGCAGGGCCGCACGATAACCTTCCGTTTGATCCGGCACCTTGATCGTGATGTCCCCAAGGTCTCCACCGCTGACGGAACCTCCTAAGTCTATGGTAACATCCGTTGTGCCCCCCGCCTCTGCCTGATCCCTAAGATCTCCGTTCAACCGCTGCAGATCCGTGTTGATGCCTGCCAGCTCCTGATTATAAATGTACCAGAGAAAATTTGCCGTTCCTGTAAGATACCCCCCGGCAGCCGAGATATTACGCAGGCTTGCGGTTATGCTCTTCGTAAGCTCGAAGGCCTCGTCGCTGCACTGCCTGATTCCCTCGCCGGTTTGATCCATCAGCTCGATCAGCCTGTCTGTCTCCCGATCTATCTCATGCAGTTTATCACTAAGATAGCGGAGTTCCAGAAACGGCTCCATCTGGCCCACGATGCCGCCCACATCCTTCCGGCCGTATATTTGTCCGTAATTGGTGCAGTTCTGCACATAACCCTGATGCAGTCTCCCGGCAATACCTCCCGTATTGTAACCTACGTGCTGATACCCCACCGTACCCGTATTGGAGCAATAATAGATCTTGCCTTCGGAGCATCCTGCAATGCCGCCCGTGTCTGTGTGTGCCGCAATATTTGACATACTGTTGAGATTTTCCAAATTCTCCACGCTGATGTCATCCAGATCATAGGTAACTTCCTTACTGTGAGTATTGATATTTCCCGAATTACTGCAGTTATTTAACGTTCCCTTGTTCTCGCCGCAGATACCGCCTGCCTTATGACTGCCTGTGACGACGGCTGCGGAGCTGCATTGTCTGATCTCACCGGAAGCCTCATTGACGCCGACAATGCCGCCCACCCCTTCGTCTCCCGTGACAATCCCGGAAACGGAACAGTTTCTGATACTGCCATAATTAACACCTGCAAGAATTCCCACACGGCTCTGGCTTCCGGTGGGCTGTATCCTTCCGGAAACGGTAAGGTTACGCACCTCGGCTCCTTCTCTGATATAGCGGAACAGCCCCATGTCGGAACCGGCCGCCTCAATCCGCAGATTGGATATTTTATGTCCGCCCCCATCAAAAACACCGCCGAAGCCGGGAATTACCCTGTCAAAGCCTTCCGACAATACAATATCCCCATCCAGCACCACATATTTATCCAGTGACCAGGAATCCAGCTCACAGTTTTCCGCAAGCGCCGCCAGATCCTCTTCCGAGGAAATATGAATCGTGGTATAGGAGCTCTCCGCAGCAGGCTTACCGGCATCCTTACCGGAACGAAATTCCTCATATGTCCTGTCTGCCTCTTTCGCACTTACGGCTGCCATGCCTCCAAATGCTCCGCTTTCCATAACAGCCGGACTGTTTACCGCCAGCAGCCCGCACAGAGTCAGAGAGATATATTTAATAATATGTCTGCTTTTGTTCATGACTGCTCACCCCTTTCTGTACGGCTCACGGCTTCCGCCCGATTCGATACAGCTGCGCGGGAAATACCCGGATCGGAAACCTCTCTCACCTCTTCCTCCCGCTGCTCTTCCTCCAACGTCTCGGTGTTCTGCATTTCCTTCAGCGTCTCGGTGTTCTGCATTTCCTCCCCCGTATCCGGCAGCCCTTCCGGCAGCTCCTGGTCCTCCCGGTCAATTCGGGTTACATTGTCTCTCGCGCGCACCACAGCCCCCATTTCCCCGTCGATGACGCCGCTGAATTCTCCGTCGATAACACCGTTCACATAGCCCTTGATATGGCCGGACATACGGATCCTGCCGCCGGCAGGCAAGGGCTTCAAATTCTCTCGTTTTAAGGTAAATGCTGTTTTCTCTATGATAATATCTCCCATGAGCAGAGTCTGCGGCAGCACCAGCAGCACCAGGGCAATGGAGGTCAGCGTTCCCCGGCCCAGCGCCAGGCCAATCTCCGCCACCACCGCATTGGAGGACACATTGCTGATGATAAAGCCTGCCGCCACCAGCATGGAACCGCTGGTAACAATGGTGGGAAATGCCTGATTCAATGTATCCACAATGGCCTCCTTGATCGGCATGTAGGTTTTCAGCTCCATATACCTGCTGGTAATCACGATGGCGTAATCAATGGTAGCGCCCATCTGAATAGCCGATACTACCAGATACCCCAGGAAGAACACTGGCTTCCCCTGCAGATAGGGCAGGGAGAAATTCATCCAGATGCTTCCCTGAATGGTCAGCACCAGCAGAACCGGCAGGCCTGCGGACTGGAAGGTAAAAAGCAGAATAATCATTACAAACAGTGCCGTCAGCACCGTAATAATGGTATTGTCCGTGCCGAAGGAGGAACTGAGATCCTTGTTGCTGGTGGAATTGCCTGCCAGCACAATATCGTCAGAATTATAATATCTTGCTACAGTATTTCTGATCTTCTCCAGGACGGCATAGGTTTCCTCTCCTTCCACAGGAACCGACAGCTTTAAGACAAATCGGCTGTACTCCGGACCCAAAAGCTGATTCCTGGCAATACTGATCTGGGAATAGGCATCCGTCAAAGTTTCCTCCAGATCCTCTTCCAAGGTCACATTGCCGCTTTCCTTCTGGTCATAGATAAACAGGAACATGTCGATCAGCGGCACCTTATATTCGCTGATACCGCTTAACAATGCCCCAAAATTACTGTGATCCACCGCGTAGGCGGAATAAAGCAGATCCGCCACTTCCACATCCAGGTCAATCAGCTCCGCAAACTCTCTGGGCGTCAACTGTCCTGTCAGTATATAACCGTCCATAGCCTCAATATTGGCCAGGCCCATGCAGGAATTTACTTCCTCCAAAGCCTCCAGATCCCGCAAAACCTTTCCTTCTTTTTCATAATCTCCGTTTGGCACCATCACTGCCAGCTGATTTACACGCCCGAATTCCTGCTCCACCATAGCCACTGAAAATTTATTGTCACTCATATGATTGGAGGTCAGGGAATTTGCATCGTAGACATAATCGGTCTTTGAAGAAAGGATAAAGGCCGCAATCACTCCCGCCACCAGCAGAGGCGGAACGATAAATCTGGTAAGTACACAGAACTTACCCACAGCCGTAATTTTTGGGACAAAGCTTCTGTGATGAGAATGATCAATCGCATTGGCAAAGGTAAGCAGAAGTCCCGGCATCAGGAAGAACACCGCCACCAGGCTTAAAACAATGGCCTTGGCCAGCACGATCCCCATGTCATAGCCGATCCGAAACTGCATGAACATCAGCGCCACCATGCCGGAAACAGTGGTCAAGGAGCTGGATGAGATTTCCGGAATCGCCTTGCTCAACGCCACAATCACCGCTTCTCTGGCGTCCTTATCTTCATGTTCTTCCATAAACCGGTGGCAGAGAATAATGGCATAATCCACCGCCAGCGCCAGCTGCAGCACCACCGCTATGGAGTTTGTGACAAAGCTGATTTCTCCGAAAATAAAATTGGAACCCTTATTCAATATTGCCGCCACAATAAAGGTCATCAGGAACACCGGTATCTCCGCGTAAGTGGTGGAAGTAAACAACAGCACCGCCACGATCACCACTCCGGCCAGCACCAGGATCAATACCATATCATTGTCCAGATCTGCCGCATCCCGTTCTTCCTGCCCAATATCCGAGGAATAATAGACGTCGTAGTCCTTCAGCAGCTCCAGCGCCTGATCCAGACGTCCCTGTGCCGCCTGGTCTGTGGTCTCCACATCGAAGGTAAGCTCAAACAAAGCCGCCATATCATGGTAATGCTCTTCCGAACCATCAAAGGTCATCATGCTGACCCCTTCCATTGCTTCCAGACGTTCTCCGATTTCTTCCGCCTCCTGAAGCGTCACATTACAGACCATAATTCTGGCCGTGCCGTATGTAGTAAACTGTTCCTCCATCAAATCCAGTCCCTGCCTGGTCTCCGTGGTTTCCGGCAGATAGGACGGGAGCGAGTTGTTGACCTTTACCTTATTCATGGATGCCAGGCTGAATAGAATCAGCATAATAAAAATCAGGTAAAAGCCCTTTCTTTTATCCACGATCAACGTGGACAGCTTCATCATAAAAGATTCGTCTTTTTTTCCTTTCTCATTTGCCATGGCTGACCTCTCCTGTACTTTTTTCAACAGGTAATTATAATACGCTGACAAAAAAAAGCAATACACATTTTATTTGAGTATCCCCATTTCTTAAGTAAACGGTAGATATTGCGTACCTCGACTGTGAGGAAAAAATATGTGACAATAGACTATATTTCTATCACGGGTATTAAAAGTTGATCCTTAACTTTTGATACCGCTATACGGAGGTAAGTCTATGAATTCAGCAACAACGGTAGTGGCTGTACAATACCGTTTAAAAGAGTGGGCGGAGCAGATCAGGGAGTGCCAGAACCGTCCCACAGGCATGAGTGTCATCGATTGGTGTGCCGGCCACGGCATTACGAAAGCAAACTATTATTACAGACTGCGCCGCGTAAGGGAAGCGTGTCTGGAATCCCTTGCGCCAGAGGCCCCGGTGCATCAGATTGTCCCGGTAAACCCAGGCCTCCTGCAGGAAGAAACACAAGGTGACAGCGGTATACAGCAGGGGCTTTCTGTTTCTGTAAATGGTTTTTCCATCCACATAACGGAATCCACACCCATGACGCTGCTTGCGGCAGTCCTTAAGGTGGTGCAGCATGCTGAATGACGCCACCAGCTTTAAAGCTGTTTACATTGTCTGCGGCTACACCGATCTGCGCGCCGGGATGGACCGGCTGGCGGCACTCGTGGAAGCACAGACCGGGAACCGGCCGTATATAAAGGACACCCTTTATCTTTTCTGCGGGAGACGCACAGACCGCATCAAGGGGCTTGTATGGGAAGGGGACGGATGGCTCCTGTTATACAAGCGGCTCTCAGAAAGCCGGTTCCAGTGGCCGCGCACCCCGGAGGATGTACGTGAATTGACGCCGCAGCAGTTCCGATGGCTGATGGAAGGGCTGACGATCACCCCGAAGAAATCGGTCAGGCCGGTGGAACCGCCGGAATACATGGGATGACTTTGTGCAAAACGGAGAAATTTTCAGACGGTTTTCCTGCTGAAAAAAATGTCCTGCCTTATTCCGGCAGAACCACGCTGCACACCATAAAAGGGCTCGGAATAGACGCAGACATGCTGTTCCTTCCTGAAAAAGGGTTCCGGAAACAGCATCGTACAAAGGCAGCATCCGCTGTTTTAACCATAGGCATTATGACGGACATCCGGCAGCGCCGGGTTCGCAAAAATCCCGTATCCATGGTATAATAAGGCTATCAGGATACCGGGAGAAAACAGCATGGCCTCAAAATATACGCAAGAACAACTCAACAGCCTTGACAGGGAAACGCTTACCAGGCTGTTCCTGTCGCAGCAGGAGCAGCTTGAAAATATCGACCATACGCTCCAGCTTGTTCTGGAGCAGATGGCGGATTTAAAACGGCACCGGTTTGGCAGGTCATCAGAGAAACATGAAACCGAAGACCAGATGTCCTTTATGGAAGTGGATGGGAAGATCGTATTTTTTAACGAAGCCGAAGCTGTTGCCGCGGAGGAAAACACACAGGAAGAGCCGGAAAGCGTTTCCCGCAGAAAGCCGAAGAAAAAGCAGGGCAAACGGGAAGAAGACCTGGACGGGCTGCCGGTAGTTGTGGTGGAACATTCCATGACGGATGAGGAACTGGAAGATAAATTTGGAAAAGACGGCTGGAAACAGCTCCCGGATGAGGTATACCGCACCGGACGGATGTATACGCAATGCCAGATCGTCCTGTATGAATACCAGAAGACCCGCAACGCCAGCCATCCAAGGGAATTCCTGAAGGATTTCAGCGGGGTATGCGTCACGGACGGCTATCAGGTTTATCATACGGTCGAAGAAGAACGGGAAGATCTGAAGATTGCCGGGTGCTGGTCCCATGCGAGGCGCAGGTTTGATGAAGCGGTAAAAGCGCTGCCGAAAGCAAAGCAGAAGGACAGCCGCGCATATCTTGCGCTGACCATGATACAGGCCATCTACCGGGAGGAAAAACTGCTTAAGGATCTTCCGGCCGGGGAACGTATGATCCGCCGCCAGCTGAGTGTAAGGCCCCTGGTGGAGGCTTATTTCGTGTGGGTGCGTGAAACCCTCCCGAAAGTGCCGCAGAAAAGCAAGACGTGGGAAGGTTTCAATTATTCCCTGAACCAGGAGAAATACCTGAAAGTGTTCCTGGACGACGGCGAAGTGCCGATGGACAATAACGCTGCGGAACAGTCCATCCGCGGATTCTGCATCGGCAAGAAAAACTGGGTGATGATCGATACCATTGCCGGTGCAAAGTCCAGCGCCATCATTTACAGCATTGCGGAAACCGCAAAAGCAAACAACCTGAAACCGTATGATTACTTTGAGTATCTGCTTACCGAGATCCCGAAACATCTGGATGATACAGACCGCAGTTTTCTGGATGATCTGCTCCCCTGGTCACCAAGCCTGCCGGAGAACTGCCGGAAGTCTGGTAAGAATGAAATGAAATAAATACTGGAGCAAATCTGTTTCTATCATACAGGTTTGCTCCAGTTTTGTATAGGTACCCACTATCTACCGTTTACTCATCACCAAAGTATATCTGCTGCGGTGGCGAATCGAGGAATATTTCAGGTTCAAGAAACAGCAGTTTGAACTGGAGGATCTGAGGGTAATGTCCTTACAGTCCATCCGTAACCTGAATCTGCTTGCAATGCTGGCTGTCGGCTATATCAGTCTTACCACGTCTGTCCACAAAGACAGCATTTTTCTTGCGGAAATAAAAGAATGATCCAAAAGGATTTATGAAATGCCGAAGTTTATTTTTTACGCCATAGGGTATATCAAATCTCAGCAATTCTCTTTTCATCCAAGCCTTTTGACGCTTCGCATACTCAAGATATCCGTCCTTCACCAAAATCTGTAAAACATACTTTTGGTTTCTAACATCAACACAATACTGCAAAGCAATTTTTTTCTCCAAATTCAATTTATAAATAAGAGAGCTAAAAATGCAACCACACTGCTAATCCCTTTATTATAAAATAACAAAATATATCGCAAAATGTCAATATCATATTTAAATTTAGTTTGACACATTTGTCTTTATGATGATATAGTATATTATATCACAATTAAAACACTTAAAGGAGTTATTAAAATGACAGCAAAAAAATACAGATTTCTAAGAAACGTTTTTATTTTCTCAGGTATACTTATTTCTTTCATTATTTGGCTTTTCTTACCACCCACGTTCCATAACACTTCCCTCTTTCATGTTGGAACGAAAGCTTATGGTTCCAAGTGGGGTATTTTACTTTTGTTACCCCTTCCTCTATTTTCTTTATTTTTTAGGACAGAAAAAAAACAATTTTACAGTGATGATGAAGAATTTTGTCAAGCAGAACAAACAGCTTCAGACAAAGCACAGATGCAGTGTGGAATGATTACTGCCTTAGCTCTTTCTTTATTATCAATCGCCCTAACATCATTTGCTTTTACCTTGTAGACTTATTTTTCTGCCTAATACTGTCTTTTCAACATAATACTTCCCACATTAGATGAAAAATCTAAGAATTATTAACAAAATACAGCGGGTAGCATATCCAAAGCGATATCTGCCCGCATCCTCCTTCATTCTCGTCTCTATATTGTCAAATAATTTTTTTGAAAAAATTTAAGAATTTTGAGTTTTATATCTCAGATGAATAAGCCAAGGAGATGGCAAAAAGTGCTTCACTTTTTTATGTGTTTTCTGCTGATTTTAAGTTCAGTTCCCCCGGCGCTTTTTCACCTTCCGCAGAATATAATATATATCCAGCGCCACCGTTCCCAAAACGGCTCCGATGAAAATCCCCTCAATGGAAAAATGCAGGAAGGAGGATGTGACAAAGCTGATAATCAGCAGCATCAGCATCCAATATGCAAACATTGCCGCCGTAAACAGGATAAAGAAAATGATCTCCTTCGCCAGATCCAGAGCCGCCTCTATTTTACCGTTTTTGTGTTTTTCCGCCATCTGTTCCTTCCTTTTCCGCCGCTTATCCGACTCCGATCATACCAAAATCGGCGAGTATTCACTTGTCGCTGATCACTCTGCTGCCCCATAAGGTTACCTGATTTTCTTTCCCAAGGGCCGTAAATACCATGGTTTTTAAGACGGTGCCCTCGATCTCCATCTCCAGGGCCACGCCGCTGTAGCTGACGCCGTTTAAGACCAAGGTAATATAAGGCGTTCCCGTCTCCAGGCTGAAACTTCCTGTGTAATCTCCGGTAATGCTGCCATCTTCCTTAAGAGTAATCATTCCGGGCTGCTTTGCCTCAAGATTCTTGTAATCAATTTCCAGTTCATGCAGGATGACCTCATAATTCCCGATCACCTCTGAAACGGAATATCCTTCCCCCTTCAACGTTTCCCCATGGGTCAGATAAGGCGCCGCCACCAGCCAGCCCTCCTTATTCTGGAACAGCTGATGCACCTTAACATAATGTCCCTCCGTGCCGTTGGTGGTCCTGGTATGGAATACGATATAAGCTCTGCCGTCGTCGTCCACAAAAGCGGAATTATGCCCCTGAGCCACCTGCCCGACGTTAAAGTGACGCCACTGATAGCCGCCCATAAGCCGCACGCCCACAGACTGATTGATATTCAGCGCATATTTATCATAATAGGCGGAATTGCCCAAAGCATCCACATATTCCCCCTCCGGACGCTCCGAACGGAACACCCGGACATTATAGCCTCCTGCCGCCTCCAGGGCACCATAGGAAATGAACAGGTAATAATAATCCCCGATCTTTTGAATATAAGCTCCCTCCCCAGAAGCATAACTGCCGCCGGCAATCTTTCTGCCAAAGTAGGGATCCGAATGAATATCCTCTTCATAATTCACCGAGTAATCCCGCAGGCCTGTCTCCGGGTCCAGCTCCAGCATAAAGATACCGCCTGACCAGGAGCCATATGCCATCAAAAGGCGGCCCTCGCCATCATAGAACACGCAGGGATCAATGCAGTTAGGCCACATATCTCCCCACTTTTTATTGTCCACGCCGTTCGTCACGTACCGCTCCGGAATCTGCTCCGTTCCCAGGACCTGCGGTGCATCCGTCTCCCCGAAGGTATCCGCGTTAAAGCCCCCGTAAACAATGGAACCGGCATATTCATAAGGCCCCGTCACATAATCCGCCGTCAGCATCACGATATTGGACTTCCAGTTGTCCCCGTTGGCGCTTAAATAAACACAGTACTTGCCCAAGCTCTCGTTATAGATAATGTCCGGCGCCCACAGATAACCGAACCAGGCGTCGGAGGTGCTGTCCTCGTTCCATGCCCTGACCTCGTTTCTGGTTTCCAGGGAATAGCTCTCTCTGATTACGTTATCCAGACTTACCCAGTCATAAAGATTTGTACTACGGCCTCCGGTAATATGAGTACCCAGCACATAATAAACTCCGTCCAGATCCTTAAAAATAGAAGGGTCATGGCAGGTAATCTGCTTGTTCTGCGCCTTATCCTCCGGAGCCACCACCCAGTGCTCACCGCTAAAGCTAAACTCCATCACGGTACGAATCATGACCTCCTGCCCCGCATATTCAAATTTCACATAGGGACGCAGAGTAACACTGTCCTTGTCCGCTGCCTGCACGGGCAGAACTTCTCCTGCCATACAGAGAGCCAACAGCAGGGCCAGCGCTCCGGCCGCTCCGCCTTTTCCGTTCCCGCCGCCTTTTCTCTTTCCTGCATTTTTGCCGTTCCCGCCGGAAGCGGATTTTTTCCGCAGGATCAAAATCACCGACACTGCCAGCAGTAAAATGACCGCTGCTGCCACGCCAATTATGATTCCGGTTTTCGTATTCCCGCCTGTCTGGTCTTCCCTGCCGGCAGACGTGCCCGTATTTTCCCCCGAATCTGCGGAGGCCGCCGTGCCCGTATTCTCTGCTCCGGCCTGCGCCAGCAACGTCTCGTCCCCCACCAGCACCCCGGAGAGGGTAACGGACTCCCCGGCCGGTATATCGGGAAAAGAAGCCGGCATCCCGTCTGCGGACGCCGGAAGCAAGCCCTCGGTATTGCTGTAGGTAAACTCTGCCCCTTTAACGGACGCCAGGGACTTCCCGTTGACAATGGTCAGCGTATAATGGATCTCTTCCCCCGCCTCATAGGAGGCTTTGTCGGTAGCCAGCGTAACGGTAATCCCTTCCTCGGACACCTCTTTCACCACTCCCTGGGGCTGCTCTGCGGCAGCGGCAGCGCCCAAAGGCATGGCAGTCAGTGCCGCCAGGCAGGCCGCCGCCAGCAGGCCGTGCTTCCATTTATTTTTTCCCTTCTTTTCCATCCTAATCCCATCCATCCCAATCCCATACCTTTCCATGAGCTTAGTCATCATCAGAACTGAATATTATTTTTTATGTCAAACATCGGACAGCCCTTTTCGTCCCAGTCTACCTTCATCGCCATAGCATGTCTGTTGGGATCATAAAGGGGATCCCCCTCGATCTCAAGATAGGTTCTGGCATGATAGACACAAACCGTCGTACCGTCCTCCAGGGTAGTAAAGCTGTTGTGCCCCGGCCCGTATATCCCATACTCTCTGCTGCTTCTTAACACGGGCTGACGCTCCTTTTTCCAGGCTCTCGGATCCAGCACGTCCTCATCCTCCCCTATGCTCAGCATGCCCATGCAGTATACCTCTCCCGTGGCACTGGCCGAATAGGTCAGGAAAATCCTGCCGTTCTTTTTGATCACGGCCGGCCCTTCGTTGACCCAGATGTCCCTTCTCTCCCAGTCATAATCAGGTGTGGTCAGCAGCACCTGCGCCGTGGCCAGCTTTGTCGGCGTTTCCATCCTGGCAATATAAAGGTTGGAGATCTGTATCCCCACGCTGACCTTTTCCGCCCAGACATAGTACAACTCTCCCTTTTGTTCAAAGATCGTGGCATCCAGGGAAAAGGCTTCAAAGGAATAAATATCATCATCGGATCTTTGGATTTTCCCCATTTCCTTCCAAGTATCCCGAAGGGGGTCCTGTCCCTGACATTCCAGCACATATGGCCGGATGGCCCATTTATCCTCCACCGCTCCCGCAGCAAAGTAAATGTACCACTTACCCTTAAGGTAATGCAGCTCCGGGGCCCAGACGTGCATGGACATAATGCCCGTCTCATGACACCGCCAGACGGTGACTTCTTCCGCATCTCTTAAACCCGCCAAAGTATCCGCTCTTCTCAAAATAATTCTGTCGTACGCGGGTACGGACGCAGTGAAATAATAGCTGCCGTCCGTATGCCGATAAACGTATGGATCTGCCCTCTGCTCAATGAACGCCTGATTATAGGCCGTGAGCTTTCCGTTTCTCTTTTTTTCCTGTTTCAGCTGCTCTGTACTCATGTTATACCCTCCCTGTCCGCCTGTGGCAGCACTGATTTCAATTTCCGGGAACATACTCACGTGTAATACGATGTAAGCACCCCTCCATGGGCATTTTAATATGTGCAGTCCCGACTGTCAATTTCTGCCTTTTACAGAGCGGGAAACGTCTCCTGCCCTGTAAAAGACACCCCGGATCGCGGACCTGCGCAATCCGGGGGTATCCTGCCATATCGACTATGTCGGCAGTGCCGACTTTGCCGGCACGAACCAATCCCATGGAACTAAAGTTCCAGAAAGAATCGCCGTCCGAAGCGAACTTGTTCGCTTGGCGATTCTTCGAGGCGAAACTTAGGTTTTTCTTAGGCCAGGTACTTTCTGGCCTTAGAAAACCTTTTCGCCTTTTATTCCACGGACATCAGCTCGATGAAAGCCTGCTCTCCGGTAAAGAAGAAGTAGCAGGGAGCATCTGCCGTAAGGGTGGAGGTGATTGTAGCCTTTCCGGTCATCTCGTTGCCCTTGCGGTCAACGAAAGTGGTATCAATCACGATTTCGCTGCCGTTTCTGGTGAGTACCAGAGTAACGTCCACATCCCTCATAGCATCTTTCCAAGCATTCCAATCATCCCAGCCGTTCTCAAAAGTTCCTGCATAGCTTGCATCACCCCAGCCGTAAGCGTCTGCACGGACTACCGCATACTCTGCATATCCCTCGTAATTATCAGCGGAAGGAACCTTATCGGAAGTGGTCTGGGTGTTGGCAAATACGATTACGTAGTTATGCCAGTTTTCCACACCGCTGGAATAGTTCTTCAGTTTTACGGTCTTGCTTTCGCCTTCCTTCAGCTCCACGCCGTTGGTGAATTCAGACCACCAGCCAAGACCGAAGGTTGTGGTACCCAGGGTTTCCTTTGCATCGGGATCAGCCTTAATATCAACGCCGTCTTCCACGGACATCAGCTCTACGTAGCTGCCCTCACAGGTAAAGAGCATGTAGCAGGGATCGTCAGCCGTCATGGCTGTCTCAACCTTTGCGGTCATCATATTGTCAAGATTATTGTAATCCACATTATGAGCCGTAATGTTCAGAATATTATCCTCTCTCTTGACCTCGATGGTCACGTCAGCATCCACCATGGATACACTCTTCCAGCTTTCCCAGTTGCCCCAGGTCCAGGTAAACGCACCTGCGTCAATATCACCGTCCGGAGTCCAGCCAAAAGCATCTGCTCTTACTGCCGCCCATTCCTTGTGGCTGTCGGAAGCAGTATTGGGATCCTTATGAGCCTCGGAAGCCTCATTGGTAAATACCATTACATAGTTATGGAACAGCTCCAGTCCACTGGAGAAGTTATTCAGCTTGAATACTCTGGTAACACCGTTGGGGATCTCATAGGCAGAAGTCCAGTCACTCCACCAGCCTGCGTTCAGATCCGTGTTGCCAATGGTCTCCAGTGCGTTTTCGTCAACGCTAACCTCTACCACTCTCTCAGGAGGATTATAGGCAACGGTAGGATCGCCAGCTTCATAAAGAGTCTTTACCTGACCCGGTGTGAGGACGGTGTCAAAGATATACAGCTCGTCAAACGCACCCTTCAGCATAGCGTCCCAGTAGTTTACGCCCAGCAGGAAATCGAAATTATCGGAAGGTGTCATGGTACCGCTGATAATATTCACAGGCTTTGCGTCAGATACGCACTCGCCGTTTACATACAGATCCGGATTGATAAACTGACCGTCCTCACTCTTTTTGGAGGGGTCAACCACCAGCGTAATGTTGATCCACTGATTCAAGTGAGTATCTGCGGTTTCAGGATACCACTGAGGCCAGGGAGAGCCTTCTGCATTCTGGTCATAGGACCAGATACAGGGGAACTCCGAAGATCCGGACCAATCCGCCCAGGTAATGTTCAGATAATGCTGGCCGCCGGTAGCGTCACCATGCACGTCAGGACCAAACTGGGTGGTAGGCATGTAATTTGCGTTTCTGTTTGCATACATCCAGAAAGAAAGGGAATAGGTATCGCCTACGCCGTTCACGTCATCCAGCCTCAGGCCATAGGTACCGTCAATATAAGCTGCTTCGCCCTTTACGCCGGGGATAAAGGCCACTTCCTTACCCGCAGGCTCGATCACCTCGCCGGTACCCTTTCTGGTGGTAGTAATCCCTGCGGCACCGTCCGCCTGGTCAAAGGAATAATAATACTTCGCTTCAGGAAGCTCTTCCGACTGAGCGGGCTCCTGCTCACTGGGCTCCGGAGTTGTTTCCGGGGTAGATTCCGGAACAGACTCCGGACTTGATTCCTGGATCTGGTCTGTACTGCCGGAAGCGCCCTGGTCATTGTTGCCGCAGGCAGACAGCATGGTAGCCGTCATGGCAGTGCAGAGAAGAAATGCCAAAATCTTCTTTTTCATGTCAATCCTCCATTTTCATTTTGATTTATAGTTACGGGGAGGGATACCTCCCCGCCGCTATTGATACCTGTAGCGGAATCCTGCTTCACCCGCTTATTGTAAAAACGAGTCCACTACCGCCTGATACTTGGCCAGCTCATCCTCGGAAAGAACATCATATCCGCCGGGGCCGAAGTAGGAGATCATCGCCTCCGCATGGTAATAATTTGCCTGCCTGGTAGCTTCATCCACATAGTCCGCCGCCTTGGCGCTGCCGTTATCTACCAGATCATGAATGCCGATCTTGTTGAAATACTGGTCGCAGAAGTTCCAATAGCCGGCAATGTTATACCAGCCGTAAGGAACAGGCCTGGTCACACTTGCAAAATAATCGTCCCAATAAGACTTGCGATCATCCTGAGGGAACAGGGACTTATAGCCCTCCCACACCTCTTCATCCAAAGTTATGGGCATAGGCATCTGCGCATTCTTTAAAGGCATCCCCGATTCGTTGGTGATGCTGGTATCTTTATAGATTTCCAGCCTTGCCTTCCAGCCGTCGATCCCCCAGCCCATGAATTTCAAGAGCAGATATGCCTCGTAAGGATACTTACAGGAGGTGGATACACCGCCCATGTACATGGTGGAGATGACATTATGCTCTTTCTCGTCAATGACGTTTGGTGTCACATAGGGAACGATGTCCAGGCCGTACTGCTCCTGATACCCTTCCTGGCCCCACAGGTTCTGGTAAGTCCAGAAGCCCTCGGAGAACACCGCCACACGGCCGGTAGCGCCAAACCAGGTATTCCAGTTGCCGGACCATGCCTCCATCTCTGCCGTGTCCTGCTGGGGAGCAACATAACCTGCAAGCTTTAAGTCTGAAAATTCCTGCTCTCCCACTGCCCAATAGGACAGGTCAAAATCCGTGCCGTCATAGCCAAACTCACCCTTTAAGGCTCTCTCTTCAGGGGAGCAGGCAGCAATTCCGTAAAGGGAATCCAGCCTGTTATAATATCCCAATCCATAGTACTTCATGCCGGTACGCTCGTCCTTTGTGGCAGCCTTGATGAGATCAATCATCTCAGCCCAGGTCCAGTCGGTTCTGGGCATTTCCAGATTCAGGGTCTTGATTACGTTCCTGTCAATGAAGATTGCGCTTGGCCAGTACACCATGGGCATGGCAAATCTAGCACTGGTGTCAAAGCACCCGATTCCGTATTCTTCAATGGTAGCCATCAGATTCTTGTTTTCCGGGTCCGCGTTATAGTACTCGGAAATGTCCGCCCAGTACATATTTGCCAGAGCAGTATCGGAATCCGTACCCTCAAACACATCGGGAAAAGTTCCCGCAGCAGCCGCGTTGGAAAGATCCGTACTCATATCCTCGATCACCCTGTGCTCCACCTTAATATTGGGGTAGATCTCCATGAACTTCTCCGCAAGATAGTCAATGGTGGTCGGATCCTCATAATGCCAGAAGGTCAGGGTAATATCGTCCGTGGTTACACCGTTTGCACCTGCCTGGCCCTCATTACCTCCGTTCCCTTCTCCGCCGCCGTTCCCGCCGTCTCCCGCGTTCCCGTTGCCGCAGGCCGCCAGTCCAAAGACCATGGAACAGGCCAGCAGCAGACTCAAAATCTTCTTTTTCATCACTTATCCTCCTTTTATATTCTCTCAAGGCCCCTCCGGGCCTAAGAAACCACATGATAAGAAACCGCATTATAATAATATAGAAACTCTTCTCACCCTACTTCCCGGAAGAATGACCGCAGGGCATTCTTCCAGGTGAATAGGTTTCGCTATGCCACTCGCCGGGAAGAATCGCACAGCGATTCTTCTGCGTGAAACTTAGAATTTCTTCGTTCATGCCCCCTGGCATGAACGTTAGAAATTCTTTTCACGCTATTCCCCTGTGATACCTGTCCTGTCAATGCTCTCCACAAAGTGCTTCTGCAGGAACAAATACATAATCAGCAGCGGCAGCACGGAAAGGGCGGTAGCCGCCATGCGCACGCACTCGTTCAAATTAGTAGCCGCGTCTCCCGTTTGTGCCATGGTGTTAAAGCTGGTGTCAAAATTACTCAGCTGCACCACCAGATTCACCCAGAAGCTGTTGGCCGACAGCCCCTGGACATACAAGCCTGTCAGGTAGGACTCATTCCAGTACCATACAAAGGAAAACAGGAACACCGTCAAAATGGCCGGTCCCGCGGAAGGAACCGCTATCTTCACAAAGGACTTGAAGTATCCTGCGCCGTCTATTTGGGCCGCCTCGATCAGCACCTTTGGCACCTGTCTGAAAAACTGATAGAAAATCAGAATGAAAATGGCGGAATTTAACCCGTTTCCGAAGATGGCAGGCAAAATAAATGCCCAAAGGGTGCCCACAAGCTTCATATTGTTATACAGCACATAGGTAGGGATCATGGTAACCTGGCTGGGCAGAATGTAGGAAAAAATCAACAGTCCCAACAGAATCTTTTTCCCCTTAAACTCAAACCGGGCAAAGCCATAGCCCACCAACATACAAACTGCCACATTGCATAGGGTCGGCACTCCGGCAATCACAACTCCCTTTAAAAGGGAAACCCAGAAATCCATGCTTTTTCCCGCGTCTATGTAATTCTGCACAAACAGGGTACTGGGAATCCACTTCACTGAGGAATCCAGCAGATCATCTCTGTTCATGAAGCTGGTGCTGAACATGTAAAGGATGGGATACAAATACACGAATCCGATACAGATCAGCAGTCCGTAGACAACGATCTGCTTTCCCGCGCCTTCCTTCTCCTTGGTGCCAAAGACAAAACGGTGCAGCTTCTCTCTGGTAAATTTTTGCTTAATAATCTCCGCTGCCGTCATATGTGCGGTAGCTCCGCTTCTGTCTTGCTTTTTGGATTTTCTTTGCATTTCGGATTCCCCTCCTTTCTATTCTCCTGACTGTTCTTGCTTCTTTCTTCAGTTCCCGCTTGTGGCGCTTTACCTGCCTGTCATAAACGTCCTTTCTAGATCCTAACAGCAGGAAGAATAACAGGACAATCAGGGTTACGACCAGAGAATACATCCAGGCCATGGCCGAAGCATACCCGTATCCCTTTTCCTTCGTACCGGAAAACATGGCTGACTTAATCATGGTAATCAGCGAGTTCTGCTCGTTGCCGGAGAGGAAGATCACGGAATACACTGCGTTCAGCAAAATCATGGGCTTGATCGTGGGAAGCGTAATCTTCCAAAAGCACTCCCATTTAGAACCGCCGTCGATCTTCGCCGCCTCATACAGCGCCGGGTCAATCTTTTGCAGCGCCGACAGGAAAATCAAAATCTGCACTCCCGAATACCACAGGATCATGATCATGTTGGAGAAAAGCTCCCCTATGGATTCCGCCATGCTGTGGGGCAGGAAATTATCCAGCGCCGCCTTGACGGACTGTATGTTCATGGCGGGAATGGTAGCCGCGCCCTCATCCACCAGCATATTCATCACAGGACCGCTGACGATGATAACCGGCAGGAAAAAGATCAGCCGGAAAAAACCTCTGCACTTGATGTTGCCGTTCAGCATGATGGCAATCATCAGAGCAAACACCACGATCACGGGAACCTCCACAACAGTCTGCCACAGGTAAGTCACGATCTGCTGTGGAAACTCCGGGTTTTCCAGCCAGATCTGGGTAAAGTTTCCGATCCCTACAGGGGTAAATTTTGTGCCCAGAGGCGTGATCCTGATGTTAAACCACATGTAATAGAAGGATTGGCAGAGGGGATACAGCATAAAGGCCGCCACCCCGATCACCCAGGGAAGCACAAATAGCCATCCGGCCCTTGCTTCTCGCTTTTCAAGCTTGCCTAGCTTCACCTTCGGTTTTTTTACTTTCTTTTCATTCTTCATATTAACTCCTATAAAAGAACCTGCTTTTGGTTAGTTCTTTATGACCTCGTAGCTCATTCCCGCCAGCGTGTACCCGTCGGCACTCTGCTGATATGTGCTGTAGTTTATATAGATCTTCACGCCGTTGTCGTAGGTCACTACGGTGATACCGTTATCCCTGATCTCATGGCCCACGATCGCTGCCCCCGCCGTCTTTTCATGCACGGCCGCAAGCTCCTTTGTATAAGAAATAATATCGTCGCGGTACACATTGTACTCGGAGCTGTAAATATCGCTGGAGTTGGTATAGATCAGGTCGGCCGAGCTTTCCTTCGTAATCAGGTAGGAAGGACAAGTGCCCGTTTCCACCATCTTTAAAAAGAACTCCTGCTTGTTGGCCTCGAAGTTTACATACTCGGAATACACCGGCATGATCCCCTTTAATACAATCGACAAAAAGGGTACGCTCTCATCCTCAAAAATGTAGCTTGAGGTATACAGCGGCATATCCAGAAAGCCCTCCGTGTGATCCCACAGATACGCAAAGGGCTGCTGCAGTACAAGATCCGTGGATTCGTCAGCCTTTGCCACCGTGTTGTAATAGCTTTCCGCACACTGGTGTCTGGTATAAAAGCTTCCGCTGTAATTGTAGGAGTAGAGGGTATCCGTGATGCCTCCTAAGGCAAGGCCGTTCACACCGCTCTTTGTATAGCTCTTAACGAACTTATCCAGAAGATAATCCGTCCTGGCAGGAGTCAGCCACATGAACTCGTCATACACATCCTTGTAAGTCTCTTCCTCCAGCTTTCTCTTATTAATCTTCTTCACCACATTAAAGGAAGCATTCTGCTCGGTGGGATTGATCCGCAGGGCATCGTTGTAGAGATACATTTTTATGCCTTTGGCGCCGGCATCCAGTATAAGCTGTGTCAGACTGTTTGTTCCCCCGATCTTGGAATCCGCCTTATAGCTGGTAATCGGGACATTATACAAACCGCCCTTCTGCCAGCCCTTGTACACGCTTAAAAGCTTTCCCGCACCCTGCTGCTCCAGGTCCTCATAAATCTCTCTTATATCTTCCACCGTGGTCATAACCACGGCACTGGTGCCTACAATCCAGGCCTCCCGCTCGGTTCCCAGAAAGTCCACTCTGGTGCGGTACTCATCCGGCAGCACCTTAAGAAAGCCGCCATCCAGCAGATAAGCACGGTAAGCATTTGCCATGCCGCAGTAGTTCGCCTGATCTCCGCTTAAGAACAGGTATCGTACCTGCAGATCCGAATGGCTTCTGTCCGCCTCCACCATCTTAAAGGAGCCGGAGGTGGAGTTGTTACTGGTGGGCTGCATATACTGACGGCGCTCCGTAAAGCGGGCAAAAATCCTGTTGTAATCTATGCTGACCCCGTTTGGAGATGCCTCAATGGCCGCTCTCTGGTCACCTTCCTCCACCACCGCCAGGTATGCGATCCCTTCGGAGGTATGGGCCATGCCAAAGACAGGGGCAAGAACGTTGTTAGCCTCATTCACCATCTCGTATCTGTTCCACCAGAGCCTGGTGGTATCGGAGTCCTCAAAGCCCGTGTCCGTGCCGTAAACGATGCCGGTATAGCCGGTATTGAAGCGTCCTTCTTTATCGTCCAGATAAATCAATGCCCCGTTGCCGTCCGGCAGGAACATATAGCCTTCCTTTTCATCCAGGTAGCTGTACCCCAGATACGGATACAGGGCAATGGTGCCGATGTAGGCATCCCCGTCCTCCACGATGGATTCGTCCGGAATCCGGGCGGTGATCCCGTCCTCATTTAAGGTAACCTCCAGGGTCATTCCCAGCTTATATTTGTTCCAGTAAATCTTTGCAGAAAAGCCGCTGTCCGTATAGATGACTTCCTGTGTAATGTCGTCATTGATGAGATCCGCCTGCTGGGTATCCACATTGGAATAGATCAGATTCAGCACCAGCGCAGACTGCATGGCCCCCATCCACTGGGCATTGTTTTTCCCGTCGTCAACACTCACCGCCGATTCCATATATGCGCCGGAAGCCTTATCATAGACCATGACCGCCAGGCCTTCCTCTCTCATATAAAGAGCATATCTGTCGTTTTCCGCCACCAGTTTGTGCCCTTTAAACTCCTTTTCCGCCGCCTGCACCGTAAGAGGCGTACCTGCCAGGCATCCGAGCATCGGTACAAGAAGCAGAGCAGCAAGGACCGATGCAATTATTTTTATAATTTTAGTTGCCAATCTTGTACACCACCTCTCCGAATAAAGATTGTATGAAGTCGAATACCTGTGCCCACAGCACATAGATAATAAACGCCAGCAGCAATGCAATCAGGATGGTAAAGACCGTAAGCCCGATAATCTTCACCGTTTCCTTAACGGTGTAATTGTTGATCTCCCTGATGGAGATGAACACCAATATCCCGATCCAAATGAACATGAACAGGGTTGCAAAGTCCACGAAGAAGGCCTCATTGTAGGTCACCACATGCGAAATTGCAAATATCACCGGCATAAACATCAGGTAAGGCGTAAAGCTGTAGATGAAGGAGCAATATATGTGTTTCAGCTTTCCCTCGCCGTCGTTGATGGTACACATCAGATAGTTACAGCCCGTGACCAGAAGCAGCGCCACCAGCAGCAGTCCCACATCGGAAAAGATGTCGTAATAGCCTTCTCTTACCGTTTTAAACAGGAAGCCGCAGAAATACTTGTTGATGATATAAAACAGGATGCCGATGACAAGCATAATATTGGCGCTTGTCAGGGATACCTGATTCTGCCTCTTGATACCGTAACAGCCATCAATGGGATGCCGCATAAAATAAAACATATAACGCAGCTCCCGCGCCAGCCTGTATTCGCCAAACCGCTTCCACGCTTCCCTGGGCCCCTTTAAAATCCCCCACTTATGATCTGCAAATGTCAAAAGCTTCTTCACCAGCCAAATACCTACAATAATCAGAATCACCGTCACCAGATTCCGCTTCAGCCAATTGTTGCGGATTTCCCAAAAAGCATCGGAGTAGCCGTCATAGTCCTTCGCCAGCTTGGCGTACCGGACCGCCGCATCATAATCCTCTTCCTGCAGCAGAGCCTTACCCATAGCCATGTTGGCATAATCAAACAGATTATTCATCCGCAGAACCTGATTCAGCGGCTCCTTACTCTCGGTATATCTTCCCTTGGAGAAAAGATACAGTGCCTCATGCAGGTGCTTTGTAAACTCCGTAGGCTCGAAGATCTGGATCTGTGCCTTGTCGGAATCCAGCAGATAAATCTTGTCACTGTTGTCGATCTGAATGGCCTCCACCTTGGTGGAAAGACCGATTCTCTGCTGGCCGTCATCGCTGCCGCCAAACACAAACAGCAGATTCCCCTCGTTGTTGTACTCGTATATGTAACCGTTTGTAGAAGCCACGAACACATTGTCGTGATTTCCCACCGCCACCGCCGCAGGCACCTCTTCGTAAGCGTCGCATTCAATCATGTTGATACCGGCGATGTTCAGGCGCTTTAAGGTGTCATATTCCTCGCCTCTGGTTACGGTGTAGATCAGGCCTTTCTCATCTATCGCCATATTATCCGGCGTGGAAGGAAGGTTGCCCAGAGACTTTGCCCGCTGTGCGTCAGTCTGTATGGCTCTCCACAGAATCCGCCACAGAGACGCGCTGGTGCTGTTGGTTCCGAAGTACCCTAAGAAGGTTCCGCCCTCCACCGGACTGATCTGTACGATACCGTTGTTATTGGACTCACAGATCACATACATGGTGCCGGACTCGTTCACCACCACCTTCAAGGGCAGGAAATCCAAATCGCCGCCGTATAAGGGATGGTCCGGCTTCCCGTAGGTTTGAATCAGTTCTCCGTCCCCGTCAAACACAAAAATGCTTCTTGCGTCCCGGTCCGCCACATAGCAGGTATGATCGTCCGTAACGTACATACCCCTGGGATTTACCAGAATGTCTTCCCCGAAGACGGCAATCAGATTTGCCTCCATGTCAGACACCACCACCCGGCGGTTTCCGCTGTCCAATATGTACATATAGCCGTCGTCTGTCAATGTAAAATCCGTAGGGCCGATCAGCGCCTCTTCCCCGATCTTGGTTATGGTTTGATAGGGCAGATAAGCGGTCTGCGTCTCCGTCACATAGCCGTAGCCGTCAATGGTATAAGTCTTGTAAGGCGAATCCGCCCGTACCTTCATGCCGTCCGCCGCCACTCCCAGGAACAGCAGGAGCGCAGTCAATGACACGAAAAGCTTTTTCCATGTTCTTTTCATCAATCTACTCACCTTTCCTGTTTACTTGATACCGGAGTGCGCCATGGTGTTCATGACATTCTTCTGCAGGATGCAGAACAGCACCAGGTTGGGCACAAACATAATCAGCGAAGCCGCTGCCGCCACACCCTGTCCGGCCACTGTATTATTTGTGGTGGTGCTGGTCAGCGTGTTCATGTAAAATGCCAGCGTTTTCAGGCCGTCGTCATTCACGTAATAATTTGAAGCCTCCATGTTGGTCCACACCTGCTGGAACACCAGGATTGCCGCCGTGGCAATGGCCGGCTTGATCAAGGGCAGAATGACCTTTGTATAAATCTGCAGCTCCCTTGCCCCGTCCATGTAGGCCGCCTCAATCAGCGAGTCCGGCACCTGGTCCACAAACTGCTTCACCAGAAACAGTGCCACCGGCAGAGGAATCAGAGGCAGGATCTGCGCCCAGTAAGTATTCGTCATATGCAGCACATTGACCACCAGATACCGGGGAATCATCACCGCCACAGGCACGAACATCAGCGCCAGCTGGTTGATATTCATCATGGCAAACCTGCCCTTGAACTTCAGCTTGGACAGGGCGTAAGCCGCCGACGTGGTAAAGATCAGGGAAGAAAACACTACCGTTCCCGTGATCAGCAGGCTGTTAAACACATATTTAGAAAGCGGTATACCCGCCGTCCTGGATGCTTTGAACAGCTTGCGGAAATTATCCAGCGTAGGGTTCGTGGTAATGAACTTGGGCGGGAAAGCAAACAGCTCTTCCATAGGCTTAAACGCGTGGAAAACGATAAACACAATGGGCAGTCCCGTCAGCAAAACCAGAGGAAGCACCAGCAGCAGGATCTTGATCTGACCTTTTTCAAATTTTTTGGGGTTAATCCCGTTCCCTTTGTAAGCCATTTTCTTCCTCCTAATCCTTTTCGCCGAACAGCTTGTTGGCAATTTTTGAGAATATCTGAACAATTAACAGCAGTGCCACGGAAACGGCCGCCGCATACCCCATCTCATAACGGATAAAGCCGTAGTCCTCAATGTGGTTTACAATCAGCTGGGCCGCATAGCCGGGCGTCGGGTTGCCGGCCAGCATGGAAGCCACCTGTCCGTTCTGGAAAGCTCCCACAATCTGCATCACCGCCGCAAACAGCATCTGTGGTTTCATACTGGGGATGGTGACATAGATCATTTCCTGAAACCGGTTTTTAACACCGTCAATGGCCGCCGCCTCGTACAGGCTTTCATCCGTGTTCAGGATTCCGGCCAGGATCGCCAGGAAGCCCACGCCCATGCTGCTCCAAAGGCCGATGATAATGACAATGGGCAGCAGGTAATTCGCGTTGACCAGCCAGATAATTGGTTCGTTGATCACCCCCAGATCCATGAGCCAGCTGTTGATGTAGCCCGTCTGGTCGCCGGTAAACATGATCTTCCACAGCACCGTCATGGCCACGCCCGCCGTCATACTGGGCGAGTAAAGGATCAGCGCCAGCACCGTTCTCAGCTTACCCGGCAGGTTAGCCAGCGCCCAGGCCAGCAGGAAGGATAGGCAATATCCTCCCACGCCCACGATGATGGCGTATTTCACGGTGTTTGGCAGGACGTACTGCATAAACACCTCGTCGCTGGTAATCAGATTGATATAGTTTAAAAATCCCACTGGCTTCGGAAACTGAATCACATTAAAGTTCGTAAAGGATAGCACTACTGCCAGGCACACCGGTGTCAGTATGAAAATTGTAAACAGGAGGGCGTAAGGAAGAAGGAACAAATACCCCGCCTTATTGGAACGTTCCCTTCTGCTGATTTTGGTTGATTTCTTCATGGTTTCCTCCATATTTCACTTAGAAATCTTAAGTTGCATCCCCTGCCGCTCAGATTCTACTTGGTCTCAAAAATTCTTCTCACTGCTTCCACCGAAGGCACCTTATATTCCTTAAGTACGTTTCCTTCACTGTCTATGTATCCGAACTCTTCCAGCTTCCGTTCCGTCTCCCGTTCCACCGTCTTTACCGCCTTGTCGATGCGGGCCCGCAGCGTATCGCCATTTACCACTATATCATTAAAGGAATTGCTGATCTCTCGCTCCATCATGTAGCTTCCCAATAGCCTGGGTGCCTCTAAAATATTGCTGGCCTGTTCCATGATAATGTCTTTGTGAGCCGTAGGGAAAGGCAGCTTCCCAAATGCCTCCAGATTCGCCGTGGGCCAGATATACTCGGCACCGTACATAATCTGAAGCATCTGTCCGAACTCCGCCTGTACGTCCGTGCTGGACCACCAATCCATAAACTGCCACGCCTGCTGCTCTCTTTCCTCATTGGAAGCGAACATTACCGTACTCTCCGCACCTCCCGACATATACCGCCTTATCTCTCCGGTCTCCTGGTCAACCACGCCGGGAACTAAAGCAATATTCCAGGAATTCGCAATTTCCGGCGCCGCGTTCAAAATCAGGTTGTAGGCGTTAAAGTCCGCTATGCCGATGGGAAGATCACCGTTTCTGAAATGCTGGTAGAAATTGGGAATGTCCACCGGCAGGTTATACAGCGTAAACAGCTCCGTCAAGGCGGTGAGTCCTTCTATGGAGGCTTCGCTGCTGACTTCTATGTCTTGGGCCTGTTCCCCGTAAAGTGAGCCGCCGTATTGGAACAGCAAGGGCGTAGTCCCGTGGAAGTTACGCAGAATCAGCATGGAAGCCGTAGGATAATAAACGTTAAGTCCCCGCATCTGTAAATCCGGAAGCATGGCGATCAGGTCGTCCATAGTCTCTGGTGCCTCCAGCCCCAGCTTCTCCAAAATGTCCGTCCTGCAGAACATCACGTAAAAGTTCATGGTTTCCGGCAGGGAATAAAGCCCGTCCCCGATGACGGAGGACACCAGAATACCCTCACTGTATCTGCCGAAAATCTCCTTATAATTATCAAATTTGGTCAGATCCACCAACGCCCCTCTGATGCCTAACTCGAAAGGTATGGAATAGTTGATTCCAGTGGCAATGTCCGGAGTATCACCAGAGGCGTTGGCCAAAACCAGCTTCTGGGGATCCGTCATAATGGAAAGATCCACCTGAATACCCGTATTCGCCGTAAACTGCTCATCAATCATCTTCTGCATAATCTCCACGTACTGTCTGGGGCGGTTGACCCATACCTGCAGGTGGGAAGCGTCCGTATTGCTGGCAGAATAAGATGTTCCAAAGAAGGAATGCCCAAAGCGCTGAATGGAAAGCCCCGCCTGCTGGAACACATTTAGTTTTTTAGGCAGCTTTGCATCCTCCTGGTAAATATAAATTCTGTCGATGGAAAGATTGTTATCATTAATCAGATCCACAAAATTGGCAATCTGAGTGTTGATGGAGTTGACGCTTGTGGACAGTTCCGCCACCCGGTAAATCAACTCGTCAGGTTCATCTCCCAAAGTCTTCAACTGCTTTGCCGCAATGATCAGATAACCAAAAGCCGCCACATCCTCCGGATCCTTCACATTTACAAACTGCGTTCCGAATTCCGCCAGTTCATAAAGCCGGTCTACCCATCCGTACAATCTGGACTGAACGTCCGGTATATATCTCGTGAGCTTTAAATCCCTGTATTTATCTTTATTGGTGCCTGCCACCTTTGTCACTTCAAGGGACAGATCATTGATGCCGTTCATGATCTCATCCACCTGCTCAAGCACATAGCAGAGGTTTTCTTCGCTGAGCGTAAGAGAAAAAGTGTGACTTCCTTTTGTCAGGTAAACACTTAAATTATTACCTTCTAAATCCCGGAAGGGTCTGGTCGTATACTTGTTGGCAGCTTCCACCGGGTAGCTTTGGAAAGCAGTATTTGGTATCTCTCCGTCTACCTTAAGATCCGCAAACACGGGAAAATCATTTTTATCTCCCTGCCGATAATTCATGGCTATGTAATAATACCCGTCCGCAGTTACGTCAAACTGCCAGGTGATGGACTGGCCCGCCGTTTTAAAGGAATCTCCGTCCACCGTGTTTAACACCGTCTCACCTGACGACAAAGGATGAAGGGCCCCATCGTACTCGCTGGTGGCATGAATGGAGGAATCGTTTCTGGTGTAAAAGTTTTCACCCTGAATGATAATCAAATTTTCACCCGGCGCTTTCTGGGAGCCGGTGTATTCAGGAACCTTTTCCGGTGCGCACAAGCTGACATTCCCTAACAGGAAGCTGCCCTCGCTGACCTGGATTTCCAGCTCATGAGTTCCCTTCTCCAGTTCCATTTTCAGAGGCTGCGCATACCGGTAACTGCTGTCTCCCAGATATTTGCTCTCCCACTGGATCAGCTTTGAAGGCATGGATACAATCTCGTTTCCGTAACGATCTATGGAAACACCCTCGCTCTGTACCCAGGTGGTTTCAAAATTTAAGTTTCTTGTTTCATAAAAGGGATATTCCCCATCTACTTTCATAGAAAACTCAATGGGAAGAATAGATTCATCGTAAGATAAATAATCGAAGCTGATCCAGTAGAGAGCTGTCTCAGGGACCTCGATGTTAAGACGCAAAAGCACGCCCGGACTCACATTAGCAGCCTGGCCCTCATAGCCATAATTATCCGCTGTAAGTACAGACGCATCTTCCTTATGAATGGCATCACTCAGGGAAAAGACCTTTGTTTCACCTGTATAATCAGACGCCTGATAGCCCGCACTGACATTTGTATAGTTGGAAGAAAGTCTCTCAATGCTGAAGCCTTCCGCCGCGGACGCCTGCTCCTTTGATTCTTCCGTTGCAGAAACAAAAGCGATACTTTCATCAGAAACTACCCCCCCCATTACCATCACGGCTGCCAGCACCGACGCTATGATTCTACCATATTTTTTCCGCACCATGAGAAACCTCCTTAATCCGTTATCAAAATTCATCTGTTTTGGAATTCTCCGCAACACTTTGACGAAAAAACCGCGTTATTTCCCCGCCATACATGCAGTTTGTATATGTATTTAAGTCAGTTTTTAAGTTTATACTTGATTTAACTTTAATATTGCTGCTTTTTAAAGATGTTTTTAAGTTTTCACTTAAGTATTGTCGTTTTCGCTTAACTTTATAATTAACTTACCATATCCGCGGCCAACAATCAATATACATCTTGTTTCCTGCCTCACAAAAATAGAGTTGTTTTTTTGTATATATTGCACATAAAATAGGGGTATGTTTTATTTTGACGGAATATAAACGCATTTTTTGACTATTTATGTATTGACTTAAACTTTGAGCCTGATTATAATCAGCGTAGATAATTTGGCAATGGAGGCTGAAAATGTTATACTTACACTCTCTTTCCGAGGCGGAAGAAATTTTTAAGGCGTTAAGCACTCCCATGCGGCTCCGCATTCTGGAATTGGTTTATGAAGATGATCAGATGAGTATGAACGACCTGGCAAAGGCTCTTGGACTGACCAACAGTGCAATTTCTCTGCATGTCAGCAAGCTGGAAGACGCGGGACTGATTGCAATCCACACCACTTCCGGGAAAAGAGGGGTCATGAAAATTGTCCGCCCTACCTATTCCCGCCTGCTGGTAGACATGGCACCTCAGGTAAAACCCCGGCACTGTTATACGGATGACATTTCGGTAGGACACTTTATTTCCTGTGAGGTACACCCGACCTGCGGCCTGGCAACCCCCACCAACATTATCGGAGATCTGGACAATCCCAAGGTGTTTTCCTATCCGGAGCGCTTCAGTGCGGATATTGTCTGGATCGGATATGGCAGTTTAACCTACAGCCTGCCCAACCGCTTAAATCCCGGACAATCTCTTCATGAACTTCAAATCTCCTTTGAGATTTCCTCGGAATGCCCTGAATTTAACCAGGACTATCCCAGCGACATTCATTTTTCCATCAATGGCATTCCTCTGGGAAAATGGATCAGCCCCGGAGATTACGGTGCAAGAAGGGGTATTATTTCTCCCTACTGGTGGCCTGAACTGCTGAATCAGTACGGACTGTTAAAATCCCTTATCATTAACGAAAACGGTACTTTTATCGACGGCACCCTGCGCATCTCCAAGACCAGGATCCAAGACCTGCATATAGACCACAACAGCTCCATAGACTTTACCTTCTCCGTACCTCAGGACACCCCTAACTGCGGCGGACTCACTCTGTTCGGAGAAAACTTCGGAGATTACAGCCAAGCCATCCGTGTAAAGGCATATTATGACGACACAGAATCCGAAACCGCAAAACAGTAAAGGCTTTTCCTGTTAATTCAGCCACGTCTGATACAGCGCCACATGGTCGTTGATGCACGGGAAAGAACCGCTGGAACCGGCCGTGACACAAATATATTCCTTTCCGCTTGTATCTGCCGCAAGACTTGCCGCACAGCTTTTGGACTGTACCACATAGCCGGTCTTACCGCAGATCACTTCTCCGTGAGTATCTTTATCCTCAATCCTGCGCAGAAACCAGTTAGAAAGAGTAAGTCCCTCCGGATGCTGGACAGTGGCGGCGGTATGATAAGTATGTGCCGACAGAACGTCACGACAGAAGGGATTGTCCGCCGCAGTCTTTAAGATCACGGCAATATCATACACGGTGCTGTAATGATTCTGATCATAAAGGCCCACACAGTTGGTAAAATGTGTGGATTCCGACAGGCCAAGCTCTGCCAGCTTCTGATTCATCAATTCCACAAAGGCCTCGTGAGAACCCGCTACATAGCATGCCAGCCCCAGTGCAGCATCTGCGCCGGAGGGCAGGATTGTACCGTAAAACAAATCTCTTACCGTTACCTTCTCTCCCACCTCAAATCCCACATTGCTGCATCCGTTTACAAAGCTGTAATCAGTGATGTCTATGGTGATTTCAAAGGTTTCATCCAGCACGGAGCTGCTTCTCCAGTCCTCTCCGCCGATCCCAAGGGCATCTGCCGCAGTCAGCACTGTCAGCACCTTCGTCATGGATGCGGGGCTCATGGAAGATTTTGCGCTTCGCTCAGCCAGTATGACACCGTTCTCCACGTCAATGATTACTCCATATTCGCTGATAATGCTGTCCGCAAATCCGGCAGTGGCAGCAGTGCTTATCGCCTCATAGCTTTTCGGCTGTAATCTTTCTGAGCCTTCCCCGTCCGCCCCCTGAACGGAGCCGTTTTCCGGGTCATCAATTTCCGTTCCTATGTTTACGTTGCCCGCCGCCCCCACGGCAGCCACATTTACAAGGAGGCCTGTTTCGTTTCCTGAATCTGTACTGTCAGGCTCCGGAGCGGACTGGTTTCCGAAAAGGTCCTCCTCCGTTCCTCCATGCCCCGATGCAGACCCGTTTCCGGAGTCCTGCAGGCCTATATCCTCCTGATGATCCGCTTCCGGAGGCATGGTCAACATCACATACTCTCCGTCTGCCCCCGGATTTCCACTCTTAGCCGATGCAAACTGTCCGCTGCCGCTGTCTGCGCCCTCGCCCTGATCTCCCCGTGAGGCTCTCGCCGCCAGCCCGCCGATTCCCATCACCGCTATAATTAATACTGCCAAAACAGCTGCGGGAATCACCTTTCTTTGGATCAGCTCCGCCCGCTTCTTTTCGCGTTTCATCTCTTCCAGCCTGCGCTTGCGCCTTGCTCTCCGCTCTTCTTCCGTTTCGTTTATTCTCTCATTATACATCTGTAATTACTTTCTATTATCCTTCCGTTCATTCTATTCAGCAGCTTCTGATTGCAGAATCTTTCTCTATTATATCCATTATATCCGTTTTTCCAAAATTTCTGATACCGCACGCCACCCTGAAAAATCAGTGCAGCGCCTCTTTCAAGCCTTCCTCACAATATCGGCAAACTCTGCATTTGCCGCCCTTATAAGATCAGCAGGCGCAAGTTCCAGCTGGGAACCGATACGTCCGCCGCTGACAATCATTTTCTCCAGAGCCTGCGCCGAGCTGTCGATACGGGTCACATACTGTTTTTTCATGCCTATAGCGGTACACCCGCCCCGTATATAGCCGGTAACGGCATTTATTTCCTTTACGTGGAGCATCTCCACACTCTTTTCCCCCACGCTTCTTGCCGCCGCTTTCAAATCCAGTTCATCGGCAACGGGAATCACAAAGACAAAATAATTCTTGCTGTTTCCCACAGTCACCAGCGTTTTATAAACCTTTTCATGCGGCAGGCCCAGCAGATCCGCAATCTGCAGCCCGTCCACAAACTCTTCGCATTCATAGGTATAATGGACAAAAGGAATTCCCATGGACTCCAAAATCCGCATGGCGTTGGTCTTCACTTCTTTTTGCTTTGACACGTTTCTCTCCTTAAAAGAGCAGTTTTGCATCTTTAATTTACAAATTTCATCTTCCATGCTATACTTGCTTGAGTTTAGTATAACATAGCTTTTACCACACTGCCACAAAAGATTCCGAAGAACAGGAGGCTTTTCATGTATTCCTTATTACTGGTGATTATTTACATAGCCTTTATCAGTCTGGGACTGCCGGACTCACTGGTGGGTTCCGCCTGGCCGGTTATGCACCGGGACCTGCAGGTGCCCGTTTCGTACATGGGCATCATCACCATGCTGATCTCCGGCGGCACCATTCTCTCCAGCCTGTTTGCAGACCGGCTCACACGCAAATTTGGCACGGGACCGGTGGCCGCAGTCAGCGTTTTTCTTACCGCCGCCGCACTGTTTGGCTTTTCCGTCTCGGATTCCTTCCTGCTTCTCTGCATCTGGGCAGTCCCCTACGGCCTGGGCGCCGGCGCAGTGGATGCCTCTTTGAATAATTATGTAGCCCTCCACTATGCCTCCCGGCATATGAGCTGGCTCCACTGCTTCTGGGGTGTGGGCTGCTCCGTCAGCCCCTATATTATGAGCTATGCCCTCACCGCGCACTCCAGCTGGAGCCTGGGCTTCCGTATTGTATCCGTCATTCAGATTGTACTCACTACCGCGCTGTTCTTAAGTCTCCCCCTGTGGAAAAAAGCCGCGGCTGCAAAGATAAAGCCTGCTCAGGATAACAAGCCAGCCACAGCTTCCTCCGGCGAATCGTCCACCGCAAAGCCTCTCACCATCGGCCGGATGCTGCGAATGAAAGGGGTGCCTCTGGTGCTGGCCACCTTCTGGGCTTACTGCGCCCTGGAATCCACTACCGGCATCTGGGCCAGCAGCTATCTGGTACAACACCGGGGGATCGACGCCGAGACGGCCGCCATGTTTGCCTCCCTGTTTTACTTAGGCATCACCTTCGGCCGCTTCCTCAGCGGCTTTGTGGCGGACAGACTGGGTGACCGCAGACTGATCCGCATCGGCACGCTGACCGTTCTGGCCGGCGCAGTTCTGGTCCTGCTGCCGCTTCCGCTTCACTTTCCTGCCCTGGCCGGACTGATCGTGATCGGCCTCGGCTGTGCCCCGATCTACCCTTCCATCATTCACTCCACCCCTGCCAACTTCGGGGCGGAGAATTCTCAGGCCATCATCGGCGTCCAGATGGCGAGTGCCTATCTAGGCTCCACCTTCATGCCGCCCCTGTTCGGCCTTCTGGCCGCGCATGTGTCCATCGGGCTCTATCCCGCCTATCTGCTGCTGTTCGGGGGCCTGATGCTGTTCACTCAAAAACGGCTGTACGCGGAATGTTAATAACTCCGCTGACGAAAGTGAAACGGAGTCAAAAAGAAACATATGCTGCATAGCATACAACGCAAAAAGGCGCATTCACAGGATTGCCCTGGTCACAGGGACAAATCCATGAATACGCCTTAAACTACGGTGGCTCCTGCTTTTGCAACTCGCAAACGCTTCGCTTTTTGCTCGTATCGCCACCTAGAGTACGGTGGCTCAGTTTTTGTTCTTAGCTGCTTTCTCGCTCTTTAAGGCTGCGGTAAGCTGGGGCACGATCTTGTTTAAGTCGCCCACAATACCGTAATCGGCCACATCAAAGATGGGAGCGCTCTCGTCCTTATTGATCGCCACGATCAGATCGGACTCTTCCATACCGGCAACGTGCTGGATGGCGCCCGAAATACCGATGGCAAAATAAATCTGCGGACGAACGGTCTTGCCTGTCTGGCCTACCTGCAGATCCTTGGGCTTCCAGCCGGAATCCACTACCGCACGGGAACAGGATACGGTGCCGCCCATGACCTCGGCAAGCTCTTCCAGAATCTTAAAGTTCTCCGGGCTGCCCACGCCGCGGCCGCCGGAAACCAGTACCTTAGCATCCATAATGTCAACCGTATCGGAAACAGCCTTTACCACTTCCTTGATGGTTACATACCTGTTGTTGGGCGTAAAGCCGGGATTAAATTCCTCCACCACAGCCTTTGCACCTGCCACAGGCTGGATCTTCTGCATAACGCCGGGACGGACGGTTGCCATCTGCGGACGGTTGTCCGGGCAGGCAATAGTTGCAATGGTATTGCCGCCGAAAGCAGGACGAGTCATCAGCAGCTGGTTATGCTTCTGCTCGATTCCGGGCTTGGGCTCCAGCGGAAAATCGCCGATTTCCAGCACGGTACAGTCTGCGGTCAGGCCGGTTGCCACCCTTGCGGAAACCGTGGGGCCTAAGTCTCTGCCGATGGCGGTAGCGCCCACCAGCACGATTTCCGGCTTATACTGATTAATGGCGGAAGCCAACGCATGAGCATAGGGCTCTGTCCTGTAAACCTCCAGTTCGGGATCATCTATCAGGATCACCTTATCCGCGCCGTACTCTGCCAGCTTGTCAGCCAGACCCTTTACCTGATACCCGATCAAAACTGCCGTCACTTCCGTAGAAAGCTTCTCCGCCAGCTCCTTACCCTTGCCAAGCAGCTCATATGCAATCCCGCTGATTTCATTGTCTACCTGCTGGGCGAACACAAATACGCCCTTGTATTCTTCAATATTATTGGTTACCATGGTTTGCCTCCTATATTAGATAATGTGCTTCTCTTTGAACTTGCCCACGATATAGCTTACCGCATCCTCCGGCGAATCGGGAACAACCTTCTCGCCTGCGCCCTTGCGGACCTTATCGGACGCCTTTGCAATCTTGGTAGGGGAGCCTGCCAGACCAAGGTTTCCGTCGTCCACATCCTTCAGGTCGGCTCTGCCCCAGGTTGTAATTTCTGCCTTGCAGGCCTCGAAAATGCCGCCGGGCGTCATATAACGGGGCTCGTTCAGCTCGGAAAGAGCAGTGATCAGACAAGGCATCTTGGTCTCAACCACATGATACCTGTCGTCATACTGTCTCTGCACGGTAACCTTGTCGCCGTCAACCTTGATGTCCTGTGCATAGGAGATAACGGGAATCCCCAGATGCTCGGCAATCTGCGGGCCAACCTGTGCAGTATCGCCGTCAATCGCCTGACGTCCTGTAATAATCAGATCATAGTCCATATTCCTCAAAGCACCGGCAATGGTGGTGGAAGTTGCCCAGGTATCCGCACCGCCCAGCACTCTGTCCGTTACCAGAACAGCATTGTCGGCTCCCATGGCCAGCGCCTCCAGAAGGATGTCCTTTGCCTTGGGAAGCCCCATGGTCAGCACGGTAACCTCTGCGCCGTACTGATCCTTTAATCTCAGCGCTGCCTCCAGGCCTGCCTTGTCATCGGGATTCATGATGGCAAGCATTGCGCCTCTGTCAAGGGTTCCGTCAGGATTAAATTTAACACCGCCCTTTGTATCGGGCACCTGCTTAACACAAACAACAATTTTCATTGTATCTTCTCCTTACTCTATATTTTTTGCTTTTTTTACTTGAGCAGACTTGCAGAGATGACCATCCTCTGAACTTCGGAAGTACCCTCGTAGATCTCGGTGATCTTGGCGTCACGCATCATGCGCTCCACCTCATACTCTCTGATATAGCCGTAGCCGCCGTGCAGCTGGACAGCCTTGGTGGTAACCTCCATGGCAACCTCCGCCGCATAAAGTTTCGCCTGCGCAGCCTCCACAGAATAAGAAGTCTTCGGATTGCTTCTGTACTCATCCTTCTTAAGAGCCGCCTTATACACCAGCATCTTGGCAGCCTCAACCTTGGTAGCCATGTCAGCCAGCTGGAACTGGGTGTTCTGGAAGCCGCTGATGGACTTGCCGAACTGCTTTCTCTCCTGGGTGTATGCAATGGTTCTCTCAAGAGCACCCTCCGCAATGCCAAGAGCCTGTGCAGCGATACCGATTCGTCCTCCATCTAAGGTGTGCATGGCAATGTTGAAGCCCTTGCCCTGCTGTCCCAGCAGATTGCCCTTAGGAATCCTGCAGTCCGTAAAGATCAGCTCATAGGTAGAGGATCCGCGGATACCCATCTTCTTCTCCTTGGTACCGAAGGTGAAGCCGGGCGTTCCTTTCTCGACGATAAAAGCGGAAATTTCCTTCAGCTTTCTGCCCTTCTTTTCCACGGTGCCCGTCACGGCAATCACAATATATACATCAGCTTCCTTACCGTTGGTAATAAAGCACTTGGAGCCGTTTAACACCCACTCGTCCCCGTCCAGTACAGCCTTGGTCTGCTGTCCCTGGGCATCCGTGCCGGCACCAGGCTCCGTCAGGCCGAAAGCGCCGACCTTGCGGCCACTTGCCAGATCCGGAAGATACTTTTTCTTCTGCTCTTCCGTGCCGTAGGTCAGAATCGGATCAACGCAGAGAGAAGTATGCGCGGAAACAATAACGCCTGTTGTTCCGCATACCTTGGAAAGCTCCTCCACGCACATAACATAGGTTAGAATGTCACAGCCCTGCCCGCCATACTCCTTGGGAACAGGAATGCCCAGAAAGCCGTACTTTGCCATTTTTTCTACAGTCTCTCTGGGGAAACGCTCTTCCTCGTCAACCTCCTGTGCCAGCGGCTTTACCTCTGTCTCGGCAAAGTCCTTAAACAGCTGTCTTGCCATCTCATGCTCTTTGGATAATGTAAAATCCATGATGTTTCATCCTCCATCCATTAATTTGTTATTTACTACAGTCCACACGTCAGCCAGTCATGCTCAGGATCCATTTATACGGAGTCCTGAGCCGGCTGGCTGATAAAGGGAGCGAACAGGAATCTGTCGCCCTTACTTTGAATAATTGTAAAATCCCTCGCCGGTCTTCTTGCCCAGCTTGCCCGCGCGGACCATTTTTCTCAAAAGGGGAGCGGGAGCATACTTGGAATCTCCTGTCTCTGCATAGATAACCTCCATAATAGCCAGCACGATGTCCAGGCCGATATAATCTCCAAGAGCCAAAGGCCCCATGGGATGATTTGCTCCCAGCTGCATGGCAACGTCAATATCCGCAACAGACGCAACACCTGCGGCATATACATTGACCGCCTCGTTGATCATGGGGATCAAAATCCTGTTTACCACAAAGCCGGCTGCCTCATTAACCTCAACGGGAGTCTTGCCGATCTCAGCAGCAATGCCCTTTATCTTCTCCACAAGCTCTGCAGGCGTATTTGCACCAGCAATTACCTCCACCAGCTTCATCCTGTCGGCAGGATTGAAGAAGTGCATACCAATCAGAGGACGATCAAGACCGTTGCCCATCTCGGTAATGGAAAGAGAAGAAGTATTGGAGGCAAAAATGCAGTCCTTCTTCACGATCTGCTGCAGTTCTGTAAAGGTCTGCTTCTTGATCGCCATATTCTCAGGGCATACTTCAATTACAAGATCGCAGTCCGTACAAATGTCTTTTAAGCCGGTGACGATCTTATTCATGATCTCATCGCCCTTTTCTGCACTGATCTTTTCCTTGCCTACCAGGAAGTTAATGTTCTTCTGAATCTTTGCTCTGCCGCCGTCAGCAAACTCCTGCTTAATGTCGCAGAGGCAGACCTCATAACCGTCCGTCATGGCAAATGCCTGTGCGATCCCGGCTCCCATTGTACCTGCGCCGATAATACCTACTTTCATGATAAATCCTCCTTTATCTATTCCTTCCTTTTCTTTAAAGACCAAATTCTTCTCACATTTCCAGACATGCCGGCGTAACCGGCACAAACAATCCGTGAAACTAGAGTTCCAGGAAAAACGCTGTTCAAAGCGAACCCGTCCGCCTGCCTGCAGGGCTTTACCTGACTCAGCAGTTTTTAAACGGCTCCTTTACCTTCTCCTTGTTCTTGTCAAGGAAAAAGGCCATTCCGTACTTTTGATCTTCCGTCTCAAAGCAGGCGCCGAAAAGCTTTTCCTCAATCACCAGCGCTTCGTCCATGTCCTCGTCCAAGCCTTCATTGACAGCCTTCTTACAGTTGCGCACGGCAATGGGTGCGTTCTTGGCGATGGTGGAAGCCATCTTCTCGGCCGCCGCCAGCAGAACCTCCTGCGCCGTCTTGACCACGTTGCCCTCGGCGTCCGTCTCCGCAGAGAACACCTCGTTTACCAGGCCGATCCGCAAAGCATCCGCAGCTTTAATATTGCGCGCGGTATAGATCATCTGCTTTGCCATGCCTGCTCCTACCAGACGAGCCAGACGCTGGGTGCCGCCAAATCCGGGAGTGATTCCCAAACCAACCTCAGGCTGACCGAAGACCGCATTGTCGGAACAAAGCCTGATGTCGCAGCTCATGGAGATCTCGCATCCACCGCCCAGCGCAAAACCGTTTACTGCGGCGATCACGGGAACAGGGAAGGTCTCCAGCCTTCTGAATACGTCATTGCCCTTCTTGCCGAAGGCCTCACCCTCAGCTTTGGTCAGCGTACTCATCTCACCAATGTCCGCTCCGGCCACAAAGGATTTCTGGCCTGCACCGGTAAGGATCAGACAGCGTACCTCGTTTAAGTCAACCCCGTCCAAAACCTGATTCAGTTCATCCAGCACCTGAGAATTCAAAGCGTTCAACGCCTTCTCCCGGTTAATGGTGACGGTGGCGATATTGCCCTTTTGTTCATATAATATGTATTCCATATTCCCTCACATTCCGTCGCCCAGGGAGGCGGCAGCCCCCCCTCCCTGGCACCTAATTTGCATTTGACAGTTTTTACCTTTAATCCTCGATCTTTACAATGGTGGAACAGCCCATGCCGCCGCCGATACACAGGGTAGCCAGACCGGTCTTTGCTCCCTTCGCCTGCATCTCGTGAAGCAGCGTCACCAGGATGCGGCATCCGGAAGCTCCTACGGGATGGCCCAGAGCAATCGCGCCGCCGTTGGGATTCAGCTGCTTGTCTACGTCGATTCCAAGCTCCTTGCCCACCGCTACGGACTGTGCCGCAAACGCCTCGTTTGCCTCGATAATATCAAAGTCTTCGATCTTCATGCCGGTCTTAGCCAGCACCTTCTTTGTAGATGCCACAGGACCGATCCCCATGACTTCGGGACGAACGCCTGCCAAAGCTCCTGCAACAAAGGTTGCCATAGGCTTAACGCCCAGCTCTTTCGCCTTTTCTTCGCTCATAACCACAATCGCCGCTGCGCCGTCATTAATTCCGGAAGCGTTGCCTGCGGTAACAAAACCGTCAGGATTGATGGGACGAAGCTTCTGCAGTCCCTCGATGGTAGAGCCGGCGCGGGGGCCCTCGTCAACCTTGAATTCGATGGTCTCCTTCTTTTTCTTCACCATCACGGGAACGATTTCCTTATCAAATGCGCCGGACTTCTGCGCCGCCTCTGCCTTCTGCTGACTCTTTAACGCAAACTCATCCAGCTCTTCCCGGCTCAGGCCCCACTCACGGCAAATATTGTCGGCGGTGGTAATCATATGGTAATCATTGAAAGCATCCCAAAGAGCATCCTTAATCATGGTATCCACCAAGGTACCGTTGTTCATCCTGTAACCGTAACGGCCCTGAGGAATCGCATAGGGAGCCATGGACATGTTTTCCATACCGCCTGCCACAACGATGTCCGCATCTCCTGCCATAATCATCTGTGCGGCCTGATTCACGCAGTTTAAGCCAGATCCGCATACTACGTTCATGGTGACGGCGGGTACTTCAATGGGAAGTCCTGCCTTAATGGATGCCTGACGTGCCACGTTCTGGCCCTGGGCAGCCTGAATTACGCACCCCATATAAACCTGATCCACGTCCTCCGGCTTCACGCCTGCTCTGTTTAAAGCTTCCTTAATCACGATAGCACCCAGCTCCACAACGGGAGTGGTGCTAAGCGTGCCGCCCATGGTGCCGATGGCGGTACGACATGCTCCGGCTAAAACAACTTTCTTTGCCATGTTTTTTCCCTCCAATGAATTCATTTTTTGATTGTTATTTTTTTATCATAAACCCATTTTCAAGTGTACCATAGTCACCGCTTATTTGCAATGGATTTTCCAGCTATTTATAATATTGCGCCTGGGCCTCAAACATTTTCGCATAAATTCCTCCGGATAATCCTGCCAGTTCCTCATGACTTCCGTATTCCGCAATTTTTCCGTCCTCAAATACCGCGATCCGGTCGCAGAAACGGCAGCTGGACAGCCTGTGAGAGATATAAAATGCCGTCTTCCCGCCCACCAGCGTATGAAACTGCCGATAGATCTCATATTCCGCTATCGGGTCCAGAGCAGCCGTTGGCTCGTCCAGAATAATCACCGGCGCCTCCTTGTAAAGGGCTCTGGCAATGGCCAGCTTCTGCTGCTCACCGCCGGAGGGCTCTATTCCGTCCTCTTCAAAAATCTTAAACAGCCGGGTATCCGCACCCTTACTCAGCTTTCCCACTTTTTCCTCAAGCTCCACCAGCTTTAACAGCCGCTCCAGCTTTTCCCGGTTCTGATCCTCAAAGGCAATATTTTCCCCGATGGTGAAACCGAAAAGCTTGAAATCCTGAAATACCGGAGCAAACTGCCGCATGTATTCCTTATAATCATACTCCCTGATGTCCCGGCCGTCCATGAGGATCCTGCCCTCCGTGGGATCATAGAGCCTGCATAAAAGCTTGATGAAAGTGGTTTTCCCGGCGCCGTTTAAGCCCACAATAGACAGATGCTCTCCCGGCCGGACGGTAATATTCACGCCGTCCAGCACCTTCCTGTCCGTGCCCGGATAGGCAAAACTCACATTTTGAAACTCCAGACGGTGCTCCCCCTTCTTCACCGGAGCATTCCCCTTGGGAATTGCCTCCGGATACTCCATGAAAAGCACATATTCATAAGCATAATTACAACGTTTCGTCAGCTCCTGTACATTCCAGATCAACCCGCCCAGCGTATCGTTCAGCCCTCCTGCCGCGGAAATCATCTGGGTAAAGGTACCGATGGAAAACACCTGCCGGATGACAAGAAGCCCCACATAGGCATAGGTAATCAACGCCCTGACCAGCCCCGTCACCGTCATAAACATCGAATAGGGATATGTCTTATCGGCCTGCCACTTCCAGCCTTCGATACTTTCCTTTGTATAACCTTTCCATTTATTCACCAGCATCCTGCGGGCGTCATACAGGCGAATATCCTTCCCGAAACGAAAGTCCACGATCCCCCAGCCAAAGTAGCCAAACAAACGGTTTACTTTGGAAAGGCGTCCATATGCCTCCAGCTCCACCTTATTCTGCCTGGCGGTGGCCACGCCGTTCAGCGCCACCTGCACCAGTATCACTGCCAGCAGAAGCGGAGCATGCAGAGTAATGACGGTAACAAAACCTGCAATTTTAAATATATTTCCCAAAAACATAAAGAGCTGCTCTGCAATTCCGTAAGCCCCTCCCGAATACCAGGTCATACCTGTCCGGGCCTTTTCCAGCTGGTCCAGAGCTGCCTTGTCCTCGGTGAGCTGAAAGTCCAGCCCCATGGAGTGCAGACTGATCTGCATGGTAAAATAATTGTCCAGCCGCTCCTGATATTTCTGAAGCGTCATATTCAGCCTGTCATTTACCACCTGCAGGATGCACTCTCCGACAACGAGGATCCCGGCATAAAGGGCCAGCGTCCGGAGATTGCGCGAGGTGCAGAGCTCGTCCACCAAAAGAGGCGTGATAAAAATTCCCAGAAAGGGCCGGGCCGTCTCTATCAGCGTCTTCAATCCTTCCAGCAGAAAGAACCGGGGATATCGCTTCCAGGCGGTGGAAAATAAAACCCTGATGACCGAATTTAACTTTTTCATGCCTCCGCCTCCTGTCCGTCCTGATAGTACTGAGCCTGCAGTTCAAACATGCGGGCATACTCCCCGCCTTTTGCCATCAGCTCATCATGGCTGCCGTACTCGATCATCCTGCCCTCCGCAAACATGGCCACCTGGTCGCAGAACCTGGTGGACGCCAGCCTGTGAGAAATGTAAACCGCCGACTTCTTTCCGATCATATGATTAAACCGCTCATACATCTGCTGCTCCGCCAGGGCATCCAGCGCCGAGGTAGGCTCGTCCAACACCACCACCGGCGCGGACTTATACAGGGCCCTGGCCAGGGCCAGCTTCTGCCTCTCTCCCCCGGACAGATCCACTCCCTCTTCGTCTACCACTTTCAACAGTTCTGTGCCGATCCCTTTGGGCAGGGTGCTGATTCTGTCACCCAGACCCGCCTCTTCCGCCGCTGCTTCCGCCCTGGAGCAGTCCGTGTCTTTCATTGCCATCATGGAAATATTTTCCGCAATGGGAAACGCCAGCACCTCTATATTCTGAAACACAGGAGCAAACAGCCTGTAATACTCTTCCCGCCTGAATTTCCGGATGTCCACCCCGTTTAAGGTAATATATCCTTCCGTGGGATCGTACAGCCTGAGCAGGAGCTTAATCATGGTCGTCTTGCCGGCACCGTTTAAACCCACCACCGCCAGCTTTTCTCCCGGATGCAGGGTCATACTCAGATGATCCAGGGCATTTTTCTCCTGCTTTAAATAACGATAACACACGTCATGAAATTCAATGGTATATTCTTCCGCCTTCGGAATGGGAACGGTATCTTCCTCTTCTTCCATATCCAGCTCCATAAAGGTCCTGAAATCATCCACCTCCAGAGAGGCCCGTTCATAATCACCGAACCGATGCAGGAACTGCAGCATACTTCCTGAGAAGGAATACGCCAGCGCCAGATACATGGTAAAGTCGCCCACGGAAAGCCCCTTTTGTAAAACGGCATAAAGCAGCGCTCCATAAATCCCCGCATTGCCCGCCAGGTACAGGAGCTGCACCACTACCGAATGCCGGAACCACAGCTCTTTACTATAATCTATCCGTTCCTCCCTCCTAGCAAATATCTGCCGCTGTTTTTCCGTTAAAAAGCCGGCCAAATCGAACAGGCGAATGTCCTTGGCATAGTCAAAATCCTGGGTGACACGGCTCATGTAATTCACCTGCCGCCAAACCGGCGCCAGCTTATCCCATACCTCCCGCTTATCCGTGCGGATAATCTTCCGGTAATACAGATATTGAAGGATTCCCAGCACAATCAGGAAGATCACCAGACCCGGATTCAGGACCGTAACCGCCGCAAAGGTGGAAATCACCACGCAGAGGTTTCTTCCCAGAGTATCCATCAAGTGCATCATGCCCTCCACGCCGTTATTGTTTCCACCGGTGGCCTCGGTGGCCCGCTGATGGACATCCAGCACATCCGGCTGCTCCAGCCTTTGATAATTCAGCCCCAGTGCCTTGTCCACCCGCTCCGTGATAATCTGCATTCTCACATAAATAAAACGATACCAGGTCTTATTCTGGGCAAAAGCGTTGCCCAGGGTTAAAACGGCGGCAATACCCCCGGCAATCAGGATCAGCTTAAGGAGTGATTCCGCTTTCTCCCCGGCGTTCCCTTCCGCCTGTACCAGGTCGATCACATACTTGCCCACAATCCCCCAGTAAAAGGAGAGGATTGACCCGCATATAATGCCCAGCAGGACAATCAGTATTGCCGCCGGGCAGTAATGTTTTACTTTCTTAATAATGTAAATTGTATTGCTCCGAATTCCAAACTGCCGATGCAGTGGATTTTCGCTTCTGTCGTGATATTCTGCCATAATGATACCTCATTCAAAATCATTGCATCGAGCAGGGACGACCTTATCCCTGCGCATATCAAAGTCAAATACCCCGCAGCAAGCTGACGGGGCATCAATCTTGCTGCGCAGCAGAGCTGCGGGGTATTCGACCCTCGCGGCATTCGTCAAATGCTCGTGCAAGCACGGCACTTGACTCATTGCTCGCGGGAATAAAATTCACACTCTTGATGTACGCGTCTGACGGCTCGGTTTCCTATAAGACAAAAAGACGGCGGCAGGAATCGGCCCCGCCGCCAAATGTCCAGTCAACCATAGAATGCACTCACTACGAGTATTCTATTGTCATGAATTACAGGTTATGTGCCTGATTATACGCATTACAAATCTTATTGGAATTTTTGATCAAAATACTCATGGCAATAAAGGGGCCGATGCCGCAAAGCACGGCGCCGAAAAGATGCCACATAAGAATCGTAGTACCATTCTCCTGAAAATTCATTCCATATCTTGACGCATTTTCCGCAAGCCTGTTACCCAGCTTATACTCCCAAATCAGGTTATAAATACCGCAGGTAACAAAGGACAATACTATGTACTGAAGCAGGCCGGCAGTGCTTTCACCATCACCCTCACATGCAATATTCACGTCCTTGGCCATCCTGTATATAAAATAATAACCATAGATGCCACAGGTAATGATCGACAGAATAATATAAACCAAAAGACCCCTGTCCGTCTTCAGCTTCTCACCTGCATAAGGCGCCTCTTTACCGGAAAAGGAATTACGGATGTCGTTAAAGGCACTCTTTAACTCGCTTCCGGAATTGTTAAACGCCTGGGATGCCGTATTCTCCAGCTGCTTTTCAAAGGACTGCTGATCCGCCCCCCCCAGTTGACTTCCGCAGTTCGGGCATACCGATGCACCGTCTTCTACACTTTTTCCACACTTTGGACAAAACATAAGTAAAACACTCCTCTCATTTTCTTTCGTGCCCTATTAACCGAAATATAATATTATTCTGTGGTTCAAAAACCACTATATCCCCCTCGGTAAATAAGAGCCTATATATATATACTATAATAAAGGCCATAATTATTGTCAACATAATAATTTTATAAATTTTAATATTTATTTTAGATTTAAGCAGATATATCCCTACTGCTGCCGGCGGAACCGCAAACAACGGATGATAGTAAAACGCCGTCGCAAAGTTCAGCCTCAGCAAAGACAGCCATGCTCTTGTCATGCCGCATCCAAGGCAGGAAATTCCCGTAATAAATTTAATGGGACAGCCAATCCCCGCAAAATGAAAAAAAACATAAATAAACAGGATTGCCGCCGCTCCCAAAATAAAATCCTTATGCTGTTTCCAACACGTTTTATTCCCGAAAATTTTCATTTGACCCTTCCCTGCCCCGGATAAAGGCATTGCACAAGCGCTTCCCTCCGCCGCATCCCTCATCACCCTGCATCATGCAGCCGATTCAGGATCCCGTCCGCGTCGATTCCCGGATGGGTCAGATACATGCGGCTGATTTCTTCTGCAAACTCCGGAGAAATTTGATTTTTCCCTGCAATGACCTTTGTCGTCATCCCCTTTTCAATCCCCCGGATCACCCCGCGGACAATACGTTCCCTGTCCGCTTCGGATTTAGGAATCTGCAGGGCCCTGCCCGTATGCGGAATGATAATCTGCTCCACCCGGAAATCTCCGCTCTCCGACACCTCCAAAAGAGCCATGGTAATTTCCTGATTGAACCGCCTGGGGCCGCAGCTTCCGGGATTTAAAAAGCGGATACCCTGCTCCCTGCTGTCGGCATATTTATGTGAATGTCCGTAAATTACCATCTTCACGCCTTGCAAGTCCGCCGGTATATCCTTCTTTTTATGACACATGAAAACGGACACACCGCATACTTCAAGCTTTTCCCAAAGCGGAATATGCCGTGCCCATTCCTTGTCGTTATTTCCTCTGACTGCCTTAACCGGCGCAATCCGCCCAAGCTCATCCAGCAGTCCCTGACCGCCGATGTCCCCTCCGTGCAGAATCAGGCTGCACTCCTGCAGATGCTCGATCACCTCCGGCCGCAACAGTCCGTGGGTATCTGAAATAATTCCGATTCTCATACTCATACCTTTACATTTACGAGGCTTATAAACCTGTTTTCCTTATTAGTATACTATATTTCAAACCCCTTCACAATCCTGAATCGAACCATATGCCGCCGTACATTGACAGAAGCCGCGGCTTTGTGCTATTTTTAATGCTGATAAGGATATTTTACAGGACGGTATTTACGATGGATCAATTATCACTCTTTGACATGCAGTCAGAACACACACTCTCCCCCGCATCCGCACCCCTGGCGGACCGGATGCGCCCGGAGACCCTGGAGGATTACGCCGGGCAGCGCCACCTGCTGGGCGAGGGTATGCTGCTGCGCAGGATGCTGGAGCAGGATCAGATTCCTTCCATGATTTTCTGGGGGCCGCCCGGAGTAGGCAAGACCACTTTAGCCCGGATTATCGCCAAGCGTATTAGCTCCGATTTTGTAAACTTCAGCGCCGTTACCAGCGGTATCCGGGAAATTAAAGATATTATGCAGAAGGCAGAGGAAAACCGCGTCTATGGCAGGCGGACCCTCTGCTTTGTAGACGAGATCCACCGCTTTAACAAAGCACAGCAGGACGCTTTTCTTCCCTATGTGGAAAAAGGCAGCATCACCCTGATCGGTGCCACCACGGAAAATCCTTCCTTTGAGATCAATGCCGCACTGCTGTCCCGCTGTAAGGTTTTTGTGTTGAGGGAGCTGTCCCGTGAGGACCTTGCCGAGCTGCTGAAGCGCACTCTTACGGAGAAAAGAGGCTTCGGCACCATGGAGATTCATATGGCGCCGGAGCTCATAGAGGTCATTGCCGATTTTGCCAACGGAGACGCCCGCACCGCCTTAAACACCCTGGAAATGGCCGTACTGAACGGCGACATCCATCCTGACGGCTCCATCACCGTTAAAAATGAGACCCTGGAGCAATGCCTTGGCAAAAAGACCTTACTCTACGACAAAAAGGGCGAAGAGCATTATAACCTGATCTCCGCCTTGCATAAATCCATGCGTAATTCCGACCCCGACGCGGCGGTATATTGGCTGGCCAGGATGCTGGAGGCGGGGGAAGACCCGCTCTTCATCGCCAGAAGGCTCATCCGCTTTGCCAGCGAGGACATTGGCCTGGCGGACAATCAGGCCCTGCAGATTGCCGTAACCGCCTATCAGGCCTGCCATTTTAACGGGATGCCGGAATGCAATCTAAACCTTGCTCAGGCCGTGATCTATCTCTCCCTTTCTCCCCGCTCCAACGCGGTATACCGGGCTTACGAAACCGCCAAAGCGGACGCGCTGACACGGCTTGCGGAGCCGGTGCCCCTTGTGATCCGTAACGCTCCCACCCGGCTCATGAGTGACCTGCATTATGGAGACGGCTATATCTATGCCCATGACACGGAGGAAAAGCAGGCCCGCATGACCTGCCTGCCGGAAAGCCTGAAGGACAGACGCTATTACCTGCCCTCCGAAGAGGGCAGTGAAAAATACTTTAAGGAACGGCTGGAACGCAGCCGGGCTTTTCGGGATCAGACGGAATAGGCCTGCTTCAGCTTCCGCAAAAACTCAATCAATCGTACCGCCTCCTTCTGAAGCTCCATCTCCTGCTCTTGAGCCGGAAGCCCCTCTACATAAGCGGGATTTTCAAAATGTCCTTTAAACTCCGCAATCTTTGTTCCGTTTACCAAAAGCTCCATCCCGTTCAAAACGGTAAGCCGGATGGAGAAATTCACCTCATCCCAGGGCTTGAACCTCCGATCCGCACCGTAGCACCCCTTTGTTGTAATTAAATACTTCTCATAGATCAGAGGATACTCCCCCTCAGACAACACGATCCCACTGTCATTGAGTTCCTTCGGAAAGTCCTCAGGATCCCCTATGCAGGTAAACAATCCCGGATGCTCGCTGTTCACAAAATGCCCCAGCTCGCAGTGACTGCCGATATATTGGTAAACATCCAGCCGATACGCCAGCTCCGCCATTCTGCTATATACATCTTTTCCAGAAATCTTCTGTTCAGAGCAGGGCAGCGATTCCTCGCCTTCCAGCACTTCTTCCTGCCCTTCCTGCAATATATTGCGATATTCCTCCTGTGCCGTATCCAGATTCAACGGCTCATACCTGCTTTCATAATACTTCTTCCTGCCAAAGGGCGCATAATTTTCATCCAGCAGAATCATCTCCCCGGATGCAAGCGTGGGAAACTGCTTTGCAATCCGCTTCAGCACTTCCCATTCGTCCTGGGTATTCTCCTTATTGTCTTCCTCCGCCTGTTGTAAAGCCTCTTCAATTTCCTGACGACTGCCCGTCCCCCAGCAAAGAGGATGCGGCTCAAAATTCGAATGATAGGAACCGCCTTCATAGGTAAAAAAGCAGGAACAGGGGATCTTTTCAAATAATTCTTTTTTCGCGCCGTCCAAATTTTTTACCACCAGATTATAACATGCGTTGATTACCGGTACGTCGTCATGGGCTGCCAGATTTGCCACCGCCAATACGGTAAGCGGCTGAGTATTTACCACCATTCCCGGCACCAGCAGCCCTTCCTCATAAACCTCCCGCATATAATTCTCCGACACGCCCGTTCCCCAGAACCTCCATAAAAAGAACAAAGCAGCCAGTCCGAAAATAATCCCCGGAATAAAACTTTTCAGAGCAACGCTGACGCCCACGGCCAGCGCCAGACTGATGAAAAAAAGGCCCATCGAGCTGCTGCGCTGCTTCAACACTCTTCCGATCAACTCATCATGCTTTCGAATCCAAGCCGTATCCGCATGGATACCGGATTTTGTACCTGCTTCAAACTGTGAATAATCTGTCATAACTACTTTATCCTCCTGTTTTATGCCCTTTAAATCTGCATAAAATTATACCACACAAATTTATCAGGTGCACCACATAAATTTTGTTTACATTTATCCGGTTTCAGTTCATATTTGGCACCAAGCTACACCAGAGCCGTGTCCTTGCCCCGGACTATTGGGCACGGCCATGACTAGCCGATACTCAGTCCTCATTTTCCCACCATTCTTTTTGTCTGCATGGACGACAGGAAAGCGCACAAATTTTAAAGCAAATTAATAATCCACCTTCCCCTTTTGGCAGCCCCCTCACGTTCAAGAATTCCTCTATTTTTAATCTATCCATCGCATATCTGATCCCGCTCTTAGACATCTCCATTTTTCGTGCAATCTGATTCTGCGTAATACCAGGGTCTTCCTTAATGAATTCCACTATTCGCCTTTCTGTATCTGACAAAGTGTTTAGAAATTTTACTGGGCTTATTTCTGTGTCGGTTTCTTTTATTTGTATGCCAGTTTTTAAGTTTACTATGCCAGCATTATCTTCCTTTAATGCTATTTCTATGCCAGTTTCCACATTTTCTGTGCCAGTCCCGACTCCGGAACGCCGTACTCTCTGCACCCCAACAGCCGCCTTACTCGCAGAAACACCCCATGCCGAACCTGTTTCCCCGGCATGGGGTGTGCATATCAGTACCTTATTTCCCTTTTCTGTCTACAGCCATCCGCGCCTCCTCACCCTTTCGCGGACAACAACCCCTGAAACCAGCAATACCGCCGCTCCCAAAAGCCAGCAGCCCCAGCTTCCATACTCTCCCTTCATCATCTGGAACAAGGCAAACTTCCACAGATATTTTCCCCCGCCAATATTTATTGCATAATAAACCACGGCGATCATGTACCCGACAACTACCTGGTTGGTCACTGCCGAAGCGAAAAAACCGATGCTTCCCAGGAAGAGGATTTCACAGCACGCTCCCAGGAAGAGGCTGCCGACGTCGAAGCTCCCCCCTCCCCTTACCATAAGACCCATAAACAGCGATACGACCAGAATACATACCAGAACCGCCAGCAGGATACGAGGCAGGTAAAGCTGCCACATGGCTGTCTCTTTGCTTCGCTCCAGATCCCAGATTTCCCGGTCCTGTTCCGGCATGAAAAGGGGCGTAAATAAAAGGATTCCTGTAAATGCCACATACATCTCCATCACCTTTGCCGCCTGTGCGTCCTCCAAGCCCCTAAAGCTTACAAATCCGCCGGATAAGGCCACAAACAAGAGAACCATCAAGAGATGGGGAAAGTACTGTCTTTTTACAAAGCCGGCCGTCAACCTGCCGTATTTTTCCATATCAGGCTTCCCCCTTTCCTGCACTTTCTCTCATAAATCACCACGGTCAGGATGACGCAGACCACTGCCAGCAAGAAATAATAGCCCCTGTTCTGCAGAAATTCTTTTTCCAGCGAAGAGAAAAGAGTCGTCTGTCCCAGCGTGTTCCATCTGGCTATCAGCCTCATGCGAAAATCCCCTGCCAGTACATCCGCCCCGAACACGCTTCCGATTGCCCATGCAACCTGCAAAAATACTGCCAAAATCGTGTCCGTAAGCTCCGTGATCAGAAAAGACAAGGCCAGCACCACCATGATCTCCGGCAAAAGCCATACCCCCGGCACGGTCAAAAATGCCATGCCATCCGCCCTGATTCCAAGGGCCTGCGCCCGGTAGCAGAAAGGCTGCTGCATCAGGAAAGCGGTAACAAACACCGGGATGCAAAGCATGACCAGATTGGCAAGATAGCGGCTCACGATAATCTGTGCACCAGACGCCGACTTGGAAAACATAACCTGCTGCGCCTTTGCCCTTTTGTCCCGGAGCGCCCTTGACACACCGACAAAAATCGGCAGGATGGCAAGCACTATCCCTGCATAATCGCAGAAAAGGCGCATATAAGCCCGCGTCACACGGTCCTTTTCACACAGGGCATCAAATTCCTCCTTCGCCAGTTCATAAGTCATGGGAACGCGGATACCGTACTCATATTTACTTTTCTCATAAGCAGATCCCCTGCCCACCAGGTCGCAGATCTCATCCATTGCCGCCTCAAATTCCGCATAGGTAAAGCCTTCTTTTACAGGCACCTTATAGTTTGCCTGGGCCGCATCCATCTCTTCCGCGCTGCCCGGATCATACTCTCCAAAATGCCCTGACCTCTCTTCCATCAGCACTGCAAAGGGTTTGCCCGTACAGCGTTCCAGAATGGCCTCCGCCTGCTCCGTCTCCCTGTCGGTCAGCGTTACGCCCTTGTAAAATCCCAGCGGGTAAGTGGCCCAGGAATTGTGATAGACATCCCCCACCAGATTTGCCAGCGTCCCCTCCATGATCAATGTCTCATCCTTCGTCACAGTGGTTCCATAATAGGACTGCCCCGGTACTGGAGCCTGTAGTCCTTCCGCACTGTCACTGCTCATCTGGCCGGTGATGAACAGTACAAAAACCACAACATAAATAAGATATACCAGACTTTTCAAAACCTGCTTGCATTCCTTGAAAAATAATGCTCCCAACATCGTAACCTTTCCCTGTCCTTTCTCGCATTTCCAGACATGCCGACTTTGTCGGCACAAACAATTAATGAACTCGGTGCCAGTCCGGAAGAATACCTGCCCAAAGCAATTTTATTCGCTTGGCATTCTTCCCGGAATGACCTGGATTTTCCATGCGCTTTAACGCTATGGTCAGGTACAAAGAGGTGTGTTTACACACCCTCTTTCTGACCTTAGAAAATCTTCATTCCGTGTGCCATCAGATACATATAGGCATCTTCCACATCAGGCTGCACCGGCTTTGCCTGGGGGAAAGGGGGGGCGTCCGCTATTATTTTTACATTCGCCGTACTCCCTGTTGTCAGGATTCCAGTCACCATATATTTTTCCTTTACTTTTTCCAGTTCCACCGCTGCGATCTCCGCAGAATACACCTTGCCCTCCACCAGGGCAAGAAGCTCCGCCACCCTGCCGTCAAAACAGATTTTCCCCTGGTTCAGCACGGCAATGTTCTCGCAGGTAGCTTCAATATCGCCTACAATATGAGTAGAAAGCAGGACAATTCTGTCCTTCGCGATCTCGCACAGCAGATTGCGGAAACGGACTCTCTCTTCCGGGTCCAGCCCCGCCGTAGGCTCGTCTACAATGATCACCTTGGGATCGTGTATGATCGCCTGTGCGATACCAAGCCGTCTCTTCATCCCCCCCGACATGGATTTTACTTTTGTCCTCTGCTTTTCCAGCAGATTGACCTTTTCCAGCATCTGCGGCACTCTTTTCTTTCGCTCCTGCCTGCTCATGCCCGAAAGCACCGCCAGGTAATCCAGCGCCTCGTAAGCACTCATATTTCCGTACATGGAAAAGTCCTGCGGAAGATACCCTGTCATGCTCCGGATCTGCCTGCTGTTTTCCACCGGTACGCCGCAGATCTTCACTTCGCCCTCTGTCTTTTCCAGCAGTGTGGCCAGCACTTTCATCAGCGTGGTCTTTCCCGCCCCGTTCGGGCCAAGCAGCCCGAACATCCCCTGTGGTATCGTCAGGTTTACCTTCGATAAAGCCTGTTTTTTCCCGTAATATTTTGTCAGATTCTGAATTTCGATTGAAATATCCATTTATACTGCAGCTCCTTTCCTGAACCAACCGGCTTATGAAAACAGTATAAAGAGAAAATCTCTATAAATTCCCTATGCAAACAAAAGAAATTCTAAAAAGACATAAAGAAAACTATGTTTTTAAATTAAAAAGGAAACGGCTGCCACCGCGCCACCCTCTACGCTGTTGAATAATTTCAGTTCCCCGCCATGCTTTTCACACAGCATTTTCGTGATAGAAAGGCCGATGCCAAAATGTCCGTCCTGTGCTTCCCCCTCTTTCCTTTCCCTAAAATAAACCGCTGCCGCCTCCCTGAGCGCCTTTTCGGAAAACCCATCCCCGTCATCCCTTACATAGACTGTCAGCCTGTTTTTCCGGTACTGCACTGTGATTTCGATCTCTTTCCGGGCATACCGGCAGGCATTCTGAAGCACATTTCCCACTGCCTCCAGGATCAGTTCGAGATCTGCCAGAACAGATCCGGTTCCTTCCGTATTTTCCCGGAAGAAAAGATGCGCCTCTTCCCCTTTCATCCCCTCCGCCATATCTTTGATATTTTTGCAGATTTCCGCCGCTTCCATCTTCCGGCAATGGATTTCCCATTTTTCCATTGTCTGCAAGGTAGTCATTGTCTTGGAGAAGGAAAGCAGTCTCTCCCCCTGCTCTGAAATCCGGTCCAGCTTTTCCAGGATAACCTGCTCCGTCACTTTTCCTGTGGGTACGTACTTTTTTAAAAATTCCGTATAACCGTTCATCACCGTAAGCGGCGTGCGGATGTCATGGGCAAATGCAGCATTGATCCTTCGCTGCTCCTCGCCCATTTTCCATTGGTCCAATTTGTCTTTTTTGACGGTTTCCCGCAGCTGCTCCACATCCTTTGCCAGCAATCCAAATTCGTCCTTGCTCTGCCATGCCATCTCATAGGAAAGATCACCTGCCGCCATATGCTTCACTGCTGCCTCAATTTCCGCCAAAGCGGCTTTCATTTTATTTTGGATAAAAAAACGACCCGCAACGACAATGGACACCGTCATATAAAACCAGGGACATAACTGCTCGATTTCCGTCAGGAAACGCATTTTCTCTTCCGGCACGGGAACACTCTCCAACATCACATTGATCCACAGTGACATGACATTTACCGTCAGCCTGGTACATGCCAGACTGACAGCCAGGGCAGCCAGCAGATAGGCTGCCGCTGCCCTTACAACCGTGGTATTCCTGACATATTGTCTCAGCTTTTCCGCACATTCTTCTAACCAATCCATCGGTATCCCACACCCCACACTGTTTCGATGTATTCCTGTTCCTTTCCTGCACCGAGTTTCAAGCGGATACGCCTGATATGCTCCGTTATGACCGCCGCATCCGCTTCTCTGTCGAAGCCTCTCACTTTCTCGTAAATATGCTCCTTGGTAAATACCTGTCCCCTATTGGTAAATAAAAGCTCTGCGATCTGAAATTCCATTTTGGTCAGTCCGACGTCCCTGCCGTTTTTTAAGATCCTGTAACCGGCGAAATCTACCGTAAGGTCACCCTTGGAATACTCCCTGTCTCCCTGTTTCTCCCTTTCCTTCCGGTCTTCCCTTCTCAGATGTGCTTCAATCCGGGCTGATAACTCTTCCATACTGAAGGGCTTTAAAATATAATCATCCCCGCCTGCCCTGAAGCCTTTGATCCGATCCTCTTCTTCTGTTCTTGCACTCAGGAACAGGATGGGAGCCTGTACCTGGTCTCTGATCTGCTCGCACCAAAAGAGACCGTCTGTTCCCGGCATATTGACATCCAGCAGGATCAGATCGGGATCGTCTGCAAGGGCCCGGTCTGCCTCCCCTGCATTGGCTGCCGTAACAACCCGGTAGCCTTCCATCTCCAGGTACTCTTTCAACAGCATCCTGATTTCCGCCTCATCGTCAACGATTAATAGTGTCTTTTTCCGCATGCTTATCCCTCATCCCTGTTTTGTCTCCAGGAAAGGCCCTGTTTCCAAATCCAGCTTACCGTTTTAGCAATACTCGCTGCTATTTACTCAAATTCTATATCCTCTTCGATTTTACTATATAGATCAATATGGCTTTGGACATCAATAGAATTAACAAGCCATCCACGAACCATACAAAGCTTTATAAACTCATCAATCCGATTTACTCCATTCATCTCTTTTAAGGTAACAACAATTCCAAAGCGCAGTCCCCTTCCTGCTTTTGGTGCCAGCCTCTCTTTTGTTTTTATACTTAATCCCCATAAACCGGAGGGATATGCTTTTCTTGGTCTGGCATTATCTTTCAACGCCTCACTAATATGTTTTACATTATCCCATTTACGATACAATCTTCTTGCATCTTCTTCATAAATGCTCTGAATACCTTCCTCGGCCTGCTTGTTATAGTCAATTGCTTTTATCACAGCCTTTTTATCTTTTTCCATAATTCTTCCAAAGTGAAGATCCATTTCTGTACTTGTATAATCAACACCTTGATTTCTATCACTGCCCGAAAAATATGCTAATGTCGCTTTTGCAAAATAAGGATGGGCATTCATCTCTTGCGGAACAGGTATATTATATGTATATGTTTCATATTCATCTATCGTCCCACTCATAATAAATCTAATTTCATCATCTTTCGAATGTATGATTTCTTCTATTCTCTTTGGCACAATACCGTATCCCATCGCATAAGAAATATTGTCCTGTCGGTTCCATCCTGCTGCCGAGTCAATAATCAAGGCTTTTGCCACTTCCCTGCTTAACCCAACAATATGAATTAAATATGCCATTTTTCTTGCAATCCAGGGAGCAGCAAAAGAAGTTCCGCATACCGAGGCCATGCCTAAAGGTTCACATACAATTATTTTATCATCTCCGTCACCGCCATAATAACAAATATCCGGTTTATAAAAAAAGGATAATACCGGTCCCTTCCTTGTATATGATGCCGGTTTCCCCTGGAAATCAACGGCATTAACCACCAATGAATTTAACGAATCCGCCGGCGCACCGATTTTTATATTTCCTGTTGCTTTCTTGCTTTTATTCGTTCCAGCCACCACAAAAATCACATCATACTCACATTGTATCCTATCCAGCTCTGCCGCTTCAGGAGAAATAAAATTAGGATCTATTTCCATAGCAGAGCCCAGCGATAAATTCCAGATTTTTATATCTCGGTTACCTGCCACAATGTCTCTAATCATCTTGAGAATCGTAAATGAGCTAAATCCCCCTGCCGTTGCTGCCCCAAAATGTCTTACCCGAAATCTTCCACACCCATCTTCCAGCTTCGGATTGAAAGCCGGTCCGTCCACAATAATCGAAGAAACAGCAGTTCCATGGAAATAGTCCCTTTGATCAAGTGTTATATCTAAATCAACTTTTCTCTCATACTTAACCCATTCATGAAAGTATACCCTCTCATCAAACTGTGTATCTATAACACCTACTATTGGTTCATTTTGAGGTTTCGGAATTGTAATAACTCCTTCCTGTTTCTCAGACTCAATATCATTAAATACAATTTCGGCAAAATTTTTTACATACATCGCTATTAAATATGAGGCATTATTCTGTAAAATCTCAATTTCTCCAGGATCTAAACGCAAAGTAGTCTCATCAATCATTTTTGCGCTTACCATATCAATTCCAAATTTTCTCAACAATTCTGCCGTGCCAACTCCTGTCCTGTAGATCGTAACGATAGATTGTTCTCTTATCTTTTCATCTGCACGATCAAGTTGAAAGTTTTCTACATAATTCGCATCAACAATAACTTTCAAAAAGATAGACTTAGGCATAATATTATCTTTATATTTTCCGCTGTTTATAAGTAAAGTATCTTTGTCTGTTATCTCTCCATTATAATGAGAAATTAACACCTTCTGACATTTCTCCAAATATTCTATAGACTTACGCAGTGCTTCAAAAGAAATAAAATAAGTAAAAACATGTTTTTTCACTACCTTGTTTTGTTTATTATACTCATCTACAAATTTAGCTCCGCGGATAGATAAATTGGGATGTGTGCCTTTCTCACCCAATAAAATTTGTAACCTGTTACTTTTAGCTACGATACATTTATAATGTACGCTCACTAATACTCCGCCTATTGTTTGCTCTTTCATCCAATAATCTTCTAAATCAGTCAATTGCTTCTTTATCGCTGCGATATGGTCAGCAGTTACTCTTGCTCCTTTCGGAAGATTAACCGGCCCAAAAGCATTAGGATTTTTTCTTTGTTGAAATTTTCCACGCAAATGTAATATATTATTCATTATTCTGCCCCTTTAACTCCCTCGCTGCGGTACTCTTTGGTATCTTAGACAAGATCTCTATTTCTCGCACCGTAAACTTTTGAGACTGCAATTTTTTCAAATCCTCTGGTTTTTCATTTGTTACGGAGTAGTATAATCTACGTAAATAATCCATTTCATCATCAGGATTGCTAAATGCAACTGCTGTTCTAATCATATTTTTCAAATCGCCCGGAAATGGCAATGGCTTCATTAGTTCCATTATTTTTCTAAAGATACGAATGTCCTTTTTCGCTAATTTGAATTTAGATAAAAATTTATCTAAGAATTCTTCTGCAATAGACATCAAATCCTCTTGTGTATATCGATTAAAATCAATCACCGAATCAAATCTTCGAATTAATGCTTTGTCAAAATATTCATACAGATTTGTTGTTGCCACCATGACAACTCTTTCGTTCATATAATCCATTCCTTTTAACATAGCTGACGTAGCTCTTCCCATTTCTCTTAAATCATTCTTATTCGTTCTATCCAATGCCACTGAATCTATTTCATCAAAAAAGGCCATCACTTTTTCCGGGTGAACAAAACCATTCACTTCTTTAAAAAGCGCAGCCATATTTTTCTGAGTTTGTCCAAGCTTACTATCCACTACAGATGCAAAATCTACCATGTATATATCCCTGTCTAATATGCGGGCTAATTGCTTTACAGCCTCTGTCTTTCCGGTTCCGGGTTTACCTTGAAACAAAAATTTATTGATTCCTGCATTATGCGCCACTGCATGTACAATTCCCAATAAATCCTGTGTAATGGAATCGGGAAGCCATAAACTATCTCCTATGGGCTCAATCTTCTCGAACAATGCCGATTCACTCTCACTCATTTGCGGAATAAAAGTATTTGTATTTGACATTAAAGCCATAATATATTCAGCCAACTGATGGTCTCCCAATCTGTCAAAATCTTTTGCTATCTCATATGCCTCGGATCTGAATCCTGCATCATTTTCTTCCGAATAATATTTTATCAAATTTACGACATTCTTTTTCTTCATATTGACCCCTCTGTATTTTATTATGAATATAGCTTAACCAAATGGGACTAAAATGTCAATATTGGGACAAAAATAATTAATTTATATAACAAAAAACCAGCATCTAACCGAACAGAATACTGGTCTCTTTATACAAATATACTTTTCCCTCGCCGATCACAGGGTTTTGCTATGAGAAACGATATTTATCATTCCGAATTCTCTGAGGTTTCGGACTCCTTCTCCAATAATTCATCCCCTTCCAATGAATCCTCTTTTGCCGGTGTCTGCATTTCCCCCGAATTTCCCGCCTCATACTCCTCCACTGCCGGATCCACGATATAACTGGTCCTCTTCCACTCCTTCGTCCCTTCCACCTTCGCCGCCGCCTGGGTGTGCTTCGCCAGAAACCGGGTCAGGGCATACAGATCAAGCCAGATCTCATTATTCCCCTCCTTCTGGGACTCGTCAAAAATCAATTGCAGCCCCCAGTGCAGGTGCACCACTTCGATATTATTCACATTCTCCTTGGCGCTGTAACCAGTGTGACCCATATAACCGATCACGTCCCCCGCCGTGACCACGCTGCCCTCGGCCAGTCCCTCCGCATAAGGGTAATTCTGACGCAGGTGCGCATAGTAATAATACCGCTTCCCGTCAAAGCTGCGGATACCGATACGCCAGCCGCCGTACTGATTCCACCCCAGGGCTTCCACCACTCCAGACTCTACCGCGATGATGGGAGTACCCACCAGCCCCATCATGTCGTGCCCCAGATGCTTCCTCTTATAGCCATAGCTCCTGCCTGCGCCGAAATCGTCATAATGGGTATAATCAAACCCTCTGGCAATGGGAAAATACCCTTTCAACCCGTAAACCGTCTCATACTCCCCATCACCTGCAGTTCCAGCGGCTCCGCCGTCCGCTGCCATATTTCCTCCCTCTTTTTCTCTTTTATACTCTCCCACCAGGCCGCCGATAGCCGCGTCATATGCCTCTCTGTAATACTCGTAATATTTCATGTCCGCCGTCAGCTCATCAAGGACCGCCTCTCCCTCAGAGAGCTTCTTTGCCGCCTTGTCCATGGTCTTCAATGCACTGCTGTCAAACTTGCCTCCGGTCTTTGCCGCAGTATAAGCCAGCAGCTCCACCCAGCCGATCTCATGCTCTGTTCCGTGCGTTTTCACGTCCCAGTCATAAGCCTTGCAAAGTGCATCATAAGAAACGGTAAAATCCACCCATTTTATGTAATCTTCCTCCACAGAAAGGATGAGACTGCCTGCGGCAGGCCTGCTCTCAGCCTTTCCCTGCCTTCCTGCCACAACTGCTGCCAGCACCAGCACCAGCACGCATTCCACCAATATTCCCTTTCTCAGGCAGGATACATACCTTGCTCTTTGTCTTTTATTCATTGCCGCTCCGGATAGCATTTCATCATTGCAATATATGAAAAAAGCGGCGAACTTATTCGCTCGCCGCCTCCGTCACGCTAACCGCTATACCAGCTTGTCCCTTCATACTTATTCTTCCGGCTCGATCAACCCGTAAGTATCGCCCTTCCTCTTATACACCACGTTGACCTGATCCGTGTCCGCATTGATAAACACAAAGAAATTATGCCCCAGCAGCTCCATCTGAATGCAGGCATCCTCCGGATACATGGGCTTTATATCAAATTTCTTGGTGCGGACAATTTTGATCTCTTCCTCGTCCATGTAATCATTTTCCACATACATTTTGCTGAAAGATCCTGACGCCTGCTGCTTGTCCACAATTTTGGTCTTATACTTCTTTAACTGCCTTTCAATAATCTCTTCCACCAGGTCGATGGATACATACATATCGTTGCTGACCTGCTCAGAGCGGATAATATTTCCCTTAACGGGAATTGTCACCTCGATCTTCTGGCGCTCCTTCTCAACGCTCAGAGTCACATGTGCTTCCGTATCGGGATTAAAATACTTTTCCAGTTTACCAATCTTTTCTTCCACTGCCGCTTTCAATCCGGGTGTAATATCAATGTTTCTGCCTACGATAATAAATTTCATGGTGATCATCCCTTTCGGTTTTTATTGTATAAACATTGTACCATGTTTTCCCATGGTTTTGCAACAATTTAACAATTTTTTTATCTCTGCGCAATATTGATTTTTTTCGACAAAATAACATTTTTATAATAACTTCACAAAACGGGTGTTCCGAATTTCGCCCAAGGCGAAATGATTTATCCCCCTAAAAGACGGTGGATAATGTGTATAACTTCGTGTATAAGTTGCTTTTGTCCGTTTTCATGGCATTTTTGGTGTGGATAACTATTTCTCTGACCTGTATGATGTTTCGACAAAATATGTCGCTTTTTTTATTCTTTATACACATTGCACAGATCACATCTGTAATCTGCTGGTTTTCATTTGGAGCAATATTTTGAAAACTCAGGGAATTTCATAATTTTCGGCCATGCCGCGCTTAGAGGCACAAACAATTCACGTTTTCGTTATCAGCCCTTCCGACGCAAAAGAGGATGCCCCTAGGGACATCCTCTGTACTTCAACGCCTTAATTTAGAAAATTCTTCTGATCGCCAGGATTTTCCGGTAGTCCGCCTGGGATACAATAATGCCGGTCCGCTTATTGGAAGCATGAACAATCTGTCCGTTACCAATATAGAGAGCCACATGTCCGGAGTAACAAATCAGGTCACCGGGCTGTGCATTCTCAAGACCGTCCACCTTATAGCCCTGGGTACGATCCGCAGCTGAAGAATGGGGCAGGCTTACGCCAAAGTTCGCATATACGCTCATGACAAATCCGGAGCAATCGGCACCATTGGTCAGGCTGGTTCCGCCATATACATAGGGATTACCCACAAATTGAAGAGCATACTGCGCTACCGCAACGCCCATTTCGCTTCCTTCGCCTACAGTATATGTGCTTCCGGCCGGAGCATCGCCGGAGGTATCTGTATTCGTATTTGCTTCCTGCTTCTGCTGCTTTTCGGCTTTGGCCGCCGCTGCCGCCTGAGCCTTTCTGCGTTCCTCCGCTTCCTTGGCCAGACGGGCCGCCTCTTCCTCCTTGGACTCCGCCTGCACAAATTCACTGTGAAGCTCTACATAATCCGCCGACACCCAGCCGGTTCCTTCCTCTACATCCACCTTGACCCAGCCTTCCGTCTCTTCCAGTACCAAAAGCTCATCGGCCATGGGCACCATTCCCAGAACGGAGGATTCCGTAGTAGGCTCCTTACGTACAAACAATGTCTGCGTATTCACGGTGGCAATCCTGGTTCCTACGCTCTTTGCGATCTCCACCGCGTCCTCACCGGTAACGCAGTATTCTCCTTTTACATACCCCGTGACGGAGCCGGATTGAATCTGATACCAGCCGTTCTCTTCGGAAATGAAGGTTCCCACGGAATTGTTATACAGCTTTCCGACCACCTCCCCTTCCTCGCTGGGACAGCTTCTTACATTTACATAAGCCCGGACCTGGGCAATCACAAGATTACGGAACAGATCCTCTTCCGTAGGCTCCTGGACATTCTCAGCTGCCTCGCTGCCTTTACTTATATTCATCCACTGGATAATAGACTCTGTAGGAATCGCGGACTGATCCGCGACGTCTTCCAGCTTATTACCGTTTGCGATGGCCAGCCCGATTCCGCCGCTGGGCAGAACAGATGCCTCTGCAACAAGCCCTGCCCCCGAAAAAGTTACCGCTGCTGCCAATATATACGCTGTAGCCTTTACATACCTGCGATTCATCTTTTCTCCCTTCCTATCCGCTTATAGAAAGACTGTATCTAATGTAATAAATATTAAAAATTCTTCTTATTTGTTACAGAAATGTTACATCTATTAACAAATATATCACTCTCGCACACGTTTGTCAACCGTAGTACAAAATTCGCTATTCTCTTTAAAACACGGTATATTTTCAGTCTTTTTCGAATTTTCGCACAGAAAAAGGCCATCAAGTGATGGCCTTTTTTCTTAAGAAATTTATAAAATTTATCTCCTGCAGAAGGCGCCTGCCGCAACCGCCGCGTTGGCTCCGTCCGCCACGGCGGTAATAATCTGCCGTATAGGCTTCCTCCGCACGTCTCCCGCAGCAAACAGCCCCGGAACCTCGGTGGCACAATCCTCATCCGCCGGAATATACCCGCCTTCATCCAGCTTCAGGCAGTCCCGCACCGGCTCCGTATTGGGATGAATACCCACTGCAATAAAAACCCCTGCCACATTTAGATCAGAAATTTCGTTGGTTTTTAAATTTTTTATTCGCAGATTTTTCACCGCGTCCTCTCCCTGTATTTCTTCCACCGTATGACTATAGAGTATCTCCACATTAGCCTGCTTTTTCAGCTCTTCCTGCAGCATTGCGGCCCCGCGAAATTCGTCCCGCCTGTGAATCAGATACACCTTCTCGCAGGTCCTTGCCAGATAAACGGCATCTTCCAAAGCCACGTCGCCGCCGCCCACCACCGCCACTCTCCGGCCTTTAAAAAACGCGCCGTCACAAGTGGCACAATAAGACACTCCCATACCGGACAGTTCTTCCTCCCCCGGAACATTTAAATGCGCATGAACCGCGCCCGTGGCAAGAATTACTGTCTTTGCCTCCAGCTCCCCGTCCGTTGTTTCTACGGTTATAAACAAATCACCGGGCCGGACAGCCTTTACCTGAGTCTCCTGAAACGCTGCACCCAGCTGATCCGCATGAGCCCGAAACTGCATTCCCATTTCAAAGCCGTTCATGCCCGGCATCCCCAGATAATTGTCTACCTCATAAGTATTCAACACCTGGCCGCCGCTCATGGGCGCGCTTTCCAACACCAGCAGATTCAAGCCCGCCCTCTTACCATATACTGCTGCCGAAAGCCCTGCGGGACCGGAGCCGATTATAATCAGATCGTACATAATCTCCTTCCATTCCGGGAGCACAGTTATGAATTATTTCCTATCCGGGACTCATCTGCTATGCTCCCTTTGCAGACAATTCCCTAAATATGTTATAAGCGTTGCCATTACCAGTGTAACAGCTTCCACTCTAAAAAGCAAGCCGGGCATCTCCTGAATACTATAAGCCCCGCCCTATTGAATCCCTGTCATATCCATGCTACAATCAGCTTAAATGTCAAGCCTAATAAAATAAAAAAGCTGCCAACATCTTATTACAAAATAAGGAGATCATCATGCAGACAAATAAAATGACCGCTCTCATAACCGGAGCCTCCAGAGGGATCGGACTTGCCACGGCAGAATGCTTCGCCGCCGCAGGCTACGACCTGATTCTTACCTGCAAAAGCTCCATGGATACCCTGCAAAAGGCAGCCGTCCGCCTGCAGGAGCAAAATCATATCAGCTGTCTGCCCCTGCAGGCCGACATGGGCCGGGAAGAAGATGTCTTACGGCTCTTTTCCTCCATAGACAGCCTGGATGTACTGGTGAACAATGCCGGAATTGCTCACATCGGACTGCTCACCGACCTGACCTCAGACGAGTGGCACCGGATCATGGCCGTCAACCTCGACTCCTGCTTTTACACCTGCCGGGCCGCCATTCCCCTGATGTTAAAGAACCATTGCGGTAAAATCATCAATATTTCCTCTGTCTGGGGAACGCAGGGAGCCTCCATGGAGGTGGCATACTCCGCTTCCAAAGGCGGCTTGAATGCTTTCACCAAGGCCCTTGCAAAAGAGCTGGCTCCCAGCGGAATTCAAGTAAACGCCATTGCCTGCGGCGTAATCGACACCTCCATGAACAGCTGCCTGACTCCGGAAGATAAGGCGGCTCTCACAGCAGAAATCCCTGCGGACCGGCTGGGTCTGCCGGAAGAAGCCGCCCGGCTGATTCTTCAGACAGCCCAGGCACCTGCATATATGACTGGACAGATCATCACCATAGACGGGGGCTGGTATTAAGCCTCCGCATATCCGTGCCCATCCGTCGGAGACTCCTAAGGAAACGATGACTTAAGTCAGCTTCCTTAAAAAAATCTGCCTTCCCTCTCTTCGTCCATGATTGCCCGTACATCCGTGCCGGGCGCCAGATCATCTACAATTCTCTGCATCTCGCCCTTTGATTTAGCATCCCGGCAGCGCATGAGCAAATTCTCCTTCTCCGCCTCGGTCAGCCCGGCGTAGCCCTGCATTGCTCCATCATTCATCATCAGATTCATGGCAAATCCCATGGGAATTCCGTCTGATCCCGATCCTGTAGCCATGCTCTCTCCGTCGATCCCGTTAAAGTCCATCTCCACACACTCCTTTCCAATCATTTCTAAAACCATGAATGAATCATGAATTGAATTACACAGCCTTTTATTTATAAGCTGCTATCATTCGGCTTTGAACAATTTCCTGATTTAAGAAACGGACAGCCTTCAACCGACTGTCCGTTTCTGTTTACAGTGTGTGCAGTTATAGGAAAAAAATACGACATTTTTCGGCGTGGAACTTTAGAATCACTGTTCTTCTGCAGCCTGAATTTTCTCCGCCGCTTCCTGCAGGCTTTGATAACCATACATTTTTACGCTGTTTTCCATAATATCATGAACCGGATTTCTGCCTTCTCCGGCATATTTTACAATATATCTTCCATATAATTCCAGCATCTTATCGGAATAAGTTCCAAGCTCTCCCCGAAGATACGTCTCATAGGAGGTATTACATTCATTGTCCTGCGCGGTATGAATGCTTCTGGCATTTTCCGCAAGGGGCGGATATTCCGCCGCAAATTCCTCCATCCACTGTACCTGCAGACCGCAGATCTGTTCGATAATCCTCTTTTTCTCTTCCGAAAGCTCCGGAAAGTTCTTCCTGATCTCTTCATACTTTTCAGGCGCCGTGCTTTCCATCATGCGTCCGTATTTTTCCGTAATCAGGTTATGCCCCAGCTCATATTCCCGGTGAAAATCGTATAGGTACTGCAGCAGCATGGTCCTGTCCCAGGTCAGATACTGGCTTTTCCTCATAATGGAAAAGGTAAACCAGTCGTTCTGGCAGCCGGCTCTGCCGCCCTCGTTCTGCACCTTGTCAAAGGCTTCAAATTCCAGCCTGGCAATATTTTCCACAAGCTCTATGTTCTCCTTTTCCGCCAAGGAAGCCTTAAAAATTAGTTCTTCGCTGTGAGCGTCCAGATAAGAATCAATGTCGCTGATAATATGCCGGGCATACAGCTCTTTTGCAAAATAGTCTCCCAGTCCTTCCAGCATCTCCTTCAGTGCCGCAGCCTCCAAATCAGGCCGAGCCAGCAGTCCTGACGCTTCCCCTAAAAGCGCCGCCGTCTCCCTGCCCTGTTCGGATTCCTGCAGGCTTCGGTAAAACCATTTATCATGAGGCGGATATTTCCCTTCCAGATACAGCTGCAGGCGCATGGCCTCCCTGATGCCGTCCCACGCGAACATCCGGGCTGTCAGCTCATCTCCCCGCTGCAGCATCCGTCCAAAATTGTACTCCGCCGCCTGCGCGTATTTTGCCCCCGCCTCCGCCAGCTTCAGATAAAAGATATGCTCCGGATACCCTTTTAACAGACGGTTTCGGTAATCCGTAAAAATCCCCTCATCGTCCCGGAAAACCTCCCCGTTCACCGCCGCCGCAAGGGAAGCGTCGCTGACGTTTCGCCAGTCAATCTCTTCATAACGCTCCGCCCCCACAAGGCTGCGGTAAAATTCGGAAATTTTTATAACGCCTCTTCGGTTCCTCCCGCTCACATGAGGCGCCCGCCTATAACCCTTAAACTCTGCCGGCAGGGCTTCATAGGCCTTCTGCAGGGCGGTGCCGATTTCCGCGTAGGTCTCATCCGTCACCCACATGCAGAAATCCGGGCCCCAGTCATGGTCTCTGGATAAGACATCATCATAGCCGAAGCAGTCGGAGCCTCTGCCTGCCAGCCCCACTGCGATCCTGCCCGCATATTTTGCAAACTGTTCCCGAATCATGGGAATGCCGTAAGTCTCATAATATTCCTTCGACAAAGCAAGACCGACACCGGACCGTCCGGCCCCGGAGCAGCCAACATTTTCGGAAGCAAACGCCGCGGCATGTTCCTCACCTTTTGGGCTTTCGCTGCTCCCCGTAAAATCCGAGTCCGCTTCCGGTGCAGCCATACTTACGCCGGCCAACGCCGCCTCACAGGCCCGCACATTTTCCTCCAGTCGGCTGTAGGCGTGATTTCTGCCGTTAAACTGTTCCACCAGCTCCATGGCCTTCCGGAACGTTTCTCCCGCCGTCTGGTAATCCTGCTTTTGAAAATACCACGTTCCCAGAGCGGACAGGGCCGCCGCATAGTGGTTGTCCCTGATACCGGCCTTCTCAAAGGTTTCCAGAGACTTTTCCGCATATTCCCTGGCCTCCTCCGGCTGTCCAAGCTGCACACAGGTAGCCGCCAGATTGGCCCAGGTCACTCCCAGCTCATACCCGGAGCCCTTTTCCCTGACAATCTGTAATGCTTTCAACAGGCATTCCTTGGCCTTTTGAAACTCACCTATTTCCTGATAGAGCAGGCTGAAATTATTCTGAAAGCTGGCTGCCAGCATGTCGTCCGGCGCCAGCTGCTGCCTGTACATTTCCTGCACCTGAAGATATTTTTCCAGAGATTCCTCCAGGCATCCCTCCGCCCTGCAGGCATTTGCCACATTGAGCAAAGTCGTGGCATAGGGAATGGTTCCCGCAAGGCTCATCCTCTCTGCCTGGGCCACGGCCCTCTGCCCGATCATCCGGGCCTCATCATGCCGGCCGGTTTCCCGGTAAAACCCAAGAAGCTCATTCAGGAGCTGGAGCAGGCTGTTGTCATCCTGCTCTTCCACCGCCTGGGCGATGCTCTCCTGCATAAGCTTCTCCGCTTCTTCTCTTTTATTCTCTTCGAAAAGTTTATCTATCTGTACAAATATTTCCTGAATATTCACGACAAAATCCCTGCCTTCTCCAGATATTCCAAACTTAAGTCTATTTTCTCCAGCCCGCTCACCTCCAGCAGCACGCTCCTGTCAGTAAGGCCGTACCGGCCGATCAATTCATATATTTCCTTCCAATCAATGCTGCCGCAGCCCAGCGCCAGGTGCTCGTCCCTTTTCAGATGATTGTCATTTAAATGAAAATGTCTGATATAGGGCGCAAGCCTTTGAAACCATGCCTCCGGCGCCGCTCCGCCTGTCAGCATCATGTGCGCCACGTCAAGGCAGATGCCGAATCGTTTCTCATGGCAAAGGCTGTCCGCCAGTTCCCCCAGTTCTGCCGGGAACGTCTCACCCACATTTTCATAATAAATCTCCACATCCCACTCAGCCGCCAGTTCTCCCGCCATCCGGGACATGGTTTCCAGCCAGTTCCGATAATATTTTTCGCTGCCTGCAAACTCCGGCCGCAGTCCCGCATGAAAGATTACCGCCCTGCAGCCAAGCTCCGCTGCAATCTCCGCCGACTGCTGCATCCGGTACTGACTGTGACTGCTGATCCCGCTGTCCCAGCTGAAGGGAACAATATCATAAAACGCCCCGTGCAAGGTATCCGTTTTTTCCGGCCTTCCCAGTTCTCTGTAACGGGCAATCCTTTCCCTGATCGCCGCCTTGTTGTCCAGCAGATCCGGATTAAAAAAATCATTATATTCAAAACCGAAAGCATGGCTTTCCGCCAATTCCGCATACTCTTCGATTCTGTCAATTTCAGGAATAATCTCAATCATGCTTCTTCGTCCTCATGGTGAAAAAATAATTTTATATCACCCTGGAAGTTGGCAACCGCCTCCTTAAACAGTCCCAGCACCTCAGGATCAACCTTGCCTTCGGCCATCATGTCGTCCAGAACGGAAAATGCTTTTTTCTCTTCCATGGATTTCTTATAGGGCCTGTCGGCGCTGGTCAGCGCTTCAAACACGTCCACTACCACCAGAATCCTGGCTTCAAAAGGTATTTCATCTCCTTTCAGCCCTCTGGGATAGCCGCTGCCATCCAGAAATTCATGATGAGCCCCCGCCCATTCTATAATGTGGGGATAACGCACGCCAAAGTTCATCTTCCGCAGATATTTCTCCGTATATTCCACATGGGAGCAGATTACCTCCCGCTCCCCTCTTGTCAGGTTACCGGAGACCACCGTCAGGCACTCTGCCTCGCCAAGAGACAGGTAGCTGACCTTCTGGCCGTTGGAATCGGTATAGCTCATTCTCGCCATATTCTGTATATAGGCAACATCGTCCTCTGTCAGACGAGGCTTCCTGTTGATTTCCTCCACCCGCTCTCTGGCATCCAGAAAATAATTCTTCTTTTCAATCCACTTATCCTTTTCCAGCCTGCCCTGAAGATAATCTATATTGTACAACAGCGCAAGGCGCTCAAAACGCTCCAGCACCAGCTCCAGCTTGTCTCCCAGCCTGGTGGTCTTGTCGATAATATCGTTAGGAATCACCAGCTTGCCGATGTCGTGCATCAATGCTGCCATCAGCAGCTCATCCCGCTCTGCCGGCGTATAAAATCTCTCCGTCTTTCCGGCCTCATGCTGACTGTTGATATAGTCTGCCAGCAGCCTGACATAAAGATAAACATTTCTGGAATGATAGTAGTTATACGGGATACGGGTATCAATGGCATCGGTAAACACCTGCGTGATGGAGATCATCAAATCCTCAATCTCCTGGACAAAACGCATATTGGACACTGCCACCGCTGCCTGAGACCCCAGTGAGAGCAGCACCCGCTCACAGTCCTCGCCAAAAGGAATGATCTCACCTGCCTTATTCTTGGCATTGATGAGCTGTACCACACCGATCAGCTTATCTTCATGACTGATCAGGGGAAATACCAGCACGGACTTCGTCCTGTATCCTGTACGCTTGTCATACTCCCTGGGACCGCTGAAATCAAACTGACTGCTGCTGTAGGCATCCTCAATATTAAGAAATTCCCTATGGATCGCCGCGTAAGCACAGATGTTCTTCTCGTCCATGGTCACCGGAGGGTATTTTTCATCCTTGGTTCCCTTCTGATCAATTCCCAGCGACTTGTTTTTCATGATACAGAACTGAAGATGATCCTTTTCAAACAGGTACAGCGTACCTCCGTCACATGCCGTCAGTTCCATGGCGCAGTTGATGATCTTGGACAAAAGCTCGTCATAATCTCTTTCCGCCGCCAGCTGAATCCCTATCTCAAGTATTTTTTCCGCTTGTATTTGTTCCATTCGTCTCCTCCACCAAAAAAACGTCCATGCCGCCCTGTCTGCCCTTTAGGCTCTGTGTGCCTGCAAATGTTGCCTGATACCGATTCTTTACCTGCTCGTATAAATCTCTGCTGATCAAGACCTGGCCGCCTTTGGCGATACTTTCCAGTCTCTCCGCCACGTTTACGGTATCGCCGATAGCCGTGTAGTCCATCCGATAGCTGCAGCCGATATTTCCCACTACCGCCCTGCCGCTGTGTACACCCACGCCGCAGGCAATCTCTATGCCAAATTCTTTTTTCAGCTCAATATTAATCCTCTCAACTGCCGTTACAATATCCAGCCCGGTCTGTACCGCCTTGCAGGCGTAATCCTCTACATCCAGAGGCGCATTATAAACCGCCATCACCGCGTCCCCGATAAATTTATCCAGAGTTCCGTCATTTTTAAAGATGGCTTCGGTAACCATTCCCAGATAGCGGTTTAAGATCCCGACGATTTTTTCAGGTGAAAGCCCCTCAGACATGGAGGTAAAACCCCTGATGTCTACAAACAGCACTGCCACCTCCCGGTCACGTCCGCCCAGCTCTATCTTGTAATTGCCGCTCTTTCCCAGCTCATCCACCACCTGCGGCGCCATGTATGTACGAAACACGCTTAAGATCTTACGCTTGCGGACACGCTCCGTCAAGTATCCTGCGGCCACACGCACCAGGAAGGTAACCAGCACAAACGCAAACGGAACAAAGCATCCCCAGTAATAGCCTGCGCCATACAGGCACCTGGCCGTAATGATAATCCCCGCCTCCAGTATAACGCCGCCCACGGTATTCACCAAAAAGCTGTGATGGCTGACCAGCCAGACATAAAAGCCTGCAATTAAAAATGCGACAAATGCCTGAATCCATCCATTGATGTTTACATAAGTACGACCATTCAGAAGAGCATCTACATGGTTTGCCTGAACCTCCACTCCGTTCATGACCGTGCCCCTGGCTATAGGCACCATATACTGATCCATCATGCCCTGGGCATAGGCCCCCACCAGGACAATACTGCCCTGAAATACCTTCGGATCACACCTGCCCTCCATGACGTCCACAAAGGAGTATACCTCGTACATGCCCGGCTCCGCAGTATAGTCAAATCCATAAATTCCATTTGCCTGCTTCGGCTCCCGACTCTGCTCTCCCATTGCCTTCCGGTATTCATCATAAATCTTCCAGGCAAAATTCCATTCCTGAATGCCGTCCCCGGTCTCTCCCAGCATGGAACGCCTGACATAATTATCCACATCCTGGACCGCATTGGTAAAGCCATGGGTAGTCACACGAAGCAATGCCTCATAGGGCAGCTCCAGATCTTCAACATACATGGTATCAATCTGGTATTTTCCGGCCTCCGCCTGTAACACCCTGGTACCATAATGTATGTAGGAAGCCAGCACTACATGAGGAAACCCGGATGCCGCCTCTGCCAAAGCCGCATCTCCTGCCTGATCTCTCTGACCCACAAAATTAATATCGAAGGCAATGACTGCCGGGGGATGCTCTTTGTCAAAAGCATTTAACAAATCGGCCGACTGCTGCCTGGTCCAACCGGAAAAAGGTCCCATTTCCTCCAAGGATTTCTCATCAATGCCAATGATCTTGATCCGGTTATCCACCGGTTTTTCCCTGACATAAAGTATATCGCCAAACCAGTACTCTACTTTATCAAAGGGTGCCCAAAGCGTCAGGCACCCTGAAAGAACAGCAGCAATTATAATCAGAAGAACTCTGTTTCCAATTTTGCTTTTTTCTTGATTCATATTGTCAGCCCTATGATGCCGGTTCCGGTGACGCGGAAGGCTCCGGTGATTCCGAAGGTGCCGGCGACGCGGAAGGCTCCGGTGATTCCGAAGGTGCTGGCGACGCGGAAGGCTCCGGTGATTCCGAAGGCTCCGGCGATGCGGACGGTTCCGGTGAATCCGACGGCTCCGGTGATGCGGACGGTTCCGGCGTTACTTCCTTCAGCTTTAAAAGAATCACACCATTCACACTGTCAACGGAAGAATCCCATATTTTCTGGGTTGCATTCGTCTCATATACCTTTTCCCAGCCGTATTTTCCTGCATTATCGCCAAACTGATCGGCCTCCGGCATATCCATAGTACCGTAGGGAAGACAAACAAGCTGTCCGCTATCGTCCACAAGACTTCTTAAGATCACCGTCCCGTATTTCTTCTTTGTAGAACTTTCTTCCCATACAGGATACAGCTCAATATTTTCGGTTACTTTATCCTCATCAAAATCCCATTCCTTACCGTCCTCACGATACCATCCAACCAGCTTCAGACTTAAATTTGCATTATCACAGGCCACGGAAAACTCCCGAAGTTCGGGTTCCGCTATCTTCTTCCCGGCGTCTGCCGATTTGTAAACATCAACTCCCTTTTTTCCATACAGATCGGAAATCTTAACCGGGAAACCGTTCGTCCATATATAAGGATTAATAAAGATTACCTGATATGTCTGCACAGGCGGATCAGTCGGCTGCGGGCTCGGCGTCGGTGTCGGTTCCGACGTAGGCGTCGGCTGCTTGGTCGGTTCCGGCGCAGGCGTCGGCTGCTTGGTCGGTTCCGGTGCAGGCGTCGGCTGCTTGGTCGGTTCCGGTGCAGGCGTCGGCTGCTTGGTCGGTTCCGGTGCAGCCGTAGTCACAGGAGTCGGTTCCGGTGCAGCCGTAATCACGGGGGTCGGTTCCGGCGCAGCTGTAATCACGGGAACAGACTCCGGCGTAGGTACCGGCTGCTTCGTCGGCTCCGGTGAAGGCGTCGCCGAGGGCCTGGGCCTTGTGGACGGCCTTGGTGTTGCAGTAGCTGTCGGTGCAGACGTTGCCTCCGGTTCGACGGAGGGCTCCGGCGTTGCTTCCGCTTCCGGTGTCTCCGCAGGCGCGGCAGTTTCCGCCGCTCCCGTATTCTCTTCCGATTTGTCCGGCTCCGTCATTCCTCCCGGTTCCGGAGTACTTCCCTGACCTGTCAGGCCTGCAGTCTCCCCGTTAACCACAAGCTGCACGTTTCCCAGATTCAGCGTTACTCTTCCTGACGCATTGATCTCCTTAAGGCGTTCAAACATCTGCTTATTTATCATTTCCTCACTGATCGGCTCACGAATAACAGCCTTCGACGAAGCTCCCTCCGTAAACCGTACACATTCTCCGGCCTCAATAACAGGAATCTCCCTAATGGAAACCTCAATCTCCGGCCCTGACACTTCCAACTTCACTTTTCCGTCAAAGACCATTGTGGAGACCATTCCGTCTCTGTTCCGGTCAACCTCAAATACGGTGCCGCGCACGGACATGGTTGCATTGGGCGTCACCACTTCATAGGATGCACCCTCCCCTAAGGGATTTTGAATCTCATTTAAGACGCTGCCCTGCTCTAAGAGGATGGAGGTCCTGCCGGCCTTCTCATCCCCTTCTGCAACCACCTGCATGGAAGCAGCTTCTCCCAGCATCACATATTTGTCCGTATCCAGCATCAACACGATATAAGCGTCTGCACCCGTATGCACAAAATCCCCTGAAACCAGGTTCATATTGACAGCGGCATCCAGATCTCCAATGCCGTCCCTGGCAATGGTAACTTCGCCGCTTGTCTCCACCACCTTGATGGAACGGTATGTCTCTCCGCTTTTTCCTGCAAACAGTGCCGCCACAAGCACCACTGCTGCCACCACCAGCCCTGCGGCTGCCGTTATACCGATTTTCTGGTTCTTTGTAAGTTTTTTCATGATACCTCGCATTCCGCCGCGCAAGCGGCTATGTAGTCATATAGTCCGCGATTGAAAATTTTACACTTTTATACTATATATTACCTCAAACTGGTTTTTGTTGTCAACACAGTATTACCTCTGCAATTTATTTATCGTATGTTTTTCAAAATAATTTATACCTTCTCCCCTTTCCATGATTGATACAGCCCGGCTATCACCTGTTCAATCGGAACCCGTCGTATTTCCACGTCCCGGATGCCGTCGGAGCGGGACAACATTTCCAGCAGCCTTTGAATAGATGTACAGGAAAGATCCGCTTCAAATTCAAAGACACCGTGCTCCCCTCCCAAAAACCTGCAGCCCTCCAGTTCCGGTCTTCTGCCATCGGTAGTAACCGTGAAATTCGTCATATTCCCCGTGAGCCTGCGCAATCCGTCAAAGTCACCGTCATAGGCAAGCTGTCCTTTAGAGATCATCATAATCCGTTGAGCCATCTCTTCCAAATCATCCATATCATGACTGGTTACCAGAATCGTCACACCGTCCTCACGGTTTATCTTTTTTAAGAATTCTATCATCTGACGTTTTGCCACCACGTCCAAACCAAGGGTCGGCTCGTCAAGCAGCACCAGCTCCGGTGAATGCAGCAGCATCATGGCCAGGTCCGCCCGCATCCGCTGTCCCAGTGATAGCTCTCTGGCAAACGTATTCTGGACCCCGTCAATCTCCAGCAGCTCCTTCATTCTGTCTAAGTTTCGCTTATAGATCTCGTCCGGAATATTCCATACTACCTTTTTCCATTCAAAGCTCTGTATTACAGGGTGATCCCACCAAAGCTCTGTCCGATTGCCAAACAAGACTCCTATTCTTTTCATCAACGCTATTCTGTCTCTTTCCGGAGACATTCCCAATACGGAAATGCTCCCCTCCGTTGGCGATAGCATACCGGAAAGCAGCTTCATAGTGGTACTCTTACCTGCTCCGTTGGGCCCCGCATAGGCCACAAATTCCCCTTTTTTAATCTGAAATGAAGCATCATTTAATGCAGTCACGATCTTTTTCTGCTGACGAAAGATGCCTTTGACTCCTTCTTTTCTTTGCCATTGTGTAAATGTTTTACTGACGGAATCTGCAATTACCGCCGCCCCCTCAGGAACGATGGCCGCCTGATTCATATCTGTTAATCCCTTTTTTAACATAATATCGAAACCCTTTCTTAAAAAAATGTGCCGCCGTAAACGCCGCAAGCAGTGCGAATATAGCCGGATAAATGTTTTCAAATACAACGGTCTTTCCCAGTAATATCATTGTCGGAAACCACGCCGTTAGACCTGCTGGAAATAACGTCAGCAACGGATATTTGATGTATCCTGGCATACCAGACAGCGGAAATGTCATGGTTTGTTCTATGCTGTATATCACCGTACTGGATATTTCCTCACACTGCACCGGCGCATAAAACGCAAGGCTGGAAAGCAGGTAAGAAAGTGACACCACAATTACCATGCTGACTGCCAGCTGAAAAATCAACAGCAGCGGCCACCACCATGCAAAAGATATCTTCAGATTGCACATTGCCACGATCAGCAGCGCAATCCCTGATATAAAAGTGCCGGAGCCTGTAAAAGGAAAAATCCCCACTGTAAGCTGTACACCATATGGAAGAGGCATAATAAACATATGCTCCCACTGTCCCCTGCCAATGATTCTGCTGGGAAACAAAGCGTTGCATCCGCCCATCATATTCAAAAAACCCATCACAATATTGCCGTATGCCAGCATAAACAGGATCTCAAACCGGCTCATGCCGCCTATTCCGCCAAATTTCCATGCCAGAAAAAATATCCCCGAAACGGCCGATAGATTGGACACCAGATCGGCAGCCATCACAATGGCCATAAACTTTCCGTCCCGCATCAGGGAAGCCAAATCCATCCGCGCATAAATCCCAAGCAGTTTGAAATATCTTTTAAGCGATACCTTATCCACCAAAACTCACCATCCTTTCTCTGGATCTGCGAAACCAAAAAACTGCCACAAGCCAGATCACAATATTCCAAAAGATCTGTACCGGCAAGACAACAGCAGCATCAGCACTTCCCACATACAATGTCAGGAAAGCACCACCCAGACTGCCAAAGGGCTGATACCGTATCCATTGATCCATGCCGAATGGCAGGATTTTAAAGGGTATCACCGTTCCCGAAAAAAAAGATACGACAGCGCTTCGGATCACGTAAACAGGCCAGGAAACATTGCGCAGTCTGACCATCACACAGTAAAATACAAATTCAAAGGCAAATCCCAAAGATACACTTAAAAACAGCGACGGAAACGCCCAGAGGCTTTTCGGCAGAACCTGAATTCCTAAAACAGGTGCAAACAGCAGCATGGGCAGGGAAAATAAAAGCAGCATAGGTGCCCACTCCCCCACCGTTCGCGCAATCACCTGCCCAAATACAGACATGGGACGGGTAAACATTTCCAGGCTTTTCGTATCAAAATTCCAGGACGACAAGCACGTATTAACGATCATCATATCCGCTGCCAGAACATTCACATAGGTATAGCTTAACAACTGTGAAACTGACATTTCCGCCTCTGCTCCGCTCTCTGCCAATGATTTCCAGATAAACATCAGGGGCACCAGATAGACCAGCCTCATAAATATCTCCGGCACCAGATAGATCAGCCCGCCGTTTGTCTTACTTCGTACAGACATGCGGGCGGTTATTCCATATTTTCCAAACATTTTTATACCTCCTGCCCGCTTCAGCGAGCATTCATTCCTTGTTTTACAGTGTACACCTCCTGTTTCAGGGCATAAAAATACCCTGTACGGACCGTTTTGTCCATGCAGGGTATATCTTCCCAATGTCATCCTTGTATTCGCACAGCGGTATATCATCACAGGGCTGCCTCCCCGTCACATATCCGGCAATACTTTCCATGGTGAGCAGCATTTAAAACAATCCGTTTCCCGATAAATGGGCATAGTTGTCCCTCTACTCGCCATTTTGTACGAAAATCCGCGTATGACGTCACTGCCGCGAAATAATTCTTTCACCAAAAGGACTTCGTATTGCTTCATACTTCTCACCACCTTTCTCGTATAATAAATTCAGCATACCATATTTTTCCCGGATCCGCAACCGATATTTTGGGGTGAAACAATGATTAATGTGTTTCACGCCGCAGCGGTTTCTGGGCGGGACCGTCCAGCACCTTTCCCTCTGCGTCAAACCGGGAGCCGTGGCAGGGGCAGTCCCAGCTCTTTTCATGTGGATTCCACACCAGCTTACAGCCCATATGGGTACAACGTGCCTGAAATTCTCCCTCACCGCATCTGCACTTTTCCTTTCCGCCGGTTATACCCTTCCACAGTCCCCTCGTGCTTACCTGCACATCCCACTTAAAGTTTTCCCTTGCAGCCTCCGGTCGGATCCGCCTGGGGGCAAACACGCTCTCCCAGGGATTATGCCGTCCCCGAATCAGATCCGTCAGCAGCATGGCCGCCGCCATAGACGATGTCATACCCCATTTTCCGTACCCTGTAGCCACGTACCAGTCAGGATGCCACAAAGAATATCTGCCGATCAACGGAATTCCGTCATGAGGCATACAGTCCTGAGCCGCCCACATGTACGCGATCTTTGCCTGCGGATAAAACTTGCAGGCCGCGGCCTTTAGGCTGCCATAACCGCCTCCCTTTTTGCTTTCTCCAGTCCTGTGAGCATTTCCTCCCAGCAGCAGAATATCTCCTGCGCTCCGCAGGGAAAGGCCTGCATTGTCTACACCGTAGTACATACCCTGCAGAGGCTCGCAGCCCTTCAATGCTATCACATAGCTCCTGTCCTGATGCTGCCTTAAGAAATAAAATCCAGGCAGGTCCTTAAACGGATAGTGGGTGGCAAAAACAATGCTCTTTGCCAGAAATCTTGCCCTGTCCGTGCAGACAATCCGGCTTCCCACACTTCTTACCGGACTGTTTTCGTAGATTTCCAGCTTTGCCGCCAGGGCACGGATAAACTTCAGAGGATGAAACTGGGCCTGATTTTCAAAGCACACTGCTCCCACTGTCTCAAAGGGCAGCTCCGTAATCCTTGCTTCATAGGCAGGAATCCCCAGAGCAGCGGCAGCCACGGCCTCGGCGTGCAGACCAGACCTGTCCGAGGTAGAATAAAGGTATGCCGGCAGCCTTTCAAAATCGCAGTCAATCTTGTTTTCCGCAATAATATGTTCATATTCCGAAATGGCCCTCTGATTTGCCTTCGCATACAACCCGGCCTTTTTCTGACCCAGCTCCCGCAGCAGGCGGCTGTATTTCATACCATGCTGCGAAGTAATCTTGGCAGTAGTGCGCCCGGTCTGCCCTCCGGCAATTCGCCCTGCTTCCAGCACTGCCACCTGCTTTCCCGCCTTCTGCAGCTGCCAGGCAGTTAGAATTCCCGTCATTCCCGCCCCGATCACCACCACATCCCGCTCATGCAGCCCCTCCGCCGGCCTTCTTCGGGGTATCCTCACTCCACTCTCCCATAATGATTCCATTTATATTCCGTTCCTCCTGGAATTTGCTTCTGCTCCTGCCGCTATTTTTGGCTCTTTTTTGCTTTCTGTGCTTCTCTTGTCTTCAAAACCAGCCAAAGCGTTGCCCAAATCTTATTGGAACAGTTTTTCCTAAATTTATTTCATCTATACCGCTTTAAATACATTCCATAGAATATTTTCAGGAGAAACTACCTTTTTATGTAACAGTTAACCTGTAGGGCAAAAATAATTATTGAACAAATTAGTTCGCAGGGGCTTTGCCTCTGCGAACTAATTTATAATAGCTATTGTCATCCTGATGCCTTAAGCCGCCGGCTTAGCCAAGCAGGGAAAGCACGCCCTGGTTGGACTGATTTGCCTGAGCCAGCATGGACTGACCAGCCTGTGCAAGGATATTCTGGTTAGAATATCTAACCATCTCCGTAGCCATATCCGTATCACGGATCGCGGATTCTGCGGATGTGGTATTCTCCACCACGTTATCCAGGTTATTGATGGTATGCTCCAGACGATTCTGGATGGCACCAAGAGCGGAACGCTGCTTGGAAACCTGTGCAATCGCGTCAGCAATGGTATTCACAGCCTTATCGGCATTGGTGGAATCCTTGCCGGTTACACTCACCTTGTCAATGCCAAGGCTCTTTGCGCTCATGGACTCAATATCCACAGAGATCTTGTTCTCTTCGGTGGTGTCCGCACCTACCTGCAAGCTGAAATTCAGGACATCCTTGGGCTTCTCGGTGGTTGCCTTTTCGGTAATGTAGAGCGTCGCTTTCTTATCGGTATATGTCAGCGCTGTGTCTGCATTGCCATTGGTATGAGTTGTGTCTTTAAATGCAGGATCTGCCTTAGTTGCATCAAGGCTACCGATTGCAACAGTCTCATTATCAGCAGCAATATCACGGACTACCGTAGATACTGTAGTACTGGTTACAGTATCATCAGCAGCATAAACTTCCGCTTTTTCCGTTGCACTGATCTTTACCTCCACAGCATACTCATCACCCAGCAGCTTCTGCAGGTCCTCTATTGACTTAAAGGAATTAGCTTTGGAATCGGCTTTGTTTTCATCATAAGTATAGGTCTTCCCATTGATGGTGATGGACTCTCCGTCTGCCAGTCCTGTTAAGTCAAAGGCAAAGGATTCACCTACTGCCGCCTTCGTTACGCCGTCGCCGTCAGCAGCTACAAACTAAAACATCCAACCCCATCTTTACTCTCGTGCGGCTCAGATCGTCAGCTCCACAGGGCAATGATCCGATCCATGGATTTCCGAGTGAATAGCAGCACCGGTCATTCTGTCCGCAAAATTTTCCGATACCAAAAAATAATCAATGCGCCATCCTGCATTTTTTTCTCTGGCATGGAATTGATAAGACCACCAACTGTATGCTCCTTCCCTATCCGGGTAGAAATGCCGGTAACTATCCACAAAACCGCTGCCCAGCAGCTCCGTCATCTTTCCCCGCTCCTGATCCGTAAAGCCCGCGTTGTTTCGGTTGGTCTTAGGGTTCTTTAAGTCGATCTCCTGATGGGCCACGTTCAGATCCCCGCAGACAATCACGCCCTTCTCCTTCGTCAGACCGCTTAAATAGGCACGGAAATCGTCCTCCCACTGCATACGGTACTCCAGCCGGGTCAGCTCCCGCTGGGAATTAGGGGTATAGACGGTGACAAGATAAAATTCCGGATAAGCAAGGGTGATAATACGCCCCTCATGGTCATGCTCTTCTTTTCCCATACCGTAAGTGACCGTCAGCGGCTCCTGCCTGGCAAAAACCGCCGTTCCGGAATAGCCCTTCTTCTCCGCATAATTCCAGTATTGATAATAACCTGGCAGCTCCATTTGAATCTGCCCCTCTTGAAGCTTTGTCTCCTGCAAGCAGAAGAAATCAGCATCCAGCTTATTAAATTCTTCCATAAAATTTTTGCCCATCACGGCCCGCAGGCCGTTTACGTTCCATGATATAAATTTCATCCGTTCGTTCCCCCTGAAATCTTTTCATTTGGTATCTCTTTTTTACAATATCTGCGCGCTTCCTGCATATGGATGACTGTTCGCATAAACAGATGCCTTTGACCCAAACTCGCCTGATTCCATTTTGTCAAAATATTCCCGCTGCCAGACTGTATAGTCAAAATCATCTCTTTTAATCAAAGAAATAAAATACTCTGCATCAATAACCCCCAGATTATCTACAAGGCAAGTAAAACCCTGATCCAAGACCTTCACTGCGTTCTCCACTATTCATCCGCCTCCATTCTTCTGACAAATTCTCCCGGTGTTACCAACTGAATCTTTTCTGACTGATATTTTAAGAGCCTGTCATCTGTAGTAATAAAATAACTGCAATCAGCTAAAATCGCACAGGCCACATGATACGAATCCCTTTCTTTTACACCTGTTCTCATAATTGATTCGGCCAACCTGACAATCTTTTCCTCACTTTTGTTACTGACATACAATGTAGCATAATCTGCCATAAATTTTTTAATTGCCGCCATCTTTTGGATTGATCTGTTGTTACTGTTTTCAAAATCAAGAACGTATGATGTTACAAGTTCTATTTGCTTTTGTCTTATCATATCCTGTATATGAAGTTTTGCCTGCGTCTCCAGATGAATGCGCATTTGAGACTGTTCATCATAAGGACGGTTATAACTGCAGTTATCAAATATACTCTCATGTTTATATTCTCCCTGCCTGCTCCTTTATACTCTTATGTTAATACAAATGCCGCAAAAATACCACCTATTTTTGTGCCTGGTGAATTTACCCAGTTCATAATTCTTTACCTCTTTTCACATAAATACGTTTCATATAGTTAATTTGCCGGATTAAAAATTTGAATTCCTGACATGCGCATTACTTTTTCTCCAATAGTGAAAAGGGCTGCCGCATAAATGCTTCAACCCTTATTTTAACCAATTCCGCCCTTACCCTTAAATCAGTAACCTGAAAAGAACTGCAGAATGGCAAATCTTCATTTTCTTACATCCGGTTATGTCTTACATACACAGCCAGCATCACCACAATGTCTCCCAAAACTGCCACCGTAAAAAGTATGGAAATCGGTGTCATTGCTTCCCTGTACCCCCGGTACATGATAATATTGAACGCAAGGCTGTAAAGTCCAAACATCAGCTCGATCACAGTCTGCATCCTGACCATATCCCGATACAGCACCACCTCCCTGCCGGGTCGCGGCTTAAAGGGCATATTCCATATGCCCGGATTAGAAAAATGAATCACCAGTGAAAACAGCAAATTGCAGAACAACATGCTGCCCGGCATCAGAAACAGGATAGCAGGAGGTCCGTACTTGATTACGTTTCCGGCCTTATCAAATTTTTCAACTATCTGGGTTCCGGCGGCACAGGCCGCCACCGCAATCAGGATAGACCCCAGGAGAAACACATATCCCAGTATTTCCAGCACTGCGTCCACCCTGGTATAAATCAGTTTTCGAAACAATTTTTTGTCCATATTGTTACCTTCCGTCTATACATCAAACTCCGGCGAAACATCTATCATTTCCGATACATACTTACCGTCCTTTTTCCGCTGTCTGACACATTCGGTTAAAAGGTACTCAATCTGGCCGTTTACCGAGCGGAAATCATCCTCTGCCCAGGCGGCGATCTCCGCATACAGCTTTTCCGAGAGCCTCAGCGGAATCTGTTTCTTTTCTGCCATTAATATAAACTCCCTGAATTAACCACGGGCTGGGCGTCCCGGTTGCCACATAAAACCACCAGCAGGTTGGAGACCATTGCTGCCTTACGCTCTTCATCCAAATTCACCACCTGCTTCTCGTTCAGTCTCTCCAGCGCCATCTCCACCATGCCCACCGCGCCGTCCACGATCATCTTTCTGGCGTCAATAATCGCGGAAGCCTGCTGGCGCTGCAGCATCACGGACGCGATCTCCGGCGCATAAGCCAGATAGGTAATTCTTGCATCCAGAATTTCCAGACCCGCATCGCAGACCTTGCTCTGAATTTCCTGCTTGATCCGCTCCGCCACGACCTCCGCTGATCCCCGCAGGCTTCCCTCATCCGCCTGCCCGTCGCCGGTAGTGTCCACATTGGCCGCAACATCATACGGGTAAATTTTGACAATATTACGCAGGGCGGAGTCACACTGTAGTGAAAGATATTCCTTGTAATTGTCCACATTGAAAACCGCTTTGGCCGTATCCGTCACCCGCCAGATCACGGCAATACCGATCTCCACCGGATTACCCAGACAATCGTTAATCTTCTGCTTACCATTATTCAGCGTCATGGCCTTTAAGGAAATCTTTTTCCCCATCTCCGCCGCTCCCGCATTAATGCTGATACCGTTAAGCGCCGCCATTGCCGTCTGGCCGCCGTTTCCCTGTATGTCCCCGCTCTGGGCCAGCTTTGTTCCCGCTGCCGGATTCACTGCACCGCAGAATGGATTGACGAAATAGAATCCCGGCTCCCTGATGGTCCCTTTGTAATCACCAAACAAAGTCAGCACCAGGGCCTCCTGAGGCTTTAATACCTTCAAGCCGCAAAGAGGAATCCAGCCGAAGAACAGACCGATAATCCCCATAACAATCAATGGTATCCCGTAAACCTGCCCGCCTTCTTCTCCTACAGCGCCAAAAACGATCGCCGCCACTGCCGCCGCCAGAAAAAGCAGATTCAAAATCAACGCACGCATACCGTTCTTTTTTGTCACATAAATTTTTTCAGTCATCGCAACTCCCTCCATTTTTTTGATTTCATTTTGATATATATACCATATCATTATGTCAGGATGTTGTCAATGCCTTTACTTAAAATTCCGACTTCCATCAACAACCACCCCGTTACTGCTCAAAGATCCTCACCGTCAGTCCGCCGGCATAAAATTCCAGCGCCGCCAGCAATTCACTGTGGTTTAAAAAGGCCAGCTCCGGGCTGTCCGTCTGCACCTTGGGCCGAAAGCACCCATCCTCCGCCTTTTGGTTTACAATCCCTATTTTACAGGAATTCCCCTTACAATCCTGCCCCTCCAGCTCGTAGACAGCGCAGATGGACGTTTGCCGCCCCTGCCTGTAATGCTGCTCGTCTACGGCACCGGGAAGGATTCGACCCTGAAAATATTCATTTCTGCATTCTCCCTCAAAATGAACATAGCAAACCGTTTCGTCTCCGTCCTGCTTTTCCTCACAATCGGTAACATGTACATGAATACAGAGAATTTCCCTGTGACCTTTTAGGAATTCCCTTACAGACACGATCACCTGCTCCCGCTGCTGCTCGGAAAAGCCGTGCCCTGCCCCCTGTAGAATCTGCAGGTGGCAGTTTTCATAAGCCGCAGCTGCCGCTTCCGCATAGCGGCTGTCTACCACCATATCCTCCGAGCCGTGGATCAGCAGCACCGGCCCGCGATAGCCGCAAATCTGCGCCACCGCATCCTTATCCACCACGCCCTCATGAAATTTCCTGCTAATTCTCACCCCAAAGGTATCTATCACTTCCGGCACCTGGTTCACATTGTAATTGGCTCCGCCAAGCCGTCCTTCCCTGGCATGGTCCGGAATACACAAAGCCGGATAAAACAAAATCAGCCTTTCAATCTCTTCCGCCCTCTCCGCCGCCGCGATTCCGGCCACATAACCTCCCTGACTTCCTCCCGTTAAAAGGACATGCTCTTCCACCGTATAAGGAAGACTCTTCGCATAGTCCAGCACCGCTTTTAAATCTTTCGTTTCTGTCTCGATGGTCATGTCCAGACTGCTTCCGTCACTCTTACCCGTCACGCAGCCGCCGCAAAAATCAAAACAGTATACTGCATACCCCATTTCTGCAAAAGCTTCCGCATAAAATGCAAGATCATACTGATTCCCGCCGAAGCCGTGGCAGATCACCGCAATAGGCCATCCTGCCTGCCGCTCCTTTTTCTCGCATCTGTATTCCGTCCCCCGGATGGTAAGTCCCTCCCTGTTACAGGAAAATTCCGTTTTTATCATACCCTCTCCTGTCCTGCCGTCTGCGCGGCATTTTACCTTAATTCATGTCTGCCTGCTTTTTCCCAGTTTTTTGAATATACTTCTTTTACATATTTTAACATGAAGTTGTACCTTTGTACATTTTTGATATTTGCATATTACAAAGATCGAATATCTGCAAAAAATCCGTCAATTTCAGCGAACGGATTGAACGGACCTGAAACCTATGCTAGAATCAAGATAATCAATCCGTATTTACAAATGACAGATAGGGGAGACTATGATAAATGTGAATTTTTATGAAACCGTGGATGACGCCCTGCTGAAATTTGCGGTCATTATTGCCAAAAGCGGCGGCAAATGGGTAATCTGCAAACACAGGGAACGGGATACCTACGAAGTACCGGGCGGGCACAGGGAAGAGGGAGAAGCTGTTCTCGAAACCGCAAAAAGGGAGCTGCAAGAAGAAACCGGAGCCCTCCAATTTGATTTAAAACCTTTATGTGTTTATTCCGTTACAGGAAAAACCCAGGTAAACGAAAGCGGCGAAGAGTCCTTCGGCCTTTTATGCTTTGCGGAAATCACGGAATTTTCAGGCAGAATGGAACATGAAATGGAAAAGGTAATCCTCATGGACGAGCTGCCTGCAAACTGGACCTATCCTCTGATCCAGCCTAAGCTGATTGCAGAATATCTTCGGCGTGTCGATTCCGTTTAAGGAGGTGCTCCCATGATCTATACTGTAACTTTCAACCCTGCCATTGATTATGTGGTACACACGGATAAAATGTCCTTAGGAAGACTTAACCGCTCCGTCACTGAACAGATATATATCGGCGGAAAAGGCATAAATGTCTCCATCGTGCTTGCCCGGCTGGGCATAAAATCAGCTGCTCTCGGCTTTGTAGCCGGCTTCACCGGCAAAGCCATCGAGAACGGCGCCGCTAAAGCAGGGATCAAAACGGATTTCGTACATTTGAATGACGGCTGCTCACGGATCAACGTCAAGATTAAGGCAGAGGAAGAAACAGAGCTGAACGGCCAGGGCCCCCGGATCCCCGACAGCGCACTGGCACAGCTTTTTGCAAAGCTGGACCGGCTGCAGGACGGGGACACGCTGGTGCTTGCCGGCAGTATTCCCGCTTCACTTCCCGGCGATATGTATGAGCAGATTCTGATTCGGCTGGCCGGTAAAAGGATCAGAACGGTGGTTGACGCAGCCGGAGACCTGCTGCTAAATGTCATAAAATACAGGCCCTACCTGATCAAACCAAACGATCAAGAGTTAGGTGAGCTGTTTGGCACGGAACCGAAAACAGATGCTGAAATCATTTCCCAGGCAAAAGAGTTGCAGAAAAAGGGGGCAGTGAATGTTTTGGTATCCATGGCCGACCGCGGTGCTATCCTCTTGGATGAGCGTGGAAACGTTCATAGGTGCGGTATCTGCCGAGGGCAGGTAAGGAACTCCGTGGGCGCAGGAGATTCCATGATAGCCGGATTTATCGCCGGTCTGGAAAGCGGCGGCATGGAGTACGCTTTAAAGCTGGGAACAGCGGCGGGCGGCGCAACTGCTTTTTCAGACGAATTGGCCGAACGGGATGAGATTTATGAATTGCTGCGGCAGCTTGCCTGACAGCAGGGTACTCGACCCTCACGGCAGCCGCACTTGACTCGCTGCTCGCAGGAATGAATGCGCATGATGTTTATACTCGCAAAGGAGACTCACCGTATGGGTACAGATATGAATAAATATCAGGGTGTGGGAATCGGTGAAGCAATAGTCTTTGGAAGGCTGCGACTGTTTCACCGGCCCGACCGGCATGTGAATTATATCCACATCACAGACGCCGAAAGCGAAACAACCCGTTTCCGGCAGGCAAAGGTCCATGCGTACAGGCAGCTGCAGGAGCTTTATGACCGGACTCTGAAAGATGCAGGAGCAGAAAGCGCGGCAATCTTTCAGATTCATCAGCTGATGCTGGAAGATGCCTCCTACAATGATTCCGTCCACAGTATGATCCGAGAGCAGCTTGTAAACGCCGAGTATGCCGTTATGGGTACGGCGCAGGCCTTCACGGAAAAGTTTGCCGCCATGGGAGACCCCTGTCTGCAGGCCCGCTCGGCAGATGTACAGGACCTTTCAGACCGCTTGCTCCGCATTCTCTCCGGAACGGATTCCCGCCCGCCGTTTGCCGGAGAAAACACAATTCTCTGCGCCGATGACCTTGCTCCCAGTGAAGCAGCCTCTCTTGACAGAGACAGTATTCTGGCCTTTGTAACAGCCCGCGGTTCCCTCAACTCTCACACCGCCATTCTTGCACGGAGCCGGAATATCCCGGCATTGATCGGTGTGGGCGACGAATTTCTCCGGGAAATCAAAGATGGCGACGAAGCCGTCCTGGACAGCGGCAACGGAGAAATATTTGTCAATCCCGGCGAAGAGCTCCGAAAAATGCTGGCGGAAAAGCAGCGCGCCCTTACGGAAAAAAAATACCTGCTGCAGGAGTTTAGGGGCCTGGAAAACATTACCCTGGACGGTAAAAAAATAGATATTTATGCCAATATCGGAAATGCCGCCGATGTGGAAACTGCATTGGCCAATGATGCCGGGGGGATCGGATTATTTCGCAGCGAATTTCTGTATCTGGAACGCTCCGATTATCCTTCGGAGGAAGAACAGTTTACTGCTTACAAAAAAGTACTTGAGGGCATGGCAGGCAGGCAGGTCATCATCCGCACATTGGATATTGGTGCAGATAAGCAGGCGGAATATTTTCATCTGAAAAAAGAGGAAAACCCTGCGCTGGGCTGCCGGGCCATCCGCCTCTGCCTGCTGCGTCCGGAAATCTTTAAAACCCAGCTGCGGGCGCTGTACAGAGCCTCCGTTTACGGAAGCTTAAGTATCATGTTCCCCATGATAACCTCCGTTTCAGAGCTTGAAAAAATACTGGTAATCTGTGATGAGGTAAAGAAAGAATTAAAACGGCAGGGGATCAAATTCTCCGATAGGACAAAGATGGGAATTATGATCGAAACTCCCGCAGCAGCCCTCATCAGCGAAAAATTAGCGCCTATGGTGGATTTTTTCAGTGTGGGGACCAACGACCTCACTCAGTATACACTGGCCTGCGATAGGCAAAACCCCGATGTGGAACAATTTGCGGACCCTCATCACGAGGCCGTCCTGCGTCTGATTGAGATGAGTACGCAAAACGCACATCGGCATGGCATTCGGATCGGCATCTGCGGCGAGCTGGGCGCAGACACTTCCCTTACTGAAACTTTTCTGCGCATGGGAATCGACGAGCTGTCCGTTTCGCCGGACCTGGTGCTGAAGGTCCGTCAGGCAGTGCGGGGAATCGACCTGTCGAAGACAAATACCCTGTAACAGATTACAGGGTATTAACCCTCACGGAATTCACTAATATGTTCTCTAAATCCTCTACATGATCCAGATAAGTCATCCTAAAAACTTGTCAATGATCATGCCAAAAAATAGCACTTGGGGACAGCATCCTCCACTTCATATTTTCTAAATCACACTGCTTTCTTCCGTCAGGCGCGCACATTTTCTCATGCTTTTCACCTCATATATGTAGTCGCCCCTGTTTCATATCCTGTATTACTCTAAATATATAATACCCTAAACAGTATTAAATGTTAATAAATCAAGCAGGGAAAATTCAACCGGAATTTAATCCCCCCTCTTCTTTCTGCAATTCTTCTCTCATTCTTGCCAATATACTATTATAGTAGCCCTCGTTTATTTCAAAACCAATATATTTCCGTTTTAACTTTCTTGCCGCTACTAATGTTGTCCCACATCCGCAAAATGGATCTAATACCGTTTGTCCCTCTTTTGTAACCAACGAGATAAGTGTCTCCATTAACTCCACAGCCTTTTGAGTCGGATGCAATCCTCTATCTGACTTTTGCGTCTTCACTTTCAAAATATTTGAGCATATCTCTAACCCCTCATTTAATGAAGTTAATTCTTTTAATTTTTTTTCATTAAACGCCCCAACTTCATACTTTAAAATATTATCAGTCAAAGTGCTTCCCTGAGGGTATGGTTTCATAAACCAAAGTATTGGTTCAAACAACGGACGAAGATTTCCTATCTTCCAGCCCTCCCAATGCAAACTATTCTGCTCATCACTTCTTCTATCAAAAACGCAGCTTACTCTCTGTGCTCTATATGCTGCTGAATCCTTCTCCCACGAAATCATATCCTTAAAAATAAATCCCGAATCTTCCATTGCACAAATACACCTATGTGCCATTCTTCGTCCTGCAAAAACAAAACAGCTGGCACCTGGTTTCAACACTCTTAACCAATCAGCAGCCCATGATAAACACCACTGATAGTACTCATTTGGAATATTTCTATCTGATTGTGCCCATCCATTCAATGGTTTGCCTCTAGTTTTAAAAACACTTCCACACTTCTCTTGGGCGGGACTCTTCCCAAGAAGTGCACTATTTGTATTGTTATGCAAAACATCCCATTCATCATAATTTATTCCATACGGAATATCTGATAAAATCAAATGTACTGATTCTGTCTCTACACTTTTTATTAATTGTATTGAATCTCCCAATTCAATTCTGCCCATAGATTCATTCACCTACCTGCTCAATTTATCAATATACTGGGAAATAACATTTATTTTTTCTTGCAATTTTTTTGCTTTAATTAGCTCTTCTATTGCTTTTTCCTTTGTATATTTCTTAATTTCGTCAATACAATTATTCCAATATGCTATTTCAGTTCTGCCTCTATACACAATTAACTTTTTATATTTACTTAACAAGTTTTTATACTTTGTATCCGGCATCCCAATTTTCTTTGCTACATATACATCCATTTTAGGCAAAAAACAACATTTTGCATTAGCAAAACTTAAAGACTTATCTCTTGCTATCATCTGAGAAGCATTCCACAGCGATTCCATTGATAATGATATTGTCTCTTTCACATTTTGTTCAAGCAGAATAGAAATATGCTCCCATGCCAACAAGCATACATTATTCTCTAATGCTTTTGAATATATTTGACTAGTTGATTGCGGATATTGGAAATAAGGAGCTACTAAAACAGCATACTCATTTTCGGAACCTCTCCAATCACTTAAATTGCTAACTTTAAAATCCTTCTGATTTTCTGCGGTTCGACTCAACCTAAAGCATTTAGCATCAGCAACTAAGCTATAATTATATCCTGAAATGCTTTCCGCCAAAATATCGGCGCTGTCCGCTCTTTCATCTAATGCTCTCGAAGCCAATCCCAACAATCTAAAACATCTGGCTAAGACTATATCCGAAGTTTTTGAATATAGTTTTTCTTCTGTTGAATCATGTTCAATATTTTCCGGTATTGTTCCTATCTGTTTCACTATTTTTTTAAAGTCATCCTCCGGTATGTCATCAACAAAAATCCTTATTTCCTCTGTTGCGTCTTTAAAATCAATTATTGAAAGTGCTTTTATCTTTGTAACAAGTTGTTCAAACATCGCATGTCTCCTTCCAATGTTATCTTCCGGTTTTTCCGCATCATTTATATTTTCATTGCTAATTTTGCGTTATCTGTAAGTGTTTCATACCACTGTTGTATTTTATATGAAACTCTTATCGGCTTTCCATTCTTATAAATTGCAAATCTGCGAAACTCTATGGTATTATCATAAAATGCCGCCAAATCACATTCCGGCAGAACAGTTTTCAAATTATCAAATGTCTCAATATACCTTCTTTCTATTCCTTTCTATTACCTGTCGTTGTTTCTTTTGCAGAAGAAAATCACCCACCATTTCATAAAAACTTCTTTGTTCTTCTGTTTCAGCTTCCAGCACAAGCTGTAAAGTGTCTTCCGGTTGAAGGGTTTTTATATCTTCATAGGTTTTTTCATACTTTTTCACATCGCACATATCAACACCTCCAATATGAAATCTGCATCAGCTTAAAATATATTATAACCTATATGGCCTGAAATGTTAATGGAAAGAAAACTCCGCAGGAAAACCTGCGGAGTAAATATTCTTGAAATCTTGTGTTCTGTTTGCCTGTTTCAAGAGAAAACTCAATAAAATTATCTCTTGGAGAACTGAGGTGCACGTCTTGCAGCTTTCAAGCCGTACTTCTTTCTCTCCTTCATACGGGAGTCTCTGGTAAGGAAACCGGCCTTTTTCAATGCAGGTCTGTATTCCGCATCCACCTGAAGCAGTGCCCTTGCAATACCGTGCCTGATTGCACCAGCCTGACCCGTATATCCGCCGCCTTTAACATTGACCAGAACATCATACTTTTCAGCTGTCTCGGTCAGAGCCATGGGCTGACGCACAATCACCTTCAGAGTTTCCAGTCCAAAATAGTCGTCCATACTTCTCTTATTAATGGTAACCTCGCCCTTACCGGGTACCAGATATACCCTGGCGATTGATTTTTTCCTTCTGCCTGTACCGTAGTATTTTTCAGTCTTAGCCATTGATTATTCTCCTCCTATCCCTTAGAATGCCAGCACTTCAGGCTTCTGTGCAGCATGCGCGTGTTCGGGCCCTGCGTATACATAAAGCTTGGTGTACATCTGTCTTCCTAAAGGTCCCTTGGGAAGCATTCCCTTCACTGCAAGTTCAATCACTTCCTCAGGCTTTTTGCTCAATTTTTCTTTCAAGGTAGTTTCCTTCAGACCACCGATATAACCGGAATAATGCTTATACACTTTCTGATCCAGCTTCTTTCCGGTTACCTTAATCTTCTCTGCATTGACAACGATCACATAATCGCCTGTGTCCAAGTGAGGAGTAAAAATGGGCTTATGCTTTCCCCTCAAAATCCTGGCAACCTCACTGGCAAGGCGGCCAAGAGTCATATCTGCAGCATCTACTACATACCACTTTCTTTCAATGGCAGCAGCACTGGGCGTAAATGTTTTCATGATATTCCCTCCGTATTACTTTTTCTTCGAGTTTGATACCGAACCAGTTTCAGCAGCTTCGGCCATTTCGGATGATTTCTATTTTCAGCGCATTACCGGGGCTTTGGTATCTGCGCATAGAAACACTGTCACACATCCATAAATTATATTATACCGCATTCTCTGTGTCAAGGTTATTTTAAAATTTTTCGTCGATATTAGATTTCTATCTGTTCTCTTCCAGATAAAGCTGTACTCGGCGGTGTATAATATCCGCTGTTTCTTCCGCGCTTTTATCTCCCTTGTAATATACCTCCGCTTCCTCCGCAATTATCCTTGAAATTTGCTGTGGCATAAATGGCTGCGGCCTGCAGTTTTCCAGAAACTCCAGATATTCGTCAAGCCAGGTGGATCCGTCCTCTTTCACGTCTAAGGAACGGAACAACATATTTTCCGGATTGTCCGAAATACGCATCCTATATCCCTGTATCGGATCATAAAGCACACTGTCACAGATCACATCCATCCTAACGCTGCATCCATCCACGGAAAACTGCTTGTCATAGTCCAGCAGATAAGCGAAAAACTTCCCTATTTCATCCTTATGTTCCGAATTTGCATTCACTGCCAGATAGCCATAAGGGTATCCGGCGCGGGCATAATTCCCGCTTCCACCTTCCGATGGATAACCCACCAAGTTACAGCCCTCCCCATAGCTTTCCATGATGCCGGAAAAGGATGACAGATCAGAAATCCAGCGCCATTCGGCCATCCCCTTTCCCTCTTTCATCAAGTCAATAAATTCCGCTCTGTCCGTCTCTCTGTTATTCTGACCTCTCTTTTTACACAACTCCAGGATCCTCATAAATTTTTCACTGTTGAGATAACTGATTCCCTGTTCCAAATCCAGCAGAGACGTATTGTCCGTATCACTCATCAATATATCCAACAGCGCAGTCCCGGCCAGATCTCCGCCCAAATACCATATCATGATCTCCCAGTCCTCCACGGACTCTGCAGTCTCCAGAAATTCATCCAGACTCCAGCTTTCTTCCGCCCAGATCCGCTCAGCAGTCATCAGAGATAAAAACTCCACCTGGGGCGTAAATCCTACCATTGTCCCGTCCACAACCCCCAGCTCCAGCGCTGCCGGAATCATCACCTCTTTTACCTCTTCCGGAATCATCCCTGACAGATCGCAAAGAACCCCTTTCTCTGCCAACAGCTGCAGATCTTCTCTGGTAAGATACAATATATCCGGTCCTCTGCCGACTGCCAGCTCCGCAAATATCCGGTTTCTGTAATCCTCATAATATTTTGCCTGCTCTTTTTCCAAGGTAACAGGAAGGCCCCCTGTCTCACGGGCATAATTACCCGCGCATTTTGCAAAATACCTTGTCGGTTCCCCAAGATCAACCATCCAGGACAGCCTGATCTTCTCATCATATGTAATTTCCTCGTCCGTAAGCACATAGGCAAGGGCCTCTCCCTCGTTTATCCTGCACATCACCAGATCACCGTTGTCAGCCATAAACAGCCCCGAATCCTCGCTGACTGCAACCCCATTCTCATGCAGACAAAAAAGTTCTTCCTTCAAATCCTTTTCCGTATCCCAGCAAATCAGACTGTCTCCTGCCAGACAATACAAAGCTCCTGCCTCACCAATGCAGAGCGCCCCAGGCTTTTCTCCCTCCAGCCTTCCAAGCTCCTGCCCAGCCTTCTCCCCGCCAAACCAGGTCAAAACAGAAGTCTGGCCAGCCTCATCCCAGCGGCTGACTACCGTTCTGCCGTCCTGCAGATGGAACGTCCTGATCTCGGAAAATACTTCCACATTCCAGGGATATTCTTCCTCCTCCGGAAATGGCTCCGTCACCTCCAGCACCTTCCCCTGCATGTCTGTTTTTACCGCAAAATAGAAATTTTCCTCTCCCTTCTTTTCCCACATTTTAAAGGAAATTTCCCCCTGATCCGTCAGACCGGCAGAACTAATCCAATACTCGTCATGCCCCGGAATCTCCGGCGTCAGCACATACCGCTCCACCTTTTTCTCTGTGGTCTCATAAATCTGCATACAGACACGCTGTTTCCCCGCGGCTTCGCCCTCATCCGGTATTTCCATCCGAAACATCCAGACCTTGCCATCCATAAAATCATAAAAGACACTGCTTACTTTATATCCTTCTTCCGGCCTTTGAAAATTTATACTGTTAATCTCCCGCACGTAAAGCGTCTGCTCTTCCCTGCTTACCGGCGGCATATCACCGACAGCCCCTGAAACAGCAGAATCTTCGGAGTTTTCAGAGATTCCGTCGAAAGAATGGCCGCCGTTCTCCTTTTCTCCACAGCCGGCTAACAAAAACAATACCAGCACGAAGGACACTACCGCGCCTATCATCCCTTTTCTCATATATGTTTACTTTCCCCCTATCCGCACAGGCAGCATTATTTAATCATTGCCGGTTGAAATCAATGTATCAAAAAAACTCATACCTTACCAGCATCAGCCCCCTGGCTGGGGCGGTAGGTCCCGCCGCCGAACGATCACAGGCCGCCAATATCTCCGCCATGGATTCCGGCGCGCGCTTTCCCTGCCCGACCTCCAGCAGCGTCCCCACGATAATCCTCACCATGTTATACAAAAAGCCGCTGCCGCAGACTCTGATTACCAGATCGGCTCCCTGTTCCTCCACCAGCACCAGATACAGGATCCTCACCGTACTTTCCACCTGCGCCCCCGCCTGGCAGAAGCTTTTAAAATCATGTTTTCCCTCCAGGTAAGCCGCCGCCTCACGCATTTTTTCCACATCCAAAGGATGGTAGACAAAATGGGAATACAGCCTTTTTACCGGCATGGGAAATTCTCCCCTGTAAATCCGATACTCATAGGTTTTTCGACTTTCGCAGTGTCTTGGATGCCAGCTTTTCGAAACCTCTTCCGATTTCTGGATGCGAATATCCTCCGGAAGCCTCTGATTCAGGGCATAAGAAATCTTTGAAGAAGCCATGGGGCTCTCCGTATCAAAGACCGCCACATTTCCCAGCGCATGTACCCCCGCATCTGTCCGGCTGGCCCCGATCACCTGGATCTCTTCCCCAAACAGATCCGACAATGCCTTATTCAGCTCGGCCTCTATGGTATTACCATTGTCCTGAACCTGCCAGCCGTGATAATTCGTTCCGTCATAGGCTACCGTCAAACGTACTCGCTTCATATTACCTCTCATTCCCCGCAGAAAAAGCCGCCGCCCTCTTCCTAAAACATTATTTTAAGCCATCATTTTCTTCCTCTCAAACGTTCAGATATGTCGCAGCCGAAGACAATCCATCATCCCAAAACCGGCAACTGCAAACGTCCCAAAAAAATACCGGCCACAAGGTATAGCAGAATACAAAGATACGCAATCCTGTCACGCCCTTTATAAACCAAGGGCTTCATTTTCGTCCTGCCGCCTCCCCCCCTGTAACAGCGTGCCTCCATCGCCATGGCAAGATCATTAGCCCGCCGGAATGCCGATATAAACAGCGGGACCATCAGCGGCACCAGCGCCTTGGCCCGGCGGATAAGATTTCCGCTTTCAAAATCCGCGCCTCTGGCTATCTGGGCCTTCATGATCTTATCCGTCTCTTCCATTAAGATAGGAATGAAACGCAGAGCAATAGACATCATCATGGCCACCTCATGAACCGGAACACGGAATATTTTTAAAAATCCCAGCCCTTTCTCCATGCCGTCCGTCAGATTGTTGGGCGTGGTAGTCAGGGTCATGACCGAAGACCCCACCACCAGCAAAATCAGCCGCACTGCCATAGTGCCTGCCGTTTTTAAACCTTCCTTTGTGATCGTCAACTTCCATATGGTAACCAGCGGCTCTCCCGGAGTCAGAAACAAATTAAAGGTCACCGTGAGCAAAAGCAGAAACAGGATCGCCCGCATTCCCTTCACCATAAACCGAAAGGGTACATGGGACAGCCGAATCACCAGGAACAAAAAAAACGCCGCAATCAGATAACCTATAAAATTTTTATAGAAAAACAGAGAGATAATAAACAACAGGGTGCCTGCCAGTTTAACCCGCGGATCCAGTCTGTGGATCACCGACTCTGTCTGATAATATTGTCCTAACGTAATATCACGCAGCATACTTATTTTTCTCCAAAAGCCATCATCACCGCCTCTGCCGCTTCTTCCACGGTAGTGGCGTCCGTATCCACCTGCAGTCCTCTGCTTCGCAGCTCCTGCAGAATGTATGTCACCTGAGGGGGCGCAAGGCCCACCTCTTCCAGCTCTTTTCCATGTCGGAAAACCTCTCCCGGCACATCGTCATACATGACTCTTCCTCTGTTCATGACGATGATCCGGTCCACATATTCTGCCACGTCCTCCATGCTGTGAGATACCAGAATAACGGTCATGCCCGTCTTTTTCTGAAGATCCCGGATCTGATGCAGTATTTCCTCCCGCCCTTTGGGATCCAGCCCGGCCGTAGGCTCATCCAGTACCAGCACCTCCGGCTTCATGGCAAGGACACCAGCAATAGCCACCCGCCTTTTCTGACCGCCCGACAGATCAAAAGGCGATTGGTAAAACAACTCGTCAGGCAGCCCTACCTTACGCAGGGCGTCATATGCCCGAAGCTCCACTTCCTTTTTATCCAATCCCAGATTCTTCGGTCCAAAACAGACATCCGTAAACACATCTATCTCAAACAGTTGATGCTCCGGATACTGAAATACCAGCCCTACTTTCCCCCGCAGCTTCTTTCTGTCAAAATCCCTGTCGTAAATGTCCTCGCCGTTAAAATAAATGCTGCCTGAAGAAGCCTTCAGCAATCCGTTCAGATGCTGTACCAATGTAGACTTTCCGGAACCAGTATGTCCTATAATGCCGATAAACTGCCCGTCCGGAATCTGCAGGCAGATGTCGTCCAGCGCCTTTACCGCCAGTGGTGTATCTGCACCATATATATAATTAACATGATCCAATATGATCGACATTTTCTTCTCCATTCCGGAGCATTTTACCCGACGGGGCGGCGCAAACTTCAAATTTGCGTCTGCCATCAAGGCTTATTTGTGACGCTCCGGCACAAATTGCCGATTGAAAATAAGGTCATCAGACTTATTTTTCAATCTATTCTCTCCGTTGTCAAAAGCCCTTGGAAAGCAGCGCATCCGCAAGCTCTCTTGCAGTTAATATTCCGTCCGGCAGCCGAATGCCCCGCTTTTGCAGCTCATAAGCAAGAAGCGTCACCTGAGGTACATCCAGCCTCAGCTCCTGCAATTCCTCTACCTGGGAAAAAATCTCCCTGGGCGTACCCTCCATGGCGATCTTCCCCTTGTCCATAACAAACACTCTGTCCGCATGGATGATCTCTTCCATATAATGAGTGATCAAAATCACCGTCACCCTTTCCACATCGTTCAGAGCCCGCACTGCCCGAATAACCTCCTTACGGCCTTTGGGGTCCAGCATCGCCGTGGGTTCATCCAACACAATACATTTAGGGTGCATGGCCAAAACCCCGGCTATGGAAACTCTCTGCTTCTGCCCGCCGGAAAGCTTATTGGGAGAGTGCTTGCGAAATTCATACATGCCTACTGCCTTCAGGCTTTCTTCCACCCGCTCCCAGATCTCCTTTGTAGGTATGCCCATATTTTCAGGTCCGAAGCCTACATCCTCTTCCACCACCTGCCCGATAATCTGGTTATCCGGATTCTGAAACACCATCCCTGCCGTACGGCGGATTTCCCATACTTTGCTTTCCTCCGCGGTATTCATGCCGTCCACCCATACCGTACCTTCCGTGGGATACAGTATGGCATTAATATGCTTTGCCAGGGTTGACTTCCCGGAACCGTTATGCCCCAGAATTGCAATGAATTCACCCTGATTTACATCCAGACTTACCTTGTCCACTGCAGTCGTGATTCCCTCTACATTGCCTTCTTCATCCCGCCTGATATATTCAAATGTCACATCTTCTGCTTTGACAATCCCCATATTTCCGTTATAATCCTTTTCACTTCTCGGCTTTACCGCGCTCATTCATTATATTAAAATTTTACCCAAATTACAAGATTTTCTTATTCTGACTAAACCTTTCTCCATAATAAATGAAAACCCATAAGCACCGCCAGAAACAAAAGATTGCTCACTGTAAAAATCAGAATATATTTCCCCTTGCGGCTGCTTTCCTCCTTCGCCACATACTTGTATGAAATCAGGCTGGCCATGGAAGCAATCAGCGTCCCCAGCCCACCAAGATTCACACCAATCAGCAGTTCTTCATATGCGTTTGTAAAGCCGGACAGAAGAAGGGCCGCTGGCACATTGCTGATTACCTGGCTGACGGCAATGGCTGCATATGTTTCCCGGCCAGCTACCGCCCTCTCCAGGAAATCACAAAACGCCGGGATTCTGCCCATATTGCCGATAAAAACGAAAAATCCCACAAAAGTCAAAAGCAGGGAATAAGATAAAGATTCTGCGGATTGCCTATCGGCGTCAGCATGCTGCCCAGATTGGCAGCTATCGTACTTTTTATCATATGGTCTTTCGTAAACTCTATTATATCTCCCAGCGTCCAAAAAAGCCATTCTCAATCTTTATGTTTCATGTTACAATGACCTTATTCAGGACAGGAGGACAGAGAGACAACAATGGATAAAGCCAAAATCATTAAAACCGTCGTATTGCTTGCCGCCATTTCCATAATTGTTGGCGGAATTTTAAGAATGCTCCAGAAAAATTCCATGAGCCTGGCCGACTATGAAAAATTAAACGGCACAGAAAATGCAAGTACAGGCAGCGACGGTCCAGAAATAGACGAGAATGACAGCTTAGGCGGCGAGGCTCCAACGGGCGATAGCAAGGGCGACGACGAGACTCCAACGGGCGATAACCAGAAAAATGAAGAAGCTGCAAAGAACAATAGTCAGGAAGATCTGGAAGGTATAGGGGCAGAAAACCTGCAAAATCCCTCAGAAACGATTACACCTGTTTCTCTTCTGATCGGCGCTTCTTTAAACGGCAGTTCCCAATTAGAGTACAGAAATACCCATGAAGAAGGATTTTATTACGAACCGATTTCCGACGAGCTTCGTAGGTATATAACAGGCATTTCTTATCCGAGTACACGAACACCGTCGAATGCTGCCGATTCCGGAGAAGATAACTTCGACGCGGATTTCTCTTCCTCAATCGAAATAACTTTGGACGAGCTGCGATATGTGCATATACTGCATTATGATTTTGACGGCAATCCTGCAGAGGGTGAATTAATCTGTAACGAGTATATTGCCCAGGACCTGGTGGAGATATTTTATCAGCTTTATTGTAACGAATATCAGCTGGAAAAGGTCCTTCTGATTGACGAATACGATGGAGATGATACCGCCTCCATGGAAGATAACAATACCTCCTGTTTCAACTATCGGACGGTGCCTGGAAAAGCAAGCCTTTCCAAGCATTCCTACGGCCTTGCCATAGACATCAATCCCCTTTATAATCCTTATATTACTTACAATAAGGACGGCACCATGAATGTTTCCCCGGCTTCGGGCGAAAGCTATGTGGACCGCACATTAAACTTCCCCTACAAAATTGACGAAGAAGATCTTTGTTATAAGCTGTTTATCAAACATGGCTTTACCTGGGGCGGCAGCTGGAACCACTCAAAGGACTACCAGCATTTCCAGAAAACAAAACCGTAAGCCAAACAGAGGCTGCTGCTTCTCGATTTCAGTCGATGAAGCAACAGCCTCTATAAAAGTATTCAATATTTTAATATATTACTTAGACCAGCTCCAGAACTACTTCCATTGCTGCATCACCCTTACGGGGGCCGATCTTTACGATCCTGGTATAGCCGCCCTTGCGGTCAGCATACTTGGGACCATACTCGTCAAACAGCTTTCCTGCCAGGTCAACTTCCTTTGTATTGCGCTTCCGTCCGGCCGCTTCCTTGGGAACGTCCACCACAGGGTTAAGCACCTTCATGATCTGGCGCCTTGCGTGCATACGGCTGGGCAGATCCTTCTTGATCTCCTTCTCCACTGTCTCGTACTTGGTAACCTTCTTGCCGTCAACAGTTTCCTTCACACGCTTTCCGTCCTTGTCCTTTACAGGAACCTTTACGGAAACCTTCACCATCTCATAATTATCCTTTTCCTTTGCTGCCAGAGCAATCAAGCCTTCTGCAATCTTTCTTACTTCCTTGGCTCTCATCTCGGTGGTAATGATCTTACCGTGATTGATCAACGCTGTAACCTGATTTCTAAGTAATGCTTTTCTCTGAGAAGATGTTCTTCCCAACTTCCTATACTTTGCCATGACCTTATTTCCTTTCTCTTTTCATGGTACATCCGGCCATGCGCTTTGGTCTTACTTACCGGATGCCTGGCTTTGCCATACAGAGACTTACCACGGACACACCCTTTGGATTTACTGTCCACGGCTTACTCATTGTTTTTTGCTTAAACTCATTCCTCTGAAGGATTCAGTTGGAGACCAAGCTCCTTCAGCTTTGCCAGCACCTCTTCCAGTGACTTACGGCCCAGATTGCGGACCTTCATCATATCCTCAGAAGTCTTGTTACACAGCTCTTCCACAGTGTTGATACCGGCTCTCTTTAAACAATTATATGAACGCACGGAAAGCTCCAGCTCGTCGATACTCATTTCGAGAACCTTCTCCTTCTCATCGTCCTCCTTTTCAACCATGACTTCCGCAGTCTTGGCATTCTCGGACAAATCAATAAAGAGACTCAGATGCTCACTTAAGACCTTCGCTGCCAAACTCACTGCCTCATCGGGAACCAGTGTTCCATTGGTAAATACATCCAGCGTCAGCTTATCAAAGTCGGTAACCTGACCCACACGCGTATTTGCCACCGTCATATTCACTCTCTCCACAGGCGTATAGATAGAGTCGATCGCTATTACACCTATGGGCAGATCTTCGTGCTTGTTTTTGTCGGCGCTCACATAACCACGTCCTCTGGTAATGGTCAATTCCATATATAGCTTGGTGTCCTTGCCGCTTAAGGTAGCAATCACCAGATCAGGGTTTAATATCTCGATATCCTGATCCACCTGAATGTCAGAAGCATGCACAACTCCCTCGCCCTCAAACTCAATGTAAGCCGTCTTGGCTTCATTGGTCTCGCTATTGTTCTTAATGGCAAGACCCTTAATGTTCATAATGATTTCTGTCACATCCTCTTTTACACCAGGGATGGAACTGAATTCATGCAGAACGCCCTCGATCTTGATCTGGCTCACTGCCGCTCCGGGCAGGGAAGAAAGCATGATCCTTCTCAGAGAATTGCCAAGGGTAATGCCATAGCCCCTCTCCAAAGGCTCAACAATGAATTTGCCGTACTTCTTATCTTCTGAAATCTCAGCAACCTCAATATTTGGTCTCTCAAAATCAAACACTGCAAATACCCTCCTTTGGGATTGTTTGTGGGCAAGGCTTACTTGGAGTACAACTCGACAATAAGCATTTCGTCTACAGGGACATCAATCATTTCCCTGGTAGGAAGGTTTTTAATGGTTCCCTTGAAGTTCTCAAGATCTACATCCATCCATTCGGGAACCAGCCTGCCGCTGGTCACTTCGGCAATGTCCTTGTATCTCTGCATTGTCCTTGCGCTTTCTTTGATTTCAATAACATCACCGGCCTTCACCAGATAAGAGGGGATGTTTACTACCTTACCGTTTACGAGAACATGCTTGTGGCCAACCACCTGTCTTGCTTCTCTTCTCGTCCTTGCAAAACACATTCTGAAAATCACACTGTCAAGCCTGCTCTCCAGCATGATCATCAGATTCTCGCCGGTCATTCCCTGCATCCTGTCTGCCTTATCATAATAATTCCTGAAAGGCTTCTCCAAAACACCATAGATAAATTTTGCCTTCTGCTTCTCACGAAGCTGCATGCCATATTCACTGACTTTCTTACCTGCTCTTAAATTCTGACGGTTGGACTTCTTATCATATCCCAGATAAGAAGGCTCAAGACCAAGAGCACGACATCTCTTTAATACGGGTGTGCGATTTACTGCCATTATATTTTCTCCTTTTTATTATCGTTTACAATGCCGTGGCCGGCATCTTCCTCCGACTTAATCTAATAACTGCTTTTCAGCCCGTACTTTGTACAGGCTTGGAATTTCTATTCATACCCCGGAAGAATGACTCGTCAGAGACATTCTTCTGTGCGCGACTTAGAATTTGTTAGTCTGCGTATGCAGACTTAGAAATTCTTCCAGGCGAATAGGTTTCTCTTATGTGAAACCGTAGAAATTCTTTGCCTGTGTACTTTACAGGCTTAGAATTTCTATTCACTCTCTGGGAAGAATGGCTCGTCAGAGACATTCTTCTGTGCGCGACTTAGAATTTGTTAGTCTGCGTATGCAGACTTAGAAATTCTTCCAGGCGAATAGGTTTCTCTTATGTGAAACCGTAGAAATTCTTTGCCTGTGTACTTTACAGGCTTAGAATTTCTATTCACCTTTAGACACGGCGTCTCTTGGGAGGACGGCAGCCGTTGTGAGGAACGGGGGTTACATCGCGGATGCTGATAACCTCAAGACCGCAAGCCGAAAGAGCCCTGATTGCAGCCTCACGGCCTGAGCCGGGACCTTTCACAAACACGTCTACAGATTTCAACCCATGTACCAAAGCCGCCTTTGTAGCTGTTTCTGCAGCCATCTGTGCAGCATAGGGAGTAGATTTCCTTGAACCTCTGAATCCCAGACCACCGGCACTTGCCCAGCTCAGTGCATTGCCTTCGCTGTCAGTCAGTGTAACAATCGTATTGTTAAAAGAAGACTGAATATGTGCCTGTCCGCGTTCAACGTTTTTCTTAACGCGCTTCTTAGTTACTTTTTTCGCAACTTGTTTCGCCATTTTTAAACTAACCTACTTTCTCAATAAATTTACAGTTACTTATGGAACCTTCTAAATCTGCTTTGCAAATTCACAAGTATCAAGTAATCCTTCTATTATATATTTCACGATTACTTTTTCTTGTTTGCCACTGTACGCTTAGGGCCCTTACGAGTTCTTGCGTTGTTCTTGGTATTCTGACCGCGAACAGGCAGGCCCTTACGATGACGGATTCCACGATAGCAGCCAATTTCCTGAAGTCTCTTGATATTTAAGGCAACCTCACGTCTTAAATCACCTTCTACCATGAGATTCAGCTTCTCGATGACCTCGCTGATCTTTTTTACTTCCTCATCGGTCACATCCCTGACTCTGGTATCGGGATTAACACCTGCTTCCGCCAAAATCTTGTTGGAAGTAGCTCTGCCGATTCCATAGACATAGGTCAGGCCGATTTCAATTCGTTTCTCTCTTGGTAAGTCTACACCTGCGATACGAGCCATTTACATTTCCTCCATTTTTCTGTTACTAATTGATTGGGGCTTTCACCCAATCGGACGCATTGTCACTATCCGATCTTTCCAAAACACCCTGTTCGTCTCTCTTCAAGGAAATATGCGCTTGCGCATATTTCAGAAACGAAATTTAGAAATTCTTAGATTATATCCTATATAATCTTAGAATTTCTTTTCGTCTTGGTATCAAGAAGTAATCTCCCGCAAGCTCCATCCAGGATTTATGATAACTGCCGCCGCTGTTCACACACCGTCGGCAATTCAGCCGCACATAAAAACCAGACAAGAACTCACTTAACCTGATCCGGTCTCCTTACGAAGCCGTCCAGGCGGTGATTATCCCTGTCTCTGCTTGTGTTTCGGATTGTCACAGATAATTCTGATACGTCCTTTTCTCTTGATGACTTTGCACTTTTCGCAAATTGGTTTTACTGATGATCTAACCTTCATCTCAAACCCTCCTTTCAAAAAAGACCGTTTTTTATTATAACATAGGGGCTGCCTGTTGACAACCCCTATTTTTATCTTTTTCGCCGCGGTGAAACAATTCCGTAACAGTTCAGACGCCCCGCAATCAGGTAACAGGTGCCAGCCGGCAGTTGTTCTCAATACAGACTGTGCAAGACGTCGGTACTTGGCAAGCGTATTATGCTTGCCTATGTACCGTTACGTCGCGCCTCAAGCGAAAGCGAGTCTGCATGAGAATGAAAGCCGGCTGGCACCGTCAGGATGTTGGTGTCTGAACTCTTACATAGCCCGACTGTTACTTGTCTCTCCAGATAATGCGCCCTTTACTCAGATCATAAGGCGACAGCTCCAGCGTTACCTTGTCTCCGGGCAGGATGCGTATGAAATTCTGGCGCAGCTTGCCGCTGATATGAGCCAGCACACGATGCCCGTTCTCCAGTTCCACCTGAAACATGGTATTTGGCAGCTTCTCCACAACCGTTCCTTCAATTTCAATTACATCACTTTTTGACATACATTTCCTCCATTATTTTGCTGCTTTATTTACTCTGTCACTCTCAAACTGCTTGATCGCATATTTTATCTCTTCCGGCCTGAGAATCTCTCCCGCCAAAAGCCTGGTCTTCATCCTCTCATCCACCTCTCTGTTAATGAGCTGAATGTGCTTTTTGCGCTTTTTTTTTGGCTTTTCCGGCTTTTTTAATCTGCCGTCTGACAAATATACGAAATCTCCTTCCTCAGCTACAACCACATACAGAACGCCCTTGTCGTGGCCTGCGCAGGAAGCTGCAAATTGTCCTGTCATACTTAGCTTTCCTGTTCGTTTTAATAGAGTGTTAAAATCTCCGGTTCGCCTTCTTCCGTGATCAAAATGGTATTTTCATAATGAGCGGATAAGGATCCGTCCTCCGTTACCACGGTCCAGTCGTCATCCAGCCATTCCACATCCGCACGCCCCATATTAATCATGGGTTCTACGGCAAGGGTCATACCCGGACGGAGCCTGGGCCCTCTTTTGATCTGAGCAAAGTTTGGTATCTGCGGATCTTCATGAAGCTTTGTTCCTACGCCATGCCCCACCAAGTCCCGGACAATGCCGTATCCGTAAGGCTTTACATAAGCAGCTATGGCATTGGAAATACTATACAGATGATTTCCGGCCTTTGCTTCTTTTATTCCGGCAAAAAAGCTCTCCCTCGTCACCTCAATCAGCTGTCTTGCCTCAGGGCTGATTCTTCCCACCCCATGAGTTCTTGCAGCATCCGAATGATAACCCTTGTAGATCATGCCGGCATCCAGACTGACAATGTCGCCTTCCTGCAAAATACGGTGCTTATTGGGAATGCCGTGTACCACCTGATCATTAACCGATACACAAATGCTTGCCGGATAGCCGTTATAATGGAGGAAATTGGGGATGCCCTCCAGCTTACGAATCAGCTGGTCACCCAAAATATCTATCTCCTTTGTGGATATTCCAGGCCTGATAAACTCTTCCAGTTCCTGATGAACAAGCGCCAGTCGCCTGCAGGATTCTCGGATCAGGTCTATCTGCTGTTCATTTTTAATAATGATAGCCATGGCTTTTACCCCAGTATCCCTGTAATGGCCGCAAATACGTCCTTCATATCCACGGTGCCGTCCACGGTCTTCAACACACCCTTTGCCGTATAGAAATCAATCAGCGGCTGTGTCTGGTCATGATATACCTTTAAACGATTCTGGACAGTCTCCGGTTGATCGTCATCCCGAAGTACCAGCTCGCTGCCGCAGGTATCGCAAATTCCTTCCTTTTTCGGCGGAATATGTTCGATATGATAGGTTGCCCCACACTTTAAGCAAGCACGCCTGCCGGACATTCTTCTGACAATGTTTTCATCGGGCACATCTACATTAATGGCATAATCAATTTTCTCACCCAGTTTATTTAAAGCTTCATCCAACACTTCCGCCTGAGGAATGGTCCTAGGAAAGCCGTCCAGAACATAACCCTTTGCACAATCGTCCTGAGCCACCCGGTCCAGCAAAATCTTTACTGTCAGCTCATCCGGAACCAAAAGCCCCTGATCCATATACTTCTTTGCTTCCATTCCAAGTTCCGTACCGTTCTTAATGTTTGCCCGGAAAATATCTCCTGTGGATACATGAGGTATACCATACTTTTCCGCAATCATTTTGGCCTGAGTGCCTTTTCCCGCACCGGGCGCCCCTAACATTATAATCTTCATTTTCCCTCCATTTCAAAGCACTTTATGCTTTGTCACATACTCCGTTCAACTATAATTTTAATAATTTAGCAAATAGTTTGCAATATCCAAGTCAAAAATTTTCTTGTCAAAAAATCGCGCAGGGCATACCTGCGCGATTTTGGGAAGCGCCGCTCCCCAGCCTACTTCTCCAAAAATCCCTTGTAATTGCGGACAAGCATCTGGGATTCCACCTGCTTCATGGTCTCCAACACAACACTGACAATAATGATCAGGCTGGTGCCGCCAAAGGACACATTCGCCTTAAACACACCGCTGAAGAAATAAGGAAGAACTGCGATCACAGTCAGACCAACTGCGCCGATAAACACAATATAATTCAATACCTTGTTCAGATAATCACTGGTAGGCTTTCCTGGCCTGATGCCGGGAATAAAGCCGCCCTGTTTCTTCATGTTATCGGCTATCATCAACGGGTTAAAGGTAATAGATGTATAAAAATATGCGAAGAAAATAATCAGCGCAACATACACCAGTAACCCTACAGAATACTTAATCTGCTTCGGATCACACCAATAATTTGAATTCAGGTATTTTAAGATCTCGCTCCACACGCCTGTCCCATTATATTTTGCAAAGGACGAAATAATAATGGGAAGCTGCAGAAGAGATTGTGCAAAAATCACCGGGATAACACCGGAAGTGTTTACCTTCAGTGGAATATTGGAGGTGTTTCCGCCCACCATCTTCCTTCCCTGGACCTTATTTGCATACTGCACGGGGATCTTACGGGTACCGTCATTTAAAATAATAACCAGAACCACCATGACCACAATAATGGCAATGATAATCACCGCTGAGAGAATTGCAGTTGCAGGCGCCGTATTGATCTTTGTAATCACAAACTGGTTAAAGAGTACGCTCAAATCCTGCGGCAGTCTGGAGATGATGTTAATCACCAGAACAATGGAGATACCGTTTCCGATTCCCTTTTCCGTGATTCTCTCTCCTACCCACATCAGGAACGCACTGCCTGCCGTGAGCGTAGCCACAGAACAAATAATACTCAACGCATTATAGTTCGTCAGGTAACCCTGTCTGCCAAATGCGATAGCCATAGCGGTTGATTGAATCACCGCCAATGCCACGGTTACATACCGGGTAATGGCCACTATCTTTTTCCTGCCGTCCTCGCCGTCACGCTGCATTTCTTCCAGCTTAGGAATCGCAATGGTAAGCAGCTGCATGATAATAGAGGATGTGATATACGGAGTGATATTCAAAGCAAAAATTGACATGCTCTGAAAGGAACCTCCCGTAATCGCGTCAAAAAAACTGAACGCACCGTTCAACTCATCTGAGAACATTGATTTGAAAACCTCTCCGCTTACCCCCGGCACAGGCAGCTGTGATCCGATTCGGATCACAATCAGCATGGCGAAGGTAAACAAAATCTTACTCCTCAGGTCCTTGATCTTAAATGCGTTTTTCAGCGTTGTAAACATTACATCACCTCTGCCGTTCCACCAAGGGCTTCAATCTTTTCCTTTGCAGATGCGCTGAAGGCGCCTGCCTTGACATTGAGCTTCTTGGTAAGTTTTCCGTTGCCGAGTATCTTAATACCGTCTCTGGGATTCTTAACTATGCCGGTTTCGATCAATGTATTAACGTCTACCGTTGTACCATTCTCAAAACGCTCAAGAGCGCTCACATTGATAGCCACGATCTCCTTAGAGTTTCTGTTCTTAAATCCTCTCTTAGGGATACGTCTGTACAGCGGCATCTGTCCGCCTTCAAAGCCAACTCTGGGCGCTCCGGAACGTGCCTTCTGCCCTTTGTGTCCCTTTCCCGCAGTCTTGCCGTTTCCCGAACCATGTCCACGGCCCTTTCTGAAATCACTATGCTTGGAACCTTCAGCGGGTCTCAAATTGGATAATTCCATTTCAAACACCTCCTTCGCCTTATACTTCTTCTACTTTCAACAAATGACCAACCAGTCGAATCTGCCCCTTTGTAGCGGCATTATCAGGCAGTACTACAGAACTGCCAATCTTGCGCAGGCCCATGGACTCAACGATTGCCCTGTTCTTCGGTACAGCCCCAATCGTGGACTTTACCAAAGTAATCTTTAACTTCTTATCTGCCATTATTAACTCCTTTCATGCGGGAAGAGACATTTAATAAACGATCTGCTTCCCGTCATGCCGCCGGCGGCGGCATAAACCAATCCATGGAACTAAAGTTCCAGGAAGAACGCTGGTCAAGGCGAGTTTACTCGCCTGCGTTCTTCGAGGCGAAACTTAGACTTTCTTAGGTTGCGTTCTTTTCAACCTTAGAAAATCTTTTCGCCCTTCACACTTTTAAGCCGTTACCTCTTCAACCGACTTGCCGCGGCTCTTTGCCACCTCTTCAGGGCTCTTCAGCTGGCTTAAGCCGGTGATCGTTGCCAGGACAACATTCTGCTTATTATTAGATCCAAGAGACTTGGTACGGATATTCTTAATTCCCGCAAGTTCACATACCACACGGGCAGGACCGCCTGCAATGATACCCGTTCCTTCCGGTGCCTTCTTTAACAGAACGTTTGACGAGCCATACTTGCCGACAAAGTCATGAGTAATGGAGTTGTTTGCATCCAGGGCCACGGTAACAAGATGCTTCATGGCATCTTCTTTTCCCTTGCGAATCGCTTCGGGAATTTCAACGGCCTTTCCCAGACCTGCACCCACATGGCCATTGCCGTCTCCCACCACTACCAAGGCGGTAAAGCGCATGTTACGTCCGCCTTTAACCGTTTTTGCCACACGCTTAATGGTAACGACTTTATCATTCAGTTCCAACTGGCTTGCATCTATGACTGTATGTTTCATGATGTATTCCTCTTCCTTTCCTAGAATTCCAGACCAGCTTCTCTGGCCGCATCAGCTAATGCCGCAACTTTGCCATGATATATAAAGCCGCCTCTGTCAAAAACAACTTCCTTGATACCTTTCTCAATCGCCCTCTTGGCAATTACGGTTCCCAGGTATGCCGCCGCATCAACGTTATTGGTCTTCTCCAGCTCATCCTTGACGGACTTTTCCACCGTGGAAGCGGATACTAATGTATTCCCAACAGTATCGTCGATAATTTGAGCATACATATGATTATTGCTTCTGAACACTGCAAGACGAGGTCTTTCTGCGGTGCCGCTGAAGCGGTTACGAATTCTCATGTGTTTTTTCACACGAACGTCTTTTCTTGATTTCTTGTTAACCATCTTCATACTCTCCTTATCTGTTATTTCTTACCGGTCTTACCAACTTTACGTCTGATCGTCTCATCAGCATACTTAATACCCTTACCCTTATAAGGCTCAGGTCTTCTCTTGTCTCTGATGTCAGCTGCAAATTGACCAACTTTTTCTTTATCAATTCCCTTGACAATAATAATATTCTGACCATCTACAACGGTCTCGATCCCTTCAGGATCTTCCATCTCCACCGGATGAGAATAACCCAGATTTAAGGTCAGCTTCTTGCCGCTTTTTGCTGCTCTATAGCCGACGCCGTTTACCTCCAGCTTCTTCTCATAACCGTCTGTAACTCCTACAACCATGTTGTGAATCAGCGTCCTGGTCAGGCCGTGAAGAGATTTCATTTTCTTCAGATCGTTGGGCCTGCTTACCAACACCTCAGCACCCTCTACCTTGATCTCCATCTCCCCGGGCAATACTCTTTCAAGAGTACCCTTGGGGCCTTTTACAGTCACCTTATTATTTTCTGCAACCTCTACGGTAACACCTGCAGGGATTGCGATTGGCATTCTACCTATACGTGACATGCCCGTACCTCCTATCATATTATTGGAACAATTATAACCTGTAACAAAACCGCCTGCTTCGCAGTCGTCTTACGCAGTCTCATCTCGAAAACCGCCTGCTTCGCAGTCGTCTTACGCAGTCTCATCTCGAAAACCGCCTGCT
>CAJTSE010000002.1:158702-209582 GCA_910578815.1 uncultured Acetatifactor sp.
CTTCGCAGTCGTCCTACGCAGTCTCATCTCGAAAACCGCCTGCTTCGCAGTCGTCCTACGCAGTCTCATCTCGAAAACCGCCTGCTTCGCAGTCGTCGCAGCTGCGCTGCTTTACGTTTTCTCGATGTTTGGTCGCATAAAATCAAATACTTCGCTTCGCTCGTGCTTGATTTTATTGCTTACCAAACAAATGCCAGTACTTCTCCGCCTACCTTCAGCTCTCTCGCCTTCTTGTCGGTGATAACGCCCTGGTTAGTGGAAATAATTGCGATACCCAGGCCGCCCAAAACTCTGGGAAGCTCATCCTTGTTTGCATACACGCGGAGACCAGGCTTCGATATTCTCTTGATGCCGGAGATAATCTTTTCGTTCTTATCCGCACCATATTTTAATGTAATATGGATTGTCTTAAAACTGCCGTCCTCGGTAACGTTATATTTACTTATATACCCTTCATCCAAAAGTATCTGCGCAATGGACATTTTCATCCTGGAAGCGGGTACGTCAACTGTATCGTGCTTTGCAGTATTTGCATTACGGATTCTCGTAAGCATATCTGCGATAGGATCACTCATTGTCATTTTGTGACTTCCTCCTTATATCCTTCTCTCCTATTTCAAACCAGTCCCTTAGAGTTAAACATAGTACGGCCGCAAAAAATCAAATACTTCGCTTCGCTCGTGCTTGATTTTTTATGCTCCCTACCAGCTTGCTTTTTTCACGCCGGGAATCTCTCCCTTATATGCCAGTTCGCGGAAGCAAACTCTGCAAATACCGTACTTTCTTAAGTAAGCGTGGGGACGGCCGCAAATCCTGCAACGGGTGTAGCCTTGCGTTGAAAACTTGGGTTTGCGCTGCTGTTTGATCTTCAATGATGTTTTAGCCATGAAAATTTACCTCCTTATTGTTTTGCGAAAGGCATATTGAACAGTGTCAACAGCTCTCTGGCTTCTTCATCAGTCTCTGCGGTGGTGACAAAAATAATATCCATACCTCTGGTCTTGTCGATCTTGTCGTATTCGATCTCAGGGAAGATAAACTGCTCCTTGATGCCCAGCGCATAGTTTCCTCTGCCATCGAAGGAATTGGGATTGACACCTCTGAAGTCACGCACGCGAGGCAATGCAAGGTTTACAAGACGATCAAGAAACTCATACATCTTCTCGCCACGCAATGTGGTCTTACAGCCAATATTCATACCCTCACGAATTTTGAAGTTTGCAATGGAATTCTTCGCCTTGGTCAGGACTGCCTTCTGCCCGGTGATGATCTCCATATCAGCTACCGCATTCTCAAGGACTTTGGCATTGTCCTTCGCTTCGCCGACGCCCATGTTGACAACTATCTTATCAAGCTTGGGAACTTCCATACGGTTCTTATATCCAAACTTTTTTATCATAGCGTCTACGATCTCATCGTAGTACAATTCTTTTAATCTAGCCACTTTGTGTTCCTCCTTCCTATTGATCAGTCAATTACTTCGCCGGTTGCCTTTGCAAAACGAACCTTCTTGCCGTTTTCCATTTTGAATCCGACTCTGGTTGCCTTGCCCTTATGCACCAGCATAACGTTTGAAATATCAATAGGAGCTTCTTTCTGGACAATACCGCCGTTAGGGTTTGCCTGAGAAGGCTTTGTATGCTTGGTAACCATATTGACGCCTTCCACAACTACCCTGTGCTTTTTCATATCTACAGAGAGTACTTTACCCTCCAAACCAGTCAAAGCGCCGTTTGCACCTTCCTTCGCCTTGCTGTCCTTGCCGGCAATCACTTTCACGGTGTCGCCTTTTTTAATCTTCATCATTGACATAATGGCGCCTCCTTATAATACTTCGGGAGCCAGAGATACAATCTTCATAAACTGTTTTTCACGAAGCTCTCTTGCTACCGGCCCAAAAATACGGGTTCCTCTGGGTGTCTTATCTTCCTTGATGATCACTGCCGCATTCTCGTCAAACTTAATGTAGGATCCGTCCTTACGGCGTGCGCCCTGCACGGTACGCACAACAACAGCCTTAACGACATCCCCCTTCTTTACAACTCCACCGGGTGTTGCATCTTTAACGGAAGCAACAATCACATCGCCAATATGCGCATATCTTCTTGTAGAGCCGCCCATAACGCGGATGCAGAGCAATTCTTTTGCACCGGTGTTATCGGCAACCTTCAGTCTTGTTTCCTGCTGAACCATGATTTTCCTCCTTTGCCGCATCTGCGGCCTTTATTACTTCGCTCTTTCTACGACCTCCACAAGCCTCCATCTCTTGTCCTTTGACAGAGGTCTGGTCTCCATGACTTTAACGGTATCACCGATACTGCACGTATTTTCTTCGTCATGTGCCTTCAGCTTGTAAGTTCTTTTCACGACCTTCTTGTAAAGAGGATGCTTTACATGCTCTTCTATCGCTACAACGATTGTCTTATCCATCTTATTGCTGGTAACCTTACCGGTCCGCACTTTCCGCAAATTTCTTTCTTCCACGACTTCTTTACTCCTTTCCTTTCCGCCAGGCAATCCGCCAAGGCATTCCTGCGCCTTTGGGCATTCCTGCGCCTTTGGGCATCTCTGCGCCTTTATGCTCTTGCCTTCTCGGTGATCACTGTGTTAATACGGGCAATGTTCTTTCTGACATCCTTGATTCTGGCCGTATTATCCAGCTGATTGGTTGCGTTCTGGAATCTTAAATTGAAAAGCTCTTTCTTTGCAGCGACAAGCTCTGACTGAAGTTCCTCAACGGACTTGTTCTTTAATTCTTCTACAAATTTACTGGATTTCATTATTCTACACCGCCTTCCAAATCTGCCTTAGAAACGATTTTACATTTGCAGGGAAGCTTATGCATTGCAAGACGCAGTGCCTCCTTTGCCTGTTCTTCAGGAACGCCGGCAATTTCAAACATAACACGCCCAGGCTTTACAACTGCCACCCAGCTGTCCACAGCACCTTTACCGGATCCCATACGAGTCCCAATGGGCTTTAAGGTAACAGGCTTGTCAGGGAAGATCTTGATCCATACCTGACCGGCACGCTTCGTATAACGGGTAAGCGCTACACGGGCTGCCTCAATCTGGTTGGATTTGATCCAGCAGGGCTCTAACGACACCAGACCATATTCGCCATAAGCCAGGACGTTACCCCTCGTAGCCTTGCCCTTCATGGAGCCACGAAACTGTTTACGATATTTCACTCTTTTAGGCATTAACATGATTATTTATCGCTCCCTTCCACCTGATTTCCCTTTGTGGGAAGGATCTCACCCTTGTAGATCCAAACTTTTACTCCAACCTTACCGTATGTGGTATCAGCCTCTGCAAATCCATAATCAATATCCGCCCTCAGCGTCTGAAGGGGAATAGTTCCCTCGCTGTAAAACTCGCTGCGGGCAATATCGGCACCGCCAAGACGGCCCGCACATGCAGCCTTAATACCCAGCGCGCCTGCCTTCATGGTTCTGCCCATGCAGGACTTCATGGCACGTCTGTAAGACACACGATTTTCAAGCTGCTGGGCAATATTTTCCGCAACCAGCTGTGCATCTCTGTCAGGTCTCTTGATCTCTTTAATATCAATCAGAACTTTTTTCCCTGTCATCTTGGAAAGCTCGTTTTTGGTAACCTCGATCTCAGCGCCGCCCTTACCGATGATAACACCGGGCTTTGCAGTATGAATAATAACTCTCACTCTGTCAGATGTCCTCTCGACTTCGATCTTGGAGACACCTGCGCTGTATAATTTCTTCTTCAAATATTTTCTGATCTCATGGTCTTCCACCAGATAATCGGAAAACTCGCCCTCAGCGTACCACTTGGAATCCCAATCCTTGATTACTCCTACTCTCAAGCCATGAGGATTAACTTTCTGTCCCATTTGTTTGCTCCTTTCCCTACTTCTTCTCGTCCAACACAACGGTGATGTGGCTCATTCTCTTCTCGATCCTGTAAGCCGTGCCTCTTGCTCTGGGTTGAATGCGCTTCATGGTAGGTCCCTTATTGGCATAGCATTCAGCCACATACAGGTTCTCCCTGTTCATTCCGTTGTTGTTCTCTGCATTTGCGACAGCAGACTCAAGCAGCTTCTTGATCAGGCTGGAAGCATATCTGGGATTATACTGCAGGATCCCTAAGGCAGTCTCAACATCCTTGCCTCTGATAGCGTCTAAAACGAAACATGCCTTCTGTACGGATACCCTTGCATAGGAAAGCTTAGCAGAAGGTCTCGTATCTTTGTTAGCGTTTCTTTCTCTCTTAACTTGACTTCTATGTCCTTTAGCCATAGATAAATATCCTCCTTTTAAAGAATAACGGCAACGCATCTGCTACGAAGCCTGAAGCCCGCAGACAGACAGCTGCAACGCCCTCCCGGGCGATCGTGCGTTGTTAGTTTACCTAACCTTGGACTTCTTCTCATCCTTGCCCTGTCCAAGGGGCCACTGGTTTACCTAACCTTGGACTTCTTCTCATCCTTGCCGTGGCCAAGGGGCCACTGGTTTACCTAACCTTAGACTTCTTCTCATCCTTGCCGTGGCCCCTATATGTTCTTGTTGCCACGAACTCGCCCAGCTTATGGCCTACCATATCTTCTGTCACATATACAGGAACGTGCTTCCTGCCGTCATGAACCGCAATCGTAAGCCCCACAAAAGAAGGGAAAATTGTGGAACGGCGGGACCAGGTCTTAATAACCTGCTTTTGTCCGGAAGCGTTCATAGCGTCAACTTTCTTTAACAGGCTTGCGTCTGCGAAAGGTCCTTTTTTCAGTGATCTAGCCATTGTCTATCCTCCTGTTTTCTACTTCATTGCTCTGCCGTCACGTCTTCTTACAATGAGTCTGTTGGAAGACTTCTTTGCTTTACGTGTCTTCAGGCCCAGTGCCGGCTTACCCCAAGGGGTGCTGGGACCGGGACGTCCGATACCGGTCTTGCCTTCACCACCGCCATGAGGGTGATCGTTGGGATTCATGACAGAACCGCGAACGGTGGGACGAATGCCCATATGGCGCTTACGGCCTGCCTTACCGATATTGACAAGGTTGTGGTCAGCATTACCCACAACGCCTATCGTTGCACGGCATACCAGGGGAACCATTCTCATCTCGCCGGAAGGAAGACGAAGGGTTGCATATTTCCCTTCCTTTGCCATCAGCTGTGCGCTGTTGCCGGCTGCACGAACCATCTGACCGCCCTTTCCGGGATACAGTTCAATATTGTGTACCTGAGTACCTACGGGAATTTCAGACAAAGGCAGGCAGTTTCCCACCCTGACCTCGGCTTCGGGACCATTCATAACCTTCATGCCGTCGGTCAGCCCCATCGGAGCCAGAATATATGCCTTTTCACCGTCTGCATAGCAGATCAGTGCGATATTGGCACTTCTGTTAGGATCGTACTCGATGCCGATTACGGTTGCCGGAATACCATCCTTACGTCTCTTAAAGTCAATCAATCTGTACTTTCTTCTAGAGCCGCCGCCATGGTGTCTCACAGTGATCTTACCCTGATTATTACGACCGGCATTCTTTTTCAGAGAAGTGCACAGGCTCTTTTCGGGAGTATCCTTGGTGATCTCGGCGAAATCGGAACCGGTCATATTCCTTCTGGAGGGTGTATAGGGATTATATTTCTTGATACCCATCTTTTTTATCTCCTTATCTTAATCAATTTATAAGCCAGCGAAAATTTCAATGTCCTTGCTGTCCTGGGTCAGGGTGACAACAGCCTTCTTGGTCTTTGCCGTCATGCCAAGAACCGGTCCGCGCCTTCTGCTCTTGTTCTTGACCTTCCCCTTGTAGTTCATGGTGTTTACATTCTTAACCCTGGTGCCCTCGAACATTTTCTCGACGGCTTCCTTGATCTGAGCCTTGTTTGCATCCGTATGAACCAGGAATGTATATTTCTTCTCGCCCATACCAGCCATACTTTTCTCGGTAATAACCGGTTTGAGGATTACATCATAATACTTAATGTCTGCCATTATGCGTACACCTCCTCGATCTTTGCGACAGCGTCCTTGGTCAGGACCAGCGTCTTTGCCTTCATGATGTCATAGGTATTGATGGTATTTACCAGGGCGGTATCTACTTTTTCAAGATTTCTTGCGGACAAGAACACATTCTCATCCTTATCGGCAAGAACCACCAGCCCTTTCTCAACCTTTAAGTTATTCATCACATTTACAAAATTCTTTGTCTTGATCTCATCGAATTTCAGCTCGTCAACAACGATCAGGTTGTTGTTCTGAACCTTGTCCGTCAGTGCGGACTTTAAAGCCGCTCTCTTTTCCTTCTTGTTAAGCTTGAAGGAATAGTCTCTGGGAACAGGCGCAAATACAACGCCGCCGCCCGTCCACTGGGGAGCTCTGGTGGAACCCTGTCTTGCATGGCCGGTCCCTTTCTGCCTCCAGGGCTTTCTTCCGCCGCCGGATACTTCGGAACGGGTCTTTGCCTTCTGCGTGCCCTGACGCTTATTTGCAAGCTGCTGTACAACTGCCATGTGTACCAGGTGTTCATTGATCTCCACACCAAATACGGCATCATTCAATTCGATTGTACCAACTTCCTTGCCTTCCATATTTAAAACTGATACGTTTGCCATCTGATTTGGTCCTCCTTTCGCACGTGTCCGTTAGCCTAAAGCCCTTGTGGTCTCTTTGATGGTTACTAATGCCTTCTTAGGTCCGGGTACGGAGCCCTTTACTAACAGCAGATTCTTCTCTGCATCTACTCTTACGACCTCAAGATTCTGAACGGTTACCTTTACGCATCCCATATGTCCGGGCATTCCCTTGCCCTTGAACACGCGGCTGGGTGAAGAACATGCGCCATTGGAACCCTGATGACGGTGGAATTTGGAGCCGTGCTTCATGGGGCCTCTGTGCTGTCCCAATCTCTTGATCGCGCCCTGGAAGCCTTTTCCCTTGGAGATGGCGGAAGCGTCGATCTTGTCTCCCTGAGCAAATATATCCGCCTTGATCTCTGCGCCCATGGTATAGTCTCCGGCGTTTTCAAACTTAAACTCTCTGATATATCTCTTTGCGCTTACCTCAGCCTTCTTGAAATGGCCTGCCAGCGGCTTACTTACACCGTGTCTGTGGATAACTTCCCTTTTCCCGCCTGCATCCTTGTTTACGATTTTTTCCTTTTTGTCCACGAAGCCTACCTGCACTGCACTGTAGCCATCGTTCTCTTTGGTCTTGACCTGAGTCACCACGCAGGGGCCGGCCTGAAGAACGGTAACGGGAATCAATGTGCCGTCTTCGCCAAAGATTTGAGTCATTCCGACTTTGGTCGCCAAAATTGCTTTCTTCATTTTTCCTCTCTTTCTGCCTTTCAAGGCTTTCTACATAGCGGACCACGCAGTTACCGTTGCGTCATAACCACAAAGGATAATTCCTTTTTCCCAACTCGGCATGGGAAGTGTTCTTACGTCTGTAGAGGTTATTTATTATTTTGTTTTCATCTTAATATCAATGTAAACACCTGCGGGCATCTCAAGCCTTTGCAGGGCATCTACCGTCTTCTGGGTAGGCGCGATGATGTCGATCAGTCTCTTGTGGGTTCTCTGCTCGAACTGTTCTCTGGAGTCCTTGTACTTGTGTACGGCTCTTAAAATTGTGATAACCTCCTTCTTTGTAGGAAGGGGCACGGGACCACTCACCTCAGATCCGGTCTTCTTAACGGTCTCAATAATCTTCTTTGCAGATGCGTCCACCAGCTGGTGCTCATACGCCTTCAGGGTAATTCTCATTACTTGACTTGCCATAAAAAAAGTCGCCTCCTTTTCGCACTTTTAAAACTCAAGTACGACAAGCGGTGACTGTACACTCTCCCGTGTGTGTCCTACATCCTTACGCAACATTCTACGGATTTTGCGGCCTATCACACGTCGTTTCTGCCTGATGCAGACTTCATTTTGTACAGTGACTTGTCGTCAGTTTATTAACTTGACATTCGCTCCACGGAAAACCTGCTTACCATTGCTGATAAACAGCAACCTCACGCTTCACAGCTATCATGCCACAGCAGTTGATATTATAACGGGTATTCCAAATTTTTGCAAGAACTTTTTTATAAATTTTACAATTTATTGCCGTTCCCGCATTTTCCATTGCTTAAAGAAGATGTTTTCCCATGATTTTTCTTTAATATTCCAGCTTTTCAAAAGCTCGCGGGTCTCTTCATTTAAAGTCTCATACCCGTGCTTCTTATAAAAATTCAGCGCCCAGGGCGCATTTTTCAGTACCTTGATCAAAATGCAGGCATCCTCCGTTATACCGCCTTCAAAATACGTCAGCAGTTCATGTCCGACTTTTCTGCCCTGATATGACCTTTTCACATAAAGGGATGTCAATTCATAATATCCCGCATATTTATGCCAGGACATAAATCCACAGGCTTCTCCTTCTATTATATATAGGAAATTACAGTCTTTCCTCAACTGCCGGTAAAATGCCTCTTCGCCTGCATCCGCCCGCTCATTTTCCGAAAACAGCATATTTGCGCTGTTGTAAAGCTCGGCAAACACCTTTGCATATTCTGTTCCCGTCACGGGCAGTATCATCTTATGTCCTCCCTTTCCCGCTCTCTCATAATCCGGTAATTGCATAAACTCTTCATTCATAACCGGACTTTTACCCCAACTGGTTTCTTATCATCTTATCACAGTGACAGCCGCTCTTCAACAGACGAAAATCCACACTTTACAGCCGCATGAATTTTTTCTATAATTAAGTCAAAAGCAGCTAAATGATATACAAAAGGAAATGGGACTTATGTGGATTGCAGATCACTGGAAGGAATATGAAGTTTTGGATGCCTCCGGCGGCGAAAAGCTGGAGAAATGGGGAAATTATATTCTGGTAAGGCCGGATCCCCAAGTCATATGGAATACCCCCCGCAGGAATATGGGCTGGAACAAGAAAAACGCTCATTACCATCGCAGTGCCAAGGGCGGCGGCGAATGGGAATTTTTTAGCCTGCCTGACGAATGGCGCATTTCCTATGCCCTGCCCGGTCTGCAGGCACAGGTCCGCCCCCTTACTTTTCACTTAAAACCTTTCAGCTTCAAGCATACTGGCCTTTTCCCTGAGCAGGCCGTCAACTGGAACTGGTTTTCCGGGCTGATCAGAGACGCCTTGAAGCGGAATCCGGCCGAACAGCCCAGAATATTGAATCTCTTTGCCTATACCGGCGGGGCTACTTTGGCTGCAGCAGCGTCTGGAGCTGCCGTCACCCATGTAGACGCCTCAAAGGGGATGGTGGGCTGGGCTAAGGAAAACGCTGCCGCCTCCGGCTTAGGCAGTGCCCCTATTCGTTTTCTGGTAGACGACTGCACAAAATTTGTGGAGCGTGAAATCCGCCGGGGCAGCAAATACGACGGAATCATTATGGATCCTCCTTCCTATGGGCGGGGGCCTAAGGGAGAGATTTGGAAAATAGAAGAAAACATCTGGCCATTCCTGGAATCCGCAACCCGGCTGCTTTCCGATAACGCCCTGTTTTTCCTGATTAACTCGTACACTACGGGGCTGCAGCCGGCAGTATTGTCTTATATGCTGAATGCCGCCATAGCCTCGAAGTTTTCTGGACACGTAGAGGCGGCGGAAATCGGACTGCCCGTGAAAGACACCGGTCTGATATTGCCTTGCGGAGCATCGGGAAGGTGGCTTGGAGAAAAAAAATAATTTCGGCGGTACTTGTGTAAAACAAAAATAAATATTAATATTATTAGTAAAATACAGCATTTTAATATTTTATTTATTTTATTTGTTAAGGGTGATCTCTATGCTCAGAAAATTACAAAACGCCTCCGGAATTCAAAAACATTTGTTTTGTGCCCTGCTGTCAACCCTTTGCATGTTGATGGCGACAGGCATCACTTCTGTCTGTTTTTATCTGTTCAGACATCTTCTTTGCTGCACCATGGTATTTTTCCTGTTCGTTATTCTGGTCTCCTGCAATACTTTCGACCCGCTATGCAGTATCCTCTGCGCCGTCTTTTCCGCACTGTGGCTGGAGCTTAAGGTTATTTATCCCAGCCTTGGTGTTCCTTTTTCTCTGCAGAATGCTTTGGCGGATGCACTGTGTGCTGCCTCCATAATGACACTGATCAGCCTTTTCATCTTTCGCCTGGCCAAAAAGGCCGCCCTGACCTCTGTAACGGAAAAACAGCTGGAAGCCGCAGAAATAGAAAAAGCGCGGGCAAATCTGCTTCGCGCCATCCCTCATGACCTTCGCTCACCACTCACAGGCATCATTGGCAACAGTCTCACCTACCTGGAAAACCAGGACACTCTGACTGAAGATGAGAAAACGGAAATTGTACGCAATATTCACGAATCTTCCACCTGGCTGGGTCAAATGGTAGAAAACCTCTTGACCGTGACCCGTGTCAGCAAAAAAGATTTGACGCTGGACACCCGGTTGGAGTACGTAGATGAAGTTGCAGCCGAAGCCCTGCAAAAGGTGGAAAAAGCTCACCGGGACTGTATCATCCGCGCCTCAGTTCCCGAAAAGCCTGTCATGATTCCCATGGATCCGGTTCTAATCGAGCAGGTTATCATAAATCTGCTAGAAAACGCCCTGCTTCATTCCGGTGTCAATGCGCCGATAGACTTTATTGCAGCAGATCATCCCGGATTCGTATCCTTTACCGTCCGCGACTACGGAAACGGCATTCCAAAAAATATGCAGGAGCATCTGTTTGACGGTACCGCACACGCCCACATGACTTCCGGCGAAAACAAGGGAATGGGAATCGGCCTGATGATCTGCCGGACAATTGTCACGGCCCACCGCGGCACAATCACGGGCCGCAGCCTTACAGACGGCGCAGAGTTCACATTCAAACTGCCAAAGAGAAAGGAAGAGGACCATGAACCTTAAGACCAATATGCTTCTGATCGAGGACGATAAAAATACCTGTTCGTTTATCATAACTGCTCTGGCCAAATGCGGCTACCATGTCATTCCCGCATACTCCGGCGAAGAAGGCCTGCGCCTTGCCGCATCAGACTGCCCTGATGTCATTCTTCTTGATCTTGGCCTTCCTGACGTGGACGGCTGCGAGGTCTTAAAAACCCTTCGGTGCAGAAATCGCAACCCTATTATTGTCATCTCCGCAAGAACGAAAGAGTACGACAAGGTGCAGGCTCTTGATCTGGGAGCAGATGACTATATTACCAAACCTTTCAGTCTGGCCGAACTCATGGCTCGTATCCGCGCCTGCCTTCGCCATAAATACGCCTGCTCTCCCGGCAGATCCTATCATGCCCTTGGGCTGAACATCGACCTGGAGAGCGGAACAGTATCTTTGAACGGCAAGATCGTCCACCTGACCCATGTAGAATACCAGCTTCTGTCACTCCTTGCCGAGCATTCCGGCTGTATTTTAAGCTATCGGCACATTATGAATGCAATCTGGGGACCCTATACTGACGACAACAATCAGATTCTACGCGTCAATATGGCAAATCTACGCCATAAAATCGAGCAAAATCCTGCCAGGCCCCAATATCTCTTCACGGAAGTGGGCATCGGATACCGGATGCGCGAAAATGAAAGCACGGATATTTCGTCAGAATAACAATGCCGCTTCCGTGCCTGCCGCAGAAACCGCCGCAAGGCTACGGAAAGTCAATTTCCGCAAGAGATTCCATCAGCAAAATCACCTCATCCCTCTCCAGCGCCCCGCAATACTCCGCCAGCATTCCGTTCTCATAAAGCAACGCAAACTGCAGGTATCCGCTTCCGTCCGCAGAGGGAATCAATTCCTTCCATTCCTGTTGTACCGTATAAACGGGAGGCTCTGCGTCAAACCGCAAATCCGTCGTCAGCTCCGTTTCGGTAAGCTTTAACCACAGGCTGTGTTCTCCGTCAAACCACTCGTAATAGAGACTGCCTTCCGCACTGATCAAATCGTAGCCGGCCGGCACTGCTGCCGCCAGCTCTTCTCCCGTCAGGACATCGTTTGCAGCCGGCCTTCCCTCCGTCGTATCCGTCTCACCGGCTTCCGGTATTTCTGTGGACATATTTCCCTGTACAAGGCCTTCCACCGGGACGGTCTCCTTTTCCTGTCTGACCTCTTCCGGTCCATTGGCTTCTGCGTTGCCGGCTGCCGTGGCGACTTTCTTAAGGCTTTCTATATCCAGCCACTCCGGCTCCGCAAAAACAGGTTCTGCAGATTCCCACCAGCCCCCGTCCTGGGCCTGATCCGGAATCTGCTCCGGTTCCTGATCCCCAATTTCTTCCTGCACCATTTCCCCCATTTGGGCTGCACCGTTATATCCTTCTTCAATCCCGGCGTTTTTCGTATTGGCATCGCCGGCAGACCCCATGCGCATCTGGCTGATGCCAAAATATGCCGCCCCCAGAACCGCCAGGCAAAGGCATGCAGCACAGGCTTTTGCATATTTTTGCACAAATAATCTTATGCCTGCCTTTTTTTCACCGGACTCTGCCCTGCCGGCCTTTTCACTCCGCTCCAGAAGTTCTTCGGAAGCAGCGTTCAATGCCTCCATCAGTCTGATCGCTCCGGACTCCTTTTCCGTATTCAAAGTACAATCCCCTCCTTTTCCAGATACTCTCTCAATTTGTTTCGGGTACGAAAAAGACTGGTCTTTACCGTATTCAGATTCATGCCATACCTTTTTGCAATCTCTCCGTATTCCTCCACATACCAGTATCTGCGCAGGAACACATTACAATCCTTTTCCGGAAGCGTATGAAGGAAGCTGTCGATCAGCCTTTCCAGCTCCGCAGTTACCACCGCATCCTCGATACTGCGGGCATCCGGTACGCATTCGGCCAGCTCATCCAGCGCCACCGTCATTTCTCCGCCTCCACGCTTCATAGTCCGCCGTTCCTTCCATCTGTCCAAAGATAGATTCCGCGTGATCGTCCCCAGGAACAAGGCAAATCTGGAGGGTCTTCCGGGCGGAATGGCCTTCCAGGCCTTAAACCAGGTGTCATTGACACATTCATCCGCATCCTCTTTCGTATACAGAATATGCCACGCAATGCTGTAGCAATAGCTTCCGTATGCGCTCTGTGTCTCCGCTATGGCACGCTCGTCCCGCGCCCAATACAAATCTAAAATCTCCGCATCCTTCAAATCCTTTCCTCCCGTCACCCTCTTCATCCTGATAAACGACATTTACTGCATTTTGTTTCATTTGTGCTTAAATTTAATAGTTACATCAAAGGTGCCACAATCCTCATAACCCAGCCAAAGACCTTCTCCCAGATCTTTCGTCGTTTCACATCCTCTCTGGTCTGTTCGATACACTTTGCCAGAGTATCCTGCACGTCCTTTTCAATATTGGCAATACGGGAATTGCGATACAGAACAATCCCACATTCAAAATGATGATAAAGACTGCGGTAATCCAGATTCACGGTTCCCACCACCGCTTTTTCATCATCCGATACAAACACTTTTGCATGAACAAATCCCGGCTCATACTCCAAAATACGGACTCCGGCCTCCAGCAGTTCATCATAATAAGTCTTGGCCAGCAGAAAGGCAAACTTTTTGTCCGGAATATGCGGCATGATGATGATAACCTCCACCCCCCGCTTTGCTGCATAAATCAGCGCCATCAGCATTTCATGATTGGGAATCAAATAGGGCGTCATGATATGCACATAGTGAAAGGAAGTATTGATAATATCCAGATAAACCCGTTCCCCCACCCTTTCCGGACCCAAAGGGCAGACACTGTAGGGAATAACATACCCGTCTGAGGGTACGGAACTACCCTTAGGGCAGGCATACTTTGCAAAGATTTCCTGCTTTTTTTCAGACTCATTCCACATTTCCAGAAACATATAAGTAAAACGCTCCACCGCATCCCCGCGCACCAGAATACCCGTATCCTTCCAATGCCCGAAGCGCTGCTTCCGGTTAATGTATTCATCCGCAATGTTGATGCCGCCGGTAAACGCGACCTTCCCGTCAACCACCAGTATCTTACGGTGGTCACGGTTATTATAATGAGGGGAAAAAATGGGCTTAATCGGTGCAAACATTTTGCAGCGAATACCCTCAGCCTCCAGAAATCCGGGATATTCCCTGGGAAGGTTAAACAGCACATCCGTACCGTCGTACATGAACCGTACCTCTATGCCCTGATCCGCCTTCTCCTTCAGGATTTCATGAACCCTATCCCACATATATCCCTCGCTGACGATAAAAAATTCCACAAAGATGAACTTCTCCGCCTTCTTCAGTTCTTCCAGAATGGCTGGAAACTGCTCGTCCCCCAGATGAAAATACGTAACCTGACTGTTTTCATAAACAGGGCTGGCATCCCAGTTGTACAAATACTGTGCAAGCCTGCCCATATGGGGGCTCTCCCTGCAAAGCCGCTCCCAGGTATCCCTGTTGCACTTAACCTGCTTTTTGGTCTGCCCCTGAAGCTCCTTCAAACGGCTGTACATTACCTTCGTTCCTGGCTGGATGGTAATAGTGGTATAAAAAATTGCCCCGAAAATGGGAAAAATAGCAATGGGGAACATCCATGACAGCTTCATGTCAGGAATTCCCCTTGCGTTAAAGATATGAAGCACCGCAATGGCGCTGGTCAGCAGAAATACACCATAAAATAGGAAACTGTAATTCCTCAGCCAAAAATACCCCATCGCCAGCGCTGCCAGCTGCAGGCCAAAGCCCAGGATCAGGATTGCCGTTCTGCCATAAATAATCGTCTTGATACTTCCTATTTTTTTCTTCTTCCATTCCCCGACATTCATGCTTCATTCCTCCAGAAAGCTGGTGAGATTCAGCAGGCAGCGATAAAGTATCTCCATCTCTTCCTCGTTCAGATCTTTCACAATCGCCTTTATCATTTTCTTATGGAAATCCCGATGATGAAAAAAAGCTTTTTTGCCCTTCTCCGTCAAAAGCACATATACTACTCGCTTATCCTCCAGGCTGCGCTCTCTGACAATATAGCCCTTTTTTTCCAGCCCGTTCATATTGGTGGTAAGGGTGCTGACCGTAACCGAAAGCCTGTGGGCAATGGACGACATGTTGCGGGGCTCGCTCACGCCGATCGCCTCTATGATGTGCATATCATTATTGGTAATGTCACTGAATTCTTTCGTAATAACTGCTTTCGACTCCATGTCCATGATATGATTGAACACCAAAGCCAAAAGTTCACTCATAGACCTTTTTTTTGTTTGAATCATTTTATGCCCCCATATCTTTCGAGGAATGATTTAAAAAATTTTCATTCCTTTAGCACCTCAACACACAGGCTCCCCATGTAAGTCCTGCCCCAAAACCGGAAAGCACAATGTTCATGCCGCTCTTAAGCCTCCCTGCCCGCTTCAGCTCATCCAGCAGTACCGGAATAGCGGCGGAAGACATGTTTCCCACCCGGTCCAGGTTTACGGGAAATTTTGCCGCATCCTGCTTTAAACGTTTTGCGATGCCTTCGATAATACGATAGTTTGCCTGATGCAGTACAAACAAATCCACATCATCTGCCGTCATTCCTGCCTTCTCCAGCACCTCTTCAATACCTTCCGGCACACGCCGCACCGCAAAGGCAAAAATCTCCCTGCCGTCCATCCTGATCCAAGGAGATTCCACCGGCATTTCCACATAAGGGTTTTTCAACTGACGGGTGTCGCACCTGAGGGCTCCACCCTTACTCCCATCCGAATGCTGTACAAAATGAAATGTCTCCTTGCCGCCGTATTCCGCAAACACTGCCCCGGCTCCGTCCCCAAACAGAATGCAGGTGCCCCGGTCCGTCCAGTCCACCAGCTTTGACAGCACTTCGGCCCCTGCGATCAAAGCATTCCTGCAGATCCCCGCTTCCATATAGGCCCATGCCGTGTGCAGTGCAAACAGAAAACCGGAACAGGCCGCATTTAAGTCAAAAGCCACTGCATGAGCCGCCCCGATCATCCCCTGTACCTGGCATGCCACGCAGGGCACGCCGCACTCTGGCGAGCAGGTGGCCACCAGTAAGAGATCCACCTCGTCAGCAGTCCGCCCTGCATCCTCCAATGCCTTTCTGCAGGCGGCGGCAGAAAGCTCCGCCACCGTCTCTCCGGTAGATACATGTCTGCCCGCGATGCCGGTACGTTCTCTGATCCACTCGTCCGAAGTCTCCACCAGCTTTGTCAGGTCTTCATTTGTCACGCTTTTTACAGGGAGCGCACTTCCCGTTCCGATAATTCTGATAGACATAACAAGTCTTCCTTTCGTAAGGTCCCTAAAAACTGCGGAAACGCTCATACCGTTCCGCCGCAATCGCCTCTCCGTCCCTGCCACGGTAACGCTCCAGAAATTCCTTGATCTGTTCCTTAATATATCCGGCAATGGCAGGAGCGGTATTTTCATCTGCTCCGCCGAACTCAGGAATAATCTTCTCCGCTACATGCAGCTCTTTTAAATCCTGGGCTGTAATGTGCATCACCTCGCTGGCCTCTCTGGCCTTGGAGGAATCTTTCCAGAGGATAGATGCAAAGCCCTCCGGCGACAGGATAGAATAAGTAGCGTTCTCCAGCATCCATACTTCATTTCCTACCGCTGTGGCAAGAGCACCGCCGCTGCCCCCCTCTCCAATAAAGATGCAAAGCACCGGCACCTTTAAGGCAGACATCTCGCAAAGACTCCTTGCAATCGCCTCTCCCTGCCCTCTTTCTTCTGCTTCAATACCGCAAAAGGCCCCTGAAGTATTGATAAAACTGACGATGGGACGATTGAACTTTTCCGCCTGTTTCATCAGACGAAGGGCCTTACGATAGCCCTCCGGCATAGGCATGCCAAAGTTTCTTTCCTGACATTCCTTCATATTCTTACCTTTATGTTCCGCAATAACCGTCACCGGCTGGCCGTCCAAAAAGGCAATGCCGCCCACGATAGCAGGGTCATCCCGAAAGCTTCTGTCTCCATGCGCTTCCACAAAGTAATCAAAAATGTGCTCCATATAATCAAGAGCCTGCGGGCGCTCCACCTTTCTGGCTGCCTTTACCTTCTCCCATGCCCCCTTGGGACGCACTTTCCATTCCTGCTCCTTCAAAATCTCACTTAAGACAAAACGGGATTCCTTTCCGGAAGTAAAGTTTGCGTATTCTCCTTCTTTGCACCGATGAGACTTCACAAGGAAATATATGGTTTTTTTCAAATTTTCACGTTTTACAATACCGTCAATAATACCATGAGATTCCAAAAATTCCGCCGTCTGAAAGCCTTCCGGAAGTTCCTGCCCGATGGTCTGTTTGATCACCCTGGGCCCGGCAAAGCCGATCAACGCTCCCGGCTCCGCCATGATTACGTCTCCCAGCATGGCAAAGCTTGCCGTCACCCCTCCCGTGGTAGGATCCGTAAGCACCGTACAGTAAAGCTGCCCGGCTTCACCCAGCTTTTTCACGGCAGCAGCAGTCTTTGCCATCTGCATCAGGGAAATAATCCCCTCCTGCATTCTGGCACCGCCGGAGCAGCAGAAAAGAAACACCGGCAGCTTCACCTTTGCCGCATACTCGATGGCGGCAGTGATTTTTTCTCCCACCACATGTCCCATGCTTGCCATCAGGAAGCGGGCATCACAGATACCCAGCACAATATCTTCACCGAAAACCTTACACCGTCCAACAGTCACGGCCTCATCCAAGCCGGTCTTCTCCCTTGCTTCTGCCAGCTTATCCTCATACCCTTCATAGGCCAGGGGGTTGCGGACCGGAAAATCCGTAAACATGGGCTCGAAGGTGTGGGGATCTGCAACCATGCGAATCCTGTTGTGTATTTTGACTCTGAAATAGCCGCCACATTCATAGCAGATGTACTTTTTCTTCACGACCCGCTCTCTGTCCACGCTTTTTCCGCACTTAGGGCAGCGGATCATGACGGTTTCCTTTACCGTCTCCGTCTTTTCCGGTGATTCCGGCTTTTCCACAAATGCAGCCTCTTCCGGTCCTTTTTCCGCATCTTCACCGGAAACCGCGCCCGCCCCCGGCTCATTGATGCTTTTCAGCTTTTTCGCAAAAAACTCCGCTCTCTTCTGCTTCAGAATCCAGTTCATACTAACCTCCTTAGCCTATGGCAAAAGTCAGCTCCCCAGAAGCGGCAAGCTTACCGTCCACAAGGGCCTCAGCTTTCCCAACGCCTATAGGTCCCTTTACCTTAATTATTTCCATCCTAAGCGTCAAAACATCCCCCGGAACTACCTTTTGCTTAAACTTTGCTTTATCAATGCCTGCAAAATACGCAGTATGCCCCTTCCATTTAGGCTCCGATAAAATCGCCACTGCCCCCACCTGAGCCAGGGCCTCTATAATCAGCACTCCCGGCATCACCGGATTTCCCGGAAAATGTCCCTGAAAGAACGGTTCATTTATGCTGACGCATTTTTTCCCTGTCGCCCGTACTCCGGGTTCCAATTCCTCTATGGTATCTATCAGCAAAAACGGATAGCGATGCGGAATGATGTCCATTATTTCTTTTGCAGTATATAGTGACACGCCTGTGTCCTCCCCCTTCACATTTTGCCAACTAGAATGCTGGTATTATGCCCGCCAAAGCCCAACGAATTACTGAGAGCATAGGTCACCTCTTCCTGATAGCTTTCCCTGCAGTAATTTAAATCCATATCTTCTTCTGTTTCCCGAAGTCCTACGGTTCGATGGATAAAACCTTCTTCCAACTCCTTCATGCAGGCGATAAATTCTACGGCTCCCGCCGCTCCAAGAAGATGCCCAATCATGGACTTGGTGGAATTTATCTTCAAATTCTTCGCATGTTCTCCGAAGGCCAGCTTAATGGCCCTGGTCTCAAAGAGGTCGTTATGATGAGTGGCAGTGCCATGAGCATTGATATAGGTAAGCTTCTCCGGAGCCAGTCCGCCATCCGCAAGTGCATTCAGCATGGCCTTGGCTGCACCTGCTCCGTCTTCCGCAGGAGACGTGATATGATAAGCGTCCGAAGTACAGCCATAGCCCAGCACCTCCCCGTAAATGCGTGCACCACGGGCTCTTGCATGTTCCAGCTCTTCCAAAATCACAACGCCCGCACCCTCGCCCATCACAAAACCGCTTCTGTCCTTATCAAAAGGAATGGAACACCTCTCCGGATCCGTACTGTCCGAAAGAGCAGTAAGCGCCGTAAATCCGGCGATTCCCACCGGAGTAACCGCCCCTTCCGTACCTCCTGCTACCATCACCTCCGCATCCCCGTACTGGATGGTCCGGAAGGCTTCCCCGATGGAGTTGGTTCCCGTGGCACACGCCGTCACTACGTTCAGACTTTTTCCCTTTAATCCGAACATAATGCTCACATTGCCTGCAGCCATATTGGAAATCATCAAGGGCACGAACAATGGTCCCACTCTGGAAGGCCCTTTCTCCAAAAGCCTGCCGTATTCCCGCTCTATGGCCTGAAGACTTCCGGTGCCGCTGCCAATGGAGCATCCTATTCTCCAGGGATCCTCCTTCGCCATGTCGAGTCCTGCGTCTCGGATCGCTTCTCCTGCCGCCGCCACGGCGTACTGACAGAAAAGCTCCATACGCCTTGCCGCCTTTTTATCCATATATTTTTCAGGTTCAAAGTCCTTTACCTCCGCTGCCATTTTACACTTATAAGCAGACGCGTCAAACTTTGTTATCGGCGCAAATCCGATTTTTTCCTGTTTTATGCTCTCCCAGAACTCTTCCACGCTGTTGCCGATGGGCGTCACGGCTCCCATGCCCGTCACCACTACTCTTCTCATGCTAACCTCCATGCCGCGGCTCTGCCGCAGCTCATATCCAGATGAGAAATGCCGCATCCCCGGCATTTCTCTCACTTCCCGTCATGCCGCCTGCGGCGGCACAAACAATCAACGAAGAACGCTGTATTTTGCAGACTCAGCAATTCTCTTCACGCTTCCCAACATGCCGCCTCACATCGCCATGCCGCCGTCCACGCAGATTACCTGGCCCGTGATATAGTTTGATCCGTTCCCTGCCAGAAATCCCACCGCTTCCGCGATCTCTTCCGGCAGTCCCATCCTTCCCATGGGAATCGTATCTACGGCGGCCTCTCTTGCCTTTTCCGGCATAGCCTGTGTCATCTCCGTATCAATAAAACCGGGAGCCACCGCATTCACACAGATACCCCGGCTTGCGAGTTCTCTGGCAATGCTCTTAGTCAGTCCGATCAGTCCTGCCTTGGAAGCGGAATAATTAGCCTGACCTGCATTTCCCAAAACTCCTGAAACGGAAGATATATTAATAATCTTTCCGCTCCGCTGTTTTAGAAAGAAGCGAGAAAGGTGCCTGATGGTATTAAAAGCTCCCTTCAGGTTTGTATTCAACACGCTGTCATACTCTTCCTCCGACATGCGCATAATCAGGTTGTCCCTGGCAATTCCTGCATTGTTTACAAGAATGTCAACCTTTTTATATTTACCGATGATCTCATCCACCATCTTAGCGCAGGCTTCAAAATCCGCCACGTTGCAGCAGACCGTTTCCGCATTCCCGCCCATGGCCGTAATCTGTTCCGCAGTCTCACGGGCCCGGTCCGCCGAACCGTTATAATTCACTAGCACCGTGGCGCCCATTTCTCCCAGCTTTAAGGCAACAGCCCTGCCGATTCCCCGGCTGGCGCCGGTGACCAGCGCCACCTTACCGCTCAGTTCCTTTTCCGCCGTCTCCATATATCCTCTCATTCCGAAGCATTCTATCAGCTTCACTATACAAATCCATCCAGGACTTATGAGTTTGTATCAGCCCTGGCTTTCCAAAAGCTTTTCTAAATCTTCCACCGCAGCCACATTTTTCATGGTTACGCCACTGTTAATCTTTCTCACAAATCCACTTAACGTCTTGCCCGGTCCGACCTCTATAAACGTGTCCACTCCGGATTCAATCATGCGTTCCACACATTCTCTCCATCTTACGGTGCCGGATACCTGCCTGGCCAGCAGTTCCCTGACTCTTCCTGCTTCCGTCACAGGGACTGCCTCCACGTTGCACAAATAAGGAATCTTCGGATCCCGCACCGCTGTCTGCTCCAGCTCCGCCGCCAGCTTTTCTCCCGCTCCCGCAAGCAGGACGGAATGAAAAGGACCGCTGACCTTTAAGGGAACACACCTTCTGGCTCCCGCCGCCTGCAGCTTTTCCGACGCTGCCTGCACCGCCTTTTCTTCTCCGGTAATAACGATCTGTCCGGGACAGTTATCATTGGCAATAGAAACGATTCCTTCCGTTTCTTCGCAGATGCTGCCGATCACCTCCGCGTCCAGCCCCAGCACAGCCGCCATGGCGCCGCCTTTCGGGTACGCCTCCTGCATATAGATGCCTCTGCTGCGAATCAACCTGAAAAGGTCTTTTAAATCCATAACCTCAGCCGCCGCCAGTGCGCCGTATTCTCCTAGGCTTAAGCCCGCGCAGCAGTCCGCTTTTATGCCCTTTTCCTCCAATACCTTTAAGATGGCCACCTCCGTAGTCAGCATGGCAATCTGTGTATACTCGGTAATATTCAGGCGCTCGTTTTCCGTAAAGCACAGCTCGGCCACATCCAGTCCTGTTGCCTCTTTAGCCAGCTCATACACCGCTCTGGCAGTTTCAAAGGTATCATAAAAGTCCTTTCCCATGCCGGGATACTGTGCCCCCTGACCGGGAAATACAAATGCCGTTTTACTCATGGCCGTATCCCTTCCCCAACAGTTTTTCCACCTGCTCCATGATTTCCTCGATCATTTCCTTACAGGTCTGCTCTTTTTTGATCATGCCGGCAATCTGACCTGCCATAACGGTCCCGTTTGTGACATCGCCTTCCATGACTGCCCTGCGCAGGGCTCCCAGCCCCAGCTTCTCCAGTTCTTCAAAGCCGGCACCTTCCTTTTCCAGCCGCAGATATTCTCTGGTCATATGATTCCGCAGCGAACGAACAGGATGGCCGGTACTCATGCCGGTGACCTCGGAATCTATGTCCTTGGCCTTAAGCAGTTTTTCCTTATAATTGGCATGTACGATGGATTCCGTTGCCACCACAAACCGGGTGCCCATCTGCACTGCTTCCGCCCCCAGCATCATGGCCGCCGCAAAACCGCGCCCGTCTCCGATTCCTCCCGCCGCAATCACGGGTATACTGACTGCATCCACCACCTGGGGCACCAGGGCCATGGTGGTCAGGGAACCAATATGGCCGCCGCTCTCCATGCCCTCCGCCACCACCGCATCGGCTCCGGCCCGCTCCATCATCTTCGCCATGGCAGAGCTGGCCACCACGGGAATGACCCTGATTCCGGCTTCCTTCCACATCGCCATATACTTCGCCGGATTTCCTGCGCCGGTAGTCACCACCTTGACGCCTTCCTCCACGATCACCCTGGCAATTTCATCCGCTTCCGGATTCATCAGCATCACATTCACGCCAAAGGGTTTCGCCGTCTTTTCCTTCCCCTTCCGAATTTCATCCCTGACAAAAGCTGCCGGCGCGCCGCCCGCGCCGATCAGCCCCAATCCACCTGCCTCAGATACTGCAGACGCCAGTCTATGCTCCGCCACCCAGGCCATGCCGCCTTGGATGATAGGATACTCGATCCCCAAAAGCCTTGTGACCCTCGTTTCCATTATGCAACACCCTTATCACTTAAGTAATTTAAAACATCACCTACGGTAACCAGTTTTTCCAGATCCTCGGAAGGAATCTCAATATCAAATTCCTCTTCCAGAGCCATAACCAGCTCGAACAGATCCAGGGAGTCCGCATTCAAATCATCCTTGAAGCTGGTATTCTCCGTGATCTCTACTCCGTCCGCGTTCAGCTTTTCCTCAATTACTTCTTTCACCTTTTCAAACATGTCTTTCTCCTTTTTCTTAAACAATTTTTTCATTTTCTGCACATGGTTTTTCATACCATGTAAAATAGTTTGGGAGTCTATTTGTTTGATAATCAAGTTATTTGACTCTCAAACTATTTATCAAGATGATACTACTGCAGTTCATCCCTGTCAATAAATTTTTCTTTAGCTCCGAAAATTATTTTCCTCTCCTCATGATCAATGATTCGCATATGATATACTACAGGCGGGTGAAAAAAGCGAAAAAGGTCTGAAAAAAGCAGGGTGCGGTCCGCCCCCTGCTTTTTACTTCTGTCTGACGCTTATTACTTCATTATATCTTAAACCATTTAACGATCCTCTCCAGCTCCATTGCACATTTCGTATTTTCTTCTGCTCTGTCACCGGTATCGTTTGCATAACCCACCATATCTGTTGCCTTAGTGGCAACATCATTTATACTGATGGCCGCCTCGTTTACCGTTGCGTTTATATCCTGTATGGACTTGGTAATATCGGCAATATTTTCTTCCAGACCTACGATAGAGCTGTTGATGGTCTGCATGCTTCCGGAAAAGTCCCTGGCATCCGAACTGTATTCCTCACTGACCTGGATAAAGTTCTCATAATCTCCGATAACTGTTTCTTCCATAAAGGAAATCATCTGACGCAGGCAGGTCTCCATGCTTTCCGCCGCATTCTTGACCCCGGCCACAATGGCAGAAATATTGTTTGCCGTTTCCGTAGACTGGGATGCCAGACTGCCGATTTCGCCTGCCACCACCGCAAATCCTCTTCCCGCTTCACCCGCTCTTGCAGCCTCAATGGAAGCGTTTAAAGAAAGCAGCTCTGTCTGGCTGGCAATAGACGTAATGGCCTCCGTCAGGGCATTGATTTGTTCAATATCCTTAGCCCTTTCAATCGCAATATCCGATTCCTGCTTTACCTTTGAATAAATTTCTCTTGTCTTGTCGTTTGCCTCCTGGCTGTTTTTCTTCAGCTTTTCCGCCTTTGTGATAATACTTGCCGCATTCTGCTCGCCTTCCTTGGTCAGGCTGCCGATTTTCCTTGTGTTCTCGTTGATGTCTGCCATCCTCTCGTCAATGAGCTGGGTGGTAGCGGAAGTTTCCTCCATGCTGGCCGCCAGCTCCTGGCTGGTGGCGGAATTATCACAGGAATTGCTGTTTAGGTTTTCCACGATGCTCTTAAGACCGTCCGCATTATCCGTCAACTTACCTGCCGTCTCGGTAAGCTTATGTACCATTCCCACAAGGTTTCCTCTCATGGTCTCCAAGGAAGAACTCATCACCGCCGTCTCACCCTTTCCCTTCGAAAGCAATCGGCTGATCCGGTTCTCCGTAAAGTCAAATTCCGCGTTCTGGTCCACAACGGTAGTCAGCATCTTAATCGGCCTTGCAATGCTTCTGGAAATCAGTATGCCTCCAGCAGCCACCAGAATCAGGATAATAACTGCCGTAATCAGGCATTGAACGATAAAGTTGTTTACGGCACCAAATGCGTCCTCCTTATCAACCGTCAATACCATGATTCCCTTGCCGCTGCGCATCACATAATAGCCCGCCAGCTTAGTGCTTCCCTTATAATCATATTCTACCACGTCCGGTTTAGGTATCACTCCGCTTTTCAACTGCTTCACAACCCTGGAAACCACCTCATTCTCCACCGGCTGTCCCACTTTGGATGCCGTAGGGTGCATGAGCATGGTACCGTCTTCACTCACTACATATATGTAGCTGGAATCCATTCCCTCCAGTTTCACATCGCTGAACATATTCTCCAGGCCGGCCTGAAGCGGTACATCATTTCCCGACGCATAAGCAGCCGTCTCCAAATTAACTCCGTAAGCCTCCACCAGCGTCAGCATATCCCCCTTGACTCTTTCCGTCAGCGCCTCCCTTGTCTGCCGGATCGCCATTCCCATGACAATGCCCACGGATAAAGCCATGGTCACCAGCATGGCAATCATGACCCGCGTCTGGATTCCCCGGAACATCCCCACTTTCCTTTTTTCAACCGCCTTTTCCAGCAGCTGCTCCGCCTTGTTTCCCAGCGCTTCTCTGTCAATATTTAACTTTTGTTCTACATTGCTCAATAAGTCATTTCTCTTCTCAGTCGCCATATTGCCCTCCCACATATTTAAGTGCCAAAAACATTATACAATATTTTATTGCATGTTTCACTATTTTTTTGGCAAAACTCCAAAAAAAATTGTTTTCCTGCGTTTAAGCTTGTAAATTTCGTGGTTTCTCAATATAATCAAAATAAGCTTATTTGTGCATAAGTAGTTATCCCGAAAGTATTTCATAGGAAGGTGCCTTAAATAATGAAGAAAGAAAATCAGTTTCCCGATTTCAAGACCTTGTGTGATATAGCAAAATTATTTGCATCCTGCATGAACGATTATCTCTATGTAATGGATCTGACTCAAGACATCTATTTCATTACGGAAAATGCTTTGAATCGTTTCGCACTGCCCTCCAATACCTTTCATGATACCCGGAATATATTCTGCTCCTTTGTTCATTCCGAGGACATTGACATGCTGCTGGCGGATCTGGATAAGATTATTTCCGGTAAAAAGGACGAGCACAACTTGAAATACCGCTGGATCGGTGTGGACGGCCATCCCGTGTGGATCAACTGCAGAGGCAGCCTCCTTTACACAGCGGCGGGCACTCCCCACCTGATGTTCGGCTGTATCAATGAAATAGGCAACAGCCAGACGGCGGCGGATAATGTCAGCGGTCTGCTGGGAGAGTCCTCCCTCCACGAGCGCATCCGGCAACTGGTGCCTTCCTTAAAGGAAGCTATGTTCATGCGTCTGGGCATCGACGAATTCAAACTGGTCAATGAAAGACACGGTACCGACTACGGCGATTTCGTTCTGCGGGAGGTGGCCGCCTGTATCAAACGCTCCCTGAAACCGGAACAGTATGTCTACAGAATTGTCTCCGATGAATTTATGGTATTGGATCTTACGGGGGCAAATTATAATGAAATGAACCGCCTGTATCACCGGATCCGCAGCGAAGTGGACGACCTCGTTGCGCGAGAACATTATAAGGCAATCTATACCATTTCCGCCGGTCTTGTAGCCATGGTGGACATAGACAACAGGCAGCACGATTACGCCGGCTACAGTGAAACCATGAAGCTTTCCGAGTTTGCTCTTTCCGAGGCCAAGACCAGAGGACGGAATCAGTTGTATTTTTTCCGTCAGGAAGATTACTCCGCCTTTCTTCGAAGACGTTACTTAAACAGCTGCCTCAGCCAGGCGGTGTCAGACAATTTTAAGGGATTTGAGCTGAACTTCCAGCCTCTAGTCACCACGAAGGAAGAAGGACTATATGCCGCAGAAGCACTCCTGCGTTTTCGAACACATGCGGATGAGCTGATTTCACCTGCGGAATTTATTCCCTTGCTGGAGGAAAGCAGCCTGATCATCCCGGTGGGCAGATGGATCATCCGCAACGCTTTGGCCTTTTGCAAAACCATGCGGGAAAAGCGTCCTGATTTCCGTGTTTCCATTAATCTGTCCTATATTCAACTCTTAAAAACGGCTCTGTTCGATGACATCAAAGGTATCCTGGACGAGCTTTCGCTGCCTCCCGACTGCCTGATAGCTGAGCTGACGGAGAGTGGGCATCTTGAGGACAGTGCCGCCGTCAGGAGCGTATGGTCCAAGCTGAAAGCCATCGGTGTGGGAATTGCTCTGGATGATTTTGGGAAAGGCTATTCCAACCTGACCAATATCGGAAATCTGCGTCCCAGTATCATAAAGATCGACCGCAGCTTTACCTTGAAGGCGCTGGAAAACTCATATGAATTCGACCTGCTTCTCCATATTATCAAACTGGTCCACAATTTGGGACTTGATCTGGTGGTGGAAGGAATAGAAACGTCGGACGAGCTTGCCAGAATTACACTTTTAAAGCCTGACTATATACAGGGCTATTACTACAGTAGACCCTGTACCCAAAAGGAATTTATGAAAAAATACAAAGAAACCTAAAGATATAAAAAGGAAGGCTGATAAAACATCAGCCTTCCTTTTACAGCATCATCTTTCCCTCTATTCCTTCAAATTCAATATGCTTTTCGGTGCCGTCCTTTAAACGGACCACTACAGGGCCATACCCCCCGCACCATTCCGGGTCCGAATATACCAGTTCTTCTATGGGAAACAGCTCGTCTTCCGTAAAGTCCTGATGGCTTTCCTTCGTAAGTACCTGTGAAATCAGAATATACGGCTCATAACCGTACTGCTTTTTTCTGTCCGTTACAGCGTACAGGACAATGGATTTTTCGGAATCAGGATTGGTACCGGTACTGCGGATAAGTCTCAGATCCTTCCAGCCCCCGTAATAAACGGACATAGCCATCTGTTTCTCGTTTTCCTGTGAGTCCCTGCCCTTTAATATAACAGCCTTGCCTCCGCTGAAGCTCTTTTCGATCACTTCCGTGCCGTTATCCGGGAATCCGTATGATCCAAGGGTCAGTTCCACGGGGCACCTGTGGAGCCTGAGCTTATCCACTCTCATAATCCCACAGGGAACCGCAAAATCCGCCAGATTGACAGCCTGTATCCAATGGCATTCCGTGTCCAGCCGATAATTAAAAAACTGCCTGCGGTACAGGACTCCGCCCTCTTCTCCGCCCCAGAAGGTAACGTTTGCCCGGTCGGCCTTCCCCGTAGTAGTGTCCCATAAAACGTACTGTTGGGATTCTGCCGGGCAGCTTGTGCCGCTTTCCGCAAAGCACCTTCCTTCCGGCAGCGCTTCCCCGGAAACGGATTCCCGCGGAATGGATTCTCCGGAAATGGATTCCCTGGGAACGGATTCCCTGGGAACGGATTCCCTGGGAACGGATTCCCTGGGAACGGATTCCCTGGGAACGGATTCCCATGGGTACTTCGTATTAAAGCAGAGCTTGGAGTAATTCCACATTCCATGGACATCCCCCGCATTTTTCACCACCTTGCCCGTCCTGAGAATCGTTTCTCCGCTGGCCTCGTGATTGGAAAAACAAAGAGCCGGACCGTTTAAAACTGTCACCTTCACCTGATTCTTCTGTAAGCTGTCCCATGTTCCGTTATTTTCCTTCGCCGTCCAGAAGGGATGATCGGCCGGCAGATGCAGACAAAGAAAAGCCTTTCCCAGCCAAAAGGGGGATTCCGCACAGGAATAACCCTGGACCAACGGCGAAAACTGCCCGTAAAAGCCTAAGGTGGGAATGCCATCCCAAAGAAAGTCCTCCCGGCCCAAAAACTGCATCAGCGAACCGGAAGAAATCCGCCTTGCCAGCCCCGGATCCCCCTTGCTGTCCCGAAGCAGCATATTGCCGTCAAAGGCACTGGTGGCGGCGTTGCGGTAAATATTACTCCGTCCCCACATGTTGGTCCAGCCGTCCCTGTCAAAGAAATCTCCATAGGTCTCCATAAGTTTATTGGAATGCTCTTCAAACTGCTTTGCCAGGTACGGCGCATTCTCGTATCCGTACCAAAGATTCCAGATAGGCGCATACACGTTAAAGGCCCAGCAGGAATAATAATCAAAGGAATGGCCATCCCGATACCAGCCATCCCCCGCGTAATAGTTCAAGATCGCCTGCGCATGATCCAGCATCACGTCCTTCTGGATGGGATAACCCTCCATATGCAGAAAAGCCATATCCAGCATATTGAACAGCCGCCAGTTTTGAGGCACTGTATTTTCATGGGCATAAGACTCCAGAAAATCCGCAATGACATCCTTCTCTTCCTTTGTATAAGTATCCCAGATCTGCTCCCTGCTGACCCAGAGGCAGATCACCAGCGCGCAGGTCTCCACAGTCTGCTGAAAAGCCCGAAAGGGATCGGCATGGCCGGTAATATTCTGCTGATCCTCATAGGTGCCGATATAGAGCGGATCGTCCTTGGTACAGCAGCGCAGCACCTGATTCTTATAATATTCCGCCATGGGATAGCCGCAAACCTCCAGCTCCGGGAGATTTTTTATCATGGGCGCGGCAATAAAGAAGGAACGGGTCAGACCCTCAAAAATCTCCGCCAGCCGCTGGGTATGCTGAGCCTCTTCGGAATCCTTAAGATGAGGATAGGTGATCTCCGTCTCCTTTCTTGGCATCACCACTGGATCCTGAAAATCCTGTATGTGACGGAAAATCCCTTCCAGCATGTACCTCCCGGCTTCCAGCCAGCTTTCTCTTGTCAGCCCGGTATAAGGACTTAAATCATAATCCAGAACTTTAGGTTCAAATTTCATGAAATGCTTCCTTCCTTAAGCAATATCTTCCATCTGTGCAGTGTACAGATGGTAATAATATCCCTTCTTTGCCATCAGTTCATCATGAGTGCCGCACTCCATGATGCCCCCCTGATCCACATACATAATTTTGTCACAATTCTTAATGGTGGACAGCCTGTGAGCGATGATAAAGGAAGTCCTCCCCTGCAGCATGGCGTTTAAGCCCTGCTGTAAGGCTCTCTCTGTCTGCACGTCAATGCTGGAGGTCGCCTCATCTAAAACCAGAATGGAAGGATCGGAAAGCAGGGTTCTGGCAAAAGAAATCAGCTGCTTCTGCCCCTGAGAAAGCAAAGAGCCCCGCTCCTTCACCTCCGTCTGATAGCCATCCCTGAATTTGCGGACAAATTCATCCGCACACACCGTCTCGCTGGCCTTTACGATTTCGTCCAAAGAGGCATCCAGCTTTCCGTATCGTATATTATCCTCAATGGTTCCCGAAAAGATAAAACTGTCCTGCAGCATAATTCCCATCTGCGAGCGCAGGGAATGGAGCGTTACTTTGGAAATATCCTGTCCGTCAATCAAAACCCTGCCGCCGTTTACATTGTAAAATCTGGAAATCAGATTTACAATGGTACTCTTACCCGCGCCGGTGGGCCCCACCAGAGCTACGCTCTCCCCAGGCTTTACCGTAAAGGACAGATCCTTTAAGACCGTCTTTTCTGCCTCATATCCGAAGGTAACATGTTCAAATGTCACTTCTCCTTTAATTAGCGGCATCTCTACGGCATCCTCCGCGTCATCCACAATCACAGGCTCATCCAGGGTTTCAAAAATACGCTCCAGATAGGCAATATTATTAATAAAGTTATTAAAGATATTACCCAGATTCATAATCGGCTGCCAAAACCTGGAGGCATAAGAAGAAATTGCAAAAATCACTCCCAGGCTGGTATTACCCTGACCGAAAACAATCAGGCCAAAGATAAAGATCGCCGCCCTGACCCAGACAGAAATGTTGTCGATGCCGGGCCACACCAGATTACTGTACTTTACCGCCTGCATCCACGCCCCCCGGCAGCGGTCGGACAACAATGCAAAGGTCTCCGAGTTCTCCTTCTCTCTGGCAAAGATCTGGGTAATCTTGGCACCCACGATGTTCTCCTGCAAATAAGCGTTTAAATTAGAATTTTTGTTGGATACCTGCTGCCAGGCCCGGCGCTGTCTCTTTTTAATCCAAAACAAGAACGCCATCAGAACAGGAACTCCCGCCAACACCACCAGGGATAGCTTTACATCCACGCAGAACATGAAGATCACAATAAAAATCAGGTTCAAAATCTCCAGCACCACGTTGATCAATCCGTTGGATAGCATATCCGAAACGGAATTCACATAGTTCACCACACGAATGAGAATCTTACCGTGAGGTCTGTCGTCATAATACTGAAAGGGCAGTTTCTGCAAATGAGCAAAAAGGTCCTTTCTAATGTCATAAATGATACTCTGGCTCACATTCACCATAATCCGGGAGCGGATCGTGGTAAAGATAACGCTGATCAAAAAGGTAAAGATCAATAGTCCTACCAGCATAAAAAGCATCCGGGTATCCTTATCCGGAATCGCCTTGTCCAGAGCATGCTGGGTCAGCATAGGACCGAACAGCGCCGTAATACCGCCCACGGCACTTAAGGCAAAAGCCAGTATCATCTTATTCAAATATTTTTTAATATACACTGAAGCCCTCAGCAGATGATGAAAGTCAAAAGGTGTCTCCAGCACTTCGTCTTCCCTGTATGTATTTCTTCTGGCCATGATCTATTCCTCCCCGTCTCCGGTCTGCAGCTTCACCAGACTGTAATAATATCCCTTTTTCGCTACCAGCTCCTCGTGAGTGCCGCTCTCCGTAATATGTCCGTCCTGCAGCACCAATATCTTATCTGCGGATTTCGTGGTGGATATTCTCTGAGCGATAATAATCTTGGTACAGGGAAAATCCAGCTCCTTCAGGCTGTGCTGTATCTGCTTCTCCGTCTCCATGTCCACCGCCGAGGTGGTATCGTCCAGGATCAATATGGCCGGCTTGACTGCCAGCGCCCTGGCCAGGGAAATTCTCTGCTTCTGACCGCCGGAAAGTCCTACGCCCCGCTCCCCTACAATGGTGTCATAGCCCTCCGGCATCCTGGCAATAAAGTCCGAAGCCGCCGAATATCTGGCAAACTTTACCACCTCTTCCGGTTTGATATGAGTATCCCCATAAGCTATGTTGCCGTCTATGGTATCCGAATAAAGCAGCACATCCTGCGTCGCAAGGCCAATGTTCTTTCGAAGCTGCGTCAGCTTCATATCATGTACATTGATGCCGTCCACCAGTACCTCACCCTCCGTTGGTTCGTAAAACCTGGGAATCAGCTGGATCAACGAGGTCTTGCCGCAGCCCGTCTCCCCCATGATAGCCACCGTTTCGCCCGGCTGAACGGAGAAGGATACATTATGCAGCACGGGGAGATTCCCATCCGCATACTGGAAGCTCACATTTTTAAATTCCACCTTCCCCTCAAAACGCTCCGGTCTGTCAACGGCATCCGGCTTATCCACAATCTCCGGCTCGGAATAATAAATCTCCATCACCTTATCCGCAGCAGCCGAAAAGCGTTGGAATTCATTCATAATATTGCCCAGCTGACGCATGGGATTGGCTATGGCCCAGATCAAACCGGAAAAAGCCACATACTCACCCATGGTAATCTGAGAATTGATGATAAAGATGCCGCCCACCGCCAGCAAAACTACCGGCATCAGGTTTGCAAAGGATTCCACATACGGATAATAGGTCAGCCATGTCATTGCCGTCCGCCTGTTCGTCTGGGAATACTCCGTATTGCATTGGTCAAATCTTTCAATTTCATGATCTTCCCTTGCAAAAGCCTTTACTACCCGATTTCCGGAAATATTTTCCTGGGCTGCCGTGTTCATTTGGGCAAGCTTCTCCCGCAGGGCCTTATGCCTGGGAGCAACCTTATTTTTAAAATGGATGATAATTAAAAAGATAAATGGTGAAATAGCAAACAGGCAAAGCGCCAGCCGCCAGTCCATGTAAAAGAAATAAACCGCCGTAGCTCCCATCAGCGCCAGAGACTCTGTAATGGTCCTGAGAACCCAGGCAATCATATGGCGCACCGCGTCCAGATCGCCGGTGAGTCTGGTCATCAGATCGCCGGTCCGAAAAGTACTGTAAAATTTCATATCCTGGCGTTCTATCTTATCAAAAAGATAGGTCCGGATACGATATAGCGCCTTTTGGGACACATGCTCCACGCCCATACAGGTCAGATAAACAATCAGCGTCCTTAAAAGCGTTAAAAGTACCATGGCCGCAATCAGCTGGTAAAACAGCGTACGACGGTTAATCAGATTTGCTGCTGCCTCATCCCCGGTAAGGAATAAGTCAATCAGATTTTGGGTGACAAAGGGAACTGTCAGCTGCATCACATTGTAAACCACGGTTCCCAGAATCGCCGTCACATACAGGACCCTGTAGCCCTTCATGTTTTCCCAGAGCCACCCCATTTTTGACTTCTGCTTCTTTTTCACATTTACTCCTCCCGTGCGCTTTCAGCGCACACTCAAATCTTGTTCCCCTATTCTAGCCCCGCAGAAATAAGGTGTAAATGTAAAAAATTGCAGTTTCCATGTGCTTTGTTGTCACGGACAACCGGTTTCGCCGACCGCACTAATCCGCATACTTCATCAAAGCGTTAAGAATATCTGGATAAAGGAATTTCCCCTGCCGCCTGTAATAGATTCCGAAATTTTCGCCGTCCCCGGAAAATGCGTTATTATCCCACCAAACACAGGTGATTCCTCTTGCCTTGGCCGCGGCGATATAATAGGCCGCATGATCCACGCGGTCCTGCAGGTTTCCGCTCTTGTCACGGGAGCCGAACTCCCCGATAACTACAGGAATGCCATTACTGATATACTTATTATAAAGCTGATCCATGAAACTATTTATGTCGCGGACGGAGCCTGCAGAATCCGAATCAAACTTTGACGTGGAGCCGCTCTCCCCTTCTGCCTGCAGTGCAAAATTATAAGGCGTATAGGCATGTACCGAAAGGATCAGCCGGTTTTCCACACCCTCCGCGTCCTCCGGCAGAACAAAACCACTGTTTAAAACCCCGTCAGGAGAAGCGCAGTAGCCCGGCACCATCAGATAGCGGCTCCCGTTGTTCCCGCCGCTCTCACGGACCGTATTCACAAACGCCTGATTGATCTCGTTAATACAGGAAACCGCGTCCTGACATTCCTCTGCGCCGGGATTCAGCCACCATTCGTACTGGCTCCCCACCAGCCTGGGCTCGTTCATACACTCGAAAATCAAATGCTCGTCATACTCCTGAAAGCGCTGGCAAAGCTGCTCCCAGATCGTGGTCACATAACCGACGGTCTGCTCCAGGTGAGCGCTGTCAGGATAAAGAAAGTCCTCGCTGTTGTCATGGTGAATATTTAAAATAATATAAAGACCGTTGTCACTGGCATAATCCACCACTTCCTGCACCCGGTTCAGCCAGGCCTCCGAAATCTGCCAGTTTTCATCTACATGATTATGCCAGCTCACCGGGATCCGCACACTGTTAAAGCCTGCTTCCTTAATGTCCTGCATCATTTCCGCGGTGGTCTTGATTCCACACCAGCTGCTCTCCAGCTCCAGCTCGTCGCCCGTAAAACTGTCATTGATGGCGTCAAAGGTATTGCCCAGATTCCAGCCGATCTTCATATCCCGCACAAACTGCAGCGCCTCGCCCTCCGGGATGTCAAACGGCTTGATCTCCACTTCCGGAATCTGTATTGCCTCTTCCTCCCCGGAAGCTGCGTCCTTTTCATCCCCTGTGCCTTCCTTCCCGTCTCCTGCGCTTTCCGGATTTGCTTCCGGACTCTCCGTACCGTCCTCTCCGGTCCCGGATTGCAATTCCGTTCCAGAACCACTCTCGTTTTCTGTCCTTCCGTTCTCCACTTCCGGCGAGCCGACTTCTGCCTCCGGTCCGCCGCAGCCTGAAAGAATACCCGCAATCAATGTCACACACAACATTCCTGCTATAAATCCTTTCATACTCTTCATACTAAAATCCTCCTGCCTGTTTTATCATTCATCCTGGTTCAACAATTCCGCCATTTTATCGACCATCGCATTGACAGCCACAGCCTGCTCCGTAATCTCCATCGTATCATTCGCGTTATTTTCAGCCATTGCATTGATGGAATGATACTGTTCGTTTATATTTTTAATGTTTTCCGCAATGTCCTGATTGATCGAAATGGTCTTTTCGATTACTTTCGCCTGCTGCCCGTGAGCTTCCCCCATCGTTTCAACTGCATTTGCGGAAACTTCCAGCAATGCTGTCATATCCTGCATACATTTAAACACATTATTAACATATTCATTCTGCTTACCAAGCTTTGCCGAATTTTCTTCCACCTGCAGGGAAATATCCCGTACGCTTTTCTGAACACGCTCAATCACCGCCTGCACTTCCGTTAAAGACTGCTGCGTACTGTTTGCCAGATTTCCCACTTCCGTAGCCACAACCGCAAATCCTCTGCCTGCTTCTCCGGCTCTCGCCGCTTCAATAGATGCGTTTAGGGCCAATAAATTTGTCGAAGAAGAAATATCACTTATAAGATTTAATGTTGCGTCAATTTCCTGCACAGCATCTGACAGTTCTTTCGCAATATCTGTTGTAGCTTTCATGGATTTCGCTACTTCACCGTTAATTGTATGTAAATCATTTAATATCTTTTCATTTTCCGTTGATTTAACGGACAAGTCCTTGGAAGTTGTTTCTACTTTCCGTACATTATCTGCAACAATACCCTCCCAGCGGCTCAGCTCGCCGAGATTTTCCATGCTTTCATCCGTTTTCGAACTGAGCAGATTGCTGTTCTCCGTCAAACGCTCGCTGGTAGCCGCCAATTCCTCTGCGGAAGCACTTTCATTTTCTGAAACCTGTGAAAGCGATAAACCTGCGGCATGCAGATCCCCGGACAAAGACGATACAGCGTCCAACAGCTTCATAACACGATCATTGTTCTTTTCCAGCTCGTCTTTCTTTGCTGATACCAGAAAATGAGCCACAAAGTAAACAAAAATAATCAGGCCTGCCAGAGACAATACAAGCGCTACCAGGCACATTATGACATCCGTTACAAATAATTCATCCTTTACCGGCAGAAGATCCGTAGCCTTTATTCCCCACCCAATAAACAGAGAAACCACACATCCCAGCCCGCAAAGAAGCAACATCCTAATATCCAAAAAGAATGCGATCAGGATCAGGAAGAAAAACAGAAATCCCCAAAATGTCCTTGACGGCAACATATAAATAAGGTAATTCCACTGCACCAGCAGCACACATGCAGAGAATACTTTGCCAAGCCTGAGTCTTCCTTCCTTCAAAAATCCATCTGCGTCAAAAGATGTTTTAACAATACAGACAGCCAAAGCAAAAAAAACCGTATCCATCAAACCGAGCATTATCGTGGCCAGCCAGGGTACGTCCGGATAAAATCCAATCAGCTTTTCAGTATTAAACATTACCGTGGCACACATGCAGGCACTGGCTAAAATGATCAGTCCCCATCTAAATACTGTTGATAAATATACTTCTACCGCTGTTTTTTTCTTTTTCAAAGCAGATCCTCCCTTTCTTATAATTTAATGACATGAATATACCCTTTACCAAAACAAACATGGTAAAAGGTATCGTTTAAGTAAATTAATTATAACAATCTTACTTCACTTTGTCAATTAATGCCTTTTTTCTTCAATATCATTAAGTTAATAACTGCATAGAGTATATTTTTCGACATTTTCAGACTTACCATAAATCAGATAACATTAAACAGATGCTTTTTAGTCCGGGATATGATATAATGGTCTTATTCCAGGCGGGAAACGTTCGAACGGGCATGCCTGGTATCGTTCAATGTACACTGGCTGAATGCCCCATCGAACACGGAAAAAGAGGGTTACTTATGAAAAAAAACATACCATCGACGCTGCTTAATGCCGACAAGGCTGCTCTGATCGCCTGTATGGACAGAATCATGGAGGGTGATTGTTCCCTGTCCGCGCCTGTTCCCTTTCAAGATACGGAGCTGGAACAAAAATGGAAACAGTTCATGCTGTACATTTTGAATGCCAACAATAAGTCTGCCATGCAGCTCAATGACGCCATGAGGGTGATCGGTGACAGCTCCTGCGTAAAGGTTATGCTGGAGCAGGTTTCCAGCCAGTCACGAGCTATAGAAGAAATGAGCAACTCCAGCCGGGAGCTGGGCGATTCTATCGTAAACATTCAGGAATCCGCTTCCAGCATCCATGACCATTCAAAGGATATTATGGATACTACTAACACCTGTATCCGACAGCTTGACGGCAGCATCCGCATTATAGATGATTCTTCCAGCCAGATCGGACAAATCAACGGCCAAATCGCAGATTTTAAGGAAAAGGCCTTGCAGATCAATGATATAGTGGACGTGGTAAAAAAGCTGGCCAGTAAAAGCAGTCTGTTAGCCCTGAACGCATCCATAGAAGCAGCCAGGGCCGGCCAGTCGGGCAGAGGCTTTTCCGTAGTAGCCAGCCAGATGCAGGATCTTGCCGCAAACACATCCACCTCTGCCGATGACATCACCCGATATGTAGGCGAGCTGATGTCCGGCATTGAGACACTGGTAAATTCCGTGCAGTCCGCCACCGCATGCCTGCAGAGCGGCAATGATGAAATACATCACTGTGTGGAAAGCGTGGATGCCGTGGGCAGGAAGGTATCCTTCATCACGGACAAGATTGATCTGATTAACGAAGAAATCCGCAATCAGTCCGGACTGACTCACTCCTTTGTCAAGGCGGTGGAGGCCCTTGACGTTAATTATGAGACTCTTTCCAAGGAATGTGTGGATACAGGCGTACATCTCTATCATATTTCCCGGAATATTGACACCATCCGGACCGCATTGGCAAAGGGCACCTCACGGCTTTTCCCCCAGGACTGGCTTACGGTTTATACCGTGGATCATCTGATCTTTACCTGGAGGCTGTATAATAATCTGGCAGACTTTGAAACCCTAAAGATCACCCAGCTCAATAATCCCAAGGGATGCAAATTCGGCAAATGGACCGTCTCCCAGACGAATCCCCGTATCACTGGCAGCCGTGAATTTAAGCAGGCGGTGAGCTGCCATGAAGAACTGCATAACTGCGCCTGCGCCTGCTGGAATGCCAAGGACCGTGGAGATACGGAGGAAGCTCTCATACAATTCCAACAGGCTCTTGAGATCTATAAACACTTTTCCGCAGCTATGGACGGCCTGAAAAAACTGCTGGCTGCAAGCGGAGACAGAGAATACACAAATATTAAGGCTTAAAAGACGGGGCGCTTCTCCTCAGAAGCGCTCCGTTTCTCTTTTGATCAGCACTACGGCCACATCATTCACATTGGTACCGCTAGGCCCCGTAAGGATCAGACCATTGCATTTCGCCAGGGCGTTATAGGAATCATTCTGCGCAAGGACCTCATATATGTCCACTCCCGCCGCATCCAGTAACGCCTTTGTGCCACCGTCACAATATCCTCCCGCCGCATCCGTAGGACCGTCCGTGCCGTCACTGCCTACACTGAAAACCGCCGTATTTATGAGGCCCGTGATTCCCCTGGCGGCGCTTAAGGCCAGCTCCTGATTGCGCCCCCCCTTTCCTCTGCCGGTCAACCGCACTACCGTCTCGCCTCCCGCAACAAATGCCAGACTCGTTTTCGTATCCGCATGGCTTTTGGCAACGGAGGCCAGAAAGGAGCCGGCCTCCCGCGCCTCACAGCACAGCCTGTCCGTCAAGAACACCGTTTCATAACCAAGCCGCCGGCATTCCTCTGCTGCCGCCCGGCAAAGCTCCCTTACACTCCCGGCGACGGTAATTTCCGTATTTTTTAGATTTTTAGGCGTCTCCCGCTCCATACATTCCCTTGCTTCCCTGCTCAATTCCAATCCGTATTTGCGGATCACGGCCCTGGCATCCTCACAGGTACTGCTGTCCGCGCAGACAGGGCCGGAAGCAATCATATCCGGCTGATCTCCCAGCACATCACTGAGCAGGATACCAAGGACCCGCGCCGGCTCACAGGCAGAAGCAAAGCGGCCTCCCTTCACCGCGGAAAGCCGCTTGCGCACGGTATTCATCTCCGTAATATCCGCCCCGCAGGCCAAAAGCTGTCCCGTAATGCGGACAAGCTCTTTTCCGCTGACCAGGGGCTTCTCAAACAGTGCGGAGCCGCCCCCTGACAGCAGAAATAATACAGTATCCTCCGTTTTTAAATCCTTTACCAGCTCCAGAGCCGCCTGTGTAGCCAGAAAGGAATTTTCATCCGGTAACGGATGCCCTGCCTCAAAGCAGGCTATTCCTGGAAGCTCTGTCTGCAAATGGCCATATTTTGTCACCAATACGCCGCCACTGATTCTGTCCCCCAGCAGAGAAAGCGCAGCATCGGACATCCGCCAGGCGGCCTTGCCGGCAGCCACTAAAACCACTCTGCCCCGGCCGAAGGTCCGGCCCTGCAGGGCACGGCGTACCGCCTCTTCCGGCAGGACCCGCCTGATGGATGCCTGAATGATTTGCTCTGCATCTGCTCTTAATTTTTCACGAGACTCATACATGCGCCCACACCGTCATTTCGCCCTCCCCCCGGTTATTCCAGGCATAATAAGGCACAAAAGTCATGGTTACCGACTGTTCCTCATAAGCGGTACTGTTTCCGTCCCCGGCGGCATCAGCATCCCGGACTGCCTCATCCTGAGAATGCCCTGCGGAAGCATACCTGTATTCAATATATAGCTCATCGCTCTTAGCACTGTCCGCCAACCGCTTCCCAGGCACCTTTAAGACCCTCATTTCATGCCCCAGCCCGTTAAAAGTCTCTACCCGGACTCCCGGCAGGCTGCCTGCCGCGCTCTCTGCCATGCCGTCCTTTTTCTTCGGCCTTCCGTCCGCATCAAAGCCATATGCCTTCTCCAGGTCCACACGAAGCAGATGCAGATTCTTGCCGTTGTCAATCTCTTCCATACAGTAACAGATGGGGCCTCTGGTAAAAGCCACCTTCCCCATGTCTTCCCTGACCTTTGGATTGGCCGCCATACAGCGCACTTCCATGGGAAACTGAAGATAAATCTCGTCACCGTCCTGCCATTCTCCCGTCAGGTACAGATAGCCCTTTTCCAGCCGAAGATCCGTTCCCTGCTCCGGCTCGGTCTGCTGTGCCATACTCTGCAAAGTCCCCTTTACTACCCGACAGTCAGAAAGCGTTATCCCGCTTCTGCGAACCTCGGCCTCCGCCTTCCTGCACCAGCCGGGCACACGAAAGGCAAAAGTTCCCCGGACAGTTCCTTCCGTATGCAGAACAGCCTTTACCTCCCCGCTCCAGGGGAAGGCGCTTTCCAGTTTCATATCAAGCTCCGCCCCGTTTAAGATACAACTAATCCTGCTGCCCGCATACAGATGAGTGTACAACGTACTTTCATTCTGAGTATACACATAAGCCCCGAAGGAGCTGACAATCCTTGCAATATTTGGCGGACAGCAGGCACAGCCAAACCATTTCTGACGAACCGGCTTCACATGATGCTTCCGTTCATCCCGTTTACATGCCTCCGGCACAGCCTCCAGCGGATTGACATAGAAAAAGCTTTTCCCGTCCAGGGCCATACCTGCCAGCACCGTGTTATAAAGAGCCTGCTCCATCACATCCCCATAGCGGCTGTCCGCCTGAATCTCCAGCATCCTTCTGGCAAAAAAGGCAAGCCCGATCGCCGCACAGGTTTCGGAATAGGCAGTATCGTTGGGAAGATCATAACTAAAAGAAAATGCCTCCCCTATGTGTGTTGCGCCGATCCCTCCGGTAATATACAGCTTTTCCTTCGTTATATTATTCCAGAGCCGCTCGCAGGCAGCAAACATGGTTTCATCCCCGGTAAGTCTGGCCACATCCGCCATGCCGCTGTAAAGATAAACGGCGCGTACCGCATGGCCTGCCGCCTCCGACAGCTCCCTCACCGGTGCGTTTGCCTGATGATACCAGTGCCTGATTTCTGCAGGATCCGGCATTTTGTATGGCCTGCCCTCATGCTCCGCCCGTTCCTTCTCTTCCAGATCAAAATAATAAGGCTTCGTCCCCCTCATATCCAGGAAGAAGCGGCCCAGCTCCAGGTATTTTTTCTCTCCCGTTACCTCATACAGCCTCGCCAGCGCCATCTCCGCAATCTCATGCCCTGGATAGCCTTTGCACTTTCCTTCCTCATATCCGAACTGTGAAAATATAAAATCCGCATAGCGTTCTGCCGCCTTGAGCAGCTTGTCCTTACCTGTAGCCTGCCAGTAAGCAATCGCTCCCTCCAGCAGATGCCCAAAACAGTATAGCTCATGATGGTCTCGAAGATTTGTAAAAATCCGGTCCATACCGTTAATAATATAATAAGTATCCAGATAGCCGTTGTCCGCCTGAGCCGCGCAGACAATGTCAATGGCTTCATCCGCCGTCTTTTCCAGTTTTGGATCTGGATGATTGATCAGCGAATATCCTACCGCCTCGATCCATTTTGCAAAATCGCTGTCCTGAAATACAAATCCGTAAAATTTATCCGGGTCAGGATTTTTAGGATCCTCCGGCAGGGCTTCAAAGCCCCGGTATGTATAAGCCGGCGCTGCATACCCTGCGCCCTGCTCCCTTTTCTCCTTCATCAAACGTCCCGCCACCTTGAAATTACGCATACAATAGCTGGGCGCCGCATCCGGAACCCTGTCATTTAAGGCCTCCCACTGATAGGGAATCACTTCCCTGCGCACCAGTTCCTGCTCCCTGCCCCAAAATTCATCCGTGATCTTTACCTGCTTTAAATCCAGGGGACTGCTGAAATTCTCCTGTTTCATTTCATACCTCCTGCCCAATCCGTATTCTGTATGTTTGGAAATTCTCTGATATGATAGAAAATGTTCTGGCATTCTCTTCCGTTAAAAGCATACCCCGGATTTACGGAAACGTCAACAGGGAAACAGATGACAGCCGCCCGTCATTCTCATGCAGACCCGCTTTCGCTTGAGGCGTGACGTAACGGTACATAGGCAAGCATAATACGCTTACCAAGTACCGACAAGCATTTATGAGTTTGCGAAGCAAATCTCACAAGAGTGCGAAGCACTCTTTGCACAGTCTGCATTGAGAACAACGGGCGGCTGTCGCCGTAAAATTGTAGGTGACGGAACCGTTACCTTTAAAAACTGGTCAGACCTACATCGGCAGGATCCCGCAGTGTAAACAGCTCATAGGGAACTACCACATCCAGGCCCCCGGAAGCATAACAGGTCAACTCATAAGCATCAAAATGAATACCGATGCCTTCTGTTGTCAGATAAAACCGCCCTTCTTCCAGGATCATCTTCTCCCAGCCTTCCTCATCCGTGCCCCATTCTGCTTTTGCTTCCACATACGGCGCAATAATGGCGCAGATTTCCTCCGGGGAGTTCTCCAGAATTTCCGTTAGCAGAACCCTTTCGCCGGAAGAGCGGCTGAACACATACTCCGTACTGCCATGCTGCCCATGAGCGGCCCCGTTCCAGTACTCATACCAGTAAGCGCTCACACCGATATAATTTTCATCCAAAAAAGTAATAGACAGCTTCAGCTCGTCCTCCACCACCATCAAATCAGAGCCGAACAATTCGTCCAAAGGCGTGTTCCGCACCACATCCATCAATCCGGTAATATACTCTTCCTCCGCCCTGTATATTTCCTCCAAATATTCGTTGATCCTAAGGGCAGTTTCCGACTTTTCCGTCAGATATACCTTGGTCAACCCAAAACTTCCCCTTGCTCCCGTGGACTCCACAATAAATGTGGAAGAAAAGGTTTCCTCCGTGGCCATTTCTTTTAAGGGATTCTCATAATAAACATAGACCCGCTCTGACATATCATCATAATAATAGGAATCATCCCTCTCATACGGAATCCTGCATATGGCTCCGTCACCGTCCAACAGTTTGTCATAATACAGATAGTCACCGTCCGAATACAGAACAGTCAGGTAATCCCCATAAACAGAGTCCCTCGATCTCGGATTCTGCACCCAGGAATCAATCGACTCCCGCTCCCCGTCCCAGCTAAGGCGCATGACACTGAAGCTGTTATCTTCGTAATCCCGCTCAATGTCATAAATCCCCTTATCATCCCAAAACGTCATACTGTAGCAATCCAGGACGCCAATCTCTTTTGTCTCATTCGGATCATCCAGGCTAACGGCATACCAGGTGTCGTCATTTCTATATACAAGAGCTCTATTGGTCAGCGTAAGATTACTCATGGAGCCCGCATCCTGTAAGAGTATCCTTTCCTTCTCCCCCGTCTCCAAAATAATGCGGTACAGATTTTCATCCTCATCACAGATAAAGGTATACCCGAAATTTCTCACACAATACACCAGATTCGGAAGATACCGATACCGGTAGCCTATATCCCGCGCTTCTGAAAAGCCTTCCGGTACCATGCCGTACAGGGTTTCTTCCTCCGAAATCTCTTTTACGCTTCCGTCCCCCTGCAGTTGAAAATACCGATTCTCATCACCAGCGGAAAATCCAGAGAGAAGATACAGAATATCATCATGGATCTCCATATCGGTCAGGGAGCTTCCCCCTATATCATATCCTTCCCCAATCACGAAATCCTTCACAAGCAGCTTCTTCCCGGAGCCGTCGCATTTCATCCGCCAGAGATTTACCCTTGTGCCATCCAGGTAGCTGATATTCTTTTGTTCCACAAAATAAATCATGCCTTCATAAATGCTGAAATATCCCTCCTGGGGAGAAGCTGCCTCAAACAGCACCTCCGACTCCAACGTTTTGGGATTAACCCGGCACAGCTGCCGGCTCCAATAACCGTAGAGCCAGCCGTCCACCAGCTGCGTGTTATTCCCGGCGTCATCCTTAAAGTAGGGAACGCTGCCAAAGCTGACAGGCTTCGGAGGCTCCTGAGCTTCAGCGCTCTGATCTTCGGCCTCCTGGTCTTTGCCTTCCTGGTTTTCAGCTTCTCGGTCTTTGCCTTCCTGGTTTTCAGCTTCTCGGTCTTTGCCTTCCTGGTTTTCAGCTTCTCGGTCTTTGCCTTCCTGGTCTTCAGCTTCTCGGTCTTTGCCTTCCTGGTCTTCAGGCTGGCGATAGCTGCTTTCTTCCGCTTCCTCAGTTACCTGCCCTTCGCCTTCCCTGCTGTCTTCCTGATCCTGCTCTTTGCTTCCACGTTTGTCCTCTTCCTTCTCTTTTCTGCGGCTTCCCGTCTCTATGCTGTCCGCCGGTTTTCTTTGTCCGTTCTGCCCTGCAGAAGCTCCCATATCTATATTTCCCCAGCTGCCCACCCAAAGCGCCCAAACCATCCCGTACACCAGCACTCTGTCAAATACTCTTCCTATAATCATCTGCATCCTCTCCCCTCGCAAAACAAACAGCTTCATATACATTATATGATAACCCCTCCAGGCATAATATTTGCATCATTTCTCCCGACACTATTGTCATTTACTATATCTTGTAGTATAATGTAAAAAGTTGCTACGAAATGTGGGAGAACATACCTGATGAATTTGTCTGATTTGACAAGAAACGCATACCTGCTGCGGGGCCCTCTGGCCCGGCGGGGATACATGCGCTGGTTTCATTCCTTCTCTGGAACATGTGCGGATACGGGTGAAGTCCGCACTTTTTTCGTGGAATTTCTGGTGATAAACCCCGGACTGGGCGGCGAACAGCCTATTCTCGGCCAGCACCCGTATTATAAAAAACGGGGTATGAAGCCTTCCTATGTCTGCGTAAAAGCAGGCGCTTTTCCCGACAGTGAAGGAGAAGGCGGCAGGCAGCTTAATGCCTATTATCCCGTTTCTTCCTTAAAGCCCACTGCCGTTCCTCTGGTGATGGAAGTAGAGGATTGCTTTTACAGCGAAGAACGTATACGAGGATATATAGATGTTACAGACGAAGAGGCAGGACACCGTTCCTTTATGACCGATGCCGGCACCATGGAATGGGACCTGGAGGTGTACAAAGCCGTAGCCTGCCACACCGGGATTCTGGCAAGCCCTTTGTTCCAGGCGTTAAATGCTCTGGACAGCTACTGGCACGGCGAAGGAATCAAAAGCTTTTTCAGAGGTACGATCACCCTTGACGGCATCCTTTATGATGTCAGCCCTGAAACCAGCTGTGGCTATGCAGACAAACACTGGGGACGAAATTTTAACCGTCCCTGGCTTCAGCTTGCCTGTGGCAGCCTCACCAGCGAACGCACCGGCAGAAAGCTGCGCCACTCCTGTTTAGCTGTAAACGGCTGCTGCCCCAGATTCCTGTTTCTCCCCTTAAGACGCAAGCTTCTCCTTCAGCTCACCTATACCGGGGAGGATTTCTGCTTCGGATTTAAACCCTTCCTTTTATCCCGCTGCAAATGGGAAACCAAAGAGACCAACAAGCGATATATATGGCATATCATCGCCAAAAACAGGACGGCCATAATCAAAATTTCCGGCAGCTGCACCAAAAAACAAATGCTGCAGATGAAATACGAAAGCCCGGAAGGCCTGCTGTCGAAACGTGCCTTGATGGCCGGCGGCGCTGCAGTGGGCACAATACAGATTTTCCGCCGAAGCTCCGGCGGCCGGGTGCTGCTTGACACCTTGCAGATGGAACAGGGCTTTTGCGAATATCAAGGATAATTATTATAATTGCTCCCCTTGCAAGACTTCTACCTGTTTGCAACTTGCAAGGGGAGCAATGTTTACTCGCGGGAATAAAGATTTAAAATTTCTTTCCTGATGCCGTTTAAAACATTTGTTATTTTTTCAGAAACGGAAAAAAACTCATAATCCTTCAAATCTCCAAAATTATAATTTTGAAAATTTTCATCCAGCGTCTTTGTATTTCGGCCGTTGATATTAATATAACCAAAGAAGTCGGATTTTAAAATATATACAGGCTTCTGCATGTAAGGATTCAACGGTGAAGCATCTAAAAATATTAAATATTCATTTTCAGGATACATCAGATTCAGCACATTCATAAATTGTATTTTATCATCTATTTCATAAAATCCAAAATATTGATAGACATATCCCTTTTGCTGCACGGAAGCATATTCCTCTCCTATTATTATTTTCTTAAAGATTATTTCCTGCCCTATGCTTCCTTCAGTTTGCCGTATATTACCCGTCGGTTCTACAACTGCAATTACAGACGCCTCTTCGACATCATATTTATTGCCATTTGTTTTAAAACTTGCCTCTGTCAAGCCATCCTCATCATCGCTGTTTGCTCCCAGCGCATAGGATAGCACCATTGTTTCCGTTCCTATATCCTCTACATGATCTATTTCTGCCAGACCACAGTTCGCCGCCTCCAGTTTGAATATAATTCCTGCTGTTATAGTCAAGAATAAAGTAACAAAGACAAACTTTTTAAGCATCTGCCCGCCTCCCTGCTTTACACATTTCCCAGTCTTACACATTTCCCTGCATCCACAGAATAGATTTCTTCGCATAATTTTGTTATATCTTCACCAATATGGCTGGCCATCAAAATTACCGCGCCTCTTTGTGCTTCTTCCAAAATAATTTGACGAATGATCGCAGTCCCGCTCTGATCTATTGAGTTTGTCGGCTCATCCAGAAACAGAAAGTCCGGTTGTTCCATAATAGCCTGCGCAATCAACAGTCTCTGTCTCATCCCCAATGAGTATTTTTTTACCGGTAATTTATTGTTTGGGTCCAAGCCAACCCTTTGTATTGCATATTCTATTTCCGCCTCCGAAATATAGTTATTTAAAGAAGCAAGATATAAAAGGTTATCCCATCCCGTTAAATCCGGCCACATCCCTGAATTTTCTATGATTACGCCTAACTTTACCGCGCCATGTTCCTTATGAATATCAATGCCATCTAAAAAGACAGTTCCCTTTGTCGGTCTTACAAGTCCACTCAGTGTTCGGAAAAGCATTGTTTTTCCGGAACCATTTTCTCCTGTAAAACCATATATCCTTCCTCCCTTCAAATTAAGGGAAACATCATACAATACTTCTTTTTTATCAATTATTTTATACAGCTTCTCAGCAATTAAAGTATGCTGCATCCTTTTGCGCCTCCTTTTTCGAAAATATCCATATGCTCGATATACAAAAGCAAGCCGGCCGACACTGCCGCCATATAAAACAAACCGACAATAATTTTTACAAACATTAATTTCGGCGCGGTCAGCAATGCACTGTTAAAGCATAGCGGATTCAGCACCATATTGTAATCGTTATCAAAGAAAAAAACAGCAATCATTTGCAGGACAACAAGCGCTAATATTACCACACTGATACTCATGGAGATTCCATGATTTATCGACATCCAATTCACGGACACACAAATAACCGTAAGCAGCGGAAATATCAGACCAAACATAGCCATCAGAGTCAACATTACCTTTTGATGAAATATCCAACCGGCAACAAGCCTTATCCCTACTGCAAGTTCAAACAGTAACAGCATCAATGTATATACAGAAGATAAAATACAAAGAATACCAATTTTTTTGATCCCCCATTTTCTCCTGTCTTTAATCCGAGTAAACAGCAATACGCTGGTCTGCCCAAAAAAATTCGAAAAATAACTGCCAAACAATATTGCAAACAAAAATAAAAATCCCAGACTCTTCACTTCTAAAATCATGGTATGAACTTCTCCCCTGCTGACTCTTCCGAAAATACTATACCACAAAACATCCGACAGATTTTGTTCTCTGGGAGTATATAAAAAAATCTCCGAAAGAGAAGTCATAAACAGGAAGGGAATGATATATAAGGTTCTTTTCATTAAACTGGATAATTTCAGCAATTTATTGCAAACTCCTTATATCTTGATGAATTGCATGAATCGTCAGGCAGGTCATAGCTGCAAGTAAAAAAACGGAAATGACAGGCACAAAAAGCGGAACTAATCCTTTGCTGAACAAGGGAGAAAAATACGCAAAAATATTAACGTTACTATAAAGTCCTTGCGTTTCTACCGCCTTGGAAAAAGCCTGTGCATCAATTACTCTCAATAACTGTGTCAAAATAAAAAACGGAGCAAATAAAATAATCTTATTTTTTTTGAAGTAAAAAGAAAGACTCATTATAAAACTACCTGCTAATCCCGAAAACAAAGAGAAAAGCAAAACATACATCAAGTTATAAACAAACGGACTAAATAAATATACCCGCAAAAACGGTATGGACGGATAAAGCGTACGATAATCAATATTTGTTCCCAATAGCCCACGATAAAAATTAGGCATTTGATATTCTCCGATCCACGTATTACCATTGTGCGGGAAAAAGCAGTTGCAAAGAATCAAATTTGTCAAAAAGGATACTGCTATTATAAATGCCGTACCGACAAATGCCGCAGTAAGCTTTGACACATAGTAATCTTTTTTGGATACCCTGGAAAAATAAACAGGCAAAAGCTGATTTTTATAATCGTCAATATAAGAAGTAGAAAACGGCAGTACTATCAAAAAGGGCCATAGTATGCAGAAGGTTGACCACCAGATATTTGCACCGGAAAAGCAAACCATCTGATTTGCATCCTTCATCAAAGAAAGGTCATGTCCCGCATTTTGTACCAAAGCATGCAAGAACGCCAGACATGAATACGAAAATGTAACGATAAAGGCTATTTTGTATTCTTTCCCTTTTCGCATAACTTTTATTTGAGTTTTTATTGATGACAGCATCAAAGCTTCCTCCTCAAATTTTGGATGAATGATGTCCAGCCTGCTCGTAACAAGCTTAAAGACATTTGCAGGACATATGCGGTAACATTAATTTAAAAACATTATCCCTTTTATAAAGGCTGCATTTTAATGTGCATTCCAATAGCCGGAAACATAGCAATCAAGGCTGGGTTTATGCCCCTTACCATAAAGCAAAATATTATTTCCTACTCTATTCGCCCCCGAAGGAATGGGAACTTCCACCCAACTGCCCTTTGATACTAAAATTGATGTTCCTATTGAGGTTCCCCTTACATATATCTGCCTATAGTCACTATCGTTTTTATTTGCATCGTATATCGCAGTAATTTTAACTTCCGGAGTACTATTTGCATTATCCTTTACAGCACTGGTAATATAAGTGTACTGATTGCTGTCAACAAATATTTTTTCATCTGAAAAATTGCTTTCAGCAGCAAAGCATGTAATGCCTATCGCCATTGCTAAAATCATGGCAACGCCTAATGTAAAAAAAAGCTTCTTTTTTTCATGTCTTCCCCTTTCTATTTGTTACCGCACAGTCCTCAGAACTTCATGTTCTTATGCAAGAATAGCACTATTTAATGCTATTAGTCAATAGCATTATCCAAAAACAACAATAAGTTGCGCAGATATTAGGCTTGCAGATAGAACAATATGTTGACTTGCAAGCAGCAATCATATGCTTTATAATCAAATATATAAAAATGTATTTGTACAGGAGTATGAAATCCATGCTTATCAGAGAGATGCTTTTAAAAGATATTCCGGCTGTTTTACCACTTTATATTTCTTATTACAATGAACATGAAAACAGCCAATGGAATGAAAATACAGCGGCAAAGCGGATTCATCAGGTATTGAGTATGGAAGATTCCTATAGTCTGATCGCAGAGGACGGAAATCGTGTGCTGGGTTTTGCAATGGGATACTTTAAACAGTACGACGATATAATCGGATACACTCTTGAAGAAATAATCATAGCTTATAAGTTTCAAAACCAGGGAATTGGAAGTATTCTTTTGAGAGAACTTGAACAGCGAGTAAAAGAGAAGGGAGCATCTTGTATTGAGCTCCAAGCAGTAAATGATGATATGCACGAGAGATATTACGGAAAGGCTGGCTACCAGAATGCCAAAAACTTTGTGATGAAGGTCAAATGGTTTGAATAAGTCACCACAATAATTACATTCTCTTAGCCAGCCGGGTCTATCGAAGGTTATTCCCCCATATAACGATATTCGTACTCGTAAGTCCACTGATAATCCAAGTATCCGTTGCTCATAGTCTCATCATAATTGCTCTCATACCCGTAATAAGCGGTTTCACTGGCAATATTCCCCATGTCGTCATACTCGTAATCATATTTTTCCCAGAAATCAATCGTTTCATCGCTGTCATAGGTAATAGCCGACGCCAGCCAGAACTCGCCGGATTCCGTTTCAATATAGGTATACTCCGTCCGCTGTAAAACCTGGTCCCCGTTATACGAGATTATCTTTGAAATCTGCCCGTCCTGCCGGTACTCGTATCCTGCCAGCAGGCTGTCGTCCCAGCCGTACCGATAGACCACCGCCAAATTTCCGTTCTCATCATACAGCTTTTGAATTTTAATCGTAGTATACTCATCTTCTCCGGTCCAGATGATCCATTCTACATCTCCTGCCTCGTTATACTCCAGTGAAGCCGTCTCATAATAGCTGACATCCCCATACGGGTCATACCATGTCTCGTCTTTAGGATTCCCGTTTTCATCATAAGTAGTTATGCAGGACAATAACCCGCTCTCATACTGGATCTCTTTTTCCTTATTACCGGCCGCGTCATATTCTACCTCATAACCATCGTCCAGGCTTCCGTAAGAATAAGAGAAGGATTTTGTCACATTCCCCGCCTCGTCATACTCGATCTCCTGCACTACCCATATTCCGTCATATACAGTGACCTTTGCCATCTGCAGATTTTCCTTCAAATGGCTTTTCTGCTCCGTAAGGGAGGCATCCTTCGTCACACTGATGCCCTCTTCCAGCACCTCCAGGGCCCCGGTATAGTCACCGGCCTGCTTGCAGTCTTCCGCCCACTGGGTGTAGATACCTGCCTTTTTATCCGTCAGGGAAACTTCCCCCGTGGCTTCCGCACCCTCATCCAACAGGCGCAGCGCCTCCTGGTAATCGCCTTGACAGGAGCTATAATAAGCCCACTTTTCATATACCTCTGTCTTTTTTGCTTCCAGAGAAGCATCCCCGGTCTCGCCGATTCCCTCATCCAGCAGCCACAGTGCCTGGTAATAAGAATCCTGAGCTAAATATTGATCCGCTTCTATATTATAGCTATTCACCAGCAGACTCTCCAGCCCGCTGTTTCCGGTAGTCTGCCAGCCTCTTTTTAAAATATCCCGCGCCTTGTCGAAATTCAGGTTTTCCTCCGAAAGGTACAAATTGGCCTCTGCCAGGTATACATCCGCAAGCCTGTCCGCCAATTCCTGCTCCCCGGTCTCTTCCACGCCCTTCTGCAGCAGCTCATAAGCCTGACTGTATTCCTTATTCTTGGTATAATAATCAGCCGCCTTATTATATACTTCCACCAGCTTATCCGTCAGAAGCCCCTCAGTCTCTTCTTCCTCAGAAACCTCGCTGCGTCCTTTCGTCAGAATATCCAGCGCCGCCGGAAAATCCTCCTGCCGCACATAAATTTCTGCGGAATTAATATAAGCCTCCGCAAGTGTCTCGTCCAGATCCAGCGCTTCTTCGTAATATGTAAGTGCATCCTCGTAGTCTTCCTCGCCAAAACATTGCTGCGCCAGCTTCATGTTCTTCTTAACTTTATAGCCGCTGCTGGTAAAATATAACCCACCGGCTACACCTCCCGCCGCGAGTACCAGCAGCAAAAGAACCACCAGAGCGATCACCGCCCCCTTATTCCCTTTCTGTTTCTCTTTCGGTACTGCCTCTGACGTTTTCGGCTCTTCCGCCTTCGCCTGCTTCGGTGCTGC
>CAJTSE010000002.1:209682-288190 GCA_910578815.1 uncultured Acetatifactor sp.
TTCTGACGCTTTTGCCTGCTCCGGTGCTGCCTCTGACGCTTTTGCCTGCTCCGGCACTGCTTCTGACGCTTTTGCCTGCTCCGGTGCTGCCTCTGACGCTTTTGCCTGCTCCGGCTGCATGACCGGCGTACCGCAGTTTTGGCAGAACGCCGCCCCTTCCTTTAATTTCGTTCCGCAATTTCCACAAAACATTTTTCTACCTCATTTCTGTCCGTCCTAAGTTCCCCGGCCTGTTTATGACTAAATTATTTATGACTGCCCCGCCTGCCCCAAAGCAATAGGCAGACAAGAGCCAGAATCACCGAATAACATACCATCCCGCCCAGATAAAAGGAAGCGTGTATGGATTTCAAATAGTAATAAGGGGGCAGCAGATACTGCAGTGCTCTCGGACCCTTTACATCCAAAAACACAGGGCAGAAAACCAGCATTCCCGTCAAAAACAGCGGAATACAACCGCCAAGCAGCTCCATGCGGCGGCACAAAAGCCGCAGCAGATTGCAAAACATCATCACACAACAGGCAGATAAAACAGCGGCAGGTATTTCCCTTCTCCAGGTGGTAAAAACGCCGGCGGCCTTCAACGCTGCCAGCATAATTACCACAGCGTCGAATAAAAGCACCCCCTGTACGCCAAGCGCCCAGCAGACCTGCGCCCTAAACGGCAGACCGGAAAACATTCCCCTGTTCTCATCCTGCATATAATACATGGCGCCCGCAAATCCACACAGAACAAGCCAAAGAGCAAGGATCCCCCTGATCGGCGCCATCAGATAGCTGCTGCCCTCTTCTGCCGGCATACCGTCCAGATATTCCATCCGAAACAGATTCCCTTCCACCAGTGTACTGTTATAGGCCTGCAGCAGCTCTTCGTCCGTCACATCCGGCAGCCCGCACTGCTTCCGTACAAAATCCGTATACATTTCATAGGAAAAAGCCGGATACAGCTCAGCGCACAGAATCTGCCGCGTAAAAAGCATCCTCACGTCATCCTCACGCTGCACCACCTCAACGGTATGATTTTTTCCTCCCATACCCGGTGACGCTGCAGCGGCCAAAGCTTCCTTCATATTCTCTGGGAAAACCCACAGTGCATCCGCCCGAAAATTCTCCACCGCTTTCCTGCCTTCTTCCTCCGAAGCACATAACTCGTAGTATAATACGCCATTGTTCTCCATCAGGCGGGAAACTGCCTGATGCGCCAGCTCATCCTCCTGATTCGGCAGATAGAGCAATATTCTGGCAACTCCGCTGTCCGCCCCCGCTCCCAGTCTAAAACCCACTACCAAAAGCGGCACCAGACACAAAATCAGTAAAAAGCTGCAGGTCTTAAAAAGCCGCTTATTTAACAGCCAAAATCTAATCCCGATCCGTCTCATCCTTCATACCCCTTGTTCGCTTCAGCGGACACAATAGTAAATATCATTCCGCTCCGCAGAAAAGTTTAGTCAGCAGCTCTATACCCTCCGCCCTTTCACGATTCTCAGATTCCTAATCAGAATGGACAATCCAAGAAACAGGAATAAATAAAGAAAAACTATGACACCTTTTCCAACAGATACCTCGCCAAGAATACCTTCTCTGACATATCCAAAGGCCGCACCCACAGGAAGCAGCTGCCCCAGATTTTTCATGGCATCCGGGAAAAAGTTCGCAGGATAAAAGATCCCTGCCAGGTATGCCATGGAAATGCCAGAGATAAACTGCAGCAACAGACTGCCCACAATTCCCCTCACCAGCTCATATAGTAAAAACTGCATGGCCGACAGCATCAGTACCGTCGGCCAGGCCGAAAAAAACAAGCTGCGCAGAGGCTCCGTACCCATTCCGCTCCATTCTTTTATTTCAACCAGACCGCTCTTCAACACAATTCCCACTGCCGGAAATACCAATGCGAAGCAAATCAGATTCATACAGGCAAAGGCTCCAAATTCTCCCAACACCTGACCGACCGCTCCGATTCCCCTGCTCTTCATCAGCTCTGGAAGTCCCCCGCCCCTTCGCACGAGCAGAGGGCTGCCGTAGATTCCTAAAAGCAGCAGAAAAAATACCAGAAGCGCTCCCAAGTAATATCCCGCAGCCCCCAGGCCTCCAGATATTCCTAATTCTTCCAGGGTATAAAGTCCCGTCCTGTTCAGCACAAGATCAAACATTTGCAAATTCATGCGGTATGTGGCATCGGCTGTCTCTTCTCCCCTTCCGTATTCCCACATAATCTGCTGCATTCCGAAGATGGCGCTCTGGGACCGGGTCACCAGCACGGATACAATATTTGCCAGTTCTTCCCCAAGTATGCTCTCCAACCCTTTTTGTCCTTCCGATCCCAAATAGGTAATCTGCACGTCATTCCTGCCATATACGATGGAATCAAGCAGGTCCTCAGGCACCATAATGCAGGAGGAAAGCTCTCCCCGCCGAAAGCTGCTCAAAGCCTCTTCCTTCTCCATAGGCAGCAGTTCCACCATAAAACGGGAATCATCCATGGCCTGCAATACAGAAATACCAAAACCCAGATAATCATCCGTCCAATCACCTACCATGCCGATCCGGAACTTATGCTTTCCCTCCGAATTGGCAAAGCCGTTCAGAAGCAGCGCACCGCATACCCCCAAAACACCAAAAGTAACGGTCACCGCAGCAAGCAGCAACGGAAGAAACCGCAGCATTCTTTTCATCTGTATTCCCAAATAGGTGCCTGCTCTTTTCATAAAAATCTTCAACTTACCTCCGGGAGCACAATTTTCGCAGCAGATCAAGCATTTCCATTGAACGGATGCCTGACATGACGAGCGGCAGCAAAACAGCTTCCCACTTCATCCCAGGCACTTCGCCAGACGGTGTATGTCCCCGTCATATTCATACGGCGTCAAAGTACCGTTCTTCAGCAAACAACAGTTATCACACAGCTCCATATCCTGCATGTCGTGGGTGGTCATCAACAATATGCCGCCTTCCCTCTTATACAGATTATAATATTGATAAATCCGCTCTTTACATGCCAAATCCAGCGCGGCAGAGGGCTCATCCAATAGCAATATCTTCGGCTTTCCCACTACCACACAGCCAATGGAAAGTCTCTTTTTCATCCCGCCCGACATCTTGCGCACAGTCACCTTCAGGAATTCCGATATACCCAGCAGCTCCAATACCCCGCCATCCAGCTCATCTTTCAAGACCTTTTTATCGTACCACAAACGCAGATTATCCCAAGCCGTCAGTTCCTCCACCAGTGTGTCTCCCTGAGGTACATAACCCACCAACCGGGCACGCAGACTGCCGTCTTTCAACAGCTCTTTTCCCTGATATAGGAATGTGCCGCCGTCCGCTCTGCGCACCCCGGCCAAAATGGAAAGCAGTGTGGACTTTCCACAGCCGTTGCCGCCTAATATGCCCACACAACTCCCTTCCCCTGCCTTCAGAGAAATATCCTCCAGCACCTTTTTCTTTCCATAGGATTTTCGGATCCCAGCCAGTTCAATACCCATAGTGTCCGCCTTTTAATAGATCTCATCCCGATAGATCTCACTGCCGTCCGCTCCCACAAAGGTACACCGTACTGCGTCCAGTGAGACACCGTATCCCGTATAAAACATGGATATAAAATCCTCATCTGACAAAATTCCCAAAAAGACGTCTGACATTGCGCTGCACACCGTCTCATCAAAGGATCCACCATCAGGCAGATAATACACAAAGACAAGCGTGTTACCATCTGCCACCGTGTCTAGAATAATACCCAGCTCTGCAACGCCTTCGTTCCAGCCGCTAAGCTCGGTCTGCCAATCCTCCGACTCCAGTATCGCTTCCAGCGAGCTTGATGCTTCCTGATTATCATTGCCTGCGGAATTTCCGTAGTCAGAACCTAGTTCACTCTGATTGTCATTATCTCCATACCAGCTGTCTTCACCGTAAGGCTCATCGTAACCATCCGGATCATACGGATTGGCCGGCACATCCCCCATTCCATAGAGACCTTCAAATCCGTAATTTCCGTCGGAAAACAACTCTATGCCTTCCAAAAGTTCTTCCCTCAAATCTTCCGGTACCCCGGCATCCTCCAGGCCTTTTAAGAATTTATCCCAGCTAAGCCCCTCCATCCAGGCTGCCAGATCCTCGTCTTCCTCTATCACAATGAGATTGGCGGCATCCGGAATATCCGTACCGGGTCCCTTCCCCACATTCGCCGAGGCGCTGAGGCTGATAATCTCTTCCTCATCATATAAAAGCCCTATGGTAAACTTTCCTGAATTCTTTGACATATGAGAATCCAGCTTTAACTCCATGTCCGCCAGCATGGTTGCATAAAGCGAGCCATATCCGGAGACCGAACCGGTTAAGAGCGTACCCAGCATCTTTGACGGCATCAGGGTAAAAGTACCGTTCAAATACCCCTGCTTTAACTGCTCCAGATCCAGCCCGGAAACGTTCATCTCCAGCAGGGACACACCGTCATACGCCAGCTCGTAGCTGCCCGTCAGCTTCTCTCCCGATTTCTTTCCGCTGCCCGTCAGTGCGATCCTGCTGCCGTCAACCGCCATCAATGAAACCTCACATCCGATACTTTTGCCGCTTTCAGGCATCAGAAAACTGATTTCCGTGCGGGTGCCGTCAGATTCCACCGTTTCCAGCGTCCTGCCCACAATTCTGCCTTTGCCGCCTACATAAACCTTCATGATCAGCTCTCCGTCCGCACTTTTGAGCTCGTCCAGACTGTCCCGCATGTTTTCCAGCCAGGCCGTAAACTCTTCATAAGCCTCTTCGCCGCTTTGGGAATAATACAGGGAATCATCCAGCTCTGCCATGGCATCAGCCACGCTTACAATCATCTCTTTCAGGTCCTTGTCCTTAAGCATTTCCTTCGATATTGAATCCAACATATCCGCAAGGCACTTCCCGTCAAAGATTATCTCCAGCTCCGTACACTTTTCGGAAACGCCCCCCGCCTTCAGCGTCTTCTGCTTCCTGCTCACATCATCCACACTGTCCAGCGCAAGATTCATATATCTCTGCAGCAGCTTTTCCACCTCCGCTGCCTCAGGCATTGTCGACAGTATCTTCGCCTGACGCTCCTGCATTTCATGATACAGCTCCAGCGCCTCCGTCTCATAAAGCTCCGTGCCATATCCGTCCACTTTCATATACTTTTCATTCAACTCCGGCACCTGAAAATAAGCAGTTCCCTCTATAACATCCATCAACATATTGACGGACAAAAGCTCGGATCTGTTCATGCCGAAGGATAACGCATAAGAGACCAGGTTTTCCTTCCAGGAAAATCCCACTCCCATGTTCAACTCCGACAGCCAGGAAATATCCACTCCCGACATATCCAGCAGGCTCATGAAATTTTTCCCGCCTTCGCCCAGTTCAACCGTAAACTCGGTATCCAAACTGGTTTCGTCCAACCGCAAGGGATTTTCCACCAGCATTTTATAGTATGTACTATACTGCTCGGCCATCCGCTCTACCGTCTCCTGCTCTATCTGCCGATAATACTTCTCCGGTGAGGAAAAACTGCGGCTGAAAAAATTGGCGATCTTTCCGGCATTGACAACACATACTGCCACAAGAACCAGCAGCACACCGCCCAAAGCAAAAAACACAGTCTTCTTCCCTGATTTCTTACCTCCCTTTTTCCCTCGGACAACAGGCTCTTCGGGAATGGCCGGTGCGACAGGCGGCTCCTGCTTCACAGGAACCGACAATGCCACCGGCTGCTCGGACACCACAGAGACCACCGGCTGCTCAGGTTCCGCAGAAGCTGCTGCCTGCTCGGACTCTGCAGAGACCACCGGCCGCTCAGGCTCCGCAGAAGCTGCTGCCTGCTCGGACTCTGCAGAGACCACCGGCCGCTCAGGCTCCGCAGAAGCTGCTGCCTGCTCGGACACCACAGAGACCACCGGCTGCTCAGGTTCCGCAGAAGCTGCTGCCTGCTCGGGCTCTGCAGAGACCACCGGCTGCTCAGACGATTCGGCCTCTGTCTTCTCCTGCCCTAACGGTAAAATAGGCGCTCCACATCTGGAACAAAACTTTTCGGAATCCCCTACGGGATTCCCACACTGATCACAAAACATCTCTTCCCCTCCTGTTCTGAAACTGACTGCTGTCGCTATAAACAATCGAGTAGGGAAGAGCCCTCTTCCCTACTCACGCGCCGGGCACCCGTCAGCGCATGCTGACATATTTCCTCCGGGCGCTTTGGCGCCCGTGTGCCCATGTGCACAAAAAACCGCTCTGTGGAAAAGCCCTTGGCTTTTCACAGAACGGCCCTCATCACTCTGCCTTCATGTCATAATTCTTTTGCACTATGCGTTCTGCAACCTTGACATAATTTTATTTCATAAAGAAATGTTTGTCAAGAAGTTTGTCGGAAGTCGTTCTTCCTCTTCCGGAACCCTCTGCCAGATCCGCCAGCGTAATATTGTCAATCACATTGTTTACCGCCTCATACAGCTTCTTCCAAACCTCCAGCGGTTCACAGGTATCACACCGTTCACATTCCGGCGCTCCCTCTTCCAGACAGGCCACCGGCGCTAAATCTCCCTCTGTCAGCCGCAGGATCATGCCCACCGTATATTCCTTGGGGTCCCTGGCTATACGGTATCCTCCCTGGGCACCTCTGACGCTTTTCACATATCCTGCTCTGTTTAACACCGCCATGATCTGCTCCAGGTACTTCTCGGATATACCCTGCCTTCCGGCAATATCCTTCACCCGGATACATTCCCCTGTATTATTCCGCGCAAGATCCAGCATGACCCGCACCGCATATCTGCCCTTCGTAGAGATTTTCATATTTCCTCTCATTCCGCCGCTCAAGCGGCATCTAAATCTGCGGAAACTTTGGGACACGCAGCGTCACAAATTCCGAGATTGAAAATGACAATTTTCAATCTTCTTCCCGCCTATTTAAAAGGAACTACCCCGCCGTTATACGTGCTATTGATGTATTCCCTGATCTCATCGGATTTCATTACTTCCACCAAAGCCTTGATCTTGGCGGAATTTTCATTTCCTTCTTTGACCGCAATCACATTCACATAAGTTGTGGTTGCATCGGAATCCTCGCTCTCATACAGCAAAGCATTCTCAGACACGGTATATCCCGCCTCCATTGCATAATTACCGTTCATAATCCCGAAGGTAACGTCCTGAAGCGTTCTGGGAATCTGCGCCGCCTCAAGCTCCACAATCTCGATATTGTAAGGATTTTCCACAATATCCAGCTTGGTAGCGGTAAGCCCCGCGCCCTCCTTTAAGGTCAGATAACCGTTATCCTGCAAAAGCAGCAGCGCTCTGGCCTCGTTGGTGGTATCATTGGGAACCGCAATGGACGCTCCCTGCATATCTGCCAGATCGGAAGATTTTCCGGGATACAGTCCGAACGGCTCATAGTGAATGCTGCCCGCGTTCACCAGGTGAGTACCCTGTTCCGTGTTAAACTGCTCCATATAAGGGACGTGCTGAAAATAGTTAGCGTCGAACTCACCTGACTCTACTATATTATTTGGCTGCACATAATCTGAAAATACCTTGATCTCCAGCGTGTACCCCTTCGCCTCCAGCAGGGGCTTTGCCTGCTCTAAAATCTCGGCATGGGGTGTGGCGCTGGCAGCTATGGTAATGGTTTTGTCGTCGCTTCCTTTACCGCAGCCTGTGAGCAGTGCCGCTGCCAAAACAGCAGCACTTAAAAATGAGATTGCCTTCTTTTTCATAATACTTCCTCCTCGTTTTCTGTAATCTATACTTTTCGGCTTGTACAATTCCTTTCTGCCGCCTAAGTATCACCTTGCAGAGCTGCCGGTCAGCCGCACCTTCACGGCTTCCTGCGTTTTATCCCTACCTCGTCCTTCTGTCCAGTTTTTTAGACAGCTTTGTTCCCGCATACTGCATAATCTGCACCAGCAGCACCAGCAAAATCACCGTCACCCACATAATATCCCCCTGATAACGGTAATAACCGTACTGGATGGCAATATCACCCAGGCCTCCGCCGCCCACGGCGCCTGCCATGGCGGAATATCCCAGCACCGTGCTCAAAACAATCGTAGCTCCTACCACCAGGGACGTCCTGGCTTCTCCAAGCATTACCTTGACAATGACGGTACACAGGCTGGCCCCCATGCTTTGAGCCGCTTCAATTACACCCTGATCTACCTCCAGCAGAGAGGATTCCACCATTCTGGCAATGAAGGGAGCCGCCGCCAGCACCAGAGGAACAATGGTAGCAGTAGGTCCGTATGCCTTGCCGACAATGGCACGGGTAAAGGGAATCACCAGAATCAATAAAATCAGAAACGGTACGCTTCTCACCACATTTACCACAATGTCCAGAATTTTGTACACCATCCTGTTTGGTTTCAGTCCTCCTTTGGCCGTAACCACCAGAACAATTCCCATGGGCAGGCCCAGCACATAAGCCGCAAAAGTTGACACAAGCGTCATATACAGTGTAATCAGCGTATTCTGCGCAAGCATCCCTATCATCACCTTATCCCACATAGGAATCCACCTCCTCCACCGTCAGTCTTCTTTCCTGCAGATAATGGATCATTCTGGCCCCGATAGCCTCGTCCTCCGGCAGCTGCAGAATCATCTGCCCATGAGCAATGCCGCCGATGTCCTTGGTGTCCGCCAGCAGAATATTCACCGGCGCCCTGCACTCCAACACCATATTGGCAATGACCGGCTCAAAGGAAGAATTTTCCTTAAATACAATACGAATACACCGTTTTCCCCGCATCTCGCCGGCCTTGGGGTCCACCATGAACACCAGCTTCTTGGCAGCCGCCGTCCGGGGAGAGGTAAACACCTCTTCCACCGTGCCATGCTCCGCCAGCTCACCGTTGTCAATGATTGCCACATGGGAACAAATTTCCTGCACCACGCTCATTTCATGAGTAATGATGACAATGGTGATCCCGAAATCCCGATTAATCTGCTGAAGCAGCTGTAAAATAGACTTTGTGGTAGTGGGATCCAGCGCGCTGGTTGCCTCGTCGCAGAGCAGGATCTTGGGGTTGTTTGCCAGTGCTCTGGCAATGGCTACCCGCTGCTTCTGCCCGCCGGAAAGCTGGGCTGGATAGCTCTTCGCCTTCTCTGCCAGACCCACGATCTCCAGCAGCTCCATGGCCCGCTTTCTGGACTCCGCCTTCTTCACCCCCACGATTTCCATGGGAAATCTCACATTGTCCAGCACGCTTCGCTGCATCAGCAGATTAAAATGCTGGAAAATCATGGCAATCTCCGTCCTGGTCTGACGAAGCTCCTTTTCGGACATTCCCGAAAGATCCCTGCCCTCTATAAAGACAGTGCCCGTGGTAGGGCGCTCCAGAAAGTTCAGGCAGCGCACCAGGGTAGACTTTCCCGCCCCGCTCATACCGATAATGCCGCAGATGTCTCCCCTCTCTATATCCAGAGTGATTCCCTTTAAGGCCTCCACTCCGCCGTCCTTACCCGCAAAGGTTTTTGTCACATTTTGTATCTGAATAATGGATTCCATGGCAATTCCCCTTCTTCAGTCCGTATCCTTTATACGCTTCATACTATTCTTCTCATTTCATACGGATGCGCCGCCTTCTATATGTATACTGCCGGCCGTCTCATAGTTTACTCCTGAAACATGGGTGTGGAAAGATACCTGTCCCCAGAATCCGGGAGCAGCGCCACCACCGTTTTCCCCTTGTTTTCCGCTCGTTTTGCAATCTGTGCCGCCGCATGAAGGGCCGCACCCGATGTAATTCCCACCAGGAGCCCTTCACTTTTCGCCATCAGCTTCCCTGCCTGAAACGCCTCTTTTGTAGTCACGGTAAACACCTCATCATAAACCTTCGTATTTAAAACGGCAGGAACAAATCCGGCCCCGATTCCCTGAAGCCCGTGAGGCCCCGGCTTCCCGCCGGAAAGCACGGGAGAATCCGCCGGCTCCACCGCAATCACCTGTATTTTGGGATTTCTGGCCTTTAAATAGGTGCCGACACCCGTGATGGTCCCGCCCGTACCCACGCCGGCCACAAATATATCCACCCCGCCGTCCGTATCCTCCCAGATTTCCGGGCCTGTTAAAGCTGCATGAGCCGCCGGATTTGCCGGATTGTCAAACTGGCCTAAAATAACCGCTCCAGGAATTTCCTTCTGCAGTTCATCCGCCTTTTCAATCGCGCCCTTCATCCCCTTTGCACCCTCTGTCAGCACCAGTTCGGCGCCGTATGCTTTTAAAAGCGCTCTTCGCTCCTGACTCATAGTCTCCGGCAGGGTCAAAATCACCCGGTAGCCTTTTGATGCCGCCACGCTGGCCAGCCCGATCCCGGTATTTCCCGATGTGGGTTCGATGATGACGCCTCCCGGCTTTAAAATTCCTTTTTTCTCCGCATCCCGGATCATGGAAAGCGCCACTCTGTCCTTAATGCTTCCGGCCGGATTAAACAATTCCACCTTTGCCAGCAGCACAGCCTCTGCAGCACCCACGCTCTCAGCAAAACGGCTGATCCGCACCAGCGGCGTATGTCCGATCAGCTCTTCAACACCGGCATAAATTCTTCCCATCTCCCGATCCCCCTTCATAACCTGCCAATTTAAATCCTATTATTCCGCTAGGATTATTATGAATTGCATAATATACCCACATTCCCCGTTTGTCAAGGATATTTTGCTGTACCTATCCCGAACGTATCGGTTCAGCCTTCCCGACAAGCAGGTAACAGGCGGCAGCCGGCTGTTGTTTTCAATGCAGACTGTTCAAAGAGTGCTTCGCACTCTTGTGAGATTTGCTTCGCAAACTCGTGATTCCATGCGCCTGACGGCGCAGTTTTCTAGGATAAGACGTCGGTACTTGGCAAGCGTATTGTGCTTGCCTATGTACCGTTACGTCACGCCTCAAGCGAAAGCGAGCCTGCATGAGAATGACGGCCGGCTGTCACCGTCAGGCTGTTAGAGGCTGAACTGTTGCTCCCGAACAGTTGCAATTTACCCGAAAAAAATGTTATAGTGTACCATATCAAAAAAGGAGGCCCTTCCCATGGAAAAAAACATTTACCGGGTTCCCTGTATCTACGACAAAATCAAACATAATTCCGGCGCGAAGCCGCTTACTGTCTCCGTTCCCGGCTCCAAAAGCATCACAAACCGGGCGCTGCTTTTAGCTACCCTGGCAGAGGGAGAATCCGTCCTTCGGGATGTGCTGTTCTCGGATGATTCCAGGCACTTTTTAAAATGTATTCAAACACTGGGATTTGAAACTGCTGTGGACGAGCCGAACAGGACCGTAACCGTAAAGGGAACAGGCGGACGCATACCCTTAGGAGAAGCGAATCTTTATGTGGGCAGCGCAGGCACCGCGGCCCGCTTTCTTACGGCTTATCTGGGACTTTCTGAGGGCATTTATCACTTGGATGCCTCGGAGCAGATGAGAAAACGGCCCATGACACCCCTGCTGGACTCCCTGCAGGAATTGGGCTGTGAGGTCATCTACGAGGGCGAAGAGGGACATTTTCCCTTTACTCTTAAGGGACATGGCTTTCACAGAGACCGCATTACCGTCAATATCGAAAAAAGCAGTCAGTTCCTGAGTGCCCTGCTCATTGCCGCCTGCCTTTCGGAAAAAGATTTTACTGTGATCACGGAAGGCCTGCACGGCAGGGCGTACATAGAGATGACCGTAAAAATGATGAGGCAGTTCGGCGTGCAGGCCCGGCCTCTGTACTATTGCAGCGGTGAAAGCGAAACCCATGACCGCTCCGGCGAAGACGGAACAGGCGGAACCCATAACTGCTCCGGCTGCGTCAACAGCACTCTGCCCTACGCTTACCAAATCGACGCCGGGCAGCATTACCGGGTTCTGGACTACCGGGTACAGCCGGATGTCTCTGCCGCCTGCTACTTTTACTCCATGAGTCCCCTGCTGAATATTCCGGTACAGGTCCGGCATGTTCATGCAGGTCCTGATTTTCTGCAGGGAGACACTGCTTTCCTGCACCTGCTGGAAAAAATGGGCTGCAGGCTGGAAGCCGGACCGGAAGGCGCCCTGCTCTTGCCGCCGGAAAACGGCATTTATCACGGCGTCAGCGCAGACCTGTCCGCTTTTTCGGACCAGGCCATCACTCTGGCCGCTCTGGCCCCCTTCGCCGACGGCCCCACCATCATAAGGGGCATCGGACACATTCGCTGTCAGGAAAGCGACCGGATCACAGCCATTGTCACCGAGCTGCGGAAAATGGGCATCCGCTGTCAGGAAGATGACAACAGCATTACCGTTTATCCGGGGGCGCCTTCCCCCTCCGCAGTGGAAACCTACGACGACCACCGCATGGCCATGGGCTTTTCCCTGATCGGACTCCGCAGCGAGGGAATCTGTATTCAGAATCCCGGCTGCTGCCGAAAAACCTTTGAAAACTATTTCGAAGTACTGGACGGCGTGATTACGGACTTGCAGAAGTCTTGAATCTGCGGAGGAATCCGGCAGGAATTCATATACGGAAAGATACATAGGTAAAAAGAACCGAGAATTTCAGTGGAAACTTGCGATGTAATGTGGTACACTTAAATTCTATCAGAACAAAATCATTTCGGAAAGGCAGGCTTATAACATGAGCAGGAAAAGAGCAGTGGTCTCCTTGGGGCATAACGCTCTGGGATATACTACGGAAGCACAATGGGACGCGGTGAAAATTACCGCCAAGGCACTGGCAGATCTGGTGGAGGCTGATTATCAGCTGACCATCACTCACAGCAACGGTCCCCAGGTAAGCATGATCCACAAGGCCATGACGGAGCTTCGCCGCATTTATATTGATTATACTCCCGTGCCCATGTGCGTCTGTTCCGCCATGAGTCAGGGTTATGTGGGTTACGATATTCAAAATGCCCTGCGTTCAGAGCTTTTGGGCAGGGGCATCGCCAAGCCGGTCAGCACCATCCTGACCCAGGTCACCGTAGACCCTTACGACGAGGCTTTCTACGAACCCACTAAGGTAATCGGCAGATATATGTCCGCAGAGGATGCAGAAACAGAGATCAAAAAGGGAAATTACGTGCAGGAAGACCCAGGCAGGGGATACCGAAGAGTTGTCGCTGCGCCAAAGCCCATTGATATTGTAGAAATCGATGCCATCCGCACCTTAGCTGACGCGGACCAAGTGGTCATTGCCTGCGGCGGGGGCGGCATTCCCGTCATCGAGCAGCAGCACAACTTAAAAGGCGCTTCCGCCGTAATTGAAAAGGATGCCATTGCCTCCAGACTGGCAGCCGAATTGTCCTGTGACGAGCTGATTATCCTTACGGACGTGCCCCATGTGTACCGGGATTTCGGCACCGAAAATCAGACACCTCTCTCTTCCCTGACCGCTTCTCAGGCAAAGGAACTGGCGGCCCAGGGGCAATTTGAGGCAGGCACTATGCTGCCAAAAATAGAAGCTGCCGTAAATTATCTGGATTCGGTAAAGAGCGGCAGAGTCCTGATCACTTCTTTAGAGAAAGTAAGAGACGCCGTAAAGGGGAAATCCGGCACAATCATTATAGAGGGGTAACCCCCCTCTAGCGTGCCAGCCCAAGGGCCGCCAGCAGAGCACCTATGATAATGCAGAAGTCCGAGAAATTAAACACGATGTTCCTAAGTCTTTTCCATCTAACACCAAAACTGATATAGTCCACAACATATTTCCGTTTCAGCCTGTCATAGGTATTACTGAAGGCTCCCCCAAGCAAAAGTGACAAGCCCGTGCGAAGCAGGTTATTGCCGCGATGACCAAGACTGATGAAAAACACCACCGTCAATATAACTGTCAAAACCAGCGAAATCACGGCTACGACAGACTGCTTTTTTTCTCCTGCATTTAAGACCATCCCCCGATTATGGTGTCTGCGTAAAAGCAGTTTGCCGCCCAAAAACTCCCGCTCATTCTTTCCGCTGCCGGGGGCAGTGTCCCTTTTGACAAAAATATATTTTTCCACTCGATTCTTGATATATAAATCCCCGAAAAAAATAATTGACACAAGTGTCACAAATATAATTGCCGCCATTCTTCCGTCCTCCTTCTGTCGATTTCCTGTTGTCCGTATTGCTCCCTGTCAATCGTAATCTACGCTCACCAGGCACAGGCCCTGTGCCGGCGCTGTCGGACCCGCCTTCTGCCTGTCCGGATTTTCCAGTGCCGTCTTCATCTGTTCCTCAGACATGCGCCCATACCCTACCTCCAGCAGCGTCCCCACCATGATACGCACCATATTCTGCAGAAAACCCGTACCATGGATTGTAAAGCGGATATACCCGCCGTCCCGTCTGATCTCGATACGATCCACACGCCTGACCGTGGATTTCTTCATCCTGGGGTTGACACAGAAGTTTCGGAAATCATGCTCCCCTTTTAACAGCTCTGCCGCCCGGCACATCAGTTCCATGTCCGGCCTTTCCTCCAGCCTAGTATAATATTTTCTGTCAAAAACAGACTTCACATCCCCGTCAAAGCAGGTATAGCGATACGTCTTACCCGTTGCATTATATCTGGCATGAAATCTGGGAGATGCCTCCTTTACCTCCTGCACGGCAATATCATCCGGCAGATACCGGTTCAGATAGTCCCTGATCTGTTCCACGGAAAGCTCCGTCTCCAGATTTGCGTTTGCCGTCATGCCCTCCGCATGAACGCCGCCGTCCGTACGCCCGGCGCCTATGACTTCAACCTCCCGCCCGCACATCCGGGAAAGTACATTTTCCAGCTTCCCCTGTATGGTTTCTTGTCCCGGCTGCCTCTGCCAGCCGTAATATCTGCTTCCGTCATATGCAATCAAAAACCTGTAATTTATCATAAATCTCCCTATCTGGTCAAGCTCCGCAGCGGTTCATGACTAATTTAAAAATTATACTATCAAAAAACAAAAATATATTGTATACTTAAGAAAAGATATTCTAAATACTTTCTTAAATTCGGAGGATAATATCATGAGCAACGATCAATTTGAAAACCTTGGCCCTCAGGTAAAAGAACTTCGCATCCAAATGAAACTAACGCAGGCAGAGGTGGCAAATGCCTTAAATGTTACCCCTGGCTATATCAGCAATGTGGAAAATAATCGAACAGCCATGTCCCTGCGCGTGCTGATTTACTACGCACGCCTGATGAACATTACCCTTGATTCCCTGATTGGGAAAATCGCTCCCGATTACAGGCAGACAGCCCTGGATAATGAGCTGATGCAGCTCATATCCAAAATGGACGACAGCCAGAAAACCAAACTGATCAAGACCATCAAGCTTTGGAGAAAATAAGGCATTTAAAAGCTGTGTCCGCCGCTTCCTGAACTTCCCCCGCCACCTCCTGAGCTTCCCCCGCTGCCTCCGCTGCTGCTGTCCGAGCTTACGGGGTCGTAATCTTTGGTCTGCTTAAGAAGTGTGGCTTGGGGATTTGTCAGGGAATACCGGTGCACTATTCCCGCCAGCAGCTCATGCTCCTTTGGTGCGCGGCTTTTTGAAATCCGGCGCAGCAGGAAATAATTAAGCAGCAGGGAACATGCAAAGAATTTCTTTCTATCCACCGGCAGATCCGCATAAAAACCGCTTAAGAATGCGGGAGTAAACTCCTTCCTGTCCCTGATGTCATAAGGCACAAGAGCTCCTTAGGCACAAAAAATGCCTTCCCCAGCTTTCTTGCATAAGCTTTTTTGCAATCCTCTTTCGTCTTTTGAAAAGGAATAATAAATCTGGGGCGCCTCTCTTTGCCGATTCCGCCGGTGAGAATATTTGCCGATCCGCAATAGCTGCAAAATGACGTAACATCCGTATCCCCGCTGATCATCTCCCCTCCGCACTGGGGACAGCGAAACACATTTACCTCAAAGCAGTCTTCGTCCAGTGTGTCCGACTCCTTTTGAACGGAATAGGGGTCAAGCCTGGATTCACAGTGGGCGCAAAACAACTGTTCAGATGAAATATCAAATTTCAGATTTCCGTTACAATTTGGACATTCGTACATAATCTTTTCCTTTTATCTACTCCCCGTCTCCATACTCTGCTGAATTTCCTTATTTTGATTGAAAGGCTGAAAACCATCCCTCCTGTCCGTCCGAAAGGGTGCAAGGGGTATGCCTTCGGCTCCGTAGACTGCCACATCAGCATAGTTGGTCCACAAATATCTTGCATAAGCAGGAAAGGGAATCCCCGGAGCGGATACACGGATTTTGTCGCCACAGATTTTCACCTGAGCCGGTACATACTTTCCATCCTCTCCCGCCACTTCAAATCCCAAACCGGATGCAGGATAAGCATCTTTGTCATATCCCGGCCGTTTCACGTCCTCCGGCTCTTTTACGATAAAGCCGCCCTCTGCATGTTTAAAGTGCAGAATCAGCTCTCCTTCTCCGTATTCGGTGTACTCAAAAAGAGGGCCTGCAGCTCCCGGCACGTTTTCAAAGCCATAAACCAGCTTCAACGCCTGGCTGCACATTCTCTCACCTACTTCCCGTTTCCTCTTGGGGTGAATATCATTATACACGCCCTGATCAATGATGCAGGTCATGGCTGTATTCTTTATGGTATCACCGACTCTTGACTGAGCCTCCCTGATCAGGCACCAGTTCTTATAATCCGGATCCTGTTTGTATCGGTGCATGGGAAGCTGGGCAAAGATAAAGGGCAGGGAATCATCCCTCCAGTCCTCCCTCCATTGCTCGATCAGGCGGGTAAACAGCTTACGGTAAAGAGCGGGCAGATGATCGTCGCTCTCCCCCTGGTAATAGATAAATCCCCTCAGGGAATAAGGCATAATCCGCTTCAACATGCACTCATACAGCCCGCCCGGCCGAAAGGGATTGCTGCAGCCCATAGGGCCCGGCCATCTACACTCGCCTGCACGCTCCAGCACCTCGGACCACTCCATTTCCGGATCCTCCGCATAGCATTCCTGCGCCCTTCTATCAAATTCCGCCTGATATACGAGATATTCGTCATATTCCCTGCGCTGCTCTTCCTCCGTCTTTCCTGCCACCGCAGCCTCATAGGTATCCAAATATACTTTTAATTCCCGGTCTCCGGCAATGGCTTCTTTGGGCATCCAGGCAGACGCAGAGGTTCCGCCCCAGTTGCAGCCGATGATGCCCACCGGCACCTTCAGCATCTCCTGCAGCCCGGCGCCGAAAAAGTATCCCACCGCGGACCAGTATTTCGTTCCCTGATCTCCAAAACATTCCCAGCCCGTCTTTTCCTCAGAGCGGAAAAATTCCTCATCCATATATGCCTTTTTCTGGGTATAGTAAAAGCGGATCATGGAATTGGCCGGACGGTTTAATACTTCTTTCTCCGTGCAGTTCTGCAGTTCAAATTCCATGTTGGACTGGCCGCCCGCAAGCCACACTTCTCCGATTGCAATATCCTGCCGCTTAATCTCTTCCTTCCCACAGGTAACACACATGGTATGATCAACACCAGCCTCAAGGGGCGACAATAAAATTTCGAATCGGCCCTTCCTCACAAATCCGCTGCCACGGCTCTCCTGCACTTCGCCGTCTCCCAGCTTTTTCCCACCGATTACTGCCTCCACCCGCTCCCCTTCCGGGCCGTTGCCAAACACTGCAATATTTCTGCCCCTCTGTAAAACGCTTTTGTCGCTGAAAACCGCCGCCAGCTTTAATTCCATGTAATCCTCTCCTTTCACATAAAAAGCAACCATAACATATATGGCTGCCTCAAAATACACTGATATTACTTCTGCACGTACTGAATTCCGCAGGCATTGCATGACGAATAATAGCCCCCGTCCTCTTCCCGCACAAAGAGCAGCTTACCACAGCAGCTGCATCTGCGAATCCGGATGCCTGTACCCTGACCTTCGAGAATCTCCCCTGAATACTCAGACCCACCCTTCCGGACAGACTGCTTCCCGGTCTCCGCATCGTCTAAAACCCCCTGAGTTTCCTCACGGAGCGCCGCTTTTTTCAACTCAGGCCTTTCAAATGCACCCTGAGCTTCACCGTGGTCTGACCCTTTCTTTGACTCCGGTTTTTCAAAAGTTTCTCCAGCTTCCTCATGGACTTCATCCCCTTCCGGTTCCGGCTGGCCCAGAGACTCCGGCAGCTCCCCAAAATCTTCTTCCAAACCAAACAGGGTAAGCTGCCCGTCATCGTCGAAATTATCAAATATTCCAATGTCCATATGTATGCCCCTCTGTATCATCGGATGGCCGCTCGACCATTTCCTTGAGCCAATTATACCGTATGCTGCCTCCCTCTGCAAGGGCTGTCCGGAATTTGGCGGCTGTGCGAAAGCGTGTCGTACCTCACGCGGATAACAGGCGGCAACCGACCGCTGTTCTCAATGCAGACTGTGCAAGACGTCGGTACTTTGCAAGCGTATTGTGCTTGCTTATGTACCGCTGCGTCGCGCCCCAAGCGAAAGCGTGTCTGCATGAGAATGACGGTCGGTTGTCGCCGTCATCCCCTGCAGGTACACATCCAGTGCTGCTCAAGCCATTTTGCCACACTATCCTCATCATTCACGCCAATAACACCGGTGGCCCTTTTTTTCAATTCTTCATGAGCATTTTCCACAGCATAGCATTCGTCGGCTGCCTCGAACATGTCTATATCGTTTTTTCCGTCGCCGAACGCAACCACCCTGTCGCATCCCAGCATGTTTTTCAGCCGGATCACCGCATTTGCCTTCGACGCCGCCCTGGGCATGATCTCCAGCCATTGCTCCTTGGAATAAATATCTCTTTGATACACACAATGATAAATATCTTTATATTTATCATAAAAAGGTTTCAGCTTTTCCGGCTCATCAATACAGGTAATATAAAAAACATCCCCTGCTTTCAATTCCTCCGTCGTGGAGACAACGTGCGTCCGAATATCACCCCTGCGGCTCTCCAGAAAAGAGATCGTACCCCGGTTGCCTTTTTCCGGTATCATGGAAAATTTTTCCGCCCCGTTAATATATGAGTAGACAATGGGATAAATCCCGTTGTCAAACAGCTCGTCCAGTACATTTTGTATCGTCCGGTCAAAATAACTGGCCGCCAGAATTTCTTCCGTAACATTATCCATAATAAACCCGCCGTTGTAGACAATCAGCGGAATCCTGACGTACAGACCCTTTGTAACCTTTTTTGCCGTCACCAGGGATCTTGCTGTGGCATAGGAAAAAATCATACCTTTTTCTACCAGACTGTTTATCACATCATTTGTGTATTCCGACGTCCTTTCATTGCTTCTAAGGAGCGTACCATCCAGATCAGATACATAAAGACATTTCATAGAAAACCCTCTTATACTGTGTATTTCTGGCTGTATATTACTGTATTTAATATCGTATCAAAAAAAGCCCATTTTTGCAACCTGTGACTGCGTTTTTTTCAAACGCCCCGGCCTGAAAAGGAAACCTCCGTGCAAACTGTAAACACCAAGTTACAGTTGACACTCATCACGTTATATCTTATATTATTATTGTAGCTAGCATTTATCATTTATGCAAGCGCCGTTTTAATAAATGATTCCGGAATCAAACATTTTACGCGTTACAAAAAAGAAGAATGAAAATGAAGAAGAGTATTGTACTAATTTTATCTGCTGTTATGTTGTTTGCCGCAATTCCTTTGCGCTCCCAGGCTGCACCAACAGCATGTCCTCTTTGCGGCAATCCTGATCTTTACGAAACACTAACGGAATGGGAATCCTTAAATGGTTATAGCCATCCTTACACTACCAGAGACGGAAAACCTGCTGGATGCACTGTGTACATTATGAAGGAATATTATTTCCGTTGCTGTTCTTAATGTACTTATGTCCAAAAGATTTATACAGGGGACAGTTACGAACGGCATTCAAAACCGCTTCATAACTGATCTTCCGGTAGGCAATAAGCCTACTTCCGGTCATACCAGTGAAATAGATTTATGGGGGATGTCGCATTGCTCCTAGGCATCCCCTATAAGTTATTTTATTTGTACAAAATGAGAGGATCGTATCATGAGGCGGAAACTGTTTTTACTTTTTATTGCATTGACCACTGTGCTGACAGGCTGTAGAGAATCTGGGAACGGCAGCTTACAAAGCAGCAGCACCGAAGGCACTGAGAGCAACGTACCGAGCGCCGAAATTCCGCAGACGCCGCCCAGACCCGAATTGGACTGGCGGACAGACACCTGGAATTTTGGCAGCCTCTCGGTGACAAATCATGCCCTTTACCTTCAGGACTTTATGCAGGATGCGTCACCCTGCCCTGCCGGTTATGAAATCATCTCCAGCTCCTTTTCATATCAGGCTGATGCCTTCTACCGGCTGGATCTGCTGGAACAAAGATATATATCAGAAGAGGGGCCGGAAATAAAAAGGGAATATTTTCTAAGCTGTTATGACGGCGGGGCAATGGAAATATGGCATAAAACGTTACCCGTTCCGAAGCTGGAGGAATACGATAAGGCAGAAGTATCCTATGCCAAAATGGATGTGGTCAGCGATAACGAACTGGTTCTGTTTTTCAGCATATATGACGGGGAAGGTATGGTTACTGCCTATCCTGCCGTACACATGGACCTGGACGGAAATCAGCTGTCCGTCACGGATCTGCTTCCGGCCATGAAGGAAAGCGGCCTTGAGATCCTGCCGCTGTTTAACTACAAAAGTGTCTGCGCCGACCGGCAGGGATGCTATTATCTCCTGCCGGATTCTGCCCTGACCGGGCTGGAGCCAGGCAGAATTCTGGTGCTGGACGCCCAGGGAACCCAGACAGCCTTCCTGGGCTCCGCAGAAAATGATTCTTCTGTCAATGTCGCCATAGATTCCGACGGGAGCGCCGTGGTTATGAAAGACCCTGACGGAAATGCTCTGTTCCGTATTTATAATTACGGTCGGCAGGAAATGTGCCTGATCGGCTACCGTCCAGAAACCGGAGAAAAGCTATATGCACAGATACAGGCGGAGCCTATGGCTCCCATGGCCCTGGGGGCCGACGGCTATCTGTACTACAGTACAGGTGCCGGAAATCTGTACCGCTGGGATCTCTACACGGGAGACAGAGAGTTCTGTGTCAATTATCAGAGTCTTGGACTGGAAAATTCCTTCGGCCTGCTGCTGGGTGAAGGCAAGGGCGGGCAGCTGTCCTTTTTAGACTGCGGCCTGGGCGTCAGCGCCAGACTGTATCAGCTGGGTACGGATCCGGGAATGGCCAAAAGTGCAATCCGCATAGTAAGCCTCACAAGGGATACCTGCCAATACATTTCCGAATGTGCCCTTGACTACTCCGCAGAACGCCCAGATTATATCATCAGCCTGGAAAAGCCGGGCCTGGAAGGCCTGCGGTACAACGCCGCGATGCAGGCGGTCAGTGATTATCGGACCAGAGCGCTGGCGGACCTGACAGCGGGCAAAGGTGCAGATATGTATTATGTAACGGCCAGCGATATGGAGATGCTGTATGAGAAGGGTATACTGGCGGACCTGTCCGATGTCCTGCCGCAGGAATATTTAGATGCCCTCTTTCCCGGCTTTTTAGAATGCGGAGTCATCGACGGAAAGCAGATAGGACTTCCTCCCGAAGGCTATGTCACCATAGTGATGGCGGACAATTCCCTCTGGCCCGGTGAGAGCTGGAGCTGGGATGAAGCCATGGCAGTCAAAGAAGCAAATCCTCAGCGGGAGCAGCTGATGGTTATGCTTGGCAACGGCTCGCCCGCCCGGCTCTATGGCGCAGGCAAAGAGGTCATGCTGCAGGAAATATATCTGCCTTACCTGACGGAAACTCCCTTCCTGAACGTGGATGCCGGAACCTGTGATTTTAACAGCCCCCGGTTTATCAGGCTGCTGGAAATGCTGAATGGCACCCCGTGCTTTTATTCGTCAATGGCGGATATACCACAGGAACCGTCTGCTGTAGCCTTTATGGCAGATGTCACAAATTTTCCTGCTTTTTCACGTATAATGAACGCATCCGGTGAAAATTATCATCCGGTTGGATACCCTGCGGAAAAGGACGGAGGAAGCTATTGGTCCTGCGATTATTATCTGGTAGTGAATAAGAATACTGCATACATGGAGCAGATCAAAGAATATCTGATCTCCCTGTATAATTATGAGCGACAGCGTGACAAAATTCATTATGCAGTCCGAAACGATCTGATGCCGGAGCTGTTAAAGGAAGACGTGTACTCATCCCTGCCCAGACTCGTGTACGGGTGGTCTGTCTGGACCCCTGTTGAATTAAAGCCAGACGGCACCGCCTGGGACCAGGAATATCTGGAGCTGCTGAACACGGCCAAACCCTATCGGCATGTGGACACCGCCATAAAAAGCATCATCCTGGAAGAGGCCGGGGCTTATTTTTCCGGAGATCAGGACGCAGAAACCGTGGCTGCTCAGATCCAGAATCGGGTACAGCTATATCTGGATGAACGGAAATAAGCGTTAAGAAGCTGGTTCAGCCTTCCAGAGCCTCATACACTCTTAACAGCTCCCCCACGCTCCATGCCTGAGCAAAGCAGCCCTTGGAGGAAACCGGGCGCTCCCCGTCGTAAATCTCCGGCAGCTGACCGATACACCCCTCCCGCAGAGCCGCCGTTATACTTTCCAGCTGTGTTTTAACGTGAGCCTTTGCCGCTGCCGAATAATCATTTACCTTCAAATACGCAAGGTAATAACCGCCCAGAGGATGGGTCCAGACCGTCCCCTGATGATAGGCCAGATCCCTTTTTACCTGCTCGCCCCCGTAAAAGGGCTGAAACTCCGGGTCCGCCGGGTCAAGGGTTCTTAAGCCTAACGGCGTATACAGCTTTCGGAACACGGTTTCCACCACCTGCTTTTCCTGCTCTCTGTCCAACAGCGAAAAAGGAAGGGATACTGCCCAGATCTGATTACAGCGAATCTGGGTATCCGGACACACGGCCTTCCCTGCCTCCCCGGACAGTACATCCTTCAGGCATCCTTCCGCTTCATTCCAGAATTTTTCCCGGAAGCTCTTCCCTGTCAGCTCTGCCATGGCCCTGTAATCCGTACCGTTCTCTGTAACCTCACCCTTAAGCCTGCCTTGAAAAAAGTCCATGATACATAAAACATTATACCAATAAGCATTGATCTCCACCGGCTTGCCGTGACGGGGCGTCGGCAGAATATCCCCGATCCGGACATCCATCCAAGTCACCTGGTCGTACCCTTCTCCTGCACGGATCAGCCCGTCCTCTTCCATGGCGATATTGAAATCCGTTCCCCTTTGATACCAGTCCACGATTTCCTGCATCACCGTCCAAGCTCCGGTTACGAAGGCCTTGTCCTTTGTTCGCATGTAGTATTCATACACCGCAATAATGAACAAAAGCGCCGCATCCACCGTATTATACCAGGGCTCCTGTTTTCCCTCAGGAAACAGATTCGGCATCAGTCCCTTTTTAGAATACATCATAAAAGTCCGCAGAATACTTTCCGCCACATCATAGCGTTTTGTGGAAAGACAGCATCCGGGCAGGGAAATCATAGTATCCCTTCCCCAATCCTCAAAAAAAGGATAGCCTGCCAGTATGGTTCGGTTGTCCGTGGAAGCACGGTAGGAAATAAACTGATCCGCCGCCACAGCCAGGGTCCCAGCCGTCTCATCCTGAAATCCTGCCCTTTTCCGCAGACCGGCCCTGTATTCCGTTAAGCCTTCCGCCATCCGCAGGACTCCACCCGTGCCGCTTTTCAAGCTCCAGCTCTCGGACACAGGCGCCGCGCCGTATATGATTTCGCCCATAAGCCTTTCCCCCGGCTGAGCTTCAAATACAATACTATGGTTTTCCGCTGTACAGCCGGTTTCTCCCCTGCCGTCGCAGACATCATATGCGTAATACAGATCCGTCCGAAAGTTTAAAGGCTGCTCTGACAGAAAGCCGTTTGTCTCCAAATACAGGCATCGGCCACCGGAACGTATTATCGCCTGGCTGCATCCCCGCGCCGGCTGTCCGACTGGATCCGCTTTCTCAAACACAAATTCCTGCACTTCCGAAAGCCGTTCTCCCTTGGGTACAAATTCCATCTGCGGGATCACCTGAAACGCCGCGGCCTTCCCCGAACGATTTATGATCTCATAAGAAACGCCCACCGTATTCTCGTTTACGGCAAGCACTACTGTCTTTATAACCTCCACTCCCTCCGCCTCATAGCGCCAGACCGGGTAATCTTCATAAGTAAAACCAGACAAAAAGCAAAACCCCGTCTCTCTGGCAGTATGATCCGCAAAATCCTGAGTGGAAAGGTGCATCCTTTTCTCGCCCGAAATCAGAATCTCTTCCAGTCTGTGTATCATGTTATAACGATGATTCGGCGCCTCCGCCGCAATACAGCTCATAAGCAGGGCATGGTCGTTCCTGGTACAGGAGCCGGCCATCGTAAGAGAAGAAAATCCCCCCAGGCCGTTCGTCATCAGATAACAGTTTTCCTCTCCCCGCTCCATTGTCTTAAAATCCTGCCTGCCATAAATAAATTTCACTGTAAGCCCTCCCTGTATTGTCATACTGCCGGCCCAAATCTTCCTGGTGCCTTGGAAAACCTTTTGACCTTACATACTTAGGATGGTATCACAGAATCATCCCCTGCGTCAACGAAACGATTTCCGTTTCGAAACTGCCGTAAACTAATTTCGTTGTACTTTACTGAATTTTCTGGTATAATAGAGTAAATGCTTCCGCCGTGAATCGAAAGGAGTTTCGTTACTTTATGGTTACGATCAACGACATTGCCGCAAAACTGGGTGTATCTAAAAGCACGGTGTCCAAGGGCCTGAACAACGCCACGGACATCAGTGATGAGATGCGTAAAAAAATTCTTGAGACCGCAGTAGAGCTGGGATACCACAATAAACGCCTGCTATGTCGGGAAAAAAAGCTTTGTATCATTGTGGAAAACATGGATTACCTGACACCGGATCAGTTCGGCTACGACATCATCCTGGGCTTTCGGCAAATGGCGGAGCCCGAAGGCTGGACCGTAAATATCGTGCCCGTTGACAAGGACTTTCAACGTCAGATTCCTTATGGCGTATTCATGATACAGAACGGTTATCTTGGCGCTTTTATCCTCGGCTTTTCCCTGATCGACCCCTGGATGACTGAGCTTGCCGCCAGCAAGATCCCCGCCGTCCTCTATGACAATCAGATTGACGGCAACCCCAGAATCGCTTCGGTGGGATGCGACAGCCAGGAGGGCTTTGACCAGGCGGTAAAACACCTTCTTGATCTGGGACATAGAAAAATAGGACTTCTATCCGGGCCCTTGGAATCTTACATATTAAAAGCAAGATACAATGCCTATATAAACGCTCTGTCAAAGTACAACCTGGAGATCAACGAAGAGTATATCGGCCTTGGGTACTACGTCTGCGACTCCACCAAGGAACATGTGCAGCGCATGTACAACCTTGGCGTGACAGCCATCATCTTTTCCCATGACATCCGCGCCATCTCCGCCATCACGGAATGTATGAACCGCAGGATTCACATCCCCGACGATTTGAGCATCATCGGCTTTGACGACCTGCCCATGACCGCATTTACGGATCCTCCCCTGACCACCATTCGTCAGGACCGCATTGCCCTAGGCAAGGCCGGCTGGTACGCCATATCCTGCCTGCTGAATCATCTGCCCATCAGCTCCGTCATGCTGCGGGCTCCACTGATTGTCAGAAGCTCTACCGGGCCTGTCCGGCGGCAGACATGAGCAAAATCACATCCGTTCAGCCATATCCGTTTTCTATTGTATGACCGGGATATACATTTTAAATAATAATTTACATAGTTGCCGACTATTTAGTACTATAATACATTTTTACTTCATAGGGGCGCAGCATTTCCGGGCTGTGCTCTTTTTCATTGTCCGAATAATTGGACAGCAAAAGCTTCATTCCCTGCTGCTTCCCGGCATCGCGGACCTCACGGCATTCCGCCGGCCATTCCGGACGATCTCCGAAAAAGTTACAGACTACCAATAGCCTTTCCGTCTCGTTTTCCCTGATATAGGCAAATATCTGCGGATGCTCTCTGCAAAGCAGCGTAAACCTGCCGTCTGCAAAAACAGAGTACCTTTTTCTGAACTCAATCAGCTGTCTGTAAAAACTCCAGACGGAAGTTTCCCGTGTCATCTGTTCCGCCGCATTGATCTCCCGATAGTTGGGATTTACCTTAATCCAGGGCGTTCCCCCTGTAAAGCCTGCGTTCTCACTGTCGTCCCACTGCATGGGCGTGCGGGCATTGTCACGGCTCTTTGCATAGATACTCTCCATCACGGATTCCTGTGAATATCCGGCTTCCAGCCTCTCCCTGTACAAATTAACGGTCTCAATATCCCGGTAATCCTCCGGCGCAAAACGCACATTTGTCATTCCCAACTCTTCCCCCTGATAGATAAAGGGCGTGCCCTGCATTCCATGCAGAAGAAGCGCCAGCATCTTTGCGCTTTCCTCCCGATAAATCCCGTCGTTTCCCCAGCGGGATACAATCCGCGGCAGATCATGATTATTCCAGAAGAGACTGTTCCAACCGCACCCGTAAAGCTCCGTCTGCCATTTCTCCATGACCTCCTTCAGCTTTAAAAAGGGCAGGGGCGCCAGATCCCACTTTTCCTTTCCTGGAATCTGGTCCAGACAGATATGCTCAAACTGGAAGACCATGGAGAACTCACTGCCGTCCGGGGCGCTGTACAGCTTTGCCCGTTCCACATCCGCCCCCCAGGCCTCTCCCACCGTAAGATAATGCCCCCGCTGAAAGGTCTCCCGGCTTAACTCCCGGATGTATTCATGGAGTCTGGGGCCGTTGCAGGTCACTTTCAGCTCCGGATCCTTAGCTATCTGATCAATCACATCCAGCCGAAAGCCTGCCACCCCCTGATCCAGCCACCAGTTGATCATGTCATAAATCTCTCTGCGCACTTTAGGGTTTTCCCAGTTTAAGTCCGGCTGCTTCACGGAAAACTGATGAAAATAGTACTGCCCCAGCTCCGGCACCCACTGCCACGCAGGGCCTCCGAAGACCGAGCGCATATCGTTGGGATACTCACCTTCCACGCCGTCCCGCCAGACATAATAATCATGATATGGATTCTCCCTGCTCTTCACCGCCTCTTGAAACCACCTGTGTTCGTCCGAGCTGTGGTTTAATACCAGATCCATGAGAATGCCGATCCCATGCTTTTCCGCCTCCGCAAACAGTTCCTTCATGTCCTCCAGAGTTCCAAACATGGGATCAATATCCTGATAATCGGAAATGTCATAGCCGTTATCATCCTGTGGCGACCTGCAGACCGGGGAAAGCCAGATACAGTCGATCCCCAGCTTTTCCAGATAAGGCAGCCTGCCAATCAGCCCCTGTATATCCCCGATGCCGTCGCCGTTGCTGTCCTGAAAGCTGCGGGGGTAAACCTGATAGATCACCGCCCTTTTCCACCAATCCTTTTCCCGTGTGTTTAACATGTTATTGCTCCTTTATACTTTTGCTGCAACATATTTTTTACAAATTCTTCTCTGATTTTCAATTTACTCACCTCGTATATTCTTTGATTTTGCATTTGTTTTTCTGATCTTGATTTTTTGGAGGCATCTTCCGTTTCGTTCCTGTGCAATTCCCGTACGCCGCAAGCCAATCTCATAATACTCTTCATTTAAATCTATCCCTACGCATATCCGCCCCAGGCGGGTGCCTACGGCAGATGTTGTAAATGACCCGGAAAACGGATCCAGAATCACGTCCCCCGGATTTGAGGATGCTCTCACAATTCTCTCCATAAGCGCCTCCGGCTTTTGCGTAGGATGATTCTCATATTCGTCCATCTTGAATCTAACCCTGCTGAAGTCCCACACATTTCCCGGCACTTTTTGAGTACCGTATAATTGAGGAGGATTTTTTCGATAATCAATCAGCTTTCTCCGCGCGCCTGTTTTTGCCTCGACAAAAATATCATCTGCATTAAAAGTATATCTTGCATTTCTTTTTTTATTTATCATCAGGATCGGCTCATAGAGGGAACCATATATTTTTTTGGACTGCACTCCCGAACTGTCATATGCCCAGATGATTCTGCAAAGAACATTATATTTTTCGGATACATACACATCCAGATACGGCATATGCTGTGTTGCTGTCATAAAATACATTGTTCCTGTATCGGAAAGAACCCTCATACATTCATTAATCCATGTCTTACACCACTCAATATAATCTTGTACACTTTTCCATTTATCAATGTTATTTCCAAATTTTTTCCCGATATTATAAGGCGCATCCGCAAAAATCAGCTGAACAGACTTGTCTCTCATTTTCTTTAAAACGGAAAGACTATCCCCCAGAACAGCCATAGAATTATTGTTGTGTTGATATTCTTCAACGATAGGCGCAGCAAACAGATCATTAAAATCAAATACTGTTTCCGAAAATCTGCTTTCTGCTGTCTCCTGCGCAAATGTCTCTTCCTCAAGGGCTAATGCAATTTGTCTGCAATTTTCCATCTCCATACCTCAAAACATTTCCCTGCTGTAAAAATATTATCTGCTTCCTATTTTACAATAATTATCTTCATATGGAAACGGGATTTTTATCTTTTTCAATATCAGCGGAAATAAATCGTACTCCGGTGATACGCTCCGGAAATAATATTGCTTCTGTGATTTGCGTATGATACAATCAATTTGATCCTTCAGCAATTCATTTTCCTGCCGCCCCAACCCGGACAAATTTGTGCAAGCCCGGACAGGACTTTTACCGTGCCGCCGGATATAATGATCTCACACAGGGAGGATACGGATCAATGTCGCTGCATCTGATACAACAGGCAATTAACTACATGGAAGCACATCTCTTTGAAGACATCGGTTATTTGGATGTTGCCAAAAGCGTGCATATGTCCGGTTACAATTTTCACCGGACCTTCAGCTTTGTTACGGGAATGAGCGCTAACGAATATATCCGGAAACGGCGTCTGACTCTGGCGGCCCAGGAGCTGCAGTCAACCGGTCTGTCGGTGATTGATGCCGCCTATAAGTACGGCTATGAGTCTCCTGAAAGCTTTTCCAAAGCATTTTCCCGTTTCCACGGCTCAACTCCAAAGCAGGCCAGACAAAAAGGTGCAAGGCTGCATTTATTCAATCCCCTTGTGATCAAAATTATAATGGAAGGCGGTAGTATTATGGATTACAGAATGGAACATCAGGGAGAACAGCAGTTTCTAGCATTGGTGAGGGCTTTTCCCAATGAGATCATCAATGATGACGATGACCACAGCATTCCCGATTTCTGGGATGAATGCTGGAGTAAAAATCTAATCGAGCCCATGAAGCAGCTGCGCAGGGAAGGAAAAAGAGATTTGTACGGCCTATGCAGCCCCACAAAAGACGGCGCAGCCCATTTTGATTACGGAATCGGTATTTTACTGGACGAGGATACCGATACTTCAACACTGGAGCAGTTTACGGAAAAAGGGTATTCCATCTGGAAGACAAACCCTGCGGACTATGCCGTATTTCAATGCTTCGGACCTGACGGAGACTGTCTGGGCGAAACCTGGAGCCGATTTTTCAAAGAGTTTTCTCCCCAGACCGGTTATGTACAGACAGAAGAATCGGATTATGAGATCTACTTTGAAAAGGGAGAGCCAGGGGTGTTCTGCGAGCTGTGGGTTCCCGTCGAGCGGAGGGATATGTCACAAAGCACTAAAGAATAGGCGCTGCTCACAGACATATAATCACGGCTGCTTTTTTCAACCTGCGAAATGAACGAATACATCAGTAAGGAGTTACGGACGGAATGAGAGGAAACATGTACGACAATTATATCTTCGACTTATACGGCACATTGGTTGACATACACACCAATGAAAGCAAGGCCTCCCTCTGGAAATATATGGCAGGCTATATGGCTCTGCAGGGCGCTTCCTACACCGGTCCGGAGCTTCGCAAACGCTATAGGGCGCTGATCGGCGCTCAGCGTCTGGAGCGGCATGAAAAGTACGTGACACAGTTCCCCCGCCTGTCGCCGGATGAGATCGAGGTGGATTTGTCCCAAGTTTTTTCCGGACTGTACAGCGAAAAAGGAATAACCTCAACCCCTCAAATGCTTGCAGACTGGGCCTTAATGTATCGCACTCTTTCTTTGCAGCATCTCCGCCTCTTTGAAGGAGCGGAGGCGCTGCTGAGTGAACTGCGGCATCTGGGAAAAAGAGTTTATCTCCTCTCCAATGCCCAGCGCCTGTTCACGGAACCCGAACTGCGCCATCTGGGAATTTACGATCTGTTTGATGATGTGCTGATTTCCTCGGACATCGGTTTCATGAAGCCCTCACCGCGATTTTACGGCGCATTGTTAAAGAAGCATAAACTTGCCCCAAAAGCTTCCGTGATGGTCGGAAATGACTGGCAGGCCGACGCCTGGGGCGCTTACAACTGCGGTCTTGCCAGTATGTATGTTCATACTGCTCAGTCCCCTGAGGTCACCGGCCAGCTTCCTCCGGACTGCAGACACCTGCAGACAATTTCGGATGTGCTTTCGCCCTAACTCCTATGATTCTGCTTCGCGGAATCTCACAATCCCAAGTCGAATTAATTCGCCTGTGAAAGTGCCTGTTTTTGACGTTTTTCGGCGTGAGACATGGCGTTTCTCTGCTTGCAGCTTTTGCTGCAAGCAGCTGGAAACTCTTCTCACGCTAACCCAAGCCAGTTCTTCAGCGGGTTGACTTCCTTCGCCCGTTTTAGAATATCGTCCCTGTTTTCCCTCACATAGTGAAACAGCTTTGTGATCTCATCTTCACTAAAGCCCTTTCTCTTGTCCAGGACTCCGTCCGGCACGATAAATTCCGCATATTCTTCTCCCCGCATAAAGCTGACGCGGGCAAATTTCCGCCCTTCCTTAGTCAGTATGCCGGAAATAAAGGTTTCCATATCTTCCACGCAGCACGCCCTCCCCTTTTCTTTTTATTATAACGGATTCCGCATCCGTTTTCCACTCCCTGCGGCTGACAAAAAAAGAAAATCAATATTTCTATTGACAACTAAAATGAATACTGCTAAAATTACACAAAATATAGGAAGGGTAAGCCCATGAATAATTATTCAATTACTATGAACAAAATGAACCAGCAACAGCAGCTCATTGTCAAGGTTGACAACAACAAAATTGACAACGGGCTTTTTGGTCTGTGTTCATAACAGGGAGCTTATCCTGGTTAAACTGAACGAAACGGTCGAAAGCTTGATACGGGCTTTCGACCGTTTTTATTTTCACCTATCAATCGGTGTCTACAGGGAATTCGGATGAGGTATACTATGCCGGAGCAGTCAGAGCTTCTCCTGCAAAATGGGAAGCAGGTGCGGCATAAAATAAACAGCAGAAAGGAACAAAATGATATGATATGTAAGCGGCTAACTTCAAATGGGCGCCCAACATTTCCCAAGAAGGCAATTATTACGGCAGGTATGCCTTATGGAAATAAAAATTTACACTTTGGGCATGTAGGCGGTATGTTTATTCATGCAGATATTTTTGCGCGGTTTTTAAGAGATCGCATTGGAAAAGACAATGTTATCTTTCTTTCGGGAACAGATTGTTATGGTTCTCCTATTGTGGAAAGCTACCGCAGGCTGCAGGAGGAAACAGGGTATGAAGGTACTTTAGAAGATTATGTACGTATGAACCATGAGAATCAAAAGAAAACCCTGAAAAATTTTGGTATTAGTTTAGATTTCTTTGGAGCATCGGCTCTGGGAGAAGCAGGTTTGATTCACAAACAGGTATCAGCAAAGGTGTTTCACACTTTATACAAAAACGGATATATTAAAAAAATGTCCATGCCGCAGTTTTATGACGAAGAAAAAAAGATGTTTTTAAACGGAAGACAAGTAACAGGAAAATGTCCTATACCAGGCTGCACATCGGAAAAAGCATATGCCGATGAGTGTTCCTTAGGGCATCAGTTTCTGCCTTCGGAGCTGATAGATCCCGTCAGCCTCCTGTCAAATAAAAAACCTGTACTCAAAGATGTGGAAAACTGGTATTTTGATTTAGAATATTGTATTCATGCAGTAAAAGAATATAATGACTTCTTACGAAAAAATACAAATACGCGTAAGTATCAGTTAGAAACCGTAGAAGAATTTTTGAAAAAGCCCTTACTATATGTACCCAAAAAGTATATTGGCGACCTGGCAGAATTGGCTGCAAAGCTGCCCCCTCATAAATTAACCAATGAGGAAAAGAAACCGTCTGTGGTGTTTGAATTTGAAAATCTGGATGATCGTGACAAAGCTAAAAATATACTGGAAGCCGACAGCATTCATTATACTTCCGGAAAGACACTGGTTCCCTTTCGGCTGTCCGGTAATGTAGAATGGGGCGTACCGTTCCCGGAGTGTGAAGAATTAAAAGATCTCACCTTTTGGGTATGGCCGGAATCGCTATGGGCGCCGATTTCCTTTACTTATGCCTATTTGAAAGAAAGCAGAAAAGAAGCGGACTTATGCAGATGGTGGTATGATGAGGAATCTAAAGTTTATCAGTTTATTGGAGAAGATAACATTTATTTCTATTCTATCGCTCAGACAGGGCTATTTACAGGATTACAGGTTCCCAAAGGGGAAGTGCCGGATATGAAGACAGTTCACTTATCTCATATCATCGCCAACAGACATTTATTGTATATGGATACAAAAGCCAGCAGCAGTTCCGAATGCAAGCCGCCAATGGCAGATGAATTGTTAAATTATTATACGAAGGATCAGCTGCGAATCCATTTTATGAGCTTGGGGTTATCTTCCAAAAGTGTCAGCTTTAATCCGCAGGTATTTCAACAAGAGGAAAACAGGGTTGGTGTAGATCCGGTTCTGAAAGACGGCAATTTAATAACCAATGTGTTTAACCGCCTGATCCGGAGCTGCTTCTATGCGATTCAAAATAATTGTGACGGAAAGATTCCGAAGGGCGACGTAAGCGAACAAATAAAAAATATGACTGAAAAAGCTGTTCTTGATTATGAACGTCATATGTATAACCATGAGTTTCATCGGGTCTCTTACGTTTTGGATGACTTTATCCGGGGCGTTAATAAGCACTGGGTAAACAATGTAAAGACTGCAGATGCCGCAAACAACACGGAATTCAGAAAACAGCTTGTCGTTGACTGTTTTTATGCCTGTAAGGTTATGGCAATACTAATCCATCCAATCGCACCGGAAGGATGTGAAATGTTTAGAGAATATCTAAATTTGGGCGAGGAATTATGGGATTGGAGTAATATATTTGAGCCGGTTTCTTTTTATATTGCAGACATGGAAAGTCATAAATTGAAATATCTGGAGCCGAGGGTAGATTTCTTTAAAAAGCATGATCGTCAGCTGGTGGAACTGTAATCAATAAAGAGCGGCCGGTTATCTCTTGTTTTCGTTTACCTGTTGTGGGAGCCTGAACTGTTACACCGCATAAGATCATTTGCACAAGAATGTTTTCAGAAAAAAGAAAATATGCTATAATATTATTATAGTGCCATAGGCATACAGGAGAAAGATAATGTATCACGTTTTGATTGCAGATGATGAATCCATTATCCGTGAGGGTATCAAACAGTTGCTGGACTGGAGCTCTCTGGGGTATACAATAACTGATGAAGCAGCGGGAGGCGAACAGGCTCTCCAAAAACTTCTATCCAAAAGTCCCGAAGTAGTTCTCATGGATATTAATATGCCCGGCCTTACGGGCCTTGAGGTCATACGTCGTGCCAGAGAGTCCGGCTATGAGGGAATTTTTATAATCTTAAGTGGTTATTCCGATTTTAAGTATGCCCAGGAAGCCATGCGTTACGGAGTCCAGTATTATCTGACAAAGCCCATCGACGAAGACGAGCTTTCCGATATTCTCCACTGTATCAGAGAACAGCTGGACAGGGAGCAGGACAGCGCCGACACCGCCAAGCACTACCTTCAAAAAGCCAGAGACGCCATCCTGCGCGAAATTCTTTTGGGGAAGATACCTGTATCGGACAAGGGCTATTCCGATCTTCACGCAGACATGTATCAGGTAGTGATCAGCCAGCCCTATGAAAATACCCCCCCCAAAAGTTATTCCTTTCAATTTGCCGATCTGCTGCACCTGGCAAATCAGGATAATCATTTTTTTGACAAAGTAATTGTGGAATACAATGACGTTTTCCTGCTGAAAGGTTCCTATGCCATCGAAAAATTTAATTTTTTGCTGCAACAATACGATCAGGGCAGCGCCCCTCAGAAGGGCTCACCATTGGACTCCTTTTTTCTGGCCTACGGCGGATGCGTCCACACGGCAGAAGAAATCTCTCAATCCTACCATCAGGCACATGAGCTGCTGAATCGACGCTTTTTCTGCGATCAGGCCCAGCATACCATAGGCTGTGAAGCACTCCCTGACCCGGAAGATAGGGCCGCCGTTATCAACGGGGATCTGTTGGAGGAATATTCTTCTGCTCTCCTTAACTACATTCAGTCCTTTAACCGGAATATGACTGCCGAAACCTTACGCGCACTGCAGCAAAAGTTATACAATGCTTCGGATTCCATTGACGACATCAAGCTTTTTCTGGCAGGGCTTTACCTGAACATCAAGGAAAAAATGAGCCATTTATACAGCAAGTTTTCCACTGCCTTCGGAGGAAATACAGATGCAATTAAGTTTATCAATTCCAGATATTATCTCTATGAGATCATTTTGTTTTTGTCAGAACAGTTTGAGGCCATGATGTCCGCCATCGGCAATTCTTCAAGAGACAGCGTTCTGGACGACATACTGCATTATATTAACCATAATTTTGCCGGCAATATCACGCTGGAAAACATTGCTCCCCTGTTTGGCTATAACAGCTCTTATCTGGGGCGGATTTTCAGCAAAAAAGTGGGGGAAAACTTCAACTCCTATGTAGATCACATCCGCATCGAGCATTCCAAGGAACTGTTGCTGCAGGATGATGATAAGGTATATTCCATCGCGGAAAAGGTAGGGTATCGTAATCCAGATTACTTTCATATTAAGTTTAAAAAATATGTGGGTATGAGTCCGGCGGAGTACAGAAAACGCAGCCGTATCTGACACGGCTGCGCTTCTTTTCTCTTACTCTTTCTGCCTTATTCGTTTTCCAATTCCATGCTTTTCCTAAACTCTGCCTCTTCCTGAATCAGTTTTGTCATTAGTTCTTCCGCTTCATACAGACCTGCCGCTACCAGTTTGTTTTGAAGTCTCTCCCACTGTTCGTCAAATCTTTCCGGTGCACAAACAATACAGTCGATCAGCCCCGGCCATGCTGCCGCATCCAAAGCGTCCAGCAGCTTCTTTGCCTCTGCAGGCAGCACCTTTGCCCAAATCGGTGAATAATACTTTTTTTCGAACTCTTCCCTGCCCGGAAAAATATCTATCAGCATCTCCACGTTCCATGCCTCCAGGGCCTCCCGCTGAATCCTGTTATATCCGGAAATAATCAACTCTCTGGAATTGGTGCTGAAATGATTTCCCGTAGAGTCCAGGGCCGTGTTCCCATAGCTGGGGAAAGGGTAACTGTGGCGTCCCACGCCGGTTTCTTCCGCATAATTGGCATTGGTTGCCGCCTGCTCTATTTCCTCCGGCGTGCGGTATCGAACGCCGTCTTCATCGTAAAAATAATTAACATTCTCAATTCCCCAGTTCAGCATCACCTGGGCCTCTTCCGTACACATCCAGTCCAAAAACTGCACTGCCCGCACCGGATCCTTACAGGAAACGCTGATGCCAATGCCCCAGCCGACTCCCAGATTGTGCTCCCGCAGCACCGCACAGGTCACGGACTCGTCAATGGTTACCGGCAGGCCTGCATAAGTCCGCTCATACATGCCCCTGGCCTTCAATGAGCTTTCCGGCGTGGCAATGTCCCAATCTGCGTCCAGCAGTCCCAGCACCCTGCCCGATGCAATCTTGCTGATATAGTCCTCATGGGTCTGAGTCGCAAACTCAGGATCCAGTATTCCCTCCCAATACATCTGATTCAGCCACCGGAAATACTCTTTCTGTCCCTCTGCCGCATGCTTGTAAAAAACTCTGTTATCCTCGTCCACAATCCACTGGCCGTCATCCGTCGTACCGTTTGCGATATATCCCGCCGGATCTGAAAGTGTAGTATACCAATGCCAGTCCGTACAGGAAATGGAAATGCCAATGGTTTTTCGACCGTTGATATACGGGTACTGCTCCATATAGCTGCGAATCATTTCCGTATATTCTTCCAGTGTTCGCGGAATGACATAATCATTCTCTTGCAGCACTGCCCATTGCAGCTGTGCCGTTCCCGCCGTGGTAAGCACCTCGTCTCCCACCTTGTTGCTGCACAGCTGGTAGATGGAAGCATCCTCCTTGCTGTACCGCAGGTAATCATATTCCTCCCCGTACAAAGCCTTAATATGCGGCCCATACTCTTCAATCAGCTCCGACATATCAATCAGGGCACCGTTCTCAATGAGAATGTTGCTGTCACCCTTGGCAAAGATCAAATCCGGGTACTCCTTTGTAGCAACCATCAGCATTATATCATTCTTCTGCCTGCCGGTAGGATATTCCGTCTTCAAGGTCACACCGGTTGCCTCCGTAATCTTTCTGGCCACCGGATCCGCCCAAGGGTCTTCCTGGCCGTCCGCATTATAAAAGGTAAAGGTGACAGGTTCCTGATCGCCACCCTGATTAGTCTGATCCGAAATCTTTCCGCTGCAGCCGCAGAGCCCTGCCGTCAGGCCGAATATGCTGAAAAGCATGCCTGATGAAATCAGGCATCTACGTACTTTCCTATAAAGCATAACCACCTCCATGCCACAAACAGGTATCATTTTGCTACATACTCAAAGGTAACCGAGATCGTCTCCACATTCCCCAGTGTCTCCGCGTCCAAAAGACAGGGTGTCAGTTCCTTTCCATTGTCATTCAGGACTCTGGCTTCATCCGGCACTGTACTTACCCAGGAATTATACAGATTCACACGGGTACACTTTCCATCGTCACTGGCCGTATAGGCCTGCCCCTTCATCTCATAAGGCTCGCCGTTGACCAGAATCTCCTTAATGTCCACATAATATCCGGGGAAAAGAGTCTCACCGTTGGCAATGGCCAATGCGCTGAATACTACGCTGTTAGCAGCCCCACCGGACGTACCGGTAAAGTCCAAAGCAACCGTATAAGTACCTTCTCCCGTAATCTCCACGTCTACAGCCTCAACGCCTGCAGTCTTGTCATCAGGAGCATATACATCCCCCACACTGTACATGGTATTCCAGTCGCTGCTGTTATACATGATCCATGCCATCGCCACATCATCCGCCACCCCGGCGCCTTCAGAGGCATTTTCATAGTCCGCATCCATCTCTTTCTTTGCCTGCGCAATCACATCTTCCCTGGACTTGCCTGACTGGATTTCCAGACTATGCTTTGTGTAAAGTCTGCCCATCCCCATGTCGATAATGGAACAGCTCTGACGATCATACAGGTTACTACAGTCCCAAAGTACAGGACAATAGCCGTACAGATCACAGTTATTCAATAAGTTCTGCGTGTAATCCGCTGCATTTTCCTTCAATCCACTGGTTTCCAAAAGAACACCGTACTCGCCGATAATAACACCATATCCCTGATCGGTAAATTTCGTCATCAATGCCAGCGTATCATTCATCGCCTGATAATCCTGTTTTGTTCCCCAGGTAGAAAGACTGGCATTGATACAGTAACCGCTGGGATCATAATAGTGTACCGAAATCAGCAGCTTATCTTTTACAGAATCCGTGGGCATCTTATACTTACTGTCACAGGTGCCTTTAATATCCGTGCCAAAGCCTGCAATCAACAGAAAGCGGCTGGCATTATTTCCGCCTGTGGCCCGGACGGTATCTACAAACGCCTGATTAATCTCATTGGTGACGGAATAGCATTCTGCATCTGAAAGAGTTCCCGAATCCTCCGCAATATCCGTATCATTTAAGCGGAAGCCTAATTCCTCATTTCCAGACTCAAAAATCACATAGTCGGAATAATCCCGAAACCGCTCCGCAATCTGGGTCCACATGGATTTATAAAGCTCCATGGCCTGCTTTCTGGTGTCCTCGGAGGCGGAGCCGAACATTCCCCACCAGCCTCCATCCCAGTGGTCATTGATAATTACATACATTCCGGCATTGCGGGCGTAGCCTGCGATCTCTTCCACCCGGTCCAGATAAGCGCTGTTAATCGTATAATCGCCGGACTCAAAGGCCATCATGTTTGTCCATGCCACGGGAAGGCGCAGAGTATCGAAGCCCGCCGCCTTCATGCCGTCCAGCATTTCCTGGGTGGTTACGGACTGTCCCCAGAAGGTCTCGTATCGCGCGGTTTCCGCCTCCGTACCCAGATCTTTTCTGCCATAAGCTTCCATGGTATTGCCCAGATTGATGCCGTTGCCCATGAGCTCCGTCACTTCCAGCGCGGTCAGCTCCTGGCGGACCCTGCCGTCATCGCCACATCCAAAAGTCCCGCCCGTCTCATTTCCGCCGCCCTGCCTGTCTCCTGTAGCATCATTTTCCGATCCGGCACCGCTGCTTTCCGAGCCGCCTGCTCCCATGCCTGTACCGTTATCGCCAGCATTTTCCGTAGTGCTGCCGTCAGCACTTCCCGCCCCGTCGCCGCAGGCGGTAAGCCCCAGAGCCGCCGCCATAATCAGCGCCGCCAGCCTGGCCAGCTTCCTTTTCTTGATCCAATCAGTTGATTTTTTCATGTTTCCCCTCATTCCGCCGCGCAAGCGGCATCTAAATCTGTGGGAACTTTGGGACGCGCAGCGTCACAAATTCCGATCTTCTTTCAACCTTCACGCTTCACCGACTCCGGTTCCTTCTCGATCAGCCGAAACAGGCGAATAGAAAAAGCACATACAGTATAGATCAATATTGCCGGTCCCACCAGAAGACCGATCAGCATCATTGTAGTGGTCCAGAGAAATAGCACAATCTCCAGCGCCAGGATAAAAACCATCATCAGCGTCCGCAGAAAATACCTGACAGATATGTCATAAGAATTCTTCAGTGTCTTCAAAAAAGTATTTTCGTATCTGGCCATCAGCGGATAGGCATACAGCAATCCCATGGCAAAAACCACCGAAGCGATAATCCCCATGATTAGAAAGCCCACCGACTCCGTAGCATTCCAGAACTGAAAGTCCAGATACACCGCATAGGCGGCCACCAGGGTCAAAATTCCCAAGAGAATCCCTTTTTTCAAGTTTTCTCGAAAGGCCTTAAAAAAGGATCTGGCAATATACCCTTCCGTATCCTCCGCCATCTTCAGGGCCACAGAACAGGCCGCCACCGTGGACGCACCTGCCGTCACCACCGGAATACAGCAAAGCAGCCAAAGGAAATTCAACTGTACAATATCCCAGAGCTTGGTAATGAACTTATAAAAAGGACTGTCTATGCTGAAAAATTTCATACTTTCTTCCGTTCCATCCATTCCGCCGCTCGACGCGGCATTTAACCTGCTTTCATCCCGCACCATTTGGCATATTTGACCTTAGGTGCATTATACCCGTAAGAGGCTGCCCGTCTCCGAACAGCCTCTTTTTTAGTTTTTACTTCAACGCATCCTCCGCAGCCTTCCTAAGCTTCGCTTCCTGCAGTGACCACTCAACGCATTCCTGATAATAGTAATCGTTGGCATCCGCTATCATCTTCTGCACAATCTCATTAAACTCCGCATCTGATTTCGCATAAATCGCCTTCCAGGAGCCGTCTACAATACATTTCTTGGTCTGATCCCACTTGGTCTGGAATTCGTCACCCTTTTTGGTGGCCGTATAGGTGGAAGCCGGCGCTACCACATACTGCTTGCTCTTCTCGAAATATTCATCTGCCGTCATACAGCCGGTAAAATCTCTCCAGTCCTGCTCAATCTCATACTCGGCATCAGTCAGGTTGCTGACCCAGAATTTATAGTTATATCTCTCGCCGTTGGAATCGGGGTTAATGGCATCCAGGCTCCAGGTAGTATTATTGATCTGGATCATGCCGTCATGGAAGGTTCCCTTATAACCTGCCTCTTCCATAGAGGTCTCCTGATCCGCATTGCACTTCTTACCCAGCTCGGTAAAGTAAGTATTACCGTTCACATCATAATCCCAGCAAACGCCCTGAGGACCATACTCCATATTCATCCTGCCTTCTGGAGTACACAGATAATTGATGATCTCCATGCACAGCTCCGGCTCCGCTGTCTTTGCGCCGATGCTCCAGATACGGTTGCCGCCCAATGTGCTCATACCATAAACGATGGGATTGGCATCTGCAGGCTTTAAAGCCAGCATCATTTTATTTTCCGCTTTATGCTCATCAGAATTGTACAAATCTCTTCCTGCATAATTGAAAATGGAAAAGAAGGTGCCGCCCGCCCTGGTCTTTTCCTGCACATAATCATAAGTACAGGTCATGGAGTCAGGGTCCAGCAGATCATTCTGATACAAATCATTATAGAACTTCAAGGCCTCAATGTAAGGCCCTTCCGGATCCAGACAGTCATAAAAATTCCCGGTAGCCGGATCATAATGTCCCATCTCAAACTCGTCATAACCGTAGAATGCGGTAGCGGTAGACTTTGGATACATCGCCATGGTGCCATCCCAGTCCGGCCACATGACCAGCGCATAGGTGGACTTACCGTTGTCGTCAGTAGGACAGATTTCTTTCATACTCTTGAACAGCTCTACAAGATCATTATAATTCTTTACCTCCGGATAGCCAAGCTCTTTATACAAATCCCAGCGAATATCCCAGGTATACATAAAGGAAGCATGATCCTCTGTACTGCTGGCCACGTCAAAGCCAAATCCATATGTCTTTCCTCCGGAAATATTGGCGTTCTGTGTCAGCGCATTCTGCATATGCTCATAAATGTAGGGGCCGTACTCCTGCACCAGGTTATCTTCGTTCCAGTCAAAGAGCAGTCCTGCATCCACGGCATTCAGATATTGATCGCCGTTACTGCCGAATACTACGATATCGCCCAGATCTCCGGCCTCCATGCGGGTCTGATAAGCGCCCTGCAGATCAGGAACAATGTTTAAAACCACATTGAACTTCTCCCGCAGAATATCCGCAGACCATCCTGACTGTTCACCGGAATAGTTTGCCAGCTGGCTGAATACGGTGATGGTAACAGGCTCCCCGCCCTTACCTCCACCCGAATTTCCGCAGCCCGTAAGAAGCCCTGCCGTCATTGCGGCGCATAAACTCAAAGCCACAAGCTTATTTCTCTTTTTCATCTCATTTCCTCCTTGTCTTTCTTATAACTCTCAAATATTAACCGCAAATACTCTTTTCGCCTTTTACCCTTTTACCGCCCCCAGCATAATCCCCTTTTCAAAGTATCTCTGCATGAAGGGGTAAACCAGCAGAATCGGAATCACCGTCACCATGGAAATGGTGTACTTGATAATCTTGGTGTCCATCACCGACGAGGTCAGGGTGCCCACCGAGCCGCCGGTACTCAGGATCTGTCCGATATTGGAGCTGGTATTTAAGTAAACATACAGCCGATGCTGTAAGGTGTAGAACTGAGGTGCATTCTGCATTAAAATCAGGGAATCCGTAAAGGAATTCCAATGTCCCACCGCGCCGAAGATGGCGATGGTGGCCAGAATGGGCTTGCTTAAGGGCCAGATGATCTTGCGAAACACGGTCAGGAAGCCGGCCCCGTCAATCAGGGCGCTTTCCTCCAGTTCATTGGGTATCGACTCAATATAGGTCTTCACCAATATGATATTATAGGGCGCCACGATACCGGGAATAATATAAGCCATAAAGTGATTGGTCAGTCCCAGCATGGACATGTTCAAAAACCAGGGAATGGTGCCTGCGTTGAAATACATGGTAATAATCAGGAACCGATACCAGAACTTTCTGTGCCACATCTCCTGCTTGGTCACCAGATACCCCACCAGAGCGGAAGCCGCCACCATCAGCGCCGTGCCCAGGATGGTTCTGGCAATGGAAACCACAAACGCATTGCCAAGGTCAGACAGGCTGAACATGGCAATATAGTTCCTCAGATGCAGCCCGTGAGGGATCAGTGCAATCTGCCCCGTTTTTACCATGGCGTTGTCTGAAATAGTATTGATAAACAGGTAATAAAAAGGAAAGAGGCAGCTGATGGTAAACACCGTAAAAAACAAGTAATTCAGGATATTGAAGGTAATGTTTCCCGGTGTGAGTCTCCATTTTTTCTTATGGGTTTTCTCATACGACCTTTCCGCTTTAGCGTCAAGTTTTTCCTGCATTGTCTTAGCCATTGTCTCACACCTCCCTTACACTATGCTTTCGCCGCGGACCGACTTGGAGATACGGTTTGCAGCAAACAGCAGCACTACGCTGACAACGGATTTCACCATGCCGATCACCGTGGACAGCGGGATATTTCCGTTCTGAATACCCAGGTGATACACATAAAGGTCCAAAACCTCAATGGTGTTTGTATTCATCTTATTCTGGAATACATAATACTGATCCATGCCGTTGCTTAAGATATTGGCAATGGACATCAGCAGCATCACGCAATAGGTGGGAATCAGACCCGGCAGCGTCACATGCCACATTCTTGCAAAACGTCCGGCTCCGTCCACCGTCGCCGCCTCATAAAGCTGCTGATCAATACCGGAGATACCGGCTATGTAGATAATTGCGCTCCAGCCGATCCCCTTCCAGATCCCCCAGGCCAGCATCTTCAGCCAGATATGCGCCTCACTCATCAGATAGTTGGGGCCTGCCGCGCCCTCCGCTAAAAGCCCTATCTGAGAGGCAATGGTATTGACAAAGCCGTCTGTGGAAAATAATGCGAAGGCGATGGCGTACACCAGTACCCAGCTGATAAAGTTCGGAATTGTGGTAAAGGTCTGCACAAAACGCCGGAATCTTAGATTTTTAATCTCGTTTAAGAAGATGGCAAAGGCCATGGCACACCAGCTGGTAGCAATCCCCAGACCGCTCATGGCCAATGTGTTTTTCAGCACCCGCACCACGTCCGCTTTTGTGGCTTCACTCTGAAACAGGGAGGTAAACCACTTAAAGCCTACAAAATTATCCATCGACAGGATCCCGCCGGCAGAATAATCAAAGAAAGCGTACCGCCAGCCCCAAAGGGGCAGATAGCTGAACACAAAACACAACGCCGCAAAGGGCAGGAAGATCAAGAACAGCTTATACCTGGATTCCATTTCATACTGACTGTCCGGTGCCGCTTTTGGCAGCATGATCCGAATGATTACGGCTGTCAGCATCATAATGACGGTCAGAATCAGATATACGATCAAGCCGGCCGGGAATCTTGGCCCTACCCTGTCTACGTTGCCTGCGCCCTGAATCAGAACATAGGATACATAAATCAGCACCAGTCCCAGAATCTGAACCCCGCCGCCTGCCAGAGAAAAAATATTTCCCAGCCGTTTGAATTTCAGATTTCCCAGAGACATACATCCTCCCGCGCTTGAGGCCGCAATCCCCAGCAGCATGACCAGAGATGCTGCAAACAGCAGAATGATGACTCCTTCATTCAGCCACCCTCTGGAAAATGCTCTTCCCATCTCCCCCGTCAGGCTGCCGTAGGAGATGCCCGACGTGAACAGGGAAAGATTTTTGTTGATCATATTACAGATTCTTGACGGGCTTGCCGCGGGAAAAAAGATAAGTGCCGCCGCCAGTAGAGTTGCAATTCGCTGAACAATATATACGGGTTTTCCCTCTCTCATGACACCCTCCACTTTAAGCGTGGCAGGCATACCCGCGCAGGTTATGTCTGCCACGCTCTTATTCCTTATTTACCGCCTTTTTTCTTCTTTGTCAGGACAACAGCTGCCGCCGCAATCACGGCCACTACTGCTACAACGATAATGACGATCACAACAGGGGACATACCGCCCTCTGATCCGGCATTATCCGCCGGTGCCTCTGTCGGTGCCGGTGCTGCATCGGAGGGTGCAGCAGGCGTTTCCTCCTTCGGTGCCTCCGCCCCTGCAGACGCATTGTCATACGCAAAGCCGGACACGGTAAAGGTGATCTTCATATCCGTGGGAGGAACCTGATAGTATCCGATTTCCTTCACGTCGTCATTCCAGATGTTCTGAACCAGCATGTTAATGTAATTTACCGAATCAGGACTTACGATCGGCGCAATAGCTACATCTCTGCCGTCAACTTCCAGCTTCATATCGGAGATGGTGATCTCGCCGGTATTGGGAATATCGGTGGACAGGAAAATCAGGTTAAAATACTCCTGAGAATCAAAATCCCCGCTCAGGTCCATACCGTCTACGGATACCGTATATGTACCGTTGCCCGCAATCACCGTGTCGGTAAACGTTCCGGACTTCACAATAGCATTATTTGCACTGTCCCATCCGGTAATCTGGTTAAAGACATCGCTGTCCCGGCCGTAGCTGGCATCATCAAATGCGTTACGGAAAGAATAGGCAGGCGTTTGCAGTCCTAAATATGCGTGATACTCACCGTTTAAGTCAAGAACCGGCAGTTCCGGCGCAGCCTCTTCCCCTGCTGCTGCCGCATTTCCAACCCCTGCCACAGTAAAGGTAACTTCAAGGGTCGTAACACCCGTGCGTGCTTCTGCGGCAATCAGCTTTGCCGTTGCGTCCATTACGCTGCCCTCCGCCACACGATGGTCAATATGCTTGTCATCGCCTGCCGTTGCGGTTTCATCAGGAGTATTGTACTCATTGTACAGGTTTACACGGGTATTCACACCGCTGCCGTCTGCAGAACAAGTATAGCTGGGACCCTGCAGCGCCGTTTCCTCACCGTTGATCTTAATGCTGTCCACGGTAATAGTGTAAGCCGTACCTAAAAGCAACTCGCCGTTTGCGACCTCCAAAGCATTAAACTCGCCCATGTCAACTGCTTCTGCCGCGGTCATGGAAACGGTATAGGTGCCGTCGCCGGTAATCTCCGCGTCAACATACTCTGCTTCAAAAGCGCTCCAATCGCTCTTATTAATGCTCAAGTGAGCAACCGCAGGACCTTCCACATCTGTTGCGGGAGCTGCGGTGCCGCCCTCTGCTGCTGCCGTGCCGAAGCCGGATACAGTGAAAGCAACTTCCAGAGTAGAAACCCCTGTCCGGGCTTCCTTATCAATCAGCGTTGCCGTTGCGTCCATTACGCTGCCTTCTGCCACACGATGATCAATGTGCTTGTCATCGCCTGCCGTTGCAGTCTCGTCAGGAGTGTTGTACTCATTATACAGATTTACACGGGTGTTTACACCTGCACCGTCTGCAGAACAGGTATAGCTGGGACCCTGCAGCGCTACATCTTCACCGTTGATCCTGATACTGTCCACGGTAATCACACTGCCTGTACCCATAACGGCTTCACCGTTCACCACCTCAAGGGCGTTGAACTCGCCCATGTCAACCGGCTCTGCCGCGGTCATTGTGACCGTGTAGGAACCGTCTCCGGTGATCTTTACGTTTTCGTACTCCGCAGAGAAGTCATTCCAATCACTTTTGTTGATGTTGAGATAAGCCGTACCTTCTTCCAGCGCCGAAGCATCCTGCCCTGCCTGTACGGGCATGGCAGAAAGCCCTGAAAACGCAAGCGCGAAAGCAAATGCGGAAACCAACAGTTTTTTAAACTTTTTCATTGCTTTTCCTCCTGTTTTTTTGCCTCATAAAAAGAAGCAGTTTTCTTTACAGGAAAATTTTAAGATATTTTTTTGTTTAAAAAAACCTTATAAATTTTACATATTTACTTTAATAATTCGACACATCCGAAAATATGCACAAAAAAACAGGCCGTTTCCAGCCTGTTTTGAACATTTTTTATATTTTTTAAGTTATAATCGGTAATTTAATCGTCACAATGGTGCCCTTTCCCACCTCACTCTCTATCGTAACGCCATAACTGTCACCGTATTTAAGCCGGATTCTCTGATTCACATTGCAGATACCGATGTGTGTCCGGTCCAGCGTCTCGAAGTCATTTAACAAATGCCTGACCTTTTTTAGCTTTACCTCGTCCATACCGCATCCGTTGTCCTCCACCGTAATCCATAAATGACTTCTTTCCTCCACACGGATACAGATCATACCGTCGCTTTCCTTTGCCTCCAGCCCGTGCACATATGCGTTTTCCACAAAAGGCTGAATCAGCAGCGGCATAATCTTTAATTCTTCCGTTCCGGACTGTTCCTTTACTAAAATCTCATAACGGATCCTGTCATGGAAACGGTAATCCTGTATCTTCAAATAGTATTCAACCAGCTGCAGCTCCGACTTCAGAGATTGCAGGCTGTCCGTAACCTGAATATTCCTGCGCATGATTTTCGCCAGCATCTTTGCCAGTTCTTCTATTTCGGACTGGCCCCTGACCCTTGCCTGCATACGGATGGTCTCCAGCGTATTATTCAGAAAGTGGGGATTGATCTGGCTGGCCAGCATCTTAAACTCTACTTCCTTCTGGCGGGTATTTAACTGTTCCTTTTGTACCTGCTCCTGTACCACCCTGTCCATCAGTCCCTGTATATCCAGAATCATGGAGTTTAAGTCCCTTTGCAGCTCCGCGATCTCATCTTTGCCTTCCGGAGCGGCGGCTATACGGAAATCCCCGGCAGCCGCTCTATGCATTTCGTCCTTGAACACATTTACTCTTGCACTGAAGGAATTGGAAAAAATCAGGATCAGTCCCACCGCAACGGCAATACACATGAACATGGGAATCAGGTTGCCTATCGCTGTAGCCGCCGCCAGCGCTGCAATCTCCTTGTAAGGCCTTAAACTGACAATCGTATAAAACTCTTCACAATAGGGCGGACTTATTTTCACAAAAGTCATAAGATAGTCCTCCCCCTGATAAGTCACCTTGTCGGAAAAAGAGTCCGCGTCATTCTCCATAAGAAGCTCCAGAAGTTCCTCATAATCCGCTTCCCTTTTGTTGCTGTGAAGCACCGTGGCATTATTGTAGACAAACAGGGTCATATCTTCCCGTTCGGTGACAGGAAGTTCGGTGCGCTTATTCTGCATCTCAATCATCATCACACCCATTCGCTCCATTTCTTCCGTATAGAGCACCCGTGAAAGTTTCAGACTCATTTTCCCGGTTATGGTATCCTCATCATAGGACCAGTATGGCCCTCCTTCTCGCCTCACGGTTTCCGTGTATCCTGGATCCTTCTTCACTTCAGCATCCGCATAAACAAAATATTCGTTGTTGGGAAGAGTAGCATTATACGTATAAACCGTAATGCTTGCTATTTCCTGGTGATAATACTCCAAATAATCGTCAATTATGTCATAGCTCCGGTAATCCTCCAGAACCTCTTCATAGCTTCCATACTCGGTAGAAACAATATGCACAATGCTCACATCGAAGTACAGCCGCTTTGAAATATCCTCTATCACGGCGATACTTTCGCTGACGGAATCCGCGATTCTGGAAAGCTCATCCCTTAATGACTCTTTCTCCTGTTGTATCATCACGCCGCGGACAGATGTATACATGTACACATCCGCCAGCAGCATGGGAAGCACGCCTCCAATCAAATAGAACAAGAACATTCGCTCCCGCAGACGTATATTAGCGAAGAATCTTTTCAATCTACTCATAAACAGCTACCCAACAGTCATTCATAGACGGGCAGGTCCCGACCGTCTCTTATCATCACCGGGATAATATCCAGAGGCGCCGGCACCGTCACCCTCTGTCCCCCTTCATAAACTTTTTTGGTATAGGCATCCGTCCACTCTGAACCCGCAGGCAGATAAACTTCTCTTTCTTTCGCCCCCGACTCCATCACAGGGGAAACAAGAAGATCCGGCCCCAGCATATAAGAATCCTCCACTATCCAGCAGGCCTTGTCCTTCGGAAAATCATAAAACAAAGGCCGCATTACCGGCGCGCCGCTTAAGCTGGCCTCTCTCATGCAATCCCGGATATATGGGCGCAGTCTCTCTCTGACAAACAAATACTTGGTCAGAATCTGATAGTTGTCTTCGCCAAAGCTCCAGACCTCATTGTCCTGACCGCTTGTGAGCTGACGCACGCCGTTTCGGAATTCCTGCTCTCTCTCATGCCAGGGAGAACGCTCCCCGTGCATACGAAATACCGGGCAAAAGGCTCCCCAGGCAAACCAGCGGACCAAAAGCTCCTGAAAGCCGGGATCCTGAATGTTTCCGCCTAAGAATCCGCCGATGTCCGAGGTCCACCAGGGAATTCCGGCCATGCTCATGGAAAGCCCCGCCTGAAGCTGTTCCCGCATAGAGCGGAAGGAAGAATGTATATCCCCTGACCAGGTAAGTACACCGTACTTCTGACTCCCCGCCCAGGCACAGCGCACCAGGCTTAAAATCTCCTTCTCTCCTTCCGTCTTCAGGCCCTCATAAAAGCCCTTTGCATAGCCCACAGGATAAATATTGGAGCATTGCAGGGCCGGCCCCGCATAATAACGGTAATTGTCAAAATCATATGGCCCATATTCCGGCTCCGCCTCGTCCAGCCAGAAGCAGCGAATCCCCTTCTGATAATAATTTTCTTTACAGCGCTCCCAGACATACTTTTGAGCGCCGGGGTGGGTTGCGTCATAAAACACCGTATTGCCCATCCAGGTCATGTGATTCTGATTTCCTCTGTCGGCATTCACCAGATACCCCATATCCGCCATCTTTCCGAAATTTTCACTGCGCTCGTCAACAGTGGGCCAGACGGAAACCACCGTCTCAATGCCAAGACTTTTCAGCTCATTTACCATCCCCTCCGGATCAGGCCAGTCCAGGGGTTCAAATTTAAAGTCTCCCTGCATGGTCCAGTGGAAAAAGTCAATGACTATGGCATCCATAGGCAGGCCCCGCCGCTTATGCTCCCTGGCCACTGCCAGCAATTCCTCCTGAGTGCGGTAGCGCAGCTTACACTGCCAGTAGCCCAATCCGTATTCCGGCATCATGGGAGTGCGCCCCGTAGCCAGGGTATACTGGGCCTCTATTTCTGCCGGCGTATCTCCCGCCGTAATAAAGTAATCCAGCTTCTTTGTACTTTTTGCATACCACTCGGTCTTGTTTGTGCCAAAAGCGGCAGTACCAATGGCCGGATTATTCCAGAAAAATCCATATCCCCTGCTGGATACATAAAAGGGCACGCTGGCCTGACTGTTGCGGTGGGCAAGCTCCAGGACGGCTCCCTTTTTATTCATATGCTTCTCCTGATACTGACCCATGCCGAAAATCATCTCGTCGTCAAAGGCCTCAAACCGGGCCGTCAGCTCAAAGTCCGTACCGCCCTGCACAGGCTTTAACTCTCTGCCGTCCACCCGCAGAGGCACACAATAGCGGTTGATCCGGTTTCGGTTGCGCCAGTATTCCTCCGTCAGAAGCTCCCCCTTTTGATTATAAAAGGAGAGCCATCCCTCATGGGAAACCTTCACCGTGATCTTACCGTTTACCATCCGGGCCTGAGTTGCGGTCTGATGGTACTTCGCCCACTCTTCCCCCTGATACCAGGGATCCGTCACGTCTACGGTCTCAAAGACAACCTCCGGATCCACCTCTTCCACCTGCTCCGTCAACGCCCAGTCATTTCCGTCCATCCCAGGCTGCGCCGTCATCCGCACCCGGATAGAATTCCTGCCCCAAGGCTCCACCCATACCGCGGACTTTCCCTCCGCAATGATGATTTTATTCCCCTCCTGATACATGTGCATATGTTTACCTCCTTTTCATGACTGTCCGCTTCATTCCGTAAGAATCGCTGCTCCTGGGATTCTTTCAGGAATAAGCAATCGAGGCGAGACTTAGATTTTCTTAGGCTGGGTATTCTTCATCCTTAGAAAATCTTTTCGCCTTTCACACTCCCCATATTTAACGCCGTTTGATCCCGTTGCCAGATAAAACCTGCCAAAGGTTCGGCAATCCCCGTCTATGCTGTTAATCTCACCGAACATCTGCCTGTCCGTGTTCAGACGTTCAAAAGTTTTTCCCTCATCCAGTGTGCGGTAAAAGCCGTATTGTCCTTCCACAATGCCGTTAAAATAAACGGCCTTGGGATCCTTATAGTAATCTCCGTCAGGTGATCCCAGCCCCAGGCCCATTCGATACACTACGACACCGGGAGCAGTAAGGCGATCCAATCTGACACTATTGTCATTGCTATATTCCAGCTTCCACAGCCCTTCCTCTCCCACTGCCAGATAAAATACCCCGCTTTTTCCCGTTTCTCCCCGAACCTCCGTCTTGTTGGCACAGTCAATGAGGCCAAAGTCGATCTTCGGGAACCTTATCGGATGTTCATATTCCCGGTAGGTCAGCCCGCCGTCATGGCTTACATAAAACTCCGATTCCCCGCCAAATCCGTAAAACAGCTCACTGACGGTCCTGTCGGAAAACACTTTGATCCTGCCCTCTTCCTTCCGCCTGCCTTTTTTATCGTACACCTGACAGCAGGAAAAACTCCTTCCGCCGTCATGGCTTGCAATCAGCCGCCGGATAGGCAGTTCGATTCCTTCCGCCACGGACCAGACGATATTTTTCCCGTCCGGAGACATAGCCGCCCAGCCGGAATTCACATTAGGGCGTTCGATCCCACGCAGGGCTTCATCCAAATCCGCCGTCAGTCCATAAGGCATGGGCAGGCGCTCAAAAGTTCTGCCCTGATCACGGGAGAGAATCAAACCCCCCAGGGTCTTTCCCGTCCAGTTGCCTCTGGGCGTCACGATCAGCAGATTGGGATCCTGGTCGGAAAAGTCCGCGTTAATACAGGTAATATAACGGTTGCCCCCTTCATCCGCAAAAGAATTAGCGCAGGGCTGGTCCAGGTCTTCAAAGGCAAAGCCACCCAAATCCCCCAGAATGTCTATCACCTGCACGGGCCCCTTGGGCATGCTGTACACATTCAAATGCACCGTCTCTTCAATGCCGTCACACCAGTCCGTAAAACGACAGACTTTGCGCTTCAGATTCCGGGTGCGGAATACTCCCGTACCGGAATTAAACCAGGCCTCGTTGTCATCAAAGGGATTGATCTTTATATCACTGAGCCAGTGAATCAGGGAATGCCCTCCGTTGCATTCCGGCCGCATATAGGGCGCCCGAAAGATTATTTCTCCCTCTGAAAGATCATACAGCACCTGCCGCCAGCTGTTTCCGTAATCCAACGAGAGGAAAACGCTGTCCCCGTCGTCCTTTACCATGGTAGTGGCAGCGATCATGCCCGGTGTCTGCCGGGATACGCTGATTCCCGAAAATCCATATTCTAGAATATCACCAAGTCCTATCTTCTCCTGGCCCATGCCCTCCACGACAGAAGCGCTGCCGGGGGTAATGTCCTCCATGGGGCCAAAGCGCAGACCACACACCGGATCCGCATTCGCCGTTTCCTGTCCGTATCCTCCGGCAGGCATCTCTTCCGGCCTGCTCCCTCCGGCTGACACGGCAGGCACCTCTTCTCTCCTGCTCCCTCCGGCTGACACGGCAGACGTCTCTTCCGGCCCGAATGCTCCTACAGCCCCCTCCTTCCGCCCGGATTCTTCCTCAGCGGAAATATCCTCCCCAGACATAATCGGATACCGCACCACATGTCCGTCAATGGTATCCCCGGAGTCGCAGCTGTAGCCATTCTCCAGCACATACGAGCGCCTGCCCGTAGAGGCAAACGTCACATACAAATACCGATCATCCATGCACCAGCGCTGTGCCACAAGTCCGTTTAATCTGCATCCTTCGATTGCATGGCTTCGAGGCTGCTCCATTTCTTCAAAGTGCTCGCCCCCGTCATAAGATAGGTACAGACTGTGCCCACGCATGGGAGTATCCGTGCCCGTAGCTCTGGTTACCACATCGGCCTGCCGATCGTCAGTCCCTGTGGCTGCTTTCCCTGCCATACCGGTCACACCTGCACTTCCCACCAACAGGCTCCCCTTGATCTGCGCCACAAAGGTAAGATGGCTTTCCGACATTCCTGTCATCTTCTTCCAGTTTTTCCCGCGATCTTCACTTTTCCAGAGGCCCTCCTGCTGGGAAGCATAATAAAGAGTGTCCCCGTTTACACAAAGCCGCTCTCCCGTTCCCCTTCCGTTCAAATTTCCATGAACCATAACCGGCAGCTTTTCGTATACAAAGCTCTCCCCGTAATCATCTGAAACTGCCAGCACACCGGAGCCAGACGCATTGATCCCGCAGGCGATATAAAGACTGCCCGGCCTTTCTTCATCTATAGCCAGCGCAATGGGAAAAGTCTCGCTTAAATCCTCCATAGTCACATGAGGAATCAGGCTGACCCAGCACTGCTTTTCTGCATCAAAGCGGTATGTGCCGCCGATGTCCGTCCTGGCATACAGTACGTCCCGTTCCCGCTGCGAATAAACAAAGCCGGTCACATAACCGCCCCCCGGAATGGGCAAATTACGATATTGATATGGTATCTGCTTCATGAAATCCTCCTCTGATAAGATTAAATATACTCCGGTGAACGTGACAACAGTATGTCCTGTTCTCCGAAATTGTTTTTATTCCAGATACTGTCTAAGTACTTCCATCAGTTTTTCCAGATCAAAGGGCTTTGCAAGGTGAGCATTCATTCCCGCCCTCCCTGCATCCTGTACATCTTCCGCAAAGGCGTTGGCTGTCATTGCCACAATGGGCACACTGCCTGCATCCTCCCTCTCAAGAGCCCGTATGGACATCGTAGCCTCGTATCCGTTCATCACCGGCATCTGTACATCCATCAATATCAAATCATAATAGCCTGGCGCAGAAGCAGAAAATTTATCCAGCGCCTCTTTGCCGTCCTCTGCTTCTTCTATAAGGATGCCTGTCATACCCAGAATCTCACGGGCAATTTCCCTGTTCAGCTCAATATCCTCCACCAGAAGAATCCTTTTATTTGAATAATCTGCCTTTGTCACCTCTTCCAGCTGAGAGGGCATACTGCTCTCCTGACCGCCGTTTTTTAATTTGCAAAACAGCCTGGCCAGTCCCGATTTAAAAACAGGCTTGCTTAAAAAGGCCGTGACTCCTGCTGCCCTGGCCTCCGGCTCGATCTCCGTCCAGTCATATGCGGAAAGAATAATGATCGGCATCTTATTGCCTACGATCCTGCGAATCTCCCTGGCCGTCTCGAAACCGTCCATCCCCGGCATCTTCCAATCCAAGAGCACCGCGTAAAAGCCGTCCCCCTGCTCCACAGCCTGCACCCGCTCCACAGCCTCTTTACCGGAAAGCACCCACTCGCCGCCCATGCCGATCTCATCCAGCATCCTGCAGGTGGATTCACAGCAGATCCGGTCATCATCGGCAACAAGCACCAACCGTCCATCCAAATCATCGCAGACCACATTTTCCTTATCCTGCAGTTTAAGATAAATGGTAACCGTAAATTTCGAACCCTGGCCCAGCCGGCTTTCCACCCGGATGTCACCGCTCATCATGCGCACGATATTCTGGGTAATGGCCATGCCTAAGCCCGTTCCTTGAATCTTGCTGCAGCGGCTGTCCTCCGCCCGTGAAAAGGGTTCAAAAATATGCTCCATATATTCCTCAGACATGCCGATACCGTTGTCTTCGAATACAAACTCATAGCACCCCATCAACTGTCCGGCGCCCGGCTTCTCCCTAACCGTAAGTCCTATACTGCCGCCGCCCGGCGTGTATTTTACCGCATTTCCCATAATATTGACAAAAACCTGCTGTATGCGGAGACTGTCTCCCACCACATCCTCATGTTCCAGGTTCAAGATATGTACCTGCAGATCATGCTGATGCTCCTTTATCTGAGGCTGTATCAGCGCCAGCAGCTCGTTCAGCAGATCGGATAAGTTGAATTCTTCCTCGTTCAGATCAATCTTACCTGATTCAATCTTACTCATATCCAGCACTTCATTGATCAGTCCCAGTAAATGCCTGCTGGAAGCAGCGATCTTCTCCAGTGCGTCCTGCACTCGTTTCTTATTGTCAATATGGGCGGCAGCAATGGCCGTCATGCCGATAATGCCGTTCATTGGTGTGCGTATGTCATGGGACATCTTGGACAGGAAATCCGATTTTGCATGGTTTGCGTGATTTGCCGCTTCAAAAGCCTCCTGCAGTGCCTGCTTCTTCTCTTCCTCTTCCCTGACCAGCTCATCCACACAGCGGAATCCCAGCACCATGACATGCTCCCCTTCGCCCTCGCTCACATCCGCATAGTGAATCTCGTAAAATTCATGATTTAATTCATTTGGCTTCACCTGATAACGGACGGAAAAATCCTTATCCGACCTGAATCGTTCTATCACAGTCTCTGGACGGGACAAGGTGTCCAGAATCTCCTGATACTCCGGCAGCGCCCGGTCTCTCATATAGTCCCTGAATGCCCTGGAAAAACCGCTTTTATACCCGCTCCCAGTATCTGCTTTCCTTTTCAGCGTATCCGCCACACTGATAATCGTATACTTGTCCTCGTCCAGGTTTACATAATACACAGAGACGTACTCCCGGCTGAGAGCTGCCACGATCCGCAGCTGATGCCGCTCCTTCTCACTGCTCTCCCGCAGAAGCCTTCTCTGCTTTTTCCGCACTCTGTACAGAAAAGTTCCGCCCGCCACAGACACGGCCAATACCGCGATAGCTGTTGCTGCAAGATGCCGGACAGGATAAATATAATCCCAAAAATCAACCATCCGGTAAGGCATGTTCAGGCAAGCCGCAATCACATCATCCAAGTCTTGTTCCGTTAAAGAATTGAGGGCCTTATTCATAACGGAAAACATAACCTCATCAATGTTCCGGCTTGCCGCCATGCACGCCCCGGTCTCAAACCGATAGTTTTCCCACTGAACAAGTCCCGAAAACCTTGGATTCTTTGACTGATAATTGTACTCAACCGTATTGAGCAGTGTTGCGTCCGCTCTGCCGCTTCGCACTGCATTCAGGCAGTCTCTGGCCGTCCTGCAATAGACGATCTCAATCTCGCCCAAATCTGAAGTAATATTATTTTCCCAATAAGAACGCCCCTTCGTGAGGGCCATCCTGGTCTTTCCCCCCCTGCCAATCTCCTGGTCTATTCTTGTAATCAGTACGCTCTTATAACCCATAAAGGCAGAGGTAGTTCTGAAATCAATGTCCTTTTCGGTAATGCCCCTGGCAGAACCGATATAAAAGTCAATCCTTCCCTCCTTCAGCAGTTGTTTCCATTCCTCTTCACGACTGATAGGCAGCAATTCAATGTTCAGACCTGTCTTGTCCCTGATCCGCTGCAGCAATTCCACGTAAATCCCGCCGTAGGCTCCATCGGGAGAAATATAGGCCAGCGGCTCCGTTTTTTCGTAAAAACCTACCCTGATCTTGTTCCCACCTGCAATAAACGCCAGTTCCGCCTCGGTATAGGCAATGCTGCTGTTATTTGAGCCGGTAATACACCCTCCCAGCATCCGCCCCATCAATTCGGGCTCATCCATGGCAAGCTGCTGCATCCCACCGTTCAGCTCGGCCAGCAGCTCCAAATTTTCCTTACGCACCGTATAATAAAAGGGAGCGGCAGTCAGGACGGATACCAGCTTGGAATCCGGCACCTGGTTGGCCGCGCTGAACATTACCATATCCACCTGATTTTCCTGCAGCGCCTTAATCTTATCCCCCATGGCGCTGATATAAACCGGTTCATAGGTAAAGCCGTGCTCCTCGGCAAATAAAGCCAGCTCCGTATTGTTGCTGGAATCCTTTGTCACCGCAATTCTGACCCCGTTAAAGCTCTCATAATCATTATAATAATAGCCGCTGTCCTCCCGCGCAAAGAGTCCCGATGCCATGTAGCCGCCCACCATGTTGGAAAATTCCATGGATTCCTCACGCTCTGCCAGCCATGTAGTAGGCATGAGAATGTCAATCCTTCCATCCTCCAGCATCTGTATGCCTTCGGACCAGTCACACTGAACATACTCCCACTCCCAGCCGTTGATCTCCCCCAGCCTCTCAATATATTCCTTACAATAACCGGCCACGTTCCCCGTGTCATCCAGGTACAGCAGTTCATTGACGCCGCAGGAAATCCGTACTACCCGCCTGGAGCTGCTTTCTGCCGCCAGCGCAGGCGCCCCTGCTAAAGCCAGACCGACAAGTATAGCCAGTAATGAAAACAAAAATTTATAATCGCAGCGCCTTCCCACCCGCTTTTCTTTCCAGATATTCCGTTTTTTCCTGTTGTTCCACTCTCTCATCGACTTTTCATCCACCTTTAAATCCTTAACAACCTTAAAGCCAGTAAAAACTGCACGCTCATTTTTTAAAACTATTTGTATTTTATCATCAAACAATCGTTTTGTTAATCCTTTTTGTATCTTTATGTAATTGCCGCGGCAGGGCGCACCCATAACACGCAGCAAAAAAGCGCACCACCTTTTGTGATGCGCCTTCCATACTTCCTTTCTACTTTTTCATGGCAGACAGCTCAATCAATGTGCCGCACACTCAGCCCTTAACCGCCCCTGCCGTCATGCCGTTGACCATAAACTTCACCAGGCAGAAATAAAGGATGACAATGGGCACTGCAATGAACACCGCCCCCGCCGCAAAACGGGCAAATTCCGTGTCTCCCAGGCTCATCAGCCCCACTGCTACGGTGTAAAGATCCTTTTCCTTCAGCAGCAGCTTGGGAAGAATAAAATCGCTCCAGGGAAAGGTAAAGCTGGTCAGGGCCGTGTAAACGATTATGGGCATGGAGATGGGCAGGTTGATCCGTGTAAACACCTGAAAATTCGTGGCCCCATCGATCCTGGCCGCTTCGTCGATAGAGGACGGAATGGTATCAAAAAAGCCTTTCTGTGTCAGGTAACCCATGGGTGCATTGGCACTGTAAATCAGGATCAGCCCCCACATATTGTTGATCAGGCCAAACTGGGTCATAATAATATACACCGCAATCATTCCCATAAAGGAAGGGAACATTCCCAGCAGCAGAGTGGTCTTCATCATGGTCTTTCTGGTCTTAAACTGAAAGCGGGACATGGTGTAAGCCGTCAGGATCGTCAGAAAGGTGCCCACCAGACAGCTCATCACTGCGATAAACAAAGTATTGCGAAACCAACGGGGATAATTGTACATGGCAGTATCCGTAAACAATGTCTTAAAGGTATCCAGGCTGTACGCACTGGGGAAAAATCCCTCAAAGGAATAAATGGAGCCCGACTTGCTGAAGGACGCCAGTATCAGCCACAGACAGGGAAAGAAAAAGATAAAGCATACAGCAATCAATATCAAGTAAGTGACACATGTGTCGGCTATTTTCGAAGCTTTCATTATTCCTCTCATTCCGCCGCGCAAGCGGCATCTAAATTTGCGGAAACTTTGGGACGCGCAGCGTCACAAATTCCGAGATTGAAAATTTCAATTTTCAATCTTACCCTCCAATCGGACTTTTAACGGAACGTGTCCTCTTCCTTGTACGACGCGCTTCTGGTATAAATCACCAGAGAGATCAGAGAAGTGATCAGGAATATCACCAGGCTGATGGCGGCGCCGATATTATAATAGTTATTGCTGATGGACAGGTTATAGAGCCAGTTGATCAGCAAGTCTGTGTCGCTGGCCAAAAAATAGCCGTCTATATACAATCCGCCTCTTAAAAAATAAAATACACCGAAATTATTGAAATTGCCGATGAACTGACCCAGCAGCACTGGAGTGGTGGAAAACAGTACAAAAGGCAGGGTAATCCGCCGAAACTGCTGCCAGGGGGTGGCGCCGTCGATCTTCGCGGCCTCCATCAAAGTCATATCCCGGTTGGACAGAATCCCGGTGGCCAGCAACATAATAGAGGGAATGCTGACCCAGGCGTTGACCCCCAGGCCGATCAGCCGGGCAATCCACTTGGCATCAATGTCCAGAAAACCGATAGCCCTGTGGCCCGCCCCTGTAATCAGCTGGTTGATGGGGCCGCCATAGGAAAACATAAACTTAAAACCCAGGAGCGTGATAAAGCCCGGAACCGCATATGCAAGGATGGGAAAAGACCTCCAGAATACCTTACCCTTTACACAGTCCTTGTTCAGCAAAAGCGCCAGTCCTAAGCCCGCAAAGTAATTCAGGGCCGTAGAGCAGACCGCCCAGAGCAGATTCCAGCCCAGAATCCTGCCAAAAGTAGGCGCAAACTGAGACAAAGTGGTGATCTGCACGAAATTATTCAGCCCCACCCAGTCTACCAGCTTCGGCGGTACAATACTTCCGCCGTAATTGGTAAATGCAATGGCGATCATAAACACAATGGGAAGAATATTAAAGACACAGACACCAAGAATCGGCAGGAATAATACGGTTTTATAAAACTTCCTGTCCAGAAGCTGCTTTGCATCCTCCTTAAAACGCGCAGGCCTTCCGCCTCTTTCCATGAGCCTCTGGGTCTCTTTGGCATCCCGCACATTGGATACATGAACCGCCAAAAGGAGCAGAAGGGCAATCACTGCCAGAATGCCCATAAGCAGCATAACTACGGAATTATCTCCCGTTATCCCCAGCCAGGTGTCCGCTTCCCTGGTCCCCAGAGTAAACAGTCCCACCAGATCCGCTCCGCCCCGGAATACAAAGTAAGCAATGCCTAAGGCCAGGACTGCCAGGTAAAGCAGCCCTTTCCCCACCTGGCCGTACATAAGCTGGCCCAGCCCCATCAGACACATGCTGGCTTTCACCTTGCTATTAGGCATATCTTTACCAGACTTTTCTTTATGCGGTTTACAAGTATTTGGCATACTTTTGGTTGGCATTTTATTTTTTTTGTTTTTCATATATTTTCATGCCTTTCTGAATCTGTCCGTTTGTTTCTGCCGACGCGGCCGCTGATCCGCCCTCTGCCGACCCGGCCGCTGATTTGGCCCTGCTGACCCGGCCGCTGATCTGGTCCTGCCGGTTTGTACACGTCAATCTGCCTCCGGATGATGTTACCCTGTCAGTTCGTTCCTGCCAGCGTATGCACCGCGTCATAGATCTGGACGTCCACGGAAGCCAGCCCGCTCTTAATGTCATCCAGCGTCTTGTACTTCTTCTCCGCTTCCGGCCGGAATGCGTCCTTGGCAAGATCCTCAAAGAAAGTCTGACCCGGCGTCCAGATCTGCTCCACCGCCCGGATGGAGGGCATGACCACAATATTCCCGGCATCCAGATTATGATACATAATCTCCGATACACCGCCAACCGCATCCGCCACGTCGCTTCTGGCCGGCACAATACCCAGCATTTCGTTTCGACGAAGCATCATCTCATAGCCTGTGGCGAACTCCACAAAGGCCAGGCAGGCGTTGGGTGACTTTGTATAAGCACTGATGGCATAGCCGTTGACACCGCCCATGGCCTTTAAGGGAATCAGCTCCGGATCCTCTTCCGTCAGGTCGCCGCTTGCCGGTAACTTGGGGATTTCCGTGATTACCAGATTCTCTTCCGCCAGGGCCCCCGCCTCTTCCTCGCTCATTCCCTGCGCCTGATAAGCCAGCCGCAGCTCCTTTAAAAACAGGGTATAAACATCCGGAGTGGTCATGGTGGCAAAATACGTTCCGTCTGCCAGCTTGCTGTAAGCGCTCACCGTAATGGAATCGTCGATACAGCCCTCGTTCATCAGAGCTGCCTGCTGCAAAAGCACATTGGCGCCAATCTCCGCATTCCCTGCGGAAAAGCCCAGATCATCCGCATTGGTATTTTGATCCCCAAATACATAGCCGCCGTAGGAAAAGAGAAATCCGGAAGAGAAATACACATCATAAAGAGAGCGCATATATCCATAGCAGCCGTCGTTCCTGGCCACAATCTCCTGGGAATATCTGTACATATCGTTCCAGTTTTCCACCATGTCCGGCACCTGATTGCCGTTTTTATCCCAGGTGGTCTCCCAGTCCTCAGGCAAAAGATCCTTTCGGTAATACAGCATGGAGGACTGCACGTTTACCGGCACCCCCATGTAATACTGAACGCCGTTTACAGTTGCCTGATACGCATTCCAGGCATTTTCCGTGATCTGGGAGAAGCACTCCAGACTCTCCGCCGGAATGGGATAAATATGCTTTCCCTCCACATACTTCATCAGCACATCATTGGCCTGATAGAGTACATCAGGACCGTATCCGTAAGGGCCGTCATCCGCCAGATTGCTGTATTGGTCCATATTGGCATCCACCGCCACGATCCCGTACTCCGCATATTTTGCGTTGAAGGCATCAATCAGCTCCTGGAAATACCCCTGCTCAATGGCCGTATCATTTTCCAGAACCCGGATCGTCACATTCCGCTCCAGCTCACCGCTGAAAATATTGCTCAAGTCCACGCCGCCGGCATTTTCTCCCGTGCCGGTTTCTCCCCCGGCCTGCCCTGCTCCTGTCTGCCCTGTGCCTTCTCCCGACTGCTGTCCGCCTTCGCCGCCGCAGCCGCAAAACAGTCCTGTACACAGGACACCTGATAAAACCAGCGCTGTTATCTTCTTTTTCATTTTTCCTCCATTCTGAAGCAATCTATGTTGAAAAACGCGGGCAGAATATTAATTCTGCTCTGCGGTCATGGGAATTTGTGATGCTTCTGCACAAATCCCCGGTCTCCGGGAATACCTTCTGCGGAGAACCACAAAGCCCTCAGCCTCCAGGCAGCCCTCCAGGTAACCGTTTCCGACGATTGCTTCTCCCTCTGCTTCAATCGTCCTTGTTTCCTTCGTCCGATTGCAGTACAGTGTCAATTCCTCTTCCTCCAGAAGGCGCTTCAGCACAAACAGCTCATTCTTACTATACAGCCGGATGCTGCCTGTCTGCACTGCCTTTTCCTTCCTCAAAGCCAGCAGATCCTTGATTTTTCCCATGCAATACATATCCCAATGGCTTTCCTCCCAGTCGAAACAGCGCCGATTGTCCGGGTCGTAGCCTCCCTCCAGCAGAATCTCCGTACCATAATAGAGGCAGGGCGCTCCCACAAACATAACCATCACTGCCACCGCCGAAAGCAGTCTGTCCCGGTCACAGCCCACCCAGGTATAAAACCGGTCCGTGTCATGGGAATCCAGCAGGTTCATCATCATCCGGTTCACCTGGTCCGTATTGCGCATCAGCAGACCGTTCAGCTTCCAGGCAAACTGCTCCGCATCAAAGGCGCCGAAGGCATAATAATCCAGGCAGGCCTTGGTAAAGGCATAGTTCATAATACTGTCGTACTGATCTCCCCCCAGAAAAGGATTGGCATCATGCCAGTTCTCTCCGATCACGGCACAGTCCGCTTTCACTGCTTTCACCCGTTTGCGGAACAGACGCCAGAAATCATGGGATACTTCGTCGGATACGTCCAAACGCCATCCGTCTATATCATACCTTTCAATCCAAGATACCGCAATGTCCAGCAGGAACTCCTGTACCTGCGGATTGGAGGTGTTGAACTTCGGCATATAATCGCAGAAGGAAAACACTTCATAATTCAAAGGCTCCTTCTCCGGCCTCTCCCCCCGGATGATAAACCAGTGGAAATAGGGCGACTCCTTTCCCCTCTTTACCACGTCCTGAAACTGGACCAGATTCTCGCTGCAATGGTTAAATACAGCATCCAGTACTACCCGGATTCCCCGGATATGGGCTTCCCGGACCAGCCTGCCGAAATCCTCGTTGCTGCCGAAATGACTGTCAATATTGGCATAGTCCGAAATGTCATATTTGTGATTGGAGATGGATTGAAATACCGGAGTAAGATACAGGGCATTTATCCCCAGCCCTTTCAGATAATCCAGCTTCCGGATAATTCCCGGAAGATCCCCGCCGGCAAAGCTTTTCGGGTGAGGCTTCTCCCCCCATTCCATATTGACATATGTGTCATCTTTATCCTGCAGGCCCCTGCAGAAGCGCTCCACAAAGATCTCATAAAACACCGCACTTTCCATCCAGGGTACTTCCCTGTGAATGTCTGCCGAATTAATATAAGGCAGCTGGAAAAAGTTAAAATACGCCAGAGAGAAATCATAGGTATCGCTCAGTCCATCCTCCGAATAATACAGCTCTTCCCCCCGGACCTTCAACCGAAAAATATAACTGAGCCTTATATCCTCCAGCTTCAGCTTCACCTCATACCATGCAAACAGCCTGTCCTCGTACTTCCGTTCCATTTCTCCGCTGAGCTGACGCATCTGAATCACATATTTACTTTCATATATTACCCATACCTCATCCAGCGGATCCCTTTTGTCCACACGAAGCCGCAGTATGACCTCTTTCTCCGAAACCGGAAAACAATACCGGGAATCCGGTATATGTAAAATTGCCTGTTCGTTCATATTTTACTCTTTCTCCTGTTCTGCTGTTCTTTTTTCTGCCGCCTCTTTTCCCATCTGCTCCGCTATCCGCTTTCAGGCTGTTATTTGCGTTTTTTGCCGGCCGCATTGACAAAAGCCGACATGCAGTATATAAATAAACTATGAGCAAAAAATATACCATTCGAGATATTGCCAAACAAGCAGGGGTCTCCGTAGCCACAGTGTCCTATGTGATCAACCGCCGGGAAGATCAGCGCATCAGCGAGGAAACCAAAAAGAAGGTATGGCAGATCATTAATCTGCTGGACTACAGGCCCAACGCCTCCGCAAAGTCTCTTGCCACCAATAAAACCTATAATATCGCCTTGTTCCTGCGCCGGGAAAAATCCCTTTACAAGCGCTCAGAGCAGCTTGCCGTTGCGGATGCCCTGGCCTCAGTGCTGCAGTCCCACGGATACCATCTGCTGCTGGAAAGCGAGGAAAATGTCTCCCGAATCGACTATGCGGACGCTATTCTCTGCTATGACACGGACACGGATTTCTTTAATCACGTGGGGGACAACAACCTGATTCCCCTGATCGCCATCGACAGCCTCACGCCTTTGCAGATCTTTTTCCAGGTGTGCACGGACTATGCCGGCTTAAAAGCCAAAGCAGCAGAACATTTCGGCAGTGACGATTTCCGCTATCTCTGCCTTGCCCCCAATAACGTAGAGCTCGGCAGGCTGATCCGGAACACCTTTCCCTCCGTGATCTTCGTGCCGGAAAACGATTCCTGCCCTTCGGGAGAACTTCCGGCCCTTTCCGGAAATATCCTGTACAGCCAGCAGGCCCTTGCTCCGCTGGCAGGCCCCGACGGCTTTTATGCCGCCTGCTGTCTGCGTGAAAAGATGGAGCAGGTCTTTGCCTGTTTTGAGCTGGCCGTAAACCGCGTCCCCGATTGTGAACATAACCTGTTTATCTGACATGCCCCTGCCGCAGAAGCTGCGGCAGGAGCTTTCTTTTAAATCCTGTCTGTCATACATTATTTCCCTTCAAATCCCACTGTAAGCTGAGTCGTTGCCGGGTCATAGGTAAAGGTATAGGTACCGGCAGCCTTTGCCACAATATTGTAACTCTCCGTGCCGTCCACGAAGGCAAGGGATTCCTCATCCGTGATATTGCTGTAACGAACATACTCATTTCCCACGGCGGAAGTACCGTCTGCAGAGGTCACCAGAGTAGTCAGCAGGAATTCGTCCCCTTCTTCCAGATCAATTACCAGGGTATGGATCCCGTTCTCTTCCGTAAACCGATACTGTTCGTCATATTTATCCTGCCATTCTGTAACCTTGGCCCCCTTGATATAATAAGCGGTGGTCAGTTCACCCATCTGTGCCTGAATTTCTCCGTTGTAGGTAAAGGTGATCTTGTCATAGGGGTTGGAATTATAATTTTCTTTGGTCTCCTCAGTGTAATAGCTGTTTGCCGTATCATATACGTCGGCACCGGGATAGGTGGTCAACGTGAAGGTATAATTTCCGTCCCGCTGACACTTAATGTTAGCCTTTTTCGTACTGTCGGAAAGACCGCCGGACACACTGAAACATTCCACGCCGTCCGCCTCCGTGGTCTCCAAATAACCGCCGCCCCGCTGATTGCACCAGGAGGTGTCAATGGCAAACTGGAATTCATCACCTTCACAGAGATCAACGGTAATCGTATAAACATTCTCTCCTTCTGCCTTTGTCATATAGTGCTCTTCATTGATTACTTTTCCCCAGCTGGAGACCGCCAGCAGAGGGCTCTTGCCGCTGCCTAAGATGGCAAAGGTCCTGGTGTCTTCCTTATTTTCCATAAAGCCTGCAAACACCGATATATCTTCCGTAACCGGCTGGGAAAAATCAAACACATGGCCCATGGACGGTGTTGCAAACCACCCCATAAATATCTGCCCTTCCTTTTCCGGAGTATATTCCGTGGGAGATGCCCCGTCCGCCACCTCTTCCTCGGACAACACCGTAGTACCGTCCGAATCATAAAAAGTCACCTTGTAAGATGCTGCCTTCGAATCGCCGCCATCCTGCACAGTACCGTCCGCGCCGCCCTGAACGCTTTCCTGACTGCTGCTCTGCTCCGTTCCTGCACCGCTGCTTCCTTCTTTCCCTTCATTTCCGCAGGCCGCCAATGAGAAAGCCATCGTTGCTGCCAATACCATACTTAACACTTTTTTCTTCATATTGAACCTCCCTGTATTTTTGATGCCGCCATCAGCTTAACCAGTTAAGTTTACAGGCAAAAAATATAGGTCATTGTGTTTGCTTAACCAGTTAAGCAAATTATAATAAGAACCACTCAAAATGTCAACTTTCGTTATCAACAAAAGCGATCCCTCATATTTAGTAATATTAGACAAAAAGAAAATAGAAAGAAGGCATTAATAAGACAATATTGGGAAGTTTCCAGGAATAATTCTTGACACGGAACCAAATATTATTTATAATCAAACTCATAGTTTAATTATAAGAGGGAGAATCAAATGGGACGGAGAAAGAAAGAGCCCAGAAGCGTACATCGGGAAGCAATCGCATCTGCGGCATCCGCATTGTTTATGGAAAAAGGCATTGCCCCGGTATCCATGGATGACATTGCAAAGGCCGCCGGGTACAGCAAGGCAACCTTATATGTGTATTTTACAAACAAAGAGGAAATCGTCAGCATTTTAGTGTTGAACAGCATGAAAAAGCTACATGACTATATCGCATCTGCCCTGATACAACAGGATACCACAAAAGCAAGATTTGATTCGATCTGCCGCGGCCTGGTACAATATCAGGAAGAATTTCCTTTCTATTTCAAAATGGTGTTGGACAAAATCAACGTTGACTTTGAAAATCCCGACTATCTGCCGGAAGAGAAGGAAACCTGGCAGATCGGCGAGGAAATAAATGAAAAGCTGAAGCACTTCTTACGATCCGGTGTGGAAAAAGGAGATTTACGGGACGACCTGGATATTATGCCCGCCATATTTAATTTCTGGGGAATGCTTTCCGGTATGATCCAGATTGCCACAAACAAAGAAGAATATATCAGCAAGTCAATGGGTTTATCGAAACACGAATTTTTGGAATATGGGTTTTCTCTTGTTTACCATTCGATTGTTTCATAAATTGTTTGTGTACAGGGAGGTGTAAAATGAAACTACCTTTTAAAAAGGTCCTTGGGGCCACTGCCTTACTTCTCTTTGCAGGCATTTTGATTTTAACGGCGGTTTACCTGAAAAGTGTGGCCGACTATCAAAATGCCGTCAGGGAAACGGCCTTCAGCGATATAGATATTTCCGATATTCCCGACGGCATTTATGTGGGAGAATATGACGTAAATTTTGTATATGCCAGAGTACAGGTGACGGTGCAGAACGGTGTCATTACCGGCATTGATATTCTGGAACATAAAAACGGACGCGGGGAACCCGCAGAAATTATTACAGAGCGGATCATCGCGGAACAGAAAATAGAGGTTGACACCGTGTCAGGTGCAACAAATTCAAGTATTGTCATAAAGAAAGCTGTTGAAAATGCACTTCTGGGAGGAAAGTAAGGGAAGGACTTTACTTTCCCTCCCTATGCCCTTAAATACTCCGCCAAAGGCGTCAGATATTTCCGATCCGTCCAGTCACAGCTCTGTCCGGCCACACTCATCAGCGCCTTCATCCAAGGCTCATAGGTGTCAGGATCCTTTTTCGCCACCGACTTCTGCAGCATTTTGCACAGGGTCCTGTCAATAAATTTCATCCGGCTCATATCCCATGCCCCCCGCCCATAGAAAAGGGGAATTCCTTTCAGATCTCCGGTGAGATTATGCTCCCTGACGGCCGCAAGGGCATCCTCGTCGTAAGGAGAAGCCCCCACACACAGTATGGCTGTTTTTTTACCTTTCAGACTGCCAAAATTCTTCTTAAAAAAGGACAGGCCCGCAATTCCGGAAGCATAAATGCCTCCGCACAGCACTACAATTTCATACTGCAATACCTGCTCCGGTGCGGCCTTCGGCGTCTCCACACAGTCAAAATCCATCATCTCCTGCAGCCACCGGGCGTACTTTAACGTTGCTCCATATTTAGACTGAAATAAAATAATTCCCTGCTTCATAACTGTTTTTTCTCCCGTTGCATTGTAAATCTTTATCTTCATGCTTCCGCTCCGCTAGATCCCGCAATCCCATAACCAACAAGTCAGCAAGGCGATATTCTTCTCACATTTCCCGACATACCGCCTCTTGACCGCTTAAATAATCTTCAATTCCGTTTATCTAGCGCCTGTCTCAAAAATGTCTCGTAAGCGGCTTCCTGCTGCGCATATATCTCATCCGCCGAAATACCCGGCGTGGTCACGGAAAAAATTGTGCCGATCCCTATGGTATAAATCAGCATATTCAAATGCAGCTGTTTCGCCCGTTCCAGGCTGATCTGCAGATGGTCCGCAATCCCTTCCGCAATGTGCGCCCCGGCCTCCGCCTGATACAAATCGTCCAGTGAAGAAATTCCCCTGCGCCGGTGTAAAATGAAAATTCTGAACAGATGCGGTTCTTCCTTTGCCAGCTGTACATAGGATCTGCCTGTACTGCGAAACAAATCGTTTGGGTCGATATGAGCCGATATATACTCCCGGATAAAGCTGCGCACCTGCGCTGTCACAGCTTCACGCAAACCCTCCATATTCTCGCAATAACTGTAAACAGGCTGTACCGAGCAGCCCAGCCTGTCGGCAATATTTTTCACCAGGACCTGCTCCATCCCGTCCCTTCTTGCAATTTCAAATGCGGCATTTACCACCATTTCTTTGGTAATTCTCTGCTTCGGCATTCGATTCCTCCCATCAATAATACATTTATATAAAATGTTTATATAAATAAATTATATATTTTGCCGTGATTTCTGTCAAGAAAAAAGTCCTGCTCATTGTAACTACTCATTTCCTATACATTCCGGCAGACATATGGTATGCTTCTATACGACCGGTGAAAACACGGCGGCGTTTTTTCGCCGAACGCTGCCCCTGATGATATGGGAGAACCTATGAAACCTAAGAACCTTGCAACAATATATGCCCTCCTGGCGGCAGCCTTGTATGCAGTTAATATCCCCTTGTCCAAGCTGATCCTGCAGTATGCGGCGCCCACTATTACGGCGGCCTTTCTCTATCTGGGAGCAGGCCTGGGGCTTCTGCTCTGGGGCAGCCTGGAAAAACTGCTGAGACCAAAAGCGAAGCAGGCAAGGCTGACGAAAAAAGAGCTGCCCTATACCGTCGCCATGGTGGTGCTGGATATTATCGCCCCTATATTGCTGATGTTTGGCATCACAAGGACAAATTCGGCCAATGTTTCGCTGTTAAATAACTTTGAGATTGTGGCCACTTCCGTGATCGCCCTGATCATTTTCAAGGAAGTGATTTCCCGCAGGCTGTGGCTGGCGATCCTGATGGTCACGCTGGCCAGCATTATCTTAAGCTTTGAAGGCAAAGGCGCCTTTACCTTGAATGAAGGTTCCCTTTTGGTGCTGGGCGCCTGTGTCTGCTGGGGCTTTGAAAACAACTGTACCAAGCGGATCAGCCACAAGAGCTCCACGGAAATTGTGGTAATCAAGGGGTGCTTTTCCGGTCTCGGCAGCTTATGTATCGCCCTGCTGCTGGGTGAACGCCTGCCCGAAATGATTTGGATCCTGGCCATCCTTGGCCTGGGCTTTGTAGCATACGGCTTAAGCATCAAATTTTACATCATGGCACAGCAGCACCTGGGCGCCGCCAAGACCAGCGCCTTTTATTCCGTGTCGCCGTTCCTGGGCGTGGCCTTCAGTATGATCCTGTTGAAGGAACAGCCGGGAATGCAGTTTTATCTTGCAATGGCTGTCATGGCAGCGGCTACGGTTATCATGATCAGGGATAACAGTGTTTCTACAGAATAGCAACGGAAAAAGCAGCAAGTCTTTACAGACCTGCTGCTTTCAAGGTTTGCCATCCGTTTTGAGCCGGCAAACCGGAAATTAGTAATTATTGCTTTGCTTTAACCGGGATATAATAGTCCATCTGCTCGTATCCCAGTATTTTTTGTGCAAGGGGCGATGTAATAATGTTTCCCAGTTCAGGACGGGATGTATCACGTTCAAACCCATTTTCACCTAAGAACTGCTCCATTTCCGCATTTATACGATCCTTATCCGTTCTCTGGTCTATGTCTGTGGCAACAGCATAAAGGCCGCCCTGGAAATCTATTATTTCCAACTCCGGCGGAACCGTCATTCCGTCTTCATACAGATACAGCCAGACAAATCCGTCTTCTTCCCCATACAGGAAATCCTTAGGGAAAAGGCTGCGCTTTTGTGATGAGAACCATTCCTCAAAAAGCGGGAAATTTCCTTCTCCAAACATACCTTTGCCCGATGAAACCATCTTGCAGGGGGGCATCTCATAAATTCTTATACTTTGCATTCGATTTCCTCCAATTCGTTTTTCTGAAATTACCCTTTGATGTGATCACACTTCCAGGCATGCCGCTTTAGCGGCACGAACCAATCCCATGGAACTAAAGTTCCAGGAAGAACGCCGGCCTTGCGTTCTTCTAACTGCTTCAGCAGTTTGTGAAGCTTTAGAATTTCCATGCGCTTTAGCGCTATTGTCTGCGTCCCATGCCGAATGCAATTCGGCAGCAGACTTAGAAATTCTCTTCACACTATACCTCAGCAACATTCCAAAAAATGAACTTTTTTTATCATTCTGCAAAGATAATTATTTTTTCAAAGGCATATAAAACTCAAAAAGACAATACTCGCCGTCAAATTCATCCATATCTATTTTCTCCAGATGTATCTCTGCAGGCGGATCTTCCGTATTGCAGTATCTGCCAATAACAGCATACATCTCATGTGCGGTTTCCTGTGAAATCTCCCTGTAATGATGCCGGCCAATATAATGGAATTTTACACAGGAATATCCCCCAAAGGAATCTGCCTTCATACCCTCCGGAATTTGATCCGTATGGTTACATTCCACTGCGGTCAAGTACTTTGAGTAAGAATATCCTGCTCCAAGATGATGCGTCAAACCATAAAATACATTATTGTTGGTAACGCCACGAATGGCCTGCCTTTGATGATCCCAGAAGTCCAGCGCAACCTTCGGACAGAGCCACATGGAATCATGATACGGGATGTCATGCTCTGCTCCGATCAGTGAGATTTCAGGAAACATGACAAATTCAGGGCCAAATAATAAACCGTTGCCACACACATATCCATAATCCTGAATGGGCGGAGTTACATTTACAATAGGGTGGGTCCTACGGTAGTTTCCGGGGGTAATACCAAATTCATCCTTAAATGCACGGGAAAAAGACTGCTCATACTCATAGCCGCAGGACATGGCAATATCCAAGATACTTTTTTTGCGGTCAAGTAAAATCGGTAAACTGTTGGTAAGTTTTCTTTTTCGAATGTAATCGGCTACAGAGATACCATACGCAAATGTGAACAGCCTGTGCAGATGAGATACGGAATAACCGGCAGATCTGGCAGCATCATCAATATCAATTTTTTGTTCCAGATTTTCTTCAATATATTGAAATAACAACTTAAACATACAGGGATACCACTCCATGCTGCAAATATCTGAAAATATTAACTGATTAGTTACTTTAGTATAGCACTTCACTTCTAAAAATAAAATCAATTTATTGATGTACAGCCAGCCCGATCTTTGCTATAATGTCCTCATGCCCTCCTGATACGATTTCCCTTAAAAAACGAAACGGAGCAGATCTTTTATGAAGAAAAAAAGCAGAATATTGAAAATAATAAAATGGACCGCACTTACCTTTTTCCTTTTGGCAGCGGTATTCTTTTTGGTCAGAGCCATAGGAAAGGGAATCTACAGCCGGACTCCTGACGGCGGTATTAATAAATCCATGTATATTGATATTAACGGCACAAAGCAGTGGATCAATATTTATGGGGAGGATCTGGACAATCCGGTTCTGCTTTACTTACACGGCGGACCCGGATCGGCAACCAGTGAGATTGATTATGCCTTTACAAGGAAATGGGCAGATGTGTATACCGTGGTAACATGGGACCAGCGTAATTGCGGGAAAAGCTATGACTCAGAGCAGAATGATATTGTATTGACGCGGGAATTATTTATGACAGACGGAAAAGAGGTTACGGAATTTATTCTGGATTACCTTGCCAAAGAAAAGCTGACGATTCTCGGACACTCTTGGGGCTCGATTTACGGAGCAAATCTAGTGCTTGAATATCCGGAATATTATGAATGCTTTATCGGGACCGGACAGCTTGCGGATTACCTGGAAAACGAAGAGGCATTCCGCCAGGAAGCGCTGTTATGGGCAGATGGCGATGAGGAAACTTTAACGTTAATCAATCAGCTGAATCCCGAACATGTTACGCTGGAACATCTTACTGCCAGAAATGCCATTATGCAGAAATATGGCTATGATATGATGGCGAACGGTTCCGATTACAATTTCATTGCAACAATTATATTTAATCCAAATTACTCCCTTATTGACTGGCTGAATTATTTCAAAAGAGATGTGAGCGTCTATCTGGATTTTTTTACTTCCGAGGAATTTGCTTCCTTCTCTTTAAAGGGCAGAACGGATTATCAGGTGCCCTTTTATAACATAAACGGCGATAAGGATTATCAAACAAACTATATATTAGCACAGGAATATTTTGAGCAGGTAAATGCGCCGTATAAGCAAATGTATTTGATGGAAAACATGACCCATGGCTTATTGGAATCAGATTCCGAAGGCTTTTCCGAGATCCTTCATCAAATTGCAGAAGCAGAGAAAAAACGATAAGTATTAACAGGCATCATCGGCAGCCTTCAGCGTCACCTCCACAGACAGCAGCCCGTCCTCCAGCTCCCCACGGATCGCGCCTCCCATAGCCTCCGTGAACTGTCTGCACAGGTAAAGCCCGATACCGCTTCCCCGGCTCCTTGACTTATCCTGGGTAAAAAAACGGTCAAAGATATGGGCAACATCAACATAAGTACTTACGGGATTGGATACTGTCAGCACCACCCGGTCCTCTTCCCGGCAGATTTGAAAGAAAATGTCTCCTTCCGTATACTTCACCCCGTTTGAAATCAGATTCTGGATCACCCGATTCAGCATTCCCGGATCGGCCAAAACCATAATCGGCCTGCCCGGATCTTCAAAATGGGGCACAATTCCCTTGTCTTCAAAAACAGGATAGCCGGCAAGAATCTGCTCGCAAAGAATTCCCGCCGCATCCACCGTCTCCGGCTCTGGCGTACAGCCCTCCGCATCCAAAACAGACAGCTCAAAAAAATCGTTCATCAGCATATTGCAATAACGGGACCGCTCCAGGCAGATCTGCAAAAGCTCCCTTATTTTCTGATCCTTACATTCCCGCTCCGCCATCTGTAAATAACCAATCACCGAGGTCAGCGGCGTTTTCATATCATGGGATATATCCGCAATGGAGGCTCTTAACGCTGCGGAAGCCGCATTGCTTTTGATAATCGTCTGCCGGATTTGCTCCAGCAGTTCATTAATTTTAAGAGCAACGGCCTCCACATCATCATCTACAAACGCAGCCGTCACCAGCCGGGCCAGCCCGTCCTCCAGCTGGCCCAGAATGAATTTCAGCTGTTTTTCACCCTTATGTGTTTTACCGCCAGGATCACGACAGCGGTAAAAAGGATTAAAATTATAACATATTCCACCGCTGTCTGCCCTCCTATTTGATTTCCGCTTTCCGAAATACAAATACAGTGATTGCCAAAAATACCAACAGAGTAACTATCGCACTTACCGCCGTGGCAGCCAGAGTTCTCAGATCACTGTCCTGTGCAAAGCAAAAGCAGGACAGGGTAAATAATTTTGTGCTGAGGAAATTCCGCAGGATATTACAGCACAAAGCCGCATAGAGAGCGGACAATGCAATCGCTTCCGCCATCTTTTTCACCAAAAAGGAAATCAACATCACTCCGCCTATGATTGCCGCCAGCTGCAGCAGTACCGTCAGCAGTCACAGCAGATTTCTAAGGCGGAACAGACTGGTATCAAATCCAATCACCATACAAAATCCAATCAATGCGGAGACAATATATACCATATGAAGCAGAATAGAAAAAGCGCCTGCCGCCAGCATTCTGGAGAGCAGAATATGGGTGCGGCTGTACCCAAGCTTAATTTCATTGCCTATAGTGCGGTTGGAAAAATCTCTCCCGATAAACAGCGCCGCAATAATAGCAATCAGGAACACAAAAGAGGTATCGCTGACCGTGGCAGAAAAAGCGTCTGACATATGATCCGGCATAGCAAACTCTCTATTACCGATCCGGGTATCCCCATAAATATACCCCACCCCAAACATAAAAAGCATCCCAATATATCCGATCCAAAATCTTTTTAATTTATAAAACTCTACCTTTAACAGATTTGTCATTCCTTCTCACCTCCACGCTGCAGCTCATACTTCTGATGTAACAGTAAAGAAATAGTCCTCCAGACTCCTGCCCTGTACCGCCAGCTCCCCCACCACAATATGATGCTCAGTCAGCGCCTGGGAAATCCGCTGGGGCTCTTCCGTAAACGCGTATACATGCACAGTCCGATCATCCATCACCTTATAGTCCAAGACATGCAGCTCCTTCTCCAGCACGGTCACACACTCCGGCAGATCATCCGTGGAAATCCTTACATAGTTTTCGCATTTCGCCGCCAGCTGTTCATGAGAAAGGCATTCCAGAATTTTTCCCCTGTGAATAATGATATAATCCGTTGCCAGCAGATAAAGCTCCTTCAAAATGTGGCTGGAGATCAGCATGGTAATACCCTGCTCTTCATTCAGCTTCTGCAAAAGCGTCCGCAGTGCGGATATATTCCTGGGGTCCAGCCCGTTGACAGGCTCGTCCAGAATCAGCATATCCGGTTTCCCCACCAGCGCCAGCGCAATGCCCAGACGCTGCTTCATTCCCATGGAAAGCTTTTTCACCGCCTTTTCCCGCACGTCTGACAGGTCCAGCAGCTTCAGCAGCTCATCACATACCGACTTGTCCGGATTTCCCACCAGGATTCGCTGCAGTTCCAGATTCCGCCATACCGAAAAATCCGGGTATAATGCCGGTTCCTCGATGGTGCTGCCGATGCGTCTCCGCAGGGCCCGCACCTCCGCCTGCCCTTCCTTTGGCGGAAAGTATAATCACAGGTGTCATATCCGCCCTGCGCAGCTCTTTGATGATTTCCTCACCGGGTTTCTCCGGCAGCATCAGATCCAGCAAAATCAGGCTGTAGCTTCCCTGCCTGCCCAGAGCCAGGCCTTCCGCGCCGTTATCCGCGCTGTCTACAGTATAGCCGCTCTTTTCCAGAACGCTTCGCAGCAGCCCGTTGATCGTCCTGTCATCCTCGATTATTAAAATCCTGCTCATACCTTCTCTCCATGATTCCGCTCCGTGGAATCTCAAATCTGGATGAAGATTGCCGCATTTCAGGCATTCTTCAGTGTGAAATTTAAACTTTCCAAGGCAGCTTCGCTGCGACTCGCAATCCCAAGGTCAACAAGCTGGCCGATACGCCGCAATTATATCCAGAATGTGATCCCGGTTAATATTTCCGCCCAAAGCACTCCCGTCCGGATTAAAGCTGACGGTATGCAGATCCGCAGGATCCTCATCATAAGGATTTACATATTCTGCGCCGTCCTCAAAATATTCACCAAGATACTTCCTGGCATTCCCCGCCGGAAAAATGACATTTCCGTCACTTGTCAAAATGTTAATCTCTGCAAAGGCCCCCAGGATTTCTCTGGTCCGTATATTGTAGGGATTATCATGCTCCCTGCTCACAAGATAAGCCGGATTCATCTTCACGGGAATTCCTTCCTTTATCACACGCTCCCCGAAGTGCAACACCGTTTCCAAAGGTATGGTTTCCTGATGGAAGGCGTCTGCGGACAGCAGAATTTGATTGACTCCGCTTTCGGCCAGACTGTGGACCACCTCCCGGATCCGCTCCTGCTCCCAGCTGAAAAACCCATTGGTAATCAGCTGCCTTTTCGGTATCCCGCACTCCCTTGCCGCCTCATGAATTTTGCACACCTCTTCCGAGTACAGCAGGGGCTCGCCGCCAAAGGTCATCAGAGACTGAATCTGATAAACCCCGCATAGATCCCGCACTGCCCGCGCCCCGGCCTCCCCGTCAATATGTACTCCGTCGGAAACATGCTCTCCCTCGGAGCAGTGCTTACAGCGGCCGGTGCAGGCCATTGTTACCACGAACTCTATGCGGTTTAAATTTTTTAAATACTTGTTCATAACGCTTTTATCCCCTATGATGATATAAACATTCCATATTCCTTTGGTACATTTAAAACATTGTCCGTTGTATTGACCAGCAAAATATCTTTTATTTCCTGCTTAGGCACACTCTTCAATGACACCATACCGGAAAGTGAGTAAATATATTCCACCATATCGTCTATATTGGTGACTGCTAAGGAATCCGTATATTCTCGCTTTTCGACCGTCGAAAAAAACTGACTCAAGATCTCATATCCGTTTTGCAGCGTGAAATTCTTATTGATATTATTTTCAACGCCATATGCAAAAAGAATTTTTGAAAGATATTCTACAATTCCATGTTCGCCATATGTGGCACAGTAAAAATGCCCCTCTCTCTTTAAAACCCGCCGCACTTCTGCCAACCCCTTCTCCAGATCAGGGACATGATACAGCATCATATTTGCAATGACAACGTCAAATGTCTCGTCCGCATACGGTATCTCCTGAATATCTATCACCCTGTATTCCATATGATCAAAACTGCCTGTATTTTCTTTGGCTGCCATTAACATTCCTTCCGAAAAATCAGAAAGTACTATTTGGGAGCAGCAGCCAATCAAAGACTCCCTGTTTTTCCACATGTCTCCGTTTCCACAGCCCAACTCTAATACCTTGTCCCCTTTCTCGATTTCATAATTTGAAACGATCCAGTTTCCAAAGCCCATCTTATTCGTTGAATATTTATCATGAATTGAGATTCTCGTATTTAAATTATTTGCAGTAGCGTATTGCTGTTTTACAGCGGTTGTATCATTGATTTTGCTCATAATTTCTTCCATTCCGAAGCGTTCTATGCTGAGGAACGCGAGCAGAATCTCAAATTCTGCTCTGCGATCAAGGAGTTTGTGACGCTTCTGCACAAACTCCCGATTGAAAAATCAGCACATCAGTTTGATTTTTCAATCTTCACCTCGTTAAATCCTGTACCCACTTATATTTCCGAAACCGCACCAATACCCAGGGAATCTTCCCCACCTCGTCTAAGCAGGTACACCCGTAAACCAGTACCGGCGGCCAGTGCAGGACAAAGGCCCCCACAAGTGCAAGAGGAATTGCAATCATCCACATACAGACAATCAGGCTGTACATATCGAATAAAGTATCCCCGCCCCCATCCAGCACGCCGTTGATTACAACGGTATTGATACAGCGTCCGATCATATATACTGCCATCACCGCCATCATTCCCAGAAGATATTCCCTTGCCTGAGCCGTCAGCACTACCATCCTTGTTATAAGCGGCGTCGCCGCAAGCACAAGAACAGCAGACAAAAGGCCAATGAGATAGGAAATATTTTTGAGCTTAATTCCGTAAGCCTTTCCACGGTCAAGACGTCCCGCGCCAAGCTCATTCCCTACCATAATACCTGCCGCACTGCCAATGCCGTTGCACATACAGCAGATCAAATCCCTTACCACTGCCGCTACGGAATTGGCCGCCGCGGCATCGGTACCCATATGCCCCATAATCGCCGTATACGAGGTAAACCCAATTCCCCAGCACAAACAGCCGCCCATAAGCGGCAGACACTGCTTTGCAAAATCAGCCTTAAGCTGTCCGGGCAGCTTTAAAAATCGTTCAAAAGCCGGACGGATATACGATCCTTTTGATGATACAAAAATACATAAGGCAAGCTCGACAATTCGGGACAGGGTAGTGGCCAGCGCGGCGCCTCCGGCCTGCATCTTCGGCATACCGAACAGTCCGAAAATAAAGATGGCATTTAATCCGATATTTAAAAGCACAGCACAGGTGCTGATCAGCGCGCAGGGCTTTACATGATCCGACACCTTCATAATTGTCAAATAACATTGAGAGATACCCGTAAGCAGATAGGACCAGCCTGCAATGCGCAGATAGGCACTGCCAATGGCAATCAGCGCGGCATCCGGCGTAAAAATGTGCATGAGCAGCTCCGGTGCCAGCTCACATGCAAGGAAGAAGAGAACCGACACGATTCCGCCGAAACGAAGTATCATATTGAAAATATTCTCCAGCGTATATTTGTCGCCCTTTCCCCAATATTGGGCACCAAGAATGGCCCCGGCCCCTGTAATGGCTCCAAGGATCATATTCTGGATAAACTGAATCTGTGTTGCAAGGGAAACGGCAGTCATCTCGTCCTGCGCAACCTTTCCCAGCATCAGTGCATCCCCCGCCGCTACCGCCGCAAGCATCAGGCTCTGAAAGGCAATGGGCAGGGCCAGCCTCGTCAGTGTTTTATAAAATTCCTTATGATTGAGGATCCCATCCTCTTTCTTCTGCATTGTCTCTGAAGCCACCCGTCAATTATTCCTTCACCACCAGACCGCATTCCGGCCAACCGTCAGCCCTTCAAAAAATCACAAAACTCCTTCAGCTCCCTTTTCCTGCCCTCCGGAAGACTATTGAACTCCATATTGCAGATTGCTCCCTCTAACGCATACAGATGAACCAGACATACATTCGGATACTTTTCTTTTAATTTCAGAAAAGCCTGCTCAGCGCCCGAACCAACCAGTTCCTCCGCCGTATTGATCCCCACGGAACCCAGCTTTTTTTCCATCTCTCTTCCAATATTCATCATTGAAGCTAATTCTGCCATTTTTCCTCCGTATTACCGCTGTAAACGCTGAATTCCGCCAGCCCTTTCATAACTGTCCTCCACTAAATGGCAATCCACCAGCATACGCCATACCTGTCAATAACCGTGGCGCAGCATTTGCTCCAGGGAAGCTCATGAATTGTTTCAAGAACTACGCCTCCATCACTCAATACATCAAATGCACGCTGAACACGCTCTTCACTTCCCATTTCAAAAACATTAAAAGTCATTGTTTCCCATTTCATTTTGTGAATAAATTCCACGTCACAGGGATTTTGTGCTTCACTGATTGCCAGAAAGCCTTCGCCATCAACCGATAATTCACAATGCTCATATTCCGTCCCCGCGGCATTCTTCATTTCCAGAGTTATTTCCGCACCAAACGCCTTACAGTATATCTGCGCTGCCTCTATACTGTTTTTTACATAAACCTGCGTGTAATTTTTCATAATATACTGCTCCTTTGCTATATCCTGTCAGATACCTCTATACTGTCATGATTCATCATCCTATTATATTTGAGCTTGTGCCTCAGTTCTTCCATTATTCATGCTTGCGTACATGCCTGCGCCGCCAGATCCAGCGCCAGCAAGAAGCATTTCTCCTGTGTGTCCCACTCACGTTCAGTTCCCAGCAGGTCATTGTGCCATTCTTCCTCTTGCAGACAGTCGCTGGCAAATAAAAATGCCTTCAGCGATAAACCGTGGTACTCACATACAGCCTGCAATCCGGCAAGCTCCATCTCCACGGCAATACATCCTTCTTTTCTCAGCTTTTCGGCTTTTCCCGATGTTTCACGATACACGGCATCGGTAGTCCAGGTGCGCCCCGTCACATAAGCTGCCTTCTTCTCTTCCATAAAAGCCGCAACCCTCTTCCAATTTTTCAACTCAATATACTCGGATGCAGCTATATAATGATAGGACAATCCCTCGTCTCGATACGCCCAGGTCGGTATCATCAGCTTTCCGTCTGTCAGCTGACTGTTCAAAGTCCCGCAGGAGCCAAACACCACATACTCCCTGCATCCCGTCAGGCAAAGAGCTTCTTCCAGACAGGCCGCTGCCGCCGGAGCAGAAACCAGAGACATATAAAACGCAATCTTTTTCCCTTTCCATTCCGTCAAATAAATCGGGTGGTTTCCGTTGCTGCATCCGATTTCCGCTGCCTGCTCACATTTCAAATGCTTCAATGCCCATTCAATTACTTTGAACGAAAAAGTAATCACGCACACATCACATATTTTATCATTTTTTCCGTAAAATGCTTCCGGTGTCAATAAAGGTTCTGTTTTCAGATCTAATGTCTCATCCTGAATTATTCACAGCTGTGCCGTGAAAGTGGCTGAAAGCCACATAGTTACT
>CAJTSE010000003.1:0-15574 GCA_910578815.1 uncultured Acetatifactor sp.
CTATTGTCACATATTTTTCCCTCACAGTCGAGGTACGCACTATCTACCGATTACGTATCTCTCAGCTTTTATCCCGAAACTATGCGCTTACATAATATATGTATTAAACTGGAAAATGACCTGTTTTTAATTCATGGTAGTTTCCTGCTAAATATGACAGTAATGATTTGCATGCCTAATGACAAGATTGTAAAAATATTATTGTAAATGATTACTTTGCCGTTGTAAGATGATTGGGAATACGGTATAATAAAGTTGCATAAATATGACTTGATAAAACGGCCAACGGACGAGGAAGCTACCTATGAAAAATACGATTGTTTTTTTGATAAATATAGATAATCAAGAAGGCTACAGCGCACTTGCCAATTTTATAAATAAAAGAGAGAATCACAGGAATCTGACGAACAGCGAGCTTAAGAACGTAACGTATAAGTACTATTTGAATAATGAGATCGAAACAAAAAGGGAATGGGCAAAGGTACTTGCGAAAGCGAGGAACTCCTTTTTGCGCGTTCAATATGCGGAAAGAATTAAAAATATTACGGATCAATATGAAGTGATTTACTGCATAAATATTGCAGAGGGAGAAGACATTGTCAGCCTGTATAATTTGTATTTGATCAGTCATTATTATCAAAAATCGAAAATAATAGTTTTGTTTAACGAACACAGTGACAAGTATTATTTTGAAGTATCGCAGTTTTTATATCACGTGAATTGTGCGGATTCAAAATTTTTGGATTCCTGCTATTTTGTAAAAAAAGACGTGAGAAAGCCACAGATGGAGAATGTTAAGTTTTCTAGGGACTTTATCCCGTTGCAGATTGTGGATTGGGACCATATCAACGGTCTTTTTCAAAGCAGTGGGGAGTTTTTGGATGAAGCTTACGTATGGGAGATATTGACACAGAAAAAGGCAGGGTCTTTAAAGCGGACAAAGAATGAACTGCTTGAGGGTGCGGTAAAATTATTACATGACGTTCAAGGGGAGCTGGCTAAGGTGCCTCCAAAGCGCATTGTAGAGTGGATTGGGAAGACAGATATTTTTTCTTTTATCCTTTTATGTTATGTGCTGGCTGCAAATAAAGATTTGTTCCGGTTTGAGACTCTGGAAGCGTATGTTTATGAAATGCAGCAGTATGCTACCGCTATACGCCAGCTGGCTGAAAATATTGTTTTCCATTCTGAAACCGGCTATGGTGTGATAGCCGTTCGTGTTCATAAAGGTAATTCGGATTACATGAAGAGACAATATCATATACAAGAGGAGAAACAGAGATATAACTTTTTGGAGATCGTTGTAGGCGATTTTTGCGGAGGCAGCGGAACGAAGAATATTGCGGAAAATTTTCTTCAGAAGGTAGGGGATCCCCTTTTGAAAGAAAAGTTCAGCGGATTACGTCCTGAATCCTTTTTTATGCACGTTGAAGAGGAAGGTTCTGCCTGGGAACAGTTTTACCGCAATCCGGATAACATTGGTAAACATTTTGGGTTACGGATATTTCAATCGGTGGTTAGGACATTTGGAGGTCTTTTTGGCGCAGAGAGCCATAGCGGGTATTTGCGTCAACAGGGAGACGATTATTTATCTTATGCAGGGAAGCCTGCTCCAAGCTGTATGCCGGGAACGAAATATCACATTGTGTTTCCCGTAGGGCAGGCACAGGCTGGAACAAAAAAGCAGGATTTAAGCTTAGACACGGGTATTGGTATCAGCGCCAATATAGATAAAATTATAGAGTATAGTACGGGAATCCTGTTCGTGAGATGTGATCACCAGGAGCTTTTGTCTCAGGAGCAAAAGAATCAAAGGATTCAGGAACTCTCTATAGAATTACAGAAAGAAATGGGTACGGAGAAGATTATTTTATATGCTTCCATGGAGAATGTTGGGGAAGGAATGGGCGAAATCCTGACCAAAGCGTTGATTATGGCGTTGTTTCGTATGAAGCGGAATGTGTATGTAGTCCTTTATCAATGCAGTGAGAACATGAAAAAGAGTATATTCGATACGATAAAAGTTTTTTTTGACAGTGCGGATATGGAGGGGATGTTCTATGGTGTAACATGCCAGCTTATATTATACTCAAAGGATTATGAAGAGACTGTAGTGGACCTTGGAAGTGTGGGAAATACGGATAGTATTAACGCATATATCTCACATACAAAATGTATCCGATTAGACAAATGGCTTATTGGGCGGGATCAAAGTGCTGTTGACTTAAGCAAAGGGGCTGAAAAATATATTCCCTGCGAGGTGTTGCAGGAAGTAGCAATGAATGGAAAGAGCCAGACGCTTTTTGAGCATTATACGGAGATGATTCTGGAGAGAAATATTCAGGATCAGGACTTTGGCTGTAAGTTTGAACATACTCATATGCGGCTTGGTTCAACCATTCATATTGAAAACTTTTATGAGGCGGAAATTTTGTTCGGGAATAAGCTGTTTGTCTCAAGATTTGCGCTGCTTTTGTTTCAGGATATGCGGGAGAGTATTGATGATGTAGAAAAACTGACGCTGTATGGATACGGAACCTATTCCGAGACAGTGCTTGTACAGATGCGAGACATGATTTTATCCTATTATAAATCTAAAGTAGGCAAGGACGTTGACTATATTATTTTAGAACGTGAGGAAGAGAGAAGAGGCTTTTTACATAAGGACAGGATTCGTTATAACCGTTCGTTTTCATCCGATGAAGAAAGAAAGGAATATTTTAAGGATAGAAAGCTGGCAATCGTGGTGTTGATCAATTCAACACTTAAGACGCATGCCCGCTTAATCAGCATGTTTCGGAATGAAAACGGAAAAGGCGAAGATGATACGTGGCTGATCAAAAACTATGCAGCTATACTTGTAGGAAATATGCGGGATAATAAATATTGGAAGCCGGAAGGACATAGGGAAATCCAACTGAAGGAAGAGAACGGTACGAAGATCATTCCGACGCCAAGGTATTTTATCCAATTAGAGGCGGACTATAAGGAGCCGATGGACTGCGATTGCTGTTTTCCGGAGAATCCTTTAGCAGAATTACCATTGATCGAAGTGAATGCCGCGTCTACGATTCCAAATCAGGCTTATGGTATTGTGAAGCATGAAGAGTTTGAAGGTCAGCCGATTAATGCCGATTGGATTAAAAATGTGGAGGACGAGCTAAAGTGTCTGCACAATAATTTTATATATGGGCACGTCCAGAGGAATGAAAACCATTTTCTGTATTATTTCAGAACGGAAAACATATGGATTAATGAAAAAAATCAAATAGAAAAGAGTCTGAGGGAATGGGAAACAGGGCATTACAACAGGGAAACGGAGCGGTATAATATTATCGTGGCTCCCATGCACTATAGTAATGCCGGGTTCGTTGAGTTAGTAAACAATATTGTATTCGGCGGAAACGCTATTTTGGTGCGGCTGGATTTTGATAAGGAATATCGCTGTAATGCCTATACAAAGTTTTCATATCTCCGGAATTATGTAGAACAGCTTTCGTCCATGGAAAATGCCGGAGTGCTTAACGTACACTTTGTGGACGACTCTATTATCAGCGGTCGAACATTTTACAGGGCAAAGAGTCTGATGGAGTCTATTCTGAAGGTTGATCAGGGAGCGGAAAGTGCCTTGGAAATCAGAATATTTGATAAGGTGTTTGTACTGATAGACCGCAATTCCGGATCAAGTCGCGCGCAGTATGTAAAGTCTCAGGAAAAGAACTATTACAGCTTCCTGCATATTGATATTTCATCTCTTCGAAACCATGGGGATTCCTGTGTGTTTTGCAATCTGAAGAAGGAGGCTGACTTGTTAAAGGAGACGGCTTCAACGGCCTCTGTAGCAGAATACTGGGATCATTGTATAAAGAAGTTCCGGCTGCGTACACTGGAGGAATATGACGAAGAGAAAAAGCAGAAATCATCGGAAGCAAAAAAGAAAAATTCTTTGCTGGAGGCAGATGCGGCATATTTAAGGCTTTTTTGTACAAATATGGCTCAGCGCGTGTTAACGGATGAAAATCATGGAAACGACCGGGCCGAGACCATATACAGGATATTAAGATTAATTACTACAGATTACGATTTCCGGCGATCTGCAGAGAATGAGCCGATCAAATATAAGAAGCTTGAATTTGAATATTTCATGTCATATCTCAAGTGTATTTCACGGCCTTTTCTGGTGTTCAAAAGGTCCGTAAAAGAGGCAATCTTTGATATACTGCTGATTATTATAGACGCTGTTGTCAGGAGCATGGAAATACGCAAGGTTATCAGAGAAGTTGAAAATAAAAAGCCATATCTGAAGAATCAGCGGCTCATCAGGGAATTTAACCGTTTAGACAGAGACATATTATGCGATCCTGCGCGGACAGAAAGAGACAGGCAGGATTTAGTCAAATTACTGATGAAGCAGCTCACAGAGTTAAAGAGCAACTATATTATTCGGCCGGAAAAAATGACTGCAATCTTTCAATTTATGGGAAATGTGGATTCGGAAAAATTTGAGCTTTATTACCTTACCCTGATCTGCAGGCTTGTGGGGGCAAGCTCGGATACCAATAAAAGTATCTGGCTGGAAGAGCATATTGGTGCATGCCGGGTGCCGGAAAAGTTCAAAACATGGGTCAGACTGGAGAACACAAGGACGTTAAGGGACGGATTGGAGAAATTTTACATTAAGTTCAAAAGCTCTGAAGAATTTCAAGAATTGTCCCAGAAAAGACTTTCCGTGCTGCGCGAATATAATGAGCTGCGTATAGCAGAGAGGATGTTTTCGGACTATATCAAAAGAAACAAAGCCGAATTGAGTGATTATGAGAATCGGGAGGAAAACGGGCAGGAAACAATTCAGAACGTGAATAACAGTATTCGGCGTTTTCTTCGCAGCCTGCCGGTGATGGAGGAAATTGATTTTTATGACGATGCAGTTGGATGCGTCAGAGATGGGTACGACTGGAAATCTACATTGCATATGGAGCAGAAGAAGCTAAAAAGGAAAATGGATTGTGTGAAGCGAAGGCATGGCTTAGAGGCAGAAGGAGAAACAGGTCTTCAAGCTATAATAAATGGGGAATTGAATATATACCAATACAATAATTTTTGTAAAATATTAAAAGAGGAAAATTATATTGGCGATAGCGAAAAGATTACCCAAGATGGTGCGGATATGGTGATATGCAGTATGCGGGTTATGGAGCTGTGCAGGACGTCAGAAAGCCCCATCCTGAGTAAGGTGGAAGAGCTGGTAATGCTGTTTAAGATTATTCTGGGGGCGGAGAAGGTTCAGTTTATTGTAGAAAATAAGGCGGAAAATGCGCTGGACGAGTGGAAGAAAGAAATCGAAGAGCGCTTTAACAGGCTTGTCGAAGAGCGGGAAGGGCAGGAGAAAGAGTTGAAGCTTCATCTTAAGCCCGGCAGGCATTACGCAGTAATTCGAGAACAGGCAGAGACGGGAGTTTACGAGCAGGACCTGTCAGGCGAAATAGAAGAAATGCTGGAAAAAATGGAACAGGGAGGTGACGAAAGTCATAATTATATAATTGACCGGGATTCCGGTATCGTGATCTGGAAGCTGGCGAATAGGGCGAGAAGTATCTGGGTTAGTATGAAGAGTATTGCCTGGCAGGGAAACGATGACGGAAAAACAGAACGCGACTTGCGTAAGGTGATGCTGTTTTATCAGGAGCTGCGTGAAAAAATTTTTAGTCCGGAAAATGATGACTATATGAATGAAATATCAAATGCCAGGAAGAAATTGAACATCTATAACAGTAATAGGGTGTATACACATACGAAGGAAAACCTACAAAGAGAACAATATGAACGAGTATACAGGTACTATACTAAAGGTGATCAGAATAATGCCGAAAATGATAAAAACAATACTGGTAATGCCTCAAAATTTGAAGAATGTTACCCGGCATATGTTTTAAAGCTTCTGTCCGACATTACCGTGAGTAAATACTACCGCAGGGGGCTGCGGAAGATGCGGGCGGAAGTGGAATTAAAGCAATTTGCGCGTTGGAGCGAGTACTCTGAATTTTTTGGAGATAAGAAAGAGTTTTTCTACCGCATGGATGGAGACAATAGGTTGTTTGTGGAGTTGGAAACTGAAGAGATCGGGGGTGAGCAGGAGATCTTATGCGGGAAAGATGATAGGAATTCCATCCGTGAACTGACATTACTCATTTATGCTCTTGTGCTGAATGCTGCGGAAAAAAACCGCGGAAAACGAGAAATAAATGAAAATAGTACTATACAAATGGGGGAAGAAAGAGTTATAGTAAAGTTGAAGAAAAAGGATCAGTATCTGGTGATTGAAAATGAGTGTGAGGAATTGGTAGATATTGACCAGATCAGGAAAAAATTAAACCAGGTGCCGGAATCGGAAGAGGACGGTATTTCCCTTTGGAGCATGAATTGCTATATAAAGTGCTGCATAAATAATCTGATCACGGCAATGCTAAAAAGGGTAGAGTTTGGCAAATCCGGAATTTTAACCGGCACCTGTCAGCTATCAGAGATTAAAAGCTGGATAGAGGAATTGGCAGGAGAGAAGTTTATGGTTCAGCCGGATTCTTACTTCAAGGACGGTAAAAAATATTTTGCAGTGAAGATTCCTCTTTTTATGAAAGACTTTCACTGCAGCGCAGCCGAAAAGGAGAGAGGAGAACAGCATGATTAATATTGTAATTGTAGAGGATAAGCTGAAAAATGCAATGGATCTTGCAATGCAATTAAAAGAGCTGGCAGCGGAACGACCGGAGCTGGATATCAGGGTCAAGGCAATCTGTCTCTTCTATGAAGATTATAAAGAAAAGGATGAAAAAGAAAAAGCAGTTTCCAGAATACTTAGAGAAGACCATGATTATGAGGTCAAGCTGGTGAGTTTATATGACTTTGATGATGTCATGGACTCTTATATGCTGGATCAGGAGAATCCGACAATAGCGATTATGGATTTCCTGCTGGAAAGTGCCACCGACAGAGGTGCAAGAGGAATTGCTGCTCGGCGTGTCAATATACGGTATATAAGAAGCGCAGAAAAAGAGGCGCAGGATAGGATCTGGTGCTACACTACCAGCGGCAGGGACAATGTTGAGATCTTATGTGAGCTGATAGGACAGGAGCATGTATTGAAGGCGGATTCCATCAGGAATGGCAGACTGTTTTTGAACCTTGAGAATACATCATTTATGGCGGCACTGCAGGGTGAGGCAATGCTTCAGACAGGATAAGGGAGCAGGATATGGAGCTGTATTATTATACGACGACGGATACGCTGCGCTTCATTTTGGAGAAGGGTGATATATATGCCACAAATATCAGATATATGAATGATTCGGAAGAGTATTTTAACGGGCTGAAGGAACTCCATCGCTTGATAAATAATGAGGATTTGGTAAAAAAATGGTTGACTGAAACGAATCCGGACAACCTTACATACGAAGATCTGAAAAGCACGTTCACCGAGGATGCACTGCAAAAGAATATGGATGACGCGGATTTTTATTCCATATCATTCTGTCAGAAAAACGATCTGCTGAGCCAATGGGCTATTTATTCTCGGGAGTCCGGAGTCAGTATAAAAATGAATTATGACAGGAACAATTATTCTTTTGTGACAGAAAGTATTGAAAAGCAGTCTTCCGGAAACATCCAAGAGCATGGGTCTGTGAATACCGATAAGCAGAATACGGCGAAGCCAGAAGCGAAGGCTCGCTTTCAGCAGGGAATTCTGCCCAGGAAAGTGTATTACTTTACGCATGACGTAATGAAAGGATCTGAATACAAGGATACAGCGTTTGAAATTTTGGACAGATTATATGCGCAAAGTGGAGTGTATCTTACGGAGGATATTCTGGAGCGATGGAGATATACCAGTACTTACATAAAGCGTTATGATTTTTATCAGGAGGCAGAAAGCCGTCTGGTATTTCAACCGAGAGCGTCTGCTTTAACGCCAAGGATTCAGTATCGGTGCGATCGGAAGGTATTGAAGCCATATCTGGATATTGAGTGCGAAGGGGGATGGCCCATTTGGGAGATTATGATTGGCCCTGGTTTCAATCAAGGTGTGGTATTTAACAGTGTAAAGCATTTTCTGGAAAATGTAGCTGTTAAAAACGGAGTGATGAATGTTCGTGATTATATAAAGAGGGTGGAGAATTATTTTCAGTCAATTCAACAAAGCGTAGATAAAGAAGATGATTCAGGGAAAGGCACTCATAAATTAGACACCCATGAAATAGAAGCTCTGATTACTTATACAAAGTACCGAAGGATAGTTGATTTCTATAATAGTGCAGGAGAAGGTGAAGAGGAATTATCCAATGCAAGAATAAATCTTTTTGGTATAGTTCAGGAAATATGCACAGAAATACGTGAGAAAAGAGAATGCCAGCCATTTTCTAAAATGGCGGAATTTCTGGACAACCATTATTTTGCGGAAAGTGGGATCGTAGTTTCTAAGTCCAGTATACCATATTTGTTTTAAACGTTCAGATCATTTAAAAGGCGGTCATTTCCTGGCCGCCTTCTTTATTTCCTCCTGCTTTGCAGAAATATTGCATATTCCATGAGATGATTGACGGTATTGCTGTCAAAGGTAAGCACCGTATTGACAATGTCCGTCACCGTATATTCGTCTGAGATGCGGCGGTTTAATACCCTAAGGTCACCGCGGTAGGCGGTGCGGCCCAGCAGGTAATCGGTTGTTACCCCAAAGTAGTCCGCCAGCTTTTTCAGCATGTCAAGATCGGGAAAATGGACATTGTTCTCATAGTTGGAGATGGTGCCGATGGATACCTTCAGGTGGCGCGCAACCTCTTTCTGACAAACATCCTTTTCTTTTCGCAGCTGAGTGAGAATCGCTCCTGTCGTCATATGTTTTTCCTTCCTGTATTTCTTGTGATAATGAGTTGTTTTAAGAATCTAAAACAAATTATATATCATTCTATAATTCGTGAAATAGGGTTTTAGATAGTACATAAAAAATACAACAAACGGTATCTCTGTTTTATGATTCGTGCAATGGGCTAATAAAGCATTTATTCGTAAAACAGCTATTTCTAAGATATTGCGGATCGGCAGTAAAGTGTGGCTGCTTATATGAATTTGTTTATAAAAATTCAAGAAGGAATTTGGTTGCGCCTGCTCTGCAGAAATTTTGCATATTCCATAAGGTGATTTACGGTATTACCGTCAAAGGTCAGAAATGTATTGACGATGTCCGTCACCGTATACACATCGGAGACGCGGCGATTTAGGACATTAAGATCACCGCGATAGTCGGTGCGGCCCAGCAGATAATCGGTTGTCACGCCGAAGTAATCAGCCAGTTTATTCAGTGTAAGCAGATCGGGAAAATGAACGCTGTTCTCGTAGTTGGAGATGGTGCCGACGGTCACATCCAGATAAAGGGCAATTTCCTTTTGACCTATTTTTCTTTCTTCCCGCAGCTGGCGGAGAATCGCTCCTGTTGTCATACGTTCTTCCTTCCTGTAGTACGCAGATGATTTCCTTAACCCTAAAACTAATTATAATGATTTTGATGATCTGTAAAATAGTATTTTATGAATCGAATAAAAAATGTATTGATTACAAAACAAAATTTATGATATATCGAGTTCTAAATGCTAAATTTTAGGAAAATGATAGATATATGCCTTTTTTTGTGCTTAGTGTTGAATATGAATGTAAATTCTGTTACAATATATTGTGGCTGCCTTTTGGAAGGCTGCAGAAAGGTGTGAAAATCACGTGAAAATCATAGATAAGATTTTTGGTACACATAGCGAGCGGGAATTGAAGAGGATCGAACCTCTGGCAGATAAGATTGACGAGCTGCGTCCGGCCATGCAGTCGTTGTCCGATGAAGAACTGAAGGCAAAAACCGTCGAGTTTAAAAAGCGGCTGAGTGAGGGCGAAACATTGGATGACCTGCTTCCCGAAGCGTTTGCTACAGTACGAGAGGCAGCAAAGAGAGTTTTAAATATGGAGCATTACCGTGTGCAGATGATCGGTGGAATCATTATGCACCAGGGGCGTATCGCGGAGATGCGTACCGGTGAAGGTAAGACTCTGGTAGCTACGGCACCGGCATATTTAAATGCGCTGGAGGGGAAGGGCGTCCATGTGGTAACGGTCAACGATTACCTGGCAAAGCGTGACGCTGAATGGATGGGGCAGATTCATGAGTTCTTAGGGCTGTCCGTTGGTGTTGTTTTAAACAGTATGACCAGTGAAGAGCGGCAGAAGGCTTACCGTTGTGACATCACCTATGTGACAAATAACGAGCTGGGCTTTGATTACCTGCGGGACAATCAGGTGATTTACAAGGAGCAGCTGGTTTTAAGAAACCTGCACTTTTGTATTATTGACGAGGTGGACTCGGTGCTGATCGACGAGGCCAGGACTCCTTTGATTATATCCGGACAGAGCGGAAAGTCCACGGCTTTGTATGAGATGTGCGATTTGCTTGCTCGCCGTATGAAACGTGGTGAGGATATTGCGCAGCTGACAAAAATGGATGCCATTATGGGCGTAGTGCAGGAGGAAACCGGGGACTTTATTGTTAACGAGAAAGATAAGGTCATCAACTTGACGGAAGCCGGCGTGAAGAAGGTGGAGGATTTCTTCCATATTGAAAATTATGCGGATACCGAGAATCTGGATATACAGCATAATATTATTCTGGCGCTGCGGGCACACAACCTGATGTTTCGGGATCAGGACTATGTGGTCAAGGACGATCAGGTACTTATTGTAGATGAATTTACCGGGCGCATTATGCCGGGGCGCCGTTATTCGGACGGTCTGCATCAAGCTATCGAAGCTAAGGAGCATGTGAAGGTAAAGCGGGAAAGCAAAACGCTTGCCACCATTACCTTCCAGAATTTCTTTAATCTTTTTGACAAAAAATGTGGTATGACCGGTACGGCTTTGACCGAGGAAAAGGAGTTCCGCGAGATTTATGGCATGGACGTGGTGGAGATTCCCACCAATCGTCCCGTGATTCGTAAGGACCTGCAGGATGCGGTATACAAGACGAAGGCTGAAAAGCTGAAGGCCATTGTGGATGCGGTGGAGGAAGCCCATGAAAAGGGGCAGCCGGTTTTGGTGGGTACCATTACTATCGAAGCCAGCGAGGAGTTAAGCCGTCTTTTACAGAAGCGGGGGATTCAGCATAAGGTGTTAAATGCGAAATTTCACGAGATGGAGGCGGAGATCGTGGCGGATGCCGGTATCCATGGGGCGGTAACCATCGCTACCAACATGGCGGGCCGTGGTACGGATATTAAGCTGGATGAGGAAGCGAGAGCGGCAGGGGGCTTAAAGATTATTGGTACGGAGCGGCATGAGTCCAGGCGTATTGACAATCAGCTGCGCGGCCGTTCCGGTCGTCAAGGAGATCCCGGAGAATCAAAATTTTATATTTCTCTGCAAGATGATCTGATGCGCCTCTTTGGTTCGGAGCGTCTGATCGGCATATTTAATGCGCTGGGTGTGCCGGAGGGGCAGGAGATCGAGCATGGCGCTTTGACCAGTGCCATAGAGTCCGCTCAAAAGAAGATAGAGAATAACAACTTTGGCATTCGTAAAAATCTGCTGGAATATGACCGCGTTATGAGTGAGCAGAGGGAGATCATTTACGAAGAGCGTCTTCGTGTCTTAAACGGCGAGAGCATGAGGGATTTCATTTACAGGATGATTACGGATATTGCGGAGAACTGTGTAGACATCAGCATCAACGAGGATGCCGAGGTGGAGGATTGGAATTTCAATGAGTTGAACACCCTTTTAATTCCTACCATACCCCTGCGGCCGGTAACGGCGGAGCGGGTGAAGAAGCCTAAAAAAAACAGCTTAAAGCAGCAGCTGAAGGAGGAAGCCGTAAAGCTTTATGAGAGCAAGGAGGCGGAATTCCCGGATGCGGAGGCAATCCGTGAGCTGGAGCGAGTGATCTTGCTGAAGGTAATTGACAGAAAGTGGATGGATCATATTGACGACATGGAGCAGCTGCGGCAGGGGATCGGTCTCCAGGCTTATGGCCAGCGAGATCCGCTGGTGGAGTATAAGTCCAGTGGCTATCAGATGTTTGACGAGATGATACAGAATATCAAGGAAGAGACGGTACGTTTGCTGTTCCATATCAAGGTGGAGCAGAAGGTAGAGCGTGAGCAGGTGGCAAAGGTTACCGGCACCAATAAGGATGAAAGCGTAGCGAAAGCGCCTGTGAAGCGGGGCAATGCAAAGGTGTATCCCAATGATCCCTGTCCTTGCGGCAGCGGTAAGAAGTATAAGCAGTGCTGTGGGCGCAGAAGTTAGTGTGTGAAGAATTATAGAAAGCAGGTGGCAGATGTGGTTGAACTTGACCAGATGAAAACGGAAATTCTGACCTATGAGACACCCTTAAGCGAGGTGCGGGATTCTCTTGATTTGGTCAATAAAGCAAAACGGATAGAAGAGCTGGAGATGGAAATGGAAGCGCCGGGATTCTGGGACGATCCGGACAAATCCAACGCAAAAATGAAGGAACTGAAGAACTTAAAAGATACCGTAGAAGAATGTAACGGACTTTTTCGCCAATATGATGATATCTTGACTTTGATTGAAATGGGTTATGAAGATGATGACCCTTCCATGGCGGTAGAGATCCGGCAGGAATTGGATGATTTTACGGCTAAGTTTGAAGAGCTTCGGGTGGGAACCCTCCTTTCGGGCGAATATGACAGGAACAATGCCATTTTAAAGCTGAACGCGGGAGCGGGAGGAACGGAGAGCTGTGACTGGTGCAGTATGCTTTACCGCATGTATACAAGGTGGGCGGAACGGAAGGGTTTTGCCTTGGAGGTGCTGGATTTCCTGGACGGGGATGAGGCCGGCATCAAGTCTGTGACCTTTCAGGTGAATGGCATCAATGCTTATGGATACCTGAAATCCGAGAAGGGTGTACACAGACTGGTGCGCATTTCTCCCTTTAATGCTCAGGGGAAACGGCAGACTTCCTTTGTGTCTTTGGACGTGATGCCGGATATAGAGGAAGACGTGGATGTGGAGATTGATGAAAAAGACCTGCGTATCGACACTTATCGAAGCAGCGGGGCCGGCGGTCAGCATATTAACAAAACCTCATCAGCCATCCGCATTACGCATATTCCTACGGGAACGGTGGTACAGTGTCAGAATGAGCGCAGCCAGTTCCAGAATCGAGATAAGGCCATGCAGATGCTGAGAGCAAAGCTGTACCTGCTAAAACAGGAAGCAAATGTAGAAAAGCTTTCGGATATTCGTGGTGAAGTCAAAGATATTGCATGGGGAAACCAGATTCGATCTTATGTTTTGCAGCCTTACAAGCTGGTGAAGGATCTGAGGACCGAGGTGGAAACGGGAAATGCCGACGCTGTACTGGACGGAAGTCTGGATCCTTTTATCAACGGATACTTAAAGTGGATCAATACCAAGTCTTCCGAGGCGGAGCAGTAAGAGGCTATGAGTTTTTAGGATTGATCAGATCCAGGTAGAAGAGGGTATTAGTCATGTGAATATATGGTTCCAGCCATAGGCTGCCTACACCGAGAGTCAAGAGGCAGAGAAGCCGGAGGGGAATAAAACTGAGCTGCAGGGAGAAAAGGCGTATGCGGCTGCCTTTTATAAGGCGGAAGCTGTCCTGGATAATCCCGGCAGCTTTTTTGTCCGGAAAATCCAACAGCAGAAAGTAAGTAATGTCCAGCGCAAGCGCCGCCGGAATATAAATGCTAAGACCAACGGCACCGGCAAGCAGGGTCATCCAAAGAAACCGGGAGCCAGGGGACTGCACATAAGCGCTTCCGAAATATATGAAAGGCTGGCAGCAGATATAGCCGAAAGCAAGGCGGATTATGGTGAGCAGCAAGGCCTTGAAGAAGGTATCTCGACGGAAGCCGTAAAAAATATCCATATAGTTGCCGGGTTGTCCGCAGGCCAGCTTCAAACTGAGAAATGTTATCCCCAAATTCAGAAAACCGGATAAAATCAGCCCTGCCCCAAGTCCGATCTGAAAAATGCGATAAGCAATGATACTGTGTCCGGTACCGGAATATAGGGATGCGACCACTGACAAAAAATAAGCAAATCCAAAGATAAAAACGACAAGGCAAATAGCCAGCGAAAAGAGGAAGCTGCCTAAAATAAGGGTACCGTAGTTTCCGCCCAAAGTGTCCTTTGCCTTGTCCTTTAATTCATAACGTCTGGAGTATTGATTCATTCTGATGCCCTATACCGCATAATCCATATTCATACCGCTGTATTTCGCCTGGTCTGCAGTCTTTAAGCCCTTCTGGTATGGATTTTCTTCATTATAATATTTGATTTGGGTGTGAGTAGTGCCGCCGGAAACATAGGTTCTGCCGCATTCGGGACAGACTGCTGTCTGGATGGAAACGGAAGCAGAAATCACCTTGCCGTCGTTTTCAGCAGCCTTTTTGTAAGCATTGGAAACATGCTCCTGCTCATGGGCCCGTACCCTTGCGGCTGCGCTTTCCGGAGAAATATGAGCAGCGCTTTTAAAGGAGACCATCTCGTCGGAGCCGTCCTGATATTTTCGTTTTTTACAGGTCTCACATTCTTCTCCGGGATTCTTTTTGCCCGCAGTATTTTTCTCATCTACAGGATTTTTCTGTCCCACAGGATGTTCTTGTCCCACAGGATGTTCTTGTCCCACAGGATGTTCTTGTCCCACAGGATGTTCTTGTCCTGTAGGATCCTGCTTCCAGATGGCGGGCCTGCAGTCCTTAGAAGTTTCCCCGATGGCTCCGGATTTCCCTGCCGGGTCCTCCAGCCCCATAAGTTCTCTTCGTTCCTGTTCTTTTTCCTTTTCGGCAGACGTCAGAGGCACGTTCCGGCCGTTATATGTTCCATAAACACCGATTGAAAGATTCATAAGCTACCTCCCAGAAAGGCCGGATCACCAAGCCTTTTTACTACAAGATATAGGAGACTGACGGCTCCGTAAATGCAGCCGAAAATGCTCAGATAGAGCCCCATGCGGCAGTTGCTGCTTAAGGGCCTGTTTTTACGGCTGCAAAGAGCGGCAAAGAGGATTCCCATTGCACCCAGAGGGAGAGAAAGGGAACAACAGCCTAATGTAATCGAAAGAAGACCACAACAGACAGCCGCTACGGAAAAGCCTTGATCATAAGGCTTGTGAGTAGGCTGGTTGTAGTAGCTGCTATGGGAAGCGTTGCTGTCCCATTTGTCCCAATTTTTCTTTTCCTGTTCTTCCTGCCATTTATCCCAGTTTTCACGGGCATTTTCCCAATCGTTATGGCCGTCATTATTCTGCTCATGATCCTGCCCGTCCCGGTTAAAGTCCATAGATCAGACTCCTTTCTGCCCCTATTATACTATCCGCGGGCCGGTATGTCAAAGGAAACGAGGGGGCAAAAATAAGTTTACACCAACCTGATTTATTGGTACAATGTAATTAGTGCAAAACAAAACCAAGCGGCTCCGCAGGAGACATTTGGTTTTGTTGCACAATTAACGAGCAAACGGCCGATGAAATCGGGCAGGGAGCGCAAAGCGCGGGTTT
>CAJTSE010000003.1:15674-64909 GCA_910578815.1 uncultured Acetatifactor sp.
GCGAGTAAAGCAGCAAAGAACTGAGCAAACGGCCGATGAAATCGGGCAGGGAGCGCAAAGCGCGGGTTTGCGAGTAAAGCAGCAAAGAACTGAGCAAACGGCCGATGAAATCGGGCAGGGAGCGAAGAGAGGGCCAAGAATAATAGCCAAAGCAGGGCGGAAAGAGAGCAGCAATGAGCGATTCTCAGAAGTACTATGAAGAGTTATATTTTAGCAGTGGTGACGGAAGGCAGCTTTTGCCTCAAAATCAGGAAGCAATTATTGACTTGCTTGATAAAAACGGAGCGGTGGGAATTGTCGGCGTGTATGATGAGCCGGGATACCCCATCTATTTTATTTCCGGCTTTGCATTGACTGCAATCGGATATGGCTATAAGGAAATGATGGAGGTGTCGAAGGGGAAATTTATGCACTTTGTCTATGATAAAGACAGGGAGTTGCTTAAGGAAAGTTTGGACGGCAGGAATCAGGCCGGTCATGAGTTTCGGATGGTTAACCATTTGGGCATGAATGTCTGGGTAAATTCCTTTTGGAGGGAATCTACGTCTATGGAAGGACGCAAGATATTGATTGCTTCCGTCAGAGTGGTTGAAGATGCCAGAAGGCGTGAGAGTGAGCTGCTGAATGCCCTGACTAGGGGATATGACCGTATTATATATGTGGATATGAATCAAGGCCGATACAGGGTTATCAAAAGCGAGTGGAATGATCTGCACGAACAGGTCTGTGGTACGCTGGAAGAATTGGAAGAACTGCTGCAGCGGTACGGCCAGGAATACATCAATCCACAAGATCATTCCTTTGCGGAAATGCTGAACAAGCTTAATATTTTTGCCAATCCCGGTGAAAAGGGCGGCAATTATCAGGCTACATATCAGGCAAAGCTGGACGACGAATATCAATGGATTCAATTCCAGGCATTTTACGGCGGAGCCATGAAGCTGGAGACAGGACACATTATTCTGACCTTTCGCATTGTAGATGAGGAAAAAAGAAGGGAGCTTGACAAAAACAGGATACTTTCCGACTCGTTGGCCAAGACGGAAGAAGCGGAGCGGGTGAAGAAGGATTTCCTGTCGCGCATGTCTCATGACCTGCGGACGCCGATTAACGGAATTGTAGGTATGCTGGAAATTGTAAAAAAGAGCAGAAATGATCCGAAGCAAATAGAGGAATGCCTGAAAAAAATATCCATATCCTGCGATCATCTGATGAGTCTTGTGCAGGACGTGCTGGATATGAATAATTTGGAGAGCGGCAGGCTGGAGTTGATGGATGAAACCTTTCATTTACCTTCTTTTCTGATGGAAGAGCTGGTGAATATTTCGGACAGGGCAGAGAAAGGAGGGCTTACTTATGCTTTTATACCGGGTGACTTCCTTCACCCGAATGTGATCGGAAGCCCCAAGCATGTGCTGCAGATATTTGAGCATATACTGGACAATGCCATTAAGTACAATAAGCCAAACGGTTCCATAATCTTAAGCGGGCGTGAAGTATCCGGTAACGGTCAGCTGGCTACCTATGAGTTTGTGGTGGAGGATACAGGAATCGGCATGGCTCCGGAGTTTGCAAAAAACATCTTTGAACCCTTTGAGCAGGAGCATAATGGAGCCCGGACGGAATACATGGGAACGGGACTGGGAATGTCCATCGTGAAAAAGCTGGTGGACCAGATGAATGGTTCCATTAAAGTGGAAAGCGAGCCGGGAGAGGGGACGAAGGTCACCTTTACGATTCCGTTTAAGGTATGTGAGGAAGCGATAGCTCCCGAACCGGAGAATGTGGATTTTACCGGGCTGCATGTGCTGCTGGCGGAGGATAACGAATTAAATATGGAGATTGCAAAATTTCTGTTGGAAAGTGAGGGCATGACGGTGTTATGTGCCGCAAACGGGCAGGAGGCCATAAATATTTTCAGACAGACAGAGGAAAATTCCATTGATGTGATTTTGATGGATATTATGATGCCGGTGATGGATGGCCTGGAGGCGGTGAGGGAAATCCGCAGAATGGACCGCTCCGATGCGGAGACGGTACCCATTATTGCTTTAAGCGCCAACGTGATGGATTCGGATATTAAAAAGACAAAGATGGCGGGAATGGATGAGCATCTGCCCAAGCCGATTAATACTAGTCTGCTGCTGGGTGCCATAGCAAAATGTTTACATAGATAAAAGTATAATAATTTGGAAAGGCCAGGAGATTATGGATATAATACTGAAAATCAAAGAAGAGCTGAAGGTGGAAAAATGGCAGGTGGAGGCAGCGGTGAAGCTGATCGACGAGGGAAATACCATCCCCTTCATCTCACGATACAGAAAGGAGGTCACGGGCTCTTTGAATGACGAGCAGCTGCGTGACCTTCATGAGCGTCTCACATATTTGCGCAATTTAGAAGAGAAAAAGGAACAGGTGCTGGGCAGCATTGAAGAGCAGGGAAAGCTGACGGAAGATCTGAAGGCAAAGATTCTGGCAGCAGAGACGCTGGTGGCAGTGGAGGATCTCTACCGTCCTTATCGTCCGAAGCGGAAAACCAGAGCCAGTGTGGCAAAGGAAAAGGGTCTGGAAGGGCTGGCAGAGTATATTTTGGACCAGAAAGCAGAGGCGCCTGTGTTGGAAGAGGCTGTAAGGTATGTCACGGCAGAGGATGTGGAAGAGGAAAAAAGAGTAAAGACGCCGGAAGAAGCATTGCAAGGAGCAAAGGATATTATAGCTGAGAGTATTTCAGACAATGCGGATTATCGGAGTTATATCAGAGAGCTGACCATGGACGAGGGTGTTGTCACAAGTACGGCAAAGGACGAAAAGGCCCAGAGCGTTTATGAAACCTATTATGACTTTGAAGAACCGGTGAAGAAAATAGCAGGTCATCGGATTCTGGCACTGAACAGGGGAGAGGCTGAGAAGATGCTGACCGTTAAGGTTAATGCTCCCCAGGAACGTATTTTGCAGTATCTTGCCAAGAAAAATATTACATCTGATAATCCGTACACCTCCCCGGTACTGCAGGAGGTCATAGCAGACAGCTACGAACGTTTGATAGCACCTGCTATTGAAAGAGAGATTCGGAATGTCCTGACCGAGAAGGCGGAGAACGGTGCGATCAGCGTCTTTGGGAAAAACCTGGAGCAGCTGTTACTGCAGCCGCCTATCGCCGGCAAAGTAGTCCTTGGGTGGGATCCGGCTTTTCGGACAGGCTGCAAACTGGCAGTGGTGGATCCTACGGGAAAGGTGCTGGATACAAAGGTAATTTATCCCACGGCACCTCAAAATAAGGTGGAAGAAGCCAAGGCGGAGTTAAAAAAGCTGATTAAAAAATATCAGGTGGATTTAATTTCTGTTGGAAACGGTACGGCGTCCAGAGAATCGGAGCAGGTGATTGTGGAGCTGCTGAAGGAGCTGGACAGACCGGTGCAGTATGTTATTGTCAACGAGGCAGGAGCCAGCGTTTACTCTGCAAGTAAGCTGGCGACGGAAGAATTTCCTAATTTTGACGTAGGGCAGCGGAGTGCGGCTTCCATAGCCAGGCGGCTTCAGGACCCGTTGGCTGAATTGGTTAAGATTGATCCCAAGTCTATTGGCGTGGGACAGTACCAGCATGATATGAACCAGAAAAAGCTGGGCGAAGCCTTAAATGGTGTGGTGGAGGACAGTGTGAATAAGGTGGGGGTAGATCTGAATACGGCTTCCGTATCCCTGCTGGAGTATATTTCCGGTATCAACAAGACGATTGCAAAGAATATTGTGGATTATCGGGAAGCAAATGGCAGGTTTACCAATCGAAAGCAGCTTTTAAAGGTTGCCAAGCTTGGGCCTAAGGCCTATGAGCAGTGTGCTGGATTTATGCGGATTTTAGACGGTGATAACCCTTTGGATGCTACCAGTGTTCATCCCGAATCCTATGAGGCAGCAGAGAAGCTTTTGGATAAGCTGGGGATGACAATGGAAGACGTACGCAAATCCGCTCAGCGAGCGGCTTCCATGAGTACGACATCTGTGTCAGAAAGCAATATGACAGAAAAAACGTCAGCTGTGTCAGGTAAGGGAAAAAAGACGCAGGGAGATGTGGCAATGCAGAGGGGCCATAGACAGCAGAAAAATATACAAGTAAGAAATACAAATACTACTATGGGTAAGGCACTTGCGGCGGCTATCGTCTCAGCAGGAAATGTGCCTGTTGATAAAAACAGTTTGGCCGGTAAGAGTGGCGCAAGTATGTCAGGCATGGGAAAGACCGATTCAGTCAACAGCAGAGAATACGGCGGAAGCAGCATGGCGAAATCTACAGGATCAGCATCAGGGGCAGGGATGCCTGATGGTGCGGCAGTGTCCAGCCTGGAAAAGCGGATCAGGGATAAGAAGGTGCTGGCAGAAGAACTTGGGATCGGAGAAATCACTTTGGTAGACATTTTGCGGGAACTGGAGAAGCCTGCCAGGGATCCCAGAGACGATATGCCCAAGCCGATCCTGCGCAGTGACGTATTGGATATGAAGGATTTGAAACCGGGAATGATATTAAAGGGGACTGTGCGTAATGTCATTGATTTTGGAGCGTTTGTGGATATAGGTGTTCACCAGGATGGCTTAGTGCATATTTCACAGATTACAGACCGCTATATCAAGCACCCTTTGGAAGCGCTAAGCGTGGGGGACATTGTGGAGGTCCAAGTGCTTTCCGTGGATACCGCAAAAAAAAGAATTTCCCTGACAATGAAGATCAATCAGGACAATCAGGATAAGAAGTAAAATATTATTAAGCAGTTAGGCAGGGGCGGAAAAGTCAGGATCTATACAAATAAGATCAGGAAAAATAAGTTTTGAAAAAGCAGGATCAAAACAAATTAAATTAGAAAAACAGGATCAGAAGGGAGAAAGATGCCAGATAAAAAGAAACGGCTGTTATTTATATTGGGCTTGACGAGTGTATTTGGAATTCTGCTGGGATTGGCCACAGCGTTTGACCTTCAGGTGAGCCATATATTGGCAGACGGAAATCTGACGGAAGGCAGATACTATTCGGAAAGTGTTCTCTGCAATCTTGTAGAGATTGCCGGTGCCTGGCCCATATGGACTGCTGCCGTTTTTGCGGCTTCGGTGCTGACGGTTTCTTTCCGTGCAGGAGGCGGTATAAAAAAATTATTCAGCATTTTCTTCTTTTGTCTTTCTACGGTTTCCGCTGCTCTTTTGCTGCGGGATGGACTAAAATATGCCTTTCGGATTTATGAAAGAGAAGAGCTTCTGGAGGGACCGGGGACTTGGCTGCTATCTATTGCCGTTGGCCTGGTGGCAGCTGTGGCTGTTTTAAAACTGACAGGGGAATGGATGGGGCGGAATCTTGAGCGGCTGCTGCCTTTTGCTCTGGCGATCGTCTGCTGTTGTTGCTGCTATTTTCTCATTGAGCTGATTAAATCTCCCATGGGAAGAATGCGCTATCGGGGGATGCACCTGCTGGGGGATTATTCCTGTTATACTCCCTGGTATCAAAAAAGTGCCGCCGCGGAACGGCTTACCGGCAGCGGACTTGTGAAGGATTGTTTTAAGTCATTTCCTTCAGGGCATACTTTTTCGGCAGGAATGTCCTATATTCTCATGATGCTTCCTGATGTATTTCCGAAATTCAGAACGAAGCCAGGTAAAATACTTTGCTGTGTGGCTCCTGTCTGCTATACGGGGTTTGTGGGAATTTTCAGAATTGCTGCGGGAGCACATTTTTTCAGCGATGTACTGGTGGGAGGAACGCTGGCGTATGTAGCGGTACTGGTTTTTAAATATGTGTTTCTTGGGAGAGAAAAGCAGAGTATTAAGCTGTCCGGTGGGAAAGCAGCGTGAGAAAGCAGCAGATAAGAAATTTTCGCAGGTTGTTTTGCGGCGAGGGAGGTTTAAGATACATGTGCAGGGACTTGGATAAAGCCGGGCGGAAGATGCAAATAATTGGTATTGCGATAGTGCTTTTGGTTATCGGTACAATCTGTTTTTTTTACTGGGGAAGCAAAAAGCAGGTTTGGTTTTGTGATGAGATCTACACTTATGAGTCTGCCAATGGTTTTGAGCAGGAATGGCCGGCAGTTTATACCGATCAGTGGATGACAGGAAAAGATGTAGAGGCGTTTTTTGCAGCCGATAGTGACAGACTGGATTTGAATGCCATAACTGTGCGTCTTTACAGCGATCATGTACCTTTGTACTTTTGGCTGTTCCGCATCATATCCTTTGTATTTTTTAAGGGAAGCGGCTCAATTTGGATCGGTTTAAGCATTAATCTTGTTTTTTATTTGTTTTTGCTGGAGGCGATATATTTCCTGTTTCTGCGCCTTGTGAAAAGCCCTGTTTTGGCTGGGACTGCAGTGCTGTTGACTTTTATTGTCAATCGGCTGGTGATAGAGCAGGCTGTCACGCTGAGGATGTATATGATGCTTTTGTGGGCACAGGTATTGTTATTGCTTGCGGGAATGCGGGTATTGAATAGCATTCACAGGAAAAAGCCTCCAATCCTTGAGTTTATCGGTTTGTATCTTATTAGTGTGATCGGTTTTCTGATTCACTATGATTTTTGGGTGTTTTATGCGGTGACGGCAGCATTTTTTTGTCTGTGGCTGTTGTTCATGGCGTTGAGGAAGCGGGATGGAAAGTTCTGGCGTTCCAGGGAGCTTCGATTCGTGTTGATCTGGTGTGTGGATTTCGGGCTGGCACTCTTATCCACAATCTTGATTTTCCCATACTGTAGGTGGAATTTGAACCGGGGAAAGGGACAGACGGCTCTGCATTCCCTATTCGATCTTTCTGCGGTAAAGCTGAAGCAGATTGCCTGGGGGTTTGAGCGCCTGTCACGTTCCGTTTTCGGAGAAGGTTTTCCGGTGGCAGCAGGATTGCTGATTATGTTCGGATGTATTGTCGGAGGCGGAATTCTGTTATATAAGAAAAAGGAGAAGGCATCGTTGACAGGACTTGTGCTGACAGTTCTGACAGCGCTTGGTTATCAGCTTGCCGTATGTTTTACTCTGCCGGATGCCTGGGAAGAGCGCTATCTTTGGGGCTCTTTTACACTGATAATGCTGTGCATGGCCTGGGGCGGCATCCTGCTTTTGCAGCTTGGCTTTTCCAAGATAAAAGACAGCAGAAAGCGCAGACTCAGCGGATGCGTAACGGGCGTTATATTATTTGCCTGTATTTTGGCAGGGGAAATCAGTATCATCGACGGCGGAAGAGGGGTTGCCTATTTATTTCAGGAGGAAAAGGATGTGGATGTCCTGAAAGCTCATAAAGATATTCCCTGGATCGTGTACGGGCCTACGGTGGGGGTATATTCCTACTATGATTGGCTGATCCCTGAAAAAATCTGTTTTCTCACAACCGATGACACTGCTGAGGACCTGCGGGCAATACAGGAGCTGAAAGGAGAAAACGGCTTTATCCTGTATCTGTATGAGGATTATTTTCCTCATGTGCTGGAACTGTTTGAACAGGAGTTGGGCAGGAAGCTGGAGGGAAGTTATCTGTTTAAAAGTACAAATCTAAGTGTGTATCTGGTCGAATAGAAAATTTACGGAGCTGTTGCTCCGGTAGTGATGATTCATCTACTTTTGCAACAGCTCCGTTCGTTATAAGAATGGTTGATAACTCAAAGTTTTATAAAGGTGACAGAGCAAGGCGGCGCCATCCAGGTGCTGCCTTCTTTTTTGGCCGGCATACCGCAGGAATAAAGAAGCTCTCCCTCAGGCAGTGTGCTGTTAAAGTATGCAGACCGGGCCGAAGGATTGACAATTACCAAAATCCGCTCATCGTCAATACTTCTAAGGTAAGCTAGGGGATAGGCGTTTTCTTCGGCGTGGACAAACTCGATTTCCCCTCTGCTTTGTAGGGCAGGATGAGATTGTCTGACGGCGATCAGCTTTTTCACTTCATGGTACAGAGAGTTTTCGTCGGCTGTTTGAGCTTTTACGGTGGGTCTGTCAGAGGAATCGTCCATTTTAATGTAAAGCTTTTCGGCGGGAGCGCTGCTGAAGCCGGCGTTTGCCGTATTGTCCCACTGCATGGGAGAACGGGAACCTGTCCTGTTATATCCGCCTTCCACGGAGTTTAAGCCCTCAACATAGCGCATACCTATTTCGTCGCCATAATAGATAAAGGGGGCGCCGGGCATGGAGAGCAGGAAGCCGAAGGCAATCTTCATTTCATTCGGGCTTAAGATCCGGGCCAGTCGGTCCATGTCGTGATTGCCGGAGGGGATACAGATCAGTCCCTTTTTTTCGGACTTTTCATAATTTTCCAGATACTTTTTTACAAAGGCTGAAACATCTCCCTTGCCTTCAGAGGAAAAGAAGGGGTGTTCACAGCGGAAAAGATCATTATAATGTGAGGGGCCGAAATGCAGCAGAAAGTCCATGTGAAAGCCACCCTGGAGAGACTTATCCGGCTCGCCCCACTCGGACACAAAGGCTGCCTCAGGAAATTCCCTGTCCAAAAAAGTCCGGACCTTCTGCCAGAGGGCAATGGTGCCCTTGCCATCTTCATCATTTTTAACCAGAGAGCCGGCCATGTCCACCCGAAAACCGTCGCAACCCATGGAAAGCCAGAAGCGGATTACGTCCAGCATGGCGTCTAAGGTGGCTCTGGGACCTTCGTCCTCCGGGGATTGCTGCCAGGGTCGGGTAATCTTGTAATAACCGTAGTTTAAGGCGGGCTGCATGGAAAAGAAGTTTAAGGCCACGGCACCGTCCCTGGGGGAGATCCCCCTGAGGCACCCCATATTTTCGGGAGATTCCCAGACGTTGTCCGTCCAGATATAACGATCCGTATATTGGTTTTTCTCCGCTTTCATGGATTCCAGGAACCATTTATGCTCTACGGAGGTGTGGCCGGGAACCAGATCCAGCAGCACATGAATGCCCCGGCTGTGTGCCTCGGCAAACAGCTGTTTTAAATCTTCGTTGGTTCCGTATCTGGGGGCGACAGTGTAGTAATCAGCCACATCGTATCCGGCGTCTCCGAAGGGAGACAGGAAGCAGGGATTGATCCAGATAGCATTACAGCCAAGTTCACGGATATAGTCCAGACGTCGTATAATTCCCTGAAAATCTCCGATGCCGTCTGCGTTGGTATCCTGAAAAGATTGAGGATAGATTTCATAAAAAACTGCGTTGTCCAGCCATTTAGGCATAAGTGTGTCCTCCTTTTGAAAACGTTTTCTGAAAATATAATTTTATCATACATCTATTCCGGTTTTTTTTCCAGAGTATTTTTTAGAAAATAATAGTAGGTTTTTCGCAGAAAATAATATGCTTGACAAATGTCCCGTATATGATAATATTATATACAAAGCATAACAATTCTTAATGTATAGATAAGTCAAGTCAAAAATTCTGTTTTCGAAGGTCTATGCTTTTATTTCAATTCAATTAATTAAAAGCAGGAGACATCTCGAATAATATGTCTGATTAATGTAACTGGTGTGATGTACTATTCATTTTTCTCCTGTGGATACAGGAGGAAAATGAAAGAAAAAATTATATCCTTGAAGTACGATGACATGTATCGGGGAGTATTTGCACACGAGAATGTCAGAAAGCAGTTCATAAGCGATGTGCTGGATATTTCACCGGAAAGCATCCGAACAGTCAGGCTGGCAGCATCTCATCTTTGGAAGCGGTATCGCAGTCAGAAGCTGGGTATCCTGGATATGGTACTGGAGATGAATGATGATACGAAGATTAATGTGGAGCTGCAGATCAGGATGCAGAAGCACTGGGTTAAGAGACCGCTTTTTTACCTGTCCAGAATGTTTGAAGAGGACTTGAAGATCGGTCAGGATTATAGCAGGCTTAAAAAGTGCATCAGTATTGGCATCCTGGATTTTAAGCTGTTAGAGGGGGAAGAGTGTCATTCCGTCTACCGTTTGCGGAATGAAAGGGGAGAAGAGCTGACGGCGCTGTGGGAGATACATATTATAGAACTTGGAAAGGATTCGTGCGGGGACAGGCTGGATGGCTGGATCAGGTTGTTTAATGCAAAAGAAAAGGAGGAATTGGACATGCTGGCAGCAAAGTATAGAGGTTTAACGGAGGCGGCAGAGATTATGAAGCGGATGAGTCTGGGAAAGGCGCTGCGGTATCGTTATGAGGCGTATTTAAAGGCTGCCAGGGACCGCTATGGGGAGGACGAGTATGTTAGGGATCAGGGAAGAGCAGAGGGTATCGTTGTCGGAAAGGCGGAAGGAAAGGCGGAAGACATTCTGCAGCTGCTGGAGGATTTAGGCGAGATACCCGACAGGGTGAAGGAGCGGATTCAAAAGGAAGCAGATCTGCAGGTGCTGAACAGATGGCTGAAGGCTGCCGCCAGGGCCGAAAGTTTTGTGGGATTTGAAAATAGCATGTGAAAGCAAATGAATTAAACAGTACAGTAACAAAGATGGTCGCGAAGTCAGTGATTCTATATCACATAGACGGAAGCGGCTATTTTTTTCCGGCGTGGCTCAAATACCTATAGCGTCCTTAGGACGCATTGCGTTCTGCTGCGTTGCAAAATGGATGCCTTGTCAGCATACTGTGGGTATTTGACTGAGAAATTGTATATTTTAGCTGCCTGTGAGGATAATAATTGCAAAAGGATTGTGAGTTACAGATTTAGCTGCGACATGGGAGGTTACAGTGAGAGAGCTTTTTCTGATAATTGCCGGAGCCAGCTATGGCTTTCTGGCGGCGGCAGGTGTGTTTACGGTACTGGCGGCGGTAGGGCTTGTCCCCAGATTCGCCAGCAAGACCCATACGGCCGGAAAGGTCATATTGTATGAAGAAGCCGTGATTTTCGGTACAATCAGCGGTGCCATCCTCAGCATTTTCTCCAGGTATTGCAGGTTTGGCGCCTGGTGGCAGGGGATGTTTCCGGATGCTCAGAGGCTGTTATGTATAATCGGTGGATCCTGGCAGGCCATATTCGGTCTGTTTGCCGGTATGTTTGTGGGGTGCCTTGCTTTAGCTATTGCGGAGATGCTTGACAGTATCCCGATTTTGGCCAGGAGGATTTCCTTCAGGCATGGAATCGGGCTGGCAGTATTAAGTATGGCTGCAGGTAAGTTATGCGGTTCACTGATTTATTTTTTGACGGAATTTCACCGAACTGCCGCATAAGGCGAAATGATTTTCTATGATGCGCAAGGCGGAAAGATAAGGTCAGCATGGAAGGAAGTATGGAAAAATGTCTAATGTGACGGTTTATTTGAAATGCGAAAGAAACGTAGAGGTGCAGGCGCCGGATGTATTTTTGTCCGATATGGGAGCGGTACGCTGCCAGGAAGCGGCACTGGCTGCGAAGCTGAAAGCTATAAAGGTACATCACTTTTCTCAAAAGGATGCCAGGCGGTGTGTGATCAGCGTATTAAAGCTGGTGGAACTGATGGAAAAGGAATGTCAGGATATAAGCGTGCAGGTTCTGGGGGAAACAGATGTGCTGTTGGAGTGGGTCAATGTTCACAAGCATAAAGGGTGGCAGCAATGGCTTCGCGGGGCGTTAGTCTGTTTGGTCAGCTTTTTTGGAACGGCGTTCACCATTATGGCTTATCATAACGACGTAGGGATTAATAATGTATTTACCCTGATTTATTCCATGGTGATGAACAAAGAACCTCAAGGGCTGAACATTTTGGAAGTATCTTATTCTGTCGGGCTTGCTGCCGGAATCATTGTTTTTTTTAATCATGTAGGAGGCAGACGCCTGACGAAAGATCCTACTCCCATCGAGGTTTCCATCCGCAATTATGAGGAAGAGGTGGATAAAGCGCTGATCGCTCAGGCAGGCCGGGAAGGCAAGGAGAAGGAAACTAATTAAATCCACGAAAGCCCTTTCCGATAATTTCACTGCTGTTTGTGATGGCAATAAACGCTCCCGGCTGTGTTTTGCGTATGAAATTACGTAATTCCACAGCCTGGCTTCGTTTCATAATGGTGATGATGACGGTCTTTTCATTGTGTTGATAAGCGCCCTCTGCCCGATAGATGGTAGCGCTGCGCTGCAGGTGTTCCATGATATAGTCGCAGATAGGGGTGGGATTATCGCATATTATGGTAAAGCATTTACAGAGGTTGATGTTTTCAATGACACCGTCCACCACAAGGGATTTTGCCAGCAGGCCGCAGAGTGAAAAAAGACCGGTCTGGGCATCGAATACCAGGCAGGATGCGGCTACGATTCCAAGATCCACGAGAAACAGAGCCGTGCCGATATTGATTCGGGTATGTTTTTTTAAAATCATGGCAAGAATATCTGTCCCGCCGCCGGAGGCTCCTATATTGAAAAAGATGGCAGCGCTGAAGGAGGGAAGAACGATTGCGAAAATTAACTCCAGAACAGGCTCGTTTGTCAATGGCCTGTTCATGGGGAAGAGGACCTCTGCTGCGGAAAGTCCCACAGAGGTCAACAGGCTTACATAGACGGTCTTGATGCCGGCATCCCTTCCTAGGAAGACAAAGCCTAACAGCAACAGAGCCATGTTGATGATAAAAGTGATGATGCCCGGAGTTGTGGGGGTGACTGCACTTAAAACTACAGCAATACCCGTGACGCCGCCAAAGGAAAAGTTGTTGGGAAATTTAAAAAGATAAACCCCTGTCACCAGAATTAAGGTAGCGGCGGTCAACAAAAGGTACTCCAAAACGGTCTGCCGAAGGCTCATCTTACTGAAGCGCATAACAAGAACTCCTTTGCCTTTATCTTGAGAACACATCTTAAATATTATAGCACCTTTTATGCATCGGTGCAAATCCGGACAAAGGATCTTTTACCTTTATTTATATGGAAAAGCTGCGCAGCTTGCGCAGAGAAACCAGAAAGTCTATCAAGGTGTTTAATTCGGCATCATTTAAGGTCTGGGCCAGATCGGAAATACGCGAGGAGGACTCAGATTCGCCGGCGGAGGGCTTTTTGCCGAACAGGATGTAATCTGCGGACAGACAAAAGTGTTCGCAGAGCTTATATAAGGTTTCCTGTGACATCCCTTTTTTTCCGTTTTCGATCTCAGAGAGAAAGTTCACGGAAATGTCAATCATTTCCGCAAAGTAAGCCTGTGTATAGTGGTTCGATAAACGATAATTTCGAACTCTTTCTCCTACGGCCAATCTCAGCTCTAAAGCACCCATGTCCCGTTTCCTCCTTATCTTTTCTTTATTCTACCCTGATTAGAATCTCATGAAGATTATCAAAAGATGTAAATAATTCGCTAATAGCGAAAAAAGTACTTGCAAATTACAACAATAGATGTTATCATGACTTTTGTGAAGCGAACTTGGCAGGGAACGATTCACAAAAATAATTTACATTTCTATTTTAAGAAAGGGAGAAGGAGAAAAATGAAAGGAAAAAAGTTTTTAGCATTTTCATTGGCAGCAGCTTTGCTGGTAGGCGGCGCTATGAGCGTATCTGCAGCCGGGGTGCAGGATGTATTTGATGCCGATGCTTATGCAGGAAAGTACGCTGACCTGAAGGCTTCTTACGGAACCGATGCAAAAGCACTTTTAGAGCATTTCCTGACTAACGGCGCAAAGGAGGGACGTATTGCCAGCGACATCCTTGATGTGGCGGCATACCGTAGCGCATATGCAGATTTGAACGCTGCTTTCGGCGATAACTGGGATGCTTATGTAGAGCATTATCTTACCTTCGGCATCAAGGAGAAGAGAACCACCGGTGTTCTGTTTGACCTTGCTGATTATGCGGCAAAGAATGCAGATGTTAAAGCTGCTTATGGCGAGGATTATGCAGCAATCGCACAGCATTATGTAAACTTTGGTAAGAAGGAAGGCAGACCCGGCGGCGAAATTAAGAAGGCAGAGTCTCCAGTGGTAGTTGCAGCGGCAAGCGGCAGCTCCGGAAGCAGTAATAATACCGACACAAATAAGCCTGCAGATGATGATAATGCGACGGTAGCTCCTGCCGCACATCAGCACTGGACATTGGCACAGGGTGCAACGCTGATCAGCCAGCTGCTTCCTACCTGTACGGAAGCTGGTTATCAGGAGTTAAGATGTAATGCACCTGTAATGGAGAACGTGTACGTGGACGGAAAGTGGGTTGGAACCCAGCAGAAGGTAGTCAATGGTGTACCCGTAACCTGTGATTCCGTATATAAGGTTTCGCTGGCTCCGGCGCATTCCAGACCTGAAAGTACTGATAACCTGTATATAGAGCATCCTACCTGCACATCTACCGGTGTTATGAAATATACCTGCACGAAGTGCGGTAAGGATATAACTGAGACCTTAGAGGCTCTCCAGCATGATTATGTTCAGGTTGGCTTCGTTGAATCCAAGGGCTGCAGACCGGGAGATGAAGGGCAAAACATTTTCCAGTGCAAGAACTGCGGCGTTAAGACGACGTCATCTCGTCCTCTTCTGAACCATCAGCTGGGAACAAAGAGAAATGTTGAAGTAGAGTCTACTTGCACCGCAGCCGGCAAAGCTTATGGCTTCTGTGATGTTTGCGGCGCAAAGGTTTATGAGAATCTGCCTTTGAAGCCTCATAATGTAGCTAAGACCACAGATGTAATTGTTTATGCAGATACTTATACCGTAGAAGATGCTGCAGCTAACGATCAGACAAGAACTCATGCAGTATACAAGGTTACTTATTGTGGCGACTGCCAGTTGATCACTGCGGTAGATGCTGCAGATGCAGGCACGGATGTTCCTTGTGTAGACGCTAATAAGGACGGTGCTTGTGATACCTGTAAGCTCCAGATGAACAGGACTGGAAAGAACCAGATTAAGATTTATCAAGTGGGCGAAACCTTTATCGGTACAGTTCAGTAAGCCCAATTTGTTTTCAAACCCTGCTAAAGTTTGATGAAAAATATCCCAAAGTGAAACGAAAGTTTTGCCGAGGGATATTTTTTATCACATGTGGGCATTGGTGAGAGGTGTCAGTATGAGAGGGAAAAAAGTATTGACAATTTCGCTGCTGGCGATTCTGCTGGCAGGCAGCAGTTTACGGGTATCCGCCGCAGGTGTGAAGGATGTGTTTGATGCCGAATATTATGCCGGAAGATACAGCGACTTAAAATCCGCATATGGGACCGATGAGGCGGCGCTTCTGAATCATTTTGTGACCAGAGGAGCCTATGAGGGACGGATTATGAGTCCTATTCTTGACGTTGTGGCCTACCGGGCGGCCTATGCGGATTTAAATGCGGCTTTTGGGGATGACTGGAACGCCTATGTAAACCATTATCTGACCTATGGTATTGCGGAAAGGAGGACTTCGGGGGTTTTGTTTGACCTGGTGGGCTATGTGGACGGAAATCCTGATGTGGGAGCGGTATACGGCGAGGACTATATCGCTATTGCCAGGCATTATATTACTTACGGAATCAAGGAAGGCAGAAGCAGCAGCGGGCTTTTGAGGAAGGCGGTGACGGCAGCATCCGACAGCCTTGGGGTCAGCGGGCCGACAGGGGGTGCGCCGGTGGGGAACGGCTGGGCAGGGGGATCAGGCAATGGCTGTGGAGAAGACGTGTCGCCGGGCGGTGTATTGGAAAACGGCGGTTCTGCGGGCAGTGTGTCAGAAGAAGGCAGAACGGCAGGCGGTATCTCTGGTGAGGGTGTATCGGGGGAGGCGGCTCCTGCAGGCCACGATCACAGTTGGAAATTGACGGACTCCTGTGCTGCTTCCTGCAGGGAAGACGGTTATCGAGACTACCAGTGTCAGGGGATGGTAGAGGTCAGGGACAGCGCAGGCTGCATGATAGCAATCGTACATTGTACGGAGACGAAACGGGAGATTATCAAGGCGGTCCATACAAGGCCGGATGAGATTGCACACATTACCTGCGAAGACTGTACCCGCTCCGGTCTGATAACATATCGCTGTACGGTATGCGGCGAGACGCAGCAGGAGGTGATTCCGGCCCTTGGCCATGACTACAATAAGGAAGCGGATAAGCCACTGAAATCAAAAGCCTCAACATGCAGGGAGGCCGGCTGGGACGTCTTTGCCTGCAAGAGATGCGGAGCAGAGGTCAGGGAGACACGTCTGCTGGCGGATCATGTGGTGAAAGAGTGGGGGGTTGACCGGGAAGCGGCCTGCGCCGGGGAAGGTATAAGGCAAGGCCGGTGTTCACTCTGCAGCCTGCAGGTGACGGAGAGCATTCCCAGAACAAATCATGCCAATGCAGCGAATATCAATATATATGCAGACGCATACGAGGAAGGCACCAGTGTTCGTCATTCCGTGCAGAATATTACTTACTGCATGGACTGTGGGTATATTATTGCCGTAAGTACGCCCAGCTATGTAAACTGTGCCGACGCGGGAAACGGTATGTGCGGAACCTGCGGTCTTGCAGTGACGCGGAAAGCATCCGCAGGGTTAAAGGTATACAGGACGGGAGACTATTATCCTGTCTGCTTGGATGATACGGCCCGTTAGATTAACTGTTCCAAAGCAGGACTTTTTATTGAAGCAAACATATTGACAAAGGAGGGAGCTGATAGTACAGTTATAAAGGCCTGTCGGCGGCTTTAGAATTTCTTTATGAATGACGCCGATAATTGTTAAGAAATATGGCGTAATGTATAACCATAAAAATGATTACATAAGGTATATTGGTGATGAATAAGAAGAGAATCCGTAAGTTCATATTATATGCAGCCCTGTTTATTGCAATAATGGCGCTGACCTTCTGGAATGTTTTCAGAGGACAGGATTTTAACGGGATGCTGAAGGCTGTAGGGGAGATGTCAGGATGGTATGTGGTGGCAGCGATTTTCCTGGCGGTATCTTTTGTGGCGGGAGAAGGAAGCATGATATGGTATTTGCTTCGGGGCATTGGAGAAGGAAAGTCCTTTTTTCGCTGCCTGTCGTATTCATTTACAGGATTCTTCTTTTCCGGGATTACGCCTTCTGCCAGTGGCGGACAGCCCATGCAGCTCTATTATATGAGTAAAGACGGCTGTACTTTTTCATCTTCCTTTGTAGTATTGATGACGATTGCGGTTTTAAATAAGCTGGCCATGGCTCTGCTGGGCATAGGAATTCTGCTGTTTTGGGGCGGACAGCTGCAAGGGCGTCTGGATGGATATTACGGTCTGTTCTGCCTGGGGCTGGTGCTTCATGTGGGCTGGGTAATCATTTTATTTTTGCTGATGTTCCGGTCTGCATGGATCAAGAAGCTGCTATACCAGCTGGAGAGAATTCCCGTGCGCATGAAGATTTGGAAGGAGTCGGAGAAAAGGCTGGAAAAAATCGAAAATTTTTTTGCCGGCTATGAGGAAACAGTGGGATTTTTACGAGATCATAAAAAGATGATCGGAGTGACGGTGCTCGGCTCTCTTTTGCAAAGATGCTGCACTCTTATTCTGGTTTGTGTGGTATATAAGGGGCTGGGGCTGCAGGGAACGGCGCTGCCAAATCTTTTTTTCCTGCAGGCAGCGGTTGCCGTTGCCGTGGAAATGCTGCCTGTTCCCGGTGCACAGGGCATCACGGAGGCTATGTACAGCGGTGTGTTTGGCGGAATCTTCACAGGTCATTATCTGGTGGCATCTATTTGCGTCACGCGAGGAATCAGTTTTTATTTTGTGCTGGCCATAGGAGGGTTATGTGTTCTTTTGCGCGGATTTTTGGATAAAAACCGGAAAAATTCGGTGAAGGATACATAAAGAAGGGAAATCAGCACATACTGAGAAAAAGCTTTTTCTGGAAAGGAAGGGTATCAGTATGGAAGATGCAAAGGCGCAGCAGAAGGAATATGAAAAGTACGTAAAGGAGGTTACGCCCACTCATAATCTGTGGCTGCAGATGCTGAAGGCTTTCGTCACGGGTGGCGTTATCTGTTGTATTGGGCAGTTTATCTTAAATTTTGCAGGCAGTATGAATCTGGATAAGCAGACTGCGGGAAGCTGGTGTTCCCTGATCTTGGTATTTTTGTCGGTTGTTCTCACCGGATTTGGAATCTATCCGAAGATTGTAAAGTGGGGCGGAGCAGGGGCGCTTGTACCCATCACTGGCTTTGCCAATAGTGTGGCCGCACCTGCCATAGAGTATAAAGCCGAGGGGCAGGTATTCGGAATTGGCTGTAAAATTTTTACCATTGCCGGGCCGGTGATCTTGTATGGGATCTTTGCCAGCTGGGTGCTGGGGCTTGGGTATTGGATTATGAAATTAGCAGGAATTGCCTGAGAAATCAAGTTCATCAACGTATAATATAAGCGTTTCGGTGTTGACAAACCGGAGCGCTTATATTATAGTGTAAGTGTATTAACCTACTTAATACGCTCTAAATACATAATACACTTATGGCGGACTAATGGTATAAGATAACGGTTTTCAGGGAAGGGGAGGTGAGCCCATGATTTTGTTGGACTACCGGGATAAAAGACCAATATATGAGCAAGTCGTGGAAAAGCTGGAGCGGCTCATCATGGGGGGGGCGCTGGAGACTGACTCCAAGATGCCCAGTGTCAGGGCCATGGGGATGGATTTGGCGGTAAATCCTAATACCATCCAGCGGGCCTATAATCAGTTGGAACAGGAAGGCTACCTCTACACCGTATCAGGAAGAGGTAGTTTTGTGGCGCCTGAAAGCGAATGGCGGGAGGGCAAAAAGAAAAAGCTGCTGACGGAATGGCGCCTGGTGACGGAACGCGCCAAGGAGGCAGGGCTGACAAGAGAGCAGCTTGTGATACAGCTGGATCAGGTATATGAGGGGGTGGCGCGGACATGATCGAGGTAAAAAGTCTCAGTAAATATTTTGACAAAATGAAAGCCATAGATAATGTCAGTGTCCATATCGAGGAAGGGCACGTATTCGGGCTGATCGGCACTAACGGCGCCGGGAAGTCAACCTTTATGAGAGCCTTAAGCGGGGTGCTAAGACCGGATGCCGGGCAGATTTTAATTGATGGGGAGCCAGTGTATGACAATCCTTCTGTGAAGGAAAAGGTATTTTATATTTCCGATGACCAATACTTTTTTAAGAGCGGAAATCCAAGAGATATGGCAAAGCTGTATAAAACCTGCTATCCCAGCTTTGACATGGAGAAATGGAAGGATTTGATGAAAAAGCTGGGATTGGATGAATCCAGAAAGATTAATACTTTTTCCAAGGGAATGAAAAAGCAGTTGTCCTTGATCTGTGGCATATGTGCTGGTACAAAGTATCTTCTTTGCGATGAGACATTCGATGGACTGGACCCGGTGATGCGTCAGGCAGTGAAGGCTCTTTTTGTAAAAGAGATGGACTTAAGGGGCCTGACCCCGGTCATTGCTTCTCATAATTTAAGGGAGCTGGAGGACATCTGTGAGTATGTGGGACTGCTTCATAAGGGAGGGATACTGCTGGAGAAGGATATAGATGGTATGAAGCTGAACATCCATAAGCTCCAGTGCGTGATCAGGGAAGATGAGATGCTGCAGAAGATGAAAAACAGTCTCGATGTGGCAACCGTGGATAACAGAGGCTCCCTGTATACGGTGACGGTGCGAGGAGAAAAGGAGCGCATTGTGGAATTTATGGAGCTGCTGAATCCTGTTTTTTATGAATTATTGCCTCTGTCTCTGGAGGAAATATTTATCAGTGAAACGGAGGTGAAGGGCTATGACGTCAAAGCATTGCTTTTTTAGGATGATGAAAGAGGATTTCCGGCATAAGATCTGGATGCTGGTTCTCTCTGTTTTGGGAAATATGATGGCAGTTCCCGTTACCTATCTGATCAGCGTTGATAATGGCTCAAATGTGGTAACGGTACGTAACTTGACGAGTCAGATCGGCCGGCTGGGGAACTTTTTTGTAGATACGCTGATGATTACGGGGGGGATCGTAGCCATAGCAGGAGCGCTGATTGTGGGATTGGCCGGATTTCGTTATGTATTTCATCGAAATATGGTGGATACCTATCACAGCATTCCGGTCAGGAGAAGAACGCTTTTTCTGGTAAATTGGCTAAATGGCTTTTTGATTTGGTTCGGGCCTTTTCTGGCAGCCCTGGTCGTGACGGTTTTGCTTGGGCTGGGAAAGCTGAGCTTTCTTAGGAATAGCCTGTCTTCACTGGTAATGAGCGAAGCGGAGAAGAAAACGGTGTCCTTCTGGCTGACGGGCGGCGGGCTTTTGAAGGAAGCTCTGATTTCATTGCTGGCCCTGACAACTGCGTTTCTGCTGGTGTATCATTTAGTACTGCTGGCAGTGATGATCTGCGGTAATATGCTGAATACTCTGGTGACTACGGCGGTTCTGGGAACGGGGGCGCTTGCGATCTGGGCCTTGTTTCATGCGTTTTGTGGAGAGTACTTTTATACCTTTGTACAAAACGCACATACAGGATACCGTCAGATAATGTACGCGTCGCCGCTTGCCTCGTCTATTGTACTGTTGATCAGGAGGGGAGACTATTATGAGTTAAACGGAGGAAGCCTTTTCTGGCTGGATGTTGCCATTAATCTGGGGCTGGCGCTGGGGATGGGTTTACTTGCCTTTTATGGCTATAGAAGGCGGCCTTCCGAATTGGCGGAGCAGGGGCTGAGGATCAAGCCCGTGAGATTTCTGATACAGATTGCGGTTTCTCTGGGGGCAGCCATGGGCGGGTGGATATTCTTCTACATGATCGGAGAAAGCGCTGGACTTGTCTGGGGCATTTTCGGAGCAGTCCTGGCAGGCGGAGTGGCCTTCGGGGTGCTGGATATAATTTTTCACATGGATTTTAAAAGCTTTTTTGACCACAAGATATTGATGGGTGTGATGGTGGCCGCAGGGGTTTGCACGGGATTATTGTTTTACTATGACTGGCTGGGATACGACAGCTATCTTCCTGAGGCGGAAGAGCTTGCGGAGATAGCGGTATATAATAATCTCCGCAGTAATGGGTATGGCAGCTACTATGATTTAGACCACACCGAGCATCCCTTAAACAGTGTACACATCCGGGACATTGAGGCGGCGTATGCTTTTCTGGAGTCGGTGACAATGCCTGTGAGGGCAGACATGGAGGAAGCCGGGGGATATGATGACGAGCTGATACTTACCAAGGTTACCCTGCATAACGGCAGGACATACTACAGGAAGTACACCGTGACAAAGAAAAACGATGAGCCTGCTTATAAACTGCTTTCCTCTCCGGAGTATCTGGATGTAAATTTCAGAATCGGACCGGAAGAGGGTGAGAGTTATAGAACCATAAACTTAAGCCGTGGTTATTCTTATCAGGAAATACAGATGAATACTGAAGAGGGAATCCGGCTGTTTGAGGCAGTCTGTCAGGGATATAACCGGGATCTGGAGGAAAATCCGAAGGCATTTATCTGTGGAGACGGGCGTTTGCTGTGTAGTATCAAGCTGTTTGACGAGCATTATAATTTCAGCCGGTATCTGGAGGTCTTTGAAGGAATGACCCATACCAGGGAAGCCTTGCGGCAGCAGGGATTTACAGAATTTGCGGAGCCGGAGGATGCGGAGAATGTGGAAGAGATCCGGTTGAGCCTGGGGTATCGGTATATGGAAGAGGAAGGCGGGTATGACTTGGTGACCATGGCCAGGGAGGTCTATGGCGTCAATCCTGCGGAAGGCCAGGAAGAGGCCGCAGATGATACGGAAGCGGGTTATAATCCGGCCACGGCAGATCAAAAGACAATGTCATCGGATGAAATTGTGCTGCATATTACGGACAAGGAAGAAATCAAAGAACTTCTGGAACTGCTTTCCTTTGAGGAAACCAGAAATTACAACGGAGGCGCTTTCCGCGAAAGGCAGGTATATCAGATCACGCTGATACCTGTGGAAAAAGAGGAATCTGTGGTGAGTGAGATCCCGATGAGTATTTCTTATGGGACATTGCCGGAAAAATACATTCTGCGTTTTGGAACGCTTGCATCGGAAACAGCCAAATGAAAGGAAGCGCATCCGGCGAGAGAAAACTGCAGGTTGCGGAAAGGGTATGGTGATTGGAATGAGTGAGAGACAGTATGACGGTACTATATTAATCTATGGCGTGGAAGGGGCATCGGAAGCCCTGGAATGTATGCTGAAGGGCTGTGGCCTTGGGGTGAAAAGGCTGAACACAAAGGAAGAGCTGTCAGAGAACTTTCCAAGGGAAGAAACGGCGCTTTTGCTGTTTGATTTCCAGACGGAGGCTGGAAATGACGCAGCGGCGCTGGGACTGCTATCGGACTTAAGGAAAGGCAGCGGTAAGCCTATCGTAGCCATTGTGGACAGGGCGAGAGAGATGCTGCGAATTCTGGCTTTGAATGCCGGGGCCGATGATCTGCTGGACAGCGAATGCTCATGTTTGGAGAGTCTTGCACGTATTCAAGCGCAGATCCGCTGTTACCGCAGGCTCACTGAGGAAAGAAAAGCCTGTCCGATGAAGCTGGATGACCTGGAGGTGGACGACAATGCAAAGCTTGTTCTGGTAAAAGGGAACAGGGTAAATTTGACACCCACAGAGTACAAGATTCTGCATCTCCTTATGGAGCGGCCCGGACGCGTGCTGTCTAATAAGGAGATTTATGAAAGCATCTGGAAGATGGCTCCCATTGGTGCGGACAATACGGTAGCGGTGCATATTCGCCATATTCGGGAAAAGATAGAGGAAAATCCTCAGGAGCCTCGTTATCTTCATGTGGTCTGGGGACAGGGTTATAAAGTGGGATAGAGTCTGTTTTTATAGTGGAAAAAGACGATGCGTCATGATATAATAGGCGCAGTGGAAAATCAAGCGGTAGATCCGGAGGTACAGGTGTGAAACTGACATGCTTTGCAAGGCCGCCCAAGTTTAAAAACAGGCTGCTCATGGTGATTATAGGAGTTATGCTGCAGGGGTTTGGGTTATCGTTGTTAATCAGATTGAATCTGGGAACGGATCCCTGTTCCTGTCTGACGCAGGGAGTCATTAAATATGTTCACATAAGCTTTGGCACAGCCCAGCTTTTGTGCCATCTGGTTACCTTCCTTTTTGTAATTTGCTTTGATATGAGTCTGATTGGCTTCGGGACCATAGGCAATATGGTGTTCTTGGGTTATATTGCGGATTTTTGGGGATGGGTATGGGACAGAACTCTTCCGGTAGATTTTTTTCGGCAGACAGGAGTCCGTTTTGGATTGCTGATTCCTGTGTTGGCTGTCTTTATTCTGGGTGCATCTACATATATCACCGCCGGGCTGGGAACCTCGCCTTATGACGGGCTTCCCTTTATTCTGTCAAAGCATATAAAGAATCTGCCTTTTAAGGCAGTGAGAATGATATGGGACATCGGATTTATGGCGGTGGGCTTCCTTCTGGGCGGAGACGTGGGAATCGTCACGGTGGGGGTGGCCTTCTTCTTAGGACCTGTGATTGCATGGCTGGGAAAGAAATTGAATCGGTTTATTTCAGTGAGTAATGAGGAAAAAAGCCATGCCTGCATGGATATTTGACTTCCGCCGGGAAATAAGTGATGATGGATGACCGGTTCGGTCAATTAGAAAGCAGCCGGGTTTGGAGAACAGATATGGAAAGCTGGTATGAGAGGACAAAGCAGCTGCTTGGCAGTGAGAATATGGAGAAGCTGGCCCGGTCAAGGGTAGCGGTATTTGGTGTGGGCGGCGTAGGCGGATATGTGGTGGAGGCCCTGGCCAGATGTGGTATAGGCTTTATGGATCTGATTGATGCGGACGTGGTGGCCCCAAGCAATATAAACCGTCAGATCATTGCAACGGTCAGCACCATAGGGAGACCTAAGGTGGAAGCAGCACGGGACAGGGTGAGGGACATTAATCCGGAATGTCGGGTTAATATTCACAAAATATTTTATCTGCCGGAGACGGCAGATCGTTTTGATTTCAGAGAATATGATTATGTGGTGGACGCCATCGACACGGTATCGGGAAAGCTGATGCTGGCGGAGCAGGCAGGAACTGCGGGAACGCCAATCATCAGTTCCATGGGAGCGGGAAACAAGCTGGACCCCACAGCTTTCCGGGTGGCGGATATTTACAATACAAAAGTATGTCCTCTGGCCAGGGTAATGCGCAGAGAGCTGCGCAAAAGAGGTATTGAAGCTCTGAAGGTGGTGTATTCCGAGGAAGAGCCGCTTAAATCCGGCGGTGTTCCCGGCAGTATAGCCTTTGTGCCTTCCGTGGCAGGGCTGATTCTGGCGGGGGAAGTGGTGAAGGATTTACTGCGGGCAGGCAGCATTGACACTGCCAATATTTGACAGGGAGGAAAGGATATGTACCAAATCATTGACGGAAAGAAGATTTCACAGGAAATTAAGGACGAGCTGAAGGAAAGAATGGCGCAGATGAAGGCAAAGGGGGAGAGCAGGTGCCTGGCGGTGATCCAGGTGGGGGCGGACCCGGCCTCCAGCGTCTATGTCAACAATAAGAAAAAAGCCTGTGAGTATGTGGGCATTGAATCCTTAAGCTTTTGTCTGGCGGAGGAAACTACGGAGGAAGAGCTGTTGAAGCTCATCGAAGAGCTGAATGCAAAGAAGAACGTAAACGGTATTCTGGTTCAGCTGCCCCTGCCGAAGCATATTGACGAAGAGAAGATTCTGCTTGCCATCTCGCCGGATAAGGATGTGGACGGATTTCATCCTGTCAGTGTGGGCAATTTAAGCATTGGCAGGCCCGGCTTTGTATCCTGCACCCCGGCGGGAGTGATCCAGCTTTTGAAGCGTTCCGGCATTACTATTGAAGGAAAAGAATGTGTGGTGCTGGGGCGGAGTAATATCGTGGGGAAACCCATGGCCATGCTGCTGCTGCGGGAGAACGGAACGGTTACGGTCTGCCATTCCAGAACAAAGGATTTAAAGGAAATTACCAGACGGGCTGACATCCTGGTGGTGGCCATCGGAAAGCCGAAATTTATAGATGAGAGCTATATTAAAGAGGGAGCCGTAGTTATTGATGTGGGTATTCACAGGGATGAAAACAATAAGCTCTGCGGGGATGTGGATTTCGAGAAGGCGGCTCCCCACTGCAGCGCCATCACCCCGGTTCCCGGCGGCGTAGGCCCCATGACTATCGCCATGCTGATGAGTAACTGCGTGGTCGGAATCGGTTCAGACGTGTTGTAAGCCGAGAACAGTCGTGCAGATGGTAAAAGACCCCAACAACCTGACGGTGCCAGCCGCCCGTTATTCTCATTTGGACACGCTTTTGCTTGAGGTTCGACGCAGCGGTACCTAAGCAAGCACAGTACGCTTGCCAAGTACCGGCGTCTCACACAGTCCTCATTGAGAACAACGAGTGTCTGTCACCTGTTACTTGATTACGGGGTGTCAGTACTGTTACGACAACGCTGTTATGACAGACGGGCGTCTTTAAGAAAAACACTTGCAAATACCGTATACTATGGTAAAATGAGGGTGACAATCGAATAGTGAGAGGTTTATGAATCGAAGAGGAGAAGAGTATGAAAAAGAAACTTTTCAGTTTACTTTTAACGGCGCTTCTGACGATGGCTGTACTGGGCGGATGCGGCTCAGACGGTACAGGAGAGTCTTCGGGGAATAATTCCTCAAAAGGTACATCTGCTTTGGAGCCGGCAGGTGATCCGGTCTACGGAGGCTCCGTTGTTGTAGGAATACAGCAGGATATTGACAGTCTTGACCCACACAAAGCAACTGCGGCAGGAACTAAGGAAATTCTGTTTAATATCTTTGAAGGCCTGGTAAAGCCTGATAAGAACGGCGATCTGATGAAAGCAATCGCCAGCGATTACACCGTTTCCGAGGATGGTTTGATCTATACCTTCACCTTGAGAGAGGGTGTGAAGTTCCATAACGGCAGTGCTGTGACGGCTGAGGATGTGAAATATTCTCTGGAGAGGGCTTCCGGTCTTCTGGACGGCACACCGTTGATTTCATCATTAAAGGTTTTAACAAGCGTAGAAATAATTGACGAAAAAACGGTTCAGGTCACAGTGGGCAGCGCAAATACGGAGCTGATTTACAGCTTTGTGGCGGCCATCATTCCTGCGGGCAGCGGGGAGGATGAAAGCGGAACACCCATTGGTACCGGGCCGTTTTCCTTTGTGTCCTATACGCCCCAAGAGGGTATTGTGGTGAAGAAAAACAGTGATTACTGGCAGCAGGGACTGCCCTATCTGGATGAGGTGAATTTCAAGATTATCACCAGCACGGATACGGCCCTGCTGGAGCTGCAGGGAGGCTCGATCGACATCTATCCTTACCTGACGGACAGCCAGGCAAACGAGCTGAAGAGCAGTTTCCAGATCCTGTCTGCACCCTCGGCGGTGGTGCAGGCGCTGTACTTAAACAATGCCGATCCCCTTTTGAGCGACGTTAGGATCAGGCAGGCGATCTGCTATGCGCTTGATAAGGATGAGGTCAATGACTTCCTGGCAGGGGGTAACGCCACAATTATCAGTACGGCAATGCTGCCCACGCTGCAAAGCTATTATGTGGATCTGAATGATACTTACGGCACCGGAGCCAATATCGAGAAGGCGAAGGAGCTGATGAAGGATGCAGGGTATCCTGACGGATTTGATCTGGAGATCACTGTTCCCTCTAACTATGAGTATCATGTGCAGACGGCAGAGGTGGTGGTGGAGCAGTTAAAGAAGGCGGGAATCAATGCGGTCATCAATCCTGTAGAGTGGAATACCTGGCTGGAGGACTGCTACAACGGACGTAAATATCAGTCTACCATCAGCGGCCTCACAAGTGATACCACGCCGGGGTATATGATGAACAGGTTCCAGACGGATTCCAAGAAGAATTTTATCAACTTTGCAAATGCCGAGTATGATCAGGTATACGAAAAGGCGGCTGCCGCAATGGATCCGACGGAAAAAGCCGGATACTACAAGCAGCTTCAGCAGATACTGTGTGATGAGGCGGGAAGTGCGTTTATTCAGGTACCTGCCATCACCATTGCCGTGAATCCCAAGCTTGGGGGTTATACCTTCTATCCTGTGTATGTGCAGGATATGAGTACGGTGTATTTTGCAGAGTAGGTAATCACGAAAGTATTCAAAGCCTGATTACAGAACGGACGTTTTGTAAACGCTTGGTAAAAAATAAAACAGGAAGGGAGGCGGTCACATGAAACTGTTTATTAAAAAAATCATCACTCTCATTATGACATTGTTTCTGGTTTCCGTGGCTGCCTTCCTTGCCTTTCAGATTATTCCGGGGGACGTGGTCACCTCCATTCTGGGAACGGAGGCCACACCCGAAAGAGAAGAACAGCTTCGGGAAGAGCTGGGCTTGAACGATCCGCCTGTGGAACGCTATTTCAAATGGGCAGGGGGTGTGCTGCGGGGGGACTTTGGACGCAGCTATCAGTATTCCAAAAATATGAACGAGATGATGCCGGTGGCGGAGCTGATCGGGGATAAGCTCCCGGTGACACTCTGGCTGGCCGGGCTGTCCATGGTCTTGATCATTTTAGTGTCCATTCCGCTGGGGGTGCTCTGGGCAAAGAGCGCAAACCGGTTTTTGGATGCGGCCCTGGGGGTTATCACGCAGGCAGCTATGGCTGTTCCTTCCTTTTTTTTAGGAATTCTGGTGACCTTTTTGTTTGGAATTGTACTTAAGTGGTTTGTTCCGGGCGGTTATATCAGCTACAGGGAAAGCTTAAGCGGTTTTCTGGGCTACCTGCTGTTTCCGGCGCTGTCCATTGCCTTGCCGAAAATTGCAATGACGGCACGTTTTTTAAGAAATTCCATGCTGACCCAGATGCAGGCGGACTACGTGCGTACAGCCTACAGCAAGGGCTGTACCAGAAAGCGGGTCATGTACGGGCATGTACTGCGTAACGCATTGATGCCGGTAGTCACCTTTCTTGGCATGATTATTGCGGAGATTGTGGCGGGCAGCATCGTGGTGGAGCAGGTCTTCGGACTGCCGGGCATCGGAAGGCTGCTGATCAGTTCCATCAATAACCGGGATTTCCCGGTGGTGGAAATATTGATTCTATATATTACTTTTGTGGTTATTTTTGTATATTTTCTGGTGGACATTTTGTACCGGGTGATTGATCCCAGGATCAGTGAGAAATGAGGGGAGGCCCGATGAAAAAATTTGACAGCGGAAAATGGAATAAATATCTGACGGCGGGCCTGATTATGACAGGTCTTGCTCTGTTGCTGGGAATCTTGGGGTTTTTCTGGACGCCCTATAGTACCACGGCCATGTCTGCTGCAGAAAAGTTTGCGGCGCCATCTCTGCGCCATCTTTTTGGTACGGATAACTTCGGGAGGGATATATTTTCCAGAGTGATGAAGGGCTTGAGCACCACGATTGTGATCGGCTGTCTGGTAGTTGCTTTTTCAGCTGCTGCAGGTATTCTTTTAGGGGCACTGACCGGTTATTTCGGAGGCCTTTTGGATGAAATCGTTATGCGGATCACCGATGCCGTCAACGGCTTTCCCAGTATTCTTCTGGCGCTGGTGCTGATCAGTATTTTGGGGAACGGAAAACAAAATGTGATCCTTGCCTTGGGCATCGTTTTTATACCCAGCTATGTAAGAATTGTCAGAAGCGAATTTATAAGGCTTCGGGACGCAGATTATATCTCTCGTGCAAGACTTATGGGCGTGAGTAGATGGCGAATTCTGTTTGTACACATTCTGCCCAATATTTTTTCCGTGTTCTGGGTTTCAGTAATGATTGGCTTTAACAATGCCATTCTGGCGGAGTCCGGTATGAGTTATCTGGGAATCGGGGTGCAGCCGCCGGATGCCAGCCTGGGAAAAATGCTCTCAGATGCTCAGGGGTATCTGCAAAATGCACCCTGGTATGCTCTGGCACCGGGTCTGACAATCGTGTGGGTGGTGTTGGGATTTTCTCTGTTCAGCGAGGGGATACGGCGTCGGGTCTAAAAAGACACGCTGCTGTAGAATTGCTGAGTGTAGGAGGTTGGCTTGATAAAGATAGAAGATCTTTCTGTGGCCTTTGACGGTGCAGAGGTGGTTAAAAATGTAAATCTGGAACTGAAGGATGGAGAGATTCTGGGCGTGGTGGGAGAATCCGGTTCGGGTAAGTCCGTGACGGCGCTGACCCTCATGGGACTTGTGGCGGATACGGCGGAGATTACTTCGGGCCGGATTGTTTTTGACGATGTGATTCTCAGAGAGGCGGGGAAACCCCTGGACAGGGCACTGTATCGGAAATATCAGGGAGCTGAGATGTCCATGGTGTTTCAAGAACCGATGACTTCCTTAAATCCAACTCAGAGGGTAGGCAGGCAGGTGGAAGAACTGCTGCGTCTGCACACAGACTTTACCAAAGAGGAAATACGGATAAAAGTGCTGGAAACCTTTGAGGCTGTGGGGCTTAAAAATGCGGAAACCATTTATGCAAGCTATCCTCATCAGCTTTCCGGAGGTATGCGGCAGAGGGTGATGATTGCCATGGCAGTGATTCTTCACCCGGATCTGGTGGTATGTGATGAGCCGACTACGGCACTTGACGTGACGATTCAAAATCAGATCATAGAGCTGCTGAGGGTTATCAACGAAAAAGAAAAAAATTCCATGCTGTTTATTACCCACGATCTGAATCTGGCCCGCAGAATCTGCCATCGGGTGGCGGTTATGAAGGACGGCAGGGTGGTGGAGCTTGGCAGAACCGAGGACATTTTCGAACACCCGCAGGAAGCCTATACAAGGGAGCTGATCGAAGCGGTGCCCTCCCGCTTAAAGCGGAGGACTTCCGTTTTTCGACAAAAATATCGTGAGGCGGGAAAAGCGGCAGGATTTGAGCAGAGCGGAGCCCTGTGTGCCGGGCAGGAGGGAGAATGTCTGGAGCAGGCTGAGGCGCAGTACAGTGAACAGAGGGGAGAGCGTCAGGAGCAGGAAGACGCCGGAGAGACGGTGCTGGAGGTACGGGACCTGTCGGTTTACTATCAGGACGGCAGTAACAGCTTGTTTTCGCGGGAAAAACGCCATGCGGCAGTAAAGGGGGCAAAGTTTACTGTCTACAGAGGCGAGAGTCTGGGGCTGGTGGGGGAGAGCGGCTGCGGCAAGACGACTCTTTCCAAGGCAATTTTGGGCATGAATCGTGATATTACCGGTGAAATCCGTCACAGCACTATCCGGCCGCAGATGATTTTTCAGGACCCCTACAGCAGCTTAAATCCTGCAAAGACCATCGGCTGGCTGCTGCAGGAGCCTCTGCGGGCGGCCGGAATGCTGGACCAATCCCTGCGCCTGAGCAAGGCGGATATGGAGGCAGCGGCATATGATATGCTGCATCGGGTGGGCATGGAGGAAAAATATTTCCACCGTAAGCCCAATCAGCTGTCCGGCGGACAGAGGCAGAGAGTCAGCATCGGTCAGGCGCTGATTACGAACCCCGGACTGGTGGTGGCTGACGAGCCGGTGTCCGCACTGGATGTGACCATTCAGGCGCAGATCATGGAGCTGATGCAGAAGCTGCAGCAGGAAATGCAGCTCTCTTATCTGTTCATTTCTCATGATATTAACGTGGTCTATAAAATGTGCGACCGGATCATGGTGATGAAGGAAGGGAAGATTATAGAAATCGGAGAGACGGAAGAGATATTTGCACATCCGAAGCAGGAATATACCAGAGAGCTGCTGGGGGAGCAGAAATGAAGTTCAGTGCTAATATTTTAGCTTTTTATTGACCTAAAAGGGAATAGGATAAAATATTAGCATGCTTCATTTATCTCAAAGAACGTGGACAGAAATAAATGCGGATATTGTATCTGCTGGATTTTGTATCTGCTTTCTGTTGGTGATTGCGATTTATCCTAATAAATGATATAATAAGTAAAATTTTTATAATTTACGCAGTGAGCAGAGCTTGCGTGAAGAAGAATACGTAGGATAAAAGTGGAAAGCATAGGAGAAACAGCGGATGAGTCAGGACGTAGGAGAGATTCAATTCCTGGTGAGCAGAATCAGGAAGGATAAGCATATTAGTCAGTGGGATTTAGGGAAAGGCATTTGTTCAGGGCAGCAGATCTCCAAGATAGAAAAAGGGGAGGCGCTGCCCGATTTTTTTCTGATGGAACTTCTTTTACAGAGGCTGGGAACCAGTACGGCCAAGTTTGAAATTGCCTTAAGTCTGGAGGAATATGAAGAGATCGAGGCCAGGGATGATATTTTAGACGATCTGCGGACGGGGAGGCTGGAGGTCGCGGAGAAGAAGCTGGAGAATTTCTGTCGGGATGCAGGAGAGGATCAGCCGGTGAGGAAGATGAACCGTGTCAGGCTTTTGGGGCTGCTGGCTTTGGAGCAGGAAGAGTATGAGAGCGCAGAAATGTATATGAAGGAAGCGGTAGAGCTTACCATGGGACAGGCTGATCAGGTCAATTTAAAGGAGGGATTGTTTGCGGGCATTGAGCTGGAAACGCTGATCCTGTATGCACAGGCTCTTTGGAAGAGGAATAAAACGGTTCAGGCCGAAAAGCTGCTGCAAAAGGTATTGGAGCATGTAAGGGAGCAGAGTATGGACAGTGCAGAGCGGGCAAAGCTGCAGGCCAAGATTGCAGTAGTGATGGGTAATATTCAAAGACAGGCGTCGGAGTACGCTGCCTGCTTAGCCTTGTGCGAGGAAGCACTGGAGCTGCTTCGAGACAATGACCTTGTTCAATGTATGCCTTCTTTGTTTGAGCTGCTTTTGTCGGTATATGAAGAGACCAGGCAACAGGAGAAGGCGGTGCAGATTACCTGCTGGAAGGAGACACTGGAGCAGATTTACGCTTATTTCGGACTGGATGCTTCCATGATTGATAAGCTGTATTTTAACTCCTGCACCGGCCAGTATTATCTGATCGGGGAGATGATCAGGGAGGAACGAAGGGCCAGAGGCATGTCTCAGGAGGAACTGATGGAAGGAATTTATCAGGAGCCGGCTACCCTGTCTCGGATTGAGAACGGTCAGAAGCCCGACAGGAAGAAGCTGAGGCGGCTCATGGATAAGCTGGACATGAGCGGATGGCGTTATGCGGGAGCAGTGGCCACGGAGGATTACCGTGTGCTGGAGATGAACGCGGAGATTGAACGGCTTTTGTGCCGGCATGAGGAAGAAAAAGCGGTATGGATGGCGGAGCAGATGAAAAAACAGGTAGATTTATCTGTGCCGGAGAACAGACAGCAGGTGGAGGGATTGGAGCTTGAAAGCCGGCTTCGCAGGGGAGAGCTGAAACCGGAAGAGGCGTATAGAAAAGCGGAAGAGCTGCTGCGGCTGACTTATGATAAGAAGGCGGAGCGGGTGCCTTTCCGAAGAGAGCTGCATTTAATGAATAGTATGTGTATGTATCTGCAGCGCATGGGACGAAAGGAGGAAGCAATTTCCGAATATCAAAAGGTAGTAGAGCGCTTTGAAAAGAGCAGGGTGCGGGCGAGATACCATTTTCTGTCGATAGGGTTGATTTTAGATAATATGTCTTTATACATGGCTCATGCCAGGCATATACAGGAAACAGAAAAATGGTCTGAAAAAATAGTGAAACAGGGATTGCATAACGGAAAGATTAATACCTTCCATTATGTACTCAACAATTTGATCTATGTGACGGAGTACAGGGCAGAGAAAATGGCCGGCGGTCTGATAGATTTTACATCTGAAGAAACGGATATTATGTATGACGGAGTCAGAAAAAAATGCCTGCGATATGCAATATGGAGTATTCATATCACAGACATTTTTAAGCAGTATTTAATGAAGACACGTTTTATCAACTATATAAAAGAAAATCTGGGCATTGACATAATGGAGAGTCAGGTTTTGGCATATGCGGCATCTTCTTCGGAAAGAGGGCAGTCATAGGATACATCGGGAGAAGCGCTGTATGTAGATATTCCGAAAGATGTCTGCCAGAAGGAAAAAACTTTTCCCGGCAAGGTCAGAAGAGCAGTTGCAAACATAAGGGCAGTAAATTTTGCGATTCTTTTTTTCATGTTGAATTCTCCTTTTCTTTTGTAAAATATGTGTGCCTTATGTAAGGCATAATAGTATAATACAATAAGTAAATATTTGAAGACATGACTTATTTGTAGAAAAATTCTACAAATAAGTCATGTCGTAATAGGGGGAGAGACGGTAAATTATATTTTGCAAAGGACAAGAGAAAATCCAATATTGCTGCTTGGTGAGTGCATAAGTCAGGTAATCGAGATGACCGACAGCCTTTGAAAAAGACAGGAAGCGTAAAAAAGTGACTGAAGATGTTTTAATTAAGGATGAATGTGGAGTCATAGCACATCTTCAAGAGTTGGCGTTAAAGGACTATTCCCGTGAACACTGCGCCATGGTGATTGCCAGCCAGACTGGTGAAGAATACCGGCTATGTTCATATTGCATGATACAGGATGTGGGTGGAAGCACAAATAATCAGTTTTCCGTGATTCCACGTAAAGTTAGTTATGCACTGCTTAGTGTATGTAATAAGAGGAAAATGATTCCAATGATTCTTCACACTCATATACTGGGATATGAAAATTCTAAACCTTTGTGTTTTTCTCCGCAGGACATAGAGTTTGCCGATAAATTTATCACCATGGCGAGACAGATGGAAAATATTCCGGGCTGTGGCTTTGTTGTTATGAATGGTGAGGATATTAAAATATCCGTGCAGCATTGGGGGGAGAGGACTGTGCTACAAAAGTAGAGAGGTAAAAAATGAGTCGGATAAAGCCGGAACAATTTCTGATTACTTATAACGAAGAGCTTGGTGTAATTTATGCGTCAGAAAAGGGAAAAATAAAAACGACGACGACGAGGCACGCAAAGGCGATGGAAGAGTGTTTGGACCAATATTTTACAGGTAATCTATCCAACGAAGATGCGGAAAAAATGGAAGGCTACATGGAGGATTCCTTCCGGGAATTTGGGGATTTACCAGTAGAGGCAGTACCCTCTGTGCTTGAACGGAAGGTTTTGCGGCGGATAGAGCTTTTGGTGGTAAATGATTGTAACCTGAACTGCAAGTATTGTTACGCTCATGGTGGAGATTATGGAATGCAGACACAGAGGATGCGGCCGGAGGATGCAGTGATGTACTTGCGGAATTTAGCAGTGGGGAAGTATCATTATGTTGAAATAGTTACTTTTTTTGGCGGGGAGCCAACCATGTGTCCTGATACAATTCAGCAGGTATGTGAATTCTTCGAGGTTTGCGTTCGAGAGGGTATTTTTGAAGTAATGCCTGTTTTTCTGATGGTTTCAAATGGTACCTTAATAGATGAAAAGATGGCGCAGATCATTCATAAATATGAAATCGGGGTAACTGTAAGTGTGGATGGCCCGCAGGATATTAATGATCTGTTACGGGTGGATAAAGGGGAGAACGGCTCTTTTGCAAGAATAGCGCAGGGGATTAAAAATTTAATAAGTATCGGTACTCCGCCAATCTTATTGGAAGCCACTTATACGACAAAACATAAGGAAATGGGATATACCAAGGAGAAGATCAGAAGGTATCTCGTAGATCGTTTTCAGGTTAAGCAGGTCATGGTAGCCGATTGTACCAGCGGTGGCTCAGACCAGCAGCTTGTCTATAATGACTGGGACATACATACTGGGGAGAATGGGGAGGTAATGGCGGAAGAGGTCAAATATGCTCTTAACTGTCTGAGGCGGGAAGTAATTTCTCCGATTGGCTGTGACGCTGGCTTTGGATCTATTTTGCTAATGCCCAACGGGGATATTTATCCTTGTCATTCCTTTGTCGGACATGCGGAATATAAAATTGCCCAATTTCAGGAAGATCATTTTGATTTTTCCGCTTATGAAGGAGTACTGCGGAAACTGATAGATGTAGGAAAACTCCATAATGCCAGGTGCAGAGATTGCTGGGCAAAGGCCGTCTGCTTTTCTTGTCCTGGACAGATGTTGTTGGAAAATAACACAGAGAGTATCAACGCAAGCTGCCATACACGTAGAGAGGCGCAAAAATATGCACTGCTAAAATGTGCCGAAAATGCTCTAAAGAGGAAGGAGGTGAAATGATGTTACAGGAGGTGTTAAATCAGGAATTAACTGCTATTGAACTGGAGTCGATCGAGTTTGAAGAATTGGAAGAAATTCTGGCAGCTGGAGTGGGCTGTAAGGATGCTTCTTGCGCAGGTTCATGCAGTTCAAAGCCCTCACTAGATGGGAAAGGTTGAAGGCATAGTAATTATATGATGCAAGATAAAGCTCCTCCAATTTTGAGGGGTTTATCTTGCGTTTAATGGAAGGGATAAAAGTATGAAAACTCTGACGAAAAAAGGAAAGCTTCTGCTGGTACTGACTTGTCTGCTTTATTCCGGGGAGTCCGTACTCCTTGCCGGTATGGCGTATCAGAAGGGGAAGGTTGTGGAGTATGCGGAAGCCCAAAGCATGAAAACAATGCTTTGGGCTATGTTGCTGGCGATTATTTTAGCATTGCTGGATTATCTTTTAACGGCTGCCGCTGCCTGGAGCAGACTGTCCTTTCTGGCAAACGGCGAACTGAACATGAAGAGTGGCATCATGAAGAGTATTCTCCGCAGGCCCTTAAAGAGCTTTCGGGGAGAAGAGGATGCTTTTTATCTGAACCTGCTGACCACGGATATACAGTTATACAGGGAAGAATTCCTGAACATGATTCCTTATCTGTTCTCATCTCTGGCGGCAATTCTTTCTTCCGCCGTTATGCTCTTCCTCTTAAGCCCCTGGCTGTTGCTGGCAGCAGTGCTGATGGCGGCTGTCCCAATGGTTTTCACAAAGCCTTTTACAAAATGGGAAGAGGGCAAGATGAAGGTTTATTCTGAGAAGAGCGAGACCTATACCAATACTCTCAAAGAGACGATTGAGGGCTATGAGACGATCTGTACGGGCTGCGGGGAGGAAAGCTTTCAAAACCGCTATAAGCGGGCGGCGGAAGGGCTGCAAAGGGGATTTTCGGAATATCAGTTTGCCGGTACTATGAGCTTTCAGACCCTGATGAGCGTGGCCGGGCTTTCAGCTGTTGTCTGCCTGGGGCTGGGGGGCTGGCTGGTGGTGAAAGGGGCATTGTCCGTGGGGATGCTATTTGCCGCAATCAATTATTTTACGTCCCTATCTAATAATTTTACCAATGTGATCGAATACGGGATTCATATCAGGGCTTCTAAAAAGATTGTGGAAAAGTTAGACGGGCAGAGGCGGATCGAGGGTACGCCGGAGAGCGGGGCGGAGATTGCGGTGCCTCTTGCGGTGTCTTATGATAAGGTATCTTTTGCTTTCGGCGAGCGGCAGCTTTACCAGGATTTTTCTTATGATTTCAAGGCAGGAGGCTGCTATGCCATCGTGGGAGAGAGCGGCAGGGGAAAGTCCACTCTTGTAAAGCTGCTGTTAAAGTACTATGATGATTACTCCGGTAATATTATGCTTTCGGGGCAGGATATTCGAAGGCTTTCGGAAAAAGAGATTTATACAAAAACCGGTGTGGTGGATCAGGCGTCTTACCTTTTTAACGCATCTCTTTATGAGAATATTACTCTGTTTAGGGGGACGCCGACTGCGGATTCGCAGGAATATAAGAAGCTACTGGAAAATTTGAATCTGACAGCTCTGGCAAAGCGGGCAGGGAATGCGCCCTTGGGCGATTTCGGTGATCATATATCCGGGGGTGAGCGGCAGCGGATCGCAGTGGCCAGGGCTCTGGCAGGACATCCCGAACTGCTCATATTTGATGAACCTGCGGCTTCTCTGGACCCTGTTACAAGAGATCTCTTGAATGAGATGATCTTTTCCCTGAAGGGATACACCAGAATTGTGATTACACACGACAGGAGGGAGGATTATATTGCAAGGTTTGACGGGGCTGTGATGCTGTGACTTTAACAGGCTGCGTTCTACAGCAGAGTCATGTTTTTATATGGAGTCTGCGGATATAATACATTTTAAGCAGTTTCATACCAAATACGAGGAGTAGAACAAATGAAGAAAAAAGTGATAGTTATCCTATTTGTCGGCCTGCTGCCTTTGCTGCTTTTGGGGCGTTACGCAGTCGAAAGAGCAGAAAGAACAAAGAGATTTTGGTGCATGAAGGCAATGCTAAAAAAGTAATCAACAAATAACAGGTATTTGCTGTGCTTGTAGTTATGATATTTACGGGTTTTAAGATGTGCTGCGAGCTGATAATGATTGATTCGATCGGAGTATTGGAAATGTTCGGAAGTACATAGTAATCCGCATTGCTATTCATACACTGATTTGTGTAAATAAAATATTTTCTGTTAGTTAATGGATGTAAATGCGGCCTGCCGTAGGGGCAGACATATATTGGAATATATTGCAGCAGGAGGCGAGAAGGCAGTGGCAGGAAGAAGCAGTTTTTGCAGAGCGGCAGTGATACTGCCACTCTTTGTTTTGTTACTTGCGGTTATGGCTGGCTGCGAAGCGGGAAATCTTTCTGATGAAAGCAGTAGTATAATGCAGCCTGACAGTGCGCAGCAGCCGGAGAGCGTACCGCAGGCGGTGGAAAAGAGAGAGTTTGATTTATCAGGCGGCGGCTGGAAGGCATACGAAGAGATTGAGAACAGCAGCGAAATCTGGTCTGCATCGGCATATTGGGATGATTTCGCCGTAAATGAAGTTCCGGCGGATGCGAAAAATGAAATGCACTACAGTGCCGTGGATGGAGATGATCTTTACATATTAAAGGGCTATGATACGGGGGAAGAGCCGGCATCCCGGAGGTACTGCCTGATGAAGGTCAATATGCTGTCGCTGAAGGCGGAGCGGGTAGAACTGAATCTGCAGGGCCTGAGAGAAAGTTATGCAGGAGATGATTCTGCTTTGACAGAGCTGATGGAGGCAGCGGAGTCAGGAAGAGCCTGGGTTACGGATATGGATGTTATAGACGGCAGGGTATATTTGCTTCTCCCTTTGTGGGAGGATGGAAAGACGGTTTACACTTATGTCCTGAGATTGAATGGCAGCGGAGAAATAGAAGGGATGACCGATCTGCTTCCGGGAATTGAACAGTCCGGGATCCTGCAGCCGGAAGGCTCTGAGCATGACTATATGCCCATAAGCATTGTCTGCGATAAAGAAGGACGAAGCTATATTGCCAGCGGCGTACCGGGAACAGGCATTTGTGTGCTGGACGAAAACGGAAACTTTGCGGGACTGCTGGCCGCTTCCGACGGCAGGAATATTGTGAGTGAGTACGTTTGCAGACTGCCGGAGGGGCAGCCTGTATTTGAGGTCTGTGATCAGGATTCCCAAAGGGTAACCTTCCTTTGTCTGGAAGAAGGTAGAGAGAAAATTTTGTACCGTGGAGAGGGAATGATGAACGCGGCAAGGTATATAAATGCTTACGGTGAGATCGTGTGGCTTGCGTCAAACGGAATTCTGCGCTGGAATGCGGCCGAGGGGAAATGCCAACGCTTCTATAAAAACCATGGGATAAAAGCGGGAGAATGTGAGACCGTGAAAGAAGGGCCGGATGGAGAAATAGCGCTTGTATGCTTTGACGGGGCAGTGACAAGTATTCACCGGATACGGCAGGGGGAGAATGAGGAACAGACAGAGCTGAGAATCTTTTCCTTTGGGGGAAATCAGGCGCTGGAAGAGCTTGCTGCCGACTATAACAGAAAACATCCTGATACAACGGTTGTGGTGGAAACCGGCGAGTCGGGGGAAGACAGGGATATTCTCTTAAACCGGCTGATGATTCGGATGCAGTCGGGGGAAGGCCCGGATATTCTTGTTCTGAGCAGAAAGCAGTTGGAAATCCTGCAAAGCAAGGGGATGCTGGCGGATTTATCTGATATGATACAGGAGGAAACAAGGGAGCAGATATTTGCGGGAGTATTGCAGCAGGGGATGATAGAAAACAGGTTGTACGGGATTTCAGGCAGAGTATCAATAAGCACTTTATTAGTACCGAAGGATGTCTGGGAAGGAGATACCTGGACCTTTCAGGATGTTCTGTCGCTTTTAGAGCAGCGGGAAAAAAGTGGAGCACCATGCGACAGTTTTGACTCAACTGGGTCATCGCAGATGTTATACGAACTGACCTCTATGGACCTGAAAAGAATAAACTGCTTTCTGGCAGACCCGGAAAAGGGGAAGAGTTGTTTTGACCATCCTGAATTTATAAAGCTGCTGGAGGCATGTAAGAGGTATGGCATAAGCGATGAGTACAAAACACCGGAAGAGCGGCTGGCAGAGGTGGAGGCCGGTAAGGCTTTGGCTTTGTATGCGGGGGGAGATTTGAAGGGTTTCAGCAGTGTCATGGCCATGGCAGGAGAAGGCTGGAAATGTGTGGGCTATCCAACGGAGGGTGAAAATGGGACCAGGGTAACCTGCTACGAGCTTATGGCAGTGAATGCTGGGACGCAAAGATTTGAGACTGTAGCGGATTTTTTAAATTATCTTTTGAGCGGAGAAGTACAGAGAAGAAAAATGACCACCGGAACGGTAAGGCGGGATGTGCTTACGGCCGGCGTGGAGGTTATTTCGGAGGGTCCGGTCTTCAAGCTGGGAGGGCGGATGGTGACGCCGCTGGAGGGGAAGCCGGATGGAGACAGCTGGTTGCAGGAGTATATGGACTTGCTGGATCAGGGAGTGCCCATGGCAGAGGAGTACAGCGAAATCGAAATGATCATGACGGAAGAGGCAGCGGCATTTTTCAGCGGTGACAAGGATGCGGCGGAGGCAGCGGAAATCGTTCAGAGCCGGGTACAGCTTTATCTGGATGAGCGGAAATAGACGGATAAGGGACAATTGAATACATTTGTTTAGATGGACATGTTTTATTCCCTTCGGGCATATATATTAACAATTCCGGACAAGATCGGAAGGCTGTTAAAAAATATGCTTCGGGGGGATTTCTTTGTGTTTGAACGGTATAGTATACAAGAAACGGTAAGGGAATTAAAAAGCGACGAAAAAAAAGGGCTCACGGCGGCGGAGGCGGGAAGGCGTTTAAGCGCGTACGGCAGGAATGAGATGAAGGGGCCTCGCAAGAAGACGGCAGCGGAAGTTTTTCTGGAGCAGCTGAATGATCCGCTGATCTATGTGTTGATCGTTGCGGCGGCGGTGTCCATATTTTTGGGGGAGATTAGTGATGCTGCCATTATCGGCGTGGTGGTTCTGCTCAATGCTGCCGTGGGGGTGTTGCAGGAGGGAAAGGCAAAAAGGGCGCTGGAGTCGCTAAAGAAGCTGACAAGCCCTAAGGCCTTTGTGATCAGAGAAGGCAGGAGGCTGGAGATTCCAGCGGCAGAGCTGGTGCGGGGGGATCTGGTATATCTGGAGGCTGGGTGTCAGGTCCCGGCAGATCTCAGGCTGGTACGGACGGCCAATTTAAAGGTGGAGGAATCCGCCCTTACAGGGGAAGCGGTTCCGGTGGAAAAGAACGGTGATTTTATGCCTGCTGGTGCGGAAGGTCATGACGGTTTCTCTGGTGCGACCCGGACACCTAAGGGGGAGATTCCCCTGGGAGACCGGCACAATATGGCTTATATGTCCACCATTGTCACCTATGGCCGGGGTGAGGGGATTGTTACGGCAACGGGTATGGATACGGAGTTGGGAAAGATTGCGGCCATGATTGCAGAGGCAAAAGAAGAGCTGACACCGCTTCAGAAGCGGCTGGGAGAGTTGGGGAAGGTTTTGAGCATGCTGTCGCTGCTGTTGTGCGGGGCTTTGTTTGTTATTGCCGTACTGCAGCATCGGAATATTCCGGAGATGCTGATAACTGCCATTTCTCTGGCGGTGGCGGCTGTACCGGAAGGGCTTCCGGCAGTGGTGACCATCTGTCTGGCTTTAAGTGTTACCAGAATGGTAAAGGTAAACACCATTGTACGAAGGCTTCCTTCCGTGGAGACACTGGGAGCGGTGAGCGTGGTATGCTCCGATAAGACCGGGACCCTGACCCAGAACAGGATGACGGTGGAAAAGTGCTTTGTAAAGGGACGTATTCTCACAGCATCCGAACTGCGGATGTCGGAAGCACCTGATTTTTTTCTGGGAATGGTGCTTTGCAACGACGCGCTGCTGGAGCAGGGAAGCAGGACGGGAGACCCCACGGAGCTGGCCCTGCTGGATTTTGGGGAGAAGGCAGGGCTCGTCAAGGAGGAAGCGGAGGCCGGGATGCCCAGAACGGGAGAGCTTTCCTTTGATTCGGACAGAAAAATGATGACTACACTGCATGGCAGTGTCTCCTATACAAAGGGGGCGCCGGACGAGGTGCTGAAGCGGTGTACATATATCCTGACCCCAAGCGGCACGGTGCGTCTTTCACAGGAGAACAGACAGCAGGTGCAGAAGGCCATGGAAAAAATGTCCGCGGAAGCTCTGCGCACACTGGCCATAGCCATGCGCAGCGGTGTCAGACAGCCGGAGGAATCGGAGCTGACTTTTCTTGGGCTGGTGGGGATGCAGGATCCTGCCAGGCCTGAGGCAGCCAGGGCAGTGGCGGATTTTAAGGGAGCCGGAGTGACTACGGTGATGATTACCGGGGATCATGCGGAAACGGCTTTTGCCATCGGAAAGCAGCTTGGGATCGTGGAGCGCTTTGAGCAATGTATGACGGGAGAAGCGCTGGGGCGGCTTACCGAGGAAGAACTGGAAGAAAAGCTGGAAGATACAAAGGTGTTCGCCAGGGTTTCTCCCGCCCAGAAGGTCCGCATTGTGGACGGTTTTCAGGCCAGGGGGGAAATTGTGGCCATGACGGGGGACGGAGTGAATGACGCGCCTTCTTTAAAGGCGGCGGACATTGGCATCGCCATGGGAAAGTCCGGTACGGATGTAGCCAGACAGGCCGGAGACATGATACTCACGGATGATAATTTTGCCACCATTCGCCGGGCCATCGAGGAAGGCAGGGGAGTTTACGAGAATATCAGAAAGTCTGTGATCTTCCTGTTGTCCTCCAACCTGGGGGAGATTGTCACCATGTTTCTGGCGGTGGTGTGCGGATTGGCCTCGCCCTTGAAGTCCAGTCACATTTTATGGATTAACCTGATTACAGATTCCCTGCCGGCCCTGGCTCTGGGGGTGGATAAAAACGACGGAAAGAGCCTGATGAGCCAGCAGCCCAGAAAGGCGTCGGAAAGCCTGTTTTCCAGGGGAGGACTGGCCTGCACCTGTTTTTACGGGATGCTGATTGCGGCGGTAAGCCTGTCGGCCTTTTGTATGCTGCCGACAGCGCTGCTGCATATCAGAGGGATTGATTTTAGTATTCCGGCCCTGGCCGGGATCCTGCAGGAGGAATGGGTTTTATCCAAGGCCCAGACCTATGCGTTTACCGTACTGGGCATGAGTCAGCTTTTCCATGCGGTGGGAATGCGGGATACAAATCGCTCTGTTCTGCGGATGAATCATCTGGAAAATAAGCTGATGATCGCAGCCTGTGCGATTGGCTTCCTGCTGCAGTTTGCGGTCACGGAGGTTCCGTTCTTAATTGAAGCCTTCGGCACATCTCCGCTGTCCGGAAGGGAATGGATGCGTTTAAGCCTGCTGGCAGCAGCGCCCCTTTTGGCTCATGAGATTATGTGTCTGGTATCATGGTGCTGTAAGCGTCGGCAGTATCAGCCGAGCCGGGGTGCATCTGCAGCAGCACCTTTCCGGACAATGTGACGGTATTTCCGTTTTTGTCTACAAGGCATAAAAACGAAGTGCTGTATAAGATATCCCCTTTCCTCCAGAGATTCATGGGATCATAGCCGCAGATGCGGAAGCAGCCCGTTACCGTAGTGTGTGCCTCCTGCAGAAATGCTCGAAGCAGTTCCTCACGCCGCGCAGCCTGGTCAGAAAGGATACGGGACCAAGTAGCAAGAGCATTCTGGCTGAAGGATACGGAACGGTCTGCCGGAGGAAGCTGCTGCCTGATAATATCATAGACGGAGCAGGTTTCGTTTCCGATATCGTGAAATAGGGAAAGCCCATACCGTCTGGCGGCAAACAGCAGGAGGGTGCCGCTGTCGTAGGCATGGCGGCGGGAATCCAGAAGCAGACTGGGATCAGTCAGCCGTTTTGCGCATTCCGCCAGAGCTGCCTGCTGCCTGCCGTGGGACTGGTTTTTTGGTGCGGACGGATGCCTGCCCGCAGTTTGGCAGCAGTTTATGGCCCGATTACTTTCCGCGGGCTGATTCTTGAATGGATTCTTGCCGGCGGAGGGATCCTGATCTGCGGGCTGTTGTTCCAAGGCACACAGCTGTTCCAGAGCGCACAGCTCGATATACTGCGCCATGCCCTCGATGGTTTCCGTCAGAAATTCTTCCTGAATACAGCCTCCGTTTACGGCTCTGCGCATCTCCCGCAGCGCCTGAAAGCGGAGCAGACCGTCAGGTTCGGTGAGGCAGCGGCATTCTTCCGCCTTTAAGGCCAGATATTCCGGGGTCAATTCTGCAGCTGCCAGCAGCAGGTCATTAGGAAACCTTTTTTCGTTCCGTTCCATTTGAAAGGCATGGAACATCTCATGTACCAGCTTGGATGCCAAACCTATATCGTCCCCCGGCAGATCAGGCCTAACATTCCAGATGGCGGTCAGCCGCCCCTGAAAGCTTACTGCGGTGTTGCCGTGGAAATCTTCGGGACAGTCCATGAGACGTCCGTCCAGAACGGCATGGGTACCGTCATACAGGGCAAAGGGAAAAGGATGGAAGCCGGGCCAGAGGGCTTCGAAGTCAATACGTTCAAGCTGTCGGTTTACTCTTTCATATAGTGTTTTCATGGTTCCTCTCATTCTGCCGTTCGGGCCATATTTTCTTTTTTCAGGATAAATCGGTTTTTGATTTATTCACTATAAGCTGGTGACTTTGGTCCTGTATGATAAGTATAAGGATAGACCCTGTAAAGATGCAACATGAAATACGGCGTCTTTTTCATAAGTTTGCGCAGCAAATCACGCAAGAATGTGAAGCATTCTTTAAGATGCGATGATAAAAAGGATTGCAGAGTCTGTTTGGATATGTTATGATACATTCGTAAGAGAGAACAGAGATCATATCACGCTCTGCAGCTTCGCAGATCTGAGCGTTTTTCTGGCTTTTCGCCGCTGATTCAACTTTTACAAAATAACGGGCGGAAGGCAGAAGGACAAGAAATGCGAAATATTCAGATTCCGCCTGTGTCGGCTTTGGAAATGGGCTGATTTTCAGCATATTATTGCAAAGGGAGGAACTGAATGCAGAAAAAAGAATCAAAGGACGTGACCCAGAAGAATCTGGAAAGCTTCCCAGATGTGGCGGCGGATATTTTGAATGCTTTTATCTATGGGGGCAGAAATGTTGTGAAGAAGGAGGCGCTTTATCCTGCGCCAACAGAAACGGAATATGCTTCGCCGGGAGCTGTGCTGAGAAACCAGCTGGAAGACATATCAAAATATGAGATGCGGGAAGGCAGGATCAGAGTACAATATTTGTTATCAAACCAATCGGGAAGAGACAGTAAAATGGTTTTGCGGAAAGCCGGTTATGTGGGTGCTGTTTATCGGGAGCAGTATGATGGAAAGTCAGCAGATACATTTCCGGTGGTTAATTTGGTATTATATTGGGGAAAAGGGCACTGGAAAAAGGCGCGCAGTCTGAGAGATTTTTTTCAAGGAGAAGAATTGTCTGTGCAGTTATGGAGAATGGTGGATGACAGCCGGCTTCACGTATTTGAAATGCGGAATCTTCAGCCGGAAATAAGGTGTTTGTTTCAGAGCGATATGCGTCTGGTGGTGGATTACCTGGCGGAAGGAAATGGATTTCGTTCTAATCGCCGTGTGGTGCATAAAGAAGCATTGATTCGGCTTTTGAGAGCCCTGGGTGGAGATCGGAATGTGGAGGATACTGCTGAAATATTAGTGGAAATGAACATAAATGAGGAGGACGAAATAACAATGTGTGAATTATTTGATCAGTATACGAGGCGTGGGCGGTGTGAAGGAAAGCAGGAAGGGTTAAGGGAGGGACTGCAGAAAGGCTTACAGAAAGGCTTACAGAAAGGCTTACAGGCTCTTATCACTACCTGCCGGGAATTAGGCGTTTCATTTGATGAGACGGTTGGCAGAGTACAGGACAAGTTTTCCTTAGGAGAGGAAGAAGCACAGAAGCATGTGCAGCTTTATTGGTGAAAGCCTATTTTAATACTCCGTTCATTATTGTTATAATTTCATCTGCTTTTCCTCGAAGGGTTACTCGCATAATGTCTTTTTCGTAATGGTAGGCAAAGTTTACATCAGAGCAATTCCTGATGGCTGACAGGAAACATTCGCATAGCTGGAAGGCTTCGTCCGGTGATTTTGCCTCATAGTCATATACCATGCAGATTTGCCCGGCAGTAGGGAGCCGCCGTTGAAGGAAATCCTCGGCGAGTCCAAGCTGCTTTGAATTTACTGCGGCGTTGACAAAAGGCTGTGCCCAGAAGCGTGTGATGTCCTCATTCGAAAACCTCCAGCCGGAAGCGGTTTTCTTTCCATGCAGCAGCCCCCGCTTCAGATAATTGTGCAGAGTGCGCTCGGTCAGCATGGACATTTGAGAAAGCTGGGAAAGGGAGCAGCTGTTTTCGGTCATATTGTATTTCCTCCTATAGATGGCCATTCGGCCGCTTCTTGCCTCGATTAAGGTTATTATACCATAAATGCAAAAAAGGAAGCATTGTAATTTAGAAAAATTTAATGCAAAACTTAATAGGAATGTGATAAAATCAGCTGTATAAAATCAGATTGGAACGTAAATGATGATGGCGCGCTGGGATCATTTATGGAAGCTGCTGTCATATGTTTTGCTGTCAATTTATTGGTTTCATCCTCTATGCTGGGCAGCATATGTCCTGTTTTGCAGGGATGTGGAGCTGGCATGTGACGAGAAGGTGATACGAGGTTATGACGGAGTTCGGAAAAGGGCTTATTCCGAAGCGTTGCTGGAATGCAGCATGAACAGACACAGGGTATGGGACTGCCCTCTGGCTTTTGGCGAGGTGGGGGTGAAGGAAAGAATCCGATCTGTAATGAATTATAAAAAGCCTGCATTTTGGATCATTGCGGCGGCGGTGGCAGCCTGTATTCTGGTGGCAGTCTGCTTTTTGACGGATCTGGTGAAGGAAGCGGGTGAAAATACCGGGAACAGTCAGGAAAGCTTTGGTGAGTCGGAAAAGCCGGACACAGGAAATGGTAACGGTGAAGGCGGAAATCCCCAGGGAGAGGCGGGAGGCGGAAGCAGCGGATCCGCACCCGGACAGGAATTTGTGGAAAATGAAGAAAAAGACTCGCTGCAGACGTTTATCGGGGAATGGACAAGGGCCTTTGTGGGAAGGGATGCGGAGGGAATCGCAGGTCTGTGCGGAGATGAGCTGCTTTCCGAACCGGAGCTTCCGGAGCAAGCCTCTATGCCGGAAAGTATTGGGGAACGGAAGCAGGCAAGGTTTCACGGATTGCTTATGCAGGAAAACGGGCGGTACAGCTTTGGAGAATCCGAGGCCTGGCCCCGTGATCCGGTGGCAGATGTGGTAATCAGGACCCTGGAGGAAGACCGGGCAGAGATCGTATACTATGCCTGGACGGAGGAATCCCGCGTTACCGTCTGGAAGGAAACTTTGTCCTATGAGCTTAGGGCGGGACGGTATGTGGCTGTCTCGGAAGAACTGGTATTTTATGACAATATTTCTTCGGAGGGAGATTTTGCGGAGGCTTATGACCTTTATGCTGATCTGAGCGGTTATAAAATGGCTGTTGACGGCAGCAGGATGGATTACAGCAGCAACGGCGCCGGAGAAGCGCTGGAACGGGCGGCGATGCTGGGCTCGTCTATGGAGTACCGCCCTCTTTTTGAGGATTCGAAGCAGGCGGCGATTATGCTTTTAAATCTGTCGGAGGATGAGGCCTTCGTGGAAGTAAAGGTCCTGGAGTCCTATAGATTTGGGGCGGCAGTGCGGCTTGGCTTAGAAGAGGGCTCCGACCGGGGAACGGTGGGAGACGGGGTTGCGGATTTAAGTATTACCTTTCCGCGGGAGGACGGACTGCCTGTTCGTTTGAGTATGGTGCAGTATGGCAGTGGAGGCATCTGGATTCCTGTGGATTACAGGCCGGATCCGTTTAACCGGCTGCATGATATGCTCTGGGATGAAATCAGAGCCAGGGAGCTTTCCGTTCATGATGATCCGAACTGGCAGGATTATTGTCTGCATCGGCGAGATTCCGGAGGAAAAGATCAAGCTGTACGGCTATAATGATGCAGAGTGCAGTTACGAGGGGGTTGCCATAGAAATCGGGGATGATGTAAACTACTTTGACTGGATTTATACCTCACCCCGGTGTGTGCTGCCGGAATGCTATTGGAACGGGGAAAATAAGCAGCTGCAGGTGGCGTTGAACGTTTATACGGGAACCGGCGCCGATGCCTGGGAGCTGCATGTGCTGCAACAGTATCTTACAGGTACCCTGCAGGATTTTGTGTTGAGCTTGAAGGATTATGAAGAGCTTTTGAGTCAGCGAATTGATTTTTCCTTTGACAAGGATACGGGAAGGCTGTCGCTTTATGATAAGCAAAGCGGAGAGATGCTTGTCAATGCCGACCTGCCTGAGGACAGCGAAGCTGCCGTTTTGGAAATGGGAGCCATATCTCATTTTATCCTGGGGGACGAGATTAGATTGCAGGTACAGGTGGGATACTGTCAGGAGGGTACTTTCATGGCAGAATATGATTATATAAATGAAAAAATTCCTGTTTTGGAGGCGGAGCTGATCCTGGATTGGGACGACGGCGGGGGCATCCGCTTTGGGTTGGGAGAAATCCGGGCTGTTCGGTAAAATGCTAAGATTAAAATAGTTTACATACATTTTTTGCCGTGATATAATGAACTTATTCAAGGCAGGGAATGGTTTAATAGCCATCCATACCGTAAATGCGAAGCATTTATGGAAAATAATATAGAGATCCGGCTGATACAGAAAACAGTGGAAGACGGCGGAAAGGAGCGGCATGGAAGATAAACACAGCAGCAAAATGATTGCCCCGATTATCATTGCATCTATTATGATTTTGTATTATCTTGGTTTTTTCGTGACCTGTATGCTGCTGCCGATGCCTGTAGTGTTGAAGCTGTTGCTGGCTCTGCTGCCAATACTGCTTGCTGGGGTCTGTATATTTGTGCTGGTGGAAAGAATCGGGGAGATAAGGAGTGGGGAAGAGGATGATCTTAGTCAATACTGATTACATTGCGGGAAAGAATTTTGAGATGCTGGGCCTGGTGAAGGGAAGTACGATTCAGAGCAAGAATTTGGGTCGCGATATAACCCAAAGTTTCAAGACACTGGTGGGCGGTGAGCTGAAGGCTTATACAGAAATGATGAACGATGCCAGAGCGCTTGCCACCAAGCGGATGGTTGAGGAAGCGGAAAGATTGGGTGCCGATGCGGTGGTGAACATCCGCTACAGTTCCGCATCCGTAATGCAGGGAGCAGCGGAGGTTATGGCATACGGCACGGCAGTGAAGTTTGTATAAAAACGGTGTGTATTAAGGCAGACTGATTTACGGTACAGTTAATAGTTAAGGTTTATGGAAGATACTTTGAAAAGGGTTACGGATAAGATCTGTAGCCCTTTTATTTCCGCGAATAACGTTCGCTGGGCAACGCTCGCCGGGCAAACATTGCCCGCCAGCCATGCGGCCGCGTCTGCGTGGAAAGCTGGCGAATGCTGCGAGGGTACTTTACGTGGGAGGAACGGATATGCTCAGTCGTCTGATAGGTATTATATATATCATATTAAGCAAGGGGACAGTAACGGCAGAAGAGCTGGCAAAACAGTTTGAAGTGTCGGTGAGGACGATTTACCGCGATATAGAACGCTTGAGCATGGCAGGAATTCCGATTTACGCCAGAAAGGGAAAGAATGGAGGAATCAGCCTGACGGAACGGTTTGTTCTGGATAAGATGGTGATTTCTCAGGAAGAGCAGAGAAGGATCCTGGCGGCTCTGGCTAGTCTGCGGGAGACGGGAGCCACGGAGGAAGAAGGGATCCTGCAGAAACTGGGGGCCTTTTTTAAGGCGGATGTACCGGATTGGGTGGCTATTGACTTTTCCGACTGGAGCGGCAGGCGCCAGGAGCTTTTTGAACGGATCAGGAAAGCCATTTTAGAGCGGAGAGTGCTGGAGTTTGATTATTATGGGCAGTACGGCGAAATGTTCCATAGGACGGTAGAGCCGGTACAGCTTTTGTTCAAGGAATATACTTGGTATGTTCGGGCCTATTGCAGGAAGCGCCGGGCCATGCGTTTGTTTAAGGTGCTGCGAATGAAACGGGTAGAGGCGCTGGAAGAAATTTTCGAGCCGGGCAGCAGAATATGGGCGGAAGAAACGCCGGGTGAGGGAGCAACAGGGAGCGATAACGGGCAGT
>CAJTSE010000003.1:65009-283644 GCA_910578815.1 uncultured Acetatifactor sp.
TGGAGCAGGGAGCGGCAGGGAGCGATAACGGGCAGTTGGAGCAGGGAGCGGCAGGGAGCGATAACGGGCAGTTGGAGCAGGGAGCGGCAGGAAGCGGTAACGGACAATCGGAGTCTGGCGGCGAAGGCTGGGAGACAAACCGGGAAGAGAAGGTAGTATTTCGGGTTGCCGGAAAAGAAGCTTACCGCATTTATGACCGCTTTGAGGAAGAAGAGATTGAACGGTTGCCGGACGGAGACTTTTTAATTACGCTTCAATGCTATCTGGACGATTGGGTCTACGGGGTAATCTTGTCCTTTGGCCCTTCGGCAAAGGTAATGGCGCCGGAGCATGTCAGGGAAAAAGTGGTGGAAAAAATTCGAGACATGGAGAAAAATTATTTATAATATGACGCACAGATGTCAGAATATCTTTGTTATAGTTGGTTTGTAACCGTTCGGAGAGATGCCTTAAGTATTATGTTGATACAGGTATCGGAAACCGGGCAGTAAATACAACGAATAACGGAGGAAAAGAGAAAATGGATCAAAATTTGAAGATTTGTCAGAGCTGCGGAATGCCCATGCAGGAGGACCAGTACGGAACAAATAAGGACGGCAGCAAGAATGACAGCTATTGCTGCTACTGTTACAAGGACGGCGTATTTGTACAGGATTGCAGCCTGGAGGAAATGGTGGAGTTCTGTGCGCCCTTTGAGGTGGAGGGCGGACGGGCTGGAAGTCTGGAAGAGGCAAAGGAGCAGCTTATGAAATATTTCCCTACACTGGAGAGATGGAAATTAACGTAAGAAAAGCAGATGGATGTTAGTGTGAAACATACATTTTTCACATGCAAAATTGTGCCTGCGGCCCATACGACAAAAAGCCTATGCTTTTCGCCGTCAAGAATTCGCGGGATTACGGAAAGGTATGGTTATTAGTATGCTGGAAATACCGGAAAGTTTGACAATCGCGGGACAACTGAATGAAACGGTACAGGGCAAAAGAATTGTGGAGGTTGAAGCGGCACATACCCCTCACTCCTTTGCCTGGTACAGTGGAGAACCCGGATTCTATTCGGAAGTTATGGAAGGGCGGGAGATCGGCGTATCAGTGGGTATTGGAAGTATGGTGGAAATTGCGCTGGGGCCAAAGCATCCGAAAATGGTACATCTAAAATGCGGCGTCTCGGAAGCGGAAAATTCCAGGAAGTACAGCTTTATAGCGGGGGACGGTGCAACAATCCGCTATTTTGAGCCGGGGCAGCCGCTGCCGGAACGGTATCAGACCCGTATTACCCTGGAGGACGGCAGCAGCGTGATCTGCACGATACGGATGTACGGAAGCATGTCTCTGGTGCAGCCGGAGGTTTTTGATAATCCGTATTATCTGGCGGCAAAGAAAAAACCGCTGCCAAATACGAAGAATTTTACCTACAGCTATTTCAGAGGGCTGTTTGATGAGGTATCGGGGACAATGTCCATGAAGGCGTTTCTGGCTACGCAGCAGCGGATTCCGGGGCTTGGGAACGGTGTGCTGCAGGATATTCTGCTGGAGGCAGGGCTTCATCACAAGAGGAAGATCGGCAGTCTGACGGAGGTGCAGAGGCGGCGAATCTATGATACAGTTGTGGAGACACTGCGGAAAATGACGGCCGGAGGCGGCCGGGATACGGAGAAGGATCTTTTTGGAAAGGCGGGCGGGTATCATACTCTGCTCAGCCAGCGAGCGGCGGGAAGGCCCTGCCCGTACTGCGGCACGGAGATTCGGAAGGCGAATTATCTGGGCGGTACCGTGTATTTTTGTCCTACGTGCCAAGTGTGAAAGGTGAAAAGATATTCTAAGGTTGAAAAGAACTCAACCTAAGAATATCTAAGTTTCGCCTCGAAGAATTGCCTTTCGGCAATTCTTCATAGAGTTTCACGGATTGTTTGTTCCGACTGCGTCGGCATATCTGGAAGTGTGAGAAGAACTTCCAAAGATGTCCCATCATGGGATGGGACGTCAAGAAGCGCCTGCGATTCTTCCTGGAACTTTAGTTCCATGGGATTTGTTTGTTCCGACTGCGTCGGCATATCTGGAAGTATGAAAGGAATGAATATCGAAGGAAGAAAGCAGCTGCCTTACTGTCTTCCCATGCGATTGCCGAATTGTTACATAATGGTGCAGAGACGGTAACCCTCAGCGCGTGCGGCGATTCGGTGCATCTATATAAGAGCTTGGGATTTAAAAAGTACTTTAATAATATGATCTTGAAGTTTGAATTTTAATATAGCTATGCTTGCTGCGTATATGTCCGGGCGTATTGAGAGCGAGTGGAATGGAGGAAATATGGAAATCAGCAGGTGTGTTAAGGAATCTTTTACGGTGATCGGGAAAGAAGGGTCTACCGGGGACGGGGAAGGGTTTATCATGCGGCTTTGGGAGGATGCCAACAGTCATTTCGGAGAGGTGGCAGATCTGGCGAAAAAGGATGAAAAGGGAAATGTGGCGGGTGTCTGGGGAGCCATGTCGGATGATAGTCGTTCTTTTCTGCCCTGGGAAGACAATTTTTCCAGGGGGCTGTATCTGGCCGGAGTGGAATGCGAAGCAGGGGCAGAGGCGCCCGAAGGCTGGACAAAATGGGTGATTCCGGGATTTGAGTATGTTTATGCCGCAAAGATGAGCGAGGATACCTTTTCCGAGGTACTGGAGTATTTGAAAGAAAAGGGGCTGGAGCTTGCGGGAGCAGTGCAGGAATTTAACTGCCCTGAGACCCGAAAGGAATATTTATTCTTCCCGATTCGCAGGCTGTGACAAAATGGTTTTTAATATAGTGTCATTGTGTGCACGATTGTGGCAGCCTGATGATTCAATAAAGTAACAGTTCCGAAACTTCATAATCAAGTAACAGGCCACAGCCGGCTGTTGTTCTCACTGAGGATTATTTAAGACGTCGGTACATAGCAAGCGCACGATGCCTGCTATGCACACGTTACGTCGAGCCTCAAGCGAAAGCGTGTATGAGTGAGAATGACAGTCGGCTGTCGTAGTCAGATTGTGGGATTCTGAATTGTCACTTAAAAGTTATTATTTTGAACTTAGACATTTAAAAATGTTTTCCAATCGTAAAAAAGATGGTACAATATACTGAAAGTATTACATAAAAAACGTAAAAAAATTAAAAATCATTGTAGAAAGGATAGCAAAAATGGATAAAATCATATTGACAGGAGACAGACCTACCGGAAGGCTGCATGTAGGACATTATGCAGGTTCTTTGCGCAGGCGAGTAGAATTGCAGAATTCAGGGGAATATAAAAAGACGTTTATTATGATCGCCGATGCGCAGGCATTGACGGATAATATAGAGAATCCGGAGAAGGTGCGCCAGAACATTATTGAGGTGGCATTGGATTATATGTCATGCGGTCTGGATCCTTTAAAGTCTACATTGTTTATACAATCCCAGATTCCGGAGCTTTGCGAATTGACCTTTTATTATATGGATCTGGTAACGGTGGCCAGACTGCAGAGGAATCCTACGGTTAAGAGCGAAATTCAGATGCGCAATTTTGAAGCCAGTATTCCGGTAGGTTTTTTTACCTATCCCATCAGTCAGGCCGCAGACATTACTGCTTTTAAAGCCACTACCGTTCCGGTGGGAGAAGATCAGCTGCCCATGATCGAGCAAACGAGGGAGATTGTACACAAGTTTAATACGGTTTATGAACCGGTACTGGTTGAGCCAACGGCACTTTTGCCGGAGAATGAGGCATCCAAGAGGCTGCCGGGGACGGACGGGAAGGCGAAGATGAGTAAGTCACTGGGTAACTGTATCTATCTTGCAGATACGGCGGACGAGGTCAGAACCAAGATCATGAGCATGTTTACCGATCCCCTGCACCTGCAGGTCAATGATCCCGGACACTTGGAGGGGAATACGGTATTTACGTATCTGGATGCCTTTTGCAGGCAGGAGCATTTTGAGCGTTATCTGCCGGAATATGCAAATTTGGATGAACTGAAGGCACATTATCAAAGGGGCGGTCTTGGAGATGTGAAGGTAAAAAAATTCCTGAATAACATTATGCAGGAGGTGCTGGAGCCCGTCCGCACTCGTAGAAAAGAGCTGGAGAAGGATATTTCTGCAGTGTATGACGTGCTCAAGAAAGGGAGTGTGGCGGCCAGGGAGACAGCGGCGCAGACACTTTCTGAGGTAAAGAGTGCCATGAAGATTAATTATTTCGAAGATGCGGAGTTGATCCGCATGCAAAGGGAGAAATATGAAGCTTAGTACAGATTATGATACTGATTTTGAAGAGACGGATCCGGAAAACAAGGACGTAAAGCCGGTGACCAAAGTGCTGGTCTTTCTTGGGTTAATAGCTGTGGCAGCGGTAATCTGTGCCATTTTGTGGAATGTGACCCATGGTGATAAGAAGGACGGCGGCGAAAATTCTCTTGTAAAGGGGAATTTGGAGGAATCTGTGCCGGAAGGGGATGCCGGAAGCCGGAAGCCGGATACGGAGACGGCTTCTAAAGGAAATGACGGTGCGGTTTCTGAGGAGGATGGAGAACAGGGATCTGGGACAGCCTTGGAGGAAAGCGGAGAGAGCGCTCCTGGGCAGGAGGATATTCAAAATTCTGGATCAGTTCCCGCAGAAAGCGGCGAGGAAGATCCGGGAGAAATGTTTGAGGGCAGCTCCGGCTCGGAATCAGGGATAGGCTCCGAGCCGGGGGAGGCATCTGGTCAGAAGCCGGGAACTTCTGTGCCCAGCGAAACGGATAACGGCGGCTCAGGACAGAAAACGGATGAGAACGCCATGGTCTTTGCAGAATGCGAGGAGGTGGTGACTCCTAAGGAAGTGATTAATCTTCGTTCCACCCCCAGCACGGCGGCGGATAATATTGTCTCTCAGGCTGCAAACGGCGAGGTATTGAACAGAACCGGAATCAACCATGACACAGGCTGGTCCAGGGTAGAATATAACGGACAAGTTCTTTATGCAGTCAGCAGTTACTTGACTGCTGATCTGACTGCTCAGCCGCCGTCTGCTGAGCCGGATGTAAACAGTGTCAGCACAAAGGATGGCAGGACCATTGTTTTTGTTGACTGTGACGACAATATTTCTCCTAAAATGTACGTGAATCTGCGTTTGGAACCCAGTACCTCAGAAGGCAATGATACGGTACATTGCAGGCTTGAATATGGTGAGGTCGTACATCGCACGGGAGTTAGTGAGGAATCCGGCTGGTCCAGGGTGGAGTATGACGGAATTGTGCTTTATGTAGTCACAAGCTATATGTACGTGGTGGAAGACTAGCGTGTTGTTGACCAACGATGCCGTCGCATGGCCTCCTTCCTCAGCCTTGCCGATAAAATTTCAGTCTGCGAATTTTCCACGGATATAATGAGGATGGCATATTTGGGACAGTAGATTTGCAGCAGATAAAAAGAGATGGTTGAACAGCGGAATGAATAAAAATTCCTTCGGAGAGAAATACTGGATTAAAAAGCCAGAAATCCGGAGGAATTTATTATGAGCAAAAATCAGAAATTAGGAAAAGCCAGCATGAAACCGGAACAGCCGGTTTATATCTTAAGCAGCGGAAGCGTGGTTGGTACTAAGGAAGGGCAGGGACCCTTGGGACTGTTGTTTGATACGGTAGGTGAGGACGACATGTTTGGCTGTGAGACCTGGGAAGAGGCGGAGAGTAGTATTCAAAAGGATGCCGTATATTTGGCATTGACCAAGGCCGGGTTGAAAGCGGAAGAGGTATCCTATATTTTTGCGGGTGACTTACTTGGTCAATCTATAGCCACATCATTTGGTATAGCCAGTTACCAGATACCACTACTGGGTGTATATGGGGCCTGTTCTACTTGTGGGGAGTCGTTGACTCTTGGAGTCATGAGTATTGCGGGGGGATTTGCGGACAGAGTAATCTGTGCTACCTCCAGCCACTTTGCCAGTGCAGAGAAAGAGTTTCGTTTTCCTCTTGACTATGGTAACCAAAGACCTCTTTCCGCCACCTGGACGGTGACCGGCAGCGGTGCTTTTGTACTTGGAAGCGAAGCAGCCATGCAAGATATGGGAGCTGAGGATAGTAAAGGAAGCACGGATAAGAAAAAGGCGCGGGCGCGCATTACGGGAATGACGGTGGGAAAGATTGTTGATTATGGCCTGAAGGATTCGATGAATATGGGGGCCTGTATGGCTCCGGCGGCGGCCTCTACGATTGAACAGCATTTAATTGACTTTAATAGTCAACCGGAAGATTATGATAAGATCATTACGGGAGATCTGGGAAAGGTGGGGCAGAGAGTACTGATTGACCTGCTTCGGGAAAAAGGGATTGACATTTCCGCGCAGCATATGGACTGTGGAATTGAAATTTTTGATGCGGATTCTCAGGATACTCATGCAGGCGGGAGCGGCTGCGGATGTTCTGCAGTTACTCTGTCTGCTTATATCCTGAAGCAGCTGGAAGAGAAAAACTGGAAAAGGGTGCTTTTTATGCCTACGGGGGCGCTGTTGAGTAAGACCAGTTTTAATGAGGGGAAAAGTGTTCCTGGCATTGCACACGGGCTGGTAATTGAATCGGTATAGCCAGGATATTTTAATTGAAAAGAGTGATTGAGGAAATGCAAGGGCTATGGTAACATAGTCCTTGAAGTGTTTACTTACAGAATGGGGAATTGCGAAAATCTTTATAACCGCGGAGATTTTCCCAGCTGTCTGTTTTCGAAAAAAGGAAGGGACAAAAATGGAGGCAGTGAGTTATAAGATAGTACGGCTGACGGACAAGCCGGAGATAAAGGAACAGGCGGCCCTGTGGTTTCATGAAAAGTGGGACATACCGTTGAATGCCTATCTGGAGAGTATGGATGAATGCCTGACGGAAGGAAATCCGGTGCCGCAGTGGTATGTGGCGACGGAAGATAACAGGATTATTGGCGGTCTGGGGGTTATTGAGAATGACTTCCATGACAGAAAGGACCTGGTGCCTAACGTCTGTGCGGTATATACGGAAGAAGACAGGCGCAGAAGGGGGGTGGCCGGCGCCCTATTACATTACGTATGTGCCGACATGAAAGAGAAGGGAATAGATACCCTGTATCTTGTAACGGATCACATCGGGTTTTATGAACGATATGGATGGGAATTTTATTGTATGGTACAGGGGGACGGAGAGGCGGAAATGTCAAGAATGTATATACACAGAGAGGGTGAAGGTTTATGAAAATTGAAAATCCGATTATCAGGGGATTTTATCCGGACCCCAGTGTTTGTAAAGCAAACGGTAAGTATTACATAGCTTGCAGTTCTTTTCAGTATTTTCCGGGAGTACCGATTTTTGAGAGCGAAGACCTGGTAAACTGGAAGCAGGTGGGACATTGTCTGACCAAGCTGGATCAGGTAGAGCTGCATAAAATCAACAGCTCAGGCGGAGTATTTGCGCCCACGCTGCGGTATCATGACGGTATTTTTTACATGGTAACCAATAACAATACCTTTGGGCGCAATTTTTATGTGTCCGCCGATAAAATTGACGGAGACTGGTCCGCCCCCATATTTGTAGATCAGGAAGGGATTGACCCCTCGCTGCTTTTTGACGGGGATAAGGTATATTTTACCAGCAACGGCTCCGATGAAAACGGCAAAGGCTGCATTTTACAGTGTGAGATTGATATTGGGACGGGGAGGAAGCTGACGGACAGTATTCCTATTTGGTCCGGAAGCGGAGGAAGATATTTGGAGTCGCCTCATTTGTACCATATCGGAGACTGGTATTATCTTATGGCAGCGGAGGGTGGTACGGAATACGGTCATATGATAACCTATGCCAGAAGCCGCCGTCCTTATGGACCTTTTGAAGCTTATCAGGAGAATCCGGTGCTGACAAACCGGAACCTGGGGGGAAACGAAAATGTGATACAGGGCATCGGCCATGGGGATTTGATAGAGGATGAGAGTGGAAACTGGTTTATCCTGTGTCTTGGTTTTCGGCAGTCAGGGATCTGGAGTCCCTTTCATCATCTGGGTAGAGAAGTGTTTCTGGCGCCGGTGCAGTGGCGGGCAGACGGCTGGTTTACCGCCGGAGACAGAGGAACGGTGGACCGCTGGATGGAGCTGCCGGTGCGAGCCTTACAGCAGAGCAGGCGGCAATATGACCTTTCCTTTGAGGGTGGATTAAAAGACATGCGGTGGATTTATCTGCGGGACCGCAGGGAAGAAAACTACAGGGAGGAAGACGGCGGGGTGGTCCTGCGGGGGACGGCGGTTACGCTGAACGAGGCTGACAGCCCTACCTTCGTGGGAGTGCGTCAGTCGGAATTTGATACAAGGCTGCGTGTGACGGTATCGGGAGATGCGGCGGAAGCAGGTGTCAGCTTTTACATGGACGAGAGTCAGCATTATGACCTGGCGAGAGTAAGGGAGAAGGACGGCGTAAAGGTTATACTGCGGCTGCGGATAGGGGATGCGGAAAGCATTGCCGGTGAGGCGGCCGTTCAGGAAGCGGCAGAGCTGGAGGTCTGTTCCGATGCGGAATGGTATGAGTTTTTCTGCTGTCAGGAAGGCATCAGAAAGAGCCTTGGCAGGGCACGGACTAAGTATCTTTCCTCTGAGGTTGCAGGTGGCTTTACCGGAGTTGTCATGGGGCTGTATGCCGTGGATGGGAGCGGCCGCTGGGCAAAATTTGAAAAACTGGACTGGAAGCAGGGGGAGTGAGCCCGAACATTTGTCGAATTCTTACCGTACTTTTTGTGGGATTTCTAAGGTTTTTTTTAGGGGTATTTATGATATAATGACCTTATTCAAAGCAGGAAACGGCCGAATGGCCACTCATACCGTAAATGCGAAGCATTTATGGTATAATGACCTTATTCAAAGCAGGAAACGGCCGAATGGCCATCCATACCGTAAATGCGAAGCATTTATGGTATAATTATAAAAATCATTCTCAGAATGGAGGAACAGTATGAAATTCAGTAATGGTTGTTGGCTGCAAAAGGAAGGTACTGCGTGTTTTTCGCCGGCGGAGGTGTATTTTACCAAGGTGGAAGAGGATCAGGTGACGCTTTGCGCCCCCACGGGTAAGATTACCAGCAGGGGTGCTACATTGGGAGGAATTAACCTTACGATTCGTATTTCTGCGCCTTATCCGGAGGTGCTGCGTATTCAGACCTTTCATTACATGGGGGTACAGCGCAAGGCTCCTTCCTTTGAGCTTTCCGCGCCTGAGAGCGGGCTGATGGAGGTTGAGGATACGGAGGAAATGCTGACGGTCAAAAACGGCAGCCTTCGTGTGGAAATTCATAAAGAAAACGGGGCCTTTGCCTTTTTCCGGGGGGATGAAAAGCTGACATCCAGCGGCGCAAAGGATCTGGCTTATATGAAGACGGACTGGAAGGGTGATTACTATAACCGCAGGCAGGACGACGCATATATGAGGGAACAGCTTTCGCTGGGTGTGGGAGAACTGATCTATGGTCTGGGAGAACGCTTTGGCGCGTTTGTCAAAAACGGACAGAGCATTGACATCTGGAATGAAGACGGGGGTACCAGCACGGAGCAATCTTATAAAAATATTCCCTTTTACCTTTCCAACAGGGGGTATGGCGTGTTTGTGAACCATCCGGAGCGGGTTTCCTTTGAAGTGGCCAGTGAGATGGTGACAAAGGTTGGCTTTACCGTTGCCGGAGAAAGTTTGGATTATTTTCTGATTAACGGCCCTTCCATGAAGGACGTACTGGTTCGGTATACGGATATGACAGGGAAGCCCTCTTTACCTGCGCCCTGGACCTTTGGGCTGTGGCTGTCCACGTCTTTTACTACCAATTACGATGAGGCTACCGTAAACAGCTTTGTGGACGGGATGCTGGAGCGGAAGATTCCGCTTTCCGTGTTCCATTTTGACTGTTTTTGGATGAGAGATTTTTCCTGGTGTGATTTCGCATGGGATTCCAGGGTGTTTCCTGATCCGGAGGGGATGCTTAAGCGGCTTCATGATAAGGGCCTGAAAATCTGTGTCTGGATCAACAGCTATGTGGGTCAGGAATCCTCCATTTTTAAAGAAGGGGCAGAGGGCGGTTATTTCCTGAAACGTACCAACGGCGATGTGTGGCAGTGGGATATGTGGCAGCCGGGGCTTGCCATTGTGGATTTTACCAATCCGGAGGCCTGCAAATGGTATGCAGGCAAGCTGGAAGCCTTGATGGACATGGGCGTGGACTGCTTTAAGACGGACTTTGGCGAGCGGATTCCTACGGACTGTGTGTATTATGACGGCTCGGATCCGGAAAAGATGCACAATTATTATACATATCTCTATAACAAGACGGTTTATGATGTGATAAAAAAGAAAAAGGGAGAGAAGGAGGCAGTCCTTTTTGCTCGTTCCGCTACGGTGGGAGGGCAGAAATTTCCTGTGCATTGGGGCGGTGACTGCTGGTCCGATTATGAGTCCATGGAAGAGAGCCTGCGTGGCGGACTGTCTCTGACCAGTTCGGGATTCGGCTTTTGGAGCCACGACATCGGCGGCTTTGAAAGTACCTCCACACCCGATGTTTACAAAAGGTGGTGTGCCTTTGGCCTGCTTTCCACTCATTCCAGACTTCACGGCTCCACCTCTTATCGTGTGCCCTGGGCCTATGATGAGGAAGCCGTGGATGTGGTGCGTTATTTTGCGCAGCTGAAGGTGTCTTTGATGCCCTATTTATACAGAAATGCAGTGGAGACTTCAAAGACGGGTATTCCCATGATGCGCAGTATGCCGTTGGAATTTCCGGAGGACAGGAATTGTGCATACCTGGCCACACAATATATGCTGGGTGATTCTTTGCTGGTGGCTCCGATCTTTAGTGAGGACAGCATGGCGGAATATTATCTGCCGGAGGGAATCTGGACCAATTATCTTACTGGTGAGGAAAGAGAAGGCGGAAAGTGGTACCGGGAAAAGCATGGTTATCTGAGCATCCCTCTTTATGTAAAGGAAGGCAGCATCGTGGCAAACGGCGCCCATAATGAGAACGCGGTTTATGATTACGCCGACGGTGTAACCTTCAGGGTGTACCGCGTAAAGGACGGCCAGACCTTGAACTCCTTTGTTTATGATGAGAATGCGGGAGCGGCATCTCAGGTTTCCGTTACAAGAAACGGGAATACCTGCAGGATCAAAGTAACTGCCGGCAAGCCCTGCACGGTAAAGCTGATGAATGTAACACAGCCCGTTAAGGCTGCGGATGCAGAGCGTGAGCTGCCATATCAAATGGAAGATGGAAAGCATTTGACGATCAGCTTTGCAGGCAGCGGAGAGGCTGAAATATTGTTTTGATTCCGCCGCATTTTAACAATGCACCCAGATTTATATGATAAATGTAACAGTTCAGACCTTCCGCATACGAGTAACAGCCGGCTGGCACCGTCAATTTGCTGGAGGCTGAACTGTTACTGACAAATTTTAAAATACACGAAAAATTATTGACAAACGATAATTCTTCGTGTATTTTTTATGTATACACAATTATCGAAAAACGATAATTGTGTTGACTGCCACAGGATTGTAAGCCGAATAGGACTTGAGCATGTACGATCAGGCAGTGCAGAAACGGAGGCAATATGGAGTATATTACTTTTCCCTGGGAGCAGGCAGGAATTTGCCTGAGAAAATTATCCTTGGCGGGAGCGGCAGGGAATGCGGCAGCCTGGATGTTATATGCTGTGTTGGGAAGCAGTCCGCTGATCTGCTGGGGGCTGCTTGCCCTGCGCAGAAAAGTAAGCAGGGCGGATTTGCTGCTGTTGCTTTTAAGTCCGGTGCTGTTTTCAGGTCTTTGGTTTTTTATCAATCCCTCTTATCTGGAGGTGTACCTGTTTCCGGCCGGCTTGCAAAGCGCGGGGAAATGCGCGTTTGCCGTGTCCATAGACAGTGTGCTGTTAAGCTGGCTGCTGCTTCGATTTTTGGGGAACGGCATCAAGGCAGGAAGGAAGCGCCTGCTGCGCAGCCTGGAGCTTCTGCTGGGGGTTTATGCAGCGCTGACTTTGACAGCGGTTTTGTTTCAGGGGGGAGCAGAACTTTTGGAGGACTGGAAAGGGGTGGGGATGAACGTGACGGGGACGGACTGGAAATGGATCTCGGACCAGCCGCTGGCAGAAGTATCGGATAGGAGCCTTAACTTAAGCCGCTTATTCCTGATTGTACAGACGACCTGCCGGTACTTGCCGGAAATACTGGAATCCGTTCTATGCGCGGCGGGGATCCGCTTCCTGTATAGCTGTGAGCAGGACAGCTTTCATGAGAAGAGTCTGGGGCGGCTGCAGGAATTAAAAAAGATAAGCGGATATTTTCTGGGGGTGATACTGGGAAGTAATATATGCGTTAATCTGCTGCAGCTGCCTTTTGCAGGATATATCTACAGCAGTAATTATGCTTTTGTTTTTCCTTTCCGACAGGTGATCGTGATGCTGGGATTGATATTGTTGTCACGATTCTGGCTGGAGAGCAAGAGGCTGCAGGAAGACAATAAGCTGTTTATTTAGGGGATGAGATTGAAAATAAAAATTTTTAATCGCGAGATTTGTGTCTGCGCGTTGCTTGCCACAAACTCATCATGAGCAGAAAAACAGCGCAGAAATGGAGATAATTATGGGAATACGGATTTATCTGGATGAGCTTCTGCGAGCACGCCATATGACATCCAAAGAGCTGTGCAGGCTGGTAGATATAACGGAGGCAAATTTGTCCATTCTCCGCAGTGGAAAGGCAAAGGGAGTGCGTTTTGGCACCATTAACAGGATCTGTTATTATCTGCAGTGCGATGTAGGGGATATTTTGAAATTTGACGGTAAGCTGGAGGAAGACGGGCCGGAGGGGGAGCCGGAGCAGGCGGACTGAAAGGCAGAGGGGCAGGAAGATGCGGATGCAGGCGGCAAGGAAAAACCGTGGGAGGCAGAAATCGGGGTCGAATATGGGCTTCTAAAGAGGCGTCAAAGGACAGAGGGAATGGGAGTATGAAAAAGATTGAGGATAGGAACAGTATAATAATCAAGGCGAACCTGCCAGCCGGGCAGGGAAGGAAAACGGACAGCCTTAAAAAGAGCAGAGTAAAGAGGTGCTTTGCCCTGATTGCAGCGCTTTCAGCCTGTGCTTTTTCCGGATGCAGCCTTGCTTTGAAAGAGGCCGAAACACGGAATTTAGAGGAGGACAGGCTGGTGGGAGTGTTTGTAACAATGCAGCACCTGGACAACGGCACACCGGAGTTTGTGATGAATTCCGCGGGAGAAATTGTCATAAAGGAAAACAGGGAAGGAATTCCCGGCAAACTTATCCTTGATGAGGCAGGTCCGTATAAGGTGGTTTTTGAGGGAATAGAGGGGTATGGAATATACAGCGTCAAGGTACGGGATGAAGCGTTGGGAGGTGATTGCTATTATGGAATCGGGGATGATGCTTTTTCGGATACGTATTGGCAGACGGGGGAAAAGGACATTATTGAGACAACTATCTATGTAAGCCGGGAGGGGCCGGACTGCTTTTATTTTAATCCCGTTTATCAGACGGCGCAGGGGGAAACTTACATGCAGCCGGGGAACGGATTATCATTTACCGAAAAGACGGAAGGAGTATCCTTTACCCATACCTTGTCGCAGGATAAAAAGATTACGGAGGACGGTCGGGAATCCGTATCCGGCAGCAGTTTTACAATACATGTTTCTTTTGCGGAGACGCCGGCGGCTTATCGTCTGCTGTTTTTGACGGAAGATAACAGTGTGGAGCAGGTTATGACAGGAGAAGAACTCTTGAAAACTGTAGAGAACGGGCAATGGGAGCTGAGGATTCCTGATGAGACGGCTTATTTGATTTTGGAGCAGGAAAACGAACGGGGAGAGATTACACGCATTTTCTGCGACAGAGGGGAAGAAAGCCTGGAATTTCTGCAGTCCTTGGGCGGTGGGATTCTGGCGAAGCAGCAAATGAGCCTGTGCTGGGAGTAGTGCTCTGTTTTTGTGTACAAATACAGGGGCATATGCTATAATGACTTTATTTGAGGCAGAAAACGGTCGAATGGCGATATGAAATGTAAATGGAAAATACAGTTAAAGAATAAAACCCGAATCATTTTTTTTATATTGATGGCTGCAGGAATTGCCGCCCGAATGATCGGCTTTGGCGTGATTCCCGGCGATATTAATCAGGATGAAGCATTTGCGGGCTATCAGGCCTATTCCATGCTGCATTACGGCGTGGATTCGGCAGGGTATCGTTTCCCGGTATATTTGTATACCTGGGGAAGCGGAATGAGTGCGCTAAATTCCTATCTTATGATGCCGTTTATGGCAGTATTTGGGGTAAAGGTTTGGGTGATTCGGCTGCCGCAGCTGATTGTGTCCTGTCTGACCCTGTGGGTGATATATCTGCTGGTCAAAAGGATGTTTCATGAAAAGATTGCTTTATTTGCCCTGTTTTTGCTGGCAGTCTGTCCCTGGCATATTGCGATGTCCCGCTGGGGATTGGATGCGAATCTTGCGCCAGGCTTTTTAATTTTTGCTTTGTATTTTTATGTGAGAGGTCTGGAAAATTCAAGGTTTTTAATGCTTTCCTCCCTGATGTACGGTCTTTCTTTATACTGTTATGCAACGGTTTGGACTATTGTGCCATTTCTAATACTTTTTGAGTTCCTGTATGGAATATACTTAAAGAAAATCCGTATCGACAAATACGTGATTCTGTCTGTTTTGATCCTGGGCGTGATGGCTCTGCCGTTGATTTTATTCCTGCTGGTAAACATGGAGATTATTCCGGAGATCTGCCTGCCGTTTCTTTCTGTTCCTAAGATCCTGTACATGCGGAATGACGAGATGTTTTCGGGGAATATTTTGACAAGAGTAAAAGAAGTGTGGCATCTCATGAAGATACAGTCGGACAATATTCCGCTTAACGGTACGGAAGAGTACGGAATTTATTATGCCGGCACCTTATCGTTTTTCCTGCTGGGAGTCTACCGCTGTGTGAGGACAAGCCTGAAGAAAATTCCCAAAAGAGAATTTGCGCCTGAAATATTGCTGCTTCTTCAGGTGGCGGGAGGAATTATGCAGGGATTGCTGCAGGTTCGTACGAATATTAACCGCAATAATATTCTGTTTATTCCCATGGTGATTACGGCCGCTTTGGGTGTGTACTGGCTTTTTGAACTGATTAATATCAAGGAGCTGATTCTGCCGGTTATATATTATCTGGTGATGTTTATCGGATTTGAAGTTTACTATTTTACGGATTATAAGGAGCTGACGGATTATTATTTCTGCCGGGGGCTTACGGATGCGGTGGAAGAAGCGGTGAGCTATGAGGGCCCGATTTACTACAGCCGGGGAATCGAACATCCCAGAATCCTGTTTCTTGCGAAAGAGAATGTTTGGGATTTTATGGATTCAGTGGAATATTATGTGTATCCCAGTCCTTATCTGGAGGCAAAGTCCTTTGGGCGTTTCAGCTGTGATTTTGATCCGGAGGTGCCGGATGCCGATGCAACGTATATATTGGGCAGGAATGCGGACTGGGAGCTGTATGAGCAAAAGGGCTTTGTTGTTCATCGCTATGACTGGTTTGCGGTGGCCCATCATCCAGACAATGAACAGGAAGATCAGCGACGTTAAGGTTAGGCAGACAAGGAATTTATTTGGCGAAATGTGAGCGGGACAGCATACGTTTCACCCTGACAGGAAAGGCGGGTGGTCAGAATGCGCAGAATGGAATTTAAGATGGAACGCCCTGGACTTTTGGAAGCCGGACAGGAGATCACCGTGACGGAGGGCGTGCTTCCCAGCAATTATTATTATACGATAGATCCGGCCCTTGCCATGTCGGCAAATATCCCTTTCAGAAATCGGTTAAAGAGCAGTAAGGGAGTGGTGGCGGAGGTTGTTGAAAATGCCAGAGGGTTTTATGTCACGGCGGAATTTGATGAGCCGGATGTGGAAGGCTGAAGGCGCTGTTGTGAGCAATCGTGCTTGCGGAGCGTTTCGGGTAAAAAAGCAATGCCGTCGCAAATAAAATAGGGCGGAAGAAAAGGAGAATAAGTTATGTTAAAAAAAGTTTCAACGGAAAAAGCACCTGCAGCCATCGGGCCGTATTCACAGGGAATTATTGTCAACGGCCTGCTTTTTGCATCAGGCCAGATTCCTATCGACCCGGCTACCGGGGAAATTGAAGGGACGGATATTGCAGCTCAGGCGGAACGGGTCTGCAGAAATATCGGTGAGCTGCTGACGGCAGCGGGAACGGATTATACAAGGGTGGCGAAGACTTCCTGTTTTCTGGCGGATATGGGCGACTTTGCGGCTTTTAATGAGGTCTATGCCAGATATTTTACAGAAAAGCCCGCTAGGAGCTGTGTGGCGGTTAAAACCCTTCCGAAGAATGTGCTTTGTGAGATCGAGGTAATTGCAGAGGTGTAGGAAAGCGTAATTATCAGCGTTTCCCGAATATATGGAATGCAGCGCTGCTTGCGAGAGCAGCGCTTTTGCAGGTGAGGAAGATTGAAAATTGTCATTTTCAATCTCGGAATTTGTGACGCTGCGCGTCCCAAAGTTCCCACGGATTTAGATGCCGCTTACGCGGCAGAATGAGAGGAAAAATGAAGAAAAATACGGTAGTCCTGATCGGCATGCCGGGAGCGGGTAAGAGTACGGTGGGCGTAGTGCTGGCAAAAAAACTGGGTTATCGTTTTGTGGACTCGGATTTGGTGATACAGGAGAGATACGGAAAACTGCTCCATGAGCTTATTGAAGAAAGAGGGATAGAGGGCTTCTGGCAGCTGGAGAATGAGGTGAATGCCTCGCTGGAAGAAGAGAGGTGTGTCATTGCTACCGGTGGCAGCGCGGTTTACGGCAGGGAGGCAATGGAGCATTTGCAGGAAAAAGGCATTATGGTCTATTTAAAGCTGTCCTGTCAGGAACTGCAAATGCGTTTGGGCGATTTGAACGAGCGGGGAGTGACGCTGCGGCCGGGACAGACATTGGAAGGATTGTATGAGGAGCGCCGTCCGCTGTATGAAAAATATGCCCATCTAACGGTAGAATGTGAAGGCAGGATGCTGAGGGAAATAGTGTCCGAAATCACAAAGAGATTAGCGTGAAAAGTACTTCCAGCCGCTCATGTCAGGGGGCATTTCGCAGAGAAGTACTATATTTCACGCTGAAAAACGCCAAAAGCAGGCGTTTTTCCACGGATTTGAGATTCCGCAATGCGGAAACATGGAGATTGGTGTGAAAGGCAAAACCAGGATTCCGAAAATAAAGAGCCAAAAGGAGGGTGACATGAAACATCAAATAAGGGTATCTGGCAGTCTTTCTTTGCTGCTGGCAGCCCTGATCTGGGGAATGGCGTTTGTCTCTCAGAGCAAGGGTATGGATTATATGGGGCCGTTGACCTTTAACGGTGTACGGTCACTCATCGGTACGCTGGTGCTGATCCTTTATCTTTTGATCACGGGAAAATTGAATAAGGAAAAAAGAAGAAAAACCGACTGGAGGATGACTCTTTGGGGAGGATGCTGCTGTGGACTTGCTTTGACGGCGGCAAGTACCCTTCAGCAGTTTGGCATTCAATATACAACCGTAGGGAAAGCAGGTTTTATTACTACACTGTATATTATTTTTGTCCCCATTGCGGGGATTTTTTTCGGACGCAGGGCATCAAAAATTGTCTGGGTGGGAGCAGTAATGGCAGCTGTCGGTATGTATCTGCTCTGTATGACAGAACGTTTTTCTCTGGGCAGGGGTGACAGCTTGGTTTTTTGCGGTGCGATTGTATTTACAGTACATATACTGCTGGTGGATTACTTTTCGCCAAAGGCAGACGGCGTTATGATTTCCTGCGTTCAGTTTGCGGTCTGCGGAGTCCTTTGTACGGTTGGCGCGCTGTTCTTTGAGCAGCCTTCCTGGGGACAGCTGTGGGATGGTGCGGGAACGCTGGCTTATGCAGGTGTGTTGAGCTGTGGAGTGGCATATACTCTGCAAATCTTGGGGCAGAAAGAGGTGAATCCCACGGTAGCCGCCTTGCTGCTAAGCCTGGAATCGGTATTTGCCACAGTGTCCGCCTGGGGGGCGTATAAAATCGGTTTTCTGAAGACAGATCAGACCATGACGGGCAGACAGATTTCCGGCTGCATTCTGGTATTCGCGGCCGTAATTCTGGTGCAGCTTCCGGTGAGACTGCTTTCAGGGAAGAAAAAAAGTATGGAAGAGCAGCATAAAAAGAAATAACGGAATGATAAATAAAACGAAATATAAAAATCAGCGTATAAAATTTTATAATCCATCAGAAACTATGACAAAAGCCTTTGCGGAAAAAGGAGTAGATGATGATGGATTATTTAAATGCTTTTTGGGTAGGCGGATTGATCTGTGCCCTTGTACAGATTTTAATGGAAAAGACGAAAATGATGCCGGGGCGTATAATGGTTCTATTGGTGGTGACAGGAGCTGTCATCAGTGTCTTTGGCTGGTATGAACCCTTTCAAGAGTTTGCAGGGGCGGGGGCCGGTGTGCCGCTGCTTGGTTTTGGAAACGTTCTGATGAAGGGAGTGAAGGAGGCCGTTGACGAACAGGGGCTGCTGGGTCTTTTTGCCGGAGGCTTTAAGGCAGGGGCAGTGGGAACATCTGCCGCGTTGATATTCGGTTATTTAGCGAGTCTGGTGTTTAAATCTAAAATGAATTAACCTTTATAAAGTAAGTTCTTCAAAGTCAATGCCCTTTCCTGACAGATACCGGGCCAATGCTTTGTCCCAGATGGCATCAGGCTCCTTTGAAAGGAGAAAAGAATGGAAGGAGGTTCCGGTAGTCAGTACTGCCCCGGAGCCATCATAGCGAATGGTTAGTACCAGAGCTTTTATCTGGGAACGGTCTACGCTGCAGTTTTCTTTTTCCAGTAATGCCTTAGCTTTTTCGGGCATTAAATGCAGTACAAAACGAAAAAAGAGGGGTGTGCGTCTGCCTTTGATCAGGTCGAAACACAGCCCTTTTAGTTCGTTCCAGGGCCGGAATTCATAGGTGGGGGCATCGGAATCCGTTTCTGTACCTTTAAAGAAATCCTGATTGACGCGGCCGTCAATATGAAAGGTGCTGGCGGTACTGATAAGCGCTTCTTCCAGGAGGAAGCAGTCAAAGGCATCGGAAGTCAGAAGCCGATTCATAAAATTTTTCATGGAAGTAATCTGAAATGCTGTCATGTCTGCCTTTCTGTATGTGGTATTTAAAATTTTGGAATAATAACAGTATAGTACAAATTTAGAGGGATGTATAGAATCTTTTTCTTTACATTCCTAAAAATATATGTTATCCTCATGTAGTAATAAAAACCATGTGAAAAGGTAACAATAACTAAAAATAAGGGTAATGATAAAATATCTGTAAACATGCCGCAGGGCGGCGAAAGGGAGGCTGACGTGAACTATAAAATTGTGGTCGACAGTTGTTGTGAGCTGCCAGAGGAAATGAGAAATGACGAAAGATTTCAGGTGATACCGCTGGAGCTTTTTGTGGGTGACTATCACATTCTGGATGATGAAAACTTTGAACAGAAGGAGTTTCTGGAGAAGGTAGCGGAATCCAGGGAATGCCCCAGATCTGCCTGTCCGTCGCCGGAGCGATACATGGATGCCTATCTGGCGGAAGCAGACAGGATTTATGTTGTTACACTTTCTGCCAAACTTAGCGGAAGCTATAACAGTGCTGTTTTGGCGGCTGATCTATACCGGGAAGAACACGGAGAAAAGCGAATCCATGTGTTTGATTCCGAATCCGCAAGCGGTGGGGAGACACAGCTTGTGTTGAAGCTGATGGAACTGGAAGAGGAAGGGCTTTCCTTTGAGGAAATTGTGGAAAAGGTTGAGCGGTTTCGCAATAGTGTTCTCACTTATTTTGTGCTGGATAATCTGGAAACCCTGCGGAAAAATGGGCGGCTTTCATCGGTGAAGGCTCTGGTTGCCTCCACGCTGAATATAAAGCCTATTATGGCGGGCTTTAGAGGGCAGATTGTGCAGAAGTCCCAGTGTATTGGGATGAAGAAGGCATTGGCAAGGCTTGGAGAGCTTTTGACGGAGGAATTAAAGGAAGCGAAGGAACGCTGTCTGATTATCAGCCATTGCAACGCTCCGGAAAGGGCAGAACTGGTAAAAAAGCTGATTTTGGCAAAGAACAAATTTAAGCAGGTTTTGATTTTGAATACCAGAGGCGTCAGCAGCATGTACGCCAACGCCGGCGGAATTATTGTGACAGCATAAGAATAACCATTAGTCAAATCTATAAAAACGGTTTATACCCGGCGGTTTTGGCGGTCAGAGGCTGCTAAACCGCTGCGGTAGGCAGAAGGGGTGGTTCCGGCCGTTTTATAAAAAGTGCGATTGAAATAACTGATATTGTTGAATCCGCAGAGGGAGGCAATTTCAGTTATTTTTTTGTTTGTCCGGGCCAAGAGCTCACAGCTTTTTACAATGCGGAGCCGATTCAGGTATGCAAAGGGGGTGTAGCCGGTACAGTTTTTAAAACTATGGCAGAAATAGCTTTCGCTGAATCCGGCCTTTTTTGAAAGGTCCGCCAGAGTTAGAGAATCTGCAAAATTGTGCTGCAGGTAATCTATGCTTTTCTGAATCTCTTTGTAGGGAGAGCTGTCGAAAGGCAGTCTGTTGAGTTCTGAAAAGCAAAGGTTATACAGCTCCTGCCAGCATAAAAGCAGGATGCCGGTGAGAGACAGCTCGTATTGTTCCAGCTTCGGCCTTTGCAAGGTAAAAATGGCAGGCAGCAGCGCCAGAAGCCGCTTATTCTTTGGATGATCCAATTTGATGGGATAGACACAGTCGGCCCGCCGAATCTGCAGGGGCGCGAAATAAGCCTGACAATAGGGCGGAAGATTTTGCTCCAACAGATTTAAGTCAAATACCACTGCCCGGTGAGAGCAGCTGTCGGAACAGTCTGTTTGTTTCATGGCACTGTGCAGCTGATTCGGCGGAATAAAGATACCTTCTCCCGCCTGTAAGGAAAAGGAGCGGCTTTCTACCTGAAAATCCACCATACCCTCTTCCAGATAAAAAAGCTCCGCTTCGGGGTGACAATGCAGATAGAGAGCGCTTCGTTCTTCCCGATCCACCACGGTACGGTAGAGGGAGAAAGGCCGGGAAGCGGTACGATGTATAATGGTTTCCAAAGGTATGGAATTCTGCAGAGTTACATTTTCAGACATATGGAAAAATCTCCTTTAAGCAGGTACAATGCCTTTTGCACTGGCAGGTTACTTTGGTACCAGCATAGCAGGAAAAGCAAGATTGTGCAACTGTCTCCCACGATAATGCAAGAATTTCAGAAGAAAAAGCAATATAATATGTATTGGCACGGATGATATGAATTTTCTGATATTTCAATATGAAACGAAAGGGATGAGCTTATGGGAATCATAACATGTGAGAAGGAAAAAATCATTTTTCAGCGAAGGGACGAGTTGACCGTGGTGGAGGCCTACGGAAAAGACTGTATCAGGTGTCGTTCCACAAAGAACGGAAAGCTGAGTGAGGAAAACTGGACGCTGCTTCCGCCTGCGGAAGCGTCGGAGGCCACAGTCATCGGGGACAATCAGTGTGCAACGCTGACCAACGGGATGGTGTCCGTGAAGGTGGAGGCGGGGAATCCCTGGTATGGGGGCGTGTTGACCTGGTATAGGGAGGGAAAGCAGATTCTTCACACCAAATTTGAGGGTGATTACACTGGGCGAAATGTACATACGGAAGGCGACCACTATCAGATTAAAGTGATTTTTGATGCCAATCCGGGAGAACACTTTTACGGGCTGGGCCAGGAGCAGGAGGATATTTTTGACCGGAAGGGCAGTACCTGTAATCTGCAGCATTATAATACAAAATCTGCCGTACCTGTGCTCTATTCATCCCTTGGCTACGGCTTTTTCTGGAACAATCCTGCGCCGGGGCGCTGTGAGACCACGAAGAATCATACCATGTGGGTGGCCGACAGCGCATATCAGGCAGATTATCTGATTTATGGAGGAAAAACTCCTGCGGAGGTGCTGAAGAAGTATTGCGATCTCACCGGATATGCACCTGCCTTCCCAGAGTGGGCGGCGGGCTTCTGGCAGAGTAAACTGCGCTATGAGAGCCAGGAGGAAGTGCTGGAGACAGCAAGAGAGTACCAGAGAAGAGGGGTTCCCCTGGCGGCCATTGTCATTGACTACTTCCACTGGACGGAGCAGGGAGAGTGGAAGTTTGATCCCAAGTATTGGCCTGACCCGGAGGGTATGTGCAGGGAACTGAAGGAAATGGGAGTCCAACCGGTGGTATCTATCTGGCCCACCATCAATCCGGCCAGTGAAAATTATCGCGCCATGGATGACGCCAATTTGTTGATACGGACGGAAAACGGCCAGTACGGGACATTTGACTTTTACGGTCAACAAACCTTTATTGACGCCACAAACCCCAAGACAGGACCTTTTGTGTGGGATAAGGTAAAGAAAAATTACTATGACAAGGGAATTCATAATTTCTGGCTGGACGAGGCGGAGCCGGAGGTGCATCCCCAGCAGTACTCTAACCTGAAGCTGTATGCAGGAAACGGCGCACAGACGGCCATGCTTTATCCGTATTATTACAGTAAGATGTTTTATGAAGGGCTGCGGGGGGAGGGAGAGGATGAGATCATCCTGTTGACCCGTGCGGCTTACCCCGGCAGCCAGAAGTTCGGCTCCCTGGTCTGGAACGGGGATATAGGGTCAACTTTTGAAGCGCTGCGTATGAGTGTGAAGACAGGACTTTCTATGGCTATGTGCGGAATCCCCTGGTGGAACAGTGATATTGGCGGGTTTCATTCCGGTGATATACAGAGCGAATATTTTCAGGAACTGATTGTCCGCTGGGCGCAGTTCGGCCTGTTCTGCCCCGTCATGCGGCTCCACGGCTCCAGGATGCGGACGCCGGGACAGGCGGAGCGACATCCTGGGGTGAAGGAGAGAAGCGGCGGAGACAATGAGATCTGGAGCTTTGGAGACAGGGCCTGCCGGGTGTTTACGGAACTGATTAAGCTGCGGGAGCGGTTGAAGCCTTATATCTGCCGCCACATGGAGATTGCATCCAAGGAAGGCAAGCCGTTGATGCGTCCGATGTTCTTTGATTATCCGGAGGATTCGGTGTGTTATGAGCTGGAGGACCAGTATTTCTTTGGAGAAGATATTTTGTTTGCACCTGTGACGGAGCAGGGATGTACAAAGCGCAGGGTCTATCTGCCTGCAGGCCGGTGGCAGGATGTGAACAGCAAAGAGGTGCTGGAAGGCGGCAGGTGGCTGGACTGCCAGGCTCCGTTGGAAAAATTCATCGCTTTTGTGAAAGAGGGAAGCTCCGTGGCGGAGGTATTTGCGTGAAAGTACTTCTGACTGTCTATGGCATTTTGCCAGGAAGCGCTTTTGATTTTTGGGGGCAGGTTACGCCGCAGGCGGCATGTCTGGAAGTTTAAAAATGGGAGGACGAGTATGGCGTTTATCAGGGTGTATACGGAGAAAATAACGGAAAACAAATATCCTGCATCGCTGGCGCACAGCGTGCATTTTGCGGTCAGCCGCGAGGGAAAGTCGTATCAGAGTCTGAACCAGGGCTACGGTATTCTCTTTGCACGGGCGGCTGTCCGGGAGGACAACACGATCGCGGAGCGGGGGATTCAAAATCCCCGCCTGCGGAAAGAGGGAGAAGAGTACCTAATTTATGCGGAGCCGCTGGACGAGAACTGGGCTCCCCTGGAAGGCGGTTATCTGGTCTGGAAGACCAAGGATTTTGTATGCTTCAGCCAGCAGGAATGGGTGGAGAATGCGCCGGGAGCGGAAGAGCTGGAGAAGCCGGAGGCTGCGTCGGGAGCAGGAGAGCGGGAGAAGCCGGAGACGGTGTCGGGAGCGGAAGGGCATGGGAAGCCGGGGACGGCATCTACAGCGGAAGGGCAGGAGAAGTCGGGGACGTGGCCTGTGGCGGAAGAGCTGGAGATTCCGGAAGAGCTGCTGGCCGGGATTTATGAGCGTTGGATTCCTCTGTACAGTGTGTCTGCTCAAGCGCCGGCGGAAGTGAGGATCAAGAGCCTGGATGAATTGGAGCGGGTACGTGTCAGTGTGACATACTCCGACGATTCATCGGATGATAAACCTGTGAGCTGGAAGCGGGAGAGCTTGATTTCCTTAGATGACGGAAAATATCGGGTGAACGGAACAATGGAGCCGGTGAATACGGGCTTCCCTCTTGCGGCAGGCTATGCGGATCCGGTTTTGTTTTTCTGGAAGGGAGCATGGTACTTTTTGGCTACCAATGACAATGTGAACGATATAGGTCTGTTTGTGCGCAGGTCGGATACGGTGGCAGGACTTTTTGCGGAGGATGTAAAAGAGTATTGTATTTTGGAGTACAATGAAGAAAAGGGCTTCTGCCAGACCTTCTGGGCGCCGGAGTTTCATGTCATCGGCGGCGCGCTTTATATTCTCTTTGCCGTGGGCGGGAAGCAATGGGCGCCTCAGTGCCATATGATGCGGCTGAAGGAGGGCGGGGAAATCACGGATCCGGCCTCCTGGGAGGAACCGGTGCGGGTGTGCAGGGCGGACGGCCGTCCCCTGACGGAGGACGGCATCACACTGGATATGACTTACTTTGAGGCGGGAGAAAACTCCTATGTGTGCTGGTCCTACCGGTACGGCATCGGTACGCCCAAGGATACGGGTTCCATGTTGTATATTGCGACGGTGGACGACGGCTGTCCTTATCGACTCACCTCGGAGCCGGTACTTTTATCCCGGCCTCTTTACGGCTGGGAAAACACCAGCGGAACTATCAATAATGAAGGACCTTATGCCCTGATTCTGGGGGATACGGTTTATCTTTCCTATTCCGGCGGGGATGCCTGCGGTTACTATTATGCAGTGGGCTGCCTTACCGCTTTTGCTGGAAGTGATCTGCTGGATGCGGGAAACTGGACCAAACTTCCCACGCCGGTGCTGAGTTCTTCCTCAATAGAGGGGATTCAGGGGCCGGGGCATAATTCTTTTTTCAGGGATGAGCAGGGCCGACTGATGATTGCTTACCACGCTCAGGAGCGGGAAAAGCATTTCAAGCGGTGCAGCGCTTTTCACAGAGTACATCTCTCTAAGTCCGGCTTTCCCCTGCTAAATGTGGCAGGAGAGAGAGATCTGGCGGAAGAACTGCGTGAAGTGGAGCTTACCTTTACCATGGAGCCTTAGGGAGCGGTTCCGCTCGGCCCATGTCAAGGTGCAGCGGGGCTTGCAAAAGCCCCGCAAATCTGCTATAGTTATCTGGCAGTGTAATAGATCAAGACGGCTGAAAGAGGGGCAAAAGGGAAGTGAAGAAAAGATATACAGGGACACAGAGACTAACGTGCCTGTTTGTGATATTCATTCTTATCTTTGCCGGGATGCACAGAGAAGAGATTTCCGTGGATTCCTCTTTAGCGGACCCTGATTTTGGGACGGTGAGTCTTCAAAAAATCAGCGGAGGCCAGAAAGCGGTTATCTTCCGTGATAACAGAGTTGAAGGCCAGTTGGAGAATGTTACGGCCTTTTGCTCTGCCCATCGTTCCCTGGCGGGAATGAAGCCGGGATATTTGGCAACGCTGTTTCTGATTCCGGCGCTGCTGCTTCTGTATCTTCTGATCAGGGAGAGGCTTCTCCCTTCCTGTGAGGCCTGCGAAAATCAGTATGAACGCAGAACTCTGGATTATATTCACCATAAAGACGGAAAAAAATAATATTGCCACATGCAAATCTGTTTGAAACGTTTGTGCCGGTATTTTGTCTGAGCAGTCAAACGTTTATTCTGCATGCAAAAATTTGTCTTTCGGAAGTGTCTGTTTCGGGTACACAGACGTTTTCTTTGCGTGCTAAATGATCTGTCCTGTGCGGAATGTTAAGAGTCGGAGGATTTCATTATGGTAGAAAAAATTGTTTTTATATTGATTTTGGTTATTGCCGTAGGCGGTGGCATTTTAGGCTGTATTTATGAATTCGGAGGAAGTAAAAATTCGTCTGGACAGGGTACGGATACCGGAGAGAAGGAGGGAGAAGAGGCATGAGTGTCGGATTGTGGATTTTGGTTGTGATCGGAGGGGCAGCAGGGTTTCTGTCTACCATGTATATTCTGGTTTCATTGTTTGCGGTAATTTTCCATAAACTGTTCCGTAAGGTGAAACACGGTATTTCAATGTTTGATTAGGAATTTGAAATAGGCCGCCGGACTTCAGAGTAAGAGGATCCGGCGGCTGATAAATTCAGACAATAAAAGAATAAAAACAAATAATGGAAAATATTTTAAATAATTTTCAAAAATGTATTGACAAATAAAGACCAATAAACTATAATGAACTTACAACAGAGAGAGGAAAACATTACTTCCATAAAATACAGCTTAACATACTAAGCTGTAAGGCGAAACAAGTACGAGTACACTTACAGACAGTAACATATTTCTAAAATTTTAAAAGGACAGAATGTTACAGTAAATAACACAAGGAAAAGTGGAAAGACTTGAGGGTAGAAATGGAAGAAAATGCAGACCTGAAAACTTCTGAAATTTCATAAGGAGGGACAGTCCATTGGACAGCGAACAGACATGAAGAAGCGCGTTGATCGGAAAGATTGATGCGCTTCTTCACATGTGCATATGTGTGCCTTTTCATATGTGTGCTTTTTCATATGCGTGCTTTTTCGCATTGTACTGCCTGCACCTTGTACTTGGTGCTGTAATATGCCGGATGGCGCATGTCCCGACTGCGGCATAAGGGTCATTCCCAGAGAAAAAAAGCTATCGCAGCGGCCTGCACCAGAAATATGGCGGGCATACCGAATTTAAAATACCAATGTTTGGTCTTATGCCGGAAATGCTGCATACCGAGGGTGCAGCCCAGCGCTCCGCCTAAGAGCGCAGTCGCAAATAAAGAAGCCTCCGAGATGCGCCAGGCACCCCGGATGGCTCTTTTTTTGTCTACACCCATGATGACGAAGCCTGCAATATTAATGATCGTATAATAGATCAAAAAGATGGTCATAACGGCTCCTTAAAATAGATTTTCACCCTGCTCCTGCATTTTCATTGCCCGCACCTTGCAGGAGAGGCCAAACAGATTGATAAAGCCCTCTGCATCATGATGATCATACAGATCTCCCGTGGTGAAGGAGGCAATGCTTTCATTGTAAAGCGAATAGGGAGAGGTGGTTCCTGCCTTGATAATGTTGCCCTTATAAAGCTTGAATTTTACCTCGCCGGTTACATATTTCTGGGTTTCCTCAATAAATGCCTGTTCCGCCAGCCGTAACGGGGTAAACCATTTTCCCTCGTATACCAGGCTGGCAAAGCGGCCGCCCATTTCCTTTTTCATAGCATAAGTATCCCGGTCCAAAATCAACTCTTCCAGCTGATGGTGAGCCTCCATGAGGATAGTGCCGCCGGGAGTCTCATATACGCCTCTGGACTTCATTCCCACTACACGGTTTTCCACAATATCTATGATGCCGATGCCGTGCTTTCCGCCAAGCTCGTTGAGGGTGGTAATAATTTCGGACACCTTCATTTTTTTACCGTTGACGGAGGTGGGAACGCCCTTTTCAAATGTCATGGTTACATATTCACCCTCTTCGGGAGCTTTCTCCGGAGTGGTGCCCAGTACCAGCAGATGCTCAAAATTGGGCTCGTTTGCAGGATCCTCCAATTCGAGACCTTCATGGCTGATATGCCAGATATTTCGATCACGGCTGTAGGAGGAATCGGCGGAGAAAGGAAGGTGAATTCCGTGGGCCTTGCAATATTCGATCTCAGATTCACGGGAATCCATGGTCCATTTGTCATTTCTCCAGGCAGCAATGATCTTGATGTCAGGAGCCAGCGCCTTAATTCCCAATTCAAAGCGGATCTGATCGTTGCCCTTGCCGGTTGCACCGTGGCAGATGGCAGCAGCACCTTCCTTGCGGGCAATTTCCACCAGCTTTTTTGCGATCAGGGGTCTTGCCATGGAAGTACCAAGCAGGTACTTGTTTTCATATACTGCGCCGGCCTGCACACAGGGTACTACATACTCGTCGCAGAATTCATCAATAACGTTTTCGATGTACAGCTTGGAAGCCCCACAGGACTTGGCGCGTTCTTCCAGGCCGTCCAGTTCTTCCGCCTGGCCGCAGTCAATGCAGACACAGATGACTTCGTAGTCAAAATTTTCTTTGAGCCAGGGGATGATGGCGGTGGTGTCCAGGCCGCCGGAATAAGCTAAAATTACTTTTTCTTTCATGAGCGATACCTCCGTAAAATATAAAATAATAACCGCTTGTTTTTCTCTGGGGCTATTATACAACAGAAAATATACAAATGCAAGTATAATTATGAATAATTTCAGTGCAGATATGAATAAATTCAGGATGATATACAGAAAAATGTATAAATAGGGAGATGGCTTGCATAAAAATACAAAAAGTAGTGGACATTTGCGTAAAAAGTGGTATGATTAAAAAGTACGACGGGCCGCATCTGACAATTTGTCTTATAAATTCACAGACTGCCGGCGTAAGAGAAGGAAAGACAGGAGACAGGGAGTATGATTAAGGTTGGTATTATCGGAGCGACAGGATACGCGGGCGGGGAGCTGGTGAGAATTCTGGCGGGCCACAGGGATGTAAAGATTATGTGGTATGGCTCTAAGAGCTATATAGATAAGAAATACTGTGAGGTATATCAAAATATGTTCCGGATTGTGGAGGACGTCTGCCGGGACGATAATCTGACGGAGCTGGCAGAGCAGGTGGACGTGATCTTTACCGCTACGCCTCAGGGCTTTCTGGCGGGAGTTCTCACCGAAGAGATCCTGTCCAAAGTAAAAATAGTGGATCTGTCGGCGGATTACCGCATCAAGGATGTGGGCGTGTACGAAAAGTGGTACGGTATTGAACACAGGTCTCCACAGTTTATTCCGGAGGCAGTGTACGGCCTCTGTGAGGTTAATCGGGACGAAATTAAGAAAGAGACCAGGCTTGTGGCAAATCCGGGCTGTTATACCACCTGTTCCATTCTGACGGCCTATCCGTTGGTAAAGGAAGGGCTGATTGATGTGGACACTCTGATTATAGATGCCAAGTCCGGTACGTCCGGCGCGGGCAGAGGGGCTAAGGTGGCTAATCTGTTCTGCGAGGTCAATGAAAACATAAAGGCATACGGAGTGACCAGTCATCGTCATACTCCCGAAATTGAAGAACAGCTGGGCTATGCGGGAAACTGCAGCGTGACAGTCAGCTTTACGCCCCATCTGGTCCCCATGAACAGGGGAATCCTGGTGACGGAGTATGCTTCGCTTAGGAAAAAGGCGGACGGAAGCCTGCCCGGTGAAGAAGAGATCAGAGCGGCGTATAATAAATATTTTGAGAAAGAAAAATTTGTCCGTGTGCTGGAGCCGGGGATCTGCCTGGAGACAAAATGGGTGGAAGGAAGCAATTATGTGGACGTGAATTTCTGCATCGACAAAAGAACCGGGCGCGTTATTATGATGGGAGCCCTGGACAATCTGGTGAAGGGGGCGGCAGGCCAGGCAGTGCAGAACATGAATCTGTTGTTTGGACTGCCTGAGGCGGAAGGTCTGGAGCTGGTGCCGTGCTTCCCGTAGCAGAAGGCGAAAAGATTTTCTCACGGATTGTTTGTGTTGACAAAGTCGGCACTGCCGCCTCCGGCGGCATGGCGGGAGGTGTGGAAGGATGAGGACATTGTGGGAAAAAGGGAATCGGTTTGTGGACTGGCTGGATGGGCTTCCTCTTTGGCCTCTGGGGGTTTTGCTTATGGCAGTGACCTTCGCACCTTTTATCATTTTAAGGGAAGGAAGCGTTTTTCCGATTCACGATCAGCTGGATGAGACCATTTTAAGCTATGTGCTGAATGCCAGGTATTTGGGGACCGGCGCGGAGATCTTCCCGGAGCTGCTGGGGGGAGTCAATGTCAGCGGTATGCAGCCCTCGGCGATTCTTTTTATTCCCTTGTATCGGATATTTCCGGCATTTCCGGCTTTTTTGATACAGTACGGGATCGTATTTGTATCCGGCTTCCTTGGAATGTATTTTTGCGTAAAAGAAATTACCGGCAGCAGTATTCTTGCCTGTACGGCGGCGGCCTGTTTTTCCATGCTTCCGATTCAGCCGGTTTACGGCTTGTCCGTTATGGGAGTGCCGCTGCTGCTGTACGGTTTCCTGTGTCTGTATCGTAAGAAGCACATAGCTTTAAGCTTCCTGCTGGTTTTGTTTTTCGGACTTACCACGCACCTTGTATTGATCGGATATGTGGCGCTTGGATTTTGGGTCCTGGCTATTTTGCTGCTGGCAGTGAGGCATAGACTGACGAAGCTGCCTGTCCTTGGCTTTTTATGGCTGTTGGCGATTTACCTTGCGGTGAATCACAGATTGTTTTTGGAGCTTTTGCTGGGAAAGAGCAGTTACGTGAGCCACAGAGTGGAGCAGATCAGCAGCGCCTCTCCCTTTTGGAATACGGTCTGGGACATGCTATTAAACAGCGGCCAACATGCCACGTCTCTTCATAAGTTTCTGATTCTTCCCATACTGATTATGCTGACGGCAGGAGCTTTTCTGTTTCGGAGGATGGAAAAAAAGATCAGACAGCAATATATTGCGGCGGCTGCCGGGCTGGTTACGCTGATTGGGATTGCTTTTTTCTGCGGCATCTGCAGGTCCGCTCCGCTGATGGATTTCAGGAATTCCTGCAGCGGTTTTCTGCGTTATTTTCAGCCGGACCGGGTGTACTGGCTGTATCCTGCAGGCTGGTATCTGGAATTTGTACTGTGCGCCTCTTTTTTATGGAAGGTTTTGAAGGGGGCAGAGGTTTTGAAGAGTGTGGTCCTGCTGGTGGTACTGCTGCCGGTCCTGCAGGAAATAAAGGTAAATTCCTATTTTTATCTGAACGTAAATCAGATCAACAACGGCTCCGGCATTACCGGCTATATTTCCTGGGAGAGCTGGTATGCGGAGGATTTGATGAAGGAGCTGGAACGGGCCATTGGGCGAGATATGAGTACTTACAGGATTGTGCATCTGGGCATGAGTCCTGCACCGGCCCTGATGCACGGCTTTTATACTGTGGATGGCTATTCCAATAATTATCCCTTGGAATATAAGCATAGATTTCGTAAAGCAATAGAGAGGGAGCTGGAAAAGAGCCCTGAGACGGCGGTATATTTTGATACCTGGGGCAGCCGTTGCTATCTCTTTAACGGGGAATCGGGAACGGCGTATATGATCGGAAAGGACAGTCATCTAGTCTATCGGGACCTGGAGCTTAATATGGAGGCGCTGAAAGACTTAAGCTGCGAGTATCTTTTTTCCTGCGGCGAGATTTTAAATGCAGGTGAGATGGGCTTGGAATTTATGGGGTATTTTGAGACGGAAGTAAGCTATTGGGGAGTCTGGCTGTATAAAATAGCATAAAAAATGGAAGCAAAGGGGCTCGAACCCTTGGCCTCCCGCTAGTCAGGCGAGCGCTCATCCCAGCTGAGCTATGCTTCCATAAAGTGAACAGGAACGGAACAAAGCTATTATATCATATCCGTTCGGGGAAAAGCAACTTAAAAATTGATTTCCATAGGGTATTGGGTAACAGCTCAGATCTCAACAAATTGACGGCGACAGGCGGCTGTTACTTGATTACGAGGCGGCTGAACTGTCATGGTGCAGGCCTGAAAATAATGGAAAGGAGTTATGATATGAAACTGGTGTTTATTATAGGCAGCGGAGCGGTCGGTAAGATGACCGTGGGGCAGGAGCTGATGGAGATTACGGATTTGCGGCTGTTTCATAATCATATGACCATTGAACCGGTGCTGGAGATATTTGGGTATTACCATGGAAATACGGTTAAGGAGCTGAGGGAAGCTGTTTTTCGGAATTTCGCGGCTTCCGACGGGTACGGCATGATCTTTACTTATATGTGGGATTTTGACAGCCCGTCGGATTGGGAGTATATTGAACATGTGAAAAGTATTTTTGCACCCTATGAGACATCTTTTTACTGCGTGGAGCTGGTGGCGGAAGCTAAAGTCCGTCTGGAGCGGAATAAAACAGAAAACCGGCTGATGCACAAGCCGTCAAAGAGGGACTTGGAGCTGTCCGATCAGAGAAACCGCCATCTGGACGAGAATCATCGGCTTGTGAGCAGGGAGGGGGAGATACCCTTTGAGAATTATCTTCGCCTTGATAATACCCATATGCCGGCGGAGGATGCGGCCAGGCTGATTAAGGAGAAATTTGATCTGTAGCAGGCAGGAAAGGCTGATTATTATGAAGAATGAACAGGAGAAAAATATATTTGCAAAAGAGCTAAAGGCGTTTGCCGCTTCACTAACGGCGGAAATTGCAGTAAATGACAAATGGACAGTTCGCGGATTTATTGATGTTTTCAGAAATGTGTATACCATATCTTCTGACACAAAAATTGTATCTAAAATTTTAGAACTGCATTTGTTTCCCCACTTTTTAACATTTGCACAGAGTATTGGTTATAAGATAGAATTAGCTACATTTCAAAACTGGTATCCGGACTTAACTTTTATAAAGCAGGATAACCCCAATATTAAGTTTGCGGTGGATTTAAAGACAACTTATCGAGACGAGAAACATCCTGGATTTTGCAATGGATTTACACTTGGATCACATGGAGAATATTTTATCAACAGAAACAGTACAAAAAACATTCAATATCCGTATAATGACTATAGCGGTCATTTTTGCTTAGGTATCATATATACAAGATCAGAAATGGATAAGCTTGAGGAAACCAGAAGGTATACGGTTGATGAGGTGGAAGATATTCCGGCGGTAATCCGCAGTTTTACCTTTTTCGCAGAGGAAAAATGGAGGATCGCCAGTGATAAGGGTGGCAGCGGCAATACTGCAAATATTGGCAGTATTAAAAAAATTGAAGATATTCTTTCGGGCAATGGTGTTTTTGCCCAAGCAGGCGAAAAGCTGTTTGATGATTATTGGGCAAATTTTGGGAAAATGGAAGTGCCTGCTGTTGACGGGCAATATAAGAAATTATCATCTTTTTCTGAATATTTGAAGTGCCGGGGATTGTCAATTAAACTGAATAATTCTAGGGCGCAAAAGGTAAAGGGGAAATAAACAGTGGCAGATAAGGTTTACATACCTCCAATCAAAATACAGGGCATAAAGACCCGAATTGTTCCTTTGATAAAAAATAATGTTTCTCTGTCGGAAAAGGGTATCTGGATTGAGCCGTTCATGGGATCGGGAGTTGTGGGGTTTAATGTTGCGCCCGCCTATGCGGTTTTTGCAGATACGAACCCACATATTATTGCGTTTTATAATCAGATTAAAGAAGGCGAAATTACTTCGGGGCGTGTAAGGGAATTTCTGGAAAAAGAAGGGGAAATCCTGTCAAGAGAGGATGATGTATATTATTACGAGGTACGTGAGCGCTTTAATCAAAAGCATGATCCCTTAGATTTTCTCTTTCTGAATCGCTCTTGCTTTAACGGCATGATAAGGTTTAATAAAGACTACAAATTCAATGTGCCTTACGGACATAAGCCGGAACGATTTTCAAAAGCGTATATTACCAAAATTGTCAATCAGGTGGCGCATGTGGAAGATTTACTGAAAAAAAATAACTGGTCCTTTTTTTGCCAGTCTTTTGAGCAGACGGTAAGGATGGCAGGCGGCGATTCGTTTATATACTGTGATCCTCCTTATATTGGGCGGCATGTTGACTATTATGACAGCTGGGATGAGGAATTGGAACTGGCCCTTTGTAAAGAACTGTCAGCCTTAAATGCCAAATTTATGCTGTCTACATGGGATCATAATGAATATCGCAAAAACGAGTATATTGATAGAATCTGGGATTTTTGCAATAAGGTTACACAGGAGCACTTTTATCATGTCGGAGCAAAAGAAACGAATAGAAACCCGATGACAGAAGCCCTGCTTACCAATTATGCCACGGCGGGAAAGTAAAATCAATCTGCTGATCAGAGGGCTCAGATTTTGATATGTGATTGTGACAGCACCAGTTATGTGCAAATGTCAGGATATTCTATAATGATCAGGATATTTTATAATGAAAAGAAACGGAGAACCAAGTATGAACGGTACATTTACCATAAAAAAAATGACAATAGAGGACTATGAAGGCCTGCGGGCCCTGTGGATGACGATTCGGGGCTTCGGCATTCGCAGCCTGGACGATTCCAGAGAAGGGGTGGAGCGCTTTTTAAAGAGGAATCCCGGCATCAGCGTGGTGGCATCAGCGGAAGACGGCTCCATCGTGGGGGGCATTCTCTGCGGCCATGACGGCAGGCGGGGCTGTCTGTATCACGTGTGCGTGAGAGCGGACTGCCGCAGAAACGGTATTGGTAAAGCCATGGTGGTGCATTGCATGAATGCGCTGAAGGCGGAGGGGATCAACAAGGTCAGTCTGATTGCCTTTACCAAAAATGATGTGGGCAACGCCTTTTGGAACCGGATCGGCTGGACGAAGCGGGAAGATTTAAATTATTATGACTTTACGCTGAATGAGGCCAATATTACGGCCTTTAACCAATAAGAAAATAAAGGGAGGTCAGGATGGAAAAGGGACGTATTATTTTCCTGAACGGAGTAACAAGTGCAGGGAAAACATCCATAGTTGAAGCACTTCAGGAGCGAGAGGATATATTCTTTTATGTGGTTGCAAATGATTTGTTTGAAGAGATGTTCGGCGAAAAATATTTGCGTGAAAACTATTGGAAATATCTGAGTGAAGTCATTATCATGATGTATCACACGGCGAGGCTCTTTTCGGATATGGGGAAGAATGTACTTATTGACGGAATTTTGGTGGAGAGGGCTGAAATCACTCCCCATTATCAGCAGCTGAGAGAAATACTGAAAAATAATCCCCTTGATTTGGTTGAGGTATACTGTCCGCTGGAGATATGCAGAGAAAGAAATGTGATTCGCGGAGACAGATACGAAAGCCAGTCGGAGGAACAACAGGAATTGATGGCCAAGGATATAAAGTACAGCATGAGGGTGGATACCAGTATGCACAGTGCGGATGAATGTGCAGATCAAATTATGAAGAAATTATTTTAATGATAAAATCAACAGGGATAACGGCGTATAGAAACGCGGAAAGAGGGGCATATGAAGCAGATTACAGGCGGTGTGACCGCGGCAAAGGGATTTGAGGCAGCCGGTGTGGAGGCGGCCGTGAAATATCAGAACAGGAAGGATATGGCGCTGGTATACAGCACCGCTCCCTGCAGAGCGGCGGGAACCTTTACCAGCAATGTGGTAAAGGCGGCGCCGGTGCTATGGGACAGGAACGTCGTGGAACATTCCTCCTATGCGCAGGCAGTGGTGGTAAATTCCGGTGTGGCCAATGCCTGCACGGGAAAGCAGGGCATGGACTGCTGTAAGGCGGAGGCGGAATGCCTGAGCGAGCTGCTGGGAATACCGGAGACCGCCGTGCTGGTGGCTTCCACCGGGGTCATCGGAGCGCAGCTTCCTCTGGACAGAATCAAAGCCGGTATTGAGAAGCTGGCGGCGGCAAAGAAGGACACGGCGGAAGCCGGGACGGATGCGGCCAAGGCCATTATGACCACGGACACCGTACATAAGGAGATCGCGGTACAGTTTCAGGCCGGCGGCGTGACAGCTGTCATGGGGGCTATGTGTAAGGGCTCCGGCATGATTCATCCCAATATGTGTACCATGCTGGGATTTATCACTACTGACGTGAATATTTCCAAAGAAATGCTGCAGAAGGCCCTCAGCGCGGATGTGGTGGATACCTTTAACATGATTTCCGTGGACGGAGATACTTCCACCAACGATACGCTGCTGGTGCTGGCAAACGGCCTGGCGGGCAACGAGGAAATTACGGAGGAAGGTCCGGATTACGAGGCGTTTTGCGAGGCCCTGCATTTTATCACCACCTATCTTGCCAGGAAGATGGCAGGAGACGGGGAAGGAGCAACCTGTCTTTTTGAGGCGAAGGTCGTGGGAGCGGCGTCGAAGGAGGAAGCCCGGATTCTGGCAAAGTCAGTGGTTTGTTCTTCTCTTTCCAAGGCGGCAATTTTCGGACATGACGCCAATTTTGGGCGCTTCCTTTGCGCCCTGGGATATTCCGGTGCAAAGTTTGATCCGGAGAATGTGGATTTATATTTCCAAAGCCGTTCCGGTGAAATACATATTTTCAGCCGCGGCGCGGCCTGTGATTACAGCGAAGAAGAGGCGTCGAAAATTCTTTCCGATCCGGAGGTGACAGTGCTGGCGGATATGCACATGGGAGAGGCGGAGGCTGTGGCCTGGGGTTGTGATTTGAGCTATGATTATGTGAAAATTAATGCGGATTACAGAAGTTAAGACGGCAGAAAGGTATGGTTATCAGGTATGGAAAAGGATATGGAAAAGGTGCTGCAGAAGGCGGAGGTTCTCATTGAGGCCCTGCCCTATATACAACGGTTCAATCGTAAGATTATTGTGGTAAAATACGGCGGCAGCGCCATGAGCAACGAGGAACTGCAGAAGAATGTGATTAAGGACGTGACGCTGTTAAAACTGGTAGGCTTCAAGCCCATTATCGTCCACGGAGGCGGCAGGGAAATCAGCCGCTGGGTGGAAAAGGTAGGCAAGGAAGCAAAGTTTGTAAACGGGCTGCGGGTTACCGACGGGGAAACCATGGAGATTGCGGAGATGGTCTTAAACAAGGTAAACAAGAGCCTTGTGACCATGGTGCAGGAGCTGGGGGTCAAGGCCGTGGGCATCAGCGGAAAAGACGGCGGGCTGCTGCAGGTAGAAAAGAAGTACTCCGACGGTCAGGACATCGGCTTTGTGGGAGAGATCAAAAATGTCACGCCGAAAGTATTATATGACCTTTTGGAGAAGGACTTTCTTCCTATCGTGGCGCCCATTGGCATGGACGAGAGCTTTCAGACCTATAATATTAATGCGGATGACGCCGCCTGCGCTATTGCCAGAGCGGTAAATGCGGAGAAGCTGGCGTTCCTGACGGATATTGAAGGGCTGTATAAGGATATTAACGATAAATCTTCCTTTATCTCCAGGCTGTCGGCCACGGAGGCGGAGAATCTGATTTCGGGAGGATATATCGGAGGCGGTATGCTGCCAAAGCTGAATAACTGTACGGCGGCAATCCGCAGCGGCGTGAAAAGAGTGCATATATTAGACGGGAGGATTCCCCATTGTCTGCTGCTGGAGATATTTACCAACCATGGTATTGGGACGGCGATTGTGGATGACGATGAAATAGAGGGTATGGAAGCGTGAAAGGAACAAAGCATATGAACATGAAGGAGTATATAGAAGAGGCGGAAAAGGATCTGCTGCATACCTATAACCGGTATCAGATCGTATTGGAGAGAGGGGACGGAGTCCGGCTCTATGATATGGAGGGAAAAGAATATCTTGATTTTGTGGCCGGTATTGCCGTGTTTGCTTTAGGGTATCATAACAAAGAGTATAATGATGCCCTGAAGGGGCAGATTGACAAAATCATTCATACCTCCAACTATTATTACAATAAACCGGCCATTCAGGCGGCGAAGAAGCTGAAGAAGGTTTCCGGCATGGACAGGGTTTTCTTTACCAACTCCGGGGCGGAGGCGGTGGAAGGAGCGCTGAAAGCGGCACGGAAATACGCTTATCTGAAGGATGGCAGGACGGATCATGAGATCATTGCCATGAACCATTCTTTCCATGGCAGGACCTTCGGCGCACTGGCTGTCACCGGTAATCCTAAGTATCGGGAGCCTTTTGAGCCGCTGATCGGCAATATCCGTTTTGCCAAGCTGAATGATATGGAAAGCGTGAAGGCCCAGATTACCGATAAAACCTGTGCCATTATCCTGGAGACCGTCCAGGGAGAGGGAGGCCTGATTCCCGCGGAAGAGAATTTCCTGAAGGAGCTCCGTGCCCTATGCGACGAGAGGGACATTCTCTTGATTTTGGACGAGATACAGTGCGGCATGGGCAGAACGGGCTATATGTACGCCTGGCAGAAGTACGGTGTGAAGCCGGATATTATGACTACGGCAAAGGCGTTGGGCTGCGGCGTGCCTGTGGGGGCATTTTTGATGACCGAAAGAGTGGGGAGCCGTTCTCTTGAGGCGGGGGATCACGGAACTACCTACGGTGGGAATCCGCTTGCCTGTGCAGCGGTGGAAAAAGTGCTTGATTTATTTGAAGAGGAACATATAATAGATAATGTAAATAAGGTGGCGCCTTATCTGGAAAAGCGCCTGGATGAGCTGAAGGAGAAATACGGATGTATTAAGGAGCGGCGCGGAACCGGGCTCATGCAGGGGCTGGTGTTTGAAGAGCCCGTGGGCGGAATTATCAACAGGGCGCTGGAAAACGGGCTGATCTTGATCAATGCCGGGCCGAATATCATTCGCTTTGTGCCGCCTTTAATTATTACGACGGAAAACGTTGACGAGATGATTTCGATTCTGGAACGCAGTATCATGCCTGTTTGAGCCGGCATGTCTGGAAGTTTGAAAATTGTCATTTTCAATCTCGGAATTTGTGACGCTGCGCGTCCCAAAGTTCCCATAGATTCAGATGCTGCTTGCGCGGCGGAATGAGAGGAAATATGAGTTTCAAGAAAAGACTGGCGGGGGCGGCAGCAGCTGCGGCCTTTGCCGCCGCGGTTTTTTACGGCGGCACGCTGGATGTGGACACGCAGCCGGAGGAAATATCCCATACGTCCTGGTTTGACAGGAAAGATACCATTTATTTCTGGTACTCCGACGAAGCCATGACTAATTTTCTGAACAGTGCGGCAGTGGCCTTCGGTGAGGAAAAGAACGTGCATGTGATTCCGGTGCTGACAGCAGATAGTCAGTATATGGAAGCGATCAACCGGGCTTCCGTGAAAGAAGAGCAGATGCCGGACGCATACATCATCAGTCATGACTCGTTGGAAAAGGCTTATCTGGCAGGGCTGGCGGAGGAAATAAGGGATGAGGGAAAGGTGTGCAACGAGAACAATTTCCCGGCGGCGGCACTGTCCGCAGTGTCTTATCACGGAAAAACCGTGGCTTACCCCCTTTCCTTTGAGACCAGTGCCCTGATATATAATGAGACATACCTAGCGGAGTGGGCGCTGCAGAGCGCGCAGAAGGAGCTGCTGGGAGATGGCACCGAGGACGAAGAACCAGCGGAAAATTCCGAGGGCATTGCTCTGGACGAGGCCTTGCTTGCGGCCAAAACAGAGGAATACCTTCAGCGGGCCATTCCCGGAAATCTGGAAGAGCTTTTGACCATTGCCGATACCTTTGATCTGCCGGAGGGCGTGGAGGGCATCATGAAATGGGCGGTGTCGGACATTTTTTATAATTATTGGATTGTGGGAAATTATATGACTGTAGGCGGGGAGGCCGGGGATGATGAAGGCAATATTCAGATTGTCAGCCCGGAAACCATTGCCTGTCTTGAGGCATACAGGGCTTTGAATCAGTTTTTCTTTATTGAATCCGATACGGTTACTTATGATTCCGTGATTCAGGATTTTATGGACGGAAAGATTGTGTATACCATTGCTACTACCGATATAGTGGACAGGCTGGCAAAAGCGAAAGAAGAAGGGCTGATTGCCTTTGATTACGGCGTGGCCATGATGCCAATGGTGAGCAGTGAACTAAAGAGCCGCTCCATGTCCGTAACCAATGCCGTGGCAATTAACGGTTATTCCCGGCACAAGGAGCTGGCCAATGAATTTGCGGCCTATCTGGTGGATGAGTGCGCCGACTCTCTTTATGAGAGAACGGGAAAGGCTCCGGCGAAGACAGACGTCGGCGGGGATAACGGACCACTGCAGATTTTTAAGATGGAATATGCCCGCAGCATACCGCTGCCAAAGATGATGGAAACGGGAAACTTCTGGCTGCATCTGGAGAGGCTGTTTGCACAGGTGTGGAATGGGGAAGACGTGACGGCACAGGTGCAGGAGCTTGCAGACCAGATCAGGGCGCAGACCGGAGGATGAAGAGAATATGTCTCTTTGGCAGGCGGATCTTTCGAAGAGACCTATCTCTAACGAATAGAGCAGCCGATCATAGGGTACACTTGAAACAGAAAGGAAGGGTGTATTCAATGATCGGTTTTTTTATTGCATTGATTTCGGGGGCCCTGATGAGTGTGCAGGGAGTATTTAATACACAGGTGACCAAGGCGTCCTCCATCTGGGCCGCCAGCGCCTTTGTACAGCTGTCCGCGCTGGCAGTCTGTTTGGGTGCCTGGCTTTTTACGGACAGAAGCAATCTGCTGCAGGTGTTTCAGGTCCAGCCGAAATATATGCTTCTGGGCGGTGCCATTGGTGCATTTATTACCTATACTGTTATCAGGAGCATGGATATGCTGGGGCCGGCCAGAGCCGTGATGCTGATTGTAGTGGCACAGCTGCTGGTGGCATATATTATTGAGCTTCTGGGCTGGTTTGGCGTGGAAAAGCAGCCATGGGAGTGGAGAAAGGCCATTGGGATGGCCGTGGCGATTGCAGGAATTATTATTTTTAAATGGAAATAATTAAAAGCGGCTTGTAAAATAATTACAATTCCTTTACAATTATATTAATCAGCATAGAGAGGCAATCCCTGAAAGTGAGGGACTCTTGGTGAGAGACAAAAGGATAAGGACTGTGTTTTGTAGTCTTGCTTTGATCGGATTACTGTGCGGCTGCAGGGCGCAGACGGACGGTCTGGTTTTTGTTGGGGAAACGGACGGCAGATCAGGGAACGGTGCAGGTGCGGCAGGAAACGGAGCCGAGGCCGGGCAGGAATCGGAGAACGGTGCGGAATCGACGGCCGATAGTTCTGCACTGCCGTCGGAGGAAGCACCCCGGATTTATGTATATGTGTGCGGCGCGGTAAATTGTCCGGGGGTGGTGGAGCTTCCGGAGGGAAGCCGGGCGGAGGCAGCTCTTAAGGCCGCAGGCGGTTTTAGAGAGGATGCCAGAACGGATTATGTTAATCTGGCGGCAAGGGTGGGTGATGGTGAAAAACTGTATTTTCCCACTGTGGAGGAAAAAACGGAATTTTCGCAGGAAAGCAGAGAGAACGCTCTGATCAACATTAATACGGCTGATGAGGAAACGCTCTGTACACTGCCGGGGATCGGCATCTCCAAAGCCAGGGATATACTGCATTACAGAGAAGAAAACGGGCCCTTTGAGAGTTGCGAGGATATTATGAACGTGCCTGGTATTAAGACCAGCGTTTACGGTAAAATCAAGGACGGCATCCGGGTGGACTAGAAATATAGAATCGGAATAGAGGAAGGTTTAGGAATGGCGGAGAAAAGAGTGTTAGTGGTGGATGATGAAAAGCTGATTGTGAAGGGAATTCGTTTCAGCCTGGAGCAGGATAACATGCAGGTGGACTGCGCATATGACGGAGAGGAAGCGCTGGAGTATGCCAGGAATAATCAATATGACATTGTACTGCTGGATGTGATGCTGCCAAAGCTCACGGGCTATGAGGTATGCCAGCAGATCCGTGAATTTTCCAATGTGCCGGTTATTATGCTGACGGCAAAGGGAGACGACATGGATAAGATACTGGGCCTGGAATACGGCGCGGATGATTATATTACCAAGCCCTTTAATATTTTGGAGGTTAAGGCGCGGATCAAGGCCATTATGCGTCGCATGGAGCCCAAGCGTGTTATGGGAGAGGCGGCTGTTTCACCCAAGACGGTAGAGAGCGGCGAGATGCGGCTGGACTGCGAGGGGAGAAGAGCTTATATTGCAGGGAAGGAGATTGGTCTTACTGCCAAAGAATTTGAGGTGTTGGAGCTGCTGATGTTAAATCCTAACAAAGTGTACAGTCGTGAGAATCTGCTGCAGCTGGTATGGGGGCCGGATTATCCGGGAGATGTGCGCACGGTGGATGTACATATCCGGCGTCTGCGGGAGAAGATCGAGCAGAATCCCAGCGAACCGAAATACGTACATACCAAATGGGGTGTCGGCTACTATTTTAATAATGAATAAGGAGATCAGAGGATGAAGAATCTAAAGAATCTCCTTTCTCTGCGCAGCCTGCGGGCGCACATCTTTATTATTATACTTTTGGTAGGTATCGTGCCCAGCCTGCTTATGCGGTATGCCATTTTAAACAGTTATGAAGAGCGCACGGTCCGAATCAGGACCGCTACGGTCCAGAATCAGCTGATGATCGTGGGCAACCATTTGCTCAGTAACCATTATTTCAGCAGTACAAAGACAAATGAAAACGTGATTAATGCGGAGCTGCAAATGATCTCGGATCTTTATGAGGGGCGGGTCATGATTGTTGATTCCAGCCTGAAGGTGGTAAAGGATACTTACGGTATCAGCGAAGGAAAGATCATGATCTCCGAAGAGGTGATCCGGGGGCTGCAGGGTGAGAGTATGTCCCACTATGACAGGGAGCATGGCTATATTGAGATGACTACACCTATTGTGGATTCAGGCAGTCAGGCGGAGGGTGAGACTATTATTGTTGGTGTTATCGTTACCAGCATTTCAAACGATGCCATTGTTTCCACGATGGATGCATTGAACCGGCAAGCCGTGATCCTGCAGAATCTGATGCTGGTCGGGATTCTGGCGTTTGCCATTATTTTGTCCACGGTACTTACCAGGCCGTTCAACAGGATAACGGAAGCCATAAATGAGGTGAAAGCAGGCTATAGTGACAAAACCATTGACGTTCCCGATTATGCGGAGACGGTGCATATTGTGGAAGCCTTTAATCAGTTGTTGGAGCGCATGAAGGTGCTGGATGATTCCAGACAGGAATTTGTGGCCAATGTGTCCCATGAGCTGAAAACGCCCATGACTTCAGTGAAAGTGCTGGCGGATTCCCTGCTGGCCCAGGAAGATGCGCCGGCAGAGCTTTACCGTGAGTTTATGGAGGATATTGTATCAGAAATCGACAGAGAGAATCGGATCATTACGGACCTGCTGGCGCTGGTTAGGCTGGAAAACAAGGTACAGGAGCTGAATATCGTATCTTTGAATATAAATGATTTGACTGAGTTGATTTTAAAGCGGCTGCGGCCTCTTGCCAGAAAAAGGGATGTGGAGCTGGTCTTTGAAAGCATGCGTACGGTAATAGCAGAGGTGGATGAGGTCAAGCTGACACTGATCATGACAAATCTTGTGGAAAATGCCATCAAGTACAACAAGGAACACGGCTGGGTCAAGGTGGCACTGAATGCGGACCATCAGTATTTTACTTTTACGGTCAGCGATTCCGGGCTGGGAATTCCGGAAGACTCCTTACCTCATATTTATGAGCGGTTTTACCGGGTGGACAAATCACATTCCAGGGACATCGGAGGTACCGGGCTTGGCCTGGCGATTGCCAGGAGCGCTGTGTTGCTGCACAGGGGATCCGTTGCGGTGAACAGCGTGGAAGGAGAAGGCTCCAGCTTTACCGTAAAGATTCCCTTAAATTACATCCCCGGAGCGACTGCTCCATGAGCGTTGACGAATGCCGCGGGAAGAAATGAAGGGCTGGGAGGATGATAAATTGAACAGGTTATATGGAATTTTGGCGGCATTGATCGCCGTGTTGCTGCTTTCCTCGTGCGGGGCAGAAGAAGAGGAAAACGAAGATACGTTGCAGGTCTATTTTATCAGCAATTCAGAGACTAAGGTGGAGGCCCATCCTCATGTGATGGAGAGTACGGAGACGGAAGAGCGGCTGGACGAGCTGATTCAGTGTCTGTCCACTAATCCGGAAAAGCTGGAATATAAAGCGCCGCTGCTGGGATTTCAACTGCTGGATGTGAACTGGGACGGTGAGAAGGTTTTGCTGGATGTGGATGCTTCCTATCTGGAGCTTCCGGTGGCAACAGAGGTGTTGACACGTGCTGCCATTGTCCGTACCCTGACTCAGCTGGACAAGGTTAATTATGTGGGAATAACGGTGGAGGGAAATCAACTGTCTGACAGCCTGGGTGACGCCGTAGGCTGGATGAGTGCGGACCGGTTTATTGATAATGACGGGGACGAGATCAATATTTATGATCAGGTGAAGGTAAAGCTGTATTTTGCCAGTGAGGACGGAACGAACCTGATCGCGGCATTCAGGGAGAAATATTATTCCACCAATATTCCGCTGGAGCGTTTTGTGGTGGATGAGCTGATTGCAGGTCCCAGCGGGCATGTGGAAGAGCTTTATCCCACCGTTAATCCGGCTACCAAGGTGATCAGTGTCATGACCAAGGACGGAGTCTGTTATGTCAATTTAGACGAAAATTTTCTTACAGTGATAAATAATGTGTCTACGGATATATCTATATATTCCATTGTGAATTCGCTGGTGGAGCTGAGCAGCGTTAATAAGGTTCAGATTCTTGTAAATGGTGAGGCACCTGCAGGGTATCCCACCAATACATTTGAGCGGAATCTGGATATTGTGGTAACCGTGGAAAATAAATAAGTGGAGAAATACATATGAAAAGACCGCTTTTTGCGGCGGCTGTTGCTCTGGTGGCGGCAGTGTGGACCGGACTGGCGGCAGGATGGTATGATAATCCGCCGCCTGATCCCCCGGATACGGAACAGTGTGAAAAAGTATCGGTTTTGGAAACAGCGGGTTTCTGGTTTGTCACAGGGCAGGTCTGCCGAAAAGAAGAAGACAAAATCTGGCTGCAATCTGTAATTATCAACGAATCTTATCCCTATACGGAAAAAATAATATGTGAGCTGAAGGACGGTGTATCCGATATTCCCATGGGAAGCAGGGTGGCAGTGTCTGGTATTTTTGCGCCTTTTTCCGGAGCTTCTAATCCAGGAGAATTTGACACGGCAGTGTATTACCGTTCTTTGGGGGCAGACGGACGGCTGCGGGAAGTCCGGGTGCTTGGACAGAGCAGAGAGTATTGGCGTTTGAGGGAGGGCCTGTATCGGCTTAAGATGTGCATCAGGGAGCGGCTGTATAACCTGTTTCCCGAACAGGAAGCCGCGATCATGTGCGCTTTGCTGCTGGGAGAAAAAGGAGATACGGACAAGGAGCTGAAGGCACTGTATCAGCGAAACGGGATTCTGCATATCTTAAGTATTTCTTCGCTGCATGTCACCATCATCGGCATGAGTCTGTATCGGCTGCTGCGCAGGACAGGGTTGCCGATCTCCCTCTGTGCGCTGGCCGGAGGGGCTGTTCTGCTGCTTTACGGAATGATGACAGGCTTCGGAATCTCGGTGTGCAGGGCAATAGGGATGTATCTGATCCGAATGTTCGGTGAGATCTGCGGGCGGACTTACGATCTGCTGACGGCGCTTGCCGTTGCCGCTGCCGTTATGACTGTGGCAAATCCTTACTATCTGCAGAACGCGGGCTTTTTGCTGTCCTTTTCCTCGGTGCTGGGAATCGGTGCGGTATATCCTGTGCTGGTCTCCGGGGTACAGCCGGTGCGTCCCAGACGGTACGGGGAAAATCAGGTGCTGCTTCTGCTGCGGAAATGTTTTGGGAAGGTGAAGCGGGCAGCGCTTGCAAGCCTTTCTATTACCCTGGCGACTCTGCCCGTGCAACTGTGGTTTTACTATGAGGTGCCGGTATGGGGCGTTTTCATTAATCTGATGGTACTGCCCCTTATGAAACCTTTGCTGATTGCGGGTTTTGTAAGTCTGCTTCCTGGACTTGGAACAGCGGGGGTTTTTGACCGGCTGATCCTTTGGTGGTATGAACGGTTATGCAGGTTATTTGATAAAATGCCTTTTGGGGTCTGGAATCCGGGAAGGCCTGGGATATGGCAGGTGGCGGCGTATTACGGAATATTGGTCTGTGTGCTGATTTTTAAGAAAATCAAGAAGAGCAAAACCGCAGGCGGGACTGAGAAAATAAAGACGGCAATGGGCAAAAAGACAACGAGCAGCGCAGGATGCATAAGGAATAAGGTGAGGGAGAAAGCGGGACATATCGGGTATAAGCCTGCCGGAAAGGATCTCTTCAGCAGGGGGTTTGGAGGCGGCAGGGAAATGTTTTTTTACAAAGCAATAGTGAGAGTAATGCCCGGTGCGGCTTTGGCGGCAGCAGTACTGCTGCTGGCAATCCGTCCGCCGGCAGAAGACAGGGTAATTTTTCTGAACGTGGGGCAGGGGGACTGCTGTCTGGTACAGACCGCCGCCGGTGAAAATTATCTCTTTGACTGTGGCAGCAGCAGCCGCAGTAAGACAGGGCAGTATGTGCTGCTTCCGGCCTTGAAATATTACGGTATCCGCAGGCTGGACGGAGTCTTTCTGTCTCATTCTGACGGGGATCACATGAACGGTATTTCAGAGCTGCTGGAGCTTGCAGGGGACAATCATCTGACAATAAGGCAGGTGCTTTTGCCTGCGATAGAAGAGGGCGTCAGGGAGGAAGCGTTCGGCGGACTGCTGGCCGTGGCGGATGCCGCGGGAAAGAGTCAGGGCAGCAGCATGCGGGTGGCCTGGGTTGGGGCAGGAGATGCCTGGAACTGCGGGGAGGCACGATTCGTTTGTCTGCATCCGCAAAAGGGCTGCCGCGGAGTGGAAGGAAACGCATACTCGCAATGCTTTTACGCGGATTTCGGCAGCTTTTCCCTGCTGTTGACGGGAGATGTGGAAGGAGTAGGAGAGCAGGCCCTGCTGGCAGAGCTTAAAGAGCGGAAGATCGAGAGCGTTACGGTATTAAAAACAGCTCATCATGGAAGCAGAAATTCCACTCCGGTGGAGCTTCTGGATCAGATTAGTCCGCAGGCAGCCGTGATTTCCTGCGGGCAGAACAACCGCTACGGCCATCCCCATAAAGAGCTGTTGGAGAGGCTGGAGGCGGCAGGATGCCGTGTCTTTCGGACGGACATGGGGGGCGCCGTGATTCTGGAGACGAAGGGGGAACGGGTGGAGATGAGGTCTTATTTACTTTCTTTTGCAACTTGACACTCAACTGTATGATCTTATAATACAATAAGAATATTTCCGGCATGTGGGGATGGGCGAAAGAGCGAAGGAGAAGAAATATGGGGTGGTATCTTATGAAATTTGGAACTGTTGTGCTGGCGGCACTGCCGGTCTGGCTTCTGATCCGCCGGCCCTGGAAAAGGAAACAGCCAAGGGAGTGGGCGCTGGGAGCATTTGTACTGTTTATGGCGGGGCTGCTTGCACTGGCTCTGGAGGGAGAATACGGAACGCCCGCACAGATGGCGGGACGGGCGCTCACCCGTATCCGGACCGGCGAGCGTGTGAATCTGATTCCTTTTCGTGCCATTACTCTATATTTTGAGCATCTTGACGTTGGCGTACTTGGGATCAACGTGATTGGAAATATAATCATGTTCGTCCCCTGGGGGTTTGGCCTTGTCCTCCTGTGGAGGAAAAACAGGCGGCTCCCGGTCATTATTGCATTTTCTCTGGGGCTGACATTGTTGATTGAGACATGCCAGTTGTTCATCGAGCGCAGCGTGGATGTGGATGACCTGATCCTTAATTTTACGGGAAGCTGCCTGGGAGCAGGAATCTTTTATGTACTGAAAAGAATCTGGCCGGGGGTTGAGCGCTTTTCCCGCTGATTTTATCAGCTCTGGTGAGGCTGCTCCCTGAATGTAATCCGTCCCGTGGCGGCATCCATGGAATCCACAATGGCCAGAGACTCCAAATGGATTCCCATATCCCGAAGTTTCTGCCCTCCTGTCTGAAAGCCTTTTTCTACGGCTATGCCCACGCCTTCTAAGGCAGCACCGGCGGCCCGGATCAGTTCCATCAGTCCCAGCACGGCGCAGCCGTTGGCAAGGAAATCGTCAATAATCAGGACATGATCATCGGGAGTGAGGAATTTTTTGGATACGATAATATCATAGGTCTTTTTGTGAGTAAAGGAGTCTACCTTGGAGGAAAGGACCTGTCCGTCAATATTCAGGGTCTGGGTTTTCTTGGCAAAGACCACGGGGACATGGAAGCTTCTGGCCGCCACACAGGCGATGCCGATGCCGGAGGCCTCGATGGTAAGAATCTTGTTGATGGGAGCGTCTGCAAACAGCCGTTTGAATTCTTGACCCATCAGGTCAAACAGCTCCACGTCCATCTGATGATTTAAAAAGCTGTCCACCTTTAGAATATTGCCTTCTTTTACTGTGCCGTCTTTTTGAATACGTTCCTCCAGAAGCTTCATACTAATAACCATGCCTTTCCGCAACCTGCGAATTTGAGCCGCAGGCGCAAATTTGCGTGTGAAAAATTTATTTTTCACACTGACCTCTCTGTTTTCTTATCGCAAAATTTTGTATTGATTTTCTCTTTTTGTGCAAATTGTCGTGCTGAACATTATGCTAACACAAGTTTACTTAAAAAACTATAGATTTTTGTAAATATGTCGAAAAGGGTTTGCAAATTCCGTCTATTCGGGATATAATGCGCTTATCATATCGGTTTGGCTCTGCGGGTATATGCAGACATTCCCGTGAATGACTTAAAGCCGGGCGGATATAGTCAAGATTTGTCTGCACAGGAGGAAAAGGAGGAGATTATGAAAATGAGAAAGACACTGTGTCTGATCCTGGCGGCGGTAATGATGCTGACGCTTGCTGCCTGCGGGGATTCAGAGGGAAAAGGCAAGGCATCCGACTTAAAGATCGGCTGCATCATGCTGGGGGATGAGACGGAAGGCTATACGGCGGCTCACATCAACGGCATCAAGGCGGCGGCAGAAGAGCTGGGCCTTTCCGACAAGCTTGTATGGAAATACAAGGTGGATGAAAGCTCTGCGTGTTATGATGCAGCAGTTGACCTGGTTGGTCAGGGCTGCAATATTATTTTTTCCAACAGCTACGGACACCAGACATACATGGTGCAGGCAGCCCAGGAATATCCTGACGTTACCTTTGTGGCCATGACCGGTGATTTCGCGGCGATCTGTGGCCTGTCTAATTTTAAGAACGCATTTACCCATGTTTACGAGTCCCGCTATGTATCCGGTGTGGCGGCAGGCATGAAGCTGCAGGAGCTTCTGGCTGACGGAACTTTAAGTGCGGAGAGCCAGCCTTCCAGCTTTGACGGGGACGGCAATGTGAAGATCGGTTATGTGGGCGCGTATCCTTACGCGGAGGTGGTTTCCGGCTACACTGCATTTTTCTTAGGGATCAGGAGCATTGTTCCCAACGTTGTCATGGAAGTGGAATACACTAACTCCTGGTTTGATATTGACAAGGAAGGCGCGGCGGCTGAATCCCTGATTGCGGACGGCTGTGTAATCATCGGGCAGCATGCGGATTCCACCGGCGCTCCGGCAGCCACCCAGAAGCTCCTGGATAACGGAACCATCTGCTATTCCGTAGGTTACAATATCGACATGCGGGAAACGGCTCCCACTGCGGCGCTGACCTCTGCCACCAATAACTGGAAGGTGTATTATAAGCATGCCATGGAGTGCATGGTAAACGGCACGGAGCTGGAAGCCGACTGGGCGGAAGGCTATAATCAGGACGCCGTGGCTGTCACTGCGCTGAGTGATTCCTGTGCGGCAGGAACCGCAGAAAAGATTGCCGAGGTGGAAGCGGCATTAAAGAATGGCACTCTTCATGTTTTTGACACCGATACCTTTACCGTGGGCGGTGCGAAAGTGACCACGGCAGAATGTGACATGTCTTTTATGGACTGGGCGGCAGGCAAGGCGATTTATCAGGGTGAGACCGTAGAGGCCATCAAGGATGGTTATTTCTCAGAGTCCACCTTCAGAAGCGCGCCTTATTTCCAGCTGCGTATTGACGGCATTACCGAGAATAATTAAACTTAAAAAGGAACTGATCGAAAAAGAAAAAGAGGACGTGCATTTGGTCCTCTTTTTACGTCAGACAGATTTATGCTGCAGATTGCACAAATTTATGGAATGGAAAATGGAATAGGAAAGGAAGAAGCCGCATGGAATGTGCCATCCAGATGAAACACGTTACCAAGACCTTCGGAGCAGTGGCTGCCAATAAGGACGTGACCATGGACATCTATAAGGGAGAGATTCTGGCCCTTTTAGGTGAAAACGGCAGCGGAAAAACTACGCTGCTTAACATGATTGCGGGCATCTATTATCCGGACGAGGGAGAGATCCTGGTAAACGGCAGGCCCGTGGAGATTCGTTCGCCGAAGGATGCGTATGATCTTAAGATCGGTATGATTCATCAGCATTTCAAGCTGGTGGACGTATTTACGGCTACGGAAAATATTGCCCTGGGGCTGGAGAGCAAAGAGAAATTTGATTTAAAGCAGGTCAGAAAAAGGGCGGAAGAAATCTGTAAAAAATATCATTTTGAGATGGATTTTAACCAGAAGGTTTATGCCATGAGCGTGTCTCAAAAGCAAACGCTGGAGATTATCAAGGCGCTTTTTCGGGGAGCGGATATTCTGATTCTGGACGAGCCCACGGCCGTTCTCACACCTCAGGAAACGGAGAAGCTTTTTCATGTTATCCGCAATATGAAAGCGGACGGTAAGTCCGTGGTCATTATTACTCACAAGCTCCATGAAGTGCTGGCTATTTCCGACAGGGTGAGCATTCTGCGTAAGGGAGAATATGTAGGCAGCGTGAAAACCGCGGAAGCCGATGAGGGCCTGCTGACGGAAATGATGGTGGGTCAGAGGGTGGCATTGAATATTGAGAGGCCGGAGTCTGTAAATCCCGTGAAGCGGCTGGAGGTGAGGAATGTCTCCGTGGTCAGTGAGGAAGGGGTGCAGGTACTGGAGGATATTTCCTTTGATGTGTACGGCGGGGAGATTCTGGGAATCGCCGGTGTCTCTGGCAATGGACAAAAGGAGCTGCTGGAGGCCATTGCCGGTCTGCAGCCCGTGGCGGAGGGCGGCAGCATCAAATATTATAACGGAGCAGAGGGCAGTGAGCCGCCCATGGAGGTGGTGGGAAAGAATCCCAGGATCATCCGCAATGCCGGAATTCATATGTCCTTTGTGCCGGAGGATCGCTTGGGCATGGGCCTGGTGGGCTCTATGGGCATGACAGGCAATATGATGCTGAAAAGCTATGACAGGGGCAGAGGTTTTCTGACGGACAGGAAAAAGCCCCAGGACCTGGCGGAGAGTATCATGAAGGAGCTGGGAGTGGTGACTCCCGGAGTCAATACTCCGGTGTCAAGGCTGTCCGGGGGCAATGTACAGAAGGTGCTGGTAGGCCGGGAGATCTCGGAATCCCCTATCGTACTGATGACGGCATATGCCGTGCGGGGCCTGGACATCAATACATCCTATACCATTTATGATCTGTTGAACAGACAGAAGAAAAAGGGTGTGGCAGTGATCTATGTGGGAGAGGATCTGGATGTGCTGCTGGAGCTTTGCGACAGGATACTGGTGTTGTGCGGCGGCAGGGTCAGCGGGATTCTGGACGGGCGGAAAGCGGCCAAGGAAGAGGTTGGGCTTCTTATGACAGGGAGAGATCTCTCTTTGCGGCGGCAAAACGCGCAGTCAATGGGAGACTGAGACGTGTCAGTACAGATGAATACAAATGGAGGGCATAAATTTGAGTGACACACAAATCAGGGAACCGCTGTTACGGGTAGTAAAGCGGGATCAGGCGGCAATGAGACAGAAAATAGCGGCGCGGGCCGGGGCAATCCTGCTTGCTTTGATATTGGACGCTTTGTTCATCTTTTTTGTCACGGGCTTAAACCCTTTTTCGGTGTACGGCGTTATGTTTCAGGGAACCTTCGGTACTAAAATCCGCTTTTCCTGGGCGATGCGGGATCTGGTTTCCCTGCTCTGCATCGGGATCGCACTGGCCCCGGCGTTTAAGATGAGGTTTTGGAACGTGGGAGCCGAAGGGCAGGTACTTATGGGAGGCCTGATGACGGCGCTGATCATGGTATATTGGGGAGACAAGCTTCCCATGCCGGTGCTTTTTGCGGTGATGTTGTTTACCAGCATTGCCGTGGGAGCGGTCTGGGGGCTGATTCCCGCATTTTTTAAGGCAAAATGGAAGACCAATGAAACCTTGTTTACTCTGATGATGAACTATGTGGCCACCAGCTTTGTGGCCTGTGCCGTGAACATTATGAGGGGGCAGGCCTCCAGCCTGGGCAAGCTGAACATGGGAAGCAGGGCAGGATGGTTTCCGATGGTGTTTGGCCAGCGCTACAATATAAACATCATAGTGGTGCTTCTGCTGACCTTTGCCATGTATTTTTATCTTAAGTATACCAAGCACGGCTATGAAATCAGCGTGGTGGGAGAGTCTGAGAATACGGCCCGCTATGCGGGGATCAATGTCACCAGGGTGATTCTGCGGACCATGGCGATCTCCGGAGCCATCAGCGGGCTCTGTGGATTCCTCATTGTCTGCGGCAGGGACCAGACCATTTCCACCACCACAGCAGGCGGTAACGGATTCACGGCGATCATTGTGGCATGGCTGGCGAAGTTTAATACCTTTTACATGGCGCTGATTGCCTTTTTGCTGGTGTTTTTACAGAAAGGGGCGGCGGAGATTGCGTCGGCCTACAGCTTAAATGATTATGCTGCGTCCATTATCACGGGCATTATTCTGTTCTGCATACTGGGAAGCGAATTCTTTATTAATTATAAGGTGATCTTCCGCAGGGAAAGGAGGACAAAATAATATGAGCAATCTGATTGCGTGGATTATCAGGGCAGTTCCCTTCGGGACGATCATAATGTACGGAGCCATGGGGGAAATCCTCACAGAAAAATCCGGGAATCTGAATCTGGGTGTACCAGGTATTATGTATCTGGGTGGCTTTGCGGGTTTTGCCAGTGCGTTCTATTATGAAAATAATGCGGCTTCACCCAATGCCTTTGTCTGTGTATTGCTGTCTCTTGTGTGCTGTGTGGCGGCCTCCATGCTGGGAGGGCTGATCTATAGCTTTTTGACCATTTCTCTGCGGGCAAACCAGAATGTTACTGGTCTTGCCTTGACGACCTTCGGCATGGGCATTGCCAATTTCTTCGGCGTATTTATTTTAAACGGAAAGAGCTATACTGCAGCGCCTTTGGCAAACAGTGCATATGCTCATAAGATTCCCTTTCTCTCCGGGCTGGGGGTTGTGGGACAGACCGTGTTTGGATACGGTTTTCTGGCATATGCGGCCATTGTTTTGGCAGTGGCACTGCATATTTTCTTAAACAGGACCAGAGCCGGACTGAACTTAAGAGCGGTGGGAGAAAATCCTGCTACCGCAGATGCTGCCGGAATCAGCGTCACGCGATACAAATATCTGGCAACTTGTATCGGTGCGGGCATTTCCGGGATTGGCGGCATGTATTATGTGCTGGATTACAATTCCGGTATCTGGGCCACCACAGGGCAGATCGAAGCGCTGGGATGGCTGGCGGTGGCTCTGGTGATATTTACCACCTGGCGGCCCTTAAATGCCGTCTGGGGAGCATATCTGTTCGGGATGCTTTACTGGCTGTATCAGTTTCTGCCAAGCCTCCTGGGATTTACCGTAGCCAGCTATGTGACGGACCTGATTCAGATGGTTCCCTATGTGGTCACCATCGTGGTGCTGATCATCAGCAGCCTGCACCGGAAAAAAGAAAACCAGCCCCCGGCACATCTGGGACTGGCATACTTCAGAGAAGAACGTTAAGGATCAATATCTCTACACTCATCATATCGTTCATGCGACCGCTTTTTATGGCTTCCTCTGCTTCTACGCACTGCTGTACAGCGTTTCGCAGGGTGGAAGCCTTGAAACGTGCCGCCTGATTCACGTATTTTTGCGCGATGAAGGGCGGCACGCCTATTTTTGTGCCAATGGAGCGGTTATCGTTGCCTTTGGATTTCAGCTCCTTTGTCTGCAGCAGCATATTACACTGTCTGGCGATCAGGAACAAAATACGCATTGGAGGTTCTTTTAAGGCCAAAAGATCATAGTAAAGCTCCAGGGCCTGTTTTTGCTTTTTGTCGGCAATGGCGTTTATCATGTCAAAAATATGATTGCTGATCTGAGAGGTACAGATGGCCTCCACGTCCGCATCGGTAATAACATCCCGGTCCATACAATAACAAATCAGCTTCTCCAGCTCCATCTGGATATTGTCCATATTGGTGCCGGTCTTGGAAATAATCAGCTGTACGGTGCTTTCGGTAATCTTTTTCCCGTCCCTTGCCAGGGTGCTGCCGATCCAGCGCTTCAGCGTATTTTCATCCTGGGACGTAAATTCTGCTGCATATCCCTTTGAATGAACGGTTTTGTACAGCTTACTCCGTTTGTCCACTTCGCTTTCGGAAAACACAAAAAAGGTGGTTTCACAGGGAGCGGCCAGATATTCAGCCATTTTTTCCCCGCCGGACTTGAACAGACCGCTGTCTGACAGGAGAATGACCCGCCGCTCGGCCAAAAAGGGCAAAGTTTCCGCCAGGTCAATGACTTCGCCCGGATTAATGCCCTTGCCCTCATAAACATGCACGTTCATGGTATCTCCGTCGGTGCAGAGAGCCTGCCGGAGCTTCTCCCGGTACTGCCGACGCAGATAGCGCTCTTCCCCGTAAAGAAGGTAGACCTGTTTGAATTTGTTTTGTTTAATGTCTTCTGCGATCTGCCTCATAGCGGGCTCCTTGTAAAGCGGTTTTAAAATCCTATCCCATGCAGATTGCCGCAGTGATTCCCAGGAAGGCCCCAATAAACCCAAGGGCAGATATCAGAAGCTGGGATTTAAAGGATTCTGCTTCCCGTTCCTGCTCAATTTGTATTCTTTCTGCGGCATTGTCGGTGTGAATCTCGTTATCTTCCCAGCTATTCCGTTTCTGAGGGATCAGCCCGAATAAGGGAAGCAGCACCAGCAGCAGAGCACCTGCCCGTAGTCCGTATTTTCCACTCCCTACGTGTACCGCGGGAGTATTCCTGATCAGGACAGGAATAAAAGACCATAAAATAAGCAGCACTGTCATTTCTGCAGCCATAACGGCGTTCCGGATCCATTTGAGATTTACAGAAGCGGATTTCGTCTGTTTCATAGGCACAGTTCTCCTTTCTGCTGATAACTGTATTATACGCCGTTTGCTCAAAATATTCAATATCTGACAGAAATTCGGCGGTATTACACCGGGGTGTATAATCAATCAGTACAGGCAGAAAAAAGTATTTTAAAGGGAAAAATGTAGAATACCGCAAGATGTTCCCGTCCTGCCGGATTTTTTGCCGCACTTGGGCGAAAAGCGCGATGAGTTGGAGTTGCTGTATCAAACTTATATCTTTTATAATGGAAAAGTACGAAATTTTGACTTTCTTCAACTTGGAGGGAATTTTTATGGAACAACTTAACGTTACGGCTGCGAAAGATAATGAAAAAATATACAAGATATTAGGGGATTTGATGAACGGAGATAAGGAATTTCAGATCATGATTACGGTTCCTTCTGCAAAGACTGACAGCAATCGTACTGTGCAGGAGGCGGAGAAAAAGGAAATCATCAGGGATCTGGAACAGGACGTGACCGACATGATACACGAGATCGGCGTGCCGGCGCACATCAAGGGATACCAGTACCTGCGGGAGGCAATCATGATGTCGGTGGAGGACCCGGCAATGATCAGTTCCATCACTAAAATACTTTATCCTACCATAGCAAAGCGTTTTCAAACTACACCCAGCAGAGTGGAGAGGGCGATCCGTCATGCCATCGAGGTGGCCTGGAGCCGGGGACGGATGGAGACCTTGGACGCATTGTTCGGCTATACGATAGACACGGGAAAGGGGAAGCCGACAAATTCCGAATTTATTGCACTGATTGCGGACAGGATACGACTTTCCTACAGACAATAGCGCGCGTATACAAAAAAGTACTTTCCACTGAGTTGATACTGTTGTATAATCAAAATATGGGGAAATGGCAGAGCCGTTTCCGATATGAAATTATGCGGTGGAGGGTAACGATGAAAAAAATTCTTTTTGCAGCATCAGAAGGTGTTCCTTTTATTAAGACAGGCGGGCTTGCCGATGTTGTAGGCTCCCTTCCGAAATGTATTGACAAGCAGTATTTTGATGTGCGGGTTATCATTCCCAGATATGTCTGCATGAAGCAGGAGTGGAAGGATAAGATGCAGTATGTCAAACATTTTTACATGGATTTTGACTGGAAAAATGTATATGTAGGCCTGCTGGAAGCGGAAGTGGAGGGTGTACATTATTACTTTATTGACAATGAATATTATTTTAACGGTTCCAAGGTATACTGCGATGACCAGAAATGGGAAATCGAGAGATATGCGTTTTTCTCCAAGGCGGTTTTGTCGGCGCTGCCCGTACTTGGCTTTCGGCCGGATGTGATTCACTGCCATGACTGGCAGACGGGTCTGATACCGGTGTATTTAAAGGAACGATTTCAGGAGGGGGATTTCTACCGCGGGATCAAGTCGGTGATCACCATCCACAACCTGAAATTTCAGGGAAAATGGGATACAAAAACGGTCCGCGGCATTACCGGACTGCCGGAATTTTATTTTACTCCCGATAAATTGGAAGCATATAAGGACGCTAATCTGTTAAAGGGAGGTATTGTCTACGCCGACGCGGTCACTACGGTGAGCAGTACGTACGCGGAAGAAATCAAGACGCCTTTTTATGGAGAAGGGCTGGACGGACTTCTCCGGGCAAGACAAAGGGATCTGCGGGGTATTGTAAACGGCATAGATTATGCGGAGTTTAATCCGGAGACGGATCCTTATATCGTGAAGCAGTACAATGCTGTGAACTTCCGAAAGGAGAAGGTAAAGAATAAGCGGGCTCTTCAACAGGAGCTGGGGCTTTGTCAGGATGACAGGAAGATGATGATCGGCGTAGTATCCCGTCTGACAGACCAGAAGGGCTTTGACCTGATCGCTTATGTTATGGACGAATTGTGTCGGGATGATATACAGCTTGTGGTTTTGGGAACCGGTGAGGAACGCTATGAGAATATGTTTCGTCACTTTGACTGGAAATATGGGGATAAGGTATCTGCGAATATTTATTATTCGGATGGGCTGTCTCATAAGATTTATGCCTCCTGCGACGCATTTCTCATGCCGTCTTTGTTTGAGCCCTGCGGCCTAAGCCAGCTCATGGCCCTGCGCTATGGTACGATACCCATTGTACGGGAAACGGGTGGTCTGAAAGATACGGTACAGGCATACAATGAATACGAAGGAACCGGAACGGGCTTCAGCTTTACTAATTACAACGCTCATGAGATGCTGAATTCCATTCGCTATGCGGAGCAGGTTTATTATGACCGGAAGCGTGAGTGGAACAAGATGGTTGACAGAGCCATGGCAGCAGACTTCTCCTGGCATGTTTCTGCCAGGAAATATCAGGAGATGTATGATTGGCTGATCGGTGTGTAAGCGGGAGTTGAAGTAGGGGTTGGATGGGAAAGAACAGTTTAGAAAAGAAGGATACTTCCTTGAGGAAGGATAACGCCTTCCTTGTACAGGCCGGTATTTTGGCAGCGGCCGGAATGATCAGCAGAGTGATAGGGCTCCTTTATAGGAGCCCTTTACATCGTGTCATTGGTGATCTGGGAATGGGCTATTACAATACAGCCTTTAATTTTTACAACATTGTGCTGATGATTTCGTCCTACAGCATTCCGGCGGCGATTTCCAAGGTGATTGCACAAAGGCTGGCGCTTAAGGAGTACCGGGCCGCACACAGAATGTTTCTATATGCTTTGGGTTATGTACTGGTGGTTGGAGGCGTGGCCAGTCTATTCCTGTTTTTCGGCGCAGGCTTGTTTGTGGAGCCGGAGGTGATTCCGGTATTGCGCACCTTTGCCCCCACTGTCTTTGTTTATGGTATTCTTGGAGTGCTGAGGGGTTATTTTCAGGCGCATAAGAGCATGGCCCAGACCTCTGTCTCTCAGATTCTGGAGCAGATTGCCAATGCCATTGTCAGCGTGGGTGCTGCGTATCTCCTGATTCGCAGCAGCTTTGCGGCTATGGAGGTTCCTGCAGACAGGGAAGGTAAGGTTCTATGGGGAACAAAGGGAGCCGTGGGCAGCGCCATGGGCACAGGCGCAGGAGTATTGACGGCACTTTTGTTCATGCTGGGTATGTATGCCCTGAATAAGGGACTGATTCACAGGCGGATCCAGCATGACGAGCATGAGGATGCAGATTCCTGCGGGTCCATTTTAAAGACAATAACCTTGGTGGTAACCCCCTTTATCTTAAGCACAGCGGTTTATCATTTGAGCAGTACGGTAAATAATATTTTGTACACGAGGGCACTGCCTGCTTTAAAGGAACTGGATACGGTGGAGATTCATTCACGCTGGGGCGTGTTTTCCGGGCAGTCCCAGACCATTTCAAATATTCCGGTGGCATTTGCTTCGGCTATGGCGGCAGCCATGCTTCCGGCGGTGGCTCAGCTGACCGCGGCGAAAAGAACAGGAGAAGCAAGGGATAAGGTGGGGCTTGCAGTGAAGACCACCATGATCATTTCCATTCCCTGTGCCGTAGGATTGTTCGTCCTGGCCAGACCGGTGACCGCGCTGCTGTTTAAGAACACTCAGGAGTCGGAGGATCTTGCTGCAGGTCTGTTGATGGCCTTGGCAGTGTCCGTGGTTTTCTATGGGCTGTCCACATTAAGCAGCCAGATTCTGCAGGGTTTGGGAAGGTTGAATGCACCGATCTTAAATGCGGGGATTTCTTTGATCCTGCAGTCAGCGGTAGCATTACTGCTATTGTTCTGTACGAAGCTGGATCTTTATGCCGTTGCTATTGCCAACATTGTGTATTCGGGAGCCATGTGTATCTTAAATCAGATTTCCGTGCGAAAGGCTATTGGATACCGTCAGGAAATTTCAAGAACATTTCTGATTCCGCTGCTGGCATCCGTCTTTATGGGAGCGGTGGCATGGGGGGTGTATGAAGCGTTGATGCTGTTGACAAAATCTCCCCGGATTTCTGTGATACCGGCAATTTTGATTGGCGCAGCAGTCTACTTTGCCCTGTTGATTCTCTTTCGGGGGGTGACGGAGGAAGAATTGTGGGGATTTCCAAAAGGAAACCTGCTGGTGCGGGTTGCTAAAAAATGCAGACTGCTGAAATAAGAGCATAAAACCTAGTATTTCATAGTTCTAAGGTTATCACAAATAAATGCAAGCGCTTTTGTGATAACTTACGAACTATGATAAATCAAATTACGGTTCGCGGGGGCTGCCTCGACGGACCGTAATTTTTTGTGCATCCGGTATTTCTTCCAGGTCTGTTAGCGGTTGTTATGCTTTGATCATAACAATATCAAATTTGATTTGTTTATCAATCATAATTGACATTTCTTCGGACAGGAAAAGGCAGGTTGAAATTGTCATTCACTTTAGACGAAAGTGAAAGCAATATCTGATAATGAATCAGCAAATTATGAAGAGATGTACAGAATTTTATATGATATAATTAACCTTATTCAAGGCAGGAAGCGGCCGAATGGCCATCCAGATCGTGATTACGAAGTAATCATGATATAATTAACCTTATTCAAGGCAGGAAGCGGCCGAATGGCCATCCATGCCGTAAGTGCAGGCATTTATATGATAATATAAGGAGCATATCAGGCGGCAGGTGAGCCTGAAAGAAGGAGGGACGTTGAGCATGGAATATGTTTATGAGATACCGGGTGAAATGCTGAAGGAAACGGAAAAAAAGGGTGAGGTCAAGCGTTTTGTTTACGACACGCAGACGTATGACAAAGAGGGAAGCCGCTCACTGAAAAAAGGCGCCTGGGTGTATCTGCCATACGGCTATAGCAGCGACAGGCAGTACAACGTATTATACCTGCTCCATGGAGGCGGGGTCAATGAAGACTGGTGGTTTAAAATGTTTCCCGATACGGTAACCATTTTGGACAACATGATGGCCGGGAAGGTCTGCGAACCCTGTATCATTGTTGCGCCCACCTATTACCGGGGAGAAGAGGAAGAAGATAAAAATGCGGAGTATATCACCGAACAGTTTCATTATGAGCTGCGCCGGGATCTGATTCCCGCCGTGGAATCAGCCTTTTTCACTTATGCAGGGGGAGACGTATCTGAGGAAAATCTGATTAGAACCCGTAACCATCGGGCCTTTGCCGGTCTTTCCCTGGGTTCCATGACCACTTACCGGGCGGCATTTTACAATAATTTTGACCTGTTTTCCTGGTACGGCCCTTTTTCCGGCTGCTGCGGACCGAAGGGAGACCATGACAGGGAAGTGGAGCGGATTCGGGAAACGCTGGCGGAGGGCGAGAAAAAAGGACTGATGCTGGATTATCTTTTCTGCTGTAATGGAGATCAGGACATTGCCTTTGCGGAGCATAAGGATATTATGGACAGGGCAGAGGCGTTATGCCCTCAGCTTGTAAGGGGCAGAAACTATGACTTTTTCACTATTCCGGGGGGAGTGCATGACATGAAGGCCTGGCAGCTTCATCTCTATCATGCGCTGCAGGTGTTTTTCTCACCGGAGCATTCGTTCCGTGAGGACTTGTTGGCTATGGGGCAATGAGCCGCGGCGGGACCGCGATGCAAATTCGCAGGATTACGGAAAGGCGTGGTTATTAGTATGATAAATGAAATAAGCGGAAGAGCAGTCAGGCTGCAGGAGGGTGAGTTTCTCCGCAGGGAGGATGCAAACAGGCAATATCTGATGAAGCTGGAGAACAGGTATCTGCTGAGAAACTTCCTGCTGGAAGCAGGTAGATATTCCGGCCGGGGAATGGACATGAATGCCATGGGCGGCTGGGAGGACCCCAGCTGTCAGCTCAGAGGCCATTTCCTGGGGCATTGGCTGTCGGCAGCGGCGATTCGCTATCACGAGACGGAGGACGGGGAGCTGAAGGCCAAGACGGAGGCCATATTGAAAGAGCTTGTCCTGTGTCAGAGGGACAACGGCGGAGAATGGGTCTGCCCGATTCCGGAAAAGTATTTATACTGGATTGGTAAAGGGAAGAATATCTGGGCGCCTCAGTACAATATACATAAGCTGTTTATGGGGCTGGTGGATGTCTATCGTTATATGGGGCTGGAAACGGCGCTGCAGACAGCGGATAAACTTGCCGATTGGTTTTATCGCTGGAGCGCAGGTTATACCAGAGAGGAATTTGACCGGATTCTGGACATTGAGACCGGGGGGATGCTGGAAGTGTGGGCTGACCTGCTGGAGATAACCGGCGACGAAAAATACCGGGAGCTGTTGGCAAAATATTATCGCGCCAGGCTGTTTGATCCTCTGCTGGAAGGAAAGGACGTGCTGACCAATATGCACGCCAACACCACCATACCGGAGATCTTAGGATGCGCCAGAGCATACGAGGTCACCGGAGAGGAAAGGTGGCTGAAGATCGTACAAAGCTATTGGAAATGCGCGGTGACCGACAGGGGCTGCTTTGCCACCGGCGGTCAGACCCAGGGGGAGATCTGGACGCCCATGAAGAAGCTGAAGGCAAGACTGGGTGATAAGAATCAGGAGCATTGCACCGTGTACAACATGATCCGGCTGGCCGAGTTTCTGTTTCGTCATACAGGCCAGGTCAGGTACATGCACTACATAGAATATAATGCGTTAAACGGCGTGATGGCCCAGACCTACTGGCAGGGAATGCCCTGGAAGGGAAGCCCCGGCAGGGGCCTGTTGACCTATTTCCTGCCCATGAAGGCCGGCAGCCGCAAGGACTGGGCAGGAGAGATGGACAGCTTCTTCTGCTGCCATGGGACTATGGTTCAGGCCAATGCGGCGTGGAACCGCAGAATCTATTATCAGGATGCAGATACTTTGTATGTCACAATGTATGCGGACTCGGAGGCTGAATTTGCAATGGGGGGCCGGAAGGCAAGGCTCATCCAGCGGCAGGATTACATGAACGGCAGTTTAATGAACTCTTCGGTAAACAGCGTGCAGCAGACGGTGAACGACATTACCGCCACCTATGCTAACAGGCCGGATTTCCGCAAATATGTGTTTACGCTGCAGATGAAGGAAGAGCTGGACTGCAGGATATGTCTGCGCATCCCCGACTGGGTGCTGCGGAAGGCCTCGGTGTATGTTAATGATGAGCTGGCGGCGGAAACCGATTGTACTGATGAATTTCTGGAGCTTCGCCGGACCTGGAGGGATGGGGACAGAATTATCCTCCTGCTGCCTATAGATCTGCGTTTTGTACCGCTTCCGGATGATGGGGAGACGGGGGCATTCTGCTACGGGCCCGACGTATTGGCGGGGATTACGGAACAGGAAAGAGTGCTGAGGCTGGAAGGGGATGATCCGGTACAGGAGCTGTCTGCAGACACGGAACGGGAGTGGGGGTCCTTCCGCACTTTCTACCGGACGGAGAATCAGGATCCCGGCATCAGCTTTAAGAAGCTTAATGAGATCGGCTTCGAACCTTATCAGATGTATTTTAAGGTGAAAAGAAAGCACCGGCAGTAAAAAGCTGCAAGAGCAGGAAGCAGTGAAATAAAAAGTAATGAAGTTAAGAAGCAGTGAGACGCAAAGCGGGGCAGAAATCGACGGAATAAGGAAATAACAAAACAGACACGGAAAACAGATTGCAGGGAAAGAAGGAAAACACTATGGAAATGACATTAAGGTGGTACGGTTCAAAATTTGACACGGTGACGCTTCAGCAGATCCGCCAGATTCCCGGAGTAACAGGAGTGATTACAACCTTGTATGATACAGCGCCAGGCGAGGTCTGGAGCAGGGAGCGGATTCGGGCATTAAAGGAGGAAGTGGAGGCAGCAGGGCTGCACATTGCCGGCATCGAGAGCGTGAATATCCACGATGCCATTAAGACGGGAGCGCCGGAGCGGGAACAGTATATTGCCAACTACATTGAGACCCTGGAAAACCTGGGCAAAGAGGATATTCATCTGGTGTGCTATAACTTTATGCCGGTGTTTGACTGGACTAGGACGGAGCTGGCCAGGGTGCGGCCGGACGGCTCCACGGTCCTGGCGTACACCCAGGAGGCGGTGGACGCGCTGGATCCGGAAAAAATGTTTGCCTCCATTGCCGGGGACACCAACGGCAGCGTTATGCCTGGCTGGGAACCTGAACGGATGGCTCATGTAAAGGAATTGTTCGAGCAGTATCAGGACGTGGACGATGAGAAGCTGTTCGCCAACCTGAAATATTTCCTGGAGAAAATCATGCCGGTCTGTAATCAGTATGACATCAACATGGCCATTCATCCTGATGATCCGGCCTGGAGCGTGTTCGGGCTGCCGCGGATCATCATTAACAAGGAGAACATTCTCCGCATGATGAAAATGGTGGACGATCCTCACAACGGTGTGACCTTCTGCTCCGGCTCCTACGGGACCAATCTGGAAAACGATCTGCCGGATATGATTCGTGCTTTGAAGGGCAGGATTCACTTTGCCCATGTGCGTAACCTGAAATTTATTTCGCCCACTAATTTTGAGGAAGCGGCGCATCTTTCCGCAGACGGCACCTTCGATATGTATGAGATTATGCGGGCTCTTTATGAGACAGGCTTTTCCGGACCCATCCGTCCGGATCACGGCCGCATGATCTGGGGCGAGAAGGCTATGCCGGGCTACGGACTGTATGACCGGGCGCTGGGAGCGGCGTATCTGAACGGATTATGGGAAGCCATCGACAAGGCGGCAAGGGCGCGGTAAAGGAGGATAAGATTGAAAATTGAAGTTTTCAATCTCGGAATTTGTGACGCTACGCGTCCCAAAGTTCCTGCAAATTTAGATGCCGCTTACGCGGCGGAATGAGAGGAAACGTAATATGAAATTAAACAGCAGGGGACTAGCAGACAGGGCACAGTGGGAGATAGCAGGCTTTCGGCTGCCGGAGTTTGACAGGGAGGCGGTGACGGCTGCCACCAGAGAAAATCCTTTTTGGATTCATTTTGGTGCCGGAAATATTTTCAGGGCCTTTCAGGCTAATGTGGTCCAGAATCTTCTGAATGAGGGCGTGCTGGACAGAGGCCTGATCGTGGCGGAAGGCTTCGACTATGAGATCATCCGTAAAATGAACCGTACCCATGATGATTATTCCGTACTGGTCACCTTAAAGGGGGACGGCAGTATCGAAAAGACCGTAGTGGGCAGTGTGGTGGAATCCTGCATCCTGGATTCCGAAGATGCGGAAGAGTACGGACGGCTGAAGGAGATTTTCGGCAGGGACTCTCTGCAGATGGTGTCCTTTACGATTACGGAAAAGGGCTACAGCCTGGTCAACGGCAGGGGCGAGCTGCTGCCTGAGGTGAAAACGGATTTCGAAGCCGGACCGGAAAAGCCTGCCAGCTATATCGGTAAGGTGACTTCCCTTTTATACAGCCGCTACCTGGCGGGAGAGAAGCCTCTGGCCATGGTCAGCATGGATAACTGCTCCCACAACGGGGATAAGCTGTATGCCGCAGTCAATGCCTTTGCGGAAAAATGGACGGAAAAAGGAAAAGTGGAGCCGGGCTTTGCGGATTACATAAACAATCGGGAAAAGGTGACCTTCCCCTGGACTATGATCGACAAAATTACGCCCCGCCCCGACGCATCGGTGGAAGAAATTTTGAAAAAAGACGGGCTGGAGGAAACGGAGTCCGTGGTCACGGCGAAGAATACTTATGTGGCGCCCTTTGTCAATGCGGAGGAATGCGAGTATCTGGTGATTGAGGATGCTTTTCCCAACGGCCGGCCGGAGCTGGAAAAAGGCGGCCTGATCTTTACCGGGCGTGAGACGGTGGACAAGGTGGAGAGGATGAAGGTCTGTACCTGTCTGAATCCCCTGCATACCGCACTGGCGGTTTACGGGTGCCTTCTGGGATACAAAAAGATTTCCGAGGAAATGAAGGATGTACAGCTGAAAGAAATGGTGAAAACCATCGGCTATACGGAGGGGCTGCCCGTGGTGACAGATCCTGGAGTTCTGGATCCGAAGGAATTTATTGACACAGTGGTAAATCTGCGGATTCCCAATCCTTTCATGCCGGATACGCCCCAGCGGATCGCTACGGATACCTCTCAGAAGCTTGCCATCCGTTTTGGAGAAACCATCAAGGCATATATGGCCTCGCCTGACCTTAAGGTGGCTGATTTAAAATTGATTCCCCTGGTGTTTGCAGGCTGGCTCCGGTATTTGATGGGCGTTGACGATCAGGGGCAGGCCTTTGAATTAAGCCCCGATCCTCTTTTGGAGACAGTGACTCCCTATGTGGCAGGCTTCAAGCTGGGAGAGACCAAAGAACCGGCAGAGACAAAAAAGGCTCTGCGGCCCGTTTTGGAAAAGGCGGAAATTTTCGGGGTGAATCTTTATGAGGCAGGTATGGCGGAGCAGGTATGCGGTTATTTTGCGGAGCTGACCGCAGGCGTGGGCGCCGTCCGCCGGACGCTGGAAAAGTATGTGACGGGCGGCCCCAAGGCCCCCCAGGACCCTGTCAAGAAGCCGGCAGGCTTTTACATTATGCGGAATAAGGAGATCGACGGCTCTATCCAGCCCGACGGAAGAGGCATCCAGTTTTTGTACATGGACGGGGGAAGGATGATCAGCAGTGCCCGGATTGTGGGAAACGTGAAGGATGAGGGGATGCTGGAGCTGCTGAAGACGACGGCAGGCTTCCGGAAGCTGGTATCCGCCATCGGCGTGACGGTGGAAATGGAGGATGGTAGTGAGACCGTAGATTTTGTATTGCAGATGTACGGGAAAAAAGATCCCTATGTTTCCGGCACCCAGATTAAAGTGCCCGTGTCTGCGGACGGAGCGGAGAGAATCGTACGCCTGTCGGAATGCCGATGGTCGGAGGATGATGATGTGCCGGGCCAGATTCGTTTTGAATTCGCAAGACCGGGAGAGCCGGCCAGGGTGTCGGTAAAGCTGTACCTGCAGGAAGGCTTTGAGGCGCCGGAGGAAATTGAAGAGCTGCCGGTGAATCTGGAGACCGAGGATTACCGGAAGCTGTTAAAGAAGTCCCTGATGCAGACAGGGAATACAGCCAGGCTCAAAAGGGCCCTTGACAGGGCAAGGCAGGGAGAAGAGGTAACGATTGCCTTTATCGGCGGCTCCATCACTCAGGGCGCCGGGGCGGTGCCCATCAACACCGGCTGTTATGCTTATAAGACTTTTCAAAGGTTTTGCGCCCTTGCAGGCAGGGGAACGGAGGAAAACATTCACTTTATCAAGGCAGGTGTGGGCGGGACGCCCTCGGAGCTGGGGATGCTGCGGTATGAGCGAGATGTGCTGCGGGACGGCAGCGTGGAGCCGGATATTGTGGTGGTGGAATTTGCGGTCAATGATGAGGGAGACGAAACAAAAGGTGAATGCTATGACTCTCTGGTGAGAAAGATCCTCAAAGCAAAGAACTGCCCGGCCGTGATCCTGTTGTTTGCGGTCTTTGAAAACGACTGGAACCTTCAGGAGCGCCTGTCGCCCGTGGGCAAAGCCTATGACCTGCCCATGGTGAGCGTAAGGGATGCAGTGGTGGAGCAGTTTTATCAAAAGCCGGATACCGGAAAGGTATTCAGCAAGCCGCAGTTCTTTTATGACTGTTATCATCCCACGAATCTTGGACATACGGTGATGGCGGATTGTATCGGCTATCTGCTGGAGACGGTGGATCAGCAGCCCGAGCAGGAGGATACGCTGCGGCTGGAACAGGTGGCGGCGCCCATCGGCGGGGAATTTGAGAACGTAAAACTGTTTGACCGTAACAGCGGCGCGTCGGAAATCCGTGTGGACTGCGGAGACTTTTTCCATATGGACGAGGAACTTCAGGGGGTGGAGATGGATAAGAATCTGGCGCCCACCAAAGAGTTTCCTCACAACTGGATGCGGAGAACGTCCCAGGAAAATGCCGGGAAGCCTTTTTCACTGGATATTACCTGTACCGCCCTGCTGCTGATCTATAAGGATTCCGGCAGCAGCAGCGTGGGACGCGCGTCTGTTACAGTGGACGGGAAGAAGGTCCTGGAGGCGGATCCTCATGTGAACGGCTGGACCCACTGTAATCCCGTGATCTGTTTCAGAAATGCGGAGAGAAAGCAATACCATGTGGAAGTCAGTATGCTTCCCGGAGACGAGGATAAGGAATTTACGATCCTGGGCTTCGGATATGTGGAATAAGGATAATGAGTCGGATAAGGAGAGAGCGGCGTATGAAATTGGAGTTCGCAAAGGGAAATATGCCCCCTATCGTGGTGGAGAGCTGCGGCTATGAAGGCGTCAGGAGGATCGCAGGGAAGGTTGCGGAGGACATGGAAAAGGTGTTCGGCGAAAAGCCTGCGGTAACGTCGGAGCAGGAGATACCCGTGAAGGAAGGCGGCTGGATCATTTTATGTGCCACCCTGGGGAAGAGTCCCGCGCTGGACGAGCTGGCGGCAGCGGGGCTGGTGGATCTGAATGAGCTGTACAAAGAAGAAAACCACAAAAAGTGGGAGGTTTACCGGATCAAAATGATTTCCATGAAGGATAAGGAAATCTGCGGCGTCCGCCCGGAAGGGGTCCTTCTGATCTGCGGCAGCGATAAGCGGGGAACGATTTACGGCATGTTTTCTCTGTCGGAGTATATCGGAGTATCTCCCCTGTGTTATTGGGGGGACGTGGAGCCGGTCCGCCGGGAGAGGCTGGTGATCGGGGAGGATATAGAGACCCTTTCCAGGGAACCCAGCGTAAAATACAGAGGCTTTTTTATCAATGATGAGTGGCCCTGCTTCGGCAACTGGGTGATGGAGCATTTCGGCGGCTTTAATGCAGATGCCTACGAGCATGTTTTTGAGCTGCTGCTGCGGATGAAGGGCAATTATCTGTGGCCTGCCATGTGGAGCGCTTCCTTTCCCCTGGATGGTCCGGGCAGCAGGAACGAAGAGCTGGCGGATATTTACGGCGTTGTCATGGGCTATTCCCATCATGAGCCCTGCCTGCGGGCCAGCGAGGAATGGGATCAGGTAAGGGGGGAAGGCAGCCGTTACGGAAACGAATGGAACTTTTACACCAATGAGCAGGGCCTGTTGAATTATTGGGAGGACGCTTTAAAGCGCAGCGGCGGATATGAAAATATCATCACCATCGGTATGCGTGGTGAGCGGGACACCTCCATGCTGGGTCCCGATGCTTCTCTTGGTGAAAATATCGGGCTGCTGAAAAAAATCATTACCAAACAAAAAGAGCTGATCCGGCGGCATGTAAAGCGGGAGGACGGGGAGATTCCCATGCTGCTGGCGCTATATAAAGAAGTGGAGCCCTATTTTTACGGGGATGAGAAGACGCCGGGCTTAAAGGACTGGGAAGGCCTGGAGGGCGTAACCTGTATGCTCTGCGAGGATAATTTCGGATATGTGCGCACCCTTCCCGGAGAAGACATCCGTGATCACAAGGGGGGATACGGCATGTATTACCACCTGGATTATCACGGCGGCCCCGTGTCCTATGAGTGGGTGGATTCCACGCCCGGCACCCGGATCTGGGAACAGATGGGGCAGGTGTATGAGTACGGCGTCCGGGATGTGTGGATCGTCAATGTGGGTGATTTGAAATTTCATGAGGTATCCCTGGGGTATTTCCTGGCACTGGCTTATGATTATGAAAGATGGGGGTACGGCAATCAGGACAGCTATGCCGAATATGTCAGGCAGTGGACCGGGCTGAACTTTCAGACGGCGGCTCCCGCTGTACGGGAAAAGATCGGCAGGGTACTGAACGAATACATCAGGATCAACGGCCTGCGGAGGCCGGAGTCCCTTCATGCCGGGATTTATCATCCCTGCCATTATGAAGAGACGGACAGGATGCTGAAGCAGGCGGAAGCGGTGGAAGAGCTGTCTCTGCAGGTTATGAAGGAGCTGGAGGGAACGGCGGCAGGCACGGCTTATTACAGCATGATTCATTATCCGGCCATGGCCGGCATGAACCTGCTGAAGATGCACCTGTATGCGGGCAAGAATCATCATTACGCGGCCCAGGGAAGGCCTGCGGCCAATCGGTACGGCGAGCTGACCAAAAAGTGCATGGAACGGGACCGGGAGTTTACGGCGGAGTGGGCGGCCTTCCAGGGTGGCAAATGGAACGGTATGCAGCTGGCGCAGCACATCGGGTTTACCAGGTGGAACGAGGATGATTACCGCTATCCCGTGATCATGCAGGTAGAGCCGGCTCACCGCCCGCGCCTGAGCGTGTCCAGAAAGGACGACGGGAGGACGGCCACAAAGGTATACGGAGCGCCCATGGTGATAGCGGTTCCCGATTTTCAGTATGCCGGCTGCAGCCGGGTAACATTGGAGCTTGCAAACGGCGGCTGCGGAAGCCTGCACTATAAGGTTACTGCCGAGGACGGAGCACTTCCCGCATGGCTTGCGGTATCTCCGGCGGAAGGAGACGTACAGACGCTGGAAGAGGTTACGCTTACCTGCCGTCGGGAGCTGCTGCCCAGGGACGCACAGACGGTGCGGCTGCTGATTGACGACGGTGATGCAAAAGTGGCGGTGGAGGTTAGCGGCCGGCAGGTTCCGGGATTTGACGTCAGTGAGGTGGGAGCCGGTGAGAATCAGCTGCCGGAGATGACCTTTGTAGATAAAAACGGAGTATTTGTAATCGGCGCGGAGCATTACTGCCGGAAGACGGACACGCTGAAAGGTACTTTCCGCAAGATAGAAAATTACGGGAAATTCGGCTGCGGCATGAAGGTGTTTCCCAGTACGGCAGCCTTTGGGGCGGATGAGGAAAAGCCGGAGCTGGTTTATCGCTTCCTGATCAAAGAGGCCGGCGAGTACCAGGTGGAGATTCTGACGGCGCCTTCCAATCCGCTTCTGCCCGGACAGAGCGTGAGTCTGTGGGTGTCTGCAGGCAGGGAAAAGGGAAGCAGGGCTGAGCTGCTGGCAGCGGATTACCGGGCCGGAGAATGCAGCGACAGCAGATGGTGTGAGGCCGCCTTAAGCCAGGAGCAGAAGACCTGTGTGACGCTTATCTTTGCAGAAGGTGTGCAGGAGCTGACCATCGGTGCGCTGGAGGCAGGAACGATTCCGGAGAGGATCCTGATTTACAGGAAAGGGACAGCTGTTCCGGATTCATATCTGGGGCCGGAGGAAACCTGCTTTTTTCCTGAGAATGCAGAGTAGTATTTGATCTTTTAACTATTATGCAGGGTCTCATGGATGGATGATCCATGGGACCCTTTCTATGCACACGGGCGTCCAGATGAAATATGTCAGCAAAGCTGACGGACGCCCGGCGCGGTGAGTAGGTGAGAAGGACATTCCCCTACTCGATTGCACGGGGCGCAGTGCGCCCTGCGCGCTGCGCACAGAGGAAATTTGCAGGCCTCAAGAAAATTATGAGGATACGTCAACTTTTGCACAGGATATGCTATTGCTTTTGAAAGGCGATTTGTTATACTCAAGGCAGGTATATTGTTGTCAGAATCAATTATCCATAAATATGTAAATTAAAGAGAAGGGACAGGATGGAAGAGAGTATGAAGAAACAGGCGTTTAATCCGTATCTGCCTTCCTGGGAATACATACCGGACGGGGAGCCCTATGTGTTTGGGGACAGGGTTTATGTCTACGGTTCCCACGACTTTTACAACGGTTATGTATTCTGCATGGGGGATTATGTCTGCTGGTCGGCTCCGGTAGATGATCCGGGGAACTGGCGTTATGAGGGGGTGATTTACCCGCGGAATGAGGACCCCTTAAACAGAGAGGGAAAGATGTGTCTTTATGCGCCGGACGTGACGGTGGGACCGGACGGCAGGTATTATCTTTATTATGTGCTGGATCATGCACCGGTTGTCTCCGTAGCCGTCAGCGACACGCCGGCGGGGAAATACGAGTTTTACGGATATGTTCATTATCAGGACGGTACCCGTCTGGGAGAGAGGGAGGGAGACCTGCCTCAGTTTGATCCCGGTGTGCTGACAGAAGGAGACAAAACATATCTTTATACAGGTTTTTGCGGAAGGGGAGACAAATCGCGGAAGGGAGCCATGGCTACCGTACTGGGCAGGGATATGCTTACGGTGGAAGAGGCGCCGGTATTTATCGTTCCCGGATGTGAGTATGGACAGGGGAGCGGCTTTGAGGGCCATGAATTTTTTGAAGCGCCCTCCATTCGTAAGATCGGGGATACTTATTATTTTGTCTATTCATCCGTAGTCATGCACGAATTATGCTATGCAGTGAGTAAAAGTCCCACGTCCGGCTTTGTGTACGGCGGGGTGCTGGTGAGTAATTGTGATCTGCACATTGATACCTATAAGCCTGCAGACCGGCCAATGGCTTATGGCGCCAATAACCACGGCGGCATGGTAAACATAAGGGGAGATTGGTATATCTTCTACCATCGCCACACAAACGGCACCTGGTACAGCAGGCAGGGCTGTGCGGAGAAGATTGAAATCCTTCCGGACGGCAGGATACCCCAGGCAGAGCTTACCTCCTGCGGCTTAAACGGAGGCCCTCTTGAGGGGCGGGGAGAATATCCGGCATATATTGCCTGCAATTTGTTCCGGGATATTCCTTCAGTTTATGTGGGGGACAGTCGGTTTCCCAAAATTATGCAGGATGGGAGGGACGGAGACGAAGAGCCGGGATATATCGGGAACATTCAGGATTCCGTGACGGCAGGCTTTAAATATTTTGACTGTCAGGGAGTGCGGGAGATCCGCATCAGGGTCAGAGGCTATGCGGATGGTGTATTTGAGGTGAAGACGGCCTGGGACGGAAAGATTCTGGGGGCGGTAAAAGTGAATTATTCCAATGTATGGGAGGAATATTCGGCGCCGGTAAATATCCCAGACGGTATACAGGCCATCTATCTTACCTACAGGGGAGGCGGCAACGCCAGCCTTTTGTCCTTCTCCCTTCTGTAAAGGAATATGGCAGACTATTGCGAAACACTTCATGTGTAACAGGCTTTATGTAATCCGATAGAAACTGGAAAAGAAACATTTAATTGGTGAAAGGATGAGAAAATGATGAAAAACATTAAGATGAGTACCGGAATAACAGCAATCATTTCCTTAGTGACGGCGGTGTGCATTTTTCTGCTGTTTCTGACAGCCAGCAGCAGCATAATGAATACCATGTGGGAGACTGCCGTGGAGAACATGGAGACTTCTCTGGAGGACCGGGCGGCGGTCATTGAAGAGTATGTGGACAAGGCTGAAAACCTCCTGATTGCTTACGGAAAGGCTCCCGTTGTGGCCGAACTTTTGAAAAATCCGGAGGATCCAAAGGCAGTAAGTGCCGCTCAAAACTATACGGAGCACTTTTTTGCGGATTTGGAGGGCTGGGAAGGCATTTACATAGCGGAGTGGAATACTCATGTGCTGGCTCATTCCAATCCCAATGTAGTAGGGATTACTACCAGGGAAGGCGATCCCTTAAAGCAGCTGCAGGATTCCATGACGGCGGCAGGGCTTATTTATAATACGGGAATCATTATTTCACCTGCCTCCCAGAAGCTGGCCCTGTCCCTTTACAGCCCGGTATACGATACGGACGGCGAGACCATTCTGGGCTATGTGGGCGGTGCACAGTTTGCCGACAGCCTGAAAACCCTGCTGGACGGACTTGCCGTCAAGGGTATGGACGGTGCCAGAAATTACATGATTAATACCGCGACGTCAGTTCATATTTTTGACGAGGACGAGAGCCGTATGGCCCAGCCCATCGAGGATAAAATGCTGCTGTCCGTGACAGCGGCGGTTACCGGGAACGGAAAGAGCAGCGGCAGCCTGGAATATGTTTCCGAAGACGGAGAAGAAAGCATTGCAGTTTATAAAGCCATGCAGAAGCGGGGCTGGGCAGTGGTTTTAAGTGACAGCCAGAGCGAAATTTACAAGGAGGCATATGCCAGCAGGAACACTTTGGCATTCATCTGTGTGGGAGCCTGGGTTTTGATTGCGGTTATGACCTGGATTGCCGTTAGATTCTGCGTTAAGCCTTTAGAAACAGTGAGAAGGTCCATTCTGCGTATGGAAAAGCTGGATTTAAAGGTTCCGGAGGAGCTTAAAAAGTATGTGGACGGCAGGAGCGAAACGGGACAGATCGCATCCGCCATGAATTCTCTGTACAGTACCCTGGGCAGTCTGGTAACCACCCTTTCGGGCTGTACGGAATCTCTGAAAATATCCACAGGCACCATGAACGATACCACCATGAGCCTGATTGATTATATGAGTGATAATTCCGCTACCACGGAGGAGCTGGCGGCAGGCATTGCCACCACCAACGAAGCCATCGGTAATGTGGCGGGTGAAGTGGAAAAAATATCCGAGCTGGTGGAACATGTGGAGGAAAAGGTCAGGGCCGGTGAAAAGAAGAGCAAAGAGTTGATTCGTATTGCGGAAGAAATGCGGGAGACGGCGGACAGCGCTCTTCAGGAAGCAGGCACGAAGATCGGCCAGAACCGTACCAATGTGGAGGCGGCGATGGTAAACCTGCAGTCTCTTACCCGTATCAACGAGATGGCAAAGCAGATTTTGGATATTGCCAGCCAGACCAATCTGCTGTCCTTAAATGCGTCCATTGAGGCGGCAAGAGCCGGAGAGCAGGGAAGAGGTTTTGCAGTGGTTGCTCAGGAAATCGGCAACCTGGCGTCAAATTCCTCCGTTACGGCCAGACAGATTTCGGATATTTGTGAAGAAATCGACAGTAATATAGCCAATGTCCAAAATTGTGTGGACGACATTATCGGCTTTATGGAGGGAGACGTATCCAGGAGATTCCAGGAATTTGTGAATATAGCCGGTGAATACGGAGATTCCGTAGCGGACATTCGCAGCACAATCAGGGAGATAGAGACCAGTTCTAACGGCTTTGCGGATTCTGCGGCCAGCATCAGGGAGCGTATGGGCGTCATTCAGTCGGCGGCTCAGGAAAATGAAATCGGGGTTGGCGATATAGTAAAGAAGATCGAGTACACCAATGCCATGGTAGAGGACCTGGAAAATGTAGGACGGACCAACGGGGACAACGCAGGAAAGATCGGCTCTTTGGTGGATCAGTTTAAGCAGTGAGTCGAAAGCCGCTTATGCGCTGAAAATAGGAGCATATATGATGGAAGAAATCAGAATTGCCGTAAAGGAAGGGGATAGAGCCCGCTTTCATAATCATGTAGATTACTGTATCGGCACAGGGCGTATGGGTCTTGCACTGACGAAGGAATATCAGGAGCAGTTGAAGCTGGTGCAGGATGAGATTGGTTTTCAGCATATCAGAGGCCACGGATTGTTCTCAGACGATATGGCCATCTATCAGGAGTATGAGGAAAACGGTGTCAAAAGGGCAGAGTATAATTTTACCTATCTTGACCGGGTGATGGACAGTTATCTGGAGGTGGGAATCCGGCCCTTTCTGGAGCTGGGATTCATGCCGAAGAAGCTGGCAAAGGGTACTCAGGAGCTTTTTTACTGGAAGGCAAATACCACCCCGCCGAAGGATTACGGGGAATGGTGTAATATGGTTCGTGCGTTGCTGCGTCATTTCATGGAGCGTTACGGGGCGGAAGAGGCAGTAAGCTGGCCTATTGAGGTTTGGAATGAGCCCAATCTTTGGGGCTTCTGGGAAGGTGCGGACATGCAGGAATATTTCAGGCTGTTTCATTGTACCTTTGAGGCCGTGAAGGAGGTGGACGAAAGATTTCAGGTGGGAGGGCCTGCGGTCTGCGGCGGCTCCGATGAAAAATGGATCCGGGCGTTTATGGAATACTGTCAGGAACACAGGCTCCCCGTGGATTTTATAACCAGGCATCATTATACTATCGAGCAGCCTGTGGAAGAGGGGCACTACGCCTATGCCGCGCTGATGAATCCGGAGGACGGCTTTGCCAATTTAAAGACCTCCAGAGACATTATTGACAGTTTTCCGGAGTATAAGGGCCTGCCTATACATATTACGGAGTTTAATACCTCTTACACTCCAAAGGGAGTCATTCATGATACCAACTTGAATGCGGCTCTGATTGCGCAGCAGCTTTCCCGGCTGGGAGATGTATGTGAGTCTTATTCCTACTGGACGTTTGGGGATGTGTTTGAAGAGCTGGGGGTGCCCTTTACCCCTTTCCATGGCGGTTTTGGGCTGGTGGCGGAGGGAGGTATTCCCAAGCCCACATTCTGGACCTTCGCTTTTTACAAAAAACTTCAGGAAAGCGGCGGAGAGTGCGTACATAAGGACGATCATACGGTTGTGCTAAAATACAGGGGCGGTTATCTGGGAGCTGCCTGGAACATAGCAGGTCAGGGACCGGAGCAAATTAGAGTAAAACTTTCCCTGCCGGTGCAGGGAGAAGAGTACGCCGTTTTACAGAAAATTGTGGATGAAGAGACCTGTAATCCGCTGAAGGTATGGCATGATCTGGGGGAGCCGGCGCATTTAAGCAGGGCGCAGAGGAAGCTCCTTCGGGAAGCGGCCGTGCCCCTTGTCCAAACGGAAAGGGCAAAGGCGGAAGAAGGTACAATATGCGTGGAACTGGAGCTGAAAAAGAACGGAGTGGTATATTTTGAGATAAATGAGAACAGGGTCAATTCCGACAGGGGTTATGATTACCGGCGGGCCGTTTCGGAAGCCCTCTCCTATGAACGGAAATGACACTTGCTTGAAAGGGGAAAACAGTGGATACAGTTAAGAAGGAGTACCGCAACGTGTTTGCGGAGATCGGTAAAACGGAAGAGGAAATAGAAAAAAGGCTGGCGGAGATCGTGGATACCTTTTTCTACAGGGAAGGGGAGAAGGTCTATTTCCCGGTGGGGGAAGATATGGCTTATATCGAGGATACCGGCAATCTGGATGCCAGAACGGAAGGTATGTCCTACGGGATGATGATGGCCGTACAGCTTGACAGGAAGGAAGAGTTCGACCGAATCTGGAAATGGGCCAAGACCTATATGTGGATGGCGGAAGGCGAAAACGAAGGTTATTTTGCCTGGTCCTGCGGACTGGACGGAAGCAAGAACGCGTATGGGCCTGCGCCGGACGGTGAGGAATTCTTTGCCATGGCATTGTTTTTTGCGGCAAGCCGTTGGGGCAATGGAGAAGGTATTTTCAATTATGAGAAAGAGGCCAGGGATATTTTAAGCGCCTGCCTGCATAAGGGAGAGAACGGCCGGCCGGGACAGCCTATGTGGAATCATGATAATAAGCAGATTCTGTTCGTGCCGGGAAGTCCCTTTACGGATGCTTCCTACCATCTGCCTCATTTTTACGAGCTCTTTGCTCTGCGTGCCAACGAAGAGGACCGTGAATTTTGGAAGCAGGCGGCCACAGCCAGCAGGGAATATCTGGTAAAGGCCTGCCATCCGGTAACCGGCCTTTGTCCGGAATACGGGGAATTTGACGGGACGCCGGTAAAGAAGGTGCCCTGGACAACGGCTCGGCATGACTGGTTTTTCAGCGATTCTTACAGGACGGCGGCCAATATCGGGCTGGATTACGAGTGGTTCGGCGTGGACGAAGGGCAGAGGGCGGCAGCCCTCCGGCTACAGCATTTTCTGGGCGTGACCCGTGCTGAGGACCCTTTCCGTATTTATGAGGTGGACGGAACCTGTGTGGATCATACGGCCCTGCACCCGGTAGCAATCACCGCTACCACAGCCCAGAGCGTGCTGGCGGTGACGGAGAGACTGGACGGGAAGGACGGGCTGTCCGAGACGGGAAAGACGGCGCGCATGTGGGTGGAGAAATTCTGGAATCAGCCCATGCAGACGGGAAAGTACAGATATTATGATAACTGCCTGTATTTCTTTGCCTTTTTGGCGTTAAGCGGGAGATACAGGATCTGGTAAAAAGGATGGAATAAAAAGGGGACGGGAAGATGGCATATTTATTAAACTATACGCGGGAGCCTATGGACGGAATGATCTACGGTCCCAGGCTGGCACACAGCATGCACCTGGCGGTGAGCAGGGACGGAAAGGAGTATAAGGCCCTGAATCATAACAGCGGGGTGTTGTTTGTAAAAGCAACGGAGAATGAAGATGGCTCTCTGAATCCCAAAAGCCTGAAAAATCCGTGGCTGTTTATACTGCCGGATCGGCGCTTCGGGGTGGCGGCGGTGCGGATTGAAGGGGACGGCGGGGAAGATTCCGAGAGCAAGGGATGCGTAGTCCTCTTTGTCTCGAAGGACCTGCTGGAATACGAGGAATTGGGGCTGCTGAAGCTGGGTACGGAATATATTGAAGAAATTTTCTGTGCTTATTCGGAAGAGAGCGGCAATATCCGCCTGGAATGGCGGGATCAGTCGGGAAGCTGCTTTACGGCCCGGATGAGACGGCTGGAGGATCTTGCGCTTATGGGCGAGCCGGAGCCGTTGGCGGAATTTTCACAGCAGAGACTGTCTGCGGGCGGCGGAAGTAAGGATCAGGGAACAGAGAGTTCGAGGACAGAGAATCAGGGAACAAAGGGGTTAGAAACAGAGAAACTGGGAATCGAGGGAGCCGTGCCTCACAACAGGCTGGAAATTCTGGAAGAAACCGGAGAAGTCTGGGGAAACGGGATTCCGGCCGGAATTGCCGACAGATTATGCAAAAAGCTGCTGACACCTGTAAATGCAGGGATCCTTTTTCCGGAGCAGGTGGAGGCTGACTCCAGAGAGAAGCTGGAGCAGTACCGGGCGGAAGCCGTTTACAGCGACGGCACCAGGGCCTTGAAGCGGGTAGACTGGGATTTGTCAGAAGTAGATTTTGAGAAAAAGGGAGTGTACGATATACAGGGAAAGATCCGGCAGCAGCATTTTGCCTTTCCGGTGGCCTATAACCGTGCAGATCCCTGCATCGGCAGATGGAAGGGAAAATATTATTTCATTGCCACCAATGACGCGGACGGCAATCACACCCTTTATGTGAGAAAGGGGGACAGTATGGAAGAGCTTACGGAGGCGGAGGAACATCTGATTCTGGACAGCAGTACCCATCCGGGCATTGGCGGGCTGCTGTGGGCACCGGAATTTCATGAGATTAACGGCAGGCTGTATATTTTCCATGCGGCAACACCGGGAGAGTTCTTCTGGGAGGAAAGCCATGTGATGGAGCTGCGGGAAGGAGGCGATCCCGCCTGCAGAGAGGACTGGTCGGCTCCGAAGCGGGTGGTAAAGGCGGACGGAAGCAATATCTGTGAGGCCGGGAAGGAAATTACTCTGGACATGACCTGCTTTGAATGGCAGGGGGAGTGGTATGCGGTCTGGTCACAGAGGCAGTTTCTGCCGAAGGATCTGGGGGCATGGCTCTATATTGCCAAGCTGGATCCGGAGAGCCCCTGGCGGCTTCTTACGGAGCCTGTGGTTTTATCAAAGCCTGAATACGGCTGGGCCAACAACCATACCTTCGTGGACGAGGGGCCCTTTGCACTGATGGGGGAGGATAAGCTGTATTTGACTTTTTCCAGTGCAGCGGTGGATGCATCTTATGTGGTGGGGCTGCTGACGATTGAAAAGAACAGGGACCTGCTGGAGCCGAAAAACTGGAGGAAAAAGAATTATCCCATCCTGACCTCCAGAAGCGTGGAGGGAGAGTTTGGTACGGGTCATAACGCTTATGTAACGGACGAAGACGGGACGGTTTGGAACACCTATCATGCCAGGCCGGGAGTGGACGGGGTGCGCAGCAGCGGCATCAGAAGAGTTCATTTTGATCTGGACGGGGAGCCGGTGCTGGATCTGACGGAGGAAAACGATGTCAGGGAAGAGTACCGCCTGGTCAGGACCAGTTTGGTAGTCAAATAGCTGGTCTTAAGCGGCAGCGGATAAAACAGAGCAAAATATGAGAAGAAATATAAGGCGTTGTGTGATAATGTAGTTCGAAATAATTCACATTTGGCGGAGGGGTACATTTTGAGAGACAGAAAAGAGGCAAGAAAAAAAGCGCATGAGCTGGTCGGCCGTATGACACTTGAGGAAAAGGCTTCCCAGTTAAGGTATGACGCGCCGGCAATTCCCAGGCTTGACATACCTGCCTATAACTGGTGGAACGAGGGGCTGCACGGGGTGGCGAGAGCCGGGGTGGCCACCAGCTTTCCGCAGGCCATTGGCATGGCGGCTTCCTTTGACAGGGAGCTGCTGGGAAAGATGGGCGAGATTGTGGCGGTGGAAGGCCGGGCCAAATACAATTCCAGCAGCAGACAGGGAGACCGGGATATTTATAAGGGTCTTACCTTCTGGTCCCCCAACGTAAATATTTTCCGGGATCCCAGATGGGGCCGTGGACACGAGACCTACGGGGAGGACCCGTATCTTTCCGGCGAGCTGGGAAAGGCTTTTGTAGAGGGGCTGCAGGGAGACGGAGAGTATCTGACGGCAGCTGCCTGCGCCAAGCATTTTGCGGTTCATTCCGGGCCGGAGGCCCTGCGGCATGAATTTGACGCCAGGATATCAAAAAAGGATCTTCGCGAAACCTATCTTCCCGCATTCGAGAAGCTGGTGAAGGAAGCGGAGGTTGAGGCGGTGATGGGGGCCTATAACAGGACCAACGGAGAGCCATGCTGCGCCAGTAAGATGCTGATGGAGGATATACTGCGGGACGAATGGGGCTTTCAAGGACACTATGTGTCCGACTGCTGGGCAGTCCGGGATTTCCATACCCATCACATGGTGACGGATACGGCAGAAGAATCGGCTGCGCTGGCTTTAAAGACCGGCTGTGATGTCAACTGTGGCAATACATATCTGCATTTAATGAAGGCGTATCAGGAGGGGCTGGTTACAGAGGAAGAGATTACGCTGGCGGCGGAGCGGCTCTTTACCACCAGATTTTTGCTGGGACTTTTTGAAGAGACGGAATATGACGGCATCGGCTTTGACAGACTGGAATGTACGGAGCATCTGCAGGCAGCGGATCAGGCCACGGCGGAGAGCGTGGTACTGTTAAAGAATAATGGCATCCTGCCCTTGAAGCGGGAGGGCTTAAAAGCAATCGGTGTGATCGGCCCCAATGCCAACAGCCGGGCCGCCCTTGTGGGAAATTACCACGGGACCTCGTCCAGATATGTTACCGTGCTGGAAGGAATTCAGGATCTGGCAGGGGAGAAAACAAAAGTTTATTTCTCCGAAGGCTGTCATCTGTATCAGGAAAAGGTGGAGAGCCTGGCCTGGAAGCAGGACAGGATCAGCGAGGCTGTGAGCGTGGCCGAAAACAGCGATGTGGTTGTTTTGTGTCTGGGGCTTGACGAGACGCTGGAAGGCGAGGAAGGGGATACGGGCAACAGCTATGCTTCCGGCGATAAGACGGATCTGCTCCTGCCTCAGTCCCAGCGGGAGCTGGCAGAGGCTGTGACGGCCGTGGGAAAGCCGGTGATTCTGCTGAACATGACCGGCAGTGCCATGGACCTGCGGTATATGCAGGAACATGCGGACGCGGTGGTGCAGGTTTGGTATCCGGGCGCGCGGGGCGGAACAGTGGTGGCCAAAATGCTCTTTGGAGAGATTTCTCCTTCTGGCAAGCTGCCAGTTACCTTCTATAACAGTACGGAAGAGCTGCCTGATTTTACAGATTATTCCATGAAAGGCAGGACTTACCGCTATTTTGAGGGCAAGCCCCTGTATCCCTTCGGCTACGGCCTCACCTACGGAGACGTGCGCGTAGAACAGGTAAGCTGCTGCGGCAGAGCATTTGACGGCAAAGACGAAGCCGAGGCGGAATGGGACGGATCAGAAGAATTGACCGTTGTAGTCAAGACGAAAAACGAAGGCATGAAGGATACTGGCGAGGTGGTTCAGGTCTATATTAAGGCGCTGGATTCCTCTCATGCTCCGATAAATTCAAAGCTCTGCGCTTTCTCCAGAATTTTCTTAAAAGCATCAGAAAGCGGGGAAATCAGCCTTAAGCTGGACAGGGATGCCTTTACCGTGATTAACGACGAAGGTGAAAAGGTGGAAGCAGGCTGCCGCTTCCTGGTCAGCGTGGGCCTTGGACAGCCGGATGAGCGGACCAGAGAGTTGACGGGAAAAGGCAGTATTAGCTTTACCGTCGTCAGAAAATAAGAGGTAATAAACGTAAAAAGACCGAAAATACGCAAAGCTGCGGCAGCGCGTGTTTCCGGTCTTTTTATGCACAGGCGTGCATGCGCTGGTGCGCCGGCTCAGACCTCTCGTAATCAAGTAACAGGTGGCAGACGGCCGTTGTTCTCAATGAGGACTGTGCGAGACGTCGGTACTTGGCAAGCGTACTGTGCTTGCTTAGGTACCGTTACGTCGAGCCTCAAGCGCAAGCGTGTCCGCATGAGAACAACGGCCGTCTGCCACCGTCAGGTTGAGGGTGTCTGAACTGTGACTACCCCGCATGCCGGGAAGGGTGAAAGTATGGACGGCCGGGCAGAAATGAGGTAAGATAATAGCAGCGATCGGATAAGCACAAGGAGGACTTAAGGCATGGATTGTCTGAAACTGTTTGACGCAAAAACCGCAGATTGGTTCAGGGAGACGCTTGGGGAGCCGACGCCTGTACAGGAGGCGGCATGGCCGGCCATTGCGGCGGGAGGACATGTGCTGGTGTCTGCTCCCACGGGAACGGGCAAGACGCTTTCTGCCTTTTTGGTTTTCCTGAACAGACTTAAGAGTAAGGCAGAGGCAGGAGAACTGAAGGAGGAACTGCAGTTGATATATGTCTCGCCCTTGAAATCTTTGGCTTCTGACATCCGGGAAAATCTGCGGAAACCTCTGGTCGGCATTGGCGGCGAGGAATTGCTGACGGTGGCGGTCCGCACCGGGGATACCACAAGCAGGGAGAGGCAGCAGATGATCAGAAAGCCCCCCCATATCCTGATTATTACGCCGGAATCTCTTTATCTGATGCTTACCGGGAAAAACGGGCAGAATGTTCTTGCCACTGCCCAGGCGGTGATTGTGGATGAGCTGCACGCGCTGATTGACACCAAGCGGGGGGCACATTTGATGCTGTCCCTGGCCCGGCTGGATCAGCTCTGCGGCAGGCCCCTGCAGCGGGTGGGACTGTCCGCCACCTTGGCCCCGCTGTCTCAGGCAGCGCAGTATCTGGCGCCGGAGGCGGTGACGGTGGCGGCTCCGGCTATGGAAAAAAAGATGCGTCTGCTTACCTTAAGCCCTTATGTGGACGCAGGTAAACTCAAGCGTGATCCTGTGTGGCAGGAGCTTTCCGGGCTGGTTTATCGGTACTGTCAGGGAAACAGGAGCGTGATCGCTTTTGTGGAGGGCAGAAGGTATGCGGAAAAGCTGGCCTATTATGTCAATCAGCTGGGGGGAGAGGGATTTGCAAGGGTTCATCACGGAAGCCTCTCTAAAGAGCAGCGTTTTGAAGTGGAGCAGTCCCTGCGGGAGGGAAAGCTGCGGCTGCTATGTGCCACATCCTCCATGGAACTGGGGATTGACGTGGGTGAAATTGATCAGGTGCTGCAGGTGGGATGTCCCCGCAGTATCTCCGGCACCATGCAGCGGCTGGGCCGCGCGGGGCACAATCCGTCCCGCACCAGTGTCATGTACCTTTTTCCCAGAACAGCGGCGGAATGCGTGCAGTGCGGCATGACGGCCAGACTTGCCAGGGAGGGCTGCGTAGAGAAAATTAATCCCCCGGAGGGCTGTCTGGATGTACTGGCCCAACACCTGGTATCCATGGCGGCATTTAAGGGGTATGATTTGGACGAGGTCATGGAAATACTGCCCAGGGCATGGCCCTTCCGCCATGTGACCAAGGAGGACGTAAAGTCCCTGCTTTGTATGCTGGCAGGGGATTATGAACACAGCCGGGACATTCCGGTGAGGCCCAGAGTTTTGTATGACAGGATTCACGAGAGAGTGGAGGGGGACGGCTACAGTCGGATGCTGGCTGTTTCGGGCGGCGGCACCATTCCCGATAAGGGGCTTTATGCCGTGCGGACGGAAGAGGGCGTCAAGGTGGGGGAGGCGGATGAAGAGTTCGTCTATGAAACCCGCCTGGGGGACCGTTTCCTTTTGGGGGCCTTTGGCTGGAAAGTGACGAAGATCGGCAGGGATACGGTGACGGTGACCCAGACTTCAGCGGAAGGAGCCAGAATTCCTTTTTGGAAGGGGGAGTTGAAGGGCAGGAGCCTGGAGACGGGAATTCTTTTCGGACAGATTCTTCATGAGCTGCAGGAGGCTTCGGAGCATGGGCGGCTGGAAGAAGCTCTGGGAGAGCTTGGGCTGGACGAGGCAGCGTCACGGCTGGGGGCCGGGTATCTGTGCAGACAGATAGAGGCAACGGGTGGGCTGCCGGATCATAAAACCATTATTGCAGAGCATTTTCAGGATCAATCGGGAAACAGCCAGTTGATGATCCATTCCATCTTTGGCCGGCGCATTAACGGCCCTCTGGCGCTGCTGGCAGCAAGGGCTGCAGGGGAGGAAATGGATCAGGAGGCGGACAGCGTGGATGAAGAGGACGGTTTTTTAATTTATTCATACGGAGATAAGCCGCTGCCGGAGAGACTGCTGGAACGGCTGGACCCGGAGTCCGCCATGCCCCTATTGTCCGCCATGCTTCCTGCAACCCCTGTTTTTAATATGGCATTCCGGTATAACTGTGGGAGAGCGCTGATGATGGGCGTGAAAGGGAACGGAAGGCATCCTCTGTGGATGCAGCGGCTCAGAAGCTCGGAGATGCTGAGCCGTGTGGTGAGTGAGCCGGATCATCCGCTGATCAGGGAAACCAGACAGGAGTGTATGGAGCAGCTCTGGGATGTGGAAGGAGTGCGGGATCTGCTTCGCAAAATTCGTTCGGGGGAAATTCTGGTGCGGGAGATTTATACGGAAACGCCTTCTCCCATGTCTCTGCCCCTGCAGTGGAGCCAGGAAGCAGCAGTGATGTATGACTATGCGCCCACGTCCAGGACGATTCACCGGGCGGTGGAAGAAGCCCTGAAGAAGGAAGAGGCGAATACACAGACTCTTTTGCAGCCCGGCGAGACGGAGCTTAATCAGGTCCTGGTCAGGGAAAAACTGCCGGAGGATAAAAGGCAGCTGCATTCCCTGCTGATGACGGAAGGGGACCTGGCAGCCGGAGAGCTGGAGATTCCGGTGGAGTGGCTGGAAGAGCTGGCAGAGGAAGGGAGAGCCCTTTACCTGGAGCAGGGGCTGTGGATCGCTGCCGAGCAGCAGGAGGAATACGAAGTTTTGCTGGAGGCGGATCCGGGCGGAAGTGACTGGGTGGAAAGGGCTGCGCCCATTATTCGCAGGATGCTGCGCTATCGGGGAGCTGCCACTGTCAGGGAGACAGCCTGCCGTTACGGACTTGCAGAGGAAGCAGCCTACAGGGTACTGGAAGAGCTGTGCAGGAGGCAGGAGGCTGTAAGGCAGGAAATGACAGAGCCGGAAACGGCTGATTCCCGGTATTATCACGCTGAATTATATAAGCGGGCGAGGACGCAAACCTTAAAAAACCGCAGACAGGAAATAGCTACCTGCCCGCCTGAAGCCTTTGCTGCCCTTATCTTTTCAAGGATCAGGCGCTCGGCGCCTCCGGAGGAATGCTTGAAAATGGCTGTGGCGTCCTTTGTTGGAATGGAGCTGCCTGCAGGCATATGGGAAGAGATTCTGCTGCCGGCCAGGGTAAAAAATTACAGAGAAGCACTTTTGGACGGATTTTTAGCTCAGGGAGAATATTTTTGGCAGATGAGCGAGGGCGGCAAGCTAAAGTTTTTTCCCGGAGAACAGATAGATTGGGACTGTGATCCCCAGGTGCCCTGGGAGCTTTTAACGGAAAAGGAAAGGCTGGTGGCGGAGGCGCTCTCAAGGCGGGGAGCCAGCTTTGCCCAGGCCTTAAGCGGCGTACTTTCGGGAGAAGCCCCCGCGGATACGCTGGATACTTTGCTGTTGCTGATGGAAAAGGGAGTGGTGAGAGCGGATAGTTTTGTGCCCGTTCGTCAGTGGATGAACCGGGAGAAAATAAAAAGTGCTCCGGTCAGACAGCGGGTGGGAGCCAGAGTAAAAGCCCTGCAGGCCGGACGCTGGGATCTGGTGCGTGCACTGCGTCCCTGCCCGCTGCAGGAGCAGATGGATCTCTGCTTTGACAGGTACTTTATACTCTGCCGGGAGACGGCAGCGGCCTGTCATCTTCCCTGGCAGGAGGCGCTTGCGATCCTACGGGTGCAGGAGTATACGGGGCAGGTAAGGCGTGGATATTTTGTAAAAGGTCTTTCGGGGGCTCAGTTTATCCGCAGCGGAGATTTTGAAAGTGTGACGGCTGCCCTTGGGCGGCCCGGCGGCGAAATGCTTTGGCTGAATGCGGCCGACCCAGGTCAAATTTATGGGAAGGTGCTTGCTCATGAACCGGGCCGTGCATTTGTTAATGTACCGGGAACGGCAGTGTGCTTTTTAGCTGGAGAGGCCGTTGGGGTATTCGAGCGGCAGGGTAAAACGTTGAAGATATTCGACTTTCAGAGCCTTGGTGCGGTCAGGACGGAAGAGGCGTTGAAGCTGTTTGTTCAGGATTTTCAGGATAAGCGGATTTTTCCAGGCAGAAAGCGGATTGTGGTGAAGGAGTATCCGGCCGAAGCTGAAGCGGCGCTGCAAAAGAGCGGATTTATTCGGGAAATGCAGGATTATGTTTTGTACCGGTAGTGTAAAAACTCAGGAAAGGAGCAGAGATTATGGAAAAGGGGACAGTGGAAGGAAATTTCAGGCGGGCGTTGTCTGATTTTACTTTTGAGGCGGCAAGCGGCGGGGCTATTCGTCATTTGACGGACTTAGGGTTTACGGTGAAACAGATTGAAGAGCGGCTGGATTTCCCCACACCTCTTGCAAGGATCAGGGAAACGGTGTGGAAGCATCTGATAGATACTGGGGTGATCTGCCTGGAGGACCCGCATCCCGCGTCCGACTGTACGGCAGATACCGCTGTGCCGGGAAGAGCGAGGACAGGTTATATCAGGGAATATGACAGCTACGGCAGACCCAGCTTCCGACGCGTGACGGAACCGGATACCGGGCAGAAGACAGACGGGGAATATTTGGAATGCGAGTTCGGCAGTCTGCAGTATAAAGATCCGGAGAAATACAGACAGGTACTTGCCCTGCTGGATACAAGGCAGGCGGAGTATATTGACGGTCTTCCCTGGCCGAGAGGCAGGGTCTGGCACAGGGCCGATGATCGTATGCTTGAGATCTTCAAACGTATTCGGGACGCAGGACTGGAGCAGGGGAGTATGGGGCGTGAGAAGATTTGAAACCTCTGGTCGAGAATTTAAATCTGATTGACATTATAATTTTGATCACGTACAATCATTTTAAAGAAAAATTAAGGGAAGAAACGGGAGGGCCTTTTTTCTACATTATCTAAATAAGAAAACGAGACAGAAAGTGAAAATGAAACTATCAATTATTTGTAAGAGGTAAACCAATGTACCATGTATTGAAATTTGTAAGTAAAACAAACAAAAAGTATTTTAATATTATTTTTCTGTGCTATATCTTGATGTCTGTACTTCCATATATACAGATTCGCCTCGTGCAGAATTTGATAGATCTTAATTATGTGGAATATAAGTATCTGCCGTACACTGTCATAACAGGTTTGGTTTTGCAGCAGATTGCCATGGGTGTAACAAAAGGATTCATAAAGTATGCTTCCTTAAAATTTCAGTACAGTGCCAGCCTGGATTTAAATGAAAATTTTTATGACAGGTGCGGCAGATTACAGTATACTGCTTATGAAAATCCGACAATCGTTAAGAATATCAATATTATCAGAAACCATTATGAAAATATGTGTCGGAGCAGTATAGATGGATTTTTCAGTATACTCAGCACATCGTTGACACTGATTTTAATCCTTGGGATTATCCAGAAAGCCGGATTCCTTGTATTGCTGATAGCTGTATTTACTTTAGTGCCGGTTTGTATCTTATCTGTCAAATACAGCATGAAGGAAATGGAAGGCTGGGATCAGTCAGGCGAACTGTGGGAAAAAGCCTGTTATTATTCTAATATCATTACAAGCCGTGAGTACGCGAAAGAATCACATATTTTTCAGACGAACAGTTTTATGCAGAAAAAGTGGAAAGCGTCTTTTCAGGAATATAATTCCCGCATCCTGAAGATGACAGGCAGCGTTCGCTTAAAAAAAGCCTTTTTTGTTTTTGTTCAGTGCTTGGGCATAGGGGTAGTGATCAGCATCCTGTTACCGTCTTTACAAAATAAGCTGATTACGATTGGCTGTCTGGTGGGAACGGTAGAAGGACTTTATCAGCTGACGAAAAATATAGGATGGGATATGGCGGCCGCCATTTCAAACTGTACCTACAGTAAAACGGTATATGAAATATATCAAAGCGTTATCAATGCAGGCGAGCAGCAATATGATCAGGATCATGTTAATTGGGACGCGGTCTGTGAAGAAATAAAACGCAATCCTGTTTTAGAAGTAAATGATGTCTGGTTCAGATATGACCCGGAAAAGGATTACATCCTAAAAGGAGTAACTTTTCGGATTGCCCCCGGAAAGAAAGTGCTCCTTGTGGGTGAAAATGGTTCCGGAAAAACGACATTGATAAAATTAATCCTTGGTTTTTATAAGCCGGAGAAGGGTTATATCAAAATTGGCGGCTATGATACGGCAGAGATTCCGCCGGACAGCAGATACAAAATATTTTCGGCAGTATTTCAGGATTATGCCAGATTTGAGATCAGCTTAAGCGACAATCTGGAAATTGGCAGTCATCAAAAATATGACGAAAAAGAGCTGCGGGCTTTATTGGATAAGGTAGACGGAACAAGTATTTTCAACACCATTAGCAGTATCGACGATACTCTGGGTAAAAAATATGAAGACGGTAAAGACTTATCAAACGGTCAATGGCAGAAAATAGCGCTGATTCGTGCAATCGCCAAGGAATACAGTCTGTTGATCATGGATGAACCGACGGCAGCTCAGGATCCTATGGCAGAAGTTGTTATTTACAGAAACCTCATCGAACAGATGGCAGGCAAAAGCGGACTGCTGATTACTCACAGACTGGGAGCGGCAAAGTACTGTGACAGGATTCTGGTTCTGAAAGCAGGAAGGATCAGTGAATCGGGTACACATGCGGAACTGATCAATAATCGGCAGGATTATTGCGAAATGTATCATATTCAAAAGGAGTGGTACGATGAAAGTATTGATTAGAAATATTATTTTTACCCTTAAAAAATCGTTTATTCCCTTTGCGGTGAATATTGTAATTCACAGTATGTACGGTATCCTGCCTGTGCTGGCGGCCTATTTATGGAAGATTCTGATTGATTATATCCAGCGATACATGGATGGCAGTGAAGCGGATACCGGTAAGGTGCTATTGTATGTATTTATCTATTGTGCAAGCTACGGGGTGTCGGTAGCTCTGCCGGTAGCTTTTGAATTAATAGATACTTTATTGAGAAACAGTATCAAAAGAGTGGCACAGACGCAAATACATAATAAAATGGATAAGATACCGTATCAGCAGTTTGAAGACGCCAAAACAAACGATTATATCGTGAACTCTTCACAGACAATGGTAAACGGTATTTTCATGTATTTTTCGCTTAATGTTACCTACTTTATCAGCGATCTGATCAGCCTGATCAGTTCCATGATCCTGCTGTCTTCCTATGCGGCAGAATTATTGCTCGTATATCCGATCCTGATTTTACCCGTACTGGGATATGGCAGGGTAACGAAGCTTAATACTCAGACCAAGCTTGATTTGACGCCGTTAAGAAGGAAGAAGAACGGTTATGAAGAGTATGTCACGGACCTGCAGTATGCCAAGGATACCAGAGTGCTCAACTGTGCAGATTACTTTTTGAAAAAAAGGACCGAGATCCTGAACTCTTTAATAGAGAAGGAGCTAAAATCGGAAAAAAAGGTGATGCTGTTACAGCTGATCACATCCGCAGCCAGTGCGCTGGCATATGGCGTAGTGCTTGCAATGGGCATATTCTTAATGTATACAGGAAGGATAACCGTTGCCGAATATGCTTCCATGATTTCCCTGGTGGGAGTGGTAAACCATGTATTTAACAGAATATTGGATGAAATAAAGAATATTCCGGCTGAAAAGCTGGAAATAGAATCCGGATTTAAGCTTTTGGACATGGAAGAGGGAAACTATCATCTTTCTGGTATATCCGCCGATCAGGAGTTATCTGTGGATCATGTCAGCTTCAGGTATCCGCTTGGTGACAGAGACATTTTGAGCGATATTAATCTGCAGATTCATAACGGACAGATTGCAGCCTTCGTCGGTGAAAACGGCGCGGGCAAATCTACGCTTGCCAAGGTAATCCTTGGTTTGTATGAGCCCACCCAGGGAAAAGTCTGCTATGATCACAAGGACATCAGCGGGGGAGTAAGAGCGGAAGTATTTGCATTAAGTTCGGCGGCCTTTGAAGACTATAACAAATATGCGCTTACTGTCGAAGAAAATATCGCTTTAGCGGACGAAATCAATCCTGAAAACCTGCAAAAAGCAGTGCAGCTGACAGGGGCGGATAAAATCATATTGAAATTTGATGCCAAAGAAAAGGCGTTTTTAGGTAAGAAGTATGGCGGAGCCGATTTATCAGGAGGCGAGTGGCAGAAGCTTGCGCTTGCAAGAGGATATTATAAGGAAAGCAGGATTGTGATTCTCGACGAGCCGACGGCATCCTTAGACCCTATAGCCGAGTACAATATGTATCGGCAGTTTAAGGAAATTTGTAAGGACAAAATCGGTATCATTATTACACACAGACTGCCGGCGGCATCCATAGCCGATTATATTTACTATATTAACAAGGGGAAGATAACAGAAGAAGGTACCCATACTTCGCTGATTAATCAAAATGGCGAGTATGCAAAAATATACGCCCTGCAGAAGGAATTATTTGTATAGTTTCGGTTGTACAGTTTCATAGCAGCATATAGTTTTGAAATAAAAATATTTCGCACAAATCTCTCTGATTCTTTGTGAAAATAAAGTATAATTATAATAAATCGTCAGCACGCAGGAAACGACGCAGGCCTTTAATGATAAACGGATTTCAAAAAAATGTCAAGGCCGAGGGGCAGGCGTGGACGAAAATGTCTGCCGCACCATGTTACAGGAAGTGATAAAGGCATCCCGGCAACTGGAAGAAAAGACCAAAATTTTAAGGCGTAAATTCTGCAGGGGATTGCTCTTTTATCTGCTTAAGCGTATAATAGAACTTAGATCATAGAAATGCAAAGGTGATTTATATTACCGTAAATAGAATTCAGCAGGACGGGAGGTGATGATATGGGAATTGGCAGTATGAGGATGCCGGAGAGTGCGGCAGTCAGGCAGAGCAAGGCGGCCAAGCAGAGCAAGGCGGCTGAACAGAACGCAGCGGCCAAGCAGAGTACAGGGGCCGGTGAGCCAGATGTTGTCAGCAAGAATATCCAGGATGAGATTTCCGAAGTGCAGAGGCAGAAACAGGGGCTTTCCTCAAAGCAGGAAATGTCTGCCGAAGAGCGCTCCAAAGCAAAGCAGGAGCTTCAGCAAGAATTAAGCAGTCTGAACACGCGCTTAAGGCAGCGCCAGGCGGAGATCAGCAGGGAACAGAAGAAAGAGGCGCGTCTGGAAGAGCTTTCTGCCGCGGACGCGGATCTGAAAAAGAGCTATGCCGAAGCGGAGAATGTCGGAAAGGCGGCAGCGGAAAAGGAAACAGTCGAAAAGACTGCGCCAGGCAGCCAGATCAGGGAAAAGCAGGACGCGGAGAAAGGCACGGACGTAAAGGGTGCGGAGGAAAAGGTGAATGAATCCGGAGCTGCGCCGCGCAAAGCAGGGCAGGACAGGGATGAAAATCTGAGTGATTTTGATATTCCTCAGGATACAATGCAGTCCATCGTGGCCGGAAGCTTTTCCAAAGAGCAGATGAACCGCAGGGATGCCGTCATTGCCCGGATGGAAGGGGGTATTGTGATCCTGAAGGGGGAAATCCGTCAGGACGAGATTCGCGGCTTTGACGCGGAGAAAAAGAAGTCTGAGTTGAAAGCGCGAGAAGCAAAGGTGAGAAATGCGGTAAATGAACTGCCGGCCGTGAGTGTACCTTCCCGGAAGGCGGACAGAGGCTGGAAAAATGCAGGCAGAGCAAATGCAGCCCAGCCAATGGCAGAGGCTGATAACGGCACTTTGACTGGTATAGTCAGGCGGAGCCCGGACGGGGTTGTTGTGATAACTTAAAGGCGGCCGCTCAATCGGAGCGGACGAGGGATACCTCCAAAACAGACAAGGTAATGATTCCCGGCTGTTTTGGAGGTGTTTTAATGAAACGGAGACGGTTATGGATATAAGGACATATCTTCATTTCTTAAATATTGCGGAGAAGCTGAAATGTAATACGAGACACTCCTATACTTCCTCCGGGCGTAAGGAGAGCGTGGCGGAGCATAGCTGGCGGCTGGCTCTGATGGCATATTTGATCGGGGATGATTTTCCGGATGTTAATATGGATAAGGTCATTTGCATGTGCCTGTTTCATGACATGGGGGAGGCTGTTACCGGGGACATTCCTTGCTTTGAAAAGACGGATCAGGACGAGAAGACAGAGGATATTGCGGTGAAAAGACTGCTGGCGGAGCTGCCTGAGCCCTGCAGAGGTGAGGTAGAGCAGTTGTTTGCGGAAATGGGAGAGCTGCAGACGAAGGAGGCCAAGCTCTATAAGGCGCTGGACAAGCTGGAGGCCCTGATCCAGCATAACGAGGCGGATATTTCCACCTGGATTCCGCTGGAATATGAGCTGCAGATGACTTACGGGACGAAAGAGTGCGAATTTTCGGAGTATCTGAAGAAATTGCGGGATGCGGTGCGGGAAGATTCCAAGGATAAGATAAAAGCGGCTGACCCAAAAGCCGGAAGCTGACTCTGCGAAAAGGCGGAAGCGGACTTTGGCTGCCGGAATACCGGGCGAATGAGGGAGGAACAAGGATGGGAGCAGGAACGACAGGAATTGAGAGGACGGAGGCTTTTCTGCGGGAGAGCTTTGAGAAAAGCCGTTGGATGAAGGAGAATCCGCTGGATAAGAATTATCGGCTGGAGCATTCCCTGCGGGTTGCCAACGCAGCCAGGCTGATTGCCGAGGGCGAAGGCTTGGACGTGGAGGGGCTGGTGATCGCGGGGCTGCTCCATGATATTTCCTATAGCGAGGAATGGGGAGGCCGGGAGGAATGGTGGAATCACGGCAGGCGTTCCGCGCAGATTGCAAGGCCCTTTTTGGAGAGTCTTAGGATGGAAGAGGCGCGAATTCAGGAAATCTGCTATGGAATTGCCATACATGTGGACGGAAAGGCGGATTTTTCAGGAGAGGCCACAGCCTTTGCCCGCAGCGTGGGCGAGGCGGACGATGTGGACCGCTATGACGTATACCGCATTTATGAAAGTATGCAGTATGACAAATTCAATGAGAAGAGCCTGGAGGAAAAGGAAGCCTGGCTTGCGGAAAAGCTGAAATGGGTGGAGGCGCGGCTGGCGGACGGAGCTGCTACCAAAACGGCGGGACGGCTGCTGGCGGAGCGGCTGAATTATCAAAAGGATTTTTACGTCAGGCTATCGTTGCAGCTGGGGAAGAGCAGGCTGTGAAGGTTTACCCAAAAGGTCAAGTATTCCGAGACGATCTCTGCTATAATGACGATACGGTACCGAATATTAAGTGTGTGCGGAAAGGTATGGTTGTGGAATGCAGAATATTGAGCTGTTGATGGCATCGCTGGAATATATTGAAGGTCATCTGCAGGATGACATTAAAACGGAGGAAGTAGCAGCGGCATGTTTTTGCTCAAAATCCACTCTGGAAAAAATGTTTCGATGTGTGAATAATATTTCGGTCCATGACTATATCGTGCGGCGTAGAATGATGCTGGCGGCCAGGGAATTGTCAGAGGGGAAAAATACGTCCATACTGAAAGTGGCCCTGAAATACGGCTACAGCACACATGAATCTTTTGCACGTGCATTTGAACAGATCTGGAACTGTAAACCCTCAGAATTTCGCAGAGCAAAATTGTGCAGAGCGAAATATACTGAGCTGTTTCCGAGGTTTATTGCACCTCCGGAGAATGGAGACGAGTATATGATGCAGAGAAGACATGTGGACATCAGTGAATTGTACGATTTATTTCAGGAGAGGAAGGACTGCCTGTTTATATGCAGCGACATTAAGTATATGACGCGGATCAACGACATCTCCAGAAAAGCAGGGGATTTGGCAATATTGGAGCAGATGCGCCGGCTGACTGCGGTGTCCGGCGAAGAGGATGTTGTGTTTCGTATTGGCGGAGATGAGTTTTGTATTTTGACTGCCAGCAGTGACAGGGCTTATGCAGAGCAGGTGGCGGAGAGTATCAAAGCCATGAACGGTAAAACCTTTGAATATGAGGGGACGCAGATCCCGCTGTCTTTGTATGCTGCAGTAGCTGACGTGCAGAGCGGCGCTCATTATGAGGAACTATACGCGGATCTGCACAATGCCATCAAGGAATGCAAACCTTTTCAGGAAGAAGTGCGAAAGGCGAAAAGATATTCTAAGGTTGAAAAGAACTCAACCTAAGAAAATCTAAGTTTCGCCTCGAAGAATTGCCTTTCGGCAATTCTTCATAGAGTTTCACGGATTGTTTGTGCCGCCGTTGGCGGCATGACGGGAAGTGTGAAAAATAATGCGGCGGATATGCTTTGAAGGGGTTAAGGTTTCCAAATATTTCTCCGAAATATATGTCAGAGAGTGTAAGTCTCAAAGTAAACGGATTTACCGGCGTTTCTAAAACACTGAAAATGCTATGGAGGGCAGAAAAATGGAGAAGATTGGAAGCTACGGCACATATCAGAGCAGCGTCTACGATAAGAGCAGAACTGCTTCAGGCGGTACCAGAACTGCAGAGGCGAAAAACACAACGGCTGCAAAAAGCAGCAGCAAGGTGGAGCTGAGCAGCGGCGCGAAGAAGCTGTTAAAGGAGCTGCATAATACTTACAGTAACACGGATTTTATGGTTGCCAACTACGAGACCGAGGAAGAGGCTGCGGCTTACCTCGCCAGGGGAAACGGTGATTACAGCGTTCTGCTGACACCCGAAGAGCTGGAGAAGATGGCGGCGGATGAGGATTACAAAAAGAAGAATCTTAAAACCATGGAAGACGCGGTTGCAAAGCTGGATGATATGAAGAACCAGCTGGGTGACAAGGGCGAGGACGTTAAGCGTGTGGGCCTGACAATCGGAGATGACGGCAAGATCTCTTACTTTGCCGAGCTGGAGAAGAGCAGCGAGAAACAGCGTGAGCGTATTGAAAAACAGCGTGCCACAAAGAAAGAAGAGGCGGCAAAGGCAGAAAAGGAGAAAGCACAGGATCGGCTTACGGACGGAAGTTTTATAAAAGACGGTGTAAAGCGTACTACAGTATTTGCTGATTCCGTGAAGGAGCTGAGGGATAAGATTGCTCAGGTGGATTGGAATGCCATCCGTGAGGACGGAACCGGTACAACGGGCAACCGTTTTGATTTTACAGTGTAAATAATATGACGTAAAACAATTTTTAGATGAATTGAAGGTAAATTAAGGACCAGGCGGCATGTTGCACAATGTGCCGCCTGCTTTGTATACACAGTTTTCACAAATTTTTTTGATTTACATAAAATTGACTGACATTTTGGGGTTTAATCTGTTAAAATAAGGATATAACAATAGTACAGGTAAATTTCGGGAAAGGAGGCGTCCTGTGTTTGAGGTAGGCGAATATGTAGTATGCGGCAGCAAAGGAGTCTGTGTGGTGGAGAAAATTACCACTTTAGACATTGCAGGTGTGGATAAAGAACGAAAATACTATATTTTAAAACCAAAGTATCAGAAAGGAAGTACGGTGTATGTGCCGGTGGACTCACCGAAGGATTCTCTGCGGCGTGTGATCGGTCGGGAAGAGGCCCAGAGGCTGGTAGATGAGATTTCGGATGTTCCTTTGCTGCTTATAACAAGCGAAAAACTTTCAGAGCAGATTTATAAGGAGTGTTTAAAAAGCGGAAGCTGTAAGGAGTGGGCCAGAATTATCAGGACCATCTGGCTGCGAAAGCAGGAAAGACAGCAGGCCGGCCGGAAGGTTACCGCGGTGGATGCCCGATATTTTCAGATGGCCGAGGACAGTCTGTACGGCGAGCTGGCGGTGGCGCTTGACTTAAGCCGGGACGAGGTGGAAGATTATATTGCAAAAAGTACTTTACATTCCGAAAAAAAGGTACTATGATTAAATATAAGATTTGCAACAAGGGTGGAACCGCATTCGTGAAAAGATACGTCCCTTGCAATAGAAATATTGCAGGGGACTTTTGGTGTATGTGCAAGGGTGATTTTGAAAGGAGGTTTATAATATGATTGCAAGGATGAAGGAAAAATGGGAAACAATGCAGGAAAAATGGTTTGAGGGTGATATAACCCTGCCGAAGGTAACATTGTGGCTGGCGTGCATCGCATGCCTGTTTGCAGGTATTGTGTACGGGCTTAGGAAAGCTCCATGGACCCATGGTGTGACAATCGGCAGTAATAACGGCAACAACAGCGGCAACTATGGCGGCAGCGGAAACGGTGAAGCCGGAGAAGAGGAAGAACAGGAAGAAGCATAATGTTTTAAGTTTCCCGAAAGAGGATAACTGCCGTTTGGCGGCGGAAAGGGGTATTCATTAATGAAAATTACATTGAAGGACGGTTCCGTGAAGGAGTACGCGGAAGCAAAAACTGTTTATGATATTGCCCTGGACATCAGCGAGGGGCTTGCAAGAGCGGCCTGCTGTGCTTTAATGGACGGGGAGGCTGTGGACTTAAGAACGTTGGCGGATCATGACTGTGAGCTGCAAATCTGCACTGCCGCCGATGAAGAAGGACTGGCGGCCTTGAGGCATACCGCGTCTCATGTGCTGGCGGAAGCGGTGAAGAACCTGTTTCCTGATGCAAAGCTGACCATCGGCCCCAGCATCGACACGGGTTTTTATTATGATTTTGACCATGCGCCTTTTTCCAGAGAAGATCTGGACGCCTTGGAGGCGGAGATGAAAAGGATTATCAAGCAGGGGGCGAGGCTGGAAAAGTTCACTCTGTCCAGGGAGGAAGCCATCCGGCTGATGGAGGAAAAAGGAGAACCCTATAAGGTGGAACTGATCCGTGATTTGCCGGTGAATGAAGAGATTTCTTTTTATCGTCAGGGGGACTTCGTGGATCTTTGTGCAGGCCCTCATCTTATGAATACCAAAGGGGTCAAGGCGTTTAAGCTGACCTCGTCCTCCATGTCCTACTGGCGCGGGGATTCAAGCAAGGCAAGGCTGCAGCGTATTTACGGAACCGCTTTTTCCAAAAAGGAAGAGCTGGAAGAGTATTTAGCATACTGGGAAAATGTGAAAAACCGGGATCATAATAAGCTGGGCCGTGAGATGGAGTTATTTACCACAGTGGATGTGATCGGCCAGGGGCTGCCTCTGCTGATGCCCAAAGGTGCAAAGATTATCCAGACTCTGCAGAGATGGATCGAGGATCTGGAGGATAACGAGTGGGGATATATGCGCACCAAGACTCCCTTGATGGCAAAGAGTGATCTGTATAAGATTTCCGGTCATTGGGATCATTATAAGGAGGGAATGTTCGTCTTTGGGGATGAGGAAAAGGACAAGGAGGTATATGCACTGCGGCCCATGACCTGTCCTTTTCAGTACTATGTATATAAAGCAAGCCAGAAGTCTTATCGGGACCTGCCCTGCCGCTACAGCGAAACCTCTACGCTGTTTCGTAACGAGGACTCCGGAGAGATGCACGGCCTGACCAGAGTGCGCCAGTTTACCATTTCTGAAGGGCACCTGATTGTAAGGCCGGATCAGATGGTGGAGGAATTCAAAAGCTGCCTGGCCCTGGCGAAATACTGCCTGGAAACCCTGGGGGTCAACGAGGATGTGACCTATCATTTGTCCAAATGGGATCCGGAGAACAGGGAAAAATATATCGGTGAGCCGGAGGTATGGGAAGAGACTCAGGATCATATCAGAAGGATCCTGCAGGAGCTGGAAATTCCCTTTAAAGAGGATGTGGGCGAAGCAGCCTTTTACGGTCCCAAGGTGGACATCAACGCCAGAAATGTCTACGGCAAAGAAGACACCATGATTACCGTTCAGTGGGATGCACTGCTGGCAGAACAGTTTGACATGTATTTTATTGATCAAAACGGAGATAAGGTGCGTCCTTATATCATTCACAGGACTTCCATGGGCTGCTATGAGAGGACGCTTGCCTGGCTGACGGAGAAATATGAGGGTAAGTTTCCTACCTGGCTTTGCCCCGAACAGGTCCGCATACTTCCTATCTCCGAGAAGTTTTCCGATTATGCGGCAAAGGTAGCCGCGGATTTAAAAAAGAACGGTGTACTTGTAACCGTGGATGAACGATCGGAAAAGATCGGCTATAAGATCCGAGAAGCCAGGCTGGATAAGGTTCCTTACATGCTGGTGGTTGGTCAGAAGGAAGCTGAAGAAGGGGTGGTGTCCGTGAGGAGCCGTTTCCTGGGAGACGAGGGACAGAAATCCTTAAAAGAGTTTACGGAGCAGATCTGCGAGGAAATTCGTACAAAAAAAATCCGCAAAGAGACGGTGCAGGAAGATAAGCAGCAGTAATGATTGCGGAAACAAACAAATAACAAAACAGCCGTATATTTCCTTCGGAGAAGGTGAATACTTTTTGTAGAACCAAAGGCGAAAAGATTTTCTGAGGTTTCGCCTCGAAAGGAGAAAATTATGGCGGATTTAAAATGTTCTGTGGAAAACTGTACCTACAATGAACAGCATCTGTGCAGCAAAGGGGATATTATGGTGGGCGGAAAGCACGCCGACTGCTGCGACGACACCTGCTGTGAAAGCTTTTCCGAAAAAAGGGAGGGAATGGATTCCTTTAAGAATTCTACCTGTCATCCAACAAAAACGATAAGCATCGACTGTGAGGCAACCCGCTGCGTCTACAATTCTAATTATAAGTGTACTGCGGGACACGTGGATATTAAGGGATGCGGGGCCTGCGACTGTCGTGAAACGGCATGTGCAACCTTTGAAGAAAAGTAAAAAAGCTCCTGATAATTAAGCGAAGAGAGCCGGACGTTCTGAATAAAAAGAATGTCCGGCTCTTGGTATTTTCAGGCAAATGAGAATATGTCAAATATATGGTAGGATTATTCATTGTACTATAAACTAAAATAGGATATAGTAAATTTACACGGTAGAGTTCTTCCGAAAGCTGCTGGGAGCCATTCCCGTATGCTTCCGGAATTGGCGGCAGAAATGCTCCAGATTCTGGTAACCGCACTGCTCACATATTTCTACAATACTGTGATCTGTATAAATAAGCAGGTCCTTGGCTTTACGAATCCGGCTGGCAATCACGTCGTCCATGCAGGACAGTCCGAATTTCTGTTTGTAGAGCAGGTGCAGGTGGCCCGTGCTCATGTGCAGGCTTTCGGCCATCTTGGCTACATTCCAATCCAGCTGCGGATCATTAATGATCTGCCTGCGGAGTGTCAGAAGCTCGTGATCATGGGGAGAAGGCGCATGATGCTTAATATCGTTCTGAAGCTTTGAAAAGAGTATCTGCAGGAGCCGGGAGATAATCTGACTGCTTTCGTTGTCCATGGAGATATAATCAGACGGGTTACCGCAGCCGGGCAGCATATCCGTGCCGGAACAGCGGGAAGAACGGAAGATTTCCAGCCATTGGGCAGTTTCCCAGGTGAGCAGCTGAATCAGGCTGTGGCAGTACGCCGGATCCGACACCGGGAACGGGCGGCCCGTAAAAGAAAAATTGCGGACAAAGGGTTCGTCTGACGCAAAGCGTATGAAGTCGTTTTCGTAAGTTTCTGCGTCGGCAGCGTACCAGATTTTGCAATGAGGCGGGTAGAGGATGGCCTGGTGGGCGGGATACGCCGTGATCTGATCTTCCACCCGGAAACGCGCGGGGGTGCTTGTAATCAACAAAAGATAACACTCATAGCCTTCCGGAACTTCAAATACAAAATCGGCGGGATGCATTGCGGAATATCCTGCAAAATAAATGTGATTCATAATTTACCTCCATCGTATCTTGTTTATTCTATCAGAATTGCCGGAGTATTTCAACTGTTTGAGTTGGCATTCTGGCTTGTGTTTATGTTGCCGGGATGGTGGGTAAAAATGATCGGCTTTTGTTCATGATGACGGATAAAAGTCGATTTTTTTGTGCATTTTTTATTTTTCTACTGCGATTCAAGAATTCAGCAAAAAAAAGTTGACAAAATTGCTGGTGGGGGTTATACTTAATTATGTCAATTTTTTCAGAAACGGCTGCCCGGATTTTTCGGGGGAATAAGCAGACATAAAAAAGGAGTCTGAAATTATGAAAAACTCTGGTAAGAAAGTAGTAGCAGCAGTGGTAATTGTAGCGGCGGTAGTAGTGGCGGCTGTTCTTATGTCACTGCGGGACGTGGAAGATTTTCACGACAAGTATGCCGGCGTGGATCTCAACGTCGATGTTGAAGGTATGGAAAGGGAAGGAAGCTATTCGGGATACCTGAATGCCCATAAGGATGCGGCGTATTCTACGGTAAGCGTTGACGTAGATCTTTTTGATTATACGGCTGCCGGTGACGGACAGGTGGAGAAGGTTACTGAATATGAAGGTGCACAGGAAGCTCTTTATACCGGAACCGGCTCCTATGTGAGCTGGAAAGTGGATGTACCGGAAACGGGTTATTATAATGTCTATATGGAGTACCTGATTCCCCAGTCCAGGGGTGTGGCTGCGGAAAGAGTTATTTACATAAACGGCGAGGTTCCTTTTGAGGACGCGAGGAATGTTTCCTTTACCAGAATCTGGACGAACGGCGGTGATGTCAGGGTGGATAATCAGGGCAATCAGATCCGTCCTACTCAGGTGGAGGTTTATGACTGGCAGCATTCCTATTTCAGGGATGACAGAGGCTATATCACCGAGCCGTATCTTTTCTATCTTGAGAAAGGCGTCAACGAAATCAGTCTGGAAGCTGAGAACGAGCCCATGGTTTTGAAGAAACTGGTGATCAGTGAAGTTCAGCAGATGCCTTCTTATGACGAGTACATAAAAAATCGACCGGAGATTAATTCTTCTGAGGCGGCCAGAAATTATGTGCAGCTGATTGAGGGAGAAGATTCCACGTTTCGTTCCGAGTCTTCCCTGTATGCAAAATATGACAGGTCCTCTCCGACGACCCAGCCTAACAGCGTGACGAAAACGGTTCTTAACTATGTCGGCGGCGAGGCATGGAGAAGTGCAGGGCAGTGGATCGAATGGGAATTTGAGGTGCCGGAGGACGGTTATTATAATATTACTTTTAAGGGCCGTCAGAATTATGCAAGAGGCAGCGTTTCCAACAGAATCGTATACATAGACGGGGAGATTCCTTTTTCCGAACTGCAGGCTGTTTCCTTTGAATACAGCAACGACTGGAGTTATAAGAAGCTGGCAGATGATGAGGGCACGCCTTTTGAGTTTTACCTGACTGCCGGAAAACATACTATCCGCATGGAAGCTGCGCTGGGAGGGCTGGGGCCCATACTGGAAAATCTGGAGGATTCAACTTTCCGTTTAAACCAGATCTACAGAAAAGTTCTTGTCTATACCGGAGCGACTCCTGATCGGTACAGGGATTATCAAATTGAAAAGAATTATCCTGAAATTATGGAAGCCATGGATCTGGAATCAAAGCGTCTCTTTAAGATTGTGGATGATATGGTAGCATACAGCGGACAGAAGGCTGACCAGATTGCGACGGCACAGACGGTTGCACAGCAACTGGAACGTTTTTGTAATAAACCGAACAAGATCACGGCGGAATTTGTTACCTTTAAGGACAATATTACAGCCGTAGGTACGGCGACTTTAAACATGAGCGAGACAAAGCTGGATATTGATTATCTGGTGGTCAGTGGTGTGGACGCCAAGGTAAAACAGAAGAAATCCAATGGTTTTATGCAGCTATGGCATGAGCTCAAGTCCTTCGCGGCATCCTTCGTGGTGGATTACAACGCCGTAGGTGATGTATATGAAGCAGGCGAAGAGGAAGAGGTAATCAAGGTCTGGATCCTTACGGGCAGAGACCAGGGTACCATATTAAAATCCATGGTAGACGAATCCTTTACCCCCAATACGGGCATTAAGGTCAACGTAGAGATCGTGGCGGCGGATGCGTTACTGAATGCGGTCATTGCCGGGAGAGGGCCGAACGTGGTGCTTTCCGTGGCGGCGGATCAACCGGTCAATTATGCGCTTCGTAAGGCATCGGAGGATATTACTCAGTTTGAAGGCTGGGAAGAAGTGCTTTCTCATTATGCGCCAAGCTCTTATGAGCAGTATAAGCTGGACGGCGGGATTTATGGCCTGCCGGAAACTCAGACCTTTAATGTCATGTTTTACCGAAAGGACGTTCTGGAAGAGCTGGGACTGGAGGTTCCGCAGACCTGGCAGGATTTAGAGGAAATGCTGCCGACGATTCAGGGCAACAATCTTTCCATAGGTCTTCCTACGGCTACCGGATCCAGCGGTGCAGCAGCGGCTACTACGGCGATTGCTTCCAATGCTCCTGATTTGTCCATGTATTTTGCACTTCTTTTCCAAAACGGCGGTGATCTGTACAATACGCCGGGGACCAAAACAACGGTGGACACCGAGGCGGGTGTGAGGGCATTTGACGATTATGTGAAATACTTTAACGATTACGGACTGCCTCAGATTTATGACTTTGTGAGTCGTTTCCGTTCCGGCGAAATGCCTATAGGCATTCAGGCATATTCCGTTTATAACACGCTGATGGTATCTGCGCCTGAGATCAGGGGACTTTGGGATTTTACACTGATTCCGGGAACAGAGCGGACAGATGAAAACGGAAATACCTATATAGACCGCTCTGATTTCATTACCGGAGCAGCTACCATGATGATTGCTTCGGACAACGAGAGCATGAAGCAGAAGTCCTGGGAGTTCATGAAATGGTGGGCGGATGCGGATACCCAGGTGCGTTTTGGACGTGAAATTGAGGCTTTACTGGGGTCCTCCGCAAGATATAACACCGCGAACAGGGACGCCTTTGTACAGTTGTCATGGAGCGCCGACGACATTGAGGTATTAAGCGAACAGTGGGAGCAGACAGTGGGCATCAGAGAAGTTCCCGGCGGTTATTATACGGGGCGCCACATTGCCAACGCCATCCGCAAGGTCCTGAATGAAAAGACCGATACCAGGAATACCATTATTGATTACTCCATCAAGATCAACGACGAGATTGACAAGAAACGGACAGAGTTCGGTATGCCGGTGGAAGAATAGGGGAGTGTGAGATGAAAGAATATTTTAAGAAGTATTTTATCCTGCGCAGACACAACATGCAGGTGGCTCTGAAAAAAGCAAAGAGAAGTAAAATGTGTTATGCTTTTCTGGCGCCATACGCTATTCTGTTTACCTTGTTCTTTATTGCGCCGGTACTGATCTCCATTTTCTTCAGCTTTACTTATTATAATATTTTGGAGCCTCCCAGATTTATCGGACTTCAGAATTATATCAGCCTGATGCTGGAGGATGACATTTTCCTTCAAGCCATCAAAAACACTTTTATGATCGCCATTATTACAGGTCCACTGGGTTATATCATGTCCTTCCTGTTTGCCTGGCTGATCAACGAGCTGCCCAGGTGGGTGCGAAGCGTGGCGGTGGTCATATTCTATGCGCCGTCCATAGCGGGTAACTGTTTCGTAATCTTCTCCGTATTCTTCAGGGGAGACGCTTACGGATACGTAAACTCCTTTCTGATGGAACTGGGAGTGATTGATGCTCCCGTGCTTTGGCTCATCAATCCGAAGTACATGCTGCCTGTCTGTATGCTGGTTATTTTGTGGATGAGTCTGGGTACCGGGTTCCTTTCCTTTGTGGCAGGTCTTCAGGGTGTGGATAGATCCCAGTTTGAGGCCGGATATATGGACGGCATCAAGAACCGCTGGCAGGAGCTGTGGTACATAACACTTCCCAACATGAAGCCTATGCTGATGTTCGGTGCGATCATGGCAATTACGCAAGCCTTTGGCGTCTGCGACGTTACCATGGCACTGTGCGGATACCCCAGTACGGACTATGCGGCCAGAACCATTGTCACCCACCTGTTCGACTACGGTTTTACCAGATTTGAGATGGGTTACGCCTGTGCCATTGCAACGATTTTGTTCTTAATGATGTATCTTTGTAACAAAGCAATTCAAAGTCTGTTGAGAAGAGTAGGAACCTGATATGAGCAGAAAGAAAAAAGAAAAAGAAGTTGTCATCGAAAAGGCGTATCACAAGAAATTAATCAAAAGGAGAAAGCCAAACCGCTCCATTTTCGGAGATGTGGCGTTGTATGTTTTTCTTGGGCTGGTGGCCTTTATCATGTTCTTCCCTATTATATTTGCGGTGTCGAACGCATTGAAGCCGCTGGATGAGCTGTTCCGTTTTCCGCCTAAGATCCTGGCTCAGAATCCTACGCTGGATAACTTTTCGGACCTGTTTATCACTATGGGTAAGTCCTGGGTCACTTTCTCCAGGTACCTGTTTAACACGGTATTTATTACGGTGGTAGGTACAGCAGGACATCTGATCATTGCATCCATGGCGGCCTTCGTATTGGCAAAATATGAGTTTCCCGGAGGTCAGGCGTTTTTCAAGCTGGTTACCATTGCCATGATGTTTACGGGATATGTTACGGCAATCCCTAACTACCTGATTATCAATAAGCTTGGCTGGGTGGATACTTATTGGGCCATTATCATTCCTGCCTTTGCTTCTCCTATGGGACTGTTCCTGATGAAGCAGTTTATGGAAGGCCTGCCAATGTCTTTGATCGAGGCGGCAAAGATTGACGGAGCCAGTGAATGGAGAGTATTCCGGGGGATTGTGATGCCGAATGTAAAACCTGCCTGGATGACGCTGATTATTTTTTCCGTGCAGGGCCTCTGGAATAACAAAGCATCTACATTTATCTACTCCGAGGAAAAGAAAACTCTTGTTTTTGCAATGCAGCAGATTCAGGGCGGCGGTATCGCCAGAACGGGGCAGGGAGCAGCCGTGATGGTTGTCCTCATGGCGGTGCCCATTGCAATATTTATTTTCTCTGAGAGCCAGATTCTGGAGACGATGGCCAGCTCCGGCCTGAAAGATTAAATGGGAATGAGGTGGCATATGAAAAGGATGATAAAAAGAATCGGTGCGTTGGTGCTGGGCGCTGTGATTTTGGGAACCTCTTCCATGGCAGTCTGTGCGGCGGACAGAAATTATACATACAATTATGATTGGTGGGGGGACGTGCAGGGATCGCCGGATTTTTACACGGTATCTTCCGTGTATACATCAACGGATCTTGGGCTGGACGTAAATTTGTCAGCTCCCCAGGGGCTATTTGTATCAGGCAGTCTGATGTACCTCTGCGATACGGGAAATAACCGTATTATAGAGCTGGAAAAGGTTTCCAGAAACGAAATAGAGGTCAGGCGGATTATTGAGGAATTCAAGGGAGACGTGGAAATCACAACTTTTTCCTCCCCTACGGATGTGGCAATTTCCGAAGAAGGAGATTTTTATATCGCGGACAAGGGAAATTCCCGTATTTTAAAGCTGGATAAGGACTTAAATTATTTAATGCAGTTTGATAAGCCCATTGATTCTACGCTGGATCCGGAGGCGGGCTTCCAGCCCAGCAAGATTGCTATTGATACGGCAGGCCGCGTTTACTGCGTGGCGATCGGCATCAACAAGGGTCTGATTAAGTATGAGAATAACGGTGAGTTTTCCGGCTTTGTGGGGGCGACAAAGGTAAGGTTTGACTGGACGGATTATATCTGGAAGAAGCTTGCCACCCAGGAGCAGAGGGACAGGATGGAATCCTTTGTACCCACGGAGTATGATAATCTTTATATGGATTATGAAGGCTTCATCTTCGTGGTGGAGGGAGATCAGCAGGAAGATCAGCTTAAGGAAAATACGGATTCCGCTGTGCGCAGGCTTAATCTTTTGGGTAACGATATTCTGGTCCGCAATGGTGAATGGTATACATACGGCGACCTGTATATGGGCTCCGGCGGCGGTTATGAGGGACCGTCCAGCTTCAAGGATGTGACGGCGTTTGATAATGACGTATATATCTGTATGGATGAAAAAAGAGGGCGTCTGTTCGGATATGACCAGCAGGGCAGAATGCTGTTTGCCTGCGGCGGAAACGGCAACATGGATGGGTATTTTAAAAAGCCTGCCGCCTTGGATCATATGGGTCATGATTTGATTGTGGTGGATTCCTTGGACTGCAGCCTGACACTGTTTACTCCTACGGAATTCGGAAGCTTGGTTTATCAGGCCATGGAACAGTTTGACGTTGGCGAGTATGATGCCTCCGAGGTTTCTTGGCGTCAGGCCATGGAATTAAATGGGAATTATGATCTGGCTTATATTGGTATCGGCCGTGCGCTGCTCAGCCAGGAGAGATATGAAGAAGCAATGGATTATTTTGTACTTAAGTACGATGCAGATAATTACTCCAAGGCATACAGGCAGTACCGTAAGGAGTGGGTGGAGGATCATATCGGGATTATCATCGCGGTGATTCTGGCACTGTTTCTGATTCCCATGTCCATCGGCAAGGTAAAGGCCATCAAGCATGAGATCGACATCGCTGATATATTCAGACGCTAGAAAAAGGGAGGCAGGATATGGAAACTTCGATTAGAAAGAGCAAGTTTCAAAAATATATAGGATCATTGAAATTTGCATTGTACTGTATTAGTCATCCCCTTGATGGTTTCTGGGATCTGACCCATGAGAAGAGAGGAACCTATGCGGCGGCAAATACGATTTTGGCTCTGACTCTGCTGGTCAGGGTAATGAAACTGCGATATACCAGTTTTATATTTCTGAATGTTTACTGGGAAGAGTTGAACCTTTTCCTCTATCTTGCCAGTATTTTACTTCCGCTTATGATGTTTGTGTTGGGTAACTGGGCGCTGACTACTCTTTTCGACGGAAAGGGCAGGCTTGGGCAGGTATATATGGCCAGTTGCTACTGCCTGACTCCTTATCCCCTCCTGCAGTTTCCGCTGATGATCTTCAGCAACTTTGTAACTGTGGACGAGGCGGAGTTTTATATGGTGATCAGCGGGTTGTCCGTCGTCTGGTGTGGTCTGCTCTTTATCGCGGCCATGGGACAGATTCATGAGTATTCCGCAGGGAAAAATATTTTATTTATGGTTGCGACCCTGTTTGCAATGCTTGTAATAATTTTTATTCTGATGCTGTTCTTCAGTATGATCCTGCAGGGAGTTGCTTATTTTATGTCTTTGGGAAGAGAGCTGCTGTTCAGGTTATAGCGTGAGAATAAAGTGTCCGGTATAAACGAAAAGGATGGAGTAATCATGAAGAAAGAAAAATCAGTAAAACAGACCGACAGGAAGGCGATATACGAACGGTTGAAGAGTTTGATATTTCCTGTGATCCTCAGTGCCGTTATCGTGGCCGGTATTATCTTTGCTCTGAACTACAAGGGGCCTGAGAAACCGGAGGAAATCGTCCATCCCCGCGGATATGACGGAGAAGCTCAGGAGATCGTTTTGGAGAACGACAGCCTGAAACTGGTCATGGATCCGAATACTACACAGTTTTCTTTGGAAGTGAAGGAAACGGGAAAAGTCTGGTATTCCAATCCCGAAGGCGTGGATAATGATACGAAGGCCCTTCCTCTGGAAAAGTCAAACTTAAGGTCCACGCTTCTTATGTCTTACTGTATGGCAGGCGGCATGGAGGTCAAGTTTAACAGTTATGATCAGAGTGTTGTCAACGGTCTTTATGAGCTTGAGAGCGGAGAGGACTTTATTCGAGTCAAATATTCTCTGGGTAACCTGGAGAGAGAGTACATTATACCGCCGGTAGGCAAGGCCTCGGATATGGACAGCTGGTTTGATGCCATGGAAAATGGCGACAGAACGCTGATCAAGAGATATTACAAAAAATATGACATTAACAACCTGGGTAAAAAAGACAACCGGGAAGAACTTCTTGAATCTTACCCCATTTTGGAGACGGAGCCGATTTATGTGTTGAGAGATGGCGCTACCGCCGCTCTAAAGACCAAGATGGAAGGTGTCTTTGAGAGCCTTGGATATACCATGGAGCACTACGAGGCGGATAAGGAATTGAATGCCAAAGAGGCGGCTACCGATAAACCGGTGTTTAACGTGGACGTGATCTATCGTCTGGACGGTGACGAGCTGGTGGTGGAGATTCCTTTGGAAAGCCTTGAGTTTAAGTCGGATTATCCGATATATACGCTTACGCCGCTGCCGTATTTCGGAGCAGGCGGAGCAAAGGACGAAGGCTACATATTGGTTCCCGAAGGCGGCGGAGCCCTTATTAACTTTAATAACGGCAAGACCCTTCAGAATAACTATTATGCCAATATGTACGGCTGGGATATGTGCCTGCAGCGAGATGCCGTAGTTCACAGTACCAGAACGTATTTCAATACTTTTGGCATTTCCAGCGGAGAAGATTCTTTCCTCTGCATCCTGGAGGAGGGTGCTCCTTACGCAGCTGTGCAGGCAGACATCGGCGGAAGGTTAAACAGCTTTAACTATGCAAATGCTGTTTACAGTATTTGTTCCAGACAGCAGTACAACATGAGCGAAACCCTTTCCAGCTCGTCCGTTTTCGTTTATCAAAAGGATCTGCCGGACGAGACGCTGACGCAGCGGTACCGCTTTATCAACAGCCCCGACTATACGGATATGGCTGTGGCGTACCGGGATTATTTGCAGGGAAAATACGACGGTTATTTAACAATGAACGATGACGGCCAGACGCCGGTGGTAGTGGAGCTGATAGGCGCCGTGGATAAGGTAAAGCAGATTCTGGGTGTGCCGGTAACCATGCCGCTGAAGCTTACTACTTATAAAGAAGCGGAGAATATGATTCAGACGCTTAACGCCGAGGGCATGGGAAATTTATCGGTGAAGCTTTCAGGCTGGTGTAACGGCGGTGTCAACCAGAAGATATTGAGGAAGGCCAAGACTATTTCCGAGCTGGGCAGTAAGAAGGATCTGCAGTCCATGATAGATTCCGCAAAAGCGCTGGGTGTGGACATTTACCTGGACGGAGTTACCCAGTATGAATATGACAGCGGTATCCTTGATGGCTTTTTCTCATATCGGGATGCAGCAAGGTTTATCTCCAAGGAACGGGCGGAGATCTATACCTACAGTCCCATAACCTATGCGTCTGCGGAATGGGCGGACAGTTATTATCTGCTGCATACGGATCTTGCCATGGAGATGACGGATAACCTTGTAAACACAGCTCAAAAGTACGGTGCGGGAGTATCCTTCAGAGAGCTGGGTATGGATTTGTCCTCGGACTTTTATAAGAAAAAACTGAGCAGCCGTCAGGCCGTAAAAGAGCAGCAGGAAGAGCGGCTGAAGCAGGTTGCAGATTCCGGTCAGAATGTCATGATTAATATGGGGAACGAATACGCGGCTGTTTACAGCGATATGATTACCAACATGGATCTGCAGGGCAGCGAATATTCCATTCTTGACGAGTATGTACCCTTTTACCAGATGGCGATTCACGGCTATGTAAACTATACCGGTGGGGCATTGAATCTGGCGGGTGATTTGGAGGAAGAACTGCTGCGTTCCGCAGAGTATGGAGCGGGATTGTACTTTACCCTGATGCAGGAAAGCGCTTTTGCCCTTCAGAAGACACTGTATACCGAATATTTCGGCGCTGATTATAACGCATGGCACGACAGAATGATGGAGATTTACGAAAGATATAACAGGGAGCTGGGGCATGTCTACAATCAGGAAATGACAGGACATGAGATTTTAGGCTCCGGCCTGTCCTGTACTACATATCAGGACGGCACGAGCGTTTATGTAAACTACGGATATAAGGATGCGAAAACACCTGCGGGTGTGACGGTGCCGGCAAGGGATTATAAGGTAGTCCGTTGATTGAAGGAAATAAAAGAAGGAAGGGCAGTGTGGTATGAAGAAACAGAAGAATAAGTTGGCGGGTCTTCAAAAACGGAAGGCAGTATCCGGTTATCTGTTCGTCGCGCCTTTTATCATAGGCTTTCTGTTGTTTATGGTAAGGCCTCTGGTCCATTCGCTCTATATGAGCTTCAGCGAAGTGGAGCTTGGCGCGGGAAACTTTGTTTCTCACTTCAGGGGAATTTTTAACTATAATAATGCGTTTCGGGTAGATCCGGATTTTAACAGGCTCCTGACGGAGGAAATATCTAGGATGGCCGTCAATTCTCTGGCGATCATGGTGTTCAGTTTCTTTGTGGCGTTGATTCTCAACCAGAAGTTTAAGGGCAGGGCGCTGGTAAGGGCAGTATTCTTTCTGCCGGTGATCCTTTCCTCCGGCGTGATGCTTGGCCTGGAAACGGATAATTCTCTGATGGCAAACCTGCAGACCTCTGTGGAGACTGCCGCGCAGGGAGTTAATATTACCGATGCGTTAAAGGAAATCTTAAGGACCGCAGGTGTGGGCGTCAGAGCTTATGAGAAGGTATTTGAGGTAATCGACAACATTTATGATGTGGCCATTTCCTCCGGTATTCAGATCATTATCTTCCTCTCCGGACTGCAGACCATTTCATCCAGTATGTACGAGGCTGCGGATATTGAGGGCTGCACCAAGTGGGAGAGCCTCTGGAAGATTACGTTTCCCATGGTAAGTTCCCTGTTTCTGGTGAACTGGATTTATACGATCGTGGATTTCTGTATGCGTTCGGACAATGCGGTTATAGAGAAGATTCAGAATACCATGATGAAGAATATGAATTACGGCTTTGCCTCAGCCATGTCATGGGTGTACTTTTTGATTGTGATCGCCATCGTGGGAGTCACTTCGCTGATTATCTCAAGGAGGGTTTACTACTATGAGTAAGGTTAAGGCAAAGAAATACACTAATTTCTGGGAGAGAAACCGGAAATCAGGCGGTTATCTCATGAGAAGAACGATGATGGGCTACGGCGTCAGCATCTGCAGGTTTATTCTGCTCTTCGGCATGTGCTTCCTGATCCTGCAGCCCATACTGAATAAGATTTCCGTCAGTTTCATGTCGGAGGCCGATTTGTATGATCCGGTGGTCATATCCATTCCTCTGCATTTTACGACAGAAAATTACTGGCTGGCGGCAAAGATCATGAGTTATGGTAAGAGCTTGTTCAACTCATTTACCATATCGCTGACCATAGCAATTTTACAGATTGCAATGTGTACGCTGGTGGGGTATGGTTTTGCCAGGTTTAAGTTTCCCTTTAAAAACTTTTGGTTTGCATGTGTGATTCTGGTGATCCTGATTCCGCCTCAGACCATTTCGACATCCCTGTACCTGAACTTCCGGTTTTTCGATATATTCGGCCTTGTGGAAGCGGCCACTGGGAGTGCCATAAACCTTAGAGGTTCGGTTATCCCTTATTATCTGTTAAGTGCCACCTGCATGGGCTTGAAGAACGGACTGTATATTTACATGATCAGGCAGTTTTTCAGAAACATACCTAAGGAGCTGGAAGAGGCAGCTTATGTGGACGGCTGCGGTACGCTGAAGACCTTCTTCCGGATCATGCTGCCGGATGCAAAGCCGATTATTACTTCCTGTTTCCTGTTTGCGTTTGTGTGGCAGTGGACGGACAGCTTTTATTCTAATATGTTCCTGGGTTCAACCAAGCTGCTCAGCACAGAGCTGTACAGGGTGGTAGATAACCTGGGCGTGTACATTAACAGAGAGCTTGGCAACGCCGGAGGTCAGGGCATGGTTTCCGTGGCATATTCCAACTGTATCCTGTCCACGGGCGTGCTGATGATTATAATACCGCTTATTATTCTCTATCTCTTTGCACAGAAGGGCTTTGTGGAGAGCTTAAGCAGTTCCGGAATCAAGATGTAATTACTTTCGATATATCTCCTTGTTCCGAAGGAGGGCATACCGGAAAAATGCTCTCGGGGAGGATGAAAAGGATATATATAAATAACGATCAATGTTTAAAGGAGGAAAAAATGAAAAGAAAAATCTTTAAGAAACTGATGGCAGCTTCTTTGGCGGCAGCTATGGCAGTCAGCATGGCAGGCTGCGGTAATGGGGATGCTCCTGCTTCCGGCAACGGCAGCAGCGGCGACAGCCAGCAGGAAAGCAAGCCTTCGGACGATGTAAAGCCTTCCGACAACGGTGGTGGAGAAGCTGATTCTACCGGCGGAGATCAGTCTTCAGAGCCCGAAGAGGCTGTAGACAAGTATACCGTATTAACTGACGAGAACGGAAATCCCTATGACCTGGGCGGCATGGATATTAAGATCTGGTCATGGTTTGGTGATGAGCCCAGTGACGACGAGTATGGTGAGGCTCGTACCGAGTGGCGTGAGTGGATCCAGGACACCTATAACTTCACTATGTCCCAGGAAGCTCTGGGCGGCTGGGGCGACTGCCCTCAGTCCTTTGTAGACTATGTTACCACCGGCGGAGACGATAACAACTACATCTTTGTTGGCCACAGCGGAGCAGAGATGATTGCTGCCATGAAGCAGGGCCTGATGTATGATGTGGGAAGCCTGGACTGCCTGGATTTCTCCGAGAGAAAGTTCCAGCTGAACGGCCAGTGTAATCTGTTCTCCAAGGGAGATGCTATTTATGCTTTCATGACCGGTTATCCCGAACCCAGACAGGGTATGTATGTCAATAAGAGACTGCTGGAGCAGACCACAGGTATGACGGCTGACGATCTTTATGACATGCAGAAGGAAAACAAGTGGAACTGGGAGACCTGGGAAGAAATTATGAAGCAGATCAATGCCAACGGCGACGTGGATAATGACGGCGTGCAGGATATTTATCCTTTCGCTGCTAACACCGGTTCCTTTGTCAGCGCTGCAGTATATTCTAACGGCAGCTCCTTCTTCGGCATGGAAGACGGCAAATATGTCTGCAAGCTGGAGGATTCCAAGACCCTTGACGCATTGCAGTGGGCTTCTGATATGATTGGAAACTATATCTATCCTCAGCCTGAAGGCAAAGAGTGGGATTACTTTATAGCTGGTTTCAGAGATGAAACAAAATTCGTATTCCTGCCTGAGGATGCTTACAACATGCAGCCCAACGGAAACCTGAATACGATGGAGGATGATTTCGCGTTCTTGATGTTCCCTTACGGCCCTGGCGCAGGTGAGTATGTAAACGCATATACCGACAATGTGTGGGCACTTCCTGGCTGCTATGATGCTGACAGAGCATGGAAGATCATGTTTGCTTACAACCTTTGGACGGAAGAGATTCCTGGCTTTGAGGATTACAATCCCATGCTGAGCGGCTACTATAATGGCGCACGCGATACCAGAACCGTAGAAGAGACTCTGGATAGAATGATGAGCGAAGGCGCAACCGTGAAGTATGAAGATTTTATTCCTGACATCGACATGGGTAACGACCTGCTTTGGAAGGTAAATATGGGCGGCGCAGATATTGCGGCTGCAGTTGAGGCATGTAAGACCAAGTGGTATACTGCTGTAGACGAAGCAAATAAGTAAATGAACCGTGTGAAGGGTGGTGTTTCCGGGCGCCACCCTTTTTTAGACAAAAAAAACGGAATACACAGGAAATTGCGAAGCAAAAGGAGAAGGGAGAATATCATTATGGAGGTGAATTTTCATCTGCCGGGCTTGAGGCAGAATTTCCCGCTGAATATGCTGTTTGTAAATTTTTTGGAGACGCAGCCTGAATTTTTCAGGGAGGGTGTTAAAATCGCTTCTTTTTTCGGGGAGTTTCCGACCTCGCTCTGGAACGGAGGAAGGGTTTCCAACTATGACCAGTGCGACGCGTCTTTTGTGAAAAACGTGATCAAGGCAGTCAACGGCAAGGGGATTCCCATCCGCTATACCTATACCAATATGCTGCTGAACGAGGAAGACTTAAAAGACCCGTATTGTAATTTTTGTATGCGGGCGGCGGATAACGGAATGAATGAGGTCATGATTTTTTCACCGATTCTGGAAAAGTATATTCGTGAAAATTATCCGGGATATAAGCTGAACAGCTCTACCTGCAAGGAGATCAGGGATATAGATCTGGTAAACAAGGAACTGGAAAAGGATTATTACATGGTGGTGCTGGATTATAATTTCAACGGCAGATTTGAAGAGCTGGAGAAGATCGGGGATAAGGGCCGGTGTGAGATTTTGGTTAATGCCCTATGTTCGCCGGCTTGTCCCAGGAGGGGAAAGCATTATGAAAATATTGCCAAAAACCAGCGGATTTTGTTAAAGAACCGCAGGATGCCTCCGGATAAACAGATCCCTTTGGATGCCTGGCATTGCGAATATGGACAATACAATACAATCTATGATATTCAGGACTACTGCACCTATATTTCTCCTGACGAGATATGGGAGAAATATGTTCCCATGGGCTTTCAGAATTTCAAGCTGGAGGGACGCACGGGCAATCCCTTTAATTTGGTGGAGACCTACTGCCATTATATGATAAAACCGGAGTACCAGGGAAAGGCAAGGCTTTTACTGTTAAACAGCCTTGCGGCAAACAAGGTACTGACATGGAACTATATGAAACCGAAGAAATGGATACCGGAGGACTAATATGGCAAAAGACGTATATTGGCATCTGCCGGGGCTTTGCTCGCTCAGATTATTGAATCAGATTTTTATGAATTTGATGAAGGATTATCCGGAGAGCTTCCGGGAGGGCTATAAAATTGGCTCCGTTTACGGTACGTTTCCCGGCGCGGCCTGGAACGGAGGCCGAGCGGTGCTGGGAAAGGCCGGGAAGCAGGATATAGAGGCCATTTTAAAGATTTATAACAGCAGAGGAATTCCGGCCCGTTTTACCTGGACCAATGCTCTGCTGGAGGAAAAGCACCTGCAGGATCCTTACTGCAATCTGATTATGGAGCTGGCGGATAACGGGCTGAATCAGGTGCTGGTGAATACTCCGGTGCTGGAAGCATATATTCGCGAAAAATATCCGGCCTACAGGCTGATTTCCTCTACTACCAAGAGGATTACCGGCCTGGAAGGGCTTTTGCAGGAGCTGGAGAAGGACTATTATCTGGTGGTTTTGGATTATGATTTGAATCATGACAGACAGGCGCTGGAGACCATTGGGGATCAGGCTGGCCGGGTGGAAATCCTGGTGAACGAAGTCTGCTTCCCGTGCTGTCCCAAGCGGGCCGAGCATTACCGCCACCAATCGCTGGTGCAGCTGGGGGGGGCGGTTTCAGATAAAGAATTTCCCTGCCCCAATCATACCAGGGAAAAAAACTTTGATGAGTGCAGGAACCGCCCGGCCTTTCTCTCCAACGAGCAGATCGGAGAATATGTGGACAAGGGCTTTGTCAACTTCAAGATTATGGGCAGGGGGATGCCTGTAAAATTTGTGACAGATTCCTATTTGTATTATCTTGTAAAGGATGAGTACCGGGATTTCATCCGGGAAAAAACGGAAGGGCTTCTTTCCCGCTTTGCGCAGGCGGTCGGCGGGCAGCGCCGGTGAACATAGCAATAGTTGCACAGAGAAACACAAGGAGTGGGAAGAAGGAGAGGTTCCGGAAGGCTATAATAAATTATTGACAGATGGAAATAGGGAGGTGCCTACATGGGGAAATACAGGTTGTCTGCAGGAATCAGGATGCTTTGTGCCTGCAGTGCGGCCGCAGCTCTGCTTTGCGGCTGTGAGAAGCAGGCTCCGGAGGAAGAACCGTTTATTGTTGTGGAGGGCTCTGACGATACGCTTTCCAACGATTATATTATAGCTGGGATCGGGGACGTGATCTTGACCGGAGAGATGCGCTGTACCTACCGTCAGCAAAAGGATCAGGAGATCAGCTTTGCCCTGACAGGACGCCGGGTAGATCAGGTGTATGTGGAAGAGGGAGATACCGTAAAAAAGGGGGATCTTTTGGCGGAGCTTTCGGCTGGGAATCTGGAGCGGCAGATCGAAGATCTGGAATATCGGATCAGCAGGAACGAGATGCTTTTGGAGCATATGGAAGCAAGTGAGGCTCTGGAAATTTCCCAGATCTGGGTAAATCATCTTTATAATAAACATTACGACGGAGAAGGCCGGGATGAGGCGATTGCCTCCGTTCAGCAAAACTATCGTTACCAAAAAGAGGATACGGGAGATGCGCTGGAATTGGACAGGCGCAAGCTGGAGGAATTAAAGCGGGAGCTTTCAAACTGCCGCGTCTATGCCGGGATGAACGGCGTGATTTATAAGCTGCAGGATCGTCTGGTGGATTCCACCTCTAAGGAGGGAGAAACCATCATGACCATTATGGATAATTCCCACTGCCTGTTCGAGGCGGAAAAGCCGGAGTATAACGACTTCTTTAAAGAAGGGGAGACAGTTGCCATGACCGTTATCAGTGGAAGCGCTGCGGGCCAATATGAGCTTCTGCCCTATGAAATGGAAAAGTGGGGGGAAATTCAGCAATTTGAGGTATATGCCGGGCCCATGACCACCGGTATCGAGGTGGGTACCAGAGGCACCATTGAGTTTGAGCTGGACCGGAGGGAGCAGGTACTGTGTATCCCTAAGGGTCTGGTGTATACGGCGGACGACAAGTCCTATGTTTATGTGACGGATGAGGACGGCATGAGACAGATCAGATGGGTGGAAACGGGTCTGTCAGGGGACAGCATGGTGGAGATTGTAAGCGGTCTGGAAGAAGGAGAAAGGGTGATTCGGTGATGAGAAGAACAGCATATGTAAAGATGCGTGGAAAAGCTGCGGCGCTGTTTCTTACAATATGTCTTGTGATGTCTGCGGCCGGATGCGGACAGCACGAGACCGAAAGCCATCTTCCGGAGGAAGTTACCCTGCTGGATCCGGTTGGCGTGGGGGAAACCTTTGAAGCGGCAGCGCGGAGAAATCTGTATGCGGCTAAGGTATACAACGCTCAGATCTGCCCATATACGGAGGAATATTCGCTGGAGACGCGAATGCGGTTTGACAACTATACCGCTCTTCCCGGAGAATCAGTAAAGAAAGGTCAGATGCTGATTCGCACTAATCTGGAGGATATGGAAAAGCAGATTGAAGAGGCCGAGAAGCGTATGGCACGGGAAGAAGAGGAATTTCTGGAATATAAAGCAACGGCGGAAAAATCTCTGCTGGAGTATCAGGGGGATGAAAAATTCTGGGGAGAGGCGGTGGAGCGCTGGGAAAAGGAGCGGCCGGATCAAGAGGATCCGAACTATGAAAAATGGGCGGCGGATGACCTGTTTTATGAGACCAAGTACAGGAATGCTCTGATCGCAAGACAGAAGCTGGAAGAGCAGCTGCGGCAGCGGACAGAGCTTTACGAGCTGGATTTCCAGTATAATCAGCTTTTGCTTCTGAGGATGAATGAAGACAAGGACAGCAGTGCCGTGCTTTCCAGGCAAAAGGGTGAAGTGGCCAATATCCGCTTTATGAACTATGGGGAGTACATGTCTCCGGATGACTCTATGGTGGCGGTGATAAACCCCGACAAGCGGGTGCTGAAATGCGAATATGTCAGCAAGACGCAGATTTCCGGCGCGAAGGAGGTATATGCCATTATCGGCGGGAACCGTTATGAGGTGGAATACCAGCCCATGGAGAGCGGAGAGTATGCACGTCTGGAAAAGAGGGACGGTAAGGTATACTCTACCTTTTACCTTCCCGAAGAGGCAAAAGACACGCCCCTAGGCAGCTATGCCGTGCTGGTGATTATCAGCCAGATGGGAGAAAACGTGCTGTCCGTGCCAAAGGACGCCTTGTTTAAGGAAGAGGATGGCTACAGTGTCTATGTAATCAAAAACGGAGAGCGGGTTTATACTCCGGTGGTCACCGGTATGCAGGACGGTGTTTATGTGGAAATCCTTTCCGGTCTGGAAGAGGGAGACAAGGTGCTGATAGAAAAGGACGAGCCGAAGACGGAAAAGACGGTGGTTCTTGAGCGGGGCAGCGTCAGCCATGAATTTGCAGAGACGGGAGTATTGGTGTATCCCACCCAGAAGTGGATCGAATGTCCGGAATTACACGGCACCGTGTATTTTGATGGCATTGCGGTGAATTTGTTCCAGACGGTGAAAAAGGGGGATGTATTGTTTAAGGTCCGTGTGAAAGCGGACGAGATAGAGCTGGAGCGGGAGGAAAGAGAGCTTCAGCGAATGCGGGAGAGGCTGGCCGATCTGCAGAAGGAGCCGAAAGAGAACGAGAAGGTCATCGAGCAGTGGCTGGAAAGCGTAGCCGAGCAGGAGAAGCTGGTGGCAGAAATAAAGGAAGATTACACCACAACGGAGATCAGGGCACCCTACGACGGGATTGTCACAGACCTGACCTGGGATCTTTGGACACAGGAGTTGGGCGAAGGAGACTTGCTTTATGCGGGTCAGGCGGTGATTAGGCTGGCAAAACGGGAAAGCAATTATATCATGGTGGAGGATCCCAACGGACTTTTGAGCTATGGCAATGAGGCCGAAGTAGAATATAAGGACTTGGACGGCAGGACCCAAAACGCAACGGGTAAGGTGGTTACTCTGGGGCCGAACTGCATAAGTGCCGAATTATTTGGAGAGGGAGAGGCGTTGATTAAATTACCTCCGGAGGACCTGGAGAAAATGGCGTTTTCCAGCATCACCGTAATCGACGGCAACTGGTGGAGTATGACCACTTTTAATGTTACGGTGATCACCAGACAGATGGACAATGTGGTGCTTGTGCCGAAAAAGGCGGTCATTGCCTATGGCGGCGCTACTTATGTAAGACAGAAGCTGGAGGACGGTTCGATTATTTACCAGAGCTTTGTGGCAGGGGGCTCAGATGATAAGAATTATTGGGTGGCTCAGGGTCTGACGGAAGGAACGGAAATATGTATAGAATAATGTTGCAAAAGCTGCGGCACAAGAAATGGATGAACTTGTGCCTGCTTTTAGGAAGTGTGCTGCTGATTGCCACGGTTGTAAGCTTTCCTCTTTATGAGACCGCAGCCTATGACAGGATGCTGCAGGAAGAATTTAAGAATTATATTGCCTCAGAGGGAAAATGGCCTGCCATGAACAGCCTGACGGTGGTTTCCAAAAAGGACCGGGGCGGAAGCACCGTTGCCCGTATGGAAGAGCTGATGGAGAATATTTACGGCGATTTGAATGTGACAAAAAAGCAGACGGTAGCTTATTACGTTATGGCGCCTCTGAATATTCATTCCAACATGAACCGGGGAGAGCTGGCCAATGCCAGCATGAGGCTGGGGGCGCTTTCCGATCTGCAGGCACATGCGGAAATATTGAGCGGGGAGAATCTTTCAGAGAGCGGTCTGACGGAGGACGGCTGTATTGAAGTGCTGGTAAGTCAGTCCGCTATGGTTGAGATGAAACTTCTGGTGGGGGAAACGCTGATCTTTAACGATGTGAAGGATCCGGAAGGCAATGAGATGAGGCTGTATGTGAAGGGGGTTTTTGACGCCGGGAGCAACGCCGATTTTTATTGGCAGGTGGATCCGGAAAGCCTGAATAACGTGGCGCTCATGGACATGGAGCTGTTCCACTCCATGTTTACCGGAGAAAGTGCCAGGAAATACTCTTATTCATGTTATTATTTCCCCATGTTTGAATATGAAAATATCAGGGCAGACCAGGTGAAGGACCTGATAGCCGCCACCGATTACCTGACGGAAAAAGGACCCTTTAAAGGAACCACAGAAAGGCCGGCCTACCGTGATATTTTGGAAAGCTACAATGGAAAGCAGGAACGTATCCGAGCCACACTGATGATCCTGCAGGTGCCCGTGCTGATTATGCTGGGGGCGTTTCTGTTTATGATTTCCGGCCAGATGTATGAAATGGAACGGAACGAGATTTCCGTTATCAAGAGCAGGGGCAGCTCCGGCGGACAGATTTTCAGGCTGTATCTGTATCAGTGTATGCTTCTGACTTTTGCGGGAGGCGCGCTAGGCATTCCCCTGGGAACGGTGTTCAGCCGGATATTAGGCTCTGCCAGGAGTTTTCTGGAATTTGACGGCCTCAGTGCGCTGTCGTTGACCTTTACCAAAAGGGTTTGGCTCTACGCAGGTGCGTCCATGCTGGCGACGCTTTTGATTATGGCCCTTCCTGCCGTCAGACACAGCCGGGTGACCATTGTAAAACTGAAGCAGCAGAAGGCTTTAAAACGGAAGAGCTGGTGGGAAAAGATCTTTTTGGATGTGATCCTTTTAGGTATTTCCCTGTACGGTTATTACAGCTTTCATAAGGATTCGGCCAGTCTGGGGGAGAGTGTTCTTGAAGGGAAGTCTCTGGATCCCCTGCTTTACATAAGCTCATCTCTGTTTATTGTGGGTCTGGGACTGCTGTTTTTAAGGCTGCAGCCCTATTTGATCCAGCTGGTTTATATCATTGGTAAGCGTTTCTGGCGGCCGGCCAGCTACGCATCCTTTATGGAGAATGCAAAGAACGGGAGAAAGCAGCAGTTTATTATGTTGTTTTTGATCATTACGATCTCACTGGGGATGTATCATGCCACCGTGGCCCGTACCATTCTGCAGAATGCCTGGAACAATGCGGAATATATGAACGGTGCGGATATTATTGTCCAGGAGGTCTGGAGGGCCGTGACCGACAGAAACGGCGCGTATACCGGAGAGTATTCGGAGCCAAATTATGAGAAGTATACTTCGATGGACTTTGCCGAGGGATATACAAGAGTACTTGTCAATTCAGATGCCTGGGTGAATATCGGGGGAGACGGCAGGCAGAGCGCAACGCTGATGGGAATACATACCAAGGAATTCGGTAAGATTACCTGGGTGGATTATGAGCTGAACAACAGGCATTATTATGAGTACTTAAATGATCTTGCCAAGGATTCCGAAGGAGTTTTGGTATCAGAGAATTTCAGGACCAAGCTGGGCTATGAGATCGGCGATCAGCTCACTTACGGAATCGAAGAAGGCAGCGGGAGAAATGCCACCGAAACGAAGCTTACGGGAAAAATTGTGGGATTTTTCAGCTATTGGCCAGGGTATGCTCCGGTAATCACGAAGGTAAATCCCGACGGAACCGCTGTTACCGGCGAGAATTTCCTGGTGGTGGCTAATTACGGAAAGCTGCGTCAGAAGATGGGGGTAAGACCTTATCAGGTGTGGATTGGCTTAAAGGAAGACTGTGATCCGGCGGATGCTTACGAGTGGTTCCAGTCAAATGGTATCCGCCTTACCAAGTATGTGAACAAGGACGCGGAGCTTAAAAACACGTTGGAGGATCCGCTGCTGCAGGGCACCAACGGCGTCCTTACCATGGGCTTTCTTGTAACCCTTCTGCTCTGCGCCGTGGGTTATATGATCTACTGGATTATGTCCATACGTTCCAGGGAGATGATCTTCGGGGTGCTGCGGGCCTGCGGCATGCACAAGGCCGAGCTGATACATATGCTGTTAAACGAGCAGATATTTTCGGGCGTGCTTTCGGTATTTGCAGGGATCGGCATCGGGAAGCTGGCCTCGGTTATGTTCGTACCTATATTGCAGCAGGCGTATGCGGCCGCGAATCAGGTGCTGCCTATGCGGCTGGTGGTCAATGCAGCGGATATGAACAGGCTTTACGGGGTGATTGCAGGCGTGATGCTTTTCTGTCTGGTGGTACTGATCCTGCTGATCATTAAGTTGAATGTGACGAAAGCGTTGAAGTTAGGGGAAGAATAATGGCGAATGACTGTTTGATTGAAGTGAGCGGGGTAAACCGAATCTTCAGCGTTCCCGGAGGCGAGTTTCAGGCGTTGAAGGATATAAACGTAAAAATCATGAGAAATACACTCACGATCTTAAAGGGCCGTTCAGGCTCCGGCAAGACCACATTGATGAACATTATCGGCGCATTGGATGCTCCCAGCAGCGGCACCGTTATGATTGAAGGCAGGCCGCTGGGGAAAATGTCCGACAGGGAACGGGAGAAGCTCAGAAGGAAGGACATGGGGTTTGTCTTTCAGGCGGTATCTCTGATTCCCACAATGAACGCTTTTCAAAATGTGGAATTTTCCATGCGGCTGGCAGGGATCAAGGCCGGACGGGAAAGAGATAAACGGGTGGAAGACTGTCTGAAAATGGTGGGCCTGGGCAACCGCGCCCGTCATATGCCGGCGGAAATGTCCGGCGGTGAGCAGCAGCGGGTGGCCATTGCCCGTGCCATCGCCCATCATCCCAGATTAATTTTGGCAGATGAGCCTACGGCGGAGCTGGACAGCGCCATGGCGGCCCAGGTTACAAAGCTGTTTCAGGAGATGACCCGGAAAGAAGAGATCACTATTCTGATGACCACTCATGACGTAGGCCTGATGGGGGCGGGAGATATGATCATAGAGCTGGAGTCAGGCGCTCAGGTACATGAGGGGGAGGAAACGGAAAATGCCCGAAACAATGATACAGGCCGACAGCCTGGTGAAAATCTATAAGACGAAGCAGACGGAGGTATTGGCGCTTCAGGGGCTGGATCTTACGGTGGAGTCCGGAGAGCTTACGGCCATCATCGGCAACAGCGGAAGCGGGAAGTCAACCTTTTTGAATATGATCGGCGGGCTGGACCGTCCCAGTGCCGGCTCCCTCACCGTGGCGGGAAGCAATTTGTTTACCATGACGGAAAAACAGCTGGTGCTGTACAAACGCAGCACCGTTGGGTTTGTATGGCAGAACAACGGGCGTAACCTGGTGCCTTATCTGACGGTGCTGGAGAATATTATGCTTCCCATGAGTTTGTCCGGCGGTGGAAAGAAAAAGCAAAGAGCGCTGGAGCTTTTGGAGCTGGTGGGCCTGAGCGCTAAGAAGAAAAGCCGCATGAATATGCTTTCCGGCGGTGAGCAGCAAAGGGTGGCCATTGCCATTGCCCTGGCCAATTCACCCAAGCTTTTGCTTGCGGATGAGCCTACGGGAAGCGTAGATACGAAGACGGCCAACTACATTTTTGATGTATTTTCCGAGTTAAACAAGGGTGGGCAGACGATTCTTATCGTAACTCATGATGTGGCTCTGTCGAAGAAGGTTCGAAGAGTGGTGGCAATCAGAGACGGTAAGATCAGCAGTGAGAGAGTGCTAAAGGAGGCATATGCCGACAGGCTTCAGGAAAGTTCCATTGACTGGCGGCAGGAGGACACTCAGGACGAGTATGTCATTTTAGACCGGGCTGGCCGCCTTCAGATTCCCTCCGAATTCCTGCAGAGCCTGCAGCTTAAGGACAATAAGGTCAGCATCGGCCTGCACGACGGTAAGGTTATCATCTCCAATCCGGAATCATAGCAGGTGCGAATTGTTCTTTTCCCTGTATTCGCTGGGGCTGCAGCCCTTTGACTGTTTAAACAGGCGGTTGAAGGTGGAGATACTTGGGAAACCTGCCTTCATGGCTACTTCCGTGATGGACATGCCGGACTGTTCCAGCAGTTCTTCCGCCACCTTGATGCGCCGGTAACAGATATAGGCGCAGAAGGTGTAGTTTGTGTACTGTTTGAACAGCCTGGAGAAATGATATTTGCTGAAACCAACGGAGCTGGCAATGTCGTCAAGCTTCAGTTCGTCCATGTAATGAGAGTCAATATAATCCATGACCGAATTGAATTTATCTGCGTATTCCCGCTGCTTATGGGCACGAATGTTGGAGAAAAGCAGAATCCCGTCCAAATGGTTTCTGCCGATCTTTACAAAAAAGTTCAGCAGAAGGGAGTATATGGTAAGTGCTGCAAATTCGTTTTGGATAAAATATTCTTCCCGTATCTGGGTCAGCAGTCCGTAGACCTCATCATAAATCTGCGGGTAGGCGTTTCGAGTCAGGTGCAGGGGCCGGGACAGGATGGATTGGATACCGGCAAAACCGTGAAGCCTGGAAAAAACGGATAAATCAAACAGAAAAATGAATCGGCTGCCGGTTTCCGGTGCCTTCAGGGTATGAAGCTCTCCGGGAGGAATGAGCATGATGTCGCCGGGAACGGAATGATAGGTAGTCTCGCCGATTTTGACATCATACCAGTTATCTACGGGGGCAACGATTTCCAGAGCGGAATGCCAGTGGGGCTCAAAACCGATGCTCAGATCGTTGTACCAGATCCGGATGGCCGTGTCCAGCCGATAAGAAACCAGCTCCTGTCCGCTGTCCATGAGGACGCGGGCCTGAGTGGTGTCTGAGTTTGCATTATAGTATATCTCTCGTTCCTGCAGGAAATTCGAGTTTGTCGTCGATGCCATTTTGCCACCTCTGAAAATCTGTTTAGCACATCTTATATTATAGCATTCGCCGGTTGAAAAGTAAATTCTAAAATGAGCAATAGATGAGAAGCGGACAGCAAAAAATACAGGGTATTCTTGCAGAAAATTAGATATGATTTTATTATCATGAACGGGGTGTCTAAAGCGCTGCCGGGCACAAACCCGTTTACACGGCAAGCAGCGCAGAAATGAGGGAAATATGCTTAAAAAATTTATTTGTACGGCATTATCGTTTGTGCTTGCGGCATCTTTGCTGTCCGGCTGCGGCGCACCTGCGGAAGAGGGGTCTGAAGGCGTCAGTGGGACGCAGGATACTTCCTCCGGCGAACCGGAAGGGACGGACAGCGAGGAACAGGAGAGCGAATCCTCAGATACGTCTTCGGAAGCGGCAGACGGCGGCGGTGAGAGTGAGCAGCCCCCTATTTTAAAAGACGCGGTGATGGATATTATGGGCTGCCGCATAGGCTGTGCGGCCACGGAAGGAGAACTGAAGGACGAGAAGGTATGGGAGATCATTACCACGCACTTCAACGCCATCACCTTCGGAAACGAGTTAAAGCCTGATGCAATGGTGGGCTACAGCGTGGGGAAATGCCCCGGCACGGAAGAGGCAGAGTTAAACGGCGAGACGATCGTGGTGCCGAAGCTGGATTATTCACGGGCGGAGCGGATGCTGGATAAGATTTATGACTGGAATGAAGCTCACCCCGACGATAAGATTCTGGTCAAGGGACATGTGCTGGTATGGCATGCGCAGACACCGGAATGGTTTTTCCATGTGGATTATGACAAGAATAAGGACTATGTAGATAAAGAAACCATGAACAAGCGTCTGGAATGGTATATCCGTACCATGCTGACTCACTTCACCGGTGAAGAGAGCAAGTACAAGGGTATGTTTTACGGATGGGATGTGGTGAATGAAGCCTGCAGCGATGGGAATCATGTATACCGTACGGACAGCGAGAACCCGGATGAGTCTCTTTCCGAGGACCGCCATGGCAGCAATTCCAGCTGGTGGCATATCTACCAGAGCAACGAATATATTATCAATGCTTTTATCTACGCCAATAAGTATGCACCGGCAGATCTGGAGCTGTACTATAATGATTACAACGAGTGCATGGGTACTAAGGTAGGTCATATTACGGAGCTTTTGACCGAGATCAAATCCAGAGAGGGAGAACCGGGAGTAGGCACAAGAATCACCGCAATGGGGATGCAGGGACATTACAGCATGGACTCTCCCAAGTTCAATGATGTGGATTATGCCATTCGTCAGTATGCGAAGGTAGTGGGGAACGTACAGTTCTCGGAGCTGGATTTGAAGGCAAGTGCGGATTATGATGGCAGCGATGAGGCGAAGGAAACGGAATACCAGAAACAGTATGCCCGTTATAAGCTGATCTATAATGTAATGCAGACGGAGAATGAGGCTGAGGATATAAATATTACCAGCATCACCTTTTGGGGAACGGCAGATCATTATTCCTGGCTCCAGAACAGCTCCAATGTGGGCGGCGGCAGTACCGGAAATCTCCCCCAGTGTCCGCTCTTGTTTGACGAAAATTACCAGATCAAACCGGCGTTTTACGCTTTCACGGAAAAGAAGTTAAACTGAAAAATGAAGGAGGCAGCCTTATGACAGTCATAGCTAAAAATCCAATTTTGCCGGGATTTTATCCGGATCCTTCCATATGTGCGGTGGGAGGGGACTATTATTTGATCAATTCCACCTTTGCTTATTTTCCTGGCCTGCCTGTTCTGCACAGCAAGGATTTGGCCCACTGGGAACAGATCGGAAACGCCATGGACAGGCAGGAGCAGCTGCCCTTAAAGAATGCAGGGCATTCCAGGGGACTGTTTGCGCCGTCCATACGTTTTCATAAGGGTACCTATTATGTGGTCTGTACCAATGTTTCCTTTGGAGGAAACTATATCATAACGGCAAAAAATCCTGCGGGGCCCTGGTCTGATCCGGTTTATCTGGAGGGGGCGGACGGTATTGATCCCAGCCTGTTTTTTGATGATGACGGGAAGTGCTATTATATCGGAACGCATCCCAATCCCGAAGGCTGCCGGTACGACGGTGATTACTTTATCTGGATTCAGGAATTGGACCTTACGCAGATGAGACTGACGGGCAAGGCGCATAATGTCTGGAACGGGGCTTTGCGGGGCGTACACTGGCCTGAGGGTCCTCACCTTTATAAAAAAGACGGTTATTACTATATCCTGCACGCCGAGGGTGGAACGGGACCGGAGCATGCAGTGAGCGTGTGCAGAAGCAAGGAGCTTTACGGTCCTTATGAGAATAACTTCTGTAATCCCATTTTAACCCACAGGCACCTGGGCAGGAATTACCCTATCCGGTATGCAGGACACGGAGACCTGGTTAAGACGATTACAGGGGAGTGGTATATGGTGCTGCTGGCAGTGCGTCCGCTGGAAGGCTATACCACCATGGGCAGGGAGACTTTTCTGGCCAAGGTGGTGTGGGAGAATGGCTGGCCGGTAGTGAATCCCGGTGTGGGAATGCTCACGGACGAGGTGGAGATCGACCTGCCGGAGTGGGATCCAAAGGAGGATGCTGCGTTTGACACGGCGGCCAACTGTGTGCCCGGCAGCAGCCGTACCTATGATTTTACCGCTATGCAAAGGCTGGGAGACGAGTTTTTGACCCTGCGCAATCCCGGAAATGACCTCTATACATTGGACAAAGAGGGTCTGAAGCTTTCGATGCGCACTGTAACGCTGAAGGAGAAGGACAGTCCTTCCTATATCTGTGTGAGACAGCAGCATCATGCGTTTCGTGCTTCCGCGGTTTTTCTGCCGGAGAATCTGACGGGGGGCAGGCGTGCTGGCATGGCCCTGGTACAAAACAACGAGTATCACCTACGGGTGGAGGTCTGTCGTGTAAAGCTGGGTATTGAGGCGGCGGTGATCCTTTGTGAGGGAGGAAAGGACCGGATTGTGGAAAAACAACTGCTTCCGGGAAACGCGGGAGAAACGAAAGAGGGAATAAAGCTGACGCTGGAGGTGTCCGGGCTGGAGGCTTCCGTGGGATGCGACAGGGCGGAGACGGGTCTCCTGTGCAGCCATGTAAGTATACGGGGACTATCCACCGAGACGGCAGGCGGCTTTGTGGGTTGTACCGTGGGCATGTATGCCGTGGCGGAGAGCGACGGCAGCCAGCAGTCGGTATGCTTTAAGAGCTTCTCCTATAAGGCGGCAGAAACTGAAATCATGAACGGAATTGTGCGCGCAGTGAAGAATTGATACCGGCTTTGCAGGCGGAAAGGAATCGTTTACAATATGGGTGGAAGAGGAAAAAGAAAAGGTGTCTGTCTGGCGCTGGTCATGGCCTGTGTCCTGCTTTCCTCCTGCGGTGAGGAAGGACGGGACGTACCGGAGGAATCCCTAAGTAAGGGAGATGAGGATACAGGGGATCTGTCAGGGGAACAGAAGGAGCCGGGGATCGGGGAAGACCGGGAGGCAGATGAAACAAATCAGACGTGGGAGGATATTTTTAAAAATATGAGTTATACGGAAAGCTATAAAAAATTTACGGATACAAATCCAGTCATGACTCAGCGCTTCGGGGCAGATCCCTATGGGATGGTCTATGGGGACAGGGTATATTTTTATATGACGGCCGATGCCTTTGAATATGACGGGGCAGGAGAGATAAAGGAGAATTCTTACGGTAAAATTCAAAGTCTCAACGTGATTTCCACGGAGGATATGATGAATTTCACGGATCATGGCAGTATTGCAGTGGCCGGGGAGAACGGGGCGGCCAAATGGGCTCATAATTCCTGGGCGCCTGCTGCTGCCTGGAAGGAAATTGACGGAAAGGCAAAATTTTTCCTGTATTTTGCGGACAATGGAGGCGGGATTGGTGTGCTGGAATCTGACAGTCCTGTTGGGCCATTTACGGATCCTCTGGGAAAGGTCCTGATCTCCAGACAGACTCCAAACTGCGCGGATGTGCTTTGGCTTTTTGATCCGGCAGTGCTGGTGGATGATGATGGCAGGGCGTATCTGTACTTTGGCGGCGGCGTGCCCGAAGGGAAGGTGGCGGATCCGGGGACGGCGCGGGTGGTGGAGCTTGGCGAGGACATGATCAGCATCAAGGGAGAACCGAAGGCCATTGACGTTCCTTATCTTTTTGAGGATTCCGGCATTCACAAGGCAGGAAACAAATATTATTACACCTATTGCACTAACTGGCAGGTGGACAGTGCAGGAACGGAAAAATACGGCATTCATAACGCCGAGATCGTGAGCCTGGAGAGCGACAGTCCCATGGGACCTTTTGTATTCAAGGAAAGAATCCTTGAGAATCCGGGTACATTCTGCGGGTTATACGGTAATAATCATCATTGTGTATTCAGCTTTCAGGATAGATGGTATATCACTTACCACTCAAGGGTGCTGGAGAAGGCCATGGGAGTGGAGCATGGCTACCGCTGTACCAACATAGACGAATTTACCATGGGAGAGGATGGAACCATCGGTGTGATCCGTCAGACTGCTGGCGGACGGGAGCAGCTTAAGAACGTGGATCCCTACAGGGAGAACAGCGCGGTAAATATGGCCATGAACGCGGGACTTGACACGGTGCCTCTTGACGAGGGGGGGCCGGGCGTCATGATCCTCACAGGTATTGACAGCGGTGATTACATGAAGGTGCAGGGTGTGGACTTTGGGGAAATGGGGCCGAAGAGCCTGGAATGCCTGCTTAAGGCAAAAGCCGGGGCAGATCTTTCCTCCTGTGCGGTGAGGGTCAGCGTGGACATGCCCTGGGGAGACGTGATAGCCGTACTGGCTCCGAAAGAAGGGGAAGACTTTGCGGCATGCAGGGCCTTGCTGGAAAAGGAGATCACCGGAGTACATGATTTATATTTTGTTTTTGCAGGCAGCGGTTATGAGATGAAATCCTGGAGATTTGAATGATAAAATGCGGCATCAAAGCGAAAAGTAATAAGGTATGTTATAAAATAAAAATAGCAAGGAGGTAATGCGAATGAAAATCCGTGCGAATTTTCGACGCAGGCTGACACTGCTCATGGCAGGCTGTCTGGTGCTTGGGAGTATTCAGATGACCGGATTCCCTGTGCAGGCTTCCCAGATTGTGGGGGGCATTTTAAGTGAGGGCGGCGAAGCGGTGCCGGCGTCGGTTTCCGGCGGTGACAGTGTAAGTGCCGGGGATCCGGCCTTTACGGTCGGGGATAACAGTGGTCCGGAGGAAGAAAACAACGGTTTGGAAGCTGATGTTTTTTCAGGTGAGCCGCAAACCACTAATGCAGAGACAGGGGAGACCTATGCGGCAGAGGACTTGAACGCCTATGAGCGTTGGAGTAAAACGCCGGTGGAGCTCACAGACGGGAAGCGGGTTTTTACTTTTACAAAGCAGTATGAAGAGTATTGTCTGGATCTGCCGAAGTCTCTGGATATGGCTGATTGTGAAAGCATTATTGTCAGGACGGCAGATCAGAACGGCAGCCTCTGCCTTAAGGTTTATGGCAGCGACATGTCGAAGGAGTTAAAGCCTTATTACGGTAATTCCGGTAAAAATGAGTATACGTTTATTCCGGATTTTACCGGTAAGGCAGTTTGTATTGGCATCATGTCAGACAGTGCATCGGATACATACCCATTCACTGTACAGATCGTCAGCATTTCTTTTGTGATGAAGGACCTGCCGGGTGACGATACAACGGTGGAAGAAAATTATGCGGCGGAGGACTTGAACGCCTATGAGCGCTGGAGTAAAACGCCGGTGGAGCTCACAGACGGGAAGCGGGTTTTTACTTTTACAAAGCAGTATGAAGAGTATTGTCTGGATCTGCCGAAGTCTCTGGATATGGCTGATTGTGAAAGCATTATTGTCAGGACGGCAGATCAGAACGGCAGCCTCTGCCTTAAGGTTTATGGCAGCGACATGTCGAAGGAGTTAAAGCCTTATTACGGTAATTCCGGTAAAAATGAGTATACGTTTATTCCGGATTTTACCGGTAAGGCAGTTTGTATTGGCATCATGTCAGACAGTGCATCGGATACATACCCATTCACTGCTCAGATCGTCAGCATTTCATTTGTAATGAAGAATGTGCAGGATGAGGATACATCCGGTAAGAAGGTTTATTCCGGGGAGACGCTGAAAGCGTATGGGCGTTGGAATAATACGCCGGTAGAGCTCACTGACGGGAAATTGATTCTTTCTTACAATGCGCAGTGGGATGAGTATTGCCTGGACCTGCCAGAGGCGCTGGATATGGCTGTTTGTGAGAACATCACAATTAGAACGGCGGATCAGAATGCTGTCTTAGCGTTTAAGATCTATGACGGCGCCAAGGAATTACTAAGCGAGCCTTATTATAATAATTCCGGTAAGAACGAGTATTCCTTTGCCCCGAATTTTAAAGGGAAAGCGGCATGTATCGGTATTATGTGCAGTGATGCCAATACTGTTGATGATGCCTTTGAGAGTCCCCATACCGTTCAAATCGTCAGCATCGAGTTTACCATGAGTGGGGACGGCGAGGAAATACCCCTTGGGGATAATCTGATTCAAAATCCGAATTTTGCCGATGCGGATAACCTCGGCGTATGGGGAGCGGAACAGGGAGACTCTGTTATCACCGCCGAGAGCGCGCAGGAAGCAATTTTTGGCGACATCAAGACATACGGAAAAATTACGGATCGCGGTTCCAATTATAATTGTTTTGCTCAGGATGTCACGAATGTTGTAAAGAAGAATAAGGAATACCAGTATTCCTTCTATGTGATGCTGGATAGCGTTGCGTATACCGGACAACCGGACGAAATGCGTACCGTGCAGATGGCGCCTTTTATTACGGCGGACGGTAAGCCCAACTACAGCTGTAACCTGACCGGTGATAAGCAGAAGGTCCTGGAGCCGGGTGTGTGGACCAGATTCAGCGGAACTTTTACCCCCACCTGGACCGGTGAGCTGGACAAAGTTGTCGTTCGGATCCTGGAGCAGGGAACGGAGTACGGCAGCGGCCCCGGCGTCAAGGGTACCTATTATGTCACCGGCGTGGAGCTGCGCGAAATGATCGTGCCGGAAAAGGAGATTCAGACGGATGTCCCCAATCTGAAGGATGCCGTCAAGGCGGAGATGGGTGACGACTTTATTATGGGTGTATCCATCACGAATTCCGAGCTTTCGGACGACCTGCTTATGCAGCTTGTTACAAAGCATTTTAATGCGGTGACTTTAGGCAATGAGCTGAAGCCGGATGCCATGTTTGGCTATGCTTCCACGTGTCCGGGTACGGAAACGGCGTCTATAAATGGACAGGAGATTCAGGTTCCGAAGCTGGATTACAGCCGTGCCGAGATGACGCTGAACGCAATTTATGACTGGAATCAGGAGCATCCGGAGGATTTCATTAAAATCCGCGGCCATGTATTGGTATGGCATTCTCAGACACCGGAATGGTTTTTCCATGAGGATTACGATGCAAATAAGCCTTATGTGGACAAGGACACCATGAATCTGAGACTGGAATGGTATATCAAGACCGTAGCGGAGCATTTTACCGGCCCTGACAGTAAGTACAGGGATATGTTCTATGGCTGGGATGTGGTCAATGAAGCAGTCAGCGACAGCACCGGTACTTATCGCAGTGACCAGGAAAATTCCAGCTGGTGGGCAGTGTATCAGAGCAATGAATTTATTCTGAATGCTTTTACATATGCCAATAAGTATATGCCGGCGAGCGTGGAATTATATTACAATGATTATAACGAATGGTTTACCAATAAACGGAACGGTATTGTCCAGCTTTTGAAAGATGTCAAGGCGGCGGAAGGGGCCAGAATCGACGGCATGGGAATGCAGGGACATTACCAGACAGACCGTTCTCCTACCGTTGCGGAGTTTGAGGCGGCGGCGAAGGCTTACTGTGAAGTTGTAGGACAGGTTCAGATTACTGAGCTGGATATGGCGGCAAGCAGTTCTTACGATGGAACAAAGGCTACGCTGGAAGCGGAATATGAGAGACAGGCAAAGCGTTATCAGGAAATTTACACCTCCGTTCGTCGAATGAAGGAAGAGGGCTTTCATGTGGGCAACATTACGATCTGGGGCGTGATTGATAAAAATTCCTGGCTGCAGTCTTCCAGCTCCGTGGGAGGCGGAACCGACGGTACGAAGAAGCAGTGTCCGCTTCTCTTTGATGACAATTATCAGGTAAAGCCCAGTTATTGGATATTTGCTGATCCGGAACCGCTGATGCCGGTGATCCATAAGCTGACAGTGATACAGACTGCGAAGGAGTCCTTTGCACATGGGCTGGAGCAGACTTACACCCGTGACGACACTGCGGTAAGCTTTGTTCCGGTCTGGAACGACAAGGGCATCTTCGTGCAGGTGAAGGTGGCAGATGCGGTAAAGGATGCGGAGGATAAGGTGACGCTTTATCTTGCCAAGGCGGACGGAACCATTGTATCCGCAGAGTGCCTGCGCACCGATGCAGAAGAGACGGAAGGCGGTTATACGGCCGTTGTGGGAATCGAGCTGGAAAGCTCGCTGCTGAAAACGGCAGCTACGGTGGGATTTGATATTGTAGTTACCAATGGCAGCCGCAAAGCGGCATATAATGATACCACCCTTTCGCAGGCGGAAAGCAGCGAATATTTTGCGATTGCATCCTTGAAGCCTTATACTTATATCCCTATGGGTACGGCAGAGGTGGACGGCGTGAAGGAAGACAACTGGAAGGAAGCCGTGACCGTTCCGCTGACAATCCGTCTGGGAGCTGAGGCCAGCGCAGAGGCAAGCCTTATGTGGGACCAGGAAAACCTGTATGTGTTTGTTCAGGTCCAGGACAGCAGGCTTGATGCTTCCAGCAGTCAGGCGCATGAGAAGGATTCTCTGGAGATATTCATTGACGAGAATAATCATAAGTCCGATGCGTATGAAGAAGACGACAAGCAGTACCGCATTAATTATCTGAATGAACAAAGCTTTAACGGGACAAAATGCAAAGAAGAAAACATTGTATCTGCGGCAAGAGAAACGGATGACGGCTATATTATAGAAGCAGCAATCAAGTGGACGGACATAAAGCCATCCGCTAATACGGAAATCGGTATCGAGCTTCAGATTAATGACGCGGCAGAGGGGCAGCGCATCGGCACTTTGAGCTGGTACGATGAATCGGGGCTGGGATGGTCATCTCCCGGTGTGTTCGGAACAGCGGTTTTGAAGGATTATATTACCATGCCGGACAAGGATGAGGCCGTGAATGCCGATGTCCTGGAGGATATTGCAGGTAATTTGGAAGAGCTGCTGGAAGATGAGTATGCGCCGGAAGAGTTTATTGCCGGGTATGCGGAAGCTTTCAGAGCATTGGCAGCAGAAAACAGGAGCAGCCTGCCTCAGGAAACTGCCAGTCTGCAGGAATTGCTTGACAGGTATGACGGGCTGATGGAAAGAGCTGCGGGTTCCAGCGTTACGGTGAACAGCACGGACGAAAGGATACCTGCCGGCGCCGGGATCAGCGGTGCGCTGCTCAGCGTTCCGTCAGGCGAGGAAGCGCTTTTACTGATCAGCAGGAAGGAGCAGGAAGGGCTGCCGGGCCTGAGCGCTTACGGTCAGGTTTGTGCCTTTGACGTAAAACTGCTTGCGGGAACAAGAGAATTATCTCTTAAGACGCCGGTGGTTCTCTCAATACCGATTCCTGCGAATATGGCTTCGGACAGTGTGACTGTGCTGCATTTCGAGGACGGTGACAGTTCAGCTCCTAAGACGGTAGAAGCCGACTGTTTGGACGGAAAAGTAATCTTTAAGGCGGAGCATTTCAGTACCTTTGCACTTGTCAGCGCCGGGCAAACGGCTCCTGACACGCCGGAGAATCCCGCCCCCCCTGCTGCATCGGGCGGCGCAGGAAACGGCACATATGAGGTCACCGCGGACTGGACACAGATCACAGCAGATTTAAGTAAAGAACTGTCCGCGTTGAAACCGGATGATGCCGAGGCCGGTGTACTGAATGTTATAACAGGAAGAAAACTTATCGTTCCCGCCCAGGTTCTGCAGATGATGACGGATAAGCGGATGGTGCTGAGCATGAACGTCGGGGACGGCTTTTCCTTCAGCATTACCGGGGTGGACATTCCCGCTGACATAATAAACCGGGATCTGGATCTATCGGTATCGGATAACAGGAAAGCCGTTCCGGCGGCGGTTATTGAGAATACATGCAAGGATGCCCTGAGCTACAGGCAGCTTTCCATGTTAAACCGTGGTGACTTTGGCATGACAGTCAATATACATGTGGCTCTGGGAAAGGAGAATGCCGGCAAGTATGCAAACCTGTACCGCTATGATGCAAAAACAGGTAAACTGGTGTATGCGGGCTCTTTCAGGATAACCGATATAGGGCAGGCAATGTTCGGAGCCAGGAGGGGTGAGGACTTCGTGGTGACAGTTACGGATGCTAAGCCTCAAGGCGACTATATTGTAGTAAAAGGCGACACTCTTTGGCATATTGCAGCAAAATACAGAATTCACTTGAGGGATCTGGTTGAGGCAAATCCTCAGATTATAAACAGGGACAGGATTTATATTGGAGATCAGATCTATCTGCCGTAAGAATCAGAAAATATGTTTATTGCATGTTTACTTTTTCTTTAAAGTATGGTACTCTGTAAAAGTATGGTTTAACCGATGCCCGGCGTGAGGACACTCCGGCCGATGCTTAGTATCTGGTGGTCCATATAGAAACAAAATACAAATTTATGGAGGATGAAAAATGATTTCCAAGGAAAAAAAGACTGCAATTATGAATGAGTATGCCAGGACACCCGGAGATACCGGTTCGCCTGAGGTACAGGTGGCGGTTCTGACCGCAAGGATTCAGGAGCTTACCGAGCATTTGAAGGAGAATCCCAAGGATCATCATTCCCGCCGGGGTATGCTGAAGATGGTGGGTCAGAGGCGTGGTCTGCTTGAATATCTCAAGAAGAAGGATATTGAGAGGTATCGTTCCCTGATTGAGAGACTTGGTCTGAGAAAATAATGATGAAAACGGAAGGCGGAAGTGCTGTTTTATGGCGCTTCCGCTTGCCGTGTAAGAGAAGGCATTTAAGGTGCGGCAGACGGAGAGTACTATAAAGGTATATCGTCCGGCACGAAAACGGCAACCCGGAGCAGAAGAGTGCCCCGAGACCGCTGAAAAGGGTGTGTATGACATGGCTTTTTCAGTAGTTTCGGTGTCTTCTGTTCCATAAAAAATATAAATGAGTTATGCCGCATGAGCGGCGGAATGGAGGATTTTTATGTATAAGAGCTATGAATTAGAATTGGCGGGACGTACGCTGAGAGTGGACATTGGCCGGGTGGGCAAGCAGGCCAATGGCTGTGCATTTATGCACTACGGTGATACGGTAGTGCTTTGTACGGCGACTGCATCGGAAAAGCCCAGAGACGGTATTGATTTCTTCCCTTTGAGCGTGGAATATGAGGAAAAAATGTATTCGGTGGGAAAAATTCCCGGCGGCTTCAACAAGCGTGAGGGCAAGGCCAGCGAGAATGCAATCCTGACCAGCCGTGTGATTGACAGACCTATGCGTCCCCTCTTCCCTAAGGATTATCGGAATGATGTTACGCTGAACAATATGGTAATGAGCGTTGACCCTGAATGCCGCCCTGAACTGGTAGCCATGATCGGTGCCGCCATTGCCACCTGCATATCCGATATTCCCTTTGACGGTCCCTGTGCCATGACGCAGATGGGCATGATCGACGGTGAGTTGATTGTCAATCCTTCTCAGGAGCAATGGAAGAAGGGCGATCTGAATCTGACTGTGGCATCCACCAGGGAAAAGGTTATTATGATCGAAGCAGGGGCTAACGAGGTGCCTGAGGGAAAAATGCTTGAGGCGATTTATAAGGCCCATGAGGTCAATCAGACCATCATAGCGTTTATTGACAAGATTGTGGCGGAGTGCGGCAAACAAAAGCACGAGTACACCAGCTGCGCCATCCCGCAGGAGATGTTCGAAGAGATGTTTAAGATAGTGACTCCTGATGAGATGGAAACGGCCGTATTTACTGACGATAAGCAGACCAGGGAAGAAAACATCCGCAATATTACCGCGAAGCTGGAGGAAGCCTTTGCCGAAAACGAAGAGTGGCTGGCAATATTGGGCGAGGCAGTATATCAGTATCAGAAAAAGACCGTCCGCAAGATGATTCTAAAGGACCACAAGCGTCCTGACGGCCGTGAGATCACACAGATTCGTCCTTTGGCGGCCGAGGTGGACATTATTCCCAGAGTTCATGGCTCCGCCATGTTTACCCGCGGACAAACCCAGATCTGTAATGTATGTACCCTGGCGCCGCTTTCCGAGCAGCAGAAGCTGGACGGATTGGATGAAAATGAGATCAGCAAGAGATATATGCACCATTACAATTTCCCTTCCTACTCTGTAGGTGAGACAAAGCCTTCCAGAGGGCCCGGAAGGCGTGAAATCGGTCATGGTGCGCTGGCAGAGAGGGCATTACTGCCTGTTCTGCCCAGTGAAGAAGAGTTCCCTTATGCAATCCGCACTGTATCGGAGACATTTGAGTCCAACGGTTCCACATCCATGGCTTCCACCTGTGCTTCCTGCATGTCTCTGATGGCAGCGGGCGTGCCGATTAAAAAGATGGTTGCCGGTATTTCCTGCGGTCTGGTGACCGGGGAGACGGATGACGATTTTGTACTGCTCACGGATATTCAGGGGCTGGAGGATTTCTTTGGAGATATGGACTTTAAGGTGACCGGCACCACGGAAGGAATCACCGCCATTCAGATGGATATTAAGATTCATGGACTGACAAGACCTATCGTAGAGGGTGCTATTGCAAGATGCCGCGAGGCAAGGCTGTTTATCATGGACAACTGTATGAAACCTGCCATTTCCGCGCCCAGACCTGAGGTGGGGCCTTATGCACCCAAAATCATTTCTCTTCAGATCGACCCGGAGAAGATTGGTGATGTGGTTGGCCAGAGAGGCAAAACCATCAATGAAATCATTGCACGCACCGGTGTCAAGATTGACATTACGGATGACGGCCAGGTATCTATCTGCGGCACCGATAAGGAAATGATGGACAAGGCGGCGGAGATGGTGAAGATGATCGTTACCGATTTCGCAGAAGGCCAAATTTTCAAGGGCAAGGTGGTCAGCATCAAGGAATTTGGCGCATTTATTGAGTTTGCACCCGGCAAGGAGGGGATGGTACACATTTCCAAGATTGCCAGAGAGAGGATTAACAGAGTGGAAGATGTGCTGACACTGGGAGACGTAGTTACGGTGGTCTGCCTGGGGAAGGATAAGATGGGCAGGATCAGCTTCTCCATGAAGGATGTTGCACAGCAGTAACAGTAATCGGCGGCCTCCTGACGTACATTGGACGTGTCAGGAGGCTGTTGCTATATATGCGCAGGCCTGTAATATGGAAGTTTGCCGCTGATGCGGTATGTGGGCTGTGCGGCGGGCAGTGGAAATGAGGGCTGGGATGAAAAGAGAAGTACGGTATGATTTGCTGCGCATTGCAGCCTGTTTTGCCGTTGTGCTGCTTCATGTTTCCAACGGGTATTGGTATGTTGCGGACATTAACGGCAGTGATTTTACAGTAATGACGATTTACAACAGCTTTACCAGATTCGGAGTGCCGGTATTTTTTATGCTGAGCGGTTTGTTTCTTTTAGACCCGCAGAAGGAATTGACCGTCAAAAAGTGGTGGACCAGAATCGGGAAGCTGGTGACGGCATTTTTCCTGTGGTCTCTGTTTTATGCTTTTCAGAGCGTAATCTTTAATGGGATAAAAGGCGGATGGGGCAGCGTCAGCCGGGAAATGTGGTCTCAGGCGCTGGTACGTTTGATCAGGGGTCATGGTCATATGTGGTTTCTGATGGATTTGCTGGGATTTTACCTATTGCTTCCTGTGCTGCGGAAGATTTGCGAGGACGTGAAGGTGCTTGGTTATTTTTTACTGCTTTGGGTGGTGGTGCGTTTTCTGATTACTACGGTACTGCCGGATGTGGGCGGAGGAATGCTGCTGGCGACAGTTACTTCCATGCACCTGCATCTGCTGACAGGTTATATCGGGTATTTTATGGGCGGGTATTTCCTGCACAAAATCGACATTCCTAAATGGTGCAGGTACATATTATATGTTCTTGGGGCGGGAGCCATTGGCTTTACGATTGTAAAAACCCTGCTGGACTGCAGGGCAGCGCAGGCCTATGACGACCGCTGGGTCAACCCCAGCAATTTAAACGTGCTGATATTCAGCATTGCGGCGTTTGTTTTTTATAAATATAAAACGGTTCCCAAAAGACTTGCCGAATCCAAGCTGGTTTCGGCAATGGCCGGGTCCACCTTTTTTGTATATATGGTTCATCCCTTCTGCCTGGAAAAATTAGGGCTTCTGGGAATAAAGGTCATTGCATATCCGGTGGTAATCTCCATTCCCCTCATGACCATAGGAATTTTTGCTGCAGGTATGCTGGCAGGCTGGATAACGGGCAAGATTCCGGTAATAGGGAAATGGATTAACTTTAAGTAAAGTACAGGAATAAAATAAAGGAGGCTTTATATGTTATCACAAAATCTAATCAGGGAAGCACTGTTGAAGGCGCTTTCTACAGGAGCGGATTACGCGGAGGTGTATGCGGAACATACCAGGCAAAAGTCCATCAGTCTTGTGTCCGCCAAGGTTGACAAGATTGCGGACGCGGTGATTTCAGGTGTGGGGATCCGTATTTTTAAGGGTACAAGGTGTGTGGCAGGGTCTGCTTCTTCCTTGGATCCGGCTGCGGTGCTGGCATGTGCGGCCAGGGTGGCAGACGCTCTTTCGGGGACGCCTGAAAGCGGCAGTGTCATTTTAAGAGAGCGGCTCTTCGGAGATATTCACCCTGTTCGGATCGTTCCTGCAGGCGTGGAGAACGCGGTAAAAATTGATTATGTCAGAGAAGCATGTCTGGCTGCCCAGAATTACAGCCAGGAAATTTCTCAGGTAACAGGAGGATTCCTGGAGGTGGATCACAATATATTGATTGCCACCAGTGAAGGACTTCTTGCCACAGACAGACAGATCAGGACCAGAGTAAATATTTATGCCATTGCCAGCGACGGCAGTGAGAATCAGACCGGCGGTACCGCACCCGGTGCAAGGAAGGGGCTGGAGCTGTTCGACGACTTTGACCCGAAGGAGCTGGGGAAGAAGGCGGCAAAGCAGGCGGTAACCATGCTGCACGCGGGATATATCAATGCCGGCGTAATGCCTGTGGCGATTGAGAATGGTTTTGGCGGTGTGATTTTCCATGAGGCCTGCGGCCATTCCCTGGAGGCTTCCGGCGTTGCGTTGGGGCAGTCACAGTTCTGCGGTAAGCTTGGGCAGCAGATTGCAAATCCCAAGGTAACCGCCATTGACGACGGCACCATTCCCAACGCCTGGGGCTCCATGAATATTGACGACGAGGGAACGCCCGCGCAGAAGAAGATTCTGATTGATAAGGGTATTTTAAAGACTTACATGATTGATAAGTTAAACGGCAGGCGCATGGGCATGGAATCCACGGGAAGTTCCAGACGCCAGAGCTATGAGTATGTGCCCACCTCCAGAATGACCAATACCTATATTGCAGCCGGGGAGGATGAGGACAAGGACATCATTGCCTCCATTGAGTACGGCCTTTATGCAAAGGATATGGGCGGCGGTTCCGTAAATCCTGTTACCGGGCAGTTCAATTTCTCTGTCCGGGAGGGGTATGTGATCAGAAACGGTGAGATTTGTGAGCCGGTTCGGGGCGCGAGTCTTGTGGGCAAGGGATCAGACATAATCATGAATATTGATATGGTAGGAAAGAATGTGGAGAGAGCCCAGGGAATGTGCGGCGCTTCATCGGGAAGCATTCCCACGGATGTGGGTCAGCCTCTGATTAGGGTGTCCTCTATTACGGTAGGAGGGCGCTAGCGTGAAAAGTACTTCTAATTGCCTTCGGCAATTTCCACTCGCAGCAGAGGCTGCTTTGTGGAGAAGTACTAAGTTTCACGCGGAAGAATGCCTGAAAGACGGCATTCTTCCAGCCTTGCACAAATTGTTTGTGTCGGTGTCGCCGGCATGTCTGGAAGTGTTAATCGAAAAAGAAAGGTAAGGTTAATTATGACATATCAGGAATTTAAGGAGGCTGTGATCTGCGCTTCAGATAAGCTGCAGGTCGTGGATTACGAGCTGTATTATACGGAGAGCGATTCCGTTTCCGTGGAGACCTACAAGGACGAGATCAAGGGATATAACACAGACAGCAGCATGGGGATTTGCTACCGCTGTATCAGGGACGGAAAAGCAGGATATGCTTCCACGGAGAATCTGACCGAGGAAGAAGCCGAATCCTTGGTACTTCGGGCTTTGGAGAATGCTAAATCCATAGAAAGTGAAGAAGAGTCGTTTATTCACAAAAAGGGAGACAGCTATGCCGTACTTACCGGAAACATTGTGGAAGAGCCTTCAGGAAGTGAGCTGACGGAGGCCGCGCTTGCGTTGCAAAGAGAACTGTATGCGGTGGATTCCAGAGTGGCGGACGGGACGCAGAGTTATACGGCTTATGGCCGGAGCACTTATGCCCTTTATAATTCCGGAGGCCTTGATCTGGAGGATAAGGCATCTTATGCTGTCTGTGCCGGACTTGCTCTGGTACATGAAGGGGATGAAATGTACGACGGCAGTGAAGACAGAGACGGAAGCCTTTCGGATTTCGATTTAAAAGAAATAGCCAGTGAGGCGGTAGAGGATGCAGTATCTACGATCGGTGCGGTAAGCGTGCCCAGTGGTAAATACCATGTAGTATTCACCGGTAAGGCATTTGCAGCGCTGCTTGCAACCTATGCCTCCGTGTTTTCCTCAGAGGCGGCCCAGAAGGGAATGTCTCTGTTAAGCGGCAGGGAGGGTGAAAAAATAGCGGCAGACATCGTAACGATTACGGATGATCCTTTTCATGAAAAGAGTCTGGTCAAGAGAACTTTTGACGGAGAGGGCGTGGCAACCTATAAAAAGAACGTGATAGAAAACGGTGTGCTCAAAACCCTGCTCTATAATTTGACTACGGCGGCAAAGGCAGGCGTAAAGTCTACCGGAAACGGACAGAAGGCATCTTATTCTTCGCCGGTGAGCGTAAGTCCCTTTACCTTTTATCTGCAGCCGGTGGATGGCAGCAGGGATGAGCTGCTTGCCGATGCGGGAAGCGGTATCTGCATCAAGTCCGTGACCGGTCTGCACGCTGGAGCAAATCCAGTCACGGGTGATTTTTCCCTCCTGGCGGCGGGGTATAGCTTTGAAAACGGAAAAAGAACAAAACCGGTCAAGAATATTACCGTGTCCGGCAATTTCTATACGTTGTTAAAGGAAATTGAAAGGGTGGGAAGCGATTCGGAGTTTATCAGAGCATCCTCCGGAAAATATGGTGCCTCTTCCGTGCTGGTGAGGAACATGACGATTGCGGGAGAATAATATGCCCAAGGCCGATACTTTGCATTAGAGGGAGGTATCGGCTTTTTTTGCTTGAAATGACGTTTTTCTCTTTCTTTATTTTTGTTTAGATTTATTTAATTGCAATGTGCCGGGAATCGTGTAAAATGATAACTGTTCGGAGCTATGCGGATAGGAATCCGTAAATGAGCACTGAAGCGCTGTGTGAGCTATGAGGTTATTCGATTTAAGATAAGAAGGGAAGAGAGAAGATTGTAAATTGAAATTTTCAATCGCGAGATTTGTGTCTGCGCGTTGCTTGCCACAAACTCGTGTATGCGCAAAAAGCAGCGCAGAAATGGAGTAAACTATGAGAGAAAAACTGCAGCGTTGGATGTATGGAAGGTACGGCTATGATGACTTAAATAAATTTTTAATGGTCTCGGCCCTGATCTGTATGGTGCTGTCACTGTTCCCCAGAGGGCATGTTTTTTATGTGTTGGCCGGCGCAGCCATGATCTATGCTTATTTCCGCATGTTTTCCAGAAACATTTCAAAACGTTCTCTGGAAAATCAGTGGTTTATGAAAAAAACCATGAAAATCAGAGGGCTTTTTGCAAAAAAAAGGCGGGAAATGGGGCAGCTTAGACAATATCATATCTATAGATGTCCTGACTGCAGACAAAAGATACGTGTCCCCAGAGGCCGGGGGCGTATTGCCATCACCTGCAGGAGGTGCGGCAGGGAGTTTATCAAAAAGAGCTGAGGGCGGATATGTTCGGATACATTATTATTAATAAGGCAGAGATGAAATTCAAGGAATTTGACATTTATCATTCCTTTTACTGCGGCATCTGCAGGGATCTGAAGCGAAAGTACGGTGCATGCGCTCTGATTGCGCTGAGCTATGATATGACCTTTCTGGCAATGCTGCTGACGGGCCTGTATGAGCCGGAAACAAGGATCGGAAGCTGTAAATGTATTGCGCATCCCTTTGAAAAGCATGGGACCAGAAATAATGTATTTACGGAGTATGCGGCGGATATGAATGCGCTGTTTACCTGGTATAAATGCTGTGACGACTGGAAGGATGAGCGGAAGGTATGGAAGCTGATTTATGGACGGATTCTGGAGGGAAAAACCGGGAAGCTGCGGGAAAACTATGGAGAGAAAGTAAAAAAGATCAGTCTGCTGATGCAGAAATTCACGGAGGCGGAGCAGGCAGAAGAAGCGGATATTGATACACTGGCGGGGCTGTTCGGTCAGGTTATGGCCCAGATTGTGACGCCCAAGGAGGATGAATGGGCTGAAAATCTGCAAGCCTTTGGATTTTTTCTGGGAAAGTTTATTTATATTTGTGACGCCTACGAGGACGTGGAGCGGGATATTAAGAAGGGGACATTTAATCCGCTTAAAGTTAAATACGGGAGTCCGGATTTTGAGGAAGAATGCAGAACAATCTTGATGATGATGATGTCGGAATGCTGCAGGGAATTTGAAAAGCTGCCTATTCTGGAGAATGTGGAAATTCTACGGAACATTTTATACTCCGGGGTATGGGGCCGATATGAGGCGGTGCATGAGAAAAGAGCACAGCAGTAGATTGGAGATTACATGTACGATCCGTATAGCGTATTAGGGGTGGGCAGGAATGCAGCCGAGGAAGAGATTAAAAAAGCATACAAGACGTTGAGCAGGAAATATCATCCCGATGCCAATATCAATAACCCCAACAAGGATCAGGCGGAAGAAAAGTTTAAGGAGATTCAGGCTGCCTATCAGCAGATTATGAAGGAGAGGACTTCGGGCTACAGAAGCGGCGGTTATGGAACGAATGCCGGGGGCCGCAGCTATCGCAGTCCGTTTGGAGACTTCGGCTTTGGCGGGTTTGGTCAGGAGACGGGATATGAGGACAATACTTATATCCGGGCGGCAGGGAATTATATTCGTAACGGATATTACAGAGAGGCCCGTACTGCCTTGGACAGCATGGTGCAGCAGGAAAGAAACGCCAGATGGTATTATTACAGCGCCATGGCCTTTGCAGGTCTTGGCAGCAATGTGGCGGCGCTGGAGCATGCGAGGCAGGCGGCAGCCATGGAACCGGATAATTTCAGCTACCGGAGTCTGGTGCAGCAGTTTGAAAGCGGCGGAGACTGGTACCAGCAGCGTCAGGCGACTTATGGATATCCTGTTTCGGGGGGAGGCAATGTCTGTGCCAAGCTGTGTCTTGCCAACCTGATCTGCAATGTGTGCTGCCTGGGCGGCGGCTGCTGCGGAGGCGGCATGGCGGGGCCGGGATTTTATTTTTAAGCGGAATAGGAGTTTAAGAGAGTTTTATAGTACTTAAAATTGTATATGATATGCCTGTAAAAATCATCGTGTGTTGCCCGTCCGGGCAGGGAGGTCAGGATGAAGAGAAAAACAGGCAGTTTTCAATTTGTGGCTGCAACGATTCTATTGGTAACTGTTGCGGCCATTTCCTTTGCGGGAACGGCAATGGCAAGGACGAATTTCGGCAGCGCAGGGCCGGAGGGGTACTACCGGGAAAAGGAGCAGCAGCTGGTAAGGGATACCAGGCAGGAGCTGGAACGTCAGGGCTTTTTCAACAGCGGAGTGATGCTGACACGGGTGGTAGAAGGGGACGGAAGGAGGACCTATACCGTTACCATCCATCACGGGGAAATCAACAGGATGGAAGAGGCGGAACGGGAAGTATTGGCGCGGGAGCTGGCCGTATTTGCATTTGAGGATGACGGCAGCAGTTTTCAATACAAGTTTCTGATAACGGCTCAGCCGTAAAAGGACCGACATTGTAATTAATTAGCAGGAAGCACATGACATTTTGAGAAAAGTGGGGTATACTTTTCTTATGATTTTTCATAAGAGAGGAGTTCCCTAAATGTCATTTATTCCAAGACCACATGAAATTTATAAGCATTTTAAAGGGAATCTGTATCAGGTTACTGCGGTGGCGGAGCATACGGAAACGCGAGAACAGCTGGTGATTTATCAGGCGCTGTACGGAGACTTTAAGACCTATGCCAGACCTCTTTCCATGTTTACGAGCAGGGTGGACAGGGAAAAGTATCCGGAAGCTTCTCAGGAGTTTCGATTTGAACTGCAGGGACCAGATGCGGACAGGCAGAGGGCGGAGCAGGCTCCGGCGGCCGAATCCGTGAGCAGGGCAGTATCTGCAGAGCCTTCAGAGGGGGAGCTGGCACTGGACCCCATGGTGCTGGAATTTCTGGATGCGGATGAGTACGAGCGTCGTTTGAATATTCTGGCGGGACTGCACCACAGGATCACCGATGAAATGATCACTACCATGGCGATTGCCTGCGGTGTGGAAATTGATGAAGGTGATATTGAAGAGCGGTATGAGAGCTTGAAAAAGTGCCTGCTGATGCTGGAAAGATATGAAAGCAACCGCATTAGATAAGCCGGAAGGACTCCCTTTAACATGCTGACACAGACTGGCAGCGCTTTGGCGTATCAGTGGAAGGGAGCGGCTTATGGGATGCGGAATGAACAGAAAAATGGTGGTGGGTGTGTCCTCCAGGGCATTGTTTGATCTGACCTTTGAAAACGAAATCTTTGAGAAGCAGGGGCTTGAGGCTTATTGCCGCTATCAGGTGGAGCATGAGCAGGAGACATTAAGGCCGGGGCCGGGCTTTGAGCTGATCCGGTCTCTTCTGGAATTGAACGAGTGTGTGGACGGGGGAAATTTGATTGAGGTCATCATAATGTCTCACAACAGTCCAGATACGTCTCTCAGGGTGTTTAATTCCATTGCCTATTATGGGCTGCAGATCACCCGCTCGGTTTTGGCCAGCGGTGCATCTCTTGCGCCTTATCTGACAGCTTTCAGTGTGGATTTGTATTTATCCGCCTGTGAAGCGGATGTACAGAGCGCGATCGACAGCGGGATTGCAGCCGGAATTATCTGTACGGAGGGCGCGGACGGCTGGGGACGCACTGCTAAAAGAAATGCAGTGTCAGCGGGCCGGATAAGAATTGCCTTTGACGGGGATGCGGTACTGTTTACGGACGAGTCCGAGATCATCTTTCAGGAGAAGGGCTTAAATGCCTTCGAAGAGAATGAGAGGGAGCATGCCGGCGAGCCATTGGCGGAAGGTCCCTTTGCAAAATTCTTAAAAAGGCTTTCCGGTCTGCAGCGAGAGCTGGGAACCGAAAACTGTCCCATCAGGACGGCGCTGGTGACTTCCCGCAGCGCGCCTGCTCATGAGCGGGTCATCCGCACCATGCGTGCCTGGAATGTACGGGTAGATGAGGCCTTTTTCTTAGGAGGACTGGATAAGAGGGAATTTCTAAGGGCCTTTGGCGCGCAGATCTTTTTTGACGATCAATGGCGGCATACCCAAAGTGCGTCCCAGGCGGTTCCGGCCGCACGGGTTCCGTATCGTAAGAAGGGCGTGATGTATCGTTACAGGCCGCTTCGCAATGTTGCTTATTGTGAGGAAGATTCCCGGAATCGCACCTGTACACCTTAAAAATTTGTCTGTCCCTGTTTATTGCAGAATACGCATATTGGGGCCGGCTTAAGCATAAAACAGGTATCGCAGTCGTTGTCCGCGAAATGCAGGGGTATAAGCATGAAGTACAATAATATAACGGAGGCGCGATTTATAGAACGGCCCAACCGTTTTATCGCCTATGTGGAGCTGAACGGGAAAACGGAAAAGGTTCATGTTAAAAACACTGGACGCTGCAGGGAGCTTCTGCAGCCCGGTGTAATTGTGTATTTGGTGAAAAGCTGCAGTCCTGCCCGTTCAACAGCCTATGACCTGGTGGCGGTGAAAAAAAAGGACCGCCTGATCAATATAGATTCTCAGGCACCAAACAGGGCGGTGGAGGAATGGCTGCGTTCGGGAGCATGTTTTCCGGATATAAAGCTGGTGCGGCCGGAGTTCGTATATGGAAAGTCCCGGTTTGATTTTTACCTGGAGACGGAAACGGAAAAAGTATTTATGGAGGTCAAAGGGGTTACACTGGAGAAGGAAGGGATTGTTCGGTTCCCCGATGCGCCTTCGGAACGGGCAGTAAAACACCTTGATGAGCTGGTCCTGGCGAAAAATGAAGGATACCGGGCCATTGTTATGTTTGTGATCCAGATGGAGAACGCGGATTGTTTTGAGCCGGCAGGGGATATTCATCCGGAATTTGAAGATGCCCTGTATCGGGCCGTTCGGGCGGGGGTGGAAGTTTTTGCATACGACTGCCGGGTGGAGCCGGATGGGATGGATATAAATCTGCCGGTGCCGCTTAAGGAAAACTTAAGGCTTGTAGCCATTCCCAAACCGCTGCTGGAATGGTATGATAGAAGCAAGCGGATTCTCCCTTGGCGGGAAGAACCTACGCCCTACCGGGTGTGGGTATCGGAAATTATGCTGCAGCAGACCAGGGTGGAAGCGGTCAAGCCTTATTTCGAACGCTTTATGGCTGCCCTGCCTAATGTCAGGGCATTGGCCGAGGCCGGGGAAGAGCAGCTTCTGAAGCTATGGGAGGGTCTGGGATATTATAGCCGGGTGAGAAATCTGCAGAAGGCAGCGATTCAGATCATGGAGGCATACGGCGGTGAAATACCGGATCGGTATGAAGAGCTTCTGAAGCTAAAGGGGATCGGCAGCTATACGGCAGGTGCCATTGCCTCCATAGCCTATGGCAGGCGGGTGCCTGCAGTGGACGGTAACGTTCTCCGTGTGCTTGCACGGGTGAGGAAGGATGAGAGGCTGATTACGGACGGAAAGGTGAAAGCGGCAGTGGAGAAGGAATTGGTTTACGCCGTGCCTGAGGATCGTTCCGGAGACTTTAACCAGGCAATGATGGAGCTTGGCGCCTGCGTCTGTATTCCAAACGGCGTCCCCCTCTGTGAAGGCTGCCCGTTGAACAGGCTCTGTGCGGCCCACAGGGACGGCACGGAGACGGAGTTCCCTAAGGTTAAGGCCAAAAAGCCGCGAAGCATTGAGGAAAAGACCGTATTGGTCATTCGGGATGAGAATAAAACGGCTATCCGCAAGCGTCCGTCGAAGGGACTCCTGGCCGGAATGTATGAGTTTCCCATGCTGGAGGGCTGCCGGACAGTGGCGGAAATAACGGCTTATCTGGCGGAGAACGGGATCAGGGCGCTGCGTGTCCAGCCCCTGGAGGATGCAAAACACATTTTTACCCATAAGGAATGGCATATGAAAGGCTATCTGGTCCGGGTGGACGAGCTGGAGCATAAAAGTCCGGGAGAGGACAGCAAGAGCTGGCTCTTTGTGGAGCCGTGGGAGACTGAGCAGAGGTATCCTATGCCGTCCGCACTTTCCGCTTACACCGGGTACTTGAAGGTACGTTCGGAAAAAGAGCGGTGCAGTAATAAGGAGGAATAAAAGAGATGAAGTTACTGTCAATAGCAATTCCCTGCTTTAATTCTGAAAATTATATGAGAAAGTGTATCGAATCTCTCTTGGTGGGGGGCGACGATGTGGAGATTATTATCGTGGACGATGGCTCTACCAGGGATCGAACGGCAGAGATCGCGGACGAGTATGCTGCGAAATATCCCGCCATTGTCAAAGTGGTACACAAGGCAAACGGGGGCCACGGATCAGCGGTGAACACGGGAATTGACTACGCCACAGGACTTTATTTTAAGGTGGTGGACAGCGACGACTGGGTGAAACGGGAAGCATATATAAAAGTACTGGATACTCTGAGGGAGTTTGCCGGAGGCCCACAGGTGCTGGATATGCTGGTTTGCAATTATGTGTATGAAAAAGAAGGAGAGAAGAAAAAGAAGATCATCCAGTACCGCCACAGTCTCCCGAAGGATCGTATTTTTACCTGGGAGGATTGCCATCATTTTCAGAAGGGGCACTATATTTTAATGCACTCGGTAATCTTTAGGACAAGACTGCTCAAAGAATGCGGGATCCGGCTTCCAGAGCATACGTTTTATGTGGACAACCTTTATGTGTTTGAGCCCCTTCCTTTTGTGAAAAATATGTACTATTTGGATGTGAATTTTTACCGTTATTATATTGGAAGGGAAGATCAGTCAGTCAATGAGGATGTGATGATTTCCCGTATTGACCAGCAGATTAGGGTCAATAAGCTGATGATCGACTACTTGACGGAAAAGAAGCAGACTTTAATAAAGCATAAGCGTCTGTATCAATATATGAGGAATTATCTGGAGATCATCACTACAGTCTCATCGGTACTGCTGATACGTTCTGACACAGAAGAAAACCTGGCCAAGAAGGCCGAGCTGTGGCAGTATCTCAAGGAAAAGGACAGGCTTTTATACCGCTGGATGCGCCATGGCATCATGGGCGAAGCGATGAATCTTCCCGGTCGGGGCGGCCGGAAGATCTCAGTGGAGGGTTATAAAATCTGCCAGAAAATATTTAAGTTTAATTAATATAACCCGTAATCTTTCAAAATAATTGTGAAGTTACGGTTCCGGGAGGCTGAGGGCATGAAAAGCGATCTGACAAAGGCGATGGAACAGCTGCAGGAGGGTCAGTACACCTGCGTCCTCTGCAGGGGCGATATTATGTATTTCAGCAGAGAGCGGGGGGTAAAACCGCTGCTTGACTGGCTGGACAGCGGAATTAACACCAAGGGCTTTTCTGCAGCAGACAAGGTTGTGGGAAAGGCTGCTGCCTTTCTATATGTTCTGCTGGGGGTAAAAGAGATATACGCCCATGTGATCAGCCAGACCGCCATGAGCGTATTTAAGGAGAATCATATTTCGTTTCAGTACGATATATCTACAGACCATATTATAAATCGTCAGGGTACGGGAAGCTGTCCCATGGAGGAAGCCGTGAGCGGAATCTCCCGTCCGGAGGACGCTCCGGAAGCAATCAGAAGACGGCTGGAGGAATTAAAACGGCGCAGCCTGTAGAATTTTTTCAGTCAATCTCATATTCCAGGACAGCTCCATCAGCCGCACTGACTTTATATTCGTATTCCGTGAGAGAGGAAGTAAATTCTATTTCATAAACGGCCCTTCCGTCTTCCCAGTCAAGCTCTGTCTTTGTAAAGGTCACGTTTTCCGCGGAGAGCCCCGCATGCTCCAGAGCAATATTTATTGCTTTTTCTGCGCCTATGTCAGCTCCTGCAATGCCACCGTTGTGGCAATAGTCGCACCAGTAGCTGCCGCAGTAATACTCATTGCAATTTCTCCCGTGATCTTCCCCGTGGTGTCCGAATCCCGTGCTATGAGGCTCTACACATCTGCTGTGAATAGTACCGGATGCCGCATGAATCTCGTATTCATATTCATGGGTGGAGGTGTAAAATTCTATTTCATATACGGAAACCCCATCCTCATAGTCCAGACCTTCCTTTGTGTAGGTGACATCCGAGGTTGTTAGCCCGGCGTCTGTCAGTGCGGCAGCTTTGGCGGCCTCCAGAGTAACCTGTTCCTCGCCGTTGTCTGCGGATTGCCCGGTCTGCGGTTGTTCTTCGCCGTTGTCTGCGGGCTGCCCGGTCTGCGGTTGTTCTTCGCCGTTGTCTGCGGACTGCCCGGTCTGCGGTTGTTCTTCGCCGTTGTCTGCGGACTGCCCGGTCTGCGGTTGTTCTTCGCCGTTGTCTGCGGGCTGCCCGGTCTGCGGCTGTTCTTCGCCGCTGTCTGCGGGCTGCTGGGTCTGCGAATTTCCTTCCGGGCTCGTATCGCGGCCGGTTACGGCTTCTCTGCTTTTGCTGTATATTTCGCCGGTGTCGGCATGGATTTCATATTTGTATTTCATATTTTCCGTGCTGAATTCGATGCTGTATACGGAAATACCGTCCGTCCGTTCCGAACTTGCCTTCAGAGAATTTACGTCTGAAGACGACAGTCCGGCATCGGACAGAGCTTTTTCCTCTGCAGCGTCCAGTGTGAGCCCTGAAAGCGTATTTTCTTTTTTTCCGCATCCGGCGGCGATCAGAGCAGTAAGCAGAAAAATAATAATCGGGGTTACTTTTTTCATTGGAGACACCTCAGCCCGCAGCCTTTTCGCGGTCCTTGCCTGCGGGCCGGAAGACCAGCAGCCATTCTTTTCTGTAGACAAATGCGTACATTACTGCGCCCATCAAAATGCCTGTCACCACATCGAACACGGAATGCTGTTTGATAAACATGGTGGAGAAGATGATGGAGACGGATAAAACGCCGGAAGCAATTTTGATAGGTCTGCCAAATTTTGTCTGTGCCAGATCCCGGCTGTGCATCACTGCAAAATGTGCGCCCATGGAATTAAACACATGGATGCTGGGCCAAAGATTGGTAGGTGTGTCCGTCTTCCAGAGCATGGAAACCAGCCAGGTAAAGCAGTTGTCTCTCGGCATGGAAACGGGTCTTAAATCATGTCCGTTTGGCCACAGAGTTGAGATAATCAAAAATATGGTCATGCCGGTAAACAGGAAAGCACAGGCCTTATAATAGTCCTGTTTGTTTTTAAAAAACAGATAAACCACCACGACGGCTACATATCCGAACCAAAGCAGGTAGGGAATGATGAATACCTCCAAAAAGGGAATGTGATCGTCCAGACTGACATGTATCAGCTGATAATCCTTGACATTTGTTTTTTCCAGCCAGGCAAACCATACAAGATAGATTACCAGATAGATCAACAGCGGAATACCATGCTTATATTTTTCCAAAAAGTTTTTGCATTTTTTCATATTAATACCTTTCTGCCTGCCTTAGAGCGGCATCGCCCGAATTTATATTAAATCTTATCGGTTGTACCCTTCGAACGACAACTCTAGTATAGCGTCATATTCAAAAAATGCAATCACTTTTTTCCGTTCTTAAGCATTCTTAAGAAAACCTTTAGGTTTGACCTTTTATGATGCGGAGAGCATTTTGCTCGCATGTTACGCTGATACGGCGGCTCTTTCTTGTAACCTCTCCGTCAGTGTGGACCCATAGGGGGGCGGATGTTTCAATAGTGACTTTTTTTGCCAGATAGGGGGTGATTCCTTTAAATCGGTAATGGCGGCCTTTGAAGGCAGTAGGAAGGGCATATAGAATCAAAGCCTTTGAAATATCTCCAACTGCGCACAGATTTAAGATGCCGTCAGAGGCATCCGCATCGGGACAGAACATGAAACCGCCGCCCTCAAAGCGGTGAAGCATACAGGCGGTAAACAGGATGCTGCCGATCTCCACAGGCTTCTCGTCGTCTAAGATCAGCCTCGCGGAAATAGCCTTTGCGGCGAAAAGCTGCTTTAATGCGATGCTTAAATAGGTCAGCTTCCCTAAGCCGATCTTATTTAACACCTTTTTTGCCTTGGAGCGCAGAGCTTCTTCACATACGGCCGCATCAAAGCCAATGCCGCAGCTGACAGCAAAGCGACGGCTTCCGCCGTCGGCGTAGGTGAGGGTGCCCAGATCCATGGAGCAGATTACGCCCGAATGCAGAATCAGATCCAGGGCGGCGGTAGGGTCAGTGGGAATGTTCAGATCCCTTGCCAGATCGTTGCTGGAGCCGGTGGGGATATAGCCCAGAACGATCCTTGAAGTGTCAAAGATACCCTGGAGAGCTTCGTTTACCGTTCCGTCACCGCCTAAAATAATCAAAGAGATGGGCTCGTCGCCGGAATGAGGTTCGGCATGAGCCATGATCTCTCCGGCTATTTTGGATACATCCCCTGCTTTTTCGGAAAAGTAGGGACGATAAAGGGTGCCCCCTCTGCGCAGGGCAGGTTCCACCTGCTCTTTCCATATTTTCAATCCTTTTCCGGAGCGGGATGCCGGATTGATGATGATATGATACATAAGGGCGGGTCCTCTCTTTCGTTTTTTATTTATTTGTTTCTATTTTACTTTTTTTATCGCTATCGGTTCAGGGATCCGTCTGAACTGATATTTTTATTGTATCAGCAGATCGGCGATTCGTAAATAAAATCATTTTCTTATTTCGTATTCTCGTAATCTGTGTTATAATGACCTTATTCAGGATTTTAATACAGTACAGTGTGAAAACAGGAGGATTTGGAATGTATTCATTGGATGATGTAAGGGCTGTGGATTCGGAAATTGCCCAGGCAATCGAGGACGAGCAGGCGCGGCAGAACAGCCATATCGAGCTGATCGCTTCCGAGAACTGGGTGAGTAAGGCAGTAATGGCGGCAATGGGCAGTCCGTTGACTAACAAGTATGCGGAAGGGTATCCCGGCAAGCGGTATTACGGCGGATGCGACTGCGTGGACGTGGTGGAGAATCTGGCCATTGAGCGTGCGAAGGAACTGTTTGGCTGTGAATACGCTAATGTACAGGCGCATTCCGGCGCGCAGGCAAATATGGCGGTACAGTTTGCGGTGTGTCAGCCGGGGGACACCATTATGGGCATGAATCTGGATCACGGCGGGCATCTGACCCATGGCAGCCCGGTAAATATGTCCGGCAAATATTTTCATATTGTGCCCTATGGGGTAAACGACGAGGGCTTTATTGATTATGAAAAGCTGCGGGAAATTGCTTTGGAGGCAAAGCCGAAGATGATCATTGCCGGAGCCTCCGCTTATGCCCGCACCATTGATTTTAAGAAGTTCCGTGAGGTTGCCGACGAGGTGGGTGCTGTTCTGATGGTGGATATGGCGCACATTGCGGGACTTGTAGCGGCAGGACTTCATCCCAGTCCTATCCCTTATGCTCATGTGACCACCACCACTACCCATAAGACCCTGCGAGGGCCGAGAGGCGGTCTGATTATATCCAGCAATGAAGTGAACGCAAAATACAACTTTAATAAAGCGATTTTCCCCGGCATTCAGGGAGGCCCTCTGATGCACGTGATTGCCGCAAAGGCAGTCTGCTTCAAGGAAGCTCTTAGCGATGACTTCAAAGTTTACCAGCAGGGCATTATTGACAATGCTCAGGCTTTGTGTAAGGGACTTTTAGAGAGAGGAATCAAAATTGTGTCAGGCGGTACGGATAATCACCTGATGCTGGTTGACCTGACGAATTTCGGCCTCACCGGCAAGGCGGTGGAGAAACTGTTGGATGCGGCGCATATCACCTGCAACAAGAACACGATTCCCAATGATCCTCAGTCGCCTTTTGTAACCAGCGGTATTCGTCTGGGAACACCTGCCGTCACCTCCAGGGGCATGAAGACAGAGGATATGGACAGGATCGCAGAGGCTATTGCCCTGGTTATTAAGGGCGGCGAGGAAAAAGTCTCCGAAGCGAGGGCCATCGTGCAGTCTTTGACCGATAAGTATCCGTTGATTTAAGCGAGCGGTATGATACACCGGCGGCGCAGAGAACACCGCAGGATATGATATAAAAAACTAAGGGAAATGGAGCATCCGGAGAAGCCCTTGCGGGCTGGAAGGGTGCTCTTCGTTTTTTCTGCATTTTGTGTTATACTTGACATGGATTAAGGCGAATCGAGACATACAAAAGCTGTTACCTGACGAAAAACGGTATCCGATTATGAACTGTGCGGATTGCTATTTACAGGTGCTGCTTGATTTGCAGTGAAAAGCGTAAACCCTGCATTTACACACCACCTTTTGAATCTAGGATATAATGGCCGTAAGGGAAAAGAAAATGCCGGCATGATAACCTAGATTCAGAAGGTGTTTTTTAATGCCATCGGCAAGAGAGGCGAAAGGAGGGTTTATGAAAAGTAATGTTTTGAAGAACTATAAATTTATGCTAAAGAAAATATGTAAGGCTTCCGCATCACGGGTATGGCTGAATCTGTTCTTTACGGTTGTTAATGATCTGTTTTCAATATGTTACAATGTGTTCTTTTTTGCATATTTTATGGAAGCGGTAGAAAATGGGAAAAGCATTGTCGCACTTGGTAAGGTATTAATCATTTTTATTATTATCAATATAGTATTTGAAATATCGAATTCCTATTATAATCAGACATATCTTCCCAAAAACGATGTGAAACTTTCATTGTTTTTCAAGACCATGATTTATCGGAAAATCATGGAGGTTGATATAGAGTGCTTTGATCATCCGGAATATTACGACAACGTTACCTTTGCGTTAAATGATTTATTTAACAGGGTCAAAGGCATCCTGGATAATATAGCCCGGTTTATTTCTCATTGGTGCTGCGTGATTGTACTGATGGGATATTTTGCGCAGATTGATTTTGTTATTGTTATTATTTCGCTGATTTCCGTATTGACAGGATTATTCTTTGAACCTGTCTTAAATAAGCGCAGATACCGTTATACGAATGAGAGTTTAAAGCATCAACGGAGATATGATTATGTGAAAAGAATTTCCATTCAGGCAGAATACGCCCAGGAGCTAAGAACCACAAATGTAAAAAACGTTCTGAATAAAATGCTTGATGATGCGTTTGGGGAATTACGGTCCCTTCTTAAGAAGCATTACTTTAAAATATCAATGCTTGACAGCATCCAGGCCCTTTTGGGGTTTGGACTGGTATCCTGTGTAACAACCCTCATTTCGATCCATAAAATTGTCGTTGATAAAACGGTAACGATTGGCATGTTCCTGCCTTTGATGGGGGCTATCGCGCAGTTTACCTGGAGAGCATCTTCGGTGATAAGCTGTTTTACCGGCATTTTGAATGATAATATTTACTTAAATAAATTCATTGAATTTTACCGATATGAATCAAAGGTGGTATCGCGGAAAGAGGAACTGGTGGATTCCTCTTTTCGGGGAATGAAAATAGAGCATCTATATTTCAAATACAATGAAAAGGAAAATTATGTCTTAAAAGATATATGTATGGAAATTAAGCCAAAGCAAAAGATTGCGTTGGTTGGGTATAACGGAGCCGGAAAGTCCACACTGATCAACCTGATACTGCGCCTGTACGATCCAGATCAGGGCAGCATCACATATAATGCTAAGAATATCCGCGATTACAATGTAAAGAATTATCGCAGCAAATACGGGATTGTCTTTCAGGATATAAATGTGTATGCAGCGACTGTGGGACAGAATATTGCCATGGATACGAAGGTTTATTCAAAGGAAGAGATGCAGAAGGTTATGAGTTTACTTCGTCTGAAAGAAAAGATAAGCAATTTTGAATGTGGGTTTCAGACACAGCTGACCCATGAACTGTCTGATTCGGGTGAGGTGCTTTCCGGGGGTCAGTGCCAGTGCCTGGCACTTGCCAGAATTTTGATAGATCCAGCTAGGCAGCTATACATTTTGGACGAGCCTGCCAGTGCACTTGATCCTGTTGCGGAAGAGGAAATATTTGAGGCGATTAACAGACATCTTGCGGATCAGACGGTTATTTATATTTCTCACCGGCTTTCTGCAGCCAGAACAGCCGACAAAATTTTTTTTCTGGAAAAGGGACAAATTGTTGAGCAGGGGACTCATGACCAGCTGATCCTTCAAGGTGGGAAATATGTGGATATGTTTCATTTGCAGGCGAGATATTATAGGGACGGGAGGCAGTATGAAAAAGATAATATATAATAATCTGTATATGCTCAAAATATTTTTCAGGACGGCTCCTTTGTATTCTGTGGGTTATGCACTGTTGATCGCTGCCAGAAGCATATTGTTTAACATTGTGGGAAATGTTTTGTTCATACAGTATATTGTTAAGACGGTAGAACTAATAATTGCTCATCCGGAAAAAGCACAGAAAGGTTTGGTGCAGTTGATTGCTGCGGCATGCGTATATTACGCGCTGGTGCTTTTGTTTAATACCGTTATCGAGGGAATCTTTAACAACAGCCTGGCGAAAAACGCAGAAATCAAGGTCAATCATGTTTTTACAAAAATGATGTTTGAAAAGTCCGCATCCATTGATTTTGGATGCTATGATGTCCCTCAATTTTATAACGATCTGGTCGCTGCCAATAATGAATCCAATAGCAGGGCCTGGCACACATACAGGAATTTCGTCAAGATGATTGAAAACTTATTGGTACTGCTCTCGCTGTTTTATATTATCAATTCGTTGGACTTTGTTGTTTTTATTCCGGCACTTGTAATAAATGTTCTTTCTTTTTTGCATCAGATGAAGCTGAATCAAATTCATGGTGAAATCTATAACAAAGCCATGCCTTGTACAAAGGAAATCGACTATGTGAACCGCATGTTTTTCTTAAGACAAAATGCGAAGGATATTAGAATGACGAATATTGGAAATGTCTTATTTGATAAATTGATCTCTTCCTCAAAAAAGTTAAATGATATTCATGATGCTTACGGTGCAAAAAAGACTTTTGTCTGCTTCAGCGATCATCTGATGAAGAAAATCCTGGGAGATTTTCTGATATTATTTTATCTTGCCTGTATGGTGCTTGCCAAATGCGCTTATAGCTTTGATGTAATGACTGCCTTGTGGAATGCTTACGGTACAATAAAAGGAAATATGAGCAATTTTGTTCAATCCATAAAGGAATTACATAATAACAGTATATATATTGAAAAATTTATTAGTTTCATGGAAATGGAAAACCGCATTGTATCCGAACAGGGCCTGAAAAATAATGCCGGGGCGCCGATTACCATAGAGTTTGTGGATGTTTCTTTCTCTTATGACGGAAAGCATAAAATTTTAGACAACCTATGCTTAAAAATCAAAGCCAATGAAAAAGTGGCGGTTGTCGGCAGCAATGGCGTCGGAAAGAGTACCCTTGTTAAGCTTTTGTTGAGACTGTATGACCCTGACAGCGGTAAAATACTGGTAAACGGAATTGATATTCGGGATTATGATGTGGAGTTTTATCGAAAGAATCTGTGCAGTATATTGGTTCAAAACTTCCGGCTGTATGCACTGACGCTGTATGAGAACGTCAAAATGGATCTTGTCGATAAAAGTAAGGAAACCGTCGACTTGAATCAGGCGCTTTATATGGTCGGACTGAGTGATGTGATAGAGCACCTTCCGGATCAGGGAGACAGCGATTATTCGAGAGAGTTTAATGACGGCGGCGTGGTATTTTCAGGGGGGCAGAAGCAAAAGCTGGCACTGGCAAGAGTGCTGTTTGGTGATAAAAGAATGACAGTTCTGGATGAACCGTCGAGTGCGCTGGATCCGCAAGCGGAAAGTGATTTTAATGAGCTTGTGTTCCATACGCTGCCGGAGAGGACGATGATTATCATTTCTCACAGGTTGTCCACAACAAAGATGGCGGACAGGATAATTTTGATTCAAAACGGTAAAGCAGTTGAAGACGGTTCCCATAACGAATTAATGAAGAGCGGAGGTACATACGCTAAAATGTTTGAAATGCAGTCAGGAAGGTATCAATCATGAGCCGGTGGTAATTGCATTGGGGATAATATGCCGCAAAACAGACAGGCTTGTGCGCCAGCGGTCACATAACCGGAGTAAACGGCTTTTTCTAAGATTTTCCGGGTTTTGGAAGGAGGAATTTCTTGACCGTTTTTGTCGAGTATGGTAAGTTAAAATATGTTGAATACAAATTGTGTGTGAAGTACCGGCAGAGAACGCTTTCCGGACAAGATAAATCCGATATTGTGAGGAATTATGAAGATTGCAGTATGTGATGATGAAATTGTTCTTGTGAAACAGATTTATCAATACCTATGGAAGCAGGCGGATTGCTGCGTGAACTGTTTTTCTGCTCCTGAAGAGTTTTTGGCAGAATATGAAGTGGGAGAACGGTATGATGTGGTATTTTTGGATATAGCGATGGAGCCCATTGACGGGATTGCGCTTGCACGGAAAATCAGAAGCTATGATCAGAATGCAATCCTGATTTTTATTACGGCTTATTTGGAATATGCTCCCAAGGGTTATGAGGTAAACGCCTTTCGGTATTTACTGAAGCCTGTGACGGAAGAGTCCGTTCTGGCAGTAATGGGAGAAGTCAGGGAGGAACTGGAGTCAAGAGGTACACTTTGGATTAAGACTACAGAGTGTGAATTACTGCTGCATACCAGAGAACTGCAGTATCTGGAGGCGGACAATAAAGATACGCTTATTTATTACATGGATGACAAGATCAGACTCCGCAGGGGGTTGAAAGAGCTGGAAGCGCAGCTTTCGCCTTTTTTCTTTTATCGAGTTCATCGAAAATATGTTGTTAATCTGGCGCGTGTGAGGGAATTTGACGAAGAACGACTGACCCTGGAGTGCGGCAGAACAATTCCGATCAGCCGTAGAAAAAGCAGAAAATTTCGCCATGCGCTGGGAGCATACATTGACGGAGGTATGTCAAAATGACTTATTTTCTTAAAATTGTATATAATTTGCTGGATTACTGGATACTGATTTTAACAATGCAGTATGTCTGCGCCGGCAGGATGAAGTTAGGAAGAAAGAATGTATGGATCGGGTCCTGTCTTTCCGTGATGGGGACCGTGGCCGCATTTTTTCTGCCGTTACATTTTGAATTTATAGTCAGCATGGCGGTGGTAATTGCATTGAGTGTCTGCTTGTTCAGCCAAAAAAAGCTTTCGGATCTGCTGCGTTTTTTTCCGGCTCTTTTCATCTATTATTTCCTGATCATAGTGCCTACGGCTTTGGTGCAGGAGGTGGTTGTTCCCAATGGCATTCAGCTTACGTCGAAGGGCGGTTTCTGGGGGCTGGTGAGCTATGTGCCGGATGCTACGCTGCTTGTACTGCTGCTTATCTTACGTCATGTCCAGGTGAAATATCGGATCAGAGTACACTTTTCGGCGGGGGAGATTCTGGGCAGTATAGCAATGCTCTTTTTTTCCATTATTGACGGGGCATTTATTTTTATGTTGGACAGGGGCCAATATGAGCCTGTTTGGTATGGCATTTATATGTTCATTTTTGTGGGCGGCTATTGTGCGGGTGTCGGCTTTTTTGTGTATTGGCTGATAGCGTCAAGGGTCAGAATTTATCGTCAGACTTATGCAAGCTGTGAGACGGAGTATCTGCGGGTGCAGATAGATTCTTTAAAAGAGGCGAAGGAGAACGAGGAAGATGTAAGAAAGCTGCGTCATGATCTGAAAAATCATCTGGCGGTGCTTTCGTCGCTGTGTAAAGAGGGAGAGTATGAAGAGGTAAAAAAATATACGGAGCAGTTAGGCCAGGAGGCACTGCGCTCTGATCTGAAGACACCCACCGGAAATCAGGTAGCAGATCAGGTGGTTGCTTCAAAGAGACCGGTTTGCGAAGAGACCGGGATTGCCTTTACTTTTACCGGAACCATGAAGAATCTGGACACCCTGACAGCTCCCGACATTTGCGGACTCCTTGCTAACGCCTACGATAATGCCATAGAGGCATGCCGGGAATATCAGGCAGGATCGCAGTCCGGACAACCGGAGGCTTATATCCGCACACAGGTGAGTACTACCCGCAATTATACGGTGATCGAAATCGTCAATCCCGTTTTGAAAGCGGTGCCGATTCGAGGCAACCGTGTAGCCACTACCAAGAAGGATAAAAAGGCTCACGGGTACGGTATTGAAATTATGAAGCAGATTGCCGAAAGATACAACGGAAGCTGTACCGTTCGCTGTGACGGAAAGGAATTTCATACGAAGATCGTTTTGCTGACTTAGCAGCGCGACCTATGCGCTTTGGCTTCACGAATTGTTTGCGCCGCCGTTGGCGGCATGTTTTCTGAGCAGTCCTGCGCAGCAGATCACGGAGATGAGGCCTAAGCCTGCCGCCAGCCCGTATTGCGCCGCCGCAGGCAGACCTGCGGTGACTGCGGGGACATAGCCGCCGATATTGCCGAAAATATGGGCGATAATCGCCGGAAATAATGACTTTGTTTTTACATAGGAAAGTGCAAAAATCAAACCGCCAAGGAAGGCGTGGACTACAATGATAACGCCGCCTGCCATGGCATGAATCAAGGCGAACAAAAGCGCGCTGATCAGGATGGAAGCAGTGGTGGAGATTCCTTTACGGAGCGCCGTCATAATCAGGGCGCGGAATACAAATTCCTCCACCATCGGCGCAATGATAAAAACGGATACGATAAAAGCAGTCATGCTTTTTTCCATATCGTCTGACATCCCGCCGATCAGTTCGGGAGGAATCGGCGCTGTGGTCTGCAGTATATTGGAGAATGCCGAAAAGCAAAAGGCCGCCGTAACCGGCAGCAGATATTTTTTCAGGGGGACTGTCTTTAAGCTGTATGTATTCTTTAAATCAATTCTTTTCATACGGAGCAGGAACAGAACAAAAAGCAGATATAAGGCCTGTGCCATGCCGCTGATTAAGGCCATGTGGTCCGCGCCGCCTTTAAATATCATCATGGCGGCAGAGGATAAAATGCCGATACCGAGTATAAAGGAAAGGGTGATCAGGAGGCTGCTGACGATGGCTTTTAAATGTAATTTCATAAGTTTATTCATTTTTCTCCTTTTGTCTGACGAAAGAGGCATTCATAGCAATGCCTGAAGATTCTCAATCAATTAGTGCGAAAACATAATCAGTATATACCCTGTCATGGGGAATTGCAAGGGCACTAACGATATTTAACATATCAAGTGATGCTTGCATCCTGGCGTTGAATCCTGTAAAATGGAATAAATGGTTCAGCCATGCAGAATTGGTGCAAATGAAGCATAGAGAAATGTGAGATTTTTGACGACATGGAGATTAGTGTGAAAAATAAATTTTTCACACGCAAATTTGTGCCTGCGGCTCATACGACAAAAAGCCTGTGCTTTTCGTTGTCAAGAATTCGCAGGTTGTGGAAAGGCATGGTTATTAGTATGGAAGAAAATATGGAGGCGATTCAGGGGGAACGGATGCAGTTTGCGGTGCTGATTGATGCGGACAATATCAGTTCCAAGTATGCCGCGACTATTTTTGAAGAGCTGGATAAATTCGGATTTTCCACCTATCGGCGAATTTATGGCAACTGGTCAAAGGCCAACGGCTGGAATGAGGGACTGCTGCTGGAGCATTCTATTATGCCGGTACAGCAGTTCTCCTATACTACAGGCAAAAATGCCACGGACATGGCCATGGTGATCGACGCCATGGATATTTTATTTAAGAATAAGGTCAGGGGCTTCTGCCTGGTGACCAGCGACAGTGATTTTACCCGTCTGGCCATGCGCCTGCGGGAGGAAAACATGTTTGTTCTGGGAATGGGGGAATCCAAGACGCCCCCGGCGCTGACCAGAGCCTGTAACAGATTTATTCACCTGAATCTAGTGGCGGAGCAGAATAAGGCACTGGAGGGTGCGGAGAGCATCGAGGGCGGAGACGAACAGAATGTTACCTCTGTGACGGAGGTGCGTCAGGCGATCCTGGCCCTGATCAATGAGAATGACGGCAAGCCGGTGGATCTGGCCACAATCGGGAATCGCTTAAACGACAGATTCTCGGATTTTGACGTGCGTAACTACGGCTATACCAAGCTCAGCACCATGGTGACGCAGGAGCTGCCGGATTTAAACGTGAAAAAGGTCAATTATCAATACTGCGTGGAGCGCAGGTCCACCCTTACCAAGGCGGAGCTGGAGCGGGAGATCTGCAGTATGATCGAGAAAAACGGCGGTATGATTGATAATCTTTCTACCTTAAACGATGAGCTGCACAAAAAGTATAAGCAGCTGGATTTCAGGCAGTATGGCTACAGCCGCATTTCCAGCTTCCTGCGCAGCATGAAATCAGTGACGGTCCGTGAAAATCAGGTGACGCTGGGAGCTGCCCGCCGGAAGGACGAAAACAGCTGAAAGAAATAGTTTTTTTAATATGATGAAGGCTGAAAACAAAACGATGAAAAAGATAAAGCTGAAAAGAAGTTGAAACGGAAAAGCTGAAAAGACAAAGACGAAATAAGAAAAGGGACAATACAAGGCGGAACCTATGGATATTTTTGAATATATGCGCAGCACCAGCATGGAGAAGGAAGCGCCGCTGGCGGCCAGGATGCGGCCCAGGACTTTGGATGAGGTGCTGGGGCAGGAGCATATTGTCGGAAAGGATAAGCTGCTGTACCGGGCTATCAAGGCGGATAAGATTAGTTCCGTGATCTTTTACGGACCGCCGGGAACGGGCAAGACGACGCTGGCACGGGTGATTGCCAATACCACCAGCGCGGAGTTTACCCAGATCAATGCCACGGTGGCGGGCAAGAAGGACATGGAAGAGGTGGTGGCGAAGGCCAAGGATATGCTTGGCATGTACGGAAAGCGCACCATCCTCTTTATTGACGAGATTCATCGCTTTAACAAGGGCCAGCAGGATTATCTGCTGCCTTTTGTGGAGGACGGCACGCTGGTCCTCATCGGGGCCACCACGGAAAATCCATATTTCGAGGTGAACGGGGCGTTGATTTCCCGTTCCGTTATTTTTGAGCTGAAACCGATCCCCAGGGAGGCGGTGAAGGAGCTGATCCGCAAGGCTGTATATGACAATGACAGGGGAATGGGGGCCTACAATGCGGAGATTGATGAGGATGCGCTGGAGTTTCTGGCGGATCTTTCCGGGGGAGATGCAAGACATGCTCTGAATGCGGTGGAGCTGGGAGTTATGACCACCGGCCGCAGTGAGGACGGAAAAATACATATTACCCTGGAGGTGGCACAGGAGTGTATTCAGAAGCGGGCCGTCCGCTATGACAAGACAGGGGACAGTCATTATGATACCATTTCGGCTTTTATCAAGAGCATGAGGGGCTCGGATCCGGACGCGGCGGTCTATTACCTGGCGCGGATGCTTTATGCCGGGGAGCAGGTGGCCTTTATTGCCCGGCGGATCATGATCTGTGCGGCGGAGGATGTGGGCAATGCGGATCCCATGGCGCTGGTGGTGGCGACGAATGCCTCGCTGGCGGTGGAGCGGATCGGAATGCCGGAAGCTCAGATCATTTTATCTCAAGCGGCAGCTTATGTGGCCTGTGCGCCCAAGAGCAACGCCAGCTGTAATGCCGTTTTTGAAGCCATGCAGGCGGTGGAACAGACTGGGAGCCTGCCCATTCCCGCTCATCTGCAGGATGCCCATTACAAGGGGGCGGCAAAGCTGGGGCGGGGCACCGGTTATAAATATGCCCATGATTATCCCAATCATTATGTCCGGCAGCAGTATCTGCCCTATGAGCTGAGCGGGAGGGAATTTTACAAACCGTCAGGGAACGGATACGAGGCAAAGATCAGGGAGCATATGCGCAGGCTGAAAGAAGAGGCCGGGGAAGACATGTAAACGACAAAGCACCGTATGCAAAAGATTTCAGGATGCGGTGCTCTGCATTTAAGGGCTGTTGTCAAAACAGCTCTTTTACTAGATATTGATAGATCTGTTGATTCTTTTTCTGCCAGTTTTCGCAGATGGCGGCGGCAGTACTTTCATCAGGGACGGAGATAGTGAGGTCAACCAATTTGATGTCTCTGTCCTTCGCCGTAAGCTGCGCCTCATATTCTCCGGAGGTTGCTTTGTAATAACGGCCTGAAACGGAAATCTCATTGCGCAGGGCACATTCATTTTCCTTAAGATAGTTATTGATGTCCTGTCTGATAGCGATATTGATTCGATTCCGAAACAGCTCCAGCGTTTCACGCCCTTCATCGGTGAGGGACAGGTAGGTGCGGTTGAGAACGGTTTTGGCGGAAATCAGCCCCGTTTCGGTCAGCTCGCCGATAACCTGCTGCAGGGTAAGAAAAACGGTGTACTCCCGGCCGAGAATAAAGTCGCTGACCTGGGCGGCGGTCATGGGGAAAGCCACCCGGTCCAGCATGTACAGTACGATCAATTTGTTGAGAGTCAGTGAATCCTGTATCATATTGCTCCTTTATTCCCGCGAGTAATGAGCCACACTCGCGCTTGCTGCGGGGTATTTGACTCACATCGGCGGTGCCTTTACTGAATATGGGATTTGACTGCCTGGGCTACCAGTTCAACCACCTTAGGGTCAAAGGCTTCAGGCAGGATGTTTTCATCGCTTAGCTGATCCTCCGGCACCAGAGAGGCTATGGCTTCGGCTGCGGCAAGCTTCATTGCCTCCGTGATCTGTGCGGCTCTTCCTTCCAGGGCACCCTTAAAAATTCCGGGAAAGGCAATCACGTTGTTGACCTGATTGGGAAAGTCGCTCCGGCCGGTGCCCACTACCTTGGCGCCTGCGGCCTTTGCCGCATCAGGCATAATTTCGGGGACGGGGTTGGCCATGGCGAAAAGGATAGCGTCCCGATTCATGGATGCTACCATCTCAGGGGTGACGATATTGGGGGCGGAGACGCCTATAAAAATATCCGCGCCCTTTAAAGCGTTTGCAAGAGAGCCGGTCTGATTGGTCAGATTTGTTACCTTAACCATTTTCTGCTGCATCCAGTTTAAGCCCTCTGAGGTTTGGGATAGAATCCCTGATTTATCGCACATGGTAATATTGGGAAATCCGTAGGTCAGCAGCAGCCGGGTGATGGCCACCCCGGCGCTTCCGGCACCGTTTACCACGACAAGGCAGTCTTCTTTTTTCTTTCCGACTACCTTTAAGCTGTTGATGATACCGGCCAGTACCACGATGGCCGTGCCGTGCTGGTCGTCATGAAATACGGGAATATCCAGGATTTCCTTCAGACGCTCTTCAATCTCAAAGCATCTGGGGGCGCTTATGTCTTCCAGGTTAATGCCGCCGAAGCCGGGCGCCAGCCAGGTAACGGCCTTGATGATCTCTTCGGTATCCTGGGTATCCAGACAAATTGGCACTGCGTTGACACCGCCGAATTCCTTAAACAGTACGGCCTTTCCTTCCATGACGGGCATGGCTGCGTGAGGGCCGATGTTACCCAGTCCAAGAACGGCACTTCCGTCGGAAACCACGGCAACGGTGTTTGCCTTCATGGTATATTTGTAGGCCGCTTCTTTATCTTTTGCGATAACTCTGCAGGGCTCCGCCACACCGGGAGTATAGGCCACCGCCAGGTCCTCTCTGGATTTTACGGGGGACTTGGAGACGATCTCCAGCTTTCCGTTCCATTTTTCGTGCATCAGCAGAGCTTTTTCGTTATTGGTCATGGCAGTACCTCTTTCTTTTTTCGTTTTCAATGGTGAAGCATGCCGCGAAACGGCTGCTGAAAAATAGGACTTCCTATTTTATGAAAAGTGTATTATAATAATGTATATGATAAGCCGTTCAAATTAAAATGTCAAGGAAGCATGTCGATAAACATCTTGCTGTCATCCCCGTTTTTGGATTGTGGATTTGAAAGCTGCGTTTAAGTTTATCTGGTTGAGGAGGAGTTTATGAGAGAAAAATATGAATCGCTGGCACTTGTACAGCTAAAGGAGCTTGCCAAGGTACGAGGGCTTAAAGGTACTTCGACAATGAAAAAGGCGGAGATTATCGAAGCGATGCTGGCAGAGGATGAGAGACTTAAGAAGCTGGAAGAGCAGGAAAAGGAAGCAAAGGTCCAGAAAGCAAAAGGCCAGGAAGCAAAAGTTCAGGACACGAAAGCTCAGGGTGCAGCGATTCAGGAAGGAAAAAATCAGGAAGCACCGGTTCGAAATAAGAAGCCGCGTGAGACGAAGGCAAAGGAAGCATCCGGGGCAGCAGGCGGCGCAGGCCGTCAGCCTGCATACAGGTATCAGAATTCCGGGGCAGGCAGGCCTGTATCCCAGCGGGGAGTAAGTCCGGCGCTGGTCCGCAGCGAGACACAGTCCCAGGCCGAAAATGCAGGGCGAAGCGAGGCTGTCGGCCGTGCGGAGAGCGTTAATGCCCCCGGCGCGGCAAAAAATGAATATGTTCCCAGGACGGAAGGAGCGCCTGTAAGGGCAGAGGGTACTGCGCCCGGAGCGGAGGGCACGGCCGTGCCCCGTCCCGTCAGGAGCAACGAGGTATATGACGAAAAGACCTATCCGAAGGAGCTGGACAGCGGTGAAGAGGCCAGCGGAATCCTGGAGGTCATGCCCGACGGTTATGGCTTTATCCGCTGCGAAAATTATCTCCCCGGAGAGAATGACGTTTATGTGGCACCCAGCCAGATCCGCCGTTTTGGCTTGAAGACCGGTGACATACTGCAGGGCAACAAGCGTGTGAAGACTCAGCAGGAGAAATTCAGCGCCCTGCTTTTTATCCGTACCATCAACGGCTATACCACGGAGGAATCCGCAAAGAGAGTGGCCTTTGAGGATATGACACCGATTTTTCCCAATGAGCGCATCCGGCTGGAGATGCAGGGTTGCAGCGTAGCCATGCGGGTTATGGATCTGGTCAGCCCTGTGGGAAAGGGGCAGCGCGGCATGATCGTATCGCCGCCCAAGGCCGGAAAAACTACGCTGTTAAAGGAAGTGGCAAAGTCCGTTCTGCGCACAAATCCGCACATGCACATGCTGATTCTGCTGATTGATGAACGCCCTGAGGAAGTGACGGATATTAAGGAAGCCATCCACGGCGAAAATGTGGAGGTTATTTATTCCACCTTTGACGAGCTGCCGGAGCATCATAAAAGGGTGTCGGAGATGGTGATCGAACGCGCAAAGAGGCTGGTGGAGCATAAGAAGGATGTGGTTATTCTCTTAGACAGCATCACCCGCTTGACGAGAGCATATAACCTTGTCGTTCCTCCAAGCGGCCGTACTCTGTCAGGTGGTCTTGATCCTGCAGCTCTGCATATGCCCAAGAGGTTTTTCGGTGCGGCCAGAAATATGCGGGAGGGCGGCAGCCTGACGATTCTTGCAACGGCTCTGGTAGAAACCGGAAGCAAGATGGACGATGTGGTGTATGAGGAATTTAAGGGTACGGGTAATATGGAAATGGTGCTTGACCGTAAGCTTTCGGAGAAACGGATTTTCCCGGCCATTGACCTGGCAAAATCCGGCACCAGAAGAGAAGATCTTTTGCTGAACAGGGAAGAACTGGAGGCCATCAACATTATGCGAAAGGCATTGAACGGCATGAAGCCGGACGAAGCAACGGACAGGATACTGGATATGTTTGCAAGGACCAGAAGCAATTTCGAGTTTGTACAGATGGTGAAGAAGAATAAGTTTATATAGGGGATATTGCCCTTAAATTAAAAAAAAGGGAAATTAGGTCTTGCAAGAGTACAAACCTTGTGCTACAATAATACCGCTGTTTGTGGTTCCATAGGCAGTGCGGATGAGAACGAAGAATAGCATGTAATGATATAGAGAGGTGAAAGAAGATGAAGGAAGGAATCCATCCCCAGTACTATCAGGCAACTGTAACCTGCAACTGTGGCAACACTTTTGTGACCGGCTCCACGAAGCCGGAGATTCACGTAGAGGTTTGCTCCAAGTGCCATTCATTCTACACCGGCCAGCAGAAGACTGCAAGAGCCGATGGACGGATTGAGAAGTTCAACAAGAAATACGGCGTAAAATAAGAATCGCAAAAAAGGTTGAGGTGCTTGTATCTCAACCTTTTCTGTTCATGAACAATGTCCAGAGCGGGCATATGTACTGTTTAAATGATTATCATTAGGGTCGTAAAAGGCGGCGTGGGGATTATTATGGCAAGGAGAAAAAAGAAATGCTATTCCGGTATTGGCGGGCAGGCTGTGCTGGAAGGCATTATGATGAAAAACCAGGAAAGGTATGCGGTGGCCGTGAGGAAACCGAACGGAGAGATTGCGGTTGAACTGGAGAATTACCAGGGGCTGCTGCATGGCAGCAAGATTAAGGAAATTCCCTTGATCAGAGGTGTTTTTAACTTTATAGATTCGCTGGTGCTGGGAATGAAATGTCTGAATTATTCTGCCGCTGTCTGTGACGGGGCGGAGGATGAGCAGGAAAAGCAGGGCGAGGGCAGCAGGAAACTGGCGAATACGCTGGTGACTGTTTTGTCTATAGCTCTGGCGGTGGGGCTTTTTATTGTACTGCCTTATTATCTGGCATCTCTTTTCAGAGGGTTTGTGCGCAATGAATCCTTAATGGCCATTATTGAAGGTGCAATGCGCATTGCAGTTTTTATCCTATATATCTGGGGCATCAGTTTTATGAAGGATATTCGGAGACTATATCGTTATCACGGTGCGGAGCATAAGTGTATCAACTGCATTGAGAAAGGACGTCCACTGACAGTGCATAATGTGATGCGAAGCTCCAGGCTGCACAGAAGATGCGGCACCAGCTTTATATTCTTTGTGTTGTTTATCAGTATTATTCTGTTCTTTTTTATCAGAGTGGATAATCCGGTACAGCGGGTTCTGATCCGTATTTTGCTGATGCCGGTGGTGGCGGGGATTTCCTATGAGCTGATCAGGCTTGCAGGCCGCAGCAACAATATTTTTGTGCTGATTCTTTCCATGCCGGGAATGTGGATTCAGCGGATGACTACAAAGGAGCCGGATAAAGAGATGGCGGAGGTGGCCATTGCGGCGGTAGAAGCGGTCTTTGACTGGAAAACCTTTCTCTATGATAACTTTGGCTATGAGGTGGATGAAACCTGGATGGAGGACGGAGAAGAGCCTCAAAATCAGGAATGAGCAGCGGCATTCATTACCGGAGCTTTTACTCCGTGGGATTATGAGTCGCGTCAAGGCCGCGACATGGAGGTTAGTGTGAAATATAGAGAGGCTTATAACGAGGGGAAGGCGGTTCTTACGGCTGCCCTTGTTCCGGAGGCCGGGACGGACGCGCGGCTGCTGCTGGAATTTGTCTGCGGTACGGACCGGAATACGCTGCTGGCCCACGGTGACAGTGATGTGACAAGAGAGCAGGAGAGCAGGTACAGGGAGCTGGTGGAGAAGCGTTCCAGGCATATTCCTTTGCAGCATCTTACCGGAGTACAGGATTTTATGGGGATGGAATTTGCCGTAAACGAGCATGTGCTGATTCCCAGGCAGGATACGGAGATTTTGGTGGAAGAAGCGCTGCAGAATCTTCATGACGGTATGCGGATTCTGGATATGTGTACGGGCTCCGGCTGTATTCTGATCAGTCTGCTGCACTATTCCAACGATTGTGAAGGCGTCGGGTCAGATATTTCGGAGGAAGCGCTGCAGGTGGCGGAAGGCAATGCTCGAAAGCTGTTGGGGGACCGGGCCCTGGAGGTATCAGCGGAGGATCCTGGTGCGATGGGGGAGTCCGGGGAATGGCGTGTCCGCTTTGTGCAGGGCGATCTGTTTGAAAATGTGGAGGGTATGTTTGATATGATTGTTTCAAACCCGCCATATATAAAGAGTGATGTGATTGATACGCTGATGCCGGAGGTGCGGGATTATGAGCCGCGGCAGGCGCTGGACGGCAGTGAGGACGGTCTTTTGTTTTATCGGAGGATTCTTACGGAATGCCGCAGGTATCTGCGAAAGGGCGGAACGCTTATTTTTGAGATCGGATACGATCAGGGAGAGGCGGTGAGCCGCCTGATGGAAGAGGCGGGGTTTCTCGCAGTAATGGTGGTCAGGGATTACGGCGGTCTGGACAGAGTAGTGTGCGGAACGCTGGGATTTGGTGGTGAATGATATGTTTGATAAGCTGGAGGATCTGTTGATCCGTTTTGAAGAGATTTTAGGAGAGCTTCATGAGCCTACAGTGGCTAATAATCAGGAGCGTTTCCGGAAGCTGATGAAGGAGCAGAGCGATCTGACTCCCATTGTGAATGCTTATACGGAGTACAAAAAGTGCAGACAGGATATTGCGGATTCGTTGGAAATGCTGGAAGAAGAAAGTGACGAAGACATGCGGGGCATGATCAAGGAGACCCTAAACGAAAGCAGAAAGCGGGTGGAAGAGCTGGAACAGGAGCTGAAAATCCTGCTTTTGCCCAAGGATCCTAATGATGACAAAAATGTGATTGTTGAGATCCGTGCAGGTGCCGGCGGCGACGAGGCGGCTTTGTTTGCGGCAGAGATCTATCGCATGTATGTACATTATGCAGAGAGTCAGAGATGGAAGGTGGAAACCCTTAACGCCGACGAGATCGGTATCGGCGGCATGAAGGAAGTACAGTTTATGATTACCGGGCAGGGAGCGTACTCCAGGATGAAGTACGAGAGCGGCGTACACAGGGTACAGCGGGTGCCGGAAACGGAGAGTGGCGGGCGTATCCATACCTCTACCATCAGTGTGGCGGTGATGCCGGAGGTGGATGAGGACATTGATATTGTGATTGACGATAAGGACATCCGTATCGACGTGATGCGGGCATCCGGAAACGGCGGACAGTGCGTCAATACCACGGATTCGGCGGTGCGCCTGACACATTATCCTTCCGGCATTGTGGTCTACAGCCAGACGGAGAAATCTCAGATACAGAATAAGGCCAAGGCCTTTGCCCTGCTGAAGGCAAAGCTGTATGACATCGAGCAGCAGCAGCGGCATGACGCGGAGGCGGAGATGAGGAAGAGTCAGATCGGCACCGGGGACCGTTCGGAGAAGATACGGACTTATAACTTTCCCCAGGGACGTGTTACGGATCACCGTATCGGCTTGACCCTTTATAAGCTGGATAAGGTGATGAACGGAGACATTCAGGAGATTTTGGACGCCTGTATTGCCGCCGATCAGGCGGCAAAGCTGGCAAAGATGGGGGAAAACTAAGAGCAGCCTGGCCGGCAGGACCATGGCGGCAAAGCTGGCAAAGATGGGGAAAGCGTAAAGGTATAATATATGAGCGACATGAGGGGAATTGACACTCCGGTACGGCAGCGCAGGAGAAGGGTATTTAAGGAAGTGGCAAATCTGGCGTACACTTCCGCAAATCTGAAGGATGATATGGAAGCTCTTCCTTATAAAATTGTAGACTATGAGAAATCTCAGTATTGGGAGAGCGTTTACCGGGATCGGGCCATCGTCAGGGAGAGACTGCGTCTGGCCATGGGAATGAGTTTGCGGCCGGAAAACCGGGATCATCCGGGGCATTTGACGGAAGGTCTGGAGGAAAGCAATATTGACGAAAAATACTACGAGCCGCCCCTGATGCAGGTGATTCCTTCGGCCTGCAACGCCTGTCCTGAGAATCATTATGAGGTTACAAGCGCCTGTATGGGCTGTGTTGCCCACCCCTGCCAGAGTGTCTGCCCGAAGCAGGCGATTACCATGATCGACGGGAAATCGGTGATTGACCAGGAGAAGTGTATTCAGTGCGGCAAATGTAAAGAGGTTTGTCCTTATGATGCCATCTGCCATAAGGAAAGGCCCTGTAAGAAGGCCTGCGGGGTGAATGCCATTAAAAGTGACCGGTTTGGGCGGGCCTGCATTGACAGCAAGATGTGTGTCTCCTGCGGTCAGTGCATGGTCAGCTGCCCCTTTGGAGCCATTGCGGATAAATCTCAGATTTTTCAACTGATACGGGCGATGCAGTCCGGCAGGAAAATCATTGCCCAGGTGGCCCCTGCTTTTGCAGGGCAGTTCGGACCGAGGGTAACGCCCGATATGTTCAAGGCTGCATTAAAGGAGCTGGGGTTTGCGGACGTATATGAAACGGCTCTTGGCGCGGACTTGGGCTGCATGAAGGAGGCGGAGCATTATGTAAAGGAGGTTGCCACGGGTAATCAGGCATTTGCGCTTACATCCTGCTGCCCTTCCTGGTCCATGATGGCTAAAAATTTGTTTCCGGAAACGATAGACAAAATCAGTAATGAGCTTACCCCTATGGTAGCCACGGCCCGCATTATCAAAAAAGAACATCCGGATGCTTCCGTGGTATTCATCGGTCCCTGCGCTTCCAAGAAGCTGGAAGCCAGCAGGCGGACAGTGCGCTCGGATGTGGATTTTGTAATTACCTTTGAAGAGCTTACTGGTATGTTTGAGGCGAAAGGCATTCTGCTGGAGGAAATAAAGGCCATGGACGCTCTGGAAAATGCTACGGGAGCAGGCAGAGGATATGGGGTGGCAGGGGGCGTTGCCAATGCCATAAAAGAGTGCGTTGAGACATATTACTCCGGTACCGAGGTTAAGATCGAACATGCGGAAAGTCTGGCGGAATGCCGGAAGATGCTGTTGCTGGCCAAGGCCGGTAAAAAGAACGGCTGTCTGATAGAAGGCATGGCCTGTCCGGGGGGATGTGTGGCGGGAGCAGGCACCAATATTGCAGTTCCCCAGGCTATGAAGGCGGTGTCGGGCTTTCAGGAAGCTGCAGCAAAGCAGGTGCCGGATGAAGGCAGTCTTGAATCTTTCTTGAACCTTTTTTGATGTTATTTTTAAGTATAGGAGTTATGATAAAAGTACTTAAAGACCAGATAAAAGGAGAGAAAAGATGAATTACAAGCTGATCGCAATTATTGTTGTCACTTTGACTTTTTTCTTTCAGACCTTTATTAAATGGCTGGAGATGAAGTCGGCGGACAGGGAGATTCCGGAAAATGTAAGAGATGTTTATGACGGGCCGGCTTACCGGAAATGGCTGCAATATTATAAGGAAACAACCAGGCTTGACTTTGTACGGCATTTGCTTTCCTATTTAGTGGTGTATCTGATCATAGGTCTTGACGCGTATGCCTGGCTTGTATACGGAGTGTCTCCGAAAGGGGATTACCTTGCGGCACTGACTGTTATGGCGGCAGATCTTTTGGCAGGTCTGCTTGTTTCCGTTCCCTGTGATTACGTAGGCACGATGGTGGTGGAGCAGAAGTACGGCTTTAACAAAATGACTAAAAAGACTTTTATCCTGGACCGGATGAAAAGTACACTGATTGAGCTGGTGCTGATGGGCGGACTCTGCTGTCTGTTCATTTGGCTTCATAAGACGTTGGGAAACTGGCTGATCCCTGTATTTACCTGCATTGTTTTTGCACTGCTGCTGTTGATCGTGTTCCTTTATCCGGTGTTATCCAAGGCATTTAACAAGTTTGAGCCTTTGCCGGAGGGGGAGCTTAGAGAACGGTTGTGCAGGCTGTTAAGCGAAAACGGCTGCACGGTGGGTGAGATTAAGGTAATGGACGGTTCAAAGCGCTCCACCAAGGCGAACGCTTATTTCAGCGGTGCAGGCAGGACAAAAACTATTGTCCTTTATGATACGCTATTGGAGCAGATGACGCCGGATGAGATTGTGGCGGTTTTTGCGCATGAGATGGGCCACAATAAAAACAGAGATAACCTGAAGGTGCAGGGCATGAGTCTGGTCAACCTGGTGGTTATGGTGCTGCTGGCCTGGGTGCTGGTTTCCGTCCCTGAAATCTATTCCTCTTTTGGCTTTGACAGGATAAACTATGGGTTTGCATTTTATCTTTTGGGAACGGTATGCCTGTCATTCCTGACGCCTTTTCTGGGATTGCCAGCTGCAGGTTTATCCCGTCGTTTTGAATACAGGGCGGATCTCTTTGCAAAGGAACAGGGCTTCGGTGATGCTTTGGTATCGGCCCTTAAGGCTGTGGCACGAAATTCTTTTATCTGTCTATCACCTCATCCGCTGATTGTGAAACTTACATATGGTCATCCCACGGTGAGCCAGCGTATTGCAGCGTTGGAAGCAGGCGGCGGAATGAAGAGGGAAAACGTGGCGGATAAAGCAGCCGAAAGTTTTTGATTTAAGGAAATCTAGGTCATTCTTCGAAGAATCGTATAAAAGAAGAATCGTAAAAAAGAAGAAATATAAAAAAAGATGTATAAAAGAAGATATATAAAAGAAGATATATAAAAGAAGAACATGAGAAAGGGCGTATCCATCATTCGATTGATACGCCCTTTCAAACCGTCTGATCCAATGGACCTTACCTCCTTTTTGTGTCGGTTTTGCAGTGTTTTCCTTTCCTTTTACAACTCGTTTTGCGGTTCCTTTTCTTCTTCCATTTTCATCCCCGTGCATTTCCACTTATTTTGTACCGAGTACTGTAACGTCCTGATCGTTGTCAGAGAATTCGTTACCTTGATTGTGTACTTGCACATTTGTTTTTAATAGCTTTTTCTTTATTTATGGCTCTTTCTTTATTCAGTTGTATGGAAGAATTTTTGTGTTTGATCTCTTCTGTTGAGATTAGTATATGTCACATCCTTCAATTTGTCAATATATTTTTGTTAAAAAATTTAAATAAATAAAAAATAATAAATATAAAACAGAATTATCAGACATAACAAGCGACATAAGAAGACGGTGCCGGACGCGCCTCAAGCGAAAGCGTGTCTGTTACGCTTATGCCGCTGACGGCGGCTCACCGTATTGACAAACCAAATGAGATTTTGGTATTATGTGCATGGTTTCCTTAATAATGCCGGAAGCCTATAAAATAGGGGAAATTACAGGGGATAAATTATGAGATACGTATATACGACGCTTTTGTTGATCTTTGCAGCTGCAATCTTCATCTGCAGCTGCATCATCGGCAGACGGGATAAAAGACCGTTGACAAGAGCCATACGGTACATAATGATTGCGGCGCCCAGTACAATGGCAGCATATGCAGGGGCATTGCTTGCGCCGGAACGGCTGGCGGCAGAGTTTATGTATGCGGTATATTATGTGGTTTCGGATGTACTGCTGATCTGCATGTTATTTTATGCCTTGAAGTACACCGGTGTCTATGAGATGCGGAGAGTACAGAAGATGGTTCTCTATTTGATTGCAGGGGTGGACGGTGTGCTGATGTTGATGAATGTCTTTACCGACCGGATATTCATTTTTCGCTGCGGCTTGATAGAGGATGCTGGTACTTTCTTTTACGGTATTGCTGAGCGGGGAGGACTTTATAATTTCCACAGGCTCATCATTTATGGGATGGTGGCGCTGATTGTGCTTCCGCTGGTGGTGAAGATAGCCCAGTCTCCACTGATGTATCGGAAAAAATTTTGGCTTACCCTGTTGAGCCTGCTGGTCATTATTGCCGCAAATATAGCTTACCTTGTGATGGGATTGGAGATAGACTTTTCAGTGCTTTCCTACGGAATCATGGCGGTGGCGATTTACTATTTTAATGTAATATACGTTCCGCAGGGCCTGGTTGAGGGATTGTTGTCTTCCAGCATCAAAAACATGGACGACAGTGTGGTGTGCTTTGACATCGAAGGAAACTGTGTTTATGCCAATTCGGTAGCATACGGATTTTTTAAGGCTGAGAGTGCAGAGCCCTTTGAAGAATATTACAAGGAATGGATGAACGGAAGAAAGCTTTCCCAGGTGGAGGATTCGGAGTGGAAAGAGACCAGGGAGGTAAACTCTGCGAAGCGATATTATGATGTGAATTTTAAACGGCTCTGCGACAGGGATGAAAGTTTTGTAGGCTGCTTTTTCAAGATGCACGATGAGACGGTGGAGGTGGAGAAGTTGGCAGCAGAACGCTTCCGAGCTACCCATGACCGCCTTACGGGAATTTATAACAGAGAGCATTTTTATGATGTCGTTACGGAGACAGTGAGGAAGGCAGAGCCGGGCACCTATTGCATGGTCTGCTCCGACATAAAGAATTTTAAGCTGGTAAATGATATTTTCGGAATCAATGTGGGCGACGAGGTGCTGCTGAACATAGCGGATACCCTGAAGCGGCTTGCAGGTACAGGCTCGGTTTACGGCAGGTTGTCGGGGGATCGGTTTGCCATCTGCATGCCCAGAGAGCGTTTTCATCCGGAGATTTTTGCCGATGAGATCAGGCGGATCGGGGAAAAGAGTGGTACCTCAACTTATCGGATCTGTCTGCATGTAGGCGTTTATGATATTGTGGATCGGGATATAGCGGTCTCCGTTATGTGTGACCGGGCCTATATGGCCATCAAGACCATCAAATCAAGTCTCACCGATGTAATAGCACATTACGATGACGGAATCAGAGAGAGCAGCGTGAGCGAACAGAAGGTGACGGGAGAGTTTGGAACGGCTCTTGAGGGCGGTCAGTTTTGTTTCTATATTCAGCCCCAGGTCTCCGTCAGAGGGAAGGTTTTGGGCGGTGAGGCGCTGGTGCGCTGGATTCATCCGGAGCGGGGGATGGTTCCGCCCGGTGAATTTATCGGGATTTTGGAGAATACCGGGCTGATCTGCAGGCTTGATATGTATATATGGGAACAGGCCTGTCGGAAGCTGCGGGAGTGGAAGGACAGAGAACTTACAAATTACCATATTTCCGTAAATATTTCTCCCAAGGATTTTTATTTTGCAGATATATACAAGGTATTTACGGGGCTTGTGGAAAAATATGAAATCAGTCCGCGCAACCTGCGGCTTGAGATCACGGAAAGCGCCATTATGAGCGATTTTGACAAACAACTGGTGCTGATCCAGCGTTTGCAGGAATACGGCTTTTATGTGGAGATGGATGATTTTGGGAGCGGATATTCCTCCCTTAACATGCTTAAGGATATGCCGGTAAACACGTTAAAGGTAGATATGGGCTTTTTAAGGCAGACGAACCATCAGGAGCGCAGCAGGACGATTCTTAAAATGATTATTGCCCTGTCCAGACAGCTTGGCATGGAAGTGATCACGGAGGGAGTGGAAACCAAAGAGCAGGTGGATTTTCTGACAGATATAGGCTGTGATATTTTCCAGGGCTATTATTTTGCGAAGCCAATGCCGGTGGAGGATTTTGAAAAAAAGTATTTTGGCAGCTGAAAATTGTCAAAAACTGTTGATTTTTGTCGATGATCGTGATAATATCATGTTGTACTAATTGATTATTCGAGTTCTGTTTAAGGTCCGTTGTTCTGCCTGTTTTTCGTTAGCTGTTTCTTTATTTTCTGTTTTCTTATGAAGGGCGTGTTCTGAAGCTGTGAAGCCTGCAGTGCCAGTGGTTCTTTATCTTTATGTCTTTATGCAGTAAAACAGTTCAATGAGACCGGTATACTTGAGGGGCGTATGAAAATGCGCCCCTGTAAGTATGAAAGGCGAAAAGATTTCTAAGGTCAAAATACATGACTGTAAGATTACCGCAGGATGATGGGAGAGGCAGATGGAAAAATGGTTTGTGGCGGCAAAAAAGGCGGACTTTAATAAATGGGCGGCGGAGTTTGGAATCAGCCCCGTGCTGGCAAGAATCCTGCGTAACCGAGATTTGACAGAAGAAACGGAGGTGAAGAAGTTTCTTTACGGGGGTCTGGAAAACTGTTATTCTCCATGGCTTATGAAGGATATGGAGAAAGCGGCAGATCTTATAACGGAAGCGGTCAGGCAGGGGATGTTTATACGGGTCATCGGCGATTATGATGTGGACGGCATCTGCTCTGCTTATATATTGACAAAGGGCTTTCGGATGATTGGTGCAAGGGTAGATGCAGTGATTCCGCATCGAATTCATGATGGTTATGGTTTAAACGATGAGCTGATTGAAGAAGCCAGGCGGGACGGGGTGGAGATGATCGTTACCTGTGACAACGGTATTGCGGCTGCTGATCAGATTCGGCTGGCGGCTTCTTATGGGATCCGGGTGATTGTCACGGATCATCATGAGGTGCCTTTTCGGCTGATAACGGCTGAGGACGGAAAACTGACAAAAGAAGAACTGCTGCCGCCGGCCCTGGCCGTGATTGATCCCAAGCAAAGACAGTGCGGGTATCCCTTTTCCGGCATCTGCGGCGGCGTGGTGGCATATAAGCTGATACTGGCGCTGGCGGAGCGGACGGGAAATCCTGCCTTGGAGGGAATCTTGGAGGAAATGCTGGAGTTTGTCGCACTTTCCACGGTCTGTGACGTGATGGAATTAAGAGATGAGAATCGGATTCTGGTGAGGGAAGGGCTGAAACGTCTTCGAGATTCCGGGAATCTGGGGCTTCGGGCACTGATAGAGGTCAATCAGCTGGAAATAAAGGACTTGAGCGTGTATCATCTTGGCTTTGTCATAGGCCCCTGCCTGAATGCCACAGGCCGGCTGGATACGGCCAGACGGGCATTGGAGCTTTTGCAGAGCGAGACGAAGGCAGAGGCCTTTAGGCTGGCCAGAGAGTTAAAGGAGATGAACGACAGCCGCAAGGCGCTGACTCTGCAGGGGGTGGCGGAGGCAGAAAGCCGTATTGAGGCAAACCATATGGAAAAGGATAAGGTGATGGTGATCTTTTTGCCCTCGGTCCATGAGAGTCTGGCGGGAATCGTTGCTGGGAGAATACGGGAAAAGTACAATCATCCGGTCTTTATCCTGACCTTGGGGGAAGGGGGTATCAAGGGCTCCGGCCGTTCCATTGAGGGGTATCATATGTATGATGCCATGTCGGAGGTAAAGTGTTTTTTTACAAAGTTCGGCGGTCATGCCATGGCGGCGGGACTTTCCATGGCAGTGCCGTCCATGGCCGGAGGTGCCGGCGCGGAAGAAGAAATGATAGCGGCTTTTCGCAGAGAGATCAACGAACGCTGCCGCCTGACGGAAGAAGACTTTACTGCCAGGGTACATATTGATGTACCCATGCCGCTGGACTATGCTTCTGAAAAACTGGCAGAAGAGCTGAATCTGCTGGAACCCTTCGGCGTCGGCAATCCTCGTCCGCTGTTTGCCGAAAAGGATCTGATTTTTCTTGCAGGCTATCGGATGGGGGCGAAAAAAAACTATGCCAGATATACCGTGCAGACACCGTCGGGAAGCAGAAAGCAGCTGGTTTACTTTGGAGACCTTGAAAGGTTCGGAAGCTTTTTAAATGAAAAATACGGTGCGGGAAGTGAGGAAGCCTTGTACGGAGGGCGCGCCCGGCTGAAAATTTCCGTGGTCTATCAGCTGGGGAAAAACACTTACAAGGGTAAACAAGAATTACAATATATTATGCAGCATTTTGATTGCTGACAGAATGAAAAGCATGTCTATTGACCGAAAAGGTCAAGAGCCATGCTTTTGTGTATTGATTTGGATTCCGAAAGCCTAATAGAGAAGCCTAATCCGGTAAAAGCTGAATCCCGGAGATGTCGCTGTCAATGCTCATGGAAAAGTTGGTATAGTAGACCACGAAGCCGGGCTTTGCGCCCGCCGGCTTTTTCACATGCTTTTTCTGGATATAGTCAATCTCTACTTTTTCCTGATCACGCCCTTTTGAGTAATAGGCGGCCAGGCGGGCCGCTTCCTCGAAGGTGCGGTCCGGCAGTTCGTCGGCGCTGCCAAGGCGCACAATCACATGGGAGCCGGGTATTTTTTTTGCATGGAACCACCAGTCATTGCCGGTGGCCGCCTTAAAGGTAAGCTCATCATTCTGATAATTATTTTTTCCCACATACATATGAAAACCGTCACTGCTGATGTAGTGAAGGGGCTTGTTTACGGTTTTCTGTTTCCCGGTGCCGCCTTTCCGGCGGATGTAGCCGCTCTCCGTAAGTTCTTCCTTGATCTGGACAAGGTCGCTCTCGTAAAGGGCAATGTCCAGGGAGTTGGAGACAGACTCCAGGTGGTCGATCTCTGCCTTGACCTCTTTGGTCAACTGCGAGAGAGCTTCATAGGTCCGCTTCAGCTTATTGTATTTTTCAAAATATTTTACAGCATTTTCCGTGGCGCTGAGGGTGGGATCCAGAGGAATGGTTACTTCCTCGTTGGTATAGTAATTTAAAGCCGTCAGCGACTGATCGCCGGGTCTGGCGTGATAGCCGTAGGTATTTAAAAGTTCGCCGTAGATGCGGAAGGTATCCCGTTTTTCGGTATCCTGAATCTGGCGCAGCTGTAGATCATATTTTTTGATATTGCGTTCCAGAGCCGTCTGCACGATATGCCGCAGGTCCGAGGATTTCTGGCGGATGCGGGTTAGGTTGGCTTTCTCCGCATAATACGTCTCCAAAAGTGCGGACATGGAGTCGTAGGGGACAGTATGGCTGCCGAAGCTCTGGCCCAGAGAAGAGCGAATGTCTCCCGGAGTCAGGGGATAGCCGTATATGGTCAGCGGCAGTGCACAGAATTCTGTCGGTTTGCCGTTTTGATAGGCAATGTTGGGCGCAAAGCGTTCCTCACGGACCGCGCTCACCATGCGGGATAAGGCCTGGAAAAGCGCCTGCCAGGCTGCTTCGTCCAGAGCTGCCACGGGCCTCTCGCCGTCAACTCCGGCTTCGAAACAAAGCTCCTGAGCAAGGATGGGAGAGATACCGCAAATGCTGCCGTAAAGGGCTTTGTAGGCAGGCTGAGGTCTGGCGGAAAGGGCCTGCTTAAAGGAATCAAAATCTATGGTCAGGGCGTCCAGCTTATCCTGAGTTCCGGCTATAAAATATGGCTTTCCGGGCAGAACCTCACGAAGGGAGCTGACAGCAGCGGAGATATGCTTGATGCTGTCAATGATTACATTGTCGTCATTGCAGAAGATAATATTGCTGTGCTTGCCCATGATCTCGATAATCAGAGTTTTCCTGCGCAGATCGCCCATTTCATCCAGATGCTCGATCTCAAAGCGGACAATGCGTTCTAAGCCCGGCTGGGAAATATCCGTGATGCGCCCGTTCTGTAAATGCTTCCGTAAGAGCATACAGAAATTGGGGGCGGTCATGGGGCTGGGCTTGTTTTTTGAAGTCAGGTAGATCAGGGGCAGGGAAGCGCTGGCGGAAAGCAGGAGCTTCCGCTGTCCCGTCGGCTGCTTGACGGTTAAAAGCAGCTCGTCTTCTTCCGGCTGGGCTATTTTGTAAAGCCGCCCGCCTGTCAACTCTCGTTTTAATTCGCTTACTACATTTGCTATGGTAACGCCGTCGAATGCCATGGTTTTCTCCTTTTGCCGTCCGGCATTGGCTGCCGGGGACGTCCGCATTATTTATATAGTCTATCAAACCCGGAGTGAAAAAGCAATGTGCGATTGCGGCCTCTTGACTCAATCCAAAACATATCTTATAATATAGCCTGTAGCATAATGAGTGCAGCGAAGTGTCTGGCAGCGGAAATACTGCCGGGATAGGAGTACTGATGATTAAGAGTATGACCGGCTTCGGCAGGTGCGAGGTCGCGGGAAACAACCGAAGGTTTACGGTGGAGATCAAGGCTGTAAACCACCGATACCTGGATGTCAACATTAAAATACCCAAAGCGTTGAACTATTTTGAATCCGCTGTTCGGAGCGAATTGAAAAGGTATATTTCCAGAGGGAAGGTGGACGTGTTCATAACCTACGAGGATCTTTCCGAGCATACCTGTAAGGTCCGCTATCATAAAGAGGTGGCGCAGGAGTATCTGCTTTATTTAAGGCAGATGGCGGAGGACTTCGGCCTGGACAATGATATACGGGTTTCGTCCCTCTCCAAATATCCGGAGGTTTTTACCATGGAAGAAACGGGAGTGGATGAGGAAGAGCTTTGGAAGGAGCTGCAGAAGGCCGTGGAGGGTGCCGCAAAGATGTTTGTGGAGAGCCGGGTCACGGAGGGAGAGCGTTTAAAGGAAGATTTGCTGGAAAAGCTGGACGGTATGCTGGAACTGGTGGATTTTATTTCGGAGCGTTCGCCGCAGCTGGTGGCTGAATACCGCCGCAAGCTGGAAGATAAGGTAAAAGAGCTTTTGGGCGACAATACCCTGGACGAGAGCAGGCTATTGACCGAGGTTACGATTTTTGCGGATAAGATATGTGTGGATGAAGAGATTGTAAGGCTCCGCAGCCATATTGAAACTACCAGGGAATCCCTGCGGGAGGGAGGCTCCATTGGGCGTAAGCTGGATTTTATTGCGCAGGAGATGAATAGGGAGGCAAATACTACCCTGTCAAAGTCAAATGATTTGGAAATTTCCAACTGTGCCATAGAGCTTAAGACGGAGATCGAAAAGGTTCGCGAGCAGATTCAAAATATCGAGTAACCGCCGGCACGGGGCGAAGGAGGCGTGAGAATGCTGATACACATCGGATTTGGTAATATCGTCAATACTACAAAGATTATTGCCATTGTCAGTCCGGAATCCGCGCCGGTGAAACGTCTGGTACAGAGTGCAAAGGAGAAAGGCATGGCCATAGATGCCACTCAGGGCCGTAAGACCAAGTCGGTTCTGGTCATGGAAAACAGTCAGGTGGTGCTGTCGGCGCTTTTGCCAGAGACCATTGCAGGACGTGTTCAGACGGGCCAGGGAGATTCGGAGCAGGCGGAAGAAAATGAAGGAAATGAAGGTTAGCAGAAGATGAGTGCCGAGTTTAGGCGCGGAATGCGAGGAAGTATGGAACAAAAGGGAATTTTGATTGTCTTGTCCGGATTTTCCGGAGCAGGCAAGGGAACGGTAGTAAAGAGACTTTTGCAGAAGTATGACGAATATGCGCTTTCCATTTCCATGACTACCAGGGCTCCCAGACCGGGAGAAAAGGATGGAGTGGAATATTTCTTTACCACAAGGGAAAAATTTGAAGAGATCATCGTTCAGAATGGGCTGATTGAATATGCGCTTTACTGCGGCAATTATTACGGCACTCCCAGAGAATATGTGGAGGAAAAGCTGTCTGCGGGGAAAAATGTGATTTTGGAAATTGAGATTCAGGGAGCACTGAAGATTAAGGAAAAATTTCCTGAGAGCCTTCTGATCTTTGTGACACCGCACAGTGTCCAGGAATTGAAGCGCAGGCTGGAGGGAAGAGGAACGGAAGAGCCGGAGGTGATTGCCAGAAGGCTTGCCCGTGCGGCAGAGGAATCAGAAGGTATAAATGCCTATGATTATATAGTAGTCAACGACGAGCTGGAGGTCTGTGTGGATGAGGTTCACCGCCTGGTGGATGTGGCCCGCAGAGCGCCTGTGAGAAGTCAGGAGTTTATAGGAAAGATCAGAGAGGAACTGAAAGGTTTCGCGAAAGGAGCAGATTCATAATGTTACATCCATCTTATTCCGATTTAATGAAGGTCGTAAACAGCGAGGTTGAGCAGGGGGAGGCCCCTGTGGTAAACAGCCGTTATTCTATTGTGATGGCTACCTCAAAGAGGGCAAGACAGATTATTGCCGGGGAAGAGCCCCTGGTGGAGGGTAAGGATAAAAAGCCTCTTTCCGTTGCGATAGAGGAATTGAACCAGAGTCAGATCAAGATACTCGGTGACGAAGAATAAGGAAAGAAGGGCTGTTGCAAAATGACGATTTTCCGATTCTGATTTTGCAGCAGCTTTTTACTTTATAAAAAACGGCGCCGTCAGGCGCGGGCATCAAGAGTGCGAAGCACTTATTTTTCTGAATAGGAAATTTTGGTGAATCATGATGAAAATATTTTTTATTTCCTTAGGGTGCGACAAAAACCTGGTGGACACGGAGATGATGCTGGGCCTGCTTGGAAGAGAGGGTTATTCCTTTACGGACGATGAGGCGGAAGCGGATATTGTGGTGGTCAATACCTGCTGTTTTATCGGTGACGCCAAGGAAGAGAGCATCAATATGCTGTTGGAGATGGCGGAGCTAAAAGATTCGGGGCAGCTTAAGGCTTTGATTGCGGCGGGCTGCTTGGCGCAGCGCTATCGGGAGGAAATTCAGCAGGAAATTCCTCAGGTGGATGCCGTCGTGGGCACGGCTGCCATCGAAGAGATTGCAGAGGCAGTGAGAGAATCCCTGGAGGGAAGGAGCAGGAATCACTATCGTGAACTGGATGAGAAGCCTGCGGTTTTTGCGGACAGAATTCTGACCACGGGAGGGCATTTCGCCTATCTGAAGATTGCCGAGGGCTGTAATAAACGCTGCACTTATTGTATCATCCCTAAAGTGAGGGGAAATTATCGCAGCGTACCGTTGGAAGAATTGACGGCCCAGGCCGAGAAACTGGCCGAACAGGGTGTTCGGGAACTGATTCTGGTGGCTCAGGAGACCACGCTTTACGGAATGGACCTTTATGGGGAAAAGACCCTGCCAAGGCTGCTGAAAAGCCTGGCCGGGATCGACGGCATTCACTGGATCCGGCTTTTGTACTGTTATCCGGAGGAGATCACGGAAGAGCTGATAGAGACCATTGCCGAAGAGCCAAAGATCTGTCATTATCTGGACATTCCCATTCAGCACGCCGCGGATGAGGTGCTAAAGCGCATGGGGAGACGCACACATCAGGAAGAGCTGCGGCAGCAGATTATAAAGCTGCGGGAGCGAATCCCGGATATTTGTCTGCGGACTACGCTGATCAGCGGATTTCCGGGCGAAACGGAAGAAGATTTTGAAGAGCTGTACCGCTTTGTGAACGAAATGGAATTTGACAGACTGGGGGTTTTTACTTACTCTCAGGAGGAAGATACGGCTGCAGCCGAAATGCCGGATCAGATTGAGGAAGAAGTCAAGGTTTTCCGCAGGGATGAGCTGATGGAGCTTGCGCAGGCAATTTCCTTTGAAAAGGCTGAGGCCATGGCCGGGAAGGTGCTGGAGGTCATGGTGGAAGGCAAGGCTGTGGATGAGGATGTATATGTTACCAGAACCTACCGGGATGCGCCGGAGGTGGACGGCTATCTGTTTTTACATACCACGGCGTCGCTGATGACCGGGGATTTTGTAAAGGTGCTTGTCACCGACTATAACGAATATGATCTGATAGGAGAAATATATCATGAGTAAAATGAATCTGCCAAATAAACTGACGATTTTCAGGGTGATTTTAATTGTTCCTTTTTTACTGTTTCTTCTGGGCGGGTATCATCAGTGGGCTTGGTTTCGGGCGGTGTTTGGCTGGTGCATGCCCTATGCGGACTATATTGCCCTGGCGATTTTTATCGTTGCCAGCCTGACGGATTTAGCGGACGGCAAAATTGCCCGGAAATATAATCTGGTGACAAATTTTGGAAAGTTTATGGATCCCTTGGCGGATAAGCTGTTGGTCTGCGGGGCCATGATTGCCTTGTCAGAGATGAGGCGGATTCCTTCCTGGGTGGTAATTGTCATTATCAGCCGTGAATTTATTATCAGCGGCTTTCGGCTGATTGCTGCGGATAATCATGTGGTGATTGCCGCAAGCTATTGGGGAAAGTTTAAGACTACCTTTCAGATGGTGATGGTTTGTTTGATGATCGCCAATCTGGGAGTGAAATATCCTGCGATGCGGATTATCACCGATATTATCATGTGGATTGCTCTGGTACTGACGGTAATTTCCCTAGTGGATTATCTGGTGAAGAACAAGGGCGTAATGAAGGAGCAGAAATGAGGTAATTATGACGGTAGAATTAATCAGTGTGGGAACGGAGCTGTTGCTGGGGAATATTGTGAATACCAACGCCGCGTATCTGGCGGAGAAGTGTGCGGGACTGGGACTTACCTGCTATTTTCAGACGGTGGCAGGGGATAACAGGGAACGGTTGTCAATGGTGCTTAAGACGGCTCTGGAACGGGCCGATGTTATCTTTTTATCGGGGGGTCTAGGGCCCACTGAGGATGACCTGACCAAGGAGACGGCGGCAGAGGTCTGTGGAAAGAAGCTGGTGCTTCATGAACCCAGCAAGAAAGCAATCAAGAAATACTTTGAGGAAAAGGGAATAAAGCCCACGGACAATAACTGGAAGCAGGCCATGCTTCCGGAGGGCTGTATCGTGCTGGAAAACCATAACGGCACCGCCCCCGGCGTCATCATGGAGCTTGAGAATGCAAGGGTAGTGTTGCTGCCCGGACCGCCCAATGAGCTGTGTCCCATGTTTGAAGAGAGCGTAGAGCCTTATCTGGCAGGGCTGACGGCGCAGGTCATCTGCTCCCAAACCGTGAAGATCTGCGGCGTGGGGGAGAGCAGGGCGGAAACCATGGTTAAGGATCTGATTGATGCGCAGACAAATCCTACCATTGCCACCTATGCAAAGACCGGGGAGGTCCATATTCGGGTGACGGCATCCGCGATGGACCGGAAAGGGGCCATGAAGCTGATTAAGCCGGTAGTGAAGGAATTAAAGGGCCGGTTTGGAAATAATGTTTATTCCACCGAGGCGGATACCACCTTGGAAAAAGCAGTGATCGACCTTTTACAGGCAAACGACCTGACGGTTACCTGTGCGGAGTCCTGCACGGGAGGGCTGCTTTCAGCCAGGCTGATCAATGTACCGGGTGCATCCGAGGTTTATAAGTCAGGTGTCATAACTTATTCCAACAAGGCCAAGCGCAGATTCTTAAACGTGAAAAAGTCCACCCTTCAGAAATACGGCCCGGTCAGTGAGCAGACGGCGGAGGAAATGGCGAAAGGGGCGGCTCTTTTGTTGAAGGCTGACGCTGCCGTGGCGGTGACGGGACTGGCCGGTCCGGACGGCGGAACGGAGGATAAGCCTGTGGGTCTTGTATACATCGCCTGCAGCGTCAAGGGAAAGGTAACGACTAAAAAGTATCATTTTTCCGGCAGCAGGAGTAAGGTGAGGGAATCTGCCGTTTCTGCGGCGCTGTCTTTGCTGCGCAGCTGCATTTTGGAATATTTCAGCAAGGTGACATTCGGCAAGAAAGATTAGGAGAAATAAAATGTGGTGGGTATTGGCATTGCTGTCCGCGTTTTTTGCGGCGTTGACTTCTATACTGGCCAAGGTGGGAATTGAGGGGGTAAACTCAAATCTTGCCACGGCAATCAGAACCATCGTGGTATTGATTATGGCCTGGGGGATGGTGTTTCTTACCCATGCGCAGGGGGGCCTGGGCCAGATCAGCAGAAAAAGCTGGCTGTTTTTAATTCTGTCGGGACTGGCCACCGGTGCTTCCTGGCTGTGCTATTACAGGGCTGTTCAGATGGGAGAGGTGTCAAAGGTAGCGCCCATCGACAAGCTGAGTGTAGTGATAACGATACTGCTGGCATTCCTGTTCCTGCATGAGCAGTTTACGGCCAAGTCTCTGATCGGCTGTCTGCTGATTGGGCTGGGAACGCTGATTATGGTTTTGTGAACAGGCAGGATAAAATCATCTAATATGTAAAGTGGGCATGACGGAATGAAGGAAAGAAGAATTATCAATAAAAACAGCACCTATCAGCAGATAGAGGTACTTAAGACCAATCGTAACAAGCGTTATAAATATAACAGATTCCTGGTGGAAGGCGTCCGCAGCCTGAATGAGGCCGTTAAAAACGGATGGAAGATTCATTCCTTTCTTTATGCGGAGGGAGGCTTGTCCGACTGGGCGGCGAATATGATAAGGACGGTACAGACAGAGGAAAATTATTGTCTGACGCCGGAGCTGATGAGAGAGCTTTCCGAAAAGGAGGATACCTCGGAGCTGATGGCGGTGATCGGGATGCGGGAGGACAGGCTGGAAAATGTGCGGCTTTCCGATAATCCCTTTCTGGTGCTGTTTGACCGGCCTTCCAATAAGGGGAATCTGGGAACCATGATCCGCTCCTGTGACGGACTGGGAGCAGACATGCTGATTATCACCGGACATGCGGTGGACCTGTATGACCCTGAGGTAGTAGTATCTGCCATGGGATCCTTTTTTAATCTGCCGGTGGTGAGGATTGACGACAACGGCAGATTATATGGCTTTATCGGGAAAATGAGGAAAAAGTATCCAGGGTTTACCGTAGTGGGAACCACAGCCCACAGGGAGAATCCCATCTGGTCCGCGGACTTGACCGTGCCGCTGATGTTGATGATCGGCAATGAGACTTTGGGGCTGAACAGAGCGTTTAAGGAAAGCTGTGATCTGCTTTGTACGATTCCGATGGCGGAAAAATCCTATGCTACCTCTTTCAATGTGAGCTGTGCGGCGTCCGTTATGATGTATGAGGTTACAAGGCAAAGGGAAGAGTAAATTTATGTTGAGAAAAGCAACTGCGGAAGATATTGTAGAATATGGTGATTTTGTCTATGGACTGGCGTTGGACCAGACAAAATCGGCATATCCAACTTATGCGGACGGGATTAAGACGCGGGAAGATTTTCTGACTTGTGCTCGGAAGGCTGTCGTTGAGGAAACCTCCGAGCTTTTGCTGTTTTGTCAGGGGGACATCCCGGAAGGCTGGATTCAGTATTTTTGGATTCAGGAGGATCACTATCTGCAATGCACGACCTGCAATATCCGTCAGGGAACGGCGCAGGCGCTGGGAGAGCTGATTAAGTTGTTAAAGGCAGATTTTCCGGGATATACGTTTTATTTCGGATTTCCGTCCTGTAATGAAGAGGCGGTTTGTTTTTTGCAGGAAAACGGGTTTCAGTGTGTTGAAGAGGCTTGGAATAACTCGTTTTTTTTCCAAGAATATCAGCGTCTGCGGCCGAATGAAAATGCCGTCGATGAAACTATCGTCTATAATCATATCGTGAGTATAGGCAGGGACAATTTTGATGAATTTCGGGCGGTATATTGGCCGGATGAGAAAGCCTACTGGAATTGCGACCGTATTCTGGAATGTCTGGAGGACTGGGTGATTTATGGATACAGAGAGGAGGAAAGCCTTGCCGGGGCCGTTTATTTTCGGGGAAATCAGGAATATTATGAGATCTACGGAATGGAATTTGCAGGGGGAAAATATCAGGATCAGGTCTGCCGGGGGCTGCTGGCGGCAGCCCGGTCCTGTATCATAAGTACAGGACAGTCGAAACGAGGTCGCGCGGCAGATTGTTCCTAAATTATTTTGCGGATAAGCTGGGTTATTCCGAGTTTCACCTTTCCAGAAAGTTCAAGGAGATTTCGGGGATGCAGTTTCGGGATTATCTGCGGAATCGGAAACTGGCCTTTGGTATTTGTCGTTTTCCTCATGAATCTCATGGACCAGGGCCTGGAGAAAATAAAGCTCCTTGGCGGCCTTTTCACGGGTGACGCTGCATTGAGGCTTGAAAAGAGTACCGTTACACATGCGTCCCCGCCGGATACCGGTTTCCGAACGGATCAGGCCGAGACGATAGCATTCCCTGGCTGCAGCAGAAAAGGAATCGGAAATGGAAGCAGTGTCTGTAAGCTGTTCCCAGGGCACCAGAGGATAATACATGGCGCTCTCTCCCGTAAGGTTGGGATCATAATCCGGATTGTCAGGGGCAATTCCGCAGCCGTTATAGTCCGTCATATAGGCAGGTTTTTGGTATCTTATCTCCCGGGAACTTATGGTTTGGGGCGGGAAGGCCGCAAGAAAAGCCCGGAAGACCAGCCATGCCATGGACTCTCTGGTTAAAAGGGAATTCTCCTGCAGGAGACCGACGGGCAGATCGGGACTGAGCCGTTGCGCCGTATCGTTTAATTCGTCATATCCGGGAAAGGCAGGGAGGTGCAGGGCCTTTGCCAGACTGATTTGAAAATCTTTTACGGTTATGGGTGCGGACGGACGGAAACAGCCGTCCGTCTGCCGTCTCATGATTCCGTGTTTTAAAAGAAATTCAATCTGGTTTCTGTAATATGCGTTCCTGCCGGTCTGAACGTCTTTTGAAAGTTCAGGAAACAGCAGGTAACTGTCGTCTGCCTTTAATGCCTTCAGAAAAACAGGGCGGAAGTAATCCGCAGGAATCAGGTTCTGGCGCAGCAGTTCCCTGGCAGCAATACGGGCAAACTGTTTTGCCAGAGCTTCTTTATAATGGGTTCCGTCGCATTTATGATCCGGGTGGCCGTTGGCATAGCTGCCGGAATTTGTTTTACCCGGCGTCTCTCCGGCTTCAACGGAAAGGAAGAGGGCTTTGGCAGCTTCCCCGCCCACAGTCTCCAGGTATCGAATGCTCTCCGTATATAAGTCAATAAATGGCAGACCATGTCTGAAGGCGGCGGCTTTCAGCAGTCCGGGGCAGTCAATGCTGTTTGACTTTGTAAAACCGCCATACACGATCCCTTCGGCTCCTGTGGCGTCACCGTTGATGCGTGTCATGGGAGATACCAAAATCAGGCGGACATCCATAAGAGCGGCAGCAGGTATAAAGTATTCGTCCAGCCACTTTTGAAAGGTGGCTTCCGTATTGCCCCGGCCAAACCGCGCCTCCGGTCCGTCCACTTCCCCTCTGGCTTCGTCGTTGTGCCCGCTCTGCAGCAGCAGAATATCACCGGGTTGGGAATTCAGCAGCAGATCATTTATCCGTCCTTCTCTGTACATAGAGGACAGGGAGCGTCCGCCCATGGCATAATTCAACACAGAAACCTTGTCTTTATCAAAAAAGTCATCAAAGATCTGTCCCCATCCGGACATCAGGTTTTCCTCATATATATAGGATTTTACGGTGGAGTCTCCAAGAGTGAAGATGGCGGGGGTGCAAGCGGAAGCCGTCCGCGGCGGCAGGGAGCTAACACGGATAGAGGTTACGGAGACCTCCCATTCCGGAGCGGCAGGCTCGATTTCGATCTCCATGTAATCCCTTGTATTTATGTAGTCGTAAGTCCAGACATTTCCCGTAAAGCCTGCGGTATGGATTCTGGGAATCAGCATGGCGGCATCCCAGAAGGTTTTCAGGGCAATTTGTTCCGCGTTCATGCCGGAGACGGAAATAAGCGTCTGTTCCGGCCGGGACAAAACGGTTACTTCGATATGATAAGCGCCGGGAGGCAGGTCTATGCGGAAGGCCATGCCAATATTGTCATAAGCGTTGGCGTTCCGGCGATAGGCATGTTCGGGGCAGGGAGGCATGACTGCTCCTTTTTTGCTCTGCACAATCAACTCCGGGTAAAGGGTCCTGACGGGCATGGAAGAAGTCTCCTTCAGAAAACCGCATCCGGCCGCAGGGGTGTACAGGTCATATGATTGTCCCGTAAATAAGTAATTTTTTTCCATCTTTTCTCCTATTCATTAAAATGATTCCGCAGATTTCTTTTTACGGTAAGTGCCCGGCGTCATGCCCGTAATCTGCTTGAAGCGGCGGATAAAGCTGTTTTGGTTATAATATCCCACCTCTTCGGCAATGGCAGGCAGCGACAGATTTGTACTGACCAGCAGCCGCTTTGCCTTTGCGATCCGCAGGTTGGCAATGTAGTTATTCAGGTTCTCGCCGGTATGAGATTTAAAAAACTGGCTCAGATAGGAACTGTTGATATTCATGGCATCTGCAATTTTCTGAGCGGAAAAGTTACAGTCGTCAAAATTCTGCATAATATATTGTTGTATCTGAGTCAGAAGGTCTGTGTTCTGTTCTTCCTCCGGAGCGACGGAAGAAATCAAATCCTGAGTTACCTGATTAAAATAAAGCCTGTAGCTGTTCAACGTGTCTGCATGGTACATGAGAAGCAGCGTGTTTGTACTTTGGTGCAGCGCTTCGGGGGGAAGTTCGTTTGTCAAGATACCGGTTATGGAATTGCAGAGGTTTTTTGCGTAATCCGCATTCATTTTCTGCTCTGTGATATGAGCAAAAATGGTCTCTGCCTGCTGCCTGAAACTTTCATAGTCCCCGCAGCGAATAGACATCCGCAGAGAGTTCATATTTTCGGAAGGGTACAGCAGCAACGGAGTATCTATGAAATTCTTTTCGTGGTAAGTAATGACGGAGCCGTGTCCTAATACAAAGGAGTTGTGCAGGGCAAGGTCGGCTTCCAGGCAGGAGGATTGATAGCCTTTTATTTCCTGGTAAATCCTGCCAATGCCAATGGTCATGCTCATATCTTCCTCCAGTGCCATGTCCCGCAGATTATGGCACCGGGTCTCGCTCTCTCCACACACACTATCGTCCATGGCAAGTATCACCACGTATTGATTTTCTTCAAAGAGCTCCCGGAAATATACCTCGTATTGATCGGAAAAGGCGGAGGACAACAGCCGCTCCAGCCGATCGGCAACAGTGTGGTTTTCTGTCAGGATTCCCCGTAACTGAATCATCAGTACCTGATAATTAGGCCAGGTCAGTTTCAGATTCAGGGATGCACCGTCCTTGTTGAACTCCTGTACAGAAGATACATGTCCCTTAATCAGGGAAAAAAGCAGGGAATTCTTCAGGGAGCTTAACAACTTGCTGTTCTTTAAAATATCAATCTGGTATCGGCTCTGACCGGAAAGATAGTCTAATACATGGTTCAGGGAATCAATCTCATCATTTTCCGTATATTGCAGCTCCAGCTTATCTGTCAGAATTTTGATTTTCTTCAATGGAAGATAGTTCAGGCGCATATAGTACCAAATAGTAAAAATGCTGATGGCAGCGGCGATTGCCGTCACAGTAAGCAGCAGCATTCGAATTACGTTCATGCTGCTGAAAACTTCATCCTCGTCAATGCCATACACATAGATCCAGTCATTTACCTTGGACTTTTGGACGAAGAGGACGTAATCCTCATTATCTATCCGGAAGTGGGAGGCGTTGTTGGAGACGGCAGTCCACAACTCCCCGGTCTGTTCACCGGACGTAAACTTCAGCGAGCTGTATATGGATTCGCCGTTGGAGAGAATAGCGGAAAATGTGGAGTCTGAGGAAAGTACATCCAGAACCTCCGCCAGTTCCCGTTCTCTCACCCAGAACAGCATGGTAATATCCGGCAGGTTGGACAGGGCATAGGGCGGGTTTATAAAGGTGATATAAGCGTGGTACTGGTGGGTCGCCGCGGAAGTATGGGAGGCCGACATGGTAACGTTGGTGGTGTAGGATAGAAACAGATTTTTTGGGTTTTTGACCGTAGGATACTGATATTCGTTCTTAAAGAACAGATCAATGGGATATACCCCGGTGGAGGTATAGATAAATTCGCTTTTGGGGTTTAACAGGCCAATTTCGTCAATAAAAGAAGAAATTGCTGAATAGCTTTCCAGCTCACTGATAATCTTTACGTCGCGAATCGGACTTTCGTCCATGATGTAATAGGAAATTAAGTTTTCGTTTGAATAAGCAAGCTGATAGCTTGTCTGGTAAAGGAGCTCCAGTTTTCCGTCCAGGGCCCCCGCAGTCTGCATAAGAGCTGTACTATGCGATTCTGTTATATTGGATTTGAGCAGGGGGAAGAGGTACAGGACTACGAAGAGCACTAAGATACTTAAGCATAATACCATAACGGATAAGTAGGAAAACAAATACTTGTAAAAGGTTTTGGAATGTTTGGTAAACACAGCAAAATCTCCCCCATGAAATAATGGCGAACTGATAAAAACTATAAATACATTATATATCTCTTTGCAGCAAATAAACAAGGCAGAGGATATATTCATTTTTTTTGATTAAAATTTTTAAAATCTGTTTAATTCAGAGAGATTTGCCCAAAATATTCATTTTTTTAGTTTTTGCCAGGACAAAAAAATGTGGATAGATGTGCTGCTTGAAACGGGTAAAATAAAAAATTGAAAATTGATTTATACAGAATGACGGAAGTAAAATACAAACAGTAGATAAAGTGTACAAATTAGACAAAACAAAAGGGGAAATATGAAAATGCAAAAAAAGAAATATTAAAAAGTAAAAAGAAAAGTAAAAAAGATGAGAAAGGTGACAAACAAGATGAAAGAGATTACAGTTTCGCTTTTTGGGAAAGGCGATTATGCAGACATTCAAAGTGCGATTGACTCCATTGGGGAGGATGAAAAACAGACCACTATATATATAAAGGAAGGGGTATATCGGAACCGGGTCAATGTGAATAAACCCGGAATCCGAATGATCGGTCAGGGAAGGGTAATTATTTCATACGGAATAGGGGCTGTTCATAGGGATGCTTACGGAAAAGAGTACGGAACCTTTCGTACGGAGACGGTCAGCATAGGGGCACCGGATTTCAGCGCCGAGAACATTACCTTTGTCAACAGTGCGGGCCCCGGAACTTTTGCAGGACAGGCCCTGGCGCTTTATGTGAGGGCGGATCGGGTAAAGTTTCGCAAATGCCGTTTTATCGGCAATCAGGATACTATTTATACGGGGAATCCAGGGGAAGCAGGCTTCCGGTGCCGAAACGGGATAGAACACAGGCAGTATTATGAAGACTGTTACATAGAGGGCGATGTGGACTTTATTTTCGGCAACGGCACGGCGGTATTTAAAGGGTGCGAGATTTATTCCGTTGACAGGCATGAAAAAGAAGGCGGAAATAACGGATATATTACGGCGGCCTCCACGAATCCGGAGACAAAATACGGATACTTATTTCTGGACTGCCGGCTGAACAGCAGTGCCGCAAAGAATACGGTGTATCTGGGCAGGCCCTGGAGGGATGCGGCTAACGTGATCTTTGCGGACTGTTATATGGGTGCCCATATCAAACCGGAGGGCTGGCATAATTGGGGAAAGCCAGAGCGGGAAGAGACTTCCCGCTACAGTGAATGGGGAAGCACTGGTCCGGGCGCAGGGAACACCGGACGTGTGGCCTGGGTAAAGCAGATTCCCGAAGAAGAGCGGAAGGCAATATCACCGGAAACAATTTTGCGCGGTGACGACGGCTGGGACATTAATAGGTGGTAAATGCGGAAAGAAAAGGCAGGATCTGTTATGAATGTTGGAAACAAGAAAAAATGGCTTATAGGTGCGGCGGTTGTTCTGGTACTTGTGGGAGCAGAGCCGGTATTTGATCTCATCGGCAGCAGGAGGGAGATCCCCTCGATAGACCGGGAAGCCATGACGCCTCAGCGAGGTATGGAAAATGTCACCTATGGGTACACCCAGGCACTTACGGATTACGCTGCTGAACGGCGTCCGGAAGGGACGGACAGGCTTACGCTGTCTGCCGGGGATGCCATTCTGGAGGGGGACGCCAGGCTTGTGGAAGCCGAAGCTTACGAAGGCGGAGATACCATGGTTTACTCAGGAGAGGAAGATAATTCCGTGACCTGGGAGTTTGAAATAGCTTCCGAAGGTCTTTATGAGATTACGGTGGATTATCTGGCGATGGAAGGAAACGGGGCCAAGATACAGAGAACGATTTTGATTGACGGCGCAATGCCCTTCGAAGAGGCAGCCTCCATCAGCTTTTACAGAGTATTCAGAGAGGGTGACGTTACCTGGAACAGTATCGGTGACGAGGTCTGGCCCGTCCAGAAGGAAGATTGTATCTGGCAGAGAGTGGGACTTCAGGACAGTCAAGGTTTTTTTGAAGATCCTCTTTTGTTTTACCTGGAGGAAGGGAAGCACAGTCTTACTTTCCGCTACATAGATCAGGCAATGGGCATCGGAAACCTGACCATAGCGGCGCCGGAGCCGGTGATGACTTACGCGCAGGTATCTGCCGAATATGAACGGCAGGGATACAGGAATGCTTCCGAGAGCAGTAATATTAAAATTCAGGCGGAAGACAGCTCCTGGAGAAATGATTCCGTGATCCGGCGGGAAAACAATGTGGATCCAAATGTGGAACCCTATGATCTAACCGTGAGACTGCTGAACACTGTGGGGGGCTACCGCTGGAGGGTGGGAAATCAGAGCGTTTCCTGGAATATTACTGTTCCGGAGGACGGCCTGTACACCATAAACATGAAGACGGCTCAGTCCACTACCAGCGGAATGCCTTCCTACAGAAAGATTACCATAGACGGTAAGGTGCCCTTTGAAGAAATGAAACTTTACCAATTTGATTACAATAAGATCTGGTACGGCGAGACGCTTTCCGACGAGGAAGGAAATCCGTATCTTTTCTACCTGGAAAAAGGTACTCATGAGCTTACCCTGGAGGTAAAGCTGGGGGGCTTTACGGAAATTATCGAGAGAACCATAGATGACCTGCAATATCTCTCCGACCTGACCAGGGAAATTACAAAGATTACCGGAACGGAACCGGACCCCAACTATGAGTATGAGCTATACAGAAGTATGCCTGAGCTGGCGGATGAGATGGGATATGTAGCGGACAGGCTGGAGGAAACGGCAGGGCTGCTGGCGATGATCAGCAACGAAAAGACCTCCATGGAGAATAATTACCGTACCATTGTGGATATGCTGCGGGAATTTGAGAAGGACGTGGATACGATTCCCAGGGCGCTGAGCGAGCTGGATACGGCGCTGTCCAACATGGGAACCTATATCACCAGCATTCAGATCTGCCCCCTGTGTCTGGATTATATAGAGGTTACGTCTCCGGATACGGAGTTTGTGGTGCCGAAGACGTCCTTTTTCAAAAAGGCCTGGGCCACCACCGTGAATTTCATGATGTCCTTCTTTAAGGATTATGACAGTATCGGCATGGTAACTGATGCTTCAAAGGAGCAGAAGGTGCTGGATGTCTGGATCGCCAGAGGCGCCGACTGGGGCGAGCTTTTAAAGGAGATGGCAGACGAACAGTTTACGCCGGAGACGGGAATTGTCGTCAACGTAAATGTGATTCCCAGCGGACAGTTATCCACTGGCTCCATCAATACCCTGATGCTTTCCGTGACCTCAAACGATGCGCCGGATGTAGCCCTGAGCGTGGATTATAACCTGCCCTCCGAGTTTGCCTTCAGAGGGGCAGCGGTGGATCTCACACAGTTTGAGGGCTATGAAGAGCTGGCGGCTCAGTATTACAACACGATGTTTGAGCCTTACAGATATAATGGCGGCGTATATGCTTTTCCGGAGACCATGGATTTTACCTGTATGATTTACCGGACGGATATTATAGAAGATCTGGGGATTGAGATTCCTGAGACCTGGGATGATCTGCTGCAGACGGTTTTACCTACCCTTTATGAAAACAGCATGACCTTTGCTTTTCCTGTGGACACTACCATATCCACCACCTCACCCAGCGCGTACAGGGGTTATACCATGCTTCTGCTGCAAAAGGGCGGCGCGTATTACTCGGATGACTTAAGAAGCAGCGCCCTTGACAGTGCAGTGGCTTACGACGCGTTCAAGATGTGGACCAATATGTACACAAATTATGATGTGGATGAGCAGTCCAACTTCTTTACCCGGATGAGGACGGGCACTCAGCCCATCGGCATTGGTAATTATACTACTTATCTCCAGCTGCTGACCAGTGCGCCGGAGCTGTATGGCAGATGGGCCGTAGCGCCGGTTCCGGGAATGAAGCAGGAGGACGGGAGCGTGAATAATGTGGTGGGTACCATTTCCTCCACATCCTGCATGATTCTGGAGCAGTCCGATCTGCAGCAGGAGGCATGGCAGTTCCTGCAGTGGTGGCTTTCCGAGGAAACCCAGGTCAATTACGGGAGACAGCTTGAGGCGCTGCTGGGTACCGGGGCAAGATGGAACACGGCGAACAAGGAAGCCTTTTACAGCCTTCCCTGGGACAGGGATGACGAGGCGGTTATTAAGGATTCCCTGGAGACGGCGATTGAGCAGCCCATTGTTCCCGGCGGATACTTTACCGGGCGGCATATTATCAACGCTTGGAACAGAGTGTGCGTAAATAACGAAAATGTCCGGGACGCCCTGGAGAAGGCGGTAAAGGATATTGATGAAGAGATTATGAATAAACGCAAAGAGTTTAATCTGGAACAGGAGGAGCCAAAATGAAGACAAAGCCCGGAATAAACGGAAAAGCCTGGATCAGGCGCAACAAGACAGGCTACCTGTTTCTGATGCCCTTCCTTATATTATTTACCGTATTTACCATCGTTCCCGTAGCGGTTTCCATGGGAACCAGCTTTACCAATTACAATATGATCCAGTCCCCCTCCTTTGTGGGGTTTGACAATTACCAGTACCTGATCTTAGATGACGACGTGTTTCTGAAGGCGCTGCAGAATACCATGCTGTTTGCTCTGGTCACCGGTCCCATCGGCTATTTTGCATCCTTTTTCATGGCATGGATTATCACCCTGGTCAAAAGGGGAAAGGGATTCTTTTCTTTGGCTTTTTATGCACCGTCTCTGACCAGCGGGGTAGCCATGTCCACGATCTGGCTGATTATCTTTTCCGGAGACAGGTACGGGTATCTGAATAACCTGCTGCTGAAGGCAGGCCTGATTACGGAACCCATCCTTTGGACCAGCGATTCGAATTATGTGCTGAAGGTAGTGATGCTGATCTCGGTCTGGATGAGCATGGGTACAGGCTTCCTGGTATTCCTGGCCGGTTTTCAGAATATTGACCCTGCTCTTTATGAGGCGGCAAGGGTGGACGGAATCAAGAGCCGGTTTCAGGAACTGCGCTATATCACCTGGCCGCTGATGAAGCCTCAGCTTTTGTTCGGTGCCATTAATTCTATTGTAGGTTCCTTTGCCGTGTTTGACGTGGCAACCGCCGTGGCGGGAATGCCCAGCCCCAATTATTCGGCCCACACCATAGTGGCCCACCTGTACGATTATGCGTTTACCCGGTACAACATGGGATATGCTTCGTCCGTGGCCATGATTTTGTTCCTGATTACCTTTGTGATGGGCCGTGTGTGTATGAGGCTGTTTAAGTCGGAGGAGTAGAAAGCAATGAAAGCTAAGATAATAAGACGAAAAAAGATAAAGTTTGGTCAGATTCTGCTCATTCTCCTGCTGGGAGCGTTGGTATGCTTCACCGGGCTGCCGTTGGTGGCCATGGTGTGCAGGGCGCTGATGTCCACGGAGGAATTATATATTTATCCTCCCAGGATTATCTGTCATAATCCCACGCTGCAGAATTTCAGCGATTTGCTTACCTCATTGAACGCATCGGTGGTTCCCTTTACCAGGTATGTGTTTAACAGCATTTTTACCACGGTGGTGACGGTGGTGCTGAGCATCCTGGTCTGCAGCCTGGGCGCTTACGGTCTGACCAAGCATAAGCCTGCGGGGGCGGACGCCATATTCGCGGTGGTGCTGGCGGCGCTGATGTTTTCCACCCATGTGACCCAGATTCCAAATTACCTTGTGGTAAATAAGCTGGGACTTGTGAATTCTTATTTGGCGCTGATTATTCCCAAGATTGCGGTGGCGTATAACTTCTTTCTGGTAAAGCAGTTTTGCGAGCAGCTTCCGGATTCCATTTTGGAAGCGGCCAGGATAGACGGCTGCTCGGAGCTGGGCATCTTTTGGAAGATTGCCATGCCTCTGTTAAAGCCTGCATGGAGTACCCTGGCGGTGTTCTCCTTCGTGAACAACTGGAACGATTACTTTTCACCGCTGATTTTTATCAGAAGTGACGCCCTCAAGACACTGCCTCTGGCATTACAGACACTGGCCGGCGGCGCCGGTGTCGTGGCAAGGGCCGGAACAGTGGGCGCAGCCACTTTGATTACCACCCTGCCGGCAATTATTGTATTTGCAATATTCAGGGGAAAGGTAATGGAGACCATGACATATTCCGGAATTAAGAGTTGAGGAGGAGTGCTGCATGAAAAGGAAAAGAAAATTTAGATTCATCATAAGCAGCCTGCTTCTGAGTACGGTCCTTGCACTGATTCCTTCCGAGAATGTGCTGGCGGCGGGGAGGACATATGTGGTGGACGAGGATGATAACCTGATGCCGATTCCCGCGGCGTATGAGGTATATGACAGTATTTATAACCTGAAGGAATACGGAACTTTGAGCCATCCTCAGGACATACTGCTGGACGGAACGGATATTTACGTGGCGGATTCGGAAAATAACAGGGTCCTGAAAATGGACAGAAGCGGAAATGTACTGCAGGAATATACGGAAGCCTTTGAGCAGAAGCTGAAGAATCCCTGTGGAATCTATGTGGACGGAGAAAAGAATATCTGGATTGCGGATACGGGAAACTTAAGGATTGTAGTGATAGATCAGGAAGGGAACAGCCTGGAGACCTTTGGAAAGCCGGATTCCAATCTGCTTTCGGAGACCTTTGCCTTTGATGCACAGAAGATTGCGCTAAACAGTATTGGCAATATTTATGCCCTGAAAGGTGCCAATCTGATGAGTATTGACAGGGCAAACAATTTTCACGGTTACCTGGGAGCTGTGGAGGTAGGATTTTCCCTGAGCCGGCTCCTGGTCAGAACCTTCGGCTCCAGGTCACAGATTGAAAGAACCATGAAACAGCAGCCGGCATCTTATTCCAATTTTATGATAGGGAATGACGGTATGATTTACGGCGTGCTGGCTACCGGAGAAAAGAACCAGATCAGACGCCTGAATTCCGTGGGAAATAATACTTACCCTGAGGATACCTATGGGTTTTCCATTCGGCAGAAGGGAAAAAAGGAGCTGACGAAGCCGTTTTTTGCAGATATTACGGTGGCGGATAACGGGATACTGACGGTGGTGGACAAGAATACGGGGCTGCTCTACCAATATGACCAAGACGGCAATTTGCTGGCGGCTTTCGGTGGTATAGGCAGTTATTCAGGTACTTACTCCGTGCCTGTCAGCCTGGACGTGGATGACGAAGGATTTCTCTATGTGCTGGACTACAGTGCAGGAACGGTGACCATCTTAAAACCCACGGAATTTATCAACCTGGTACATCAGGCTGTAACTCTGTATGATGCGGGAAAATATGCGGAATCCAAGGAATATTGGCAGAAGGTGGCGGAGATTGACTCTAATTACGCCCTGGCCCATCAGGGTTTGGGGAAAGCTCTTTTCAAGGAAGGGAAATACAAAGAATCCCTGGATCAATACAGACTGGGTGATGACAGGGAAGGTTATTCCCAGGCTTATTCCGAGTACAGGCACGAGCTGTTTCGAAAGTATTTTATCTGGGTGGCGATTGCAGCCTTTGCCATAGTCATTGGATTTTACAAGCTGATCTGCCTGGCGAAGGACAAGGCGAAGATATGGGCGCAGACGGCACAGATGGGAGGTGACCTGCGATGAAAGAGGCGTTAAGGCTATCGGTGATGGTTTTATTTCACCCCATAGCAACCTTTGAATACATAAAAAGACACAGAGAAGAGATCGGATACTGGGTGATCCCGGTAATCATCTTTCTGGCGCTGATCATGCAGATTATTTCCATATATGGAACTCATTACCCGCTGGCTTCGGTAGATGTGAAAAATGCCAATATTCTTTTCGAGAGTGCCAAGGTATTTCTTCCGGTGGTGACCTGGGGGGTGGCGTCCTATGCCATGACCACTATTCTTGACGGGGAGACGAAGTTTCTGGAATCCATGCTTGCCATAAGCTATTCCATGATACCTTTTCTGATTATCGTTCCCCTGCTGACTCTTTTTTCAAGGATACTGGAAATCGGACAGAGCAGTCTGTATTACGGGATTTATGGGGCAATGCTTTTCTGGATTGTGGCAATGTTCCTGATGGCCATGAAGGAGATGAATCACTTCACCTTGGGTAAAACGGCGGTGGTAACTATGCTTTCCCTTTTTACCATGATGTTGATCTGGGCGTCGGCAGCGCTGTTGTTTTCTTTGTCAATGCAGTTTATTACTTTTGTGAAGGAAGTAATCATGGAAGCGAGGTACCTGTTCGGATGAAAACAAAAAGGTTGATACAAGTCCTGCTTCTGATATGCACCGTTTTTCTCTGTGCCTGCGGGGACGCAAAGAATGAACGGAAAACGGCGACCGTATCCTATGTTTCGGAAGGCAGCAGCGACAGCAGGATTGAAAATGAAAGATATGAGCTGACTCTGGAAGAGAACTATTCCGTTATGATACTTAAGGACAAGGTGACGGGAGAAATCTGGTCTTCTTCTCCTACGGATGAAAATTTTGACAGGGAAAGCCTGAATCCTCTCTGGCAGAAGAAGACGTCGTCGGTTTTGCAGATCGGGTATACCAATATTGCCGCAGGCCTGGGTGTTATTAATAACTCGGCTTTGCAGCAGATGGATTATACGGCGGCCGGCCGGCTGGATGGGAATGTGCTCTATGTGAGCTATGATCTGTTACAGCCCGGAATCAAGCTGACCCTTGCTTTTTCCCTGGAAGAGGACGGGTTTCGGGTAAAGGTTCCCTATGAGGGGATAGAAGAATACGGGGATACCTTTTCCCTGGTCAGTGTGGTGGTACTTCCCTTTATGGGAGGTGCTGCAGATGTATCGGAAGGTTATTATCTGTATCCCGACGGCTCCGGAGCAATCATGGAATTTCAGGATATTGCCCATATCGGGGTCAGCAATTATTCCTATGAGATCTATGGGAATATGGAAAAGTACGAGGAAATGTGTACGGAATTTGAACCGGAGCTTCCGCAGGTGATGCTCCCGGTATACGGTGTCAAGATGGAAGACAGAGGTTATCTTGCAGTAATCACCCAGGGGGAGGCAGATTCCCGGATTACCATATCCTGCTCCACCAAGGTAATACCCCTTAACGGTATATATGGAGAATTTATCTACCGCAGAGGGTTTGAGGATGCCAGGGTAAAGACCAGCACGGTTTTATCTTATGCCAGCGGCCTGATCGAAGGAGACAGGGAGATCTATTACCGGTTTCTTGAGAAGGGTGCGGCAGACTACAGCCATATGGCGGTTAATTACCGTGAATACCTGCAGGCGGAAGGCATCCAATACGGCGGGGATAGGGGGGAATATCCCCTGATGCTGGACATTTTGATGGGAATTGAAGAGGAAGGGCTTCTCTTCGATGAGTTTAAGCAGACTACCAGCTTTGAGCAGGCGGAGAGTATGATGTCCGAACTGACGGCGGCCGGTACGGCCGGGCTGCAGATTAATCTGAAGGGCTATACGAAGGACGGATATAATTCGGAACCGTTGAAATTCGGTATCAACAGCGCCATCGGCGGAAAAAGCGGGTTGGAAAAATTTTTGCGGGCAGCCGGGGAGGTCCGGGTGCCGGTTACCCTGGACATGAATATCCTGAACGCCTGGAACAGGAAAGGTGGATTTTCCACCCGGACGGATATTATCTATCTGGGAAATTACACGGTTCTCACAGATCAGGACAAAGCGCTGTTTTTGTTAAGTCCTGAGGTGGCAAAGAAAAGGATGGAAAAATTTACCGGGAAGGCGCGGAGCTTTGAAATTGCGGGTTACTCCTTGAGCGGATTGGCGGATGTGCTGGCCTATAATTATAATGACGGCCATCGTTATAGTGCGGAGGACACCATTGGAATCTGGCGGGATATTTTAAAGGAACTTAAGGAAAATGCGTACCGGGTGACGGTGACCGGAGGAAACGGCTATGTGTTTGGCTATGTAGACTGCATGAAGGATATACCGGAAGAAGATCTGGGCTTTCGCTATACGACCAGAAACGTTCCATTTTATCAGATGGTGGTGCATGGCATGGCTGATTATACCATGAAGGCGGGAAATCTGTCCGGGGATCTGGAGACGGCAAAGCTCAAGTGGATCGAGTACGGCTGTGTTCCTTATTTTGAACTGACATACGAGGGCTCCGAGGACTTGATGCACACCTCTTATAATCAGTTGTTTACCTCCAGGTATGACAGCTGGAAGGAGGACGTGATCGGGCTGTATACGGAGATGAAGGAGGCGGTGGGCGGGCTGCGCAGCCTGACGATGGAAGAACACGCCGATCTGTCCGGCGGCCTGTACCGGGTTACCTACAGTGACGGAACCAGGGTTTATGTGAACTACTCGTATGACGAGCGGGAAGCGGACGGAATTACGGTTTCGGCCAGAGGCTATCAAGTGGTGAAGGGGGAAGAGCCATGAAAGGTAAAAAGCTTCATATGACAATCAATCGCAGGAGAGGAATTGAGGCATTTATTTTTCTGCTTCCGTGGCTCATTGGACTCTGTCTCTTTTTCATCTATCCGATTATTGTTTCGGTGAGGCTCAGCTTCAGTGAGATTACCAAGTTTAAGGGCTTCATTATGGAATGGGTCGGCCTGAATAATTATAACTATATTTTCCTGTATGATACAAAATTCGTGCCCACTTTCTTACAGGTGATGGCAGATACACTGTTGAATACGCCTATTTCACTGGTGTTTTCGCTGCTGATTGCCATACTGATCAACCGGCCCATGAAGGCCAGAGGTTTTTTCAGGACGGTATTTTTTATTCCGGTGCTGTTAGGAAGCGGTTACGTGATGAAGCAGCTGCTGGGCATGGGGGCGGATACTACCAGTATCACGCAGGGAATCATGGTACCGGAGCAGATGCTGGATTTACTGGGGCCTACCTTTTCTCCCATTGTACAGTCGGTGCTGGACCGCATTACCATTGTGTTCTGGAAATCGGGAGTGCAGATTGTGCTGTTTCTGGCGGGGCTTCAGGGGATTTCATCCTCTCTGTATGAAGCGGCGAAGGTGGACGGGGCCACTCAGTGGGAAATGTTCTGGAAGATTACGCTGCCGCTGATTTCACCGGTGATACTGTTAAATTTCGTATACACCATGGTAGCTTTCTTTACGGACTCCAACAATGCGCTGGTGGATTATATCGTGACACAGATTTTTAAGAATCAGCAGTTTGAATATGGCGCCGCTATGAGCTGGGTGTATTTTGTATTTTCCTTTACAATCTGTATGGTGGTAATCGCCGTACTCAGGAAGCGGACCTATAACATGGGTGACCGGGGGTAGCAAATATGAGATTAAAATTGGAAAAGCTGTTGGTGGAAAGTCTGACAGCACAGAGAAAGGATACGGGAAAGCGGAAGGCAAAGAGCTTTGTGGTTCGCCTGCTGTTTTACCTGGTGGTCTGTGATCTGGCATTTGTATTTCTGTATCCTTTTATTACGGTGATTGTGGATTCACTGAAAACGGACAGCGATATTGTCAATATTACCGTGAAGTGGCTTCCCAGCTCTCCGGAGTGGAACAATTATGTGGTGGCGTGGAAGAGGCTGAAGTATGTTCAGTATTTTACCAATTCCATGGTGGTCTGCGCCCTTTCCACCCTGGGGCATGTATTTGCCTGCTCCTTTGCAGGGTATGCCTTTGCCAGGTACAATTTCAGGTTTAAAAACATATTGTTTGGGCTGGTGGTGCTGACGATGCTGGTGCCTGCTCAGGTGTTGATTTTCCCTCTTTATATGCAGTATTCCAACTGGGGCTGGATCAATACTTATCTGCCGCTGATTGTGCCCACCTTTTTCGGCTTTGGTTTGAGCGGAGGCTTTTTTATCTTCCTGTTCCGCCAGTTCTTTGCGGGGCTGCCCTATGAGATGGAAGAAGCGGCCAGGATTGACGGCTGCGGCGCCTTTAAGACTTTTTTCCGCATTATGATACCCATGGCGAAATCTTCGGTTCTTGTATGCTGCGTGCTTTCCATCGTGTGGCATTGGAACGATTACTTTGAGCCGGGGGTCTATGTGACAAATATAGATAAGATGCTTCTGCCCAGCAGACTGCCGGTTCTTTACAGTCTGTTGAATGCGGAACAGTTTGATACGATTCACGTCAATGAGCTGGACAATATTATTTTTAACGAGGCCATGCTGATGGCAGCTACGTTCCTCGTGATTTTGCCCATATTGGTTATTTATTCTATTCTGCAGAAAAAGTTTATGGAAGGAGTGGAGAGATCAGGACTTACCGGAATCTAAGGAAGCGCTGATGAAATCATCGCTTCCTCAGAGCCTCCGGCGGGTGCGCACGGATTTGCAGGGGTTTTTGTTGCTTCGCAACGCAAATCCGGCGCGGAAAACGCTTTAATCAGCGTTTCCCTAAAAGGGAGGAAACGTGCAGAATGGATAAATATATATAGAACAGGTAACAGGATTAAAATGTTAGGAGGATTTAGTATGAAATTTAAAAAAATGAAAAAAGCTATTGCACTGGCAAGCGTGCTGACAATGGTACTCCCGCTGGCAGCCTGCGGCGGAAATGACGGCGGCAATTCCTCACAGGGCAGTGACAATGGCAGTCAGAATCAAAGCCAGGAATCCAATAGCGACAGTACTGCCGGAAACGAAAGCAGCAGTCAGCAGTCGGAAGCTCAGGGGAAACCGGAAGCATCTTACCCGGATGATGTAACACTTACTTATTATCTCAGAGGCGGCACAGCGGAATATGAGCCCTATCTGTATAAGGACCTGGTAGGTATGCAGAAAATTCAGGAAGCAACTGGCATTACCCTTGACTATGAGGTGGTCTGCGGGGACAGTGACAACATTCAGACACAGTATCTTGCCATGATTCAGAGCGGTAAATATCCCGATGTCATTCAGTGGCTTCACAAGGAGTCTTATAATGGCGGTGTGGATCAGCTCTACAACGACGGTGTCATCATCGAGCTGAACGACCTGATTGAGAATCATATGCCCAACCTGAAGAAAATTCTGGATGAGCATCCTAACCTGGCAAAGGACATGATGAACGACAAAGGGCAATACTTATACTTTACCAAGCTGAATCCGCTGGAGAGCCAGGATGACCTTGTGGGTATCTGTAATTTCGGTTTCCTGATGAGAAAGGACTGGCTGGAAAATGTGGGCTTAAATGCCCCTACGACGATTGACGAGTGGTATGAGGTTCTGAAAGCGTTCAAGACCCAGGATCCCAACGGCAACGGCATTGACGACGAGATTCCCTTTGACGCAGGCGCTGCGGGCCTGAATCTGTTCTACCCTGCATTCGATATTCTGAACGGAATTTATGTGGATCCCGCTACAGGCAAGGTGGGCTACGGTCCGTACAGCGAAAATTACAGAGAGTTTCTGACCACCATGAACAAGTGGTATTCCGAAGGATTGATCGGTAATATCTGGGCGGAGGAAGGAAGTTACGCCATTGCTGACGGCAGCTCCACGGATGAGCATATTTACGGTGATATTGCAGGTTCCTGGAAAGGTCTTGCAAACAACTGGGAACAGAGACTGCCCGGCATTCTGGAGAAGAACCCCAATGCGGATCTTGTGGCATGTATCTGGCCCTATTCCACAGTGAGCTCCGGTGTGCAGTATACCCCTAATACCTATTATTCCACCATTGACAGGACCACTACCTGTATTTCCGTGGACTGCAAGTACCCTGAGGCTGCTGCAAAGCTGATTGATTATATGTACAGTGAAGAGGGCGGAATGTATCTGACCTGGGGTGTGGAAGGCGAGACTTACTCAACCGATGCAAACGGCAGGCATGAATGGACCGATTACGGCAATGAAGTGATTGAATATTATGACGGCAGTTTTCCGAGAAAGTTTACTTATGCAATGGCTCATGTAAGTTTCCCCAGATTCGGTCAGAATGATGTCAGCAATACTTATGGCGATGAGTATGCCAATGCCTGCGACATCTGGTCGAAGTGTGACGTTTCCCTGATTTACCCCGGAGCGATTGCCATCACACAGGATGAGCTGGATGCGGCAATCGGCGCTGAGTCGGATATGGGTGATTACATCAGCGAAATGCAGATGAAGTTTATCACCGGCGAAGAGCCCCTGACGAATTTCGACACCTACCTGGAAGAGCTGAAGAAGAAGGGTGTTGAAGATTATATCAAAGTTTATCAGGACGCATTTGACAGATATAATGCAAGATAAATAAAGATATGATATAATAGCCGCAAAGGAAAAACAAGCGACGCGTTGCGTCATTTGTTTTTCCTGCGGCATTAACGAGAAAGCGTTTGACGAAGTCAAACAGAAAGTGCAATGCGAACGAAGTTTGCATTCAGCACGAGCTTTCGAGTATAAGCCGCAAAGCGGATAATGCGTTTTTTTGAGGGAAGGGGATATAATAGATTTCTGATAATGGAAGCCTGTTCTGGATTCTATTACAGATAACGTAACGGATATTCGGATTCGTGGATAAGTTCACGAATCCGAATGTTGATATTAGCGCTGGAATGTCTGAAAACCGGCATTGTTTACAGGCAGATTAGTTTGCCTTGGGATTGTGAGTGTCCGCTTCAGCGGGCAGATGGGAGTTGGTATGAAAAGGTTACTGGCAGTATGCTGGACGTTCTTTTTATTGGCCGGGAGCCTGGCGGGATGCGGGAGGGGCGATGAAGAGACTGCGCCGGAGGAAATTGTATGGGTGTTGCTGGAAGAGGACGAAAAGCTGTTTAACAGTCTTTCTGGCATTGAAAAAATTGAAGAAGCCACAGGGGTCGATATAACTTTTAAGCTGATGACGAAGGAAGAATATAATTATATGCTGGCGTCTGGGAAGTATCCGGATGTCATGGCGGCATATCTGTATAACGGGGAGGTTCTGGACCTGTATAACAGGGGTGTTGCAATAGAGGTTTCCAAGCTGGTGGAAAATAATTCCACGTATCTTAAAGCAATATACGAGGACAACCCGGATATTTACCAGGAGGTACAGACGAACGACGGAAAGCTGATCTATTTTCCTTCCCTGAATCCCATGAAGTCCGATGAGGATTTTTATCGTCTGGCTTATTCCGGGCTGTTGATCCGTCAGGACTGGCTGGATAAGCTGGGGCTTGAAATACCCACGGATATAGAGGAATGGCACAGAGTACTGACGGCATTTAGACAAAAGGATCCCAATGGTAACGGCATAGCGGACGAGATTCCCTTTGACGACTATCGCTATCAGTTGTTTGCATCTTCCTTCGGGGTTTTTGAAGGAATATTGTTAAGCGATGGGAATCGGGTAACTTATGGGCCCATGGAAGACGGATATAAGGAATTTTTACAGACTATGAACCAGTGGTATGAAGAAGGACTGATCGGGCAGAGCGCCGTCACCGGCTCCAGTAAATGGAGCGAAGCCAATATCATCAATGATATTTCCGGCTCCTTCTATGGCTTGGATAACGCTTGGCGGGTATATCTTCCGTCTCTGCTGGAAGCCAATGGCGAGGCAGCGCTGACGGCGGTGCCTATCCCAAAGGCGAAGGACGGGAAATCCTATGCGTACACGGCAAATTTAAAAACCCATATCCGGAATCAGGTAACCGTGATTACCAGCGCGTGCAGGAATCCGGAGGCCGCCATGAAGGTGATTGATTACATGTACAGTGAGGAAGGATCGGATTATCTGACCTGGGGAATCGAGGGGGAGACCTATCAGATCGGCGCCAACGGTGCAAAGTATCTGCTGCCGGGCGCTTTGGAGGTGGAAGAGGACGGGTATATGAAGCTGCATCATGTGGCCATCGGGCATGTTGCGTTTCCGAAATATGACGGAGAGACGGTGGTGCTGCAGACTTATCCGGAAGAGCAGCTTATTGCGGAAAAGGTCTGGGCAGACTGTGACATCTCGCTGATTTATCCGCCCAATATTTTATTCCCGGCCGGAGATCGGGAAAAGATCAACGAGCTGCTGCCGGACATCGGAAAGTATGTGGAAGAAATGCGTATGGCTTATGTGACGGGGGAGAAGTCTCTTGATACCTTTGATGAATTCAGAGCAACATTAAAGGAGATGGGGATAGAAGAGGTTATTGAAATATATGAAAAAAATTATAAAATATACCTGGAGAAAGGAGCGCCCCGCTGAGGCGCACGGGTGAAAAGATATGTTTTCGTGGGAAAAGGCGCAGCCGGAAGCCTATGGGATTCCGACAGATGCAGCGGCGGAATTTGAAAAGCAGGTGTTGGCGGCGGGAGTGCATCTTCATGGCTTTATATTCCTGCAGGGCAGGAAAATCCTGGCGGAAAAATATTACGAGCCCTATGGTCAGGAATCTCTGCACCGGATGTATTCCGTTACCAAAAGTTTTGCAGCCCTGGCGGTGGGTCTTCTGGAGAAGGAGGGGAAAATAAAGCTGGGGGACAGGATCTGCGATTACTTTCCGGAGTATACAAAGGATACGGAGATTTATCCCTGGTGTGAGGAAATGACAATAGAGGACATGCTTTCCATGCGGACCTGTTATGGATCTACTACCTATAAAATCTATGATTCGAAAGACTGGACAAAATCTTTTTTCCGGGTGGAGCCGGATCATATTCCGGGCACGGTATTTTCATATGACACTTCCTCATCCCATACCCTTGCGGCGCTGGTGGAGAAGCTGACGGGGAAGAAGCTGCTGGACTATCTGCGGGATGAAGCCTTAAGGGAGATGGGTTTTTCTGAGGAAGCCTATATCATACCGGATGGAGTGGGGGTTTCCCAGGGGGGAAGCGGCATGATGAGTACTCTGCGGGATGTGGCCTGTGCGGCATATCTGTGTAATCATTACGGGTGGCTGGAGGACAGGGAGCTGCTGCCGGAGGCATACATTAGAAAGGCCACATCCAATCTGGTGCCTACGGATCTGCAGCCCGTACAGGATGAACAGTGCGGCTACGGATATTTCTTCTGGATGCCCCGGAAGGAAGGCTTTTGTATGTACGGCATGGGGGGACAGCTGGCGCTGTGTTTTCCGAAGAAGGATTTCTGTCTGCTGACCATGGCGGACACCATCGGAAATCAGGCCGGCCTACAGATTTTATACGACTGTTTTTATCATTTTGTTTATCCGTATCTGCAGGAGAGGCCTCTGGACAACCCCAAAGCCTTTGTGGAAGCCGGTGATAGCGGGAAGCCGGCAGGGACGGAAGGAGCGAACGCCCACGGTCCGGCAGCAGCCTCCGAGGGGCCGGGAGCAGCCTTCCAGGGGATAGGAGGCGGGCGGTACCGTTTTTATCCCAATCCCATGAACCTTACGACACTGGAGTACGGCAGACGGGGCGGGGAGCCCTGGTCCGGCTGGGAAGAGATGGAGCTTCGTCTGTGCAGAGGTACGGACGAATACTGCTTTTCGTTTTATATGGGTGCCTGGAAAGAAGGAGTTTTTCCCGGTTCCCATATGCGGTGCCGCTGCCGCGGGGATTGGAAGCAGGGCCATTTGATTTTCCGGGTGTACCTTGTGGACGAGGAGCAGGGCCATCTGATTCTTGATGCGGCTTTCAGAGACCAAAGGATCGGGGTGCGCGTGGGAAGCACCAATGAGCCATATTTTAAAGGATTGCGGGGGTTTGCATCGGCATGGCCGGAGCAGTCCGGGAATCCGGAATAAAATCAATCCAGGGGGAGAGATATGACATTAAAGGAAGCTGTTTTACAGCAGGATTTAGAACAGGTAAAGGAAATTCTCCGTTGGACGCCGAGTGCGGTCAATGAGCCGGACGAGGAGGGAACGCCGATTCCTTTTCTGGCAGCCGAAACCGGTAATCTTGAGATCGTAAAATATCTGGTGGAGTATTCCTATGCCAGTATGAATACCGTTGACGCCTTGAACAGGAATATTCTACATTATGGGGCTTTATCTGGAAATGTGGAGCTTTGCCGCTATCTGGTGGAGCGGGTGGGCATGAAGATTACAGGAGGGGACAGAAATCTGCTGACTCCTTTTGATATTGCCCACACCAGAGGCCACAGGGAATTGGAGGCGTTTTTTGCGGAGAAGGCGGGGGCCGTATATGAGGATATGTATCATAATCCCATTCGGACGGGAATGTATCCTGACCCTTCTATTGTCCGGGTGGGGGAAGATTATTATATGGTGAATTCCTCTTTTATCTTTTTCCCTTGTATACCTATCTCCCATTCCAAGGATCTGCTTCACTGGAAAATCATTGGGCATGCCATTACCAACCCGGACTGGGCCGGACTGGACGGCCTGGAGGGGGGCAGGGGATACTGGGCGCCGGATATTTCCTATGACAATGGAACCTTTTATATTACGGCAACACTGCGCCTGAATGACGGAGGGCCGGTATACCGCAGACAGATGGTGGTAACCGCTTCCAGACCGGAAGGGCCCTACGGAAAACCGGTCTTTCTGGAAGAGGACGGCATAGACCCATCCATTTTCCACGAGGACGGCAGGCATTATATGCTGCTGAACCGGGGAGCAAGAATTTTTGAAATCAGCGCAGACGGATCAAGGCAGTTATCTGAGGCAAAGCTGCTGTATTACGGAGATCAGAAACGGGCACCAGAAGGCCCTCATCTGTTGAAAAAGGACGGTTTTTACTATCTGTTTATGGCAGAGGGCGGAACCGGGACGGGGCACAGGATTACGGTGATGCGTTCCAGAGAGCTGATGGGATTGTACGAACCCTGCCCTTATAACCCGATTATGCGCCAGCAGGATCCCCAGGCCGGGATTCAGCGGGCAGGCCATGGGAAACCGGTGCTTGCCGCAGACGGAAAATGGTATATGGTATATCTGTGCGGAAGGTGCCTGGAGGGGAAATGGAGTATGCTGGGCAGAGAGACTGCGCTGGACCCTGTTACCTGGACGGCGGACGGCTGGCCCATTGTAAACGGCCTGCAGGGTCCCAGTGTGCTGCAGAAAAAACCGGGGCTGGGGGAGACTGCCGGTGATGAAGAGATATGGCAGAACGGCGGTATATGGAGAGATGATTTCCGGGGGCTGAAGCTGTCCGGGGAGTGGATGACGCCCAGAGAGCCGGAGCAGGACGGTATCTGTTTCAGCGGGGGCAGACTGATCTTAAAGGGGAGCCGTTTCCCTTTATCCAGGGTGGAGGCCCGCAATATTCTGCTGCGCAGGCAGACGGCCTTTTGCTTTGATGCCTGGACGGAATTTGAGAGCCTTAAGTTAGGGCCGGGGCAGGAGATCGGCCTGACCTGTTACTATGATGAAAATACCTGGGTGTGCTTTGGGGCTGTCGGGATGGCAGGATCGGCGGAGCTGGTGGTAAAGGAGCATATCGGAGACGAGGACAGAGTGTTTTGGGCAGGGGGAATCCATACAAAAGGATTGCTTCGGCTGGGTGTGGAGACCAGGGGACTTGAAAGGCGTTTCCTGTACCGGACGGAGGAGGGAGAGATTCGGCCGGCATGTACTCTGGAGAATGTATATTATCTTTGCAGTGAGGGCATCAAAAAGGGAAAGCGGTTTACAGGCGCCATGGTGGGATTGTATGTGTATGCAGGGGATCAGGAATGCTATGGAGTGTTTCGATATTTTGAGTACAGGGAGAAAAAGCAGACTTATGAAGAATATTAAAGATTTTGAAGCATTTTTTACTGTAGAGAGGGGCTGGAGCGGCGCTTTTGAAGAGGCCGTGGCCGCGCTGGAGCGGGAACAGGGAGGGACGATTCTGGTGCCGCCCGGTATTTATGAGACGTATTCCATTGAATTAAAAAGTAATATGACATTGTATCTGGAAGCGGGAGCGGAAATCAGATTCCTGCAGAACTGGCAGGGGTATAGGGTGGTCCATTCGGAATTTGAAGGGAAGAAGGAAGCTCTGACCATGCCCTGTATTTATGCTCACGACGCGGAGAATGTAACTCTTTGCGGTCATGGAACGCTGAACGGACAGGGGGATTACTGGTGGGAAAACAGGAAAGACATTCCTCAGGGCCGTCCCTTTCTCGTCTGCTTTGAACGATGCAGTCATGTGAAGGTGCTGGATGTTAAGCTGGTGAATTCTCCAGTCTGGACGGTTCATCCGCTGTATTGCAGTGACGTGGAAATTAGAGGAATTACCATACGCAATCCCAAGGATTCGCCCAACACGGACGGAATCAACCCGGACGGATGCTGTAATGTCAGGATAGCGGACTGCCTTGTGGATGTGGGGGACGATTGTATCACCTTAAAGTCCGGTACGGAGGATACGCCGGTAAAAATGCCCTGCGAGAATATTACCATAACCAACTGCAATATGGTTCATGGGCATGGAGGTGTGGTAATCGGGAGCGAAATGAGCGGCGGAGTGCGCAACGTGGTGATTTCCAACTGTGTTTTCCAGGACACGGACCGGGGAATCCGGGTAAAGACCAGGAGAGGGAGAGGCGGGTCCATGGAGAGTATTTTGATTTCCAATGTGATTATGGATCGGGTAATGTGTCCCTTTGTGTTTAACATGTACTACAGATGCGGTATGAACGGCGGCAGCTATAAGGATAAGTCAGCCCATGAGGCGGACAATTCCACTCCGTCCATCCGTAATATCCAGATTCAGGGCTGTATGGTGACCGAGGCCTCCGCGGCGGCAGGATTTTTTTACGGGCTTCCGGAGATGCCGGTGGAAAATGTGGTGATTTCCGACTGCAGCATGGGGATGAAAGAAGAAGCAGAAGGCGGGTATCCGGGTATGATGGAGGATATTCCCAAAATGTCCCAGGAGGGAGTTTATATGCGCAATGCCAGAAATGTGGTATTTCGGAATGTGAGGGTGCAGAATTATCGGAATTCCGCGGGAGGGGCGGAGCCCTGGAACGTGGACGAATCGGTGGAGTACACAGAACAATAACAGGGGGAAAGGCATGGTTAGTATGGATAAGTCACAGATTAAAAAAATGTGGTTAGCGGACCAGGGAGACGGCACATACAGCAACCCGATTTTGTATACGGACTATTCGGACCCGGATGCAATCAGGGTGGGGGAAGATTATTTTTTAATAGCTTCCAGCTTTTGCAATACGCCGGCGGTGCCGCTGCTGCACTCGAAGGATCTGGTAAACTGGAAGGTAATTAATTATATCATGGAGAATTTTCCCTATGAGGGATATGAGAAGGTAAGGCACGGCTGTGGGGCATGGGCGCCTTCCATCCGCTTTCATGAGGGCATTTACTATGCCTTCATTCCGCTGCCGGACGAAGGGATCGTGGTGTGCCGGACAAAAGACCCCTGGGGAAAATGGAGTGAGCCGGAATTTATAAAGAAAACAGTGGGCTGGATTGATCCCTGTCCCTTATGGGATGAGGACGGAAAGGCATATATGGTGAATGCTTTTGCCAGGAGCCGCATCGGTTTTAAGAGCTATCTATACATCTCCCCTATAAAACCGGATTGTTCCGGCGTGCTGGACGACGGACAGTTTGTTTATGACGGCCATGCTACCCAGCCTACCATTGAGGGGCCCAAGCTGTACAAGCGAAACGGATATTATTACATATTCGCGCCTGCAGGAGGGGTGAAGGAGGGCTGGCAGACCGTACTGCGCTCTAAGAATATTTACGGTCCCTATGAGGAAAAAATAGTGCTGCGGCAGGGAGGATCTCCCGTAAACGGGCCGCACCAGGGAGCATGGGTGGATACACCCTCCGGTGAGGATTGGTTTCTGCACTTTCAGGATGTAGGAAATCCGGGGAGGATTGTTCACCTGCAGCCCATGCGCTGGGAGGATGACTGGCCGGTGATCGGCGTGAATGATGCAGGTGGCTGCGGAGAACCTGTGCTGCGCCACAGAAAGCCGGAGACAGGCTGCGTCTGTCCTCCCGATGCACCGGCGGACAGCGACTTTTTTGAAGGGGAAAGGCTGGGGCTGCAGTGGCAGTGGAACGGGAATCATGAGGAAAGCTGGTACAATATCGGGAAAGAGGGGCTGACGCTGTATGCGCAGCCTGTTAAAGAGGCCGCACAGCTTTGTGACGTGAGCAATCTGCTGCTTCAAAAGTGGCCGGCGCCGGAATTTCAGATTACGGCTAGTCTGCATTTCGAGCAGATGTCGGAAGGTGATGTGGCTGGCATGGTGTCCCTGGGAGGGTGTTACACAGCTCTTGCAGTATGCAAAAAAGGCGGGAAGTTCATTTTGCAGCAGAGAACAGGTAATTGGGATAAGGAGGATGAGGCCAGGGAGATATTGGAGATTCCCGCAGAGGAACAAATGTATTTCCGCATGAGGGTAAAAGAGGCGGAAGAGGTCTCCTTTGAAGTCAGTACCGATGGAGAGCATTTTCTGGATGCCGGGCGGACTGTGCAGGCCACGCCGGGGCGCTGGGTGGGCGTGAAAGCAGGACTGTTTGCCCTGAACGAGCAGGGCAGGCAGGAGGGCAGAATTTCGGCGGACTATTTCGTGTTTGAATCAATATAATATCAAAAGGCAATGTTAGAGGATTATGCGGAAAAGAACGGTTATACGGGCATACGCCACTTTACCGATGACGGAATATCGGGCACGACCTTTGAGCGTGAGGGACTGCAAGCCATGCTTTGAGGACACCCACGAAATAAAACTCGCTTAGTTGATACAAAGAGAAAAAACAGAATAGGTGTAAAACCGCAGAAATAAAGGGCTTTCGGCACATTGAACGTGACCGAAGGCTCTTTATTTTTTCGGATTGTAATTGGCCGTGAGTGAGGATGTGCTTGGATTTGAACCCTCATATGTGTATTTGAACCCTCCCCGTATATCCAATTTGAACCCCCTCAAGGCAAAATCAAAATGTATAAAGCGGCTACAGATTTTCCAGTTCTTGCTGCAATTGTTGGAGAAAAGTATTGGAGGCTTTTGAAAGAACCTGATATTTTTTCCATACAATGCAAAGTTCTGCTTCCAGAGTAGGAAAAAGCGGTTTAAAACACAGTTTGCTGTTACCGGTTGTATTGATGAGCTTATCTAATGCAATCACATATCCAAATCCTTTTTTTACAAATTGGGCGGCATTATAGACCAGATCATATGTGGCGACAATATTTAATTTTGAAAGGTCTGTTTTCAGCCAGGAGAACATCTCGCTATTGACCGAAGTCTGGTGTGAGATGATCAGCGGCTTATCCCATAAATCTTCTGCCGAAATTGTTTCTTTTTCTGCCAGCGGGCTGTCTTTTCGCATAAGCACGCCCCACAGGTCTTTCATTGGAAGCCGGATATAATCGTACTTGCTTATATCTGTCGGGCCTACCAAAAGCCCGAAATCAATCAGACCTTTATCCAGCTTTTCCATGACACGTTCTGCGTCACCACTGTAAATATGGTAATGGATCAACGGATGTTTTTTTTGTAAATTCTGGGCTGCCTGTGCTAGAAAAGAAATTGCTTCTGTTTCCCCGCAGCCAATATGAATTTCCCCATTGATGTTTTCGTTGGAAGAAGCCAGCTCCGCTTTTGTCTTTTCCATTAGATCGACTAATTCTTCCGCACGTTTGCGCAGCAGCATACCATCTTCCGTCAGCGTGACTTTTTTACTCCCCCGGATAAGTAGCTGTTTTCCCAATTCATCCTCTAAATCCTTTAATTGTCTGGAAAGCGGTGGCTGAGTCATGCGGAGCGCTTCTGCCGCTTTTGTTATGCTTTCTTCCCTTGCTACTGCAAGAAAATATTGTAATACTCGAATATCCAAATGAAAATTCTCCTCGCTTTTATGGGTTCTTTCTATTATAACAGAAAAATACATACCTTTCAAGTATGCAGTCGCATTCTGTATATGCATTTAATATTTTGGGAAAGCGGATTTATAATGATTCCAGTGGAGGTGATTCAATATGTCTGATCATATCAATGGAATAAAGTCAGGTTCATATCGGAAAGAGATTATAGATACATTGCAGAAACTGGTAAAAGGGATGCAGAACCTTTTACAGAATGGCGAAAAGGTAACGCCAAAACAATGGAAAGCCGAGATACAGTCTTTGCAGTCTGAATATGACAGTATCGGCAGGGAGCAGACCAAGACCGCCACAGAATTAGCGTATGCGGAAGTTATCAGCTACAACAAGAAGAAGCTTGAGAGGGGGCTTCAGAACGAGAACCGACAGAACAACAGACAACAAAACAGGACTAAGCGGAGGGAGGAAGAAATTTAATGAAAATTTGATAGAAATAAGAGTGTGATTGTGGTATTCTGTTAAAGGTACAAATCGGGATTTGCAGATGAATTTATAGAACTTTCCCTATTTTTCAAGGCTTTTAGAGCCTCATACAGTGAATTGCTATGTATTTTCCCTTGTTTTTGCCCTTATGGGCAGTTTACAAGGGAAAGTTTTTCTGAATGTATCTAATCGTTGCCTGCCACCTTATCCAACAGCCTTGCGGAAGTCCGCTTTGCCTCCCTTGTGGCATGGGCATACACATTCATGGTGGTACTCACGTCAGAGTGTCCCAAGAGTTCCTGCACGTCCTTCGGCGCTGCACCGTTTGACAGCAGATTGCTTGTATAAGTATGGCGGAGCTGGTGGAAGTGAAAGCCCTCAAACCCGTCCAGTTTCTTTGCCAGTGTCCGGCAGACGATACTCAATGTACTCGGCGTTTCAAGACAGCCGTCCGGTCTTAAACATACAAATGAGATTTCGTTGTAATCCGCCGGAATGTCCTGCGTGTTCTCCAAGCTGTAATACTCATAGTAAACCCTGTTTTTGTCCTGCACTTCCTTGTAGTAATTGCGGTGGTACAGTTCCCCGTACTGCATCTGATTTCTAAGCTGCTCTTTCCTTGCCTTTTTCAGTATGGCGGTAAGCGTGTACCCAAAATCAACCGTCCGCACTTTCTTACGTTTAGTCGGTCCGATAATCGTTTTGTGCTTTGCGCCGTCATAGCGGACACTCCGCTTTACCGTTAAATACTGTTCCTCAAGGTTGATGTCCTGCCAGGTCAGCCCACATACCTCGCCGATCCTAAGACCTGCATAGTAGGCTATCTGTATCGGCAGAACCGCAGAGATATTTTTCTTTTCAAGATAAGCGATAAGTTTTTCATAGTCATCATGGGAAATCGGCTGTGTGCCCGATTGTCCCATATCTTCCTCTGAAAACAAATCCACTTCCTCTGCCTTTCGTTTCAGCTTGATGTACTGCATTGGATTGAACGTAATCAGTTGCTTTGGGAATACCGCAAAACGGAACGACTGCTGTAAAACTGCTGAGAATGAATGGATATAGTCTTTGCTCAATCCTTTTTTCACTTTCCCGTCGGGATATGTTCCTCCGAAAGTAAGCAGGTCAAGGAATGTCTGCAAATGCTCCGCTGTTACGGTTTTTAATCTGCGGTCAGCAACAGGATGTTTCTTAATGCAACGTATCGCACCGAGATAATTTTCCACCGTACCGTTGCTAAGAGTGCCGACCTTTAATTCTTTCTCCGCCCAAATATCGAGCAGTTCCCCAAGCGTGATGTTGTCAGCTTTTGCAATGAATTTCTTTTCTTCGTAATCCTCCATTGCCTGCCGTAACAGCTTTTCCGTCTCGCTCTTGCTTTCCGTACCCGTAAACTCTTTCTGTACCAAGTTGCCGCTTGCGTCCTCCACATAGAAGCGGTAGTACCATTTCTTTCCTTTTTTTCTTACAGAACCTTTTGCCATAATCCGTTCTCCTTTCCAAAACGCAATGTGCCATTGCGTTGGCAATCGGAACTGATGAAATGCTTTCTGCGTGTAAGTATCTTACGGACAAGTCCGTAAGCCAATTCGTCGCTCGCCAATCAGATAAATCTGTTGGCTCGCTTGCACTCATTGTATCATGACTCCGACTGCTTTACTATACCGATTCAGATTCTTCCCCCGATACCATAGAAAGAAGATTTGCAAGCTTTGTAGTGGCTGTTTCGGGATTTTTGGAATAGAGCCTTACAATATCGCCCATATCATTAAATATATTTACGGTGTGGGTGATTTCCCGAAGAAACATAATCTCGTTATATTCCTTATTCGATTCAAACCCCATTGTCCGAGCAAGTGCGGAATTTTCCGCATTGTCCTTGAAATTCTTACAGGCAAACTGGAAAGAATCCACGAACAATTCATATTCCCTTAACATCAGCAGCAGTAAATCCTTTGTAAAGTCTGACTCTGCCTGTTCCATGTCAAAAGGCAGTTTTGAGAGAATGGAGGACATTGCATCACGAATGCATAATTCCCTTTTATCCGTAATGTTTGTTTCGTATTCTTCTGTTTCCCCTTTTAACCACTCCACAGACACATGCAAAGTGCCATCATTTTTTGCTATCATGGCGTCAGTTTTTGCAGGCATAATTCGAGCATTTATAGGGGAGATTCCTTTCTTTTAAAGCCCTCGGCGTTTGAGAGCGAAATACACCCATTGCACAAACTTCGTTTATGCAATGGAGATTTCGCCCCTGCGGGGAGCTAATTCACGCTAGCGTGACTTGTTCCGCCATAAGGCGGATATGTTCGTAAACGTGCTGCCTATGCCGCCCACTCACAATCTGTCCTGCCGTACCTCCGCTTTTCCTAGCCTGATACTGCCATTTGCAGGAGGGAGGACAAAGCACAATACAGAGACATTCATTTATC
>CAJTSE010000004.1:0-161205 GCA_910578815.1 uncultured Acetatifactor sp.
AAGGATAAGTGCATAACCATCTTTTCTACTGGTCTGCACTTATTATACGAGGACATTGATTATGAGCAACGAAGAACTGTTTATCAAGGCAACGAGGGAGAAAATGCGGTTCCCTTACAAGGGACAGGCAACAGTCGAGGATTTATGGGATTTATCCATGACAGAACTTGACAAAATCTACAAGGAACTAAGCACGCTCAAAAAGGCGGCGCAGGAGGACAGTTTGCTTGAAGTGAAGTCCGTAGCGGACGAGGAACTGGATGGGCAGATTGAGATTGTCAAACACATCTTTACTGTAAAGCAGGAGGAAAAGAAAGCCGCCGAGACTGCAAGGGAGCGCAAGGAACAGAAGCAGAAGATTATGGCGATTCTGGCCAGTAAGCAAGACGAAGCACTCCAGGGCAAGTCCATTGAGGAACTGGAAAAGATGTTGGACGAGTTGGGGTAATGGTAACTGTTGATAGGGCTTCCATTGTGAAGCCCTCAAAACCAAAATAAATGGAGGTTTTTATGAACACAAGGTATGAGGAAATCGTAAACGTAGGAGCAATCGGTAAGGCAGAGAATCCCATCTCTTTGAATGAAATCTTGAAAAAGGCGAATGACGAGCAGCTCACGCCGTCCAAGCAGAACAAGGAACGGGTGCTGCTTATCGGCATTGACGTGCAGCAGGACTTCATGGACGGCGGTGCTTTGGGCGTTCTGGGTGCACATGGTGATGTGGAGCGCATGACAAGGTTCATCTACAACAACATGGATAAAATCAGCAACATTGCGGTATCCATCGACACGCACACACCGCACCAGATTTTTCATCCGTGTTGGTGGATTGACGAGAACGGGAACAATCCTGCGCCCTACACATCTATCACGCTCGCAGACCTTGACAGTGGGAAATGGCGGGCGGTCATCAATCCGAGGTCAAGCCGAGATTATGTGGAGCATCTGGAAAAGGACGGAAAGAAAACGCTTGTTGTATGGTCTTACCACTGTATTCAGGGAACCACTGGCTGCGCATTGGAAAATCAGTTTGCCAATATGATTTACTTCCATTCGGTAGCAAAGAAATCTGTTATGCAGCGGCTTGTGAAAGGGCAAGACCCGCTTTCCGAGATGTACGGAGTTATCAAGCCGGAATACGACACAAACGGCTATATCAACCTTGATTTTCTCAATAAGCTTGAAAAGTTTGACAAGGTTATCATCGGGGGAGAGGCCAAGAGCCATTGCGTTATGGAAAGTATCAAGCAGATTCTGGAGCATTATGAGAACCGCCCAGAGGTCACGGAGAAAATCTATATCCTTGACGATTGTATGTCAATCATTCCGGGGTTTGAGGATGCAACGGCGCAGGCCTTTGCCGATTTCAAGGCCAAGTACCATGTGAACCTTGTAAACAGCACGGACAATATTCTGTAAGAAAGAGAGGATTGAGAATATGAGCAATATTGAAGAAAACGGCATTGAGATTGACGGTCTGGACGAGATCGAGGTAGAGAATACCGCCGTTGACGATTTGGAGAGTGAGAGCGTCAACCTTATCTTTTTGGGGATTGATGAAAGCGGCAGTATGGGCAGATATATCAGTGATATGCAGAGCTGCCTGGCTGAGTTCAAGGATGCCCTGACCGACAGCAAAGAAGCAGATGAAATCCTTGTTGCAAGGGCAGACTTTTCAGATTTCATCAATATCGGCGGCTACAAGAAGATTTCGGAGTTTGACACAAAATTTGTAGCAAATGGCTGTACTGCCATGTTTGACACGATTGTTGAGGGTTCCGAAAAGCTGAAAGAGTACCGCAAGTTCCTGAAAAATCAGGGAATGACAAGGGTTAAGGCTGTGTTCGCCATTTTCAGTGATGGAGAGGACAATGTTTCAAGCCACAGTTACAGTGAAGCAAAGCAGGCTGTTGATTTTCTGAACAGCGAGGAAATCACAACAGCATTCATCAGCTTCGGCGGAGGTGCCACACATACCGCAAAGGATTTGGGTTTCCGTAATATCCTTGATGTGGCAAGTTCCGCAAGCGAACTGCGCAAGGCATTCAACTGTCTGTCAAAGTCGGTTATTGAGAGCAGCAAGTCGGTTCTGACAGATGACGGGGATGATTTCTTCCAGATTTAAGAAAATGCGGGGCGGTGTAAAAGCCGCCCCAGAAAGAGGAAAATATGTTTATCAATAAAATCGGTATGGAACATCTGGAAAGGGGAATGAACTGTCAAGACTATGGGTTTTCTGGAGAAAAAATATCCTATGTATGTGACGGATGTTCAGAGGGGAAACATTCAGAGGTTGGGGCAAAGCTATTCTGTCATTTGAAGCAGACTACACCGTTTGATATAGATAAGATTTTTACTATGATATGCGGTCTTGTTGGCGAAAAACCGCAATGGAAGCGTGATTTTTTGAGTTTTACCATTCTGCGGTTAGCGGATTGCGCAGACGATTTCACATTATCATACTGCGGTGATGGCTACATCATCCTCCAAGACCATGATTGCAACATAACCTTTGAGGAATTATCAGACGGAGAATACCCAAAATACTATATCTACAACTACATTCCGCCAGAATATCTAAGGCACTATAAAGATGGCGTTTCCTTTTCACAAAAGACATTTTCCAAAGAGAAATATGCCAAAGTCGGCATAGCAAGTGACGGCCTGCGGTACATTCTGCAAGCGGATGAAGTGTTGAAGCAAGAGTTTATAAACTGCCTGAAATCGGGCAAGGAACTGAAAATAAATCTGTTTATCAATCGCAATCATAAGATTTTCAAGGATGATGTGACGATTGTGTTTTGAGGGAGGCGCTCATGCCAATAAAATTTGACACCACAACCCGAATGCCATTAACAGAGGGAGGCGAGGGTTACATATACGAACACAACGGAAAAATCATAAAGACCTTCAAGCCGCACATTGACATAGCGGCAAAGGAACGGAAAGTAAATGCCCTCATGAAAATCACCTTGCCTGACGCTGTTACAAGACCCATAGACACGGTTTTAGATATGCGTGGTAGATTTATCGGCTACTGCATGGAAAGGGCTGTAGGGGACGAATTTAAGCGGTTGTCGAACCGAAAATTTGTCACCGCAAACAGCATCACCACAAAGGACATTCTTTCCATGCTTGTAAAGGTCAAGACGGTATTGGCAGAGATTCACAATCAGAATATCTATATCGGCGATTTGAACGACCAGAACATTCTTTTTGATACCTCCGGAAACATTTATCTGATTGACTGCGACAGTTGGACGGTTGGCGGTGACAAATGCACCGTGGCTATGGATATGTTCAAAGACCCACATTTAAAAGCAGATAATTTCAATTCTGATACCGACAATTACGCTTTTATGGTACTTGCGTGGAAGTCTCTTACAAGAGTGCATCCGTTTGGAGGTACGGTTGAGCCTGATATGCCGATTCTGGATAGGATTGCAAAGGGGATTTCCGTTATCGGTAGGGACAATGTGAAATTGCCACGCACAACCAAGGAATGGAAAGGGTTTTCGCCTGGCCTTGTATCGGAGTTTAAGTCGGTGTTTGAGGCCGGTGTTCGGACTTTATCAGGGAACATAGAAGATATGCTTGCGAGCCTTGCACAATGCAAAAAGGACAAGGAATTTTATTACAGTAAGTTTTCCTCATGCCCTTACTGCGACAGTACCGCACAGGTCAATAAAAAGCCTATATCGCAAGGGAGCGTGGGCGGATTGAAGCTGTATGCAATCTATGACGGAACAAATATTAAGACCGTATTTGATAGGTATACATATCTGGATAATAACGGATATGTGCATAACGGAAGTCAGGCAACGGGATTCTTTCCTCTGGCAAGATACCATTACACAAAAGACGGAATGGTTGTTCTGGAACTGGCAGACTGCATCACTTTCCATAATGGCAAGGATTATCAGATTGAGAAGAAATATAAATCCGCAATAGAGGTTGAGGGAAACAAGATTTACTACATTTCTGCAAAGAATACGATGACACAACTTGAAATCATGCCGAGCGGTAATGGGATCAAGAATATCTGCAAGGTCAGCAATACAGCATATTTTGCGGTCAGTGGTGATAATTACTGTGTTGTGAACTACTACACTGGCAAGGTTATTGTGAACATCAACGGCGTGAACACAGCCATTGACTATGGCTCCGACATTGTGAATTATGGCATACACTGTGACGATATTTCCGGAAAATGGATGATAATTTTGGAGGAAAGCAAGGGGGGATTCAGCACGTTTGTTATCAACGGCGGTGCTGTGGAATACAAGACGGATGCAATCAGATATGACTGTCAGCTTAACTGCCCTTGCATTTATAACTCAAATATCTTTATCCCGGTTGACGGAAAAATCCGTGGGTATTCCTACAAGAAGTCGGCATTTAAGGATTTTGAGTGCAGTGTGGTTTCAGAGGAAAGCAAACTGATTAAGGAAAAGAATAGATTTGTGATTGTGAATCTGGAGAATGTCTATTATTTGGAGGGATAGGAGGGATTATAGAATGGAGCGCCCGAATAAGCTTACATGCTTTTTAAAAGCGATTCTTGCAGAAGCAAGTATGGGGGATGAACAATGTTTGGAAGATTTGTGCTTTGATAACGGCATTTCAAAAGAAGAAATGCAAGAGTGTATTGATTACTTAGAATCATTAAGTGATTGGTAAAAATATTAAGGAGGTTTTGCAGGAATGAGAATAATCAGTCAGGACGGATTGATGTTTGGCATCCAATATGAAAACTGCCATTTGGTTGTAAACAAGAAATGCCGCGAAATCGAAGCAGAGACAAATAACCCGAATTTTACGCCGGTTATGGCAAGTTACAGCAGTGTTGAGAAGTGTAGGAAAGCTATGGAGATGCTTCGCGAGAAGTATAGGGAAGTAACCATCTATCCATTTTCCAATAAGAGCAGCACAGTGCCGCCGAAAACATTTCAGTTTCCGGAAGATTCCAAAGTGGAGGTATCAGAATGAAGCCAATAAATCAGCTTTACGAAGAATTAAACAGCCGCAAGGATTTCCACATTATCCGCACTGGATTTGACGGCGGTGCGGGTGAATTTATTAGAGGAAGTCAAAAGGGAATGACCGTTATTTGGTCTTATGCGGGGGGCTGGGAACACATCAGTATAGACGGAAAGCACAGAATGCCCACATGGGAGGAAATGTGCCAGTTGAAAGATATGTTTTTTACGGAAGAAGAATGTTGTGTGCAGTATCATCCTCCGAAGAGCGAGTATGTGAATAACATTCCGTACTGCTTGCATATCTGGAAACCGATTGAGAAATACAGTGGCATATTGCCAATTCCACCGAGTTTGTTTGTAGGGGTGAAAGGGGTTGAGTTGAAATGAGCGCACTCACAGCGGCGGCACTAATGCACAACGGAAGACTGATGCGCAGGGCAGAGGACATTATAAACGGATTGACGGAAAACCATAAGGTTTACTGCTATCTGGTGAACCCTGACGGCACGAGGATTGCAATACAGAAAGGATTCAAGATTGAAGATTATGAGTATGTGATTTGCTAATTGGGAGGAGATTAGAATGGTGATTGTGATTATAATAGCACTTTCTGCATCCATAATTATCAGTCAGTACATCAATATCCGCAAGTTGAAACTGGATAACGAGATTGCGAAGATTTCGATTAAGGAAATTAGAAACAACTATGAAATGCGGATAAGGCTTTCGGAATGCGATTCTTCGCAAGTTGATGCTTTGGAGAAGAAAAATGCCGCACTTCTTCTGGAAAATATGCAGTTAAAGAGTGCTATTGACTTATATAGGAAATTGCACGGACGGACAAACAACACGCCGCAGATTTCCAAAGATACCGTGGATGCCGTCCGATACGCCATGAAACATGCCCATCCAGACAACGGCGGAAGTGCGGAGGATTTTGTGAGGTTTAAGAAGTGTTATGAGGAATTAGCGGGGAGGTGAGAAAGTTGTGGAGCATACACGGAAAGTCAAGTGTGAATTGTATCACGACAGCTTTCAGAATTGGAAACGCTATCCGATTCAAAAAGCTCAATTAGTGATAGCAGATGTGCCTTATGCATTGGGAAACAACGCCTACGCAAGCAATCCAATGTGGTACAATGGCGGCAACAATAAAAACGGCGAAAGTGAGTTTGCAGGAAAACAGTTCTTTCCATCAGACCAATACTTTAACCTTTACGAATACTTCCATTTCTGCAATCAGCTTTTGAAGAAAGAGCCTAGGAAAGGAGGGGAGAGGGGAAGAAGTTCTGATGCACCGTGTATGGTGATGTTTTGCAGTTTTGAGCAGATACCGACACTGATTGACGCGGCGAAGAAACACGGATTTTTGCATAATATACCGCTTGTGTTCATCAAGAACTATTCAGCGCAAGTCCTTAAGGCAAACATGAAGATTGTCGGTGCAACGGAATACGGGATTTTGCTTTACCGTGACAAGCTGCCGAAATTCCGCAATGAGGGGAAGATGGTCTTTAACTGGATGAAATGGGAACCTGATCCACCTGGAATTCCTAAATGCCACAAGACGCAAAAACCACAGTCGATTCTCAGAAAGCTGATAACAGTGCTTACAGACGAGGGCGACACGGTAATTGACCCGGTGGCAGGAAGTGGCAGCACACTACGGGCGGCAAAGGACTTAGGAAGAAATTCATACGGATTTGAGATTTACAAGCCGTTTTATAAAAAGGCCATGGAGGAAATGCTGAATGAGAATTACGGAGAACTGCTTTTGAAAAGGGAATGCGAGAAAACGGGGCAGATGTCTATATTTGACTTACAAGGCGGTGATTTAGGTGCTTGACTTTGGATATTATTGCATGGACTGCATGGACGGTATGAAACAGTTTCCTGATAAGTATTTCGACATAGCCGTCTGTGACCCAGAGTATGGCAGGAAAGAGCATGGCGGCCGCAACCGTAGCGGATATGTAAAGCAGAAGAACGGAAGACAGATATGGGTTTCGGACGGCCAATACGAAAACAGAGGGTGGGATATCGAGCCACCACCGAAAGAATACTTTGAAGAATTAATGAGGGTATCCAAGCGTCAGATTATATGGGGTGTGAATTACTTTGATTATCCGCTTGCTGGCGGCAGGATAATCTGGGATAAGTGCAATGATGGTTCCGATCAGTCCGGTGCAGAAATAGCATACTGCAGTCTGAACAATAGGGTTGATGTATTCCGCTATATGTGGAGAGGGATGTTTCAGGGGAAATCCATTGAAGAGGGAACCATACAGCAAGGGAATAAACAGAAAAACGAGAAGAGGATTCACCCAACACAGAAGCCCATAAATCTGTATCGGTGGATTGTTAAGAAATACATACAGAGAGGATGGAAAGTACTTGACACGCATACCGGCAGTGCAAGCAGCTTGATAGCATACCATGAAGCCGGATTGCAGTTTGTGGCTTTTGAGAAAGACAAATATATGTACGATTTATCAACGGAAAGATACAAGGCAGAAACAGCACAGATGAATCTGTTTGATTTCATGGAGGGTTAAGGATTGGGGAAAAACTGCGGAACAATGAATCTTGATGATATAGAGATTGAACAAATCAATGAATTTTACGAATGGCTACAAGGGAAGAGTTGCCCAGATGAATTGCATTTTAAAGAGAAAATGAATTTGACAGAAGAGCAGGCGTTTTCGGTAATTTACTTCTTACAGGAATATTTGGAGGTATTACCAGATAAATTCGAGCGTTGTCGTGGATGCGGGTGTATATTTGACTCCTATTTTGGGGGAACAAGCATAAACGAGGAAACAACCATAATCACAGAAGATGGAGAAGAGGCGGAAGCAAATTTCCCTGAAGAAACGTATGGATTTTACTGTGATGATTGTAGGCCGGATTAAAAGAAAGGTGAAAGTGATGGAATACAGCGTCTATTCTGATTTCGATATGGAACAACACAAGAAAACATTTATAAATTATCTGGAAGTGGTAATTGATGAAAATGGAAAGATAATGTACGCTGTTCCATCCCATCAGGAGAAGTTGATAAAACTTGCTTGCCAAAAACAGAAAGTTACGAGAGAAGAATTGAATGCCATGTGCCAGAAAGAATACTATTTTAACTTTGTTACATGGCTCTGCAAGGTCTCTGGCGCATGCGCAGTATGGAATTACCACATAGAGAAATATAGGCTTACAGAACGGCAGATAAAGGCTCTTAAGGCACTGAAGGATAATGGGCTGTATCGCGGTGAGATTTAGCCAGAAGTCGAAAAATTTGCGGTAAAGGAAGTGGTTTAAGTGGCATGGAAATCAGGTGGCTGCTATGGGTAGCTACATAAAAATTGACAGAAAGATTCTGGAGTGGGAATGGTATAGGAATGAGCATACAAAGAATTTGTTTTTTCATTGTCTTTTAAAGGCAAACTGGAAAGACGCAAAATTTGAGGGAAAAGTTATAGCAAGAGGTTCTTTTGTTACTTCCGTAAAGCGGCTTTCGGAAGAATTAGACCTAACATCAGATGAAATAAAAACTGCACTTAAGCACTTGATTCAAACTGGAGAAATTACAAAACAAACAACAAACAAATATACAGTAATTACGGTATCTAACTATGATTCGTACCAAGAACTTACCAAACAAATACCAAACAATTCCCAAACCATTGCCAAACCATTGCCAACAATAGAAGAAGAAAAAGAAATAAAGAATGAAAGAAAAGAGAATAGGGACGGCTGGGATTCGCAATCAGTGTTTTCGGAATCCCGATTCAACGAGTTCTGCGAATTGTACCCAAAGAAAGTGAAAAATATCTTAACTGTCAACGGAGAATACGCATATCTCTTACAGACTACACCGTCACTTTCAGAGGATGACCTGATAGCGGCAGTAAAGAATTATGCGGAGGCTTGCAGGATATTAAAGACCAATGAGCGGTACATCAAGAACCCGGAGAACTGGCTGAAAGATTCCACATGGATAGATTATCTGCCGGAGAACTATAAAAAGCCGGAGGAAGAGAAGAGCAAAAATAAGTTTAATCAGTTTCCACAACATGATTACGATTTTGAGGAATTGGAGAGGGAACTGTTAAACAATTAGGAGGACGCATGGCAAGCGCAAAATTTGAAAAGAATTCTTTTTACTGGCGGCTGTTCGCAGAGTATTACACCCTCTGTCAAGCATACTGGCAGCTGGAGGATACGGACGAATGGTGGGAAGAAGTGATTGGCAAGTGCAAAGAGTTTTCTGCGAGATATGAGAATGATGCCTTTGCCAAAGGGCTTGCGGATGCGCTTGTCAGGAAGCTGGAAGAGGATAAGAAAAGGAAGAGTAGGTGATGGTATGGGAAAAGTAAAATCGGGGACATATACATCCGTTCTCAGAAAATTTCTTAAATCAAATATTCATATGGCAAAGGAAGAGTATGAAAATCTGGAAAATGCCATGAATGCCCAGAAGTCTATGTTAAGGATTTTGAGCGAAGAGAAGATTTTTAATGTGAGGATTTATAGGAGAAAGAATGTCGTTTGTATGGAAAATATGGATATTCCGAGCGCAAATGAACGGATAATGGAAAGGTTTTTAAGGGTGGAATAATGAACATGATGGAGCGATATCAGAAAAGTAAAGATTTCAGAGAGTATGTTGACCGATTCTGCACCACATACAAGCGGACAGCAGATGATGCGCTGCAGCTTGCACTTGTGCGTGAGGTGGCGGCATATTACCAGAATGTGGAATCCGGAAGAATATCGGTTGAGAAATCCACATATGTGCCGGTGGGGGAGTGCAAATGAAACCGGGAGAGTTCAGAAGCAGGGTATATACGGACAGGCCTGATTATGCTGACTTTGATCCGCCGGAGAAATTCCAGGCGATCACGGGCATCATCATGACGCGTCTGCGGGAACACCCGAAAGCAATCTGTTCCTACTCTGGCGGGGCTGACAGTGACATTTTGATTGATTTGATTGAGACAGCCCGGAAGATTGCGCCGTCCCTTTCCCCGGTCAAGTACGTGTTCTTCAATACGGGGCTGGAGATGCAGGCTACCAAAGACCACGTAAAGGCCACAGCGGAAAAGTACGGGGTGGAAATTGAGGAAGTCAGGCCAAAGGTGGGCATCGTGCAGGCGGTCAGGGAGCACGGGATCCCGTTTGTGTCAAAGATCATGTCAGCCGGGCTTGAGGGATGGCAGAAAAAGGGAATCCCCCTGTCAATCGCCGAGGAATACGCACAGGCAGAAGATAAGGCAGAGAAAAGGCGGGAGCTGGGCGAGAGATTCCCTAAGTGTGAGGCAACTATCAATTTTTTATGCTGCTGTAACTCCGAAGGGGAGCCGAGGCCAGACATCCAGCTGGTGATCAACTCGTCAAAGTACATGAGGGATTTCATTGGGGAGTATCCACCGGATTTCCAGATCAGCGCCCAGTGCTGCGATTTCTGCAAAAAGCAGGTGGCGCACAGTGTCCAGAAGGATTACGAAATGATTATCACGGGGGAGCGCCGGGACGAGGGCGGCATGAGGTCTGTCCCACGGAAGGATAATACGGCGCTGTGCTTTACAGAGACCAGTGATGGACAGTACCACCTGCGGCCATTGTACTATGTTTCCGATGCGGACAAGGCCTGGTATAAAGAGCGGTTTGGCATTCGGTACTTTGACGCTTACGAGGTCTACGGCTTAACACGGACGGGCTGCTGCGGGTGCCCGATCTCGTACAAGGCGACGGAGGACTTGGAGTTGATCCGTCCGTATGAACCAAACGTTGTAAAGGCCGCCTGGAACATCTTCGGGAAGAGTTATGAGTACCGGAAGAAATACAATGAATACAAGGCTTCCCGGAAGAGAGAAGAGAAGATCAAAAAGGAAAATGTGGCAGGGCAGATAAGCATGTTTGATTCAATTCCTGCTGTGGCAGCGGAATAGATTAGCAGATTAATCTGTCAGAAGGAGAAGAGGTATGGATTTTGGAAAAATTATCAAGGAGGCCCGGATCAGACAGGGCATGTCGCAGTTACAGCTGGCGGAGAAGATTGGATATACACAGCGGTCTATTTTGTACTGGGAAAAGGGAAAGCGGCGAATGACATTAGAGAGCGCGGACAAGGTATTTAAGGCGCTGCACCTATCTGTAGTGATCGGGGAGGAAAAACAGGATGATTAAGCCAATTTTATTTAATACTGGTTTGAGAAGTGCAAAAAGCCAGAGGAAGGCAACTGTTAAATTTTTTGAGATAGTTGGAAAGTGAGAAAAATAATGACGAATTTAAAACAACCGGAAGAAAACTATTGTGAAATCATCAATGACCAATGTCCATATGATTTTTCCTGCAGCCTCTGTCGTCTGCGCGACGATTACGACAGTGCAAAGGCACTGGCAGAGAAGTTGAAAAATCCTGGGAGGTGGGAAGCACGAACGCTGTTATGAAGTATCCCGGAAGCAAGTGGAGCATCGCCAACTGGATCATCAGTTTCTTCCAGCCGCATCATACCTACCTGGAGCCATTTTTCGGCAGCGGCGCAGTGCTTTTTACAAAGCCCCGGTCCAATATCGAGACGGTTAATGATTTGGATGATAACGTGGTGAATCTTTTCCGGTGGATCCAGAAGGATCCCGAAAAGCTGGCTCATGCAATCTACTGGACCCCTTATGCAAGGCAGGTATATAACGCCGCCTTTGCATCCGTCCCAGAAGACAGCCTGGGGAAGGCCGTAAACTTTTACATACGCCTTAACATGGGCCATGGCTTCCGTACAACCGGGGAGCGGGTCGGTTGGAAAAGCGACATCCAGGGCCGGGAGCGGGCTTACGCGTCACAAGACTGGTGCCACCTGCCGGATAAGATCATGCAGGCCGCCGAGAGGCTGCGGGGAGTGCAGATTGAGCATCAGCCGGCAGTGGAGCTAATCCAGCGTTATAACAGTCCCAAGGTGCTGATTTATCTGGACCCGCCGTATCTGCTGGAGACGCGGTGCGGGCGTCAGCAATACCGCTGTGACATGATGGACACGGAGAGCCATGTGGAGCTGCTGCAGGCGGCGCTGCGGCACAAGGGGCCGGTACTGATTAGCGGGTACGAGTCCCGACTGTATGATGAGCAGCTGCATGGATGGCATAAGGAGACGATCTCCTGCCGGAACATGGCCCGCGATAAGACGCGGGAAATTTTGTGGATGAATTTTGAACCGGTGAGGCAGATGGAAATAGAGGATATGTTAGGAGGCGGCAGTTATGAGGATAGGACTACATGATGCGGAGCGGGAGTATTTAAGGCATAAAATAGCGCTGCCATATTTCAGACAGCGCAAGAGACTAATTTATTTGACTCTTTATTAATGCAAAAACTAAAAAGAAAAGAACTACAGGATTAGTGAAAAACTTTGCCAATAGGCAAATGCAATTTCCGAAGAAGCAAAAAACGCAAATAATTGCTTCGAACATAAGACACCTCCTTTCAAAGTTTTTGATTTTATATTACAGGGGAATGTGTCCGATAAACAGTACTTATACAGTATGTAAAGATAGAATTTGTAGAAAGGAGCCAGCCTCCGGCCGGGGCAACGCTATAGCAGGCTTCTTAAAGCAATGATTAAGGGAGAACTTATAGTTGATTCGTTTGCCGGCGGCGGGGGAGCCAGCACCGGCATAGAGATGGCAACAGGCTATTGCGTGGACATAGCCATCAACCATGACCCGGAAGCCATTCGGATGCACAGGGCGAATCATCCTGACACAAAGCATTACTGTGAGAGTGTCTGGGATGTTGACCCGGTAAAAGCCTGCGGCGGTCATCCGGTGGCACTGGCGTGGTTTTCGCCGGATTGCAAGCATTTCTCCAAGGCCAAAGGCGGGAAGCCAAAGGACAAGCACATCAGGGGACTTGCATGGGTAGCCTTGCGGTGGGCAGGGAAAGTCAGACCAAGAGTAATCATGCTTGAAAATGTAGAAGAATTTAAGACCTGGGGGCCACTGAACCGAGGGCATAGACCCATAAAGGCAAAGCAAGGGGTGACCTTCCGTAAATTCATAAGCCAGCTTGAAGAGTTGGGATACCAGGTACAATACCAAGAACTGGTGGCGGCAGATTATGGAGCACCGACCATGCGGAAAAGATTTTTCCTGATTGCCAGATGTGACGGCATGGAGATTATCTGGCCGGAGCCGACACATGCGCCAGAAGACAGTATATTTGTAGCGGCAGGTGTGCGGGAACCGTACATAGGGGCATATACGCAGATAGATTTCTCCCTGCCATGTCCGTCCATATTTGATACCACAGAGGAAATCAGGGAAAAGTATGGAATCAAGGCAGTGCGCCCACTGGCAGAAAAGACAATGCAGAGGATTGCGAGGGGAATAAAGAAATTTGTGTTGGATAACCCGGAACCGTTTATCGTTAATGAAGATGGAAAGACCATTGCACCGGCTCTTATCCAGTATCATTCCGAGACTACGAAGAATGAAGTCAGGGGACAGAAAATTACAGAGCCTGTCATGACAGTAGACGGAAGTAATCGGTACGGCCTGGTGACATCGTTCCTCAGTAAGTTTTATAAAAGCGGGACAGGGCAGGACCTGCGGGAGCCATTACATACAATCACCTGTTCTCCGGGACATTTTGGAGAGGTGAGAGCACTGCTAATCAAGTATTACGGTCAGGGCACGGGACAGGATATCCGAAAGCCGCTTGATACTGTGACAGCACAGGACAGATTCGGACTTGTGACAATCCAGGGTACAGATTATCAGATTGTTGACATCGGACTGCGGATGCTGGAGCCGAAAGAACTGTATGGGTGCCAGGGATTCCCGGAGGATTACATCATAGACCATGACGGCGAGGGGAAATCATATCCCAGGAGCGAACAGGTCAAAAGGTGTGGGAATGCCGTATGCCCTCCAATTCCTGCGGCACTTGTAAGAGTAAACTTGCCGGAATTATGCAGAAAGGACACAAAATAAATGAAACTCTATTTTTACTTTTTAGACACCAGAAAAGACAATTGCATCCGCATGGAGGAATGCGAGGTTGAGGAAAAGGAAAAGACATATCGTCCGATTAACGAATTCCCATGCGGGTATTATGGATGTTATGTGAGAAAAAGCGATATAGGAAGACCGACGGGGCTGTATCAAAACATAATTATTTTGACAGAAGAAAACCCAGAGAGAGCAGCAGAAGCATTTATCTGTGTATGCCGAGATGATATATCTACAGCAGAACGGAGAATAAAATCCAATGAAAGCAATATAAAGGAAAGCATAGATATGATTGAGAAAATTGAGAAATGGAGGTCAGAAAATGCGGGAAAATAAAGAGACTGCGGATAAAGATTTCTGCGAAATTATACAGATGAAATGCCCATATTCCCATGATTGCCATGTATGCAGACTGTACACCGACTACGAAAGGGCGAGGGAGAAGTCGGCGGAGATGATGAAAGAAAGGGGACGAAAATGAAGTTAGGGACAATAGATTTAGACACACGCTTTGAATATATGATTGTATACAAAGAAAAGAGCGATGGTACGGTAAATACATGGACTTTAGGAGAAAGCGGATTTGCAGTTAATTATGAATCAATGAGGCAGAGAGATGATGCTGAAATTTTGGGAGTTTATCGGAAATTGAATGATAAGCAGATTTCGGGCATTTTGGAAAGCCAATAAAATATTGGATTTTGGAGGGAAAGGGAAATATGGAGAGATTAACTGAAAGAAAGAGGATATTGAGAACACATGATATGCGAAGCTGCTTAAGGGGATGGGAATGGAGGGAAATGAGAATTGAGCGATAATAAAGCGGAATCATATAGAAAAATGCTTGATGATGTAATAAAAAGGCTGAGAGAAAAAAGTGACTCTCCAAGCAGATGGTGTGAACACTATTCAGAAAATTGTGATGCAGCACTGAAAGATTATGCAGACGGAAAGGATGTTGATTGCGGGCATAAATGCGAGTACTGCAATAAATTCAGGTGGGTAATCGACAGAGCAAGGAATTACTCTGAAAAATTGGGCATTCCGATCGAGGAAATCATTCACTCATGGGAGGAAGATAGAAGTTATTGGTATATGAATTATTATCAGGAGTGCAATCAACCGGAAATCAAAGCAAATAATGTATTTGTTTTTGAAAATTTAGAAGAAATGCGGCAGAAGTGCGGAAAAGAATTTATTTGCCCTTGCTGTAAAGGTATATCAACAAATCCATATGGATGTAATTCTGGGAAAATGGTTGGAAATGGTAAAAAGTGCGATTGGAAATCATATGGTCTTCTTCAATTTGATTTGGCATTTATTTATGTGAAGTCAGAGAGAAAAGGAGAAAAGATATTTATGCCAAAGGCATTAAAGAAAGAGGGGAAACCATGAATAAAATCACAGTCTACACCGATGGTTCAGCCCTGAACAACGGCAGTCCCGACAGCGGGTGCGGATGGGCTTGCAAGCTGATTTACAGAGGGCATGAGAAGATGAAATCCGGCGGCGACAAGGGAAAGACCAACAATGTCATGGAGATGACCGCCGTGCTTGAAGCCATGAAATCCATAACGGACAAGTCCATTCCGGTGGAAGTCTTTTCAGACAGCAAATACGTTGTGGAGACCATGAACGGATATTACAAGGTAAAGAAGAATGTGGACTTGTGGAAGGAACTGCTTGCGGAGAGGGAGACGTTTGCGGAAATCAAGTTTATTTGGGTTAAGGGGCATGACAAGTGCCGGCATAACAATGATGTTGACCGCATGGCTGTGGAAGAAGCGAGGAAAATATTATGAGCAGAGGATACACCATATACGCATGTGATTTTGACGGAACTTTATGTGAAAGCCAATTTCCGGGCATAGGCAGTCCAAACATGGCACTGATAAACCATCTAATCAAACGCAGAAATCAGGGCAATAAAATCATCCTATGGACTTGCAGAGTAGGTGAGAGATTGCAAGAAGCGGTGGAATGGTGCAGAGGATACGGTCTGGAATTTGACGCTGTGAATGAAAATCTGCCGAAAATGATAGAACAGTGGGGCGGTGAAAGCAGAAAAGTATTTGCGGATGTGTACATAGATGATAAAGCGGTGAATAAGCCGAAGTATTGCGTTCCATACAAGGAATACAATGAAATTCAAGCATACAGAGATTCTGCGGTAAGCGAAATGCTTAAGATGGGGATTCCTGCGCATGAAATCCTGGAAATAAAGGACGCTACTATCAGAAATGCGATTCAAAGAAACAGAGACCCAAAAGAAGTAGCGGAAGCACTTTTATCTTAAGCGGAGGTTTGGAATGAAAAACGGCTACATAGAACCATCAGACGCAGACACACTGATGGAGATTTACAGAAAAATCGACATAAATGGAAAACTGAAAGAGCCATTGACAACGGACGAGCATATATTGATTTTCTGCATTGCGAAGTCAATCAGGGATGGAAAGGTAAAAGTGGAGGTAGAGAGATGGAAAGATTGAGTATCGAAGAAATAATCGAACACTGCAAAAGGAAAAGAGAAACATTTGAGAAAGTAAACGGAGTTGAAATGCTTGAAAACAAAGACATTTCAGACACTTTCATAAGGGAATATTGGGAACATAGGCAGGTTGCGGAGTATCTATCAGAACTGCAGCAGTACCGCTCAATCGGCACAGTCGAGGAATGTCGTGCGGCGGTGGAGAAGCAGAGGGAGAAGAAATATAAAACTATTGAACCTTGCAAATCGGTTACTTACTATCAATGCCCTTGCTGTAATGGATTGTTACATATCAACGAAAATTTCTGCGGAGAGTGCGGGCAAGCTATTTTATGGGAGGAAGAAAATGATTGAAAAGATTAAAAACTTTTTCTTAGACTTAATCAATTATTGCGATTGCCCATTTGACCCAGAGGACAATCCGTTTCCGCAAAGTTGCGACAAGCGAATTATTTTCACAGAGGAATAGTATGGAGTTTCATATCCTCAATTTTATGTGGAATGTAAAAATTGCCACGCAAGGACAGAAAATCATGTTGGATATGATGAGCAGCTTGCCATGAAACACGCAATCAGAGATTGGAATAGGAGGTTTTGAAAATTATGGGAGACCACATTGTAATCAAGAAAGTGCATTTTTTATACGGGCATAAATTTCAGATTGAGTTGTTAAACGAAACAAAGAACAAAACAGATGTAGTGTTTGTTGAGAAAGACGAACTGTATGCAATGCTTGAAAATGCAATGAAGCAAGGAAATTATACACCATGACCTACCAAAGGGCAGACCAAAAGAATCCGTACATGGGGCTTGACAATAAAATCTGCCGCAATCCCGTCTACTGGTGCAGACTGCATCAGGTCTGGTTGTCAGAGGATGACGTGGAGCGGAAACGTTGCAAATGCAAGCTAACATTTGACATGATTGGTACATATCGGTGTGGTTGTTTGGAGAGAAAGGAAGTAAGGATTCCGTGCGAAAAGATACAATCGAGCAGTTAAAAAGCATGTATTCACATGCGAAGGGAAAAGAGAAAGAATGGGCTGAACAATTCCTGATGAATAGTTGGAATAGAGGATATATCCACGGCATTGTTACAGCTTACGGAGAAATATTTGAAAACTTATGCGCATTTGAACGCGCGAATATGTTTGATGACGAATGATTTCAGATAGGATATATCAGGAGGTTGGAGAAAATGAATGATACAGAAAAATTACTGCCGTGTCCGTTTTGTGGTGGTGAAGCTTTTATGAAAGTTAATCCGCAAACGCTTAATTGTTATGTAAACTGCCCTAAATGTGAGGTTGCAATGAAGCGCAATTTTAAAGGCAATAAAAAGGTTGAGGAAACATTGATGGCACTTATGGCAGAAGCATGGAATCAAAGAGTTTAAGAATCGGAGGAACTCGCTTGAAATTTATCGCAGTAAAACCCATGCGCTACCCAGAATCCGGCGGCATAGAGGATTACGGCCACATACCGAAAGGAACCGTCTGTGGCACTGCGATTGTTGAGGGATGCGAGACGATTCTACATGAGGGGAAAGCCGTGTGTGACGTGGATTCGGGGATGGCGGGGGAATATTTTAGGGAGGTGCAAAAACACAATGGCACGATTCAACAACGAAATCATAACAGAGGATGAACGGTTAAGGGAAAAGGCAATGAAAGAGTGTGGGATGTACTTACAGTCGTGTTTATCAGCAGGAGAACTTGAAGATTTGAAAGAGGATTGGAAAGAAGACGGAGGATTTAAGGTTATTCCGCTGTGGAAGTTTGCTTTTAACAATATCACAGTTTCCTATAAATCAAATCCTGAATAAGAAAGCGAGGAAAACCATGCAGAAAGAACTGATTGACAAGGCGAATGAGGTTATTGGTCTGATTGAACAGAACGAGAGGGCGGTTGAGGAATTGGAGAAGTGCCTGAATGGAGAGGGAGGTATTTATGTCGGAAAAGCTGAGTTTGATTACAAGAAAAGCAATCTTGAACTGCCAAAGGAAGTGGATTTTGAACCCTGGGAAATCCGCCTGATGATACATAACAAAAAGCAGAGAATCAAGGCGCTTAAGGCGCAGTTTGAGAGGATGTGAAATTATGGTAAATAGCAAAATAGGATGGTGTGATGATACTTTCAATCCAATATCTGGCTGTCTGCATGGCTGTGAATACTGCTATGCGAGGGATATAGCCCATAGGTTTGGAGGTTGGACGGACTCTGACGGCGATACACACCATGATGAAATCCTAAAAAACGAAAGCAAGGTAAGGGAATTAGACGAACCATTGAGAGTATTTAGGGAGGGGCAGACAATATTTTCTGGAAAGTGGCAGAAAGCTCCTTATCCCTATGACTTCATTCCCACATTCCACCGCTACCGCCTGAACGACTACGTAGGAAAGAAAGGAAGAAACGTCTTTGTCTGCTCCATGGCTGATTTGTTTGGGAGGTGGGTGCCGGATGATTGGATTCAGGAAGTGTTTGAGGCTTGCAAGAAAGCACCACAGCACAATTATCTGTTTCTGACGAAGAATCCGCAACGATATATTGATTTGGCGGTGCTTGAAAAACTGCCAACAAAAGAAAATATGTGGTACGGTTCCACAATGACAGAGCCAGATATGAAATCGTTTTTCAGTAAATACCATAAGACATTTTGGAGCATAGAGCCTATATTAAAGCCTTTCGGGAGAATGGAAGAATCGAAAAAACGGTTGCCAGATTGGATAATTGTAGGTGCAGAAACGGGAAGACGAAAAGACAAAATTATTCCTAAGAGGGAATGGATAGAGGATATTTTGGAAGATTGCAGACAGAGGAATATCCCACTTTTCATGAAATCCAGTCTTGCGGACATATGGGGCGAACCGCTGATTCAGGAATTCCCGAAGGAGTTGGAAAGGAGAAATGATGAAAAGTTGTGACTGCGAAACCTGCCCTCTCTCATGGGAGGACAGAGGATATGAGGGAGAATGTAATGATTGTGGATGTGATGTGTATGGGGATAAGCTGATATGCCACTTTCCAGAAATCATTAAGCGGATGATACGGAAGTCTGCTGATAAGAAGGCGGATAAGGATATGGCACATGCTTATGAGGGAATTGCCGAATATTTCGAGGAAGAACAGCGCAAAGATGCCGCATTCCGGCAAGCTGTGGAGGAATGCATCCTTAAAAATAAATACGGCGAGGAACTGATTCTATGCACTGAAGATAAAGACGGAAAGCGGTGGAAAGTGGAGATAAGTGAGGAATATTATCTTGCCAGGATGAGGTATGAGGAGATTTTGGAAGATGGGAAAAATCAAGAAAATAGTATTCAAGAGAAGAAGCCTATTCAAAAATGACCCGTTTGGAATTAAGGGGAAATATTTTTTCTGGAGGCTGAATAAGCACATAAGGAAAAACACGGAAGTAAGAACCAAAGCGATACGAGTTTATGCCAATATCATAAACGACATAGGAATTCCAAGGGATGACGAAGCAAAGGAACTGTTACGTAAGGTAGTTAAAAGCTATGACGATGCGATTGCGGAATTGGAGCAAAGTGTTAAATATGCAAGGATGTATATTCGAGAGGATGGAGGATAACCATGTGGAAAATATTCATAGACTACCCCGACAAATCAAGGCTGACGCTGACGGGAAAGCATAAGGACATTCCCCTGCGGCTTGCGGAGAAGTATTACAACGAATATGCCAACACAATCTGCAAGGCGGTGTATCAGCGGTATCCGAAAAAGGATTATGCGGCGGCGGGGTTGTTTGAGAAGATTGAGCAGTTGCGGAGGGAGGGTGAGGAATGAAGTGTGCAGAATGCAAATACTTAGGAAAATGCAAAGAGAAAGCTAAGATGCCCGATTTGAGCGGATGCACAAGCGGCATTCCGATTGAGAGGATGGGGATTAAAACGAACGGAGACAGAATCCGGGCAATGACAAATGAGGAATTGGCAGAGTTTATAGAAAAAGCAAAGATGTGCGGTGCGATGATAACAAGAGAAACCACATCCGTGAAATGCTGTGATTGTACAGATGGATTTTGTAAAAATGTTTCAGAATGGTTAGAAAGTGAGGTAGACAATGGGTGACATTATAGAGGATATGGGCGGTGTGCTGTCATTTACTCTTTTCAAGGTGGAAAAGGGCAGAGAGAAGATATGCAAGTGCAATCCGCCGCATTATGAGATTGACCCAGTAAACCGCATTGTGGCTTGCATGGACTGCGGTGCTACACTGGATGCTTTTGAAGCACTGATGGCGCTTTATAACCACATAGGCCAATATAGGGAATATCAGGAAAAGGCGCTTGAAAAGTCCAAGCTGTATGCCGGATGGGCGGATAAGGAATGGCGCAGGTGGATGAAGAACAAGGCTTTTAAGGATATGGACAGGCAGTACCACAAGGGAATGCTTCCGCATTGCCCGGAATGCGGAGAAGTGTTTGACCCTGTGAAGATACATCGGTGGACGAATAGGAAGTATTGCGAGAAAGAAAGTAAGGTGGAGACGGAATGAAGAAAATGTCAGCCAAGGATATAGCTTTCGAGAAAGAAAGGGAGAAATACCGCAAGGAAATCCGATCATTGGAACATGATGTTTCAGAATTACGGGTTGCTGTCATGCAAAGAGACAATGAACTGCATCTTTTGCGGAACGAGTTGGAACAGAAATATGACTGGATAAGGCGGTTGCTTGAATACACAGAACTTTCTGAGGAAGATATGAGGGCAATCATCAGTAAGGAAAAGAACACAGCGGCAGTAATGAAAATGTTCGGAGAATTGAGCGGTGCTATTTCCAGTATTTACAGAATGTGAGGGAAACATGGAATATAGGGAAATATGGGCGAACGCAGTCCTGAAAGACGGAAAACTGCTGTTCTGGAGAACCGGAAGAGAGATGAAGGAAATATGGGATTTTTACAAAGACTTCATCTATTCTGGACTAAACATGAGGCAGGAGATTGAGAGCGGCAGATATGCACTGGAAAAACAAATTGTCAGCGGCTTTGATGATGACAGCTTTTATTGGAAGTTTGAGTTGCATGAGAATTTTAGGGGGAGAAAACCATATGAGGATGGTAGAGATGGAATGAACGAAAATGCCGCAACGGTTAATGAACTTCTTTCTTTGTTTAAGGAATTATCGGAACAGGGTAAGGGAGACATGAAAATCAAGTGCGTAGATGGCTATTTGCATAAAGATGAAATCACACTGAATTACACGAAAAATGAAGTGTGGTTTAGAGGTTACTTATTCAATGTTCCCATAGCGGATAAGGTGAGGCGGTTTTATGAAGACATCGAAAAGGCAAGAGACAGATTTTATGAAAAGGAGGGCGATTAAACTGAACCAGAATTTAAAAAGAGCAAAGGCAATCGAACAAAAGAACAAGCAGCGGCTTATGACGGTGAATCCAAATCTTGACGAGGGGAGCGGAATCTATTTTCTGACAAGGGAAAATGAAGAAAAAATCAAGTTTAGCTATGTGGGGCAAGCAAGGCATATTCTTTCTAGGATGTGCCAACATATGGTTGGCTATCAACATATAGACCTTAGTTTGAAACGCCATGGTCTTTATTCCCCACAAAATCCCTACGGATGGAAAATCGGATTTCTGCACTTTCCAATATCCGAGTTGGACGAGAAAGAGAGATACTACATAACTCAGTATGCGAAGAATGGGTATCAGTCTAGGAACAAGGATACTGGCGGCGGTGCAGGAAAGCAAGAGTTGGGAGAGAGAAAACCGTCAAGGGGTTATAGAGATGGAATTATCCAAGGAAAGAGAAGCCTCGCCAAAGAACTTTCCGGTATAATCCAAAAGCATCTGACCGTAACCATCCGGCCAGACAAGCAAGGGAACAAGGTATCGGAGAAACAGCTTGAAAAATTCAACAGTCTGTTGGATGAAAATAATTACAAGGAGGACAGCAATGGATAAGTATTTTGAAATTAAGCCAGACTGCGCACTGTACAAGGAGTATTTTGCGCATGAGAGAGCCGGAGAGAAAATCAAGGCGGCTTTCAACGAAGTAAAGGAGAAATTCGGAATCGAAACCAGTACATTCTTTCTTTACAAAGACCGATTTCGGATTGCGGCGACCGACAGGGACATGGAGAAGTTTTCCGGTATGATGAAGAAAGGCAATGCCGGGGAATTCAAAAAGAATACCGCAGTCAGCAAAATGTGGGTGGAGTTGGTTAAAGACATTGAGCATTTTGAAAGGCCACAACTGTTCTATTACTTTCCCTTGATAGGGCATAGATGGAAAGAGCGGTTATTCCATGTTGTCGATAAGTTGTATTGTTCCATCGAGAGTGACGGCGAGGTATCGGTGCTGGATTTTGCGGTGGAGATGAAAGCGAGCGAGTTTTACAAGATTATTGAGGATGCGGAAAGTGAGGACAGCGAAACTTGATTGAGATTTTAAAGATGAAGTATAGAGGCTGTTGTGATAACTGTTTAGCAACCTTGGAAGAGAAAGACATATACCGCCTTGACGCAGGTGGATGCAGAATTGAGATGTGCAAAGAATGTCTTACTGAATTTGTAGATGAAATAAAAAATGTGTGTCCTGAAGTGTTTGAGAGAAAGGAATAACGAGTCCCGGTACGAGTCCCGGTAAACCGGGTTTGTGTCGGAGGATAGCAGATGTCGATTGAGGATCTTATAAAATAAAGGGAGTGAGTAAATGGGAAACAAACACACTATTGGCGAGTTGCGGCAGATGCAATCCTTGCCATTGCAAGCAAAAATTCAGATGACACGATTGCGCATAAGAGCGTGGGTTGAAGAATTTGGAGAAGATGGAGTGTATATCAGTTTCTCTGGCGGCAAGGACAGTACTGTTCTTCTTGATATAGTCCGAAAAGATTATCCGAATATTGAAGCGGTATTTGTAAACACTGGTCTTGAATATCCATCAGTTAGACAGTTTGCGCTATCAAAGGAGAATGTGGTGGAACTAAGACCGACCATGAATTTCCGAGACGTGATTATCAAGTATGGGTATCCGATTATTAGCAAGGAAGTGTCGCAAGTTGTTCAAGAAGCAAGAATTGGATTAAAGCGTGGAGATGGTTCGTATCAGTTCCGCATTGACAGGATATTAAGGAAAGGACATTATGCGCCGCTTGAAGATGGAACGAAAAGCCAATTTGACGTGTCAGCATATAAATTTTTGCTTGACGCACCATTCAACATTTCAGATAGATGTTGCAAGGTTATGAAGAAAAATCCTGCAAGAAATTATGAGAAGAAAACAAAAAGAAAAATTATTCTTGGAACAATGGCAGAAGAAAGCAGGTTAAGGCGGCAAAGATGGATAAAATATGGTTGCAATGCTTGGGATGATAAGAAACAGCAATCATCTAATCCCATGTCATTCTGGACTGAAAACGATGTCCTCACATACATACATACATACATACAACCTTAGCATTGCGGACGCATACGGTCAAGTGGTTGTAAAAAATGATGGCATTGAGGGGCAGATTAATGTGCATGACTATATTGGTGATTACCGGGATTGTCAGTACGAAACGACAGGTTGCAAAAGGACAGGGTGCATCTTCTGCGGATTTGGAATAACACAAGACAAGCAGCGGTTTGTAAGACTTGCAGAGCAGGAACCAGAGCTATGCGATTATGTTATGCGTGGCGGAAAGTTTTTCTTCAAAGTGTTTGATAGAAAAGGTTCGGAAATAAAATTGAAACACTGTACACACAAGCAGATCGAGAAATGGTGCATTTCCAATATGCATAATCGGAATTTCAAAATTGAAAGCACATGGCAGCCGAGCAAGGACGGATTGGGCTATTGGTTTGTTCTTGAATGGCTGAATGAGTTTGGAAAGTTGGGAATCGGCATCCCCAACAGAGATTACTACATGGGAAAGTATTGTACGGAGGAAATCCAGCAGAATATGAGGGAAAGGTGTGGTGAAAATGAGCAATCTTAAAATAACGCAATGCGAGGGCGATGGACAGGGTAGTTGCAGGATGTGTGAGGACAACGGAAAGTGGAACAGGGAATGGATGTGTTTCCTCTACATGATAGAGGGATATGATGGGTGCTACTGTTCGGAGTGCGTGGAGAAGATAAGGAGGGACAAGGTATGAGTGGTGATTTTATTAGCAAACAAGCGTTATCAAAAGAGATAAAAGAGAAAATTATCCCTGACAAATACGGCACAAGTAATGCAGTTCTTGATGTAATGGGGGCGGTGTTGCGGGTGATAGGGGAACAGGTAACTGTTTATGATGCGGAGAAAGTCATTCAAAAATTAGAAAAGGAAAAGACAAATTTTATCGGAATGGGCACTTTGCAGTCAGCTTATTTTGACAAAGGAATTGATAAGGCTATTGAGATTGTCAAGTCCAGCGGCACTGCCGTAGGGCAGAAAGGGGAGAGCGAATGAACAGGGAAATTTTGTTCAGAGCGCAACGAGCGGATACGAAAGAATGGGTTGAGGGATATATTGCAAGAGTACACCGCAGGAATGAAAAAGGGGAAATAGAAAGTTATTTCTTTAATGCTTTGGACGAGTTAGGGTGGTCGTATGAATGCGTTGTATCTGCTAAAACCGTCTGCCAGTACACAGGATTAAACGACAGCACGAAGTGGGAAGAACTTTCTGAAGGAGAGAAAGAAAAATTCTTGTCCGAACGGAACCACAAAGAGGATCGGCTGAGCACAAAAGAGGACTGGAACGGCAGGGAGATTTTTGAGGGGGATATTGTAAAAACAAGCCAGTATGGAATAGATGATGGAAGCAGTCATAATTACACCGGATTTGATACGTTTTCAGTAGAATTTTCAGACGGTGGTTTTTGTTTGAAAAATAAATGGCGTAGATTTAATTTGCGACCCCAAAGAGATTTTGAGGTTATCGGCAACATTTTCGACACCCCCGAATTATTAAACCAATAGAAAGGAAACGGGCTTATGAGATTGGGAAAATATTTATCCTCACTCACTAAGCCAGAAGTCGATGAATTAAGAGAGCAGTTGAACCTGACGGATGACGAACTCCCGATATTCAACGAACTCTCAAAAGGTAGGAGCAAACTCTGTATTGCGGAAAATTGCAGAGTTTGCGTCTCTACCGTGGACAGCAGGACAAAATCCATCAAGGAAAAACTATTCCGTCTGAAAGGTGGTGCAGACTTAAGGTGAATCTTTCGGACAAGGAACTGTTGAATTATGCGCTTGAAAATGGTATGATTGATGTCAGCACCATACAGAAGACGATTGAGATGAACGAAAGAAAGAAGTACCTTGAAATGCACAATCATGAAGTCTGGCAGGGGAAGGACGGCTACTTTTACACAAAGGTAGACGATGAGACCAAGCCGGGCGGAAGGAGGATGATAAAAAAGTCCCAGAGAAAAGCGGTGGAGGATGCGATTGTAGAGTTTTACAAAGGCAAAAGCAATGAACCTACCATAGAAAGTGTTTTTTATGAATGGATTGAGCAGAAGATGGAATACGGGGAAATCCAAAGGCAGACTAAAGAGCGGTATGAGGTAGACTTTTCCAGGTTTTTTTCGGAGATCAAGGAAAAGAAGATAAAATACTTTACCGAGGAAGACCTTGAGGACTTCGCAAAGACTTCCATCCACAAGAACCATCTTAAGGCGAAAGCATGGGGAAATCTGCGGTCCATTCTGTCCGGAATGTTCAAGTTCGCAAAGAAAAAGGGGTATACAAACATATCCATAACCTCTTTTTTGGGGGATTTGGAAATCTCCAGAAAGGCTTTCTGCAAGGACAAAAAAACGGATGAAGAATCAGTTTTTACAGATTTGGAAATGCACAAGTTGGTAGGATGTCTACAGGAAAACCCCAATATAGCAAACCTAGCAATATTGATGGCTGCCTATACAGGAATGCGAGCAGGGGAAGTAGTTGCCTTGAAGTGGGAGGACATAAACGAGAAATACATATATGTCCACAGAACACAGATTCGATATCGGGAGGATGGAGAAGAAATTTACGAAGTTAGAGATTTTCCAAAGACGGAGGCCGGCATTCGGAAGATTGTCATTGTAGAAAATTTGAAACCTATCTTAAAAAGGCTGCGGCTGCTAAATCCATTTACGGAATACGTCTTCATAAAGGACGGCGAAGTAATGAAGAAATGCGTTCCGTCTTCCAGTCTGCGGAGAATGTGTGACAAAGCAGGAATACCAAGGCGAGGGATGCACGTTTTGCGCAAGACATACGCCACACGGCTACTGAATGCCAACGTGGACGAGGCAGTCATTACTAACCAGATGGGACATACGGACATAGCAACCACAAAGGGACATTATTATTACAATGATAAGGCGTTTGACAAGATGGCGGAATCTATCGGAAAAGTGATAAATTACTGAAAGTGTAACCGCAAATGTAACCGGTGTAACCGGAGCGCAAGTCCAGAAACCCAGTGTTTATGCGGATTTCGGGATTTGGTCACGGGTCCGATTCCCGTCAGCAGCTTAGAAAGCCCTTGATTTTCAAGGGCTTTTTGTGTTGAAAATCAAAAGAAAATCAGATGATAAAAAAATTTTAAAATTGTTTTGAGGTAGATAGATATTTAGAAAATTGTGGAATTAATTCTCTAAATAGGATATAACGATTCAAAATGTTTTATGGGAGGATTTTCATTATGGCACTTATAAAATGTCCTGAATGTGGAAAGGAAATATCAAATCAAGCAGCAAGCTGTCCAGGTTGCGGATATCCTATAGCAAGTAAACCGACAAGTGTTAAAATAAGATGTTTGTCAGATGATCTACATGTTAAACGAATGAAATTTGCCATATGTGGCAGAGTGGTTGCAGAAGCACCTTTGGGCTCTGTTGCGACAATTACAATTAACGAACCTACAACAGTAGATGTTACAATCGTACTTGGATTTATAGGCGGTGGTTCCCCCGCAAGGTTTCTTGCAGTACCAGGTAAATGTTATGAAGCAAGATATTGTAAACCTGGATTTGCTTTTTGGGAGACGCAAGTAAGAGAAGTTTCTTTTGTATAGCCAATATAAAATAACAGAAACAATTCCTCGGAGGCTTGTCTATTAAAGGAAATTACTGAATTTTCAAATTTAGTAAGAATGATTCTGGTTGAAAGAGAAGCGGATACAATAGAAACGTCCTTATAGGGCTGTAGAGCTGTTAAAGCCCCACGCTGTTGCTCGTGCGCAGTCTGTGATTCGGAGCTAAGAACATGAAAGGATAAATTAAGTAGATGCCGGCTATTAAAATGATGGCCGGCAAAATTACACCCTTGACATTCGAACGCACATTCGATATAATAATTCTGGATAGAGAACATATGTTTGAAGTTGAAACATCAATACTCAAAGCATTTGAATATTTGAACAGTTAAGCCGCTGCCGTATATCGGATTTTGCTGTGGAGGTAACTATATTGGGAAAAGATAATGCTGAGATGATAAGTTTACAGGGAAATTATGCAATAAAGATCAGAAGCGTTCAGGCAGCGAGCTTGTATAGAGTCAATAACAATTATAAATCTGCGGTGATCATTAAGAACGGAGATAAATGTAATAGCGGATGCAAAGAGTATAAAGAGCCGGTTCTTGATTATGGGAATGCTGTTATCAGCAGCAGCCTGTTTTCAAAATATGTTCGCGGGCATGGCGTGACTGTCAATCAGCATAAAACAAGTCTGGATTTTGTGCTGATGAAATTTGACCGGGGAGTTGATGAGGATGATTCCGACCGGAAAAACAGAAAGCCAGCTATGCCGGTGCGGATGCTGAGAGATTATTATTATGAGAATGGCGCAACAATAGTATGGAAAACGTATGAGCCAAATACCGGCAAAGAGATGGTAAAAAAGGAAAAGATAATAACTTATAAAATGTTTTTGAGAAGTACGGGAAAAGCAAAGGAAGGGCAATGTCTATTTATCAGAGAAGAGTTACATCGTAAAGCGCTTAATTATCTTACAATGGGTCTTTGGGAGAGAATGCCCAATGTAAAAGGTGCTAAAATTGTAGAAATGTCCGCATATGCGCCGCTTATTACGGCAACCGCCATAGCTTACATTCATATTCCATTGGAGGACATTTTTGTATTAAAGGACCGGAAAAGCTCATGCTTTAAAAAAGCATTTACTGTAAAGGTGCAAAACATTGCTTGTATTCGAAAACAAAAAGACTACCCGGCATTTGAAAAATACATTAACCGATACGGATTAACTTTCTATAAGAAAAAAGCAAGGGAGGATCAAGGACTGACATATGTGGAGAAAAGGAAGAGGGAATTGGAGGCTCATGGCATTGATGTAAGCCTGTGTCCGGAAAAGGAGGTAACATATTATAAGAAGGGATGTTATTGTGACAGAGAAACCGAAATGACCGAAATATCAAATGTTTTATGGGACGGTATGGGTATCATTTCAGACGATATTTTCCCCGAAAATATGGAAGGCTTCATATATTGCAGGAGCCATTTCTTTAAATCCTGCTTATTCAGGGGGAATATACAGGACTATTTCAGGGATTATTACGGAGAAAATTATGACACGGCATATATAACGGATTTGACAGGGAGAAAAATGAAGGTGACGGACATAAAAGTAATCGTTACGGAAAATTCCCTGAAATGGATAAAGTTTCTGGACTTAATGAGCAAGAGCGGAACGTTGGAAGCCGGATTCAGATATTACAGCCGGATCATGAAGAAAGACGGGGAGATATTTGCGATTGTTAAGACCGCACACGGCAGTAAGTATGACGAATTACAGAGAAGCTCCTTCCAAATGAATAATACGCTGCTTACAACAGAAGAAAGTGTTTTAAGTAAAATTGCAGCTCCCAGTATTGGATATTGTAACAGGTTGAAGCTGGATGACGAAGCTTTTCTGAATTATCTGAAGATAACCGGTGCTGCAAGGTACAGCATCAATAATGTTTTGATTGACTTGTATAGATGGAATGACGAATTCAGGTATACGGAATGGTTTAAGAAGAAAAAGAAGGCAAAAATCAATGAGCTTAAGGATCAGAGGCTTAAACTTGGAAAACTCTTTCAATATGGAGATAATCTGGTTATTTGCGGGAATCCGGTTGCGATGTTAATGGCAGTTACAGGACAAGACTTTCATGAGGAAGATTGTTTCCAAAAGCCTGGCGACAGGATTCAGTGCTGTACAAGCAGATTTAGGGAAGGGGAGATGCTCGCCGGATTTCGAAGTCCTCATAATTCGCCAAACAATATTGTATATCTGGAAAATGTATATCCTGACAAGATAAGGAAGTATTTTAAAGCCTTAAGTGATAATGTCATTATTATCAATGGGATTGGAACGGATATTCAAAGCCGCTTGAACGGACAGGATCTTGACACGGATAGTATTTATACAACGAACCAGGAGGATATTGTTGCGCTTGCGAAAAAAGCGTATGCTGAATGCCCGACTATTATCAATGGAATAAAGTCAGACGGTAACGGCGAGTACGATAAGAGTATGCTTTCCTATTCTAAGATGGATTCAAAAATAGCTTCCGCACAGTACGATATTGGTTTGGCGAGCAATATTGCACAGCTTGCTTTAAGCTACTGGTTTGACGGAGGATGCCGGGACAGAGAATTGGAAGATGTTTTTATAATATGCAGTGTGCTGGCACAAGTGGCGATTGATTCCAGTAAACGGAATTTTGAAGTAGCGGTTGGGAGTGAGCTTGCAAGGCTCAATAGCCTGCAATGTATGAACCATGAGCCCAAATACCCTCGATTTTATGCCGATGTACAGAAATACAATCATAGGAAGAAAAAAGGAAGGAAAACGGAAATAAAGGACAGTGAAACAGGTTTTTTTAACTGCCCTATGGATTTGCTTTACAAGATAGTGGAGAAGGGAGTCATTGATCTCAGAAATCATAAAAAGCTGAATACAAAAGTATACAGAGAGGCGGAATATGGGATAAAGCCAATTTTCGAGAATCGGGCAGACAAGATAAAGATTGACCGTGAACAGTATAAGAAGGTTATAGATCTTGTCGGCAGGTATGATGCGGCAGTTAGAACACTGGACAGTACAAAAGCTTCGTATTACGAGGACTGTCTTAATGAGTTTGAAATCTGCATGGACGGGTTAAGGAATATCACAATCAAGAAAGATGCAATGTATGCGCTGATTGATTATGCGTTCCGCCCACAGAATGAAAAAATAAGGGATAGTATGTTGGTAACTTTATATGATAAGAATAAAAGGATGTTTCTGGACTGTTTTAAAAAGACGGAAAAAAGCCGCAAAATAATCCCGCCGCCCTTGATTTTAAAGGATTTTCAAAGTTTACCTATGAAGAGGTGCTAAAGCCTTCTTAAAAATAATAAAATCTGTACTATACAGTCTACAGCAAGGGTGTATAGTGCGGAAATTCAAATGAATCTAAATCATTCAAAAACGGGAACGTATCAAAATGAAAATCCATTAAAACAAGACAACTGAATATTACAAAAACGGATAGGTGAAAACAAATTCAGAGAGATTGTACATATGATCTCTCTGAATTTGTTATGTCCAGAAGGGGGATGAGATCAAGATAAAAAGTAAGGCAGCAGAGAAATAAAAGCATACTCCGAAAATATGTTCAGTACTTCTTCTAAAACAGCTTGCATAGGATATGGAGGTGGTATTATAATGATAAACAAATAAGGCGGTAAAGGAGATGGAAAGATGGCAAAAGTGATTTGTGAATCATGTGGATCCAGTTTTCCTCTGGAGCGAGTAACAAATATGGAAAGCTGCCCTGTATGTGGAGAGGCGTTGTGGGGGGAAGAAGATAGCGTTAATGAATCATCTGCTAATGAAGTTCTTAGTTTTGGCGAGGATATTGAATTAGGTGAGAATGATAGCTTTGATGAAGACAAGATTGATTTCTGGTGGTATAGTATAAGAGAACCAGGAGAAGTATGGGAAGGTATTACTTTTGAAAGTGGTAAAGTGTCAACAAATTGTGCTAAGTGTGGACACTTTGTTGGGAGTGCACCTTATCCGATTGCCAGAACAAGAGATTATTTATTGATCGATCCAAGGTTTACAGATAAATGTAGTCATTGTGGCAATGAATTAAAAAACCACATACTTTCCAAGCGTCCAGCGGATTGGGTTGATCCAAGGAAATGCGATATGTGGGAAAAAGATTATGCCAATCTCCCCAAATGTCCCATCTGTTCATCAACAAAGATCCATAAAATCAGCATGACGAATAAAGCGGCATCAGCAATAGCATTTGGTGTGTTCGCGGCAGGACATGTGAGCAAGACCTACAAATGTGATATATGCGGTGCTAAGTTTTGAGGTAATTGAAAATTGAATAAATAAAATAAAACAATTAAGACAGTCAACAATAGGCTGTCTTTTTGTATGTAAAAAGGAGCAATAATAAATTATGAGTAATGACTTAATATTAAATGTCTTAGCAGTATTAAATAAACAGCTGTCTAAGAAACAGCTAAAGAGCGATTTAAAGAGCATGGATAATTCTTTGTATGTAAAGGTGATCGCAAAGCTTGCCACAGCACTTTCGAAACAACAGCTTGAAAAAGATCTGAAAAAGTTAAATGACCTGTATGTGCAGATTGGAGCAAATGTAAAAGTTGGCAAGAATGCAAAGACACAGCTTCAAGACAGGATAAAAGAGTTGCAAAAATCTCTTTCTGAATTAGAAATCAATATGAAACTGCCAAAAACAAAGGTGTTCAGCGAAGTTGATTCTGTCAGGAGAAAGATTCAGGCAAAAGCTAACAAGGCTCCTGTAGAATTTAATGTGGAGTTTAAGCGAAACAAAGCTATAACTGATATAGAACGTCTTGGAAAGAGATTTTCCAGACTGTTTACGAATGTAGCGGCAAAACAGAAATATGAAAATATCCTTATGTCGGCATATTCGATTTCAGATGAGGCACAGTTAAAGTCTGTCAGAAATCAGATGGCGGCGTTTACCAGTGAGCTAAAAGCTAACGGACTGGCTTCTCAATCTTTGGGTGACAAATGGCGAAATCTCCTTGACCGAAGTAAAAACCTGCTGTCTGCCGCGAGTATCGTTACTACTATATTTACTCAGGTTAAACAGGCAGTATCCACAGTTCTTCAACTTGACACTGCAATGACAAATCTTTACAAGGTGCAAGAGGATATTATTAGTCGTGACCAGTTTTCAGGATTATTGACTAAATGGAATAAGTTAGCACAGAATCTGGCAGTTACCACAGAAAGTTTGATCAATTCTGCTGCTGAATGGAGTAAAAATGGTTTTAATCTGGATATGTCGGAGCAGTTAGCACAGATTACGGCAATTTTTGAGAAAACAGCAGAGATAAGTAACCAAAAGGCATCTTCTACGTTGGTTTCAACGACACAGGTATTTACAGAAATTGATGATCTTGGTGCAGATGATTATGTTAAGCGAGTTGAAGCTGTTGGCAATAAAATCAATGCGATTGGCAACAAATATTCAATATCCAGTGAAGGAATTGCCGATGGATTACAAAACACAAGCATGGCATTGAAAGTCGCAGGCAACGATTTGAATGAGACGATTGCGTTAATCACTGCAACCAACAAGGTCTTCCAAAGTCCAGAAGAAGGGGCTGATATGCTCAAGGTGGCCTCCATGAGATTGCGTGGCCAGGTGGATGCCCTGAAAGAAATGGGAGAGGATGCAAAAGGTGTATCCGCTGACATCACAAAAATCCAGCAGCAGATATATGAACTGACAGGGAATAAGGTCAATATCTTTGAAGATGAGAATACGTTAAAAAGCACATACCAGATGATCCTTGAAATTGGTGAGGTATTTGATTCTTTAGATGACCGTTCACAGGCAGATTTACTGGAGAAAATGTTTGGTAAGCAGCGTGCCAGTGCGGGTGCGGCGTTGTTGCTCAACTATGAAGAATTAGAGAAGATCAAAAATGACAGTATGAACGCTGCTAACAGTATGGCTGAAGAATATAGTAAATATATGGAAAGCGCCGAGGCACATCTTACTATATTTAAAGAAAAGCTTGTAGAGACATATTCCATGTTTATGAGTGGTGATATGATTAAGTATACTGCTGACTTGGGAAGTGGTATTTTGGATTTAGTAAATTCTACTGATCTTCTAAGACATGGCATCCTTGCGGTGCTCGCGTTAAAGATTGGGCGAGGTGTTACAGCTGCCGGAGCGGCAATAGCGACTACAGCAAAGCAGATGAATACATTGGGAAGCGCGTTGCAACAGATAAAAAGTTTGCCTTTGGATGATGTATTAAGAGAAAAGAAATTAAAAGAAGTTGGAGAAGCAACTCAAAAATTAACAGAAAAAAATCTGAAACTATTGCTATCTCAAAAGAAGTTAAAAGATAGTGATAAAATTATGATCTTAAATAAGCATAATCTCACCGATGAAGAAGCCAAAGCTAAATTACAAAAAATGGGCTTAACTACAGCTACCAACGATCAATCAGCCGCAAATGTAAAAGAAGCAGCTACAACCAATTTATTGAAAGGTGCAATGGGATCACTCAAAGCATCGGTCATTGGTGTATGGACTTCAATTAAAGTGGCGTTCATGAGCAATCCGATAGGATTTATCTTAACTGGTATTACAACGATAATTAGTGTGGCTACGACGGCAATCTCCAACAATAACCAAAAGATAGAAGAAATGCGTCAGAAGGCAAAGGAGGCAGCAGATGAGGCCAATACAATAGGTGATGAAATTGCGGAGCTGGCAAATAAGTACATTTCGTTATCGGAAGCAGTGAAAACAGATGCAAGTGCTAAAGAGGACTTAATGACTACGCAAACAGAGTTATTAAAGAAATTAGGACTTGAAGGAGAAGGCATAGATGATTTGATTGCAAAGTATGGTTCTTTGTCAAATGCAATCAGTCAGACAAGCATTGATTCATTAAAAACTTCACAAATTGATTTAATTGCTGGGGTCAGTGCTGCAAGGGATGAATTACTGGATGTAGCAAAAGATAACTTCTGGGGAACAAAGAACATTATTAATGCTGGAGGAGAAGATGCAGTTAAAGCATTTAAGGAACTTGAAAAAGCTGGAATTGTATCCAGAGGCTCTTATGGCTCAGCCGGAGGTTCATTTGCTCTACTAGGTGATGAAAATACTGTAGAAGGAGCTTTAGAGAACTTTAAAAAGCTGGAAGATGCTATGAATGCGTTACGGGATTCGGAAGCGTTTACGATAGATGAACTGACGAATAATTCATTGTTTCTGGCTATTTATGACAGATACTGTGAAATGAAAAAGGGTGTAGAAGAATACAAATCTGCAATCGGGGATTTAAATGAGAATCTATCACAGCAGACGATGCTGACAGCTTTGCAGGGCAGAGAAATACCTAAAACAGAAGAAGCATTTGAAGCGTTTAAACAGGAATTGATTGATACAGCAGTAGCAAGCGAACAATTTATTGGAAATGAACAGGAGATTGCAGGTGTGATTAATACTTATTTGGCATCTGTTCCTGATTTTGCGGGTTACTATAGTATTCCACTTGAAGAGGAATTTAATAAAGTTGATGAAATGTTAGCGCAAACAGATTTCCCAAAAACCTTCTCTCAAGCCTGGTCAGACCTACTCGCCTCCGAAAACGAATCCGTTAAAAAACTAGGGGAAACCTTGCTTGATCTTGCCGCAAAAGGCCGTCTCACAACAGAAGTATTTAACGAAGCAGATTCTACCAATTATTTCAAAGACTTAGATATTTCGGCTGATGAAGCTGTATCAAAAATCAACAAATTAGTAGATGAATCCCAGCAGCTCTCTTCTATGGCAGGCAATATTTCCAAAATATCAGAAGCCCTGGGTGCTAAGCGTGATGATGGGTTTGTAAGCGCAGACACTTTATCCGGGTTTGATGCCGAAATACGGGGCCTTGATTCCTGGGATTATTTTCAGGAGGTTTTGGGCAATGTGAATTCCTCTTATGGTGAGTGCCTTGAAGCCGCAAATGCCCTTGCCAGCGAATGGATAAGCAACAGCGATTTCCTTGCGCAATTAACGGAGCAAAATAAGGAGTATTATGCTACTCAGCTAAAGGCGATGGGCGTGGAAAATTATCAGGAAATCATTGAATATGCCAAGAATCTTAATATTGCCAAAGAAGCTCTTGCACAGGCAAGCTTCGACCTTGCTGCGATTACTGCTCAGGAAGTAGAAGAGCTAATCAAAGAAGGTACTTATTCTGAATTGGCACAGCAACAAATCTGGAATCTGGTACTTGCAAAGCAAACGTCAGAGGAAACTAATTTAGATACGACCAATGACTGTCAGAGATTGTTAGACCTTGCTGAGAATGCCGGCGTTACGGGTAAGTCGATTGAACTTTTGGCAGAACTAATGAGCATCTATAACAATCTGGCACATGGTATTTACGGTACAAACCAGGATGTATTAGATGAAGTAAAGGCAAGAGCCGAAGCTATAAAGCAGAATATTCTTGATCTGCTGTCGGATAATAAAAATAGAACCGTTGAATTAGAGCCAAACCTTAAACTCAGTTCATCAACAAAATCCGCTGCAAAGGCTGCCGGTAAAGAGACCGATAAATCTTATTTAGACGGCGTCAAAGAAGAATTATCTAAAATGGGCAGTATTATTTCCTATGTCGGAAAAATAATAGGGAATAAAATCACTTCCTACAGCGAACAAAAGGATGCTGCTGTAAAGGCGCTGGAGGCAGAGAAGAATGCCGCAAAAGAAGTGCTGGAGGCTCAAAAAGATGCCGCCGAAGCAGCATTAAAGGCCAAAAAGGAGGCTGCCGCCGCCGAAAAGGATTCCGTTCAGGCACAAATTGATGCAAAGCAGGAAGAAATTGATAAAATCAATGAAGCTGCCAAGGCCAGGAAAAATGAACTGGATCTGCAGAAGGCGCAGTATGATCTGGCGCGTATGCAGAATCAGAGAACTTCACTTATATACAGTGAAGACAAGGGTATGCACTATGTAACGGATACAAAAGGGATCAGAGACGCAAAAGAAAATGTTGCGGATGTAAAAGAAAGCATAAGAGTTTCCGGGATCGAGAAAGAAATCGGCGCCCTTGAGAAAAAGCTCGACGCAATCAATCAGCAGGCAGAAGCGCTCGATAAACAGGCAGAGGCATCCGGCAATTATTACGATACGCTCATGGAAGCGTCGGATTCTTATTATGATCGGCTCATTAAAGATACGGAATCTTATTGGGCCGGTTTAATCAGCGGCTTTGAAGAATATCAGACACGATGGGAAGAGCTTGCTGACCTTGAAGAAAACGCGAAGATGAACGCTGCCCTCAAAGAGTTTAGTATTACAAGTGATGAAATTCTTAATCTGTCAGAGGAAAAGTTTGAAAGCTTCAAGCAAAGGTATCTGGCAATCTTAGCAAGCGCCGACAGGAGTGAACCGGAGACGGCCGTTTACCGGGAAAAGCAGCCGAAAAAGGTGATGAACGATAAAAGCAATGCCGATGCAGACGGTGTGAAAACAGTCACGATAAACGGCCAGATAATGTATCCTCTTCAGCCCGGAGATAAGATGTATGACATGGTGCAAAAATGGGATACTTATTTAAGCCGCATTGACGGAAAAGAAGATAGACTTTTGCCCGGCTCCATGTATGAACAAAACGGACAGCTCTATGATGCGATAAGGCAAATCAATAATGTCAGCAACATTGTTAATAATCGAAATAATCAGCCCGTGATCAACGGCGGATTAAACGTTACCTGTCCCGGAATTACCAGTCAGGAAGTTGCCAGACAGGTTGGCGACCAGCTGAATAATATGTTTCGCGGTTTGCACCTTGAAGCATATCAGCGAAGCACTATCAGATAATTTCAGGCAGAAAATAAAGCATGGCCGCGCTCAAAAATGTGGGTGCGGTCAAATGCTTTGGTGTTTCCCGTCCTGTATAAGTACGACTGAAAAGAGAAGCTGCTTAAAAATACTGATTTTGAGACCTTTTCATCAGGAATCTGACAGGATACCCCTTTTCATCACAGATAGAGCGTACCACATCCTCGGCGGCTTCTACCATATTTTCGTTGACGCAGATGATACACAGATTTTTTCTGCGGCGAAAGATGGAAGGCTTTATCCAGCGAATAAAATACGAAATGCGTTCTTTTAAGAGCTGGCGTTCAATAAGCTGTTTGCATTCAAGATCGGATATTTCACAGAGCTCAATTTCATTGTTCACTTTTAAGGTAGTATACAAGGGCTGTTCCATGTTGTCACCTCATTTAATACTTTTGTGTGGTATGGCCGACCACTCAGCCGTTTCCTGTTTTAAATTATACCACAGTTCCACGGGAATGTGCAATGGCTTACGCAGTTACTTTACTGGTAAAATTTTATATGATATAATAACCGCAAAGGAAAACAAGCGACGCGAAGCGGCATTTGTTTTTCCTGCGGTATTAACGAGCAAACATCCGATGAAATCGGACAAAGAGCGCAATGCGGACATTCTGTCCGCATAAGAGCGCGGGTTTGCGAGTTTGCATGGCATAATAACCGCAAAGGAAAACCAAAGCGCAAAGTGGCGTGCCGCACTTGGAAGCAGGAAGGAGTGTTATTATGGATTTTTTTGACAAACTTGGGGAGGCTATCACAGAGAAAGGCGGTAAAATTGCGGATAAGGCGAAAGAAACTGCTGAAATCATCGGATTGAAAAATCAGATCTCCACTTGTGAGGAAGTTATTAAGAAAAATTATGCGGAAATAGGAAAGCTCTACTATGAAAAGTATCATGAAGAGCCGGAAGAGCTTTTCGGAAAGCAGTGCAGAGCCATTGAAAATGCGCAGAATGGCGTTGCCGAGCTACGCAAAAAGATTGATGAGATAAGAGGGGTAGTGTGAAGAGAACTTCTGGCTGCCTGCGGCAGTTTCCGCTCATGCTAAAAGCCTGATTCTCAGGCTTGGGCATTTCGAAAAGTCAGCAAGCTGACTTGGAAGTTCTATGTCTCACACCGAAGAAAGCCTGAACAATGTGTTGCTACAGCACATTGTTCAGGCTTTTTTCATTGGAGTTTTCTTCATTGGAGCTTTTTATGACGATGCCGTTACAGTTACTGGGCGGCGCCCTCCGGAGGTGTGCCTTCCGGTGGCGTACCTCCGGCAGCGGCCGCCGCTGCCGCTGCCGCCGCTGCATTTCGCTGCTCCAGTTCAATCTGTTGATTGGTCTGGATTTCCGGCCAGTTTGGATCCGCATAAAATATCTCGTCATGCTGGCAGTGCTCGGCGGTGGGAGGCGTTGAAATGCTCTGGGTGCCGTCCGGGTTTGTGGTAATCATGGTGGAGCCGCTAAGCAGGACAGGATCTTCGATCAAAGGCCGCTCTAACCTGCCGTATGTGGGGAAGGGACAGGTAGGAGCTGCCGGCAGTCCGTCATAGGCGCAGATGTTACCTTCATAGTGGATGGTGCAGCTTTCCGTGGGAACGGTGCCCTCCGCAAAAAGTTCATATTTTTTATGCTCATCGCAAAGCCCCGGTATGGGCAGCAGCCCTGACCTGCTGCATACCTCCGCCCGTACAAGCCCCTCAGGAACAAAAAACTGCTGGTCGGGCAGATCCTCATGGATTCGGGACATAACTGCCTTCCAAAGGTATTTTGAGGTATTGGTATTGCTCAAGTCAACATTATTGTCGTATCCAACCCAGATGGTACAGGTGTAGTAAGGCGTAAATCCCGCAAACCATATATCGGTGGGGCCTGTAGTGGTACCAGTCTTGCCTGCAGTGGCCATGGTATTGCTGAATTTGGCCCTTGTACCGGTGCCGGAGGTAAGCACGTCCATCATGGCACTGGTCAGCAGGTACGCGGTGGTTTCCTTCAGCACCTGCCTGCTTTTTGGTGCGGTATTGTCCAGAATTACATTGTCGTCGGAATCCACCACCTTTGAATAGAGCTTGGGCTCTACATAATTCCCCAGGTTGGCAATGGAAGCGTAGGCGGCGTTTAATTCATAAGGGCTGACGCCGTTGGTGAGTCCGCCTAAGGCAATGGGCTGTCTTACATCCGTAAAGGTCTGACCGTTTTTTTCCGTGCCGTTTGTCAGGGTAGTAAAACCAAAGTTCAGCAAATAATCATAGCTTAACTGCGGTGTAATAATGGTGGTAGTCTTTACGGCCAGAATGTTTATGGAATCCTTAATTCCGGAACGTATGGACTGGATACCCTTGTAAGGCGTCTTGGTATTGGAATAGGAATTGCGTATAGGGGTTCCGTCATCATAGTTAAAAGGAGCGTCGTTAAATACGGTAGCCAAGCTCATCCCGGCGCTGTCTAAGGCAGGGGCGTAAGTGGCCAGGATCTTAAAGCAGGAACCGGGCTGTCGTACCGCATGTACGGCACGGTTTAAGGTTCTCCGCCCTTCCTTGGTACCCCGGCCGCCTACCATGGCCACCACATAACCGGTATTCTGATCAGAGACCACTACCGCGGCTTGAGGCTGGGCGGTCAGGGAGATGGTTTCCTGATAATTGTCCTCGTCATCTGCGATTCCCAGTTCGGCTAAAACGGCAGTGCGATAGGTTTCAATGGCTTCATACGCATCCTCATGGGAAGAGAAGATCAGGTTAAATTTTGACTGCCCGTTCTTCTTAAACCAGGTCATCATGTTTTCCTTGCTGTAGTTCTTATTGCCGTCCGCAGTGCGCACTGTCAGGGCATAGTTTAAATACCAGTCCACCTTTTCCGGGAAATTTTCCGGGTTTTCAACTTCCTCGTCAACAATGGCCTGAATCGTGGGATCCAGGGTGGAATAGATGCGTAAGCCGCCTGCAGTCAGCAGTTTTTCCGCGTTTGCCTCGGTGTATCCGGCCAGATTTACCAGATCATCCCGCACCTGCTCGTACAGGGCATCGGAAAAATAGGAGCCGGACCTGGTATTGGCGTTTTCCTTGTAATCAATATCGTAGTTGCCAATCCGTTCATAGACCGCATCCGTGTCGGCTATGGCCTCGTCATACTGCTCCTGGGTGATGAAATTCAGCTCCAGCATCTTATTCAGGCATCTTTCCCGGCGTTTGGCATTGTTTTCAGGATAGCGAATCGGGTTGTAGCCGGACGGATTCTGGGTAATGCAGGCGATGACTGCCGCTTCGGAGACGGTCAGCTCGCTGGCGGACTTGCCGAAATAACGCTTGGAAGCGGCTTCCACGCCAAGGGTGTTCTGTCCCAGGTTGATAGCGTTCATATATTCCAGCAGAATATCATCCTTATCATAAAACTTGGAGATCTCCAGAGCAAGGTACTGCTCCTGCAGCTTACGCTTGATCTTTTTGATCATATTTTTGCCCTCGGAGGTCCAGCTGGTAAAGACGGTGTTCTTCAATAATTGCTGGGTGATGGTGCTGGCTCCCTGTGTCTCGGCACCCTGGGTCTTTAAAAACTGGTAGCCCGCACGTAGCATACTTTTAAAGTCGATACCGTTATGCTGGTAGAAACGCTCGTCCTCTATGGCCACAAAAGCCTTGCCCAGATAATCGGGCAGCTGGTCCATGGATTCGATGCGGTGACGGTTGGAGTTGGAGCTGATATACTGGTCAATTTCGTTTCCTGCACAATCATAGACCACGGTTGCTTCGCCGGAAGCCACCACGGAGCTTAACTGAATGATAGGAGTGGAATCAAGGATAGCGTTAAAGGCCCCGATTCCTGCGGCAACGCCGCAGACGCCCACGCCAATCAGGGCGATCAGCGTCAGCTTGAGGACTCCCAGCACGATTTTTCTTTCTATTTTGCCTGCTTTAGAATTCAGTGCCCTCTGTTGTGCGCGGACACCTTTTTTTCCGTAATTCATTCTGTCACGCCTTTCTGGGTTTTAAAACATTACCCAACATATTATAACAAATTAAGATATGTAAATAAAGGTTTTCTTCTCAACTTAATAATCTTAATAATTGTTTCACATTTTTGCAAAATTATGCTAATCTGTTTTTAGAGTTTACGTGCAGGAAGGGTAACATGTGTTATGAATAATCAGGATCAAGGCTCCTTTCGAGTACTGCTGGAGGGCGGACAGGGGGAATATGAAGAGAAAAAATCCCGGTTTATCGCTACGGTGGGAAGGTGCGGAAGCGAGGCGGAGGCTCTTTCATTTATAGAAGAAACAAAGAAGAAATATTGGGATGCCAGGCATAAATGTTATGCCTATTGTCTGGGAGACCGGGGGGAGCTGACCAGGTGCAGCGACGACGGAGAGCCGGGCGGCACGGCGGGTCGCCCCATGCTGGAGGTGCTGATGGGAGAGGGTATCCGCAATGCGGCGGTAGTGGTGACAAGGTATTTCGGAGGCGTACTTTTGGGAACGGGAGGGCTGGTAAGGGCTTATACACGGGCAGTGCAGGAGGGCTTGAAGTACTGCACATTCGGGCGGATGCGTCCCGGCGTTGAGCTTCTTGTAACGACGGATTACAACGGGATCGGAAAGATTTTGTACTTGCTGAAAAATGCCGGAATAGAGCCTGTTTCCAGCGAGTATACTGACAGGGTGACGCTGCGCCTGGTGCTTCCGGCCTCAGGGGCGGAAGCCGTTAAAGGAAGCATGGTGGAGGCTACCGGGGGAAAGGTAAAATTTGAAAAGATAAAAGAGCTTTATTTCGTTGACAAAGAGTAGTTAAAAAGAATATAATTACCTGGAATGACGGCATTTCGAAGGGAGGTGGTTTTTAATGAAGATTCAGGTAGTCGGTTCGGACAACCCGCTTCCGGGTCGAAGTAGTAACCCGATAAAAAAACCACATAAGGAGAAATGCTATGGAGAAAAGAAACGACCTGGAGGAAGTGCTGGAATTTCTTGAAACAAGGCAGTACACCGGGCTTCGCCAGTTCCTGTCAGGACTTAACGATGCGGATATTGCCGTTTTAATGGAGGAATTGGAGGAGGAAACCCTGTTAAAGGTGTATCGGATTCTGCCGAAGGATCTGGCTGCAGACGTGTTTTCCTATCTGGAGGTGGAAAATCAGCAGACCATCATCCGCTCCCTTTCCGATGCGGAGGCGGCAAACGTCATCGACAATCTGATGGCGGACGACGCGGTGGATCTGCTGGAAGAGATGCCTGCCAATGTAGTAGATAAGCTGCTGGCAAACGCAAAGCCGGATACCAGGCAGGCTATCAACCAGCTGCTGGGATACCCGGAGGACTCCGCAGGAAGCATCATGACTGTGGAATATGTTTCCTTAAAGGAGAGTATGACTGTAGAGCAGGCCATTGAACATATCCGCAGAGTCGGCCTGGACAGTGAGACAATCAATATCTGCTATGTACTGGATGCCAGACGGCGGCTGGTGGGAACGGTTGCCCTTAGGTATCTGCTGTTAAGCGAAGGAAATCAGGTGATCGGAGATTTCATGCACGAGAATGTAATCTCCATCAATACTCATACAGACCAGGAGCAGGTGGCTGCTCAGTTCAAAAAATATGATTTTACAGCCATGCCCGTGGTGGACAATGAAAACAGGATGGTGGGGATTATTACCGTGGATGATATTGTGGATATTCTGGAAGAGGAAGCCACGGAGGATATGGAAAAGATGGCGGCTATCCTGCCCAGCGATAAGACCTATATGCGGACCACGGTGTGGGAGACTTATTTGAAAAGAATTCCCTGGCTGCTCCTGTTAATGATTTCCGCAGCCTTTACGGGGGCCATCATCAGCTCTTTTGAAGAAGCATTAAGTGTTTATGCCGCTTTGATTGCCTTTATTCCCATGCTCATGGATACGGGCGGAAATGCCGGAGGCCAGGCCAGTGTGACAGTGATCCGTGGTTTGTCCCTGGGGGAGATCGAATATCGGGATGTGCCCAGGGTGGTATGGAAGGAAATACGGGTGGCCATGCTCTGCGGTTTGTCTTTGGCGGCGGCGAATTTTGCCAAGCTGATGCTGTTTGACCGGGTAGGGGGGCCGGTGGCGCTGACGGTCTGTCTGACACTTGTGGCGGCCGTATTGATGGCTATGCTGGTGGGATGTCTGCTTCCCATCGGAGCGAAGAAGCTGGGCTTTGATCCGGCAGTGATGGCCAGCCCGTTTATTACCACTATTGTGGACGCGCTGTCGCTGCTGGTGTATTTTAGATTTGCAATCTTAATTCTGGGAATTGGTTAGCTGGGGAGGTTACCGTGATGGAATGGAAGGGATGCAATAATAACGCGTGTATTTCAATCGAAGAGATGAATCCTACGTTTTTGTACACCTGGAAAGGGACCAGAGATAAAAACAGGGATGAGGCTGTATACCACAGCCATGAGCATCTGGAGCTGGCGTTTATTCTTTCCGGAGAGGGAAGGTATCGGTTTGAGGACGGTATCGTTTCCGTAAAGGAGGGAGATGTGCTGATTATCAATCCGGGGGTAAAGCATCAGGCGCTGGCGTGTCCTGAGGCGGAAACGCCGGCTACGGAATTTTTTGCGGGAGCCAAGGACTTTCGGATTTCCGGGTGCCCTGAAAATGCGCTGCCCGTGCCGGAGGGCGGGCATGTCTTACACACTGCCGGAGAACTGCGGCAGAGGCTGTTCAAGATGTATTCCGCCATGGAGGCGGAAAAATCGGCGTGCAGACAGGGGCGCTATTTTATGCTGAAGGCTTATCTGATTCAGATGATACTGCTGGTGCTCAGGGAAGAGTGTAAGTCCGGAGAGCAGGCGGACGGGGAGTCTTTGGAAGTCGTAAACAAGAAAAATATTGTGGAACAGATGATTGATTATTTTGAAGATCATTACAGTGAAAAAATATCCCTGGATCAGATTGCGGAAAACATGTACCTAAGCCCTTTTTACATATCAAAAATATTTAAGAGCGAGACGGGGGATACTCCTATACGGCATTTGATTAATATTCGGCTGGAAAAGGCCAGAGAGCGGCTGGCGGGCGGATACGCCGGGAGCATTCAGGAAGTTGCGGCGTCTGTGGGTTATGACGATGCGTATCACTTTAGCAAGCTGTTTAAGAAGCGGTACGGAATCTCACCGTCCCAGGCAAGGAAAAAGGCCTGAAGGTTGTTTACAAAAAACAATGTTTTTGATATATTTAAAATGGAGGTAAAACTTATGCGTTATTTTTTTGAGTCCAGAATCGAGAAAAAAGAAAAGGGCTATATGATTCCTATTCCGTTCAACATATGGGAGGTCTGTAAGCAAAGAGACGTGATCCAGGCGGAGGTTGTTTTGGACAACAAGATCATAGATTGTGAGCTTCTTCCTATAGAAAAGGGGAATTATGAGATTCATATTGAGGATGAGGATGCGGTCAGCGTTGAGCTGGGAATAGCCCACAAGATTTTGCTGCATGTAAACGGCTCTTTGATCCGCATGGATCAGAACAGTCCTTACAGTTTCGACAACCCGATTCGGAAAATTGACGGTGTGAATGTAATCATTCAGCCGGAGGACGGTCTCTGCGGCCAGGCATGTGTTGCCATGCTTGCGGGAGTGACCATTGCCGAAGTTATCAGCGTTATGGACTGCAGGGAGTGGCAGGCCACTATGGGGCGTGTGATTTCCGCCCTGAACTATTACGGATTGGACCACAATGATATTATTGTATATACGGAGGGGCGGGATGCTGTGCTGCCCAAGTGCTGTATCCTGATGGAGAAGATGGGGCGTTTCTGCCATTATCTGGTGCATTATGACGGGAAGTTTTATGATTCCAACCTGGGTGTCCTGGAAGAATATGATATGTCCAAGCTGCTGGGGTATCTGGAGATTAAGTGTTAGTGAAAAGGAATGACTAAGGAGAGGGAGAAAATGAGTAAATTGACAGATTTTTATTCTCAACTGGCGGCATCGGTGGGAATGCGCTATGACAGTGAGAACAACGTGATCTACGGACAGAAGGAAGGCTTTGAACTGGTGGTTTATGCGGCGGATCGTCAGGTGCCCTATGCACTGACGATACATACCGCGGCAAAGACACCAACCGGTACGGCTTTTGTGTCCGAGGATTTTAAGAACCTGAGCAAGAGCGTAAGCACTTTGAGCGTGGGTGGACAATCGGGAAACAATATTACGGTTCCCCTGATGAACATTATCAATCAGCGAAAGCTCCGCGACGCTTTGCCTGAGAGGCTAAGAGAGGCCTTGAACGGCCTGGTTGCCTTCCTTAAAGAAAGGGGCTGCATCCCCTGCTGCAGCGTGTGCGGGCGTGCGGAAGAGGTGACGGCATATGTGTCGGGCGCAAGTTACCTTCATCTTTGCCCGGACTGTGAGACCAAGATGCGGGGAAGTGCGGCTTTGGCAGAGCAGGAAAAGGCGAAAAAGAAGGAAAATATGGTAGGCGGTATCGTAGGTGCGGTTCTGGGCTCCCTGGTGGGAGTATTGAGTATCGTCCTGCTAAGCCAGTTGGGCTATGTGGCCGCTTTATCCGGCGCAGTGATGGCCATAGGTGTTTTAAAGGGATATGAGCTGCTGGGAGGCAGGCTGACAAAGAAGGGGATTGTCATCAGTATTGTCGTCATGCTGGCCATGACCTATTTCGGAGACAGACTGGACTGGGCCATCCGCATGGTACAGGAGGGCATTGGCGATAACGTTTTCAGCTGCTACAGAGCGGTATCCAGAGCGCTTAAGGTAGGAATTATTGAGAAGAACGCTTATCTCGGAAATCTGGCACTGCTGTATATGTTCCTTCTGCTGGGAGCAGTGCCCACCATCATTAACAGGGTGAGGGAAAAGAAAACGGAAGGCAGGCTGGCGAAGATCGGCTCTTCCGCCGGCTACGGAAGTTATGCGAGCTGACGGAATAAGAAGGACGGAATAAAAAGGAATAAGAAGAATGGAATGAAGGCCTCGGAGGCAAAATGCTTCCGGGGCCTTTTCTGATTTCATCCAGACTCCGACAGCTGCAAATTATAAACTAAATATAAAATCTTTCTGCAGGCGATTGCTGAGAAAATAAAAGGAAATAATAGGAAAAACGAGAAAACAGGAGATAATACAATCAGATAAGGCGTGAATGCGCTTGAAAAACTCTGCATATAAAACTAATATATGTCTTGATGATTAGCACTCGAAGTAAATGAGTGCTAACAAATTAAAACCAATTAGGATATAAGGAGGCATTACTATGAAGTTAGTACCCTTAGGCGACAGAGTCGTATTAAAGCAGCTGGTTGCGGAAGAAACCACCAAGTCCGGCATCGTTTTGCCCGGACAGAATAAGGAGAAGCCTCAGCAGGCTGAGGTTGTGGCAGTCGGCCCCGGAGGCGTGGTGGACGGCAAGGAGATTAAGATGGAAGTCAAGGCCGGAGATCAGGTGATCTATTCCAAGTATTCCGGAACGGAAGTAAAGCTGGACGAGGATGAGTATATCATTGTAAAGCAGAGCGATATTCTGGCAATCATTGCCGGTTGACGGAAAGCAGGTGCATCACCGGGACAAATCCCTTTATACAAGGCGGCAGACCCGGCGGCGTAAAAGACGCGGAAAATATAAACTTTGAAAATGGAGGCAGATCAAAATGGCAAAGGAAATTAAATACGGTGCGGAGGCCCGTGCAGCATTAGAGCTTGGTGTCAATCAGCTGGCAGACACCGTCAGAGTAACATTGGGACCCAAAGGAAGAAATGTTGTGCTGGATAAGTCTTTCGGCGCACCGCTGATTACAAATGACGGCGTGACGATTGCAAAGGAGATCGAGCTGGAGGACGCATTTGAGAACATGGGTGCTCAGCTGGTAAAGGAAGTAGCTACCAAGACCAACGACGTGGCCGGAGACGGGACCACCACAGCTACCGTGCTGGCGCAGGCCATGGTAAATGCAGGTATGAAGAACCTGGCTGCAGGAGCAAACCCCATTATCTTAAGAAAAGGCATGAAAAAGGCTACGGACTGTGCTGTAAAGGCAATTTCCGGCATGAGCCAGAAGGTGAACGGCAAGGAGCATATTGCCAGAGTTGCTGCTATTTCCGCGGGAGATGACGGTGTAGGACAGCTGGTTGCGGACGCCATGGAAAAGGTAAGCGGAGACGGCGTTATCACCATCGAAGAATCCAAGACCATGCAGACGGAGCTGGACCTGGTGGAAGGTATGCAGTTCGACAGAGGTTATATTTCCGCATATATGGCTACGGATATGGACAAGATGGAGGCAACTCTGGAAAATCCTCATATTCTGATTACTGATAAGAAGATTTCCAACATTCAGGAGATTCTGCCGCTGTTGGAGCAGGTGGTGCAGTCCGGCGCCAAGCTGCTGATTATTGCCGAGGATGTTGAGGGCGAGGCTCTGACCACCCTGATTGTCAACAAGCTGCGCGGCACCTTCAATGTAGTGGCTGTTAAGGCTCCTGGCTATGGTGACAGAAGAAAGGATATGCTGCAGGATATTGCAATTCTTACAGGCGGTACGGTAATCAGCTCCGATCTTGGTTATGAGCTGAAGGATACCACCATGGATATGCTGGGTCATGCCAAGAGCGTCAAGGTACAGAAGGAGAACACGGTCATTGTTGACGGTGAGGGCGATAAGAGCGAGATTCAGGCGAGAATTGCCCAGATCAAGAAGCAGATTGAAGAGACCACCTCAGACTTTGACAGAGAAAAGCTGCAGGAGAGACTGGCCAAGCTGGCAGGCGGCGTTGCCGTAATTCGTGTGGGCGCGGCTACCGAAACCGAAATGAAGGAGGCAAAGCTCCGCATGGAAGATGCGCTGGCAGCTACCAGGGCAGCCGTGGAGGAAGGCATTATCTGCGGCGGCGGTGCAGCTTATATCCACGCTTCCAAGGAGGTTGCAAAGCTGGCTGAGACTTTGGACGGCGATGAGAAGACAGGTGCTCAGCTGGTGCTGAAGGCATTGGAAGCTCCTCTGTTCCACATTGCCGCAAACGCAGGATTAGAGGGCAGTGTCATCATCAATAAGGTGAGAGAATCCGCAGAGGGTGTAGGCTTTGATGTTTTGAAGGAAGAGTATGTTGACATGGTAAAGGCGGGGATTCTGGATCCTGCCAAGGTTACCAGAAGCGCGCTGCAGAACGCTACCAGCGTAGCAAGCACACTGTTGACCACCGAGAGCGTTGTGGCAAATATCAAGGAGGAAACTCCTGCCATGCCTGCTGGAGGCGGCATGGGCGGAATGATGTAAGCCGGCGTTCGTCAAATGCTCGTGCAGGTACGGTGTCCGACTTACTGCTCGCGGGAATCAGCCGGCTGGAGCTCAGACAGCCTTTGAAAGAATATAATCTGTATGAAAACCGGTGCAATTCGTAAGAGTTGCACCGATTTTTATGTTAAATCACTTGACATAGTATTAAAAACCATGTAATGTAGAACTGATGATTCAAAAAACCAGTTTTTTTTCTTGAAAGAATATGCTATAATCCATCTAATATTGGCGATCAGGCAGGAGTGCCAATATCGGATGTAAGATGCAGAGGCTGTACGGCTGCAGGATAGAGGACAGATCGGAAAGGATTCAAATGAAACGATTTGAATACATTGTAGAAGACATCGACGGCGATTACGCCCATTTAAAACGGACAGATGCGGAATCGGATGAACTGAAGCTGGTGGCCAGGGCACTTCTGCCGCCGGAAATCAAAGAGGGGACCAGACTTCTTTACGAGTGGCTGTCCTATAGTATAATGGAGTAATAATGGATATGGTTAATATCTTGTTATGCGGAAATGAAAAGGTTTTTGACGGGGCGCTGACGCAGCTGATCTCCATGACAAACAGGACGAAAGAGACAGTTCATGTATTTGTGATGACCATGGAATTGACCAGGGTACGCCAGGATTTTACGGCTATCACAGACATGCAGATTGATTTCCTAAACAGTGTGATCAGAAAAAAAAGTCCGGGAAGTCTTGTAGAGAAGCTGGATGTAACGGCATTATATGAGCAGGAATTTCATGAATGTGTAAATGAGACGGCGTACTGTACGCCTTATACACTGTTGCGGCTGTTGGCGGATCTGATTCCTCAAATTCCGGATAAACTGTTGTACCTTGATATTGACATTATGATAGCAAATGATATTAAGCAGCTTTGGGATATTGACGTGACAGATTATGAATATGCCGCAGTAAAGGAGAAATACGGCTGCTGGCTGATTCGCCCGGATTATTTTAATGCGGGAATGCTCCTGCTTAATATGGCAAGGATCAGAGAGACAGGGCTGTTAAAAAAAGCAAGGGAACTGATCAGGACAAAGAAGCTGCTGTTTGCGGATCAGTCTGCGATTTTTAAGTCTACTACCAGGAAGAAGCTCCTTCCCAGAATTTATAACGAACAGTCAAAATTCAATAAAAAGGATACGGTGGTGTGTCATTTTTGTAAGCGACTGATGTTTCGACCCTATCCGCACACGGAGAATTATAAGCAGTGGCAGGTGGAAGAAATCCATAAATATCTGCACTGCCATGCTTTTGATAAGGATCTTGAGGAATATTTGAGTTTAAAGCAAGAATATATGAAAGGATGAACAACCATGATAATTCCTGTTTTTTTTGCAGTGGATGACGGATACTGCCCCTTTCTTGCGGTGGCCATACAGTCTTTGATTGATAATTCCTCCCCGGAACATACATACCTGATTAAGGTGTTGAATACGGATATTACCGAGGGAAACAAGAAAAAGATTTCAAAATATGAGAGGGATAACGTTGATATTGAGTTTGTAGACTTAAATTATTATATCCAGAAGGTAAAGGATAAGCTCTATACAAGGGATTATTATTCCAAAACTACCTATTTCAGGCTGTTTTTGCCTAACCTGTATCCGCAGTATGATAAGGTGTTATATCTTGACAGCGACATTGTGATTCTTGATGACATTGCCAAGCTGTACAATCTGGATGTGGGGGACAATCTGGTGGCGGCGGCTCCCGATGATGTGATCCAGTTTAACGAGGTATTTCAGACTTATGCGGAAAAGGTGGTGGGTGTGGCAAGCTATAAAAACTATTTTAATGCCGGCATCCTGCTGATGAACCTGGATCAGATGCGAAAGTTCAAATTTCAGGAGAAATTTATCTATTCTATTGACAGGATTACGTTTGCGGTTGCTCAGGACCAGGACTATTTGAACAGGCTGTGTAAGGGGCGGGTGAAACTGTTTGACAGGATCTGGAACAGGATGCCCATTGCGGATCCTAAAATCAAAACGGAAAACGTCAAGCTGATTCATTATAATCTGGCTTTTAAGCCATGGCATTTCGAGGATATACTGTACAAGGAGTTTTTCTGGATGTATGCCCAGGAGACAGAGTATTTTGATGATATTCAGCAGATCAGGGAAAACTTTACGGAGGAAGACCGCTTAAAGGACGCGCAATCCCATGAGAGGCTGATTAAGCTGGCCAGAAAAGAGTCCGACTGCGTGGGGGACGATAGAAAATACAGAAAATAGCAATATGTAAAAGCGTGGAGATAAAGCGGTAAAAATGAGGAAGAGAAAAGTGAGAAAGACTATGGCGGGTGCAGAGAGAAAAAAGCCGGGATCATCGGGGAAAGACATGACAGAACAGCCTATACCTGAAAAGGCGCCGGACCGGCTGGCTGTTCTTGCCAGGATTGAACAGCTGGAGCGGGAGGGGCGGTTTGACGTGGATGCGGAGGAGGATCCGCCTACCCTGCCCTTAGAGCCTGACCAAATAGATTATCTGCGGGTAAAGCCTTCCAGCAAGGTAAAGGTAAAGCTTTCTTACGCTTTGGCGGGGAAATTCCTGGACGGGCTGATAAAAGATGGAAAGCTGATATTGAAGGAAATCCGGGGCATGGAAAATTTAAACGGGCTGGATTCAGGGGCCATACTTACCTGTAATCATTTCAATCCCTTCGACTGTTTTACTGTGGAGCATTTGTTCCGCATCTCGAAGCATCAGGGGAAAAAGCAGCTTTTTAAGGTGATACGGGAGGGAAATTACACCAATTTTCCCGGATTTTACGGATTTTTGTTCCGCAACTGCAATACGCTGCCTTTAAGCCAGAATAAAAAGACTATGTACAACTTTCTGAAAGCGGTGGATACGATCCTGCAAAGGGGAGATTTCATCCTGATCTATCCGGAACAGAGCTTATGGTGGAATTACAGGAAACCCAAGCCCTTAAAGAACGGCGCCTTTAAATTTGCAGTGAAAAATCACGTTCCCGTGCTGCCCATATTTATTACCATGGAGGACAGCGGCGTATACGGTCCCGACGGCTTTTTCATACAGGAATACACGGTGTTTATTGAAAGGCCTATTTATCCCAAGAGCGGAATGACAGAGCGGGAGCAGGTCAGCGCCATGCGCCAGGAAAACTATCAGGTTTGGAGCCGAATTTATGAAGAATTCTACGGAAAGCCGTTGGAATACACAACCGAGTAAGATCATTTACTATACGGATGAGCTGAATGAGGAATTTTCCGAAGCACAGATTGTCCCCAGAGTCATCGACAAGGACTTTCGGTATTTTCATGGGAAGTTCTGGAACTTTTGCTCCCTGATGGTGCAGAACGTATTGAGTATGCCCATCAAGATCTGCTATCAGAAGCTGAAGTTTCATCTGCGGTATGTGGGCAAAGAGAAGCTGCAAGAGTGCCGTAACAGAGGTTATTTTATATATGGAAATCATACCCAGCCCTTTGCGGATACCTTTATCCCTAGTGTAGCCAATTATCCTCACCGTAATTTTTTTATTGTTAATCCGGAAAACGTATCTATGCCGGGAATGCAGGTGCTGGTGGAGATGCTGGGAGCAATCCCCATTCCCTGCGATATGGGAGGTATGAAGAACTTTGTAAAGTCCGTGGAGGATAAGATCCGGCGGAACTACTCGGTTACAATATATCCGGAGGCTCATATTTGGCCCTATTATACGGGAATCCGCCCTTTTAAGGCAGTGTCCTTCCAGTATCCCGTGAAGCTGGACTGTCCGGTCTATTGCCTTACCAATACCTATCACAGGCGGCGGAACAGACCGGGGAAGGTAAATATCGTTACCTATATCGACGGCCCGTTTTTTCCGGACAACAGTTTAAAACCCAAGGAGCGTCAGCAAAAGCTGCGGGATCAGATCTATCAATGTATGGTGGAGCGCAGCCGGGAGAGCGATTATGAGGTGATTGCATATCGCAGGGCAGAGCAGGGCGATGAAGGAGCAGAGCAGCGGGATGGCAAATGGGCAAAGCAGCAGAATGGCGAAAGAACGGAATAAACAGGCAGACAGCAGAATCAGGCGGCACATTTTTGTGCTGCTTTTTCTATGTTGTTTTTATGCTGTTTTTTGGGGCGGTGTTTGCGGGAATACGTTTAACGGGCGGAGGTTGTTCTGACGGAATTTGCCTTGCGGGTTTATGCAACCTGTCAGTAACGAAAACTTACCTCTTGCGCATAAGGTGTTTACAGTTTCCAAATTCTCTGTATACTCTATATTATAAAAGGTGAAAGATTTACTAAGGTTGGAAATAACGCAGCCAGAGAAAATCTAAGTTTCACCTCGCCCTGCACCGATTCGTGGATTGTTTGTGCCGACCAAGGCGGCCCTGCCACAGAGCGGAATCATGGCATTTCTCATGGGAGCATCAGCTTCGTGGGATTGTGAGCTGCAGCTTTAGCTGCGGCATGGAGGTCAGAGTGAAGGTTAAGATTGAGATTGTGGAAGGGCTGGAGGAAGAAGAGGCGGTGATCCGCTGCAGAGAGCTGAATGATTTCTGCATCAGTCTCCAGAACTATCTGTCAAAACAGAATAACGGTAAGCGGTGTCTTCTCTTAACCGACGGAGGAACGGATTTTTTTATTCCCATGGGTGACATTTATTTCTTCGAGACGGAAGGACGGGAACTGCGGGCACATACGGCGGATAAAATTTTTTTCTGCAGCTACAAGCTCTATGAGCTGGAAGAGATGCTGCCGGGAAGCTTTATGAGGATTTCCAAATCCACCATTGCCAATCTGGATTACATATATTCCATCACCAGAAATTTGACGGCTTCCAGCATGGTGGAATTTAGGGACAGCAAAAAGAAGACCATGGTATCTAGAAGCTATTATAAGCTGTTGCTGGAACGATTGAACACAAGAAAACTTGGACGATAACACAGGAAAATATAGATCGAAGAATTTGGATCAAAAGTTAGGATTATAGAAGGGAGAACAGGGCAATGCAGGGTAATTACAGTTTTACATTTAACAAGGGAGGTAAGGTATTTTGGGGCATTTTGTTTTTGCTGGGAGCAGCGGCTTTTCTGGTGAGCAGGCTGGGCTTTTTTGAGGGAATCAGCTTTTGGTCCATTCTTTTCAGCATCGGGCTGGCGGCAGTTTTGATTAACAGTCTGTTTAAGGGAAGCTGGGGGGGGATTTTATTTTCCCTGGCCTTTTTGGTGATCGTCAATGATGAGTTTTTAGGTTTGGAGGAGATTACGCCCTGGCCGGTGCTGGGGGCGGCAGCGCTTGGGACCATCGGGTTAAATCTATTATTCCCCAAATTCCGCAGACAAAAGAGTTTCAAGCTTATTGCAGGCGGAGAACACAGAACGGAAGACACCGTGTCCGGAGATAAGGTTTACTATGAAAATACCTTTGGAAGTGCGGTCAAATATGTGGTGGGTGAAATATCTCAGGTGAAGCTGGATAATTCCTTTGGCTCCATGGAGGTATATTTTTCGAATGCGGTTTTGAAGGAGCATACGGCCAGTATTAAGATAGACTCCGCCTTCGGCAAGGTGGCTCTGTATGTTCCCGGAAGCTGGAAGGTGGTCAGCAATAATATAGAGGCCGCTTTTGGCGGAGTGGATACCAGTCATTTGAACAATTTTGAGGCAGTGGACACCCTGTATATATCGGGAGAGGTCAACTTCGGAGTCGTGGAGATTCGTTCTGTCTGAGCATGGGGAGGAATTTTGAAATGAAAAATATAAAAAGATACAGACAAAGTTTTTATGCTAAAAATAAGTTAAATTATGTTTTAACAAATATTGCTATTGCGGGCTGCGGAGCGGCAGAGGTGATGCTGGCAGTGCTTCTGCAGGAGTTAATGGATCTGGCGGGCAGTGGAAGCATGGCGGGGCTGAAGCGCTGTCTGTTGATGACTCTGTGCCTGGTGGCGGGCTTCTGCATCGTACTTTTGTTCAAGCGTTCGGTGATGTTTAACTATGCCAGGCGGGCGGTAACCTCATACAGAGAGACGGCATTTCAGGATATATCGGCGAAGGGTATCGGCTCCCTAGGAAAGAATAACAGTAGTGATTATATATCCGCCCTGACAAATGACGTGACCTCCATTGAAACAAAGTATCTGCTGGCGGAGTTTGAGATTCTGTATTCTCTGCTGACGGCGGTGCTGGCGCTGGCCCTGATGTTTTATTACAGCTGGGTGATGACGCTGGCAGTGCTTGGTCTCTGTATCATACCCGTGATCATAGCGGTAATTTTCGGCAGCAGAGTGGCGGAGCAGGAGAAGGAGATCAGCGACTGTAACGCCGGCTTTATGTCCATGGTGAAGGATTTATTAAGCGGCTTCAGCGTGATTAAGAGCTTTCAGGCCCAGGATGAGGCGGGAGCTCTCTACAAGGAAAAGAATGAATACCTGGAAGAGGTGAAATGCAGGCGGCGGAAGACGGCAGAGCTGATTAAGATCATCTCCAGCGTGGCGGGAGCCTCCGTGCAGATCGGTGTGTTCCTTTTAGGGGCCTATCTTGCCATTCAGGGTCAGGTTACGGCAGGCGTGGTGGTAGCCTTTGTACAGTTGATGAACTATATTCTGGGTCCCATTAATCAGCTGCCCGTGCTTCTGGCCGACAGGAAGTCGGCGGTGAAGCTGATGGAGAAGCTGGCAGAGCTGGCGGAGGATGAGGGCGAAAAGAAAACGGAGCGTATGGACGGTGTGGGAGACGGAATCCGCTTTGAGCAGGTAAACTTCTCCTATGAAGAGGGAAAGGACGTACTTAAGGATGTGGGACTGAAGTTTGAAGCGGGGAAGAGTTACGCTATCGTAGGGGCTTCCGGCTCAGGAAAGTCCACGCTGCTGAATCTGCTACAGGGACATTTTGATGGCTATGAGGGAAAAGTTATCATGGGCGGGAAAGAGCTGAAGGATGTGGACACAGACAGTATTTTTGATGTGGTTTCCGTGATTCAGCAGAATGTTTTTATCTTTGATGATACGATCAGGCAAAATATCTGCCTCTTCAAGGAATTTCCGGCTGATGCCGTGGAGTCTGCAGCAGAGCGGGCAGGTTTAAAGGAATTGATTGAAGAAAAGGGCTGGGATTATGCCTGCGGCGAAGGCGGGTGCCACCTGTCAGGGGGCGAAAAGCAGCGGATCTCCATTGCCAGAAGCCTGTTAAAACAATCACAGGTGTTATTGGCAGATGAGGCCACTTCCGCCCTGGATACGGAGACGGCAGAGGGTGTGACCAATGCCATCCTTGATATAGACGGAATTACACGGCTGGTGGTGACACATAAGCTGGAAGAAAAAACATTAAGCAGATTTGACGATATTGTGGTGATGCGGAACGGGCATGTAGCGGAAAAGGGAAACTTTGATGAGCTGATGGGGCAAAAAGGATATTTTTATTCCCTGTATCAGGTGAGCAGGGAGTAAGCTACTGTCCTAATGGACATTTTACAAGAGCAAAATTATGTGCTATAATTCTTCTGTAATGAAAGAAGGGGGAATGACGCGGGGACAGAGCCTGCGCCGAGGCGGATGAAACAGCAGAAGAAAATATGGCAGCCGGTAATATATGCACTTATATGCTTGATTGCCGTACTTGTTTTGTTCTATTTCTATACAACGCAGAACAAGGCGCGTATTCAGGAACAGAACAGAGTGTATGCGGAGGATGCCGCAAGGCAGACGGTGAAAAGTATCGAGAGCGAATTTGATAATGCGCTGCAGCGTATTCAAAACAGTGCTTATCTGGCCGGTACAGGCAGCGGTATCTCAGAGATTGATGCAGGGCTGTTAAAAAATATTGAGCGGAATACCACCTTTGACAGCGTTCAGTTTATTGACGAAAACGGCCTGAATCTTGCCTCCGGGGGAGAGACCAATGACAGCTCGGACCGGGACTTTTTTATTCGCGGGATGCAGGGCGAGAGCGGGCTGGAAACCGTGGCGGAATCCAGGATTACCGGAAAGCCCATGATGGTTTTTTTTGCGCCGGCGTATAATGGTCAGGAGCCTGTGGGAGTATTTTTAGGACTTTATTTTGCGGATGATTACCTGCGGGATATGCTTGCGGCCAGCTACTTCGGTGAGCCTGCCGAGGTGTTCCTCTGTACAAAAGACGGCATGGTAATTGCCAATTCAGGCAGCGGCACCTACGGGGACAATTTATTTGTTTCCCTGACGGAATCGGGAGTGATTGATTCCGATACCGCCAAGCGTGCGCAGAGCGCATTCACGGAGGGTCGGGATGCGGCGCTGTTATGCAACGAAGGCTGTGAGACAGACAATCTCTGTATCATGCACCTGCCGAATTATCCCTATGTCCTGGTACAGGCGTTTCCCAAAGACGTTACGCAGACAATGGTAAACAGGGCAAACAGGGCAGGAGTACTGCTGGAGATCTGTCTTCTGATTCTGTTTATGATTTATATTGCATTTCTGGTGATAAGCGCAGGGAAGCAGCGCAGGGAGCTGGAAACGGAGAACAAGACCATCGGCGATGTGCTGAGGGGTGTCAATATTATGTTTTCCTCCCGTTATCTTATGGTGGATCTGGAGAAGAACCATTATGCTTATATAGCGGGAATCGGGCCGCTGAATGCCAACATTCCGATGGAAGGTGTATACAGCGAATTTATTAAACTCCACGCGGAGGATATTATCGGAGATGAGGGTAAAGAAGCATTTTCTGAATTTGCGCGGATAGAGACATTGAAAAAGACTTTGACAGAGAAGGATTCCGACGTACACGAATGCCATGTCTGCCGTCAGGGGAAGGAAGACTGGGAACATCTGATTGTGGTGTGCCTGGAGCGTAAGGACGGCGTGCCCGTCAGGGCTTTGTATGTCCGCCAGAATATCACGGAGCTGAAGCTGAAAGAGCTGCAGGAGCAGCGGGAGAGGGCTGTGCTGAACCGTAAGGACAGGCAGTACAGGATTGCCATTATGTCCAGCTCCTTCAGCTCCTTTGAGTGCAATCTGACAAAGGACCGAATCGAGCAGGATATTACCCGCACGGATGACGGAGAGAAGGCTTCACTGCTGGAGCTGGCGGGGCTGTCGGCCCCCTGTGAGGCGTCTGCATGCTTTGAAAATTGGAAGCAGTTTGTTTTAAAGGAATCGCTGGAGGATTATACCAGAGAGGTAAACGTGGAACATCTGAAGGAGCGTTACGAGCAGGGTGACATGGAGGTGACCGTTGATTATTGGGGCCAGATGGAGGGAAAGGAGCCGGTTTGTGTGCGCCAGTCCTTCATCATGACTCGTGACGAAGAAACCGGGGATCTGATCGCCATGGTGGTATCCAAGGATATTACGGAGCAGGTCAGTAAGCAGCGGGAGCAGACCAGGGCGCTGCAGGATGCTCTGATGCAGGCCCAGCATGCCAATCAGGCAAAGACGACTTTCCTTTCCAATATGAGCCATGATATACGTACGCCGATGAATGCCATTATTGGCTTTGCTACCATTGCTGCCAGCCATATGGATCGCACGGATCAGGTGAGAGACTGTCTGCAGAAGATCCTTTCTTCCAGCAATCATCTGCTGGGGCTGATTAATGATATTTTGGATATGAGCCGTATCGAGAGCGGTAAGCTGCAGATTCATAATCAGGAATGCAATATTCCGGAGCTGATGCACAATCTGGTAAATATTATCCAGCCTCAGGTAAAAGCAAAACAGATGGAAATGTTCATCGACACCTTTGAAGTAGTCAATGAGGACGTGATCGCAGATCCGCTGAAATTGAATCAGATCTTTATTAATTTGATGGGAAATGCCGTCAAGTATACTCCTGCAGGCGGTACGGTATCTTTCCGTATCACTCAGCATACTACCTATAAACATGGCTGGGGCGATTACGTTTTTACTGTCAAGGATAACGGGATCGGTATGTCCCAGGAGTTTGTGAAGCACATTTTTGAACCCTTTGAGCGGGAATCCACTGCCACCAGGAGCGGTATCCAGGGGGCCGGGCTCGGTATGCCCATCACCAAGAACATTGTTGACATGATGGGAGGCGAAATCACGGTTGAAAGTGAAGTGGGGAAGGGAAGTACCTTTACGGTTAGGCTTCCCCTGCAGCTGCAGGATGTGGAAAAGACCGCGGAGCAGATTGGGGAACTGGCGGGGCTGCGTTCCCTGGTAGTGGATGATGATCTGAATGTATGCGACAGTGTCAGCAAAATGCTTAAGAGTATCGGCATGCGTTCCGAGTGGACTACTTCCGGCAGGGAGGCGGCTTACCGGGCGAAAGCCGCTTATGAAGAAGGGGACCCTTATCATACTTACATCATCGACTGGCAGATGCCTGAGACAAGCGGAATCGAAACGGCAAGAAGAATCCGCAGCATGGTGGGGCCCGATGCGCCCATTATTATTCTCACGGCCTACGATTGGACGGATATAGAAGACGAAGCGATGGCGGCGGGAATTACTGCTTTCTGTGCGAAGCCCCTCTTTATGTCCGATTTAAAGGCGGCGCTGCTTGCGGCCAATAATATCGGAGAAAACAGGCAGTCGGATGAGGGCTCGGTTTGGACAAAGGCGGATTACAGCGGCAAACGTCTCCTGCTGGTGGAGGACAATGAGCTGAACAGGGAGATCGCAGAGGTAATTCTTGGGGAAGCGGGTTTCATGATCGAATCCGCTCCGGACGGAACCGATGCGGTAGCCATGCTGGAAAGATCGGAAGAAGGCTATTATGATGCTGTGCTGATGGATGTGCAGATGCCGGTGATGAACGGGTATGAGGCGACAAAAGCCATCCGGGCCATGCAGCGCAGAGACGTAAAAACCCTTCCCATTATTGCCATGACTGCCAACGCTATGGAGGATGACAAGGAGGCGGCCTTAAAAAGCGGTATGAATGCCCATATTGCAAAGCCTCTGGATATTGAACTGCTGATGAATGTATTACATCAGTTTTTGCGCGCGTGAAAACAATTTATTTTTGATTTAATGGGATGCCGGGTTTGGACTTTAGCCCGGCATTTTTTGTATGCACCTGCTTATATACCGGATTATCATCGACAAAATACGACGATATATTGGTTTTTTCGACTTTTGAAATGGCTTTTTGGACAATATAGTTGCGCATGAAAAGAACGCATTGTATTATTATAATTAAAAAAAGTACGGCGTTAAAGCCAGAGTATAGTAGCTCTGGAATCAAATGTGGTATAGGGAGCAGGGTGTGAACGAAAGATACGCATGCGCGGTTGTAAGATACATGATCGGTCTTTTCTATAGGGGTGACAGGTTTAAAGAGGCGAAGTACTACTCGGAGGATATGGTATGTATCGTGCCCAAGCTTCGAGAAAGAGAAGCCAGTCACGTTATGCACCGGGGGAGCAGGGTCTGCCTGAACGGCCGGGACGGCGCGTCGGTAGTGGGAAGTTACCGACTGGTCCGTTCCGCTGCAGAAGACAAAAAAGCCAGTGTGTTGTGCCGGTATTCCAGCCTGTTGCAGTATGTGGGAGGAAGTCCACGGCTGACTTTGCTCCATATATCAGAGGAACCGGGAAAGGTATTTCGCCTGACTGATGTTGTGGAGCATACCTACTTCCTGGGAGAGGAAGAGGTTTTATATTTGGAGTCCGGCCATAACCGGGTTTTTTGGCATACCGGGAAGGAAACGGTGGAGGTTTCGGGCACGCTTTTAAATACCGAGAGCAGGCTGCCGGATACTTTTGTCCGAATCCATAAAAGTTTTATCGTCAACAGTCTGCATGTGGAAAGGATTAACCGCTGTTACGCGGAGCTGTCTAACGGAGAACGTTTGCAAATTCCCGTAAAGAAGTATACAGATGTGAGAAGAAAATTGATTGTCAGACGGGAGAATGCACGGCAGTTCACCGGACGGCTTCGTAAATAAACACAAGAGGAACAGGCCGGCTTGCTGGCTTATGGCTTGAATCATGGGGGAAGTATGGAGAATCAGAAGGACGGAGGCGGATACCTGTTTATCAAAAACCGATATTATCCGGGGAAGCTGCTTCATGCAAGCGATTTTGTGAGGGAACAGGAGTACGGAAACGCAAAGCTGGAATTTTTAAACCGGAGCTTTCATGGCTGGGGCATCATTCAGGGACTGGAGGTCAAAGGGGGAGAAGGCGGGGCCCTGCATGTTACGGCGGGAAGCGCTATAGACCGCAGGGGAAGGTTGATCGTGGTGCCTGAGGATGTGGAAATTGACAGGGGAAAGCTGGGAATAACAGGCAAGGCCGGACTCCAGGAGCAGGAATCCGTCGGGAACAGTTCTCGCGGGTTTATTCTGGGTCTGCGGTATGAGGAAAAGCAGGCGGGCAGGGAGCGCAGTCTGCTTTGCGAGCAGGAGACCTATGAGGATGCGCAGATTGCGGAAAGCTATTGCCTGGCGGCATATTCCGACGAGGACTGGGAGCTTTTTAAGGCAGAGCGGGATCTGGTATCTACTCTCACGGAGGAAAGGATTCTGTACGAGGACGGAGAAGTAAGGCTTTCACTTTGTATTCCCCAGGTGGTTCCCGCAGACAGCATTTTTAAAATTCGCATTCAGGCCAGGGCGCTAAAGGGAAGCAGCGTTAACATCGGCTGGCGCTGTACGGCTAAGCTTCAGGGCGCTTTTTTCCTGGGGACGGGAAAGTCTCTTGAGGTACTGGAAGAGCAGCGGACTTCCCTGCTTGGCAGCCTGTATCAGGAATGGCAGATCTGTACGGAGGAATACCGGAAACAGATGATTGCCATGGAGTTAAGCCGGTTGGAAATTTACAGGAGCGGAGCCGAGCCCGTGGTGGCCGAGGCCTGTCAGGTTTATATTGAGACGGCGGATGCTTATGAGGAAGCGGTGCGGAGGCGGTTATCACGGGAAACGGAATCTTTCCGGGGAGAGGACATATTTCCGGAAGCGGGAAATATGCCGGGAGGCAGCAATTATTCACGGAAGAGGATTTCTCAGGAGGATTGGGTGCCTCTGGCCAGGATCGGGGTCGGTGCAGAAAAAGGCTCATTTTTTGTATATGCCGTGGAAAGCGGGTTTAGAAGACGGGTGGCACAGACGGCGGAAACGGAAGCCATTCGCCGGGCGGCGGAAGAGAACGGTATCATAGACATCCGCTGGAGAGGACTTTTAAGAAATTTCAGAACGGAAGCGGCCGGCCCTGCGAGCGGAGGCGGCCAGGGCGGACTCAATGAATGCGGCGTCCGGCCCCAAGAGAAAGCGGAGCAGGTAGAGACATGTCAGATACGTGAGGTACAACGGGCAAGAGAAGCACACAGGGGCGTGGCAGTGATACCTGTTCCCAGACATTATCGAAAAGGAGATACACTGTTTTCGGAAGAGATTGCCCACGGTTTTCCGGGGGAAGAAGTGTTTCTGTGGCTGGAAAGAATTTATGAAGAGCCCAGTTACGCTTACTGGGAGAAAAACAATACCAGACATGCGGCGGTCCACGGGGCGGACGAGCTGTTCGCGGACGGATGGTACAGCGGATGGGAGATTCAGAAGCAGGCCCTGCGGCAGGAGATCGAGGCAGGAACGTTTCAGATTGCCCTGGTTTTATCCAAGGGACGCAGAAAAAAGCGAAGCAGGGAGGTGGCGTTTTCATGGACAGCAGTCAGTCTGACAGGAACGACATAAGCCTTTCTCAAGGCGGCGTTTCGGAGGATGAGATCCTTCTGACAGGGAAATGCCTGTTGGAGCTTCTTAGAAAAAATCTCTGCCCCGGTTATGTGCGTGACAGGGATGGCATCCTGCTTACGGCTCCCTGGGAGGAAGCGGATTACAGGGTGGGGGTATATTTGTATGATATACAGGATTATTCACTGGTTGCTGCAGCGGCAGTGCCGGCAGGGGAAAATATCCTGCGTTTCCCGCCCAAGGCGCTGGAGCTTTCCTATCTGCTGTTCTGCAACGAGAAGCACCGCTTTGGCGGCCTGCAGCGGGGGCAGCTGCAGGGAGTACTGAACGAAATCGTCCGCACCCTGCATGACAATCCGTTCCTTGTAAGAGAGGACGGAGAAAAGGTGGGATTTTCCTTCCTGCGGGAGAGCGTAGAGTTTAAGATCCGCCTGTGGAGCAGCTTTAACCAGCCCCTTCAGCCGGCGGTGTATCTGCGGGCGGCACCTGTTTTTGTAGCTTCGGCCAGGACCAGGAAGGTCAGCAGGGTAAAAGAACGGGATTACGGTTTACAAAAGCGTGGAGCGGAGGAAAAAGGATGAAACCGGTGATCGTACAGGGGACTCTGTTAAAATGCGGATTTGGCAATGTGCCAACACCGATCATGGTACTGCCTGATAAAAAGGTAAACGCCATGCTTCCCGTGGCGGTAAAGACAGATCATATTCCGTTTTTAAACATCCTGCCCTTCGGTATGTGCTCCAACCCGGCAAATCCCATGGTGGCAGCGGCTACTGCCGCCGCATTGGGTGTACTGACGCCCATGCCCTGCATCCCCTGTACGGCAGAGGATTGGACGGGATCCTGCAGTAAGGTAAAGGTCAGGGGGCAGGAGGCGCTAAATATGGATTCAAAATTAAGCTGCCTTTTTGGAGGCAGCATCCAGGCGGCGGCTCCGGTACAGCCTACAGTGCTATTTTAAAAATTGTTTCAGCCTTAGACGGCGGAAAGGAGAATTATGGCAGAATATTTATCACCCGGTGTATACATGGAAGAATTTGACTCCGGAATCAAGGCGATGGAAGGCGTGGGAAGCAGCACCGCAGGCTTTGTGGGGATGGCTCAGAAGGGGCCCATAAAGGGGCTGCCGGTATTGATTACCAGCATGGCCGATTATCAAAGGCAGTTCGGAGGATATTTATCGGAGCGGGCATACGGAAACCAGCGGTTTCTGCCCTATGCGGTGGAGCAGTTTTTTAATAACGGAGGCTCGACCTGTTATGTGATGAGGGTCTGCAGGGAAAAGGACGATACCGAAGAGGGAAAGAATGGAGCCGCTGCGGCTCAGGGAATATTGAAAGCAGGCGAAGCTGCTCTTTTAACCCTGACAGCCGCCAATCCCGGTGCTTGGGGGAACAATATCCGGGCAAGGCTGACACCGGTCTTTAAAAACAGGGTGAAGATAGACGGCTGGCCTGCAGGGGAGGATAAAATCTGCAGGATAAGCTCGCCTGACGGCTACGAGGCAGGGGATTTGTTGTGTATCCAGTACACGGAGGCTGATGGCCGTAAGACCTTTTACAGCGTTGTGGAGAAGGCGGAAGGAGGCGGCATCACCTTGAAATGGATGGGTACGCCGCCTGCTGCGGCGGATACGGAAGGCTTTTTGTATCTTATGGAATGGAGGATGCTCCTTCAGGACGATACGGCTGCGGAGCAGTATGAAGGCGTATCCTTTAACCCTGAGCGCAATAACAGTGTGGAGCAGGCCCTGAAAAAATCCCGGCTGGTCACTGCCGCTGCGGATATGGAAAACCTGACGGAGGGTATGCTGAAAACTCTGCTGGAAGGGGACGGAGGGGAAGAAATCACACTGGAGATTGCCTTTGAGGGAGGAAGCGACGGTTTGATCAGCCCCGATGCTTTTGATGCTTCTCTTTATATTGGCCGGGACGGTTCTCCGGATCAGCGAACGGGCCTGGCGGCGTTTAAGACCCTGTCCGATGTGAGCATCATGGCGATTCCCGGCATCACGGACGGATCCGTACAGAGCGCGCTGGTCAGTCATTGTGAGGGCCTTGCCAGCCGTTTTGCAATTCTGGACATGCCTCTTGACAGCAAGGAGGTGGCCGAGCTGCAGGAATTTAAAGAGAACATAGATTCAGGCTATGCCGCCATGTATCACCCCTGGCTGCAATGCTATGATCCCCTGGCCAACAGGAAGGTATTTTTGCCGCCGTCAGGCTCTATGGCAGGAATTTATGCCAGAACGGACAATTCCAGAGGCGTACACAAGGCGCCTGCCAACGAGGTGGTGCGAAACTGCACGGGTCTTTCCATCAAGTATAACGAAGCGGAGCAGGGGAAGCTGAATCCCAGGGGGATCAACTTAATTAGGAATATTCCCGGACAGGGGATCCGCGTATGGGGCGCAAGGACCTGCTCCAGCGACGGCAACTGGAAGTATGTGAATGTCAGAAGGCTGTTTATTTTCCTGGAGGAATCCATTAAGGCAAATACCAACTGGGCGGTGTTCGAGCCTAACGATGAGATGCTTTGGTCCAGGGTGGAGGGAACCATCAGGGTTTTCCTGACCACCCAGTGGAGAAACGGCGCGCTGGCAGGTTCTACGGCGGATGAGGCGTTTTACATTAATATTGGAAAAAGCACCATGACCGAAGATGATATTTTGAACGGAAGACTGATCTGCGTCATCGGAGTGGCTCCGGTAAGACCTGCGGAATTTGTTATTTTCCGCATCACTCAGAAAATGGAAAGCGCACAGTGAGGAGGAAAGATAAATGGCAATGGTATATCCCTATAAAAAATACAACTATGATGTATCTATCGACGGAGCGTCCGTGGGCGGCTTTTCCGAGGTAAGCGCTCCCGACATCAGCTCTGATCCCATAGAATACCGGGAAGGAAATTTTGCGGTGAATACGGTGGGCAAGCAGCCGGGACTGATCAAGTATGAAAACATTACCCTGAAATGGGGCATGACGGATTCCATGGAGTTGTATAACTGGATGAAGGAGGTGGAGGGCGGGACCATTAACCGTAAGACGGTGGTGATCAGTCTGCACGACGATACCCAGAAGGAGATTGCAAAATGGACTGTTATTTCTGCCTGGCCCACCAAGTACACGGCAACGGATTTTAATGCCACCAGCAATGAGGTGGCGGTGGAAACTCTGGTACTGGCCCATGAGGGCGTGACCAGAGATAAATAACGGGAGGAACTATGCTGATACAGACGGAATATGACTTTACTCTGCCAAAAGGCTGTATAGGGCCGGAGGGGACGATCTGCAGGAAGGGAAGGATGCGTCTGGCTACGGCCTTGGACGAGATTGAGGCCATGCGGGATCCAAAGGTCAGGAACAACCCGGACTATCTTTCGGTGGTGCTGCTTTCGAAGGTGATTTTAAAAATAGAAGGCTTATTGGAGATTACGCCGCAGGTGATAGAGGGGCTGTTTACGGCGGACTTTTCCTTTTTGCAGAATATGTATGAGACGGTGAACGGCACGGAGGAACCGGTGATAAAGGTGCAGTGTCCACACTGCGGAAAGACGTTTACCGATACCTTAAATTTTTCTTCAGGGGAATGACGGTCACAGGCCGGGAAGAGTTGTTTCAGGAAATTTCCTTTATCGGATATTATTTTCACTGGCCGGAGAAAGAAATCTTAAAGATGCCCCGGCCGGAACGGCGCAGATACTGTGAAGAGATCAATCGGATCAACAGGAAGCTGAACGGAGAAAGAAATTTGTTTCGTCCGTGACGGATAAGGAGGAATTTATGGGACAGTTGTCATTACCCCTTGCAGACCCGCTGCCCGGCTATCGCTTTAACGTATTTTTAAACGAGCTGGTCCTGGGATTCCAGAAGGTTACGGGCATCAGCCGGGAAATCGAGACAGAGGTCTACCGGGAAGGCGGCCTGAACACCATGGTGCATGTGTTTCCCAAGTGCTGCAGCGCAGAGCGGGTCCTGCGCATGGAGCGGGGCGCCTATGGCGGCGTGAGCCATCCCTTTTGCACGGTGGGTGAGCGGCTGGAGGGAAATTTGAATTTGATGGTACTGGACGGACTGGGCTCCCCCGTTAAAAAATATTTGTTTATGGGGCTGCTGGTGAAGCGCTGGGAGGTGGGTGAGCTCAGCGCAGAGCAGAATATTCTGCTGATCGACTGCTTTGAGGTGTGCTATGAGGATTTTGAGGTGTTGAAGTGAGGGGAGACGGAAACAGATGAAAACGCAGGTGATGCCCGTTCGGGCCGATGAGGAAAGTAAATGCAGGGAGTACGCCGGTTTCGGCGGACGCAGGGGTGACAGGCAGGAGATGCCGGATTTCAGCCGTGAGCGAGAGCGGCTGAAGGAGTCTCTGCTGCCCTTCGTGCGGGAGGCGGTTAAGAAACAGTGGAAGGAAGAGAGGGACTATTACAGATCCCGTCCTTCCATGGCAGCTAGACAGCTGGAAAGTGTTCTAGGACAGGGCCAGCTTCTGCAGGCAGTGGCGGAGCAGGTCTGCAGTCAGGTGGAAAAGCGAATCCGGCTGGAGCGTATCAGGAAGCTGTAGCGTATTATTCCATCGGCAATTTGCTGCTGGAAGCTGCAGCGGGAAGGAGCAGGGATGGCAGTTTATCAGAAGGCTTATATCTGCCCGTTCCGCAACGGCAGACCGGAGCTTGGTAAAAAGTTTTATGTGCAGTTTAATCCCACGGAGTTATCCATAGAAGAAGCAATCGGCGCAGTGGACCAGGAGCAGGAGGATCAGGAACAGGAGAAGAAAAAGCTGCTGCGGGGCAGCAGGGTGGGCATTCAGCATCCCTTGCAAACCTCTGGGGCATGGAGCAAAAAGAATCAGATGACCCTTTCCGTCTCTCTCTTTTTCAATACGCTGGAAAAGATGAATCAGGACACTTATGAGGATGTGCGGAAATATGTGGGGCAGTTATATCCCTTCCGAAACAGAAGCACAGATAACAGCCGTAATGTAGAGCAGATTTATTTTTTCTGGGGTTCCATTGCCGTGGCCGGTCTGCTTACCGGCATGAGCGTACGCTATACCGTGTTTGCACCTGACGGTAAGCCCGTACGGGCACAGGTGGACATCTCCATCAGAGGGGATTACGTGGGAGATCAGACTTATGATTTGATCCGGGGGGAAGAGACCGGAAGGGATGCAGACTTTGGCAGGAATGAGATCAATACACTGGTGGGTGAGGACCCTTCCCAGTGGAGGCGCAGATATGTTGGAAAGGATAATCCCAGAATAGAATAGACAAAGCGAATAGGCGGCTGCGAAATAGAGCAGAGCGTGAGAAAGGCAGAAAAAGGCAGTGGGAAGGATCAGAGGGAAAGCCCTTGCGGATAAATATAAGGATTTTATGTATCCCGTGATCGCAGTGGCGGCTGCAGGCAGGGAGATCCCCGAAAATGAATTCTGGCACCTGGAAAGCGCAGAGGTAAATGCTTCTGTCCGGAAGGAGCCGGATATGGCAGTGTTGGTGTACAGGGCAGATAAACTTCCGGAGGACAGCCGGAGTACGCTGGAGAGTTACTTCAATGCAGGCCAGAAAATGGAAATCAGCGCGGGCTATGATAAAGTAAAAAGCCGGATTTTTCTGGGCTATCTCCATCAGGTAGAAGTATGCGACCTGATGGAGGGGTATGTGGAGTATACATTGATTTGTCTGGATGTGAAGGGATTGATGAAAAAGAGTAATGTCTTTCAAATATCTGGTGCGAAAAAAGCACAGCAGTTGCTGGAGGATATTTTAGGGGACAGGGGATATGAGTTCCTTGTTCAGGATAAAGAGGTTTCTCGTTTGCCGGACAAGCTGAACGTAAACTGTGTTATTAAGGGGAATACCCATTATGACTGGCTGTGTAGTCTGGCCGAGTATCTGAACTATGAGTTTTACTGCGGCAGGGGAGTGATGACATTTAAGCAGGCCGGGGAAGGAAGCGGAGACACGGTGGAGCTGACAAACGAATACGGACTGATGGCAGTACAGGCTATTGTTTCCATGACGGGACTGACGGGCAGCTTATCAGTATACGGATACAACCGGCAGGATGAAGCAATCAGAGGAAATGCTGAATGGACAGGCGGCGGTCAGGCTTTTACGCATAAAATGGGGCAGACCCTGCGGGGATTGTCCATGAAGATCTGGGACCCGGAGCTTGAAACGTCGGAACAGGCGGCAGCGGCGGCGCTGGCTGCCATGGAGCGGGCAAAGGCGCAATGCTGTCGATTGGAGGCATTGTGTCTGGGAATTCCGGAGCTGCAGCCAGGCATCCATGTGGAAATTACCAATGAAAACGTGTCCAGCCTGTCAGGGACCATATATGTGGAGGAAGTCTGTCACCGGCTGGACTGGCAGGGATACAGGAGCGTAGTTCGAGGAAAAGTGTGAAAGGCGAAAAGATTTTCTAAGGTGTCATCATATTTCACGTATTGTTTGTACCGGCTGCGCCGGCGGATCTGGAAGTATAGGCGGAATACGAGAAATGAGGGAAAAATGATTTTTGATTATATGGATGAGCAAGAGACCTGCAGAGAGGGAATGCAGCCCACTTACGATGTTTGGGGGATCGTATTAGGTCCCTCGAAAAATACGTCCAAGGGCAGTGTGCGGGTGCAGGTAAAGAACATGCAGGACAATATGGATACCTTTGACGATGTTCCCGTACTGACCTGCTATGGGGGAGGCGGTTACGGAGCGTTTTTTCTGCCGGAAGAAGGGGATGTGGTGAGGCTGACTTTTCTGGGCGGAGATTTCCGGCATCCGGTGGTCACGGGCTGCCGCTTTCCGGAGAGCAGTCAATTTGTAAAGGATGTATTTGACGAGAAGAATTTAAAGAAGGAATGGAAGCTGAAAAACGGAAGCAGGATTGCTCTGTCAGGAGATCAGGGCAAGGAAAAAATAGAGATTTCCGGACCGGAGAAAATGGAATGGGTGCTGGATGAGGAAAACCGGCAGATCAGCTATGGAGATAAGGGAAAAAAGAATCGAGTGCTTTTGGATGGCGGGGAGGGCAAGACGCTGGTCACATCAGAGCAGAGTATCCGCCTGGAATGCGGCGAGAGCAGTTTGGAGCTGAAGAAGGACGGTACCATGGTTTTGCAGTGTAAGCAGCTTACCCTGGAGGCAGCAAAGGTGGAGATGAAGGGAAAGTCATCCGTTCAAATTAAAGGACAGGAGCTAGGGCTGGCAGGGGCCGGCAGCGTAACTTTGTCAGGCAAAGGCCAGGTCAAGGTTGAGAGTAAGGGGCAGTTGAAGCTGTCGGGAGCAATGATCCATCTAAATTAAGCACTAAGCCGCCGCCGTTAAAGGGTTTATAGCCGGGGCAGAGCATGTGGAGGCATAATATATGGAGACAGGCTGGGGGTTTCCTTTTTCGATTTCACAAAGCCACGGAAGAGTGGAAATCAGCGGAATGAAGGAAAACATAAGGCAGTCCGTGGAGATCATACTGCGGACGGAGCCGGGGGAGCGACTGCTGCATCCCACGTTTGGAACAAAGCTGCATCAGTTTCTTTTTGAAGCCATGGACAGCCAGACGGAGGAAATGATCAGACGGGAGGTTCGACATTCTCTGTATATGTGGGAAAAGCGGATACAGGACATAGAAGTGGATACTGATAGGGATAAGTCCGGCCAGGGAAAACTGCAGGTAAGGGTAAAATACCGCATTGCGGCATCGGGGGAGGGGGACCTGGTGGAGCTGACACTGACTGCGTAAAGGAAAAAAGAAAGTGAAATGAAAATAGCTGTGAAGGGAAAATGACGGTGGAGAACGGATGATGGCAGAGCAACGTAAAATTTGGTACACAAAGGTAAAAAAATTGGCGCTCTCCTACAATACAGGCTGGGAGTATCTGCCGGAAAGCGAAGAGGCCGGAAGTATTCTTACAGATATTTTTCTGGAGATGGAGCTGGAAAACAAAAGACGCTTGGGACGAATCTGGGAAAAGCAGGAGCAGGAGTTCCTGAAAATTGTACCGAAGCGTGAGGAAGATCCGAGAAGGCTGGAAACGGCTTTGTCTGTCAGGGCGGGAGAGAGCGGTGACGGGCAGTGGATTGCGTCCGATACCCGTGCGTACACTGTGACGGAGCAGGGGATGCTGATCGGATTTCGCACGGTGTCTCCCGTGAGGCTTACGGCGGCCAGGCTTAGCTGGATTATCCGCCGAAGCGGGCTATGGGCGTGGCTGTGCTGCGGCGGCGAGGATGACTTTCCGGTCAGCTTTTTACCGTCGGAAGACAGGCTGCTGGCGTACCCGGTCTTTCGATGGTGTTTTTCAGGAGCATGGGGTGGTCATGGCAGTTTTTCCTTTACCGCTGAGTTTCAGGAAGAGCCGGATTCAGGGTTGGCTCTGCCGGGCAGATGGTCCGTCAGTGACGGGCGGCATGTATATCCGGCGGTGTGGAAGCAGTCGTCCCAGGGATTTTCGTTAAGCGGCGAATGCCCGGAATTTACGGCAAATTTGGAGGCAAACGTCTATGAGCTTAAGCTGGAATTGACCATGGGGGATGAACTGCCTGATAAGTGGCTGAAAGCGTTGACAGGGGGATTGATCCTAAAAGAGGCGGCAGCAGACGTAGAGCCGACACTTTGCCTGACGGATAACGGGGTCTGCGGCAGCGGCGGTATCCTGCCCTTTGGAGGAAATCCGGAAGAAGGCGCCTGCTTTTATCTGGCCTGCGACAGGGCGGTGGGGGGAGGGAAGTTTATCCTACGGTTTATGGAAAGGTATGAAACGGAGGAAAAACTTCCGGAGCCGGAATCAAAGGAGTATAGGAAGCTGTATAAAAAATATCCCTGGCTGAAAAGAAGGGATCAGATCAGGGAATGGCAGGCAGAGGAAACCTGCTGGGAATATTTTAACGGAAGGTTCTGGCATCCCCTGCCGGGCAGTGAATCTTGGAAAACAGGATGCCGTCCGGAAGAGCCGGGGGAAAGGCGGCACTGTTTTTCTGTTCCAAGGGATTTGGCGCCCTGCTTTGTGGAGGGGGAGGAACATTTATATCTTAGACTGCGGATCAACAGGATTCAGGGAGCATACGCCCCCTATTACCGCAAGCGGATTCCCGTGCTGGAAGGGATCTGTATGCGGAAGGAAGAGCGTATGTTCAAGGGGAAGGGCCTGGATATGCCAACGGCTTTTGAGGCTGCGGTGGAAAAGGTGTACTTTGGTTTTGACCGAGAGATAAATCCGGATAATTGCTGGTATCTTGGCCGGGGCAGCAGAAAGTTTGCATCGGAGCAGATTTTAGGGTATTGCGAGTATTACGGGAAAAAGGCCTTTTGGGTGGAGGCGACGCCCATGGACGGGGAGATTGAGACATTTCTGCCTAATTATGTGGAATTAAGGCAGGAACCGGGGGGAAAAGACGAGACGGATCCCCGGCAGATTCCGGAGAAAACTTTGGTTTATCTGGAGACGGAAAGGATGGGGGTGTTCAACGGTGTATCCGTTACAGGCGCCAGATATGACAAGGCGGGAGCGCCTGTCAGGAATCAATGGGCCGCGGCGGAGAATTATTTTTCTCATTTCGGAAGGATGATGACCACGGCGGATATGGAACTCCTGATACAGGAGAGGTATCCCTATTACAGGGTGGCGGACTGCACTTTTGATTCCGGAGCGGCGGAGCTTTTGGTAACGCTGGAAAAAGTCTTCGGGGATGCAGAGAGGGCTTGTGGGGAAGCGGAGGAAGACCGGCTGCCGGAGATTGGCGGTTGGCTTAAGGCAGCGCTTTGGCAGCAGGGCCCCTTTTGGCTGAAGGAGGCCGGTGTCAGGTGCGTTTTGGCGGAGTGAGAGGCTGAAAATGGGAGAGATGAAACCGATAATGCTGGATGACAGCAGCTATGATGCAATATGGGAAAGGGCTCTTGCAAGTTTGAAGGGTCGAGGGGACTGGTGGAGCCATAGAGATATTTCCGATCCGGGCATCACATTGATGGAAATGTGGGCGGTCCTTTGCGATATGCAGAGCTTTTATCTGGATCAGATACAGGAGAGCCATTACAGGGGATATTTGAAGCTGCTGGGGATTCGGCCGGACAATGGCAGATGCGCCGGGGTATGGGTCCAGTTCAAGGATATAAGGCAGGACTGCATTCTTCCGGCCGGCACCAGAGTATTGGCGGATACGATGGTGTTTGAGACCACGGAGGAAATAGGGCTGACAGCCAACCGTATCTGCGGTTTTTTCCGGGGAGACGGCAGCCGGGTATTAGACATGCTTCTTTCCCGCAAGAGCCGGTTTGAATTGAAAAAGGCGGAGGTGCTGTTTTCCTTTTTGCTGAAGAGACCCTTAAGGGCAGGCCATAGGCTATCTTTTTTTGTGCTGTTGGATGAAACCGGGCAGCGCAATCCGCCGGGGCAGGATTTTTTCCCTTTGGTGCGACTTGGATGGGAGTACTGGACGGAGGAAGGATGGAGGGAGGCGAGGGTCCTGCGGGATGATACTCTGGGCCTGCTTTACAGCGGTTGTGTGTGTCTGTTGACAGACGCGTCCATGAGAGTCCGGGAGGGGAGGGGTTATGAGATTAGGTGCCGGGTGCTGGAGGGCACGTTTGATGAAATGCCCGTGCTATATAAAGTCAGCCTGAATGTGGTGCAGGTAATGCAGAGAGATACCTGCTGCTGTCAGGAATACGGAGTATTTTCCAGGTCCTGCCCAAAGATTGAAATGCAGAGCTGGCTGGGAAAGACCGGTCTGATCAGGGTATTCGCCAGACAGAAAAAAGAGCTGTGGAGAGAGATTACAGGGGATTGCGGGATTGGGCCGCCCATCAGTCCCGGAAGACAGAAAAGGTATGTGTATTTTAAGGGCGAGGCTGAAGTAAAGTTCGTATGCTGCAGGGAAGGCTTTGAAGAAGAATACGGGCCGTGTGCGGTTACCGGTGTTACCGGGCAGCGGATTCCGCTTCCCTGGGAAAATATTATGCGGGATTCGGTGGAGCTGATGCTGCCCATGGGGGATGAGGGTTTGTATCGGGATTATATAAGGGTGGATCCGGAGGAGGTACGTCTGGAAAACGCCTGGCATTGGCGGGACGGGGAGGACTGCATCGTGCTGGGTGACGGCAGGCACGGCGACATCCCGCCTGCTTCCCAAAAAGGGCTTTTGCTGACAAGTCTTGCCCTTTTTCAGGGGGAAAAGGGTAATGTGTCCATCGACAGAATCAGATGTTTGGAGAGGCCGGAATTGTTTCACGGAATCACCTGCAGCAATCCTATGCCAGGAAAAGGCGGCAGAGCGCGCCGGGAGCCTTCCGTGCAGTTTGCGGAGGCAGCGGATGAGCTTCAGAGGCTGAAACGGATTGTCACATGTGAGGACGCGGAGAGGCTGGCAGGGGAAGTTCCTGGTCTTTTGGTGAAAAGTGCAAAAGCAAGATGGCAGGAGGGGATGCTGGTGGTGACGATAGAACCAAAGCCCACGCTGGGAAACGGGGACTGCAGGCAGCAATACAGGACCATGGCCGAAAGATACCTTGAGCAGTACCGGCCTGCAGGGATAAGGCTGAGGGTGGAATGTCTTTAAATGATGGAGGTAAGTATGAGGAGTCAGTGTCTTTCCGGTAAGTATCTGCATCAGTGCGGCGCATATGAAGGGCTGCTGTGCGGAAAAGAAGGAGAACTTTACCTGAAGGGGCGGGAAGGGCAGGGATATTTTGTCAGCCGTATTTACGACAGCGGAGAAAAGGGAACACAGTGGGACCGCCTTGTGCTGGATATTGAAAAAAATGCAGCCATAGAGTCCTTTGTATGGGTGTTCGACGAAAGGGAGGAAGGAGAGAGGGTTGACAGGAAGGGTACTGTAAAGGAACAGTATGAAGTGATAAGTGTCCGCGCGCAGTACCGCTCAAATTATCGAGAAATGCTGCTGTATGGCAGGGAGAATGGCTGCGGCCGGTATGCAAGGCTGGCGCTGGTAATTTATCCGGGGGGATGGAGCGGGAACAGGATCTTCAGAGGATATTCCCTGTCCTTTCCCAAGGAAAGTTTTACCGGGTATCTGCCGGAGATATATCGGGGAAATGAAGAGCTTGAGCGTTTTCTGGCGGTACAGCAGAGCATTTATCTGGAGCTGGAAAAAGAGATCGACACCCTGGGAGAAAAGCTGGATCCCGCAAACTGCGGGAAAAGGCAGGCAGAAATGCTGGCAGGCTGGATGGGCTGGGGAGAGCTGGTTCCCCTGTTGGATGAGGAAACCTTAAGGATGCTATTAGAGACGGGCTTTTCTTTTATCGCCAGAAAGGGTACATGCGCTTATTATATCCGTCTTACGGAGATTTTGACCGGGGAACATGTATTTTTTGTGGAAGAGACGGAAAACCGAAGGGCTACGGTTCTGGTGGAGAAAAGACCGGGCAGCGGAAAAGAAAAGCGTCTAGACTGGATGCGCAGGAATATTCCCATCGGTATGGATGTCCGATTTGTGATCCTTGACAGGACGGACAGGCTTGACGGGCTTTTCTTTCTGGATAAGAATGCAGTTTTAGCGGAATACGAATCGGAGCTGACGCCGGGGGGAGTGAAGATAGACGGATTGGTACTGCTGTGAAAGGCGAAACAATTTTTCACGAATTGTTTGTGCCGGCATGCCGGGGGAGTATGGAAAAAGGGGACTATTGCAGGAGGAATTGCGTGGAGGACGATTATGTTCAGAGATGTGCCGGTTTTACGGAGGGGGCTTCTGTGAGAGAGGGTTACGGCTCCATAGAGGAACAGATTCAGGATTATATCCGTGTGTTTCTTAAGCTGCAGCAGGCTGGGGAAGAGGAAAGGAAGCTTTTTTTTTCCAGGGAAAAAAATCGCATTGGAGGCAGGGAGGCGTTGACCTGTATCTTTCTTCCGGCAGTCTGTCTGCGGGAGAGGTACGACCTGACAGAGACGGAATACTGGCTGGTCATGCTGGCCTTCTGTTTAGAGGTGGAGGGAGGGCTCTGCCTGGATTTCGGGGAGAAGAGCCGGGGAAAGCAGCCGGACCTGCAGTATGGGCTTCACCTGCTTTCCGCCGTGCTGCCGGTGGATTTTGCACTGATCGGAGAGCTTTGCAGAAGGGAAGGCGTGCTGGGAGAGATTTTGCGGATTCCGGAAGCGGAGCAGACAGGACTGCTTTCCGCGCCCCTGCTCCTGGAAGCTGGGGCCTTCCGCTTCCTGCTGGACGGAATACCGCCGGAGGAAGAGCCGTTCAAGTGCTTTCTTCCGGATGAGACATTGCTGCCGGGAGGACGAGCGTCGTTGGCTCTTCATGAAGGAGAATATAACAGGCTGTGTGTCTGTTTTTCCATGGCAGAGCCGGTCAGGATTCTGCTGAACGGAGACCGGGGCACAGGAAAGCATACACTTATGAAACGGGTCTGCGGGGAGACGGGGAGTATTGCCGTTTTCGTAAAGGTCGGAAAACTTTTAAAGGAAGAGGCGGTTAAAAGGCGGGAGCTGATGCAGACCCTCCGCCTGATCGGAAGGCTGTTCCTGCCGATATTGGTTTTGGAGCCGGGAGATGCGGCGGATGTCGGTCCTGCGGCCGAACTGTTTTTGAATGAAGGTTTTCCGGAATGCAGAGTAGTTTTTTTAACCGAGAACAGGGCGGAGGCGGAAGAGGCAGGGGGGCTTTGCGATGTGCGGATGAATTTGCGTCAGGCATTGTCGGAGGAAGAAGTCCGGCTTGTGCTGGACAGCCGGATTGGGGCCGGGGAACGCAGATACTGGCAGGATGAGCTGTTGGGGCGTTACCGCCTTACTATAGGGGAGCTGGAAAGAAAGCAGAAGGCGGTGGTGCTTATGGCAGAGGAAGCAGGCTTGACTTTAGGGGAGAAGGCACCTTGGGAAGCGGGCTTAAAGGAACATACAATGAATTCCGGAATGGGAAGGATTCTGGAGAGCAGGTGTACCTTAAAGGAAATTGTGCTGCCCAAAGAATGCAGGGAGCAGCTGGAAACAGTTATGAGACTGGCAGAAAGATGGGGTGGAGAGCAGGGATTACATCTGTTATTTCACGGCAGCTCCGGCACGGGAAAGACGATGGCGGCCTCAGCCCTGGCCGGCGAGCTGGGGATTCCTGTTTTTAAGGTGGATTTGTCTCAAGTGTTTGACAAATATATCGGAGAGACAGAAAAGCACCTGGATGAAATTTTTCGGGTGGCAAAGCGGGGCAGGTGCCTGCTGTTTTTCGACGAAGCCGACGCTTTGTTTGGAAAGCGCACAGGCATTCAGGATGCACATGACAGGTATGCAAATGTATCCACAGCCTACTTGCTTCAGCGGATAGAAGAATATAAAGGGATTGTGATTCTGGCCACGAATCTGCTGGATCATTTTGACGATGCTTTTGTCCGAAGAATCCGGTTTGTGATTCGCTTTCACAATCTGGACAGGGAGGACAGGGAACGGATGTGGGAAAAGGCTCTTGAAAATGGACCGCCTTTGTCGGAGGATGTTTCCGCTGCAGGGCTTGCGCGGGCGGTGGAGCTGAGTCCGGCCAGGATCAAGGCTGCAGCCCAGGTGGCGGGGCTGCTGGCAGGATGCGGGGAGAGCGGAAGCATTACAAGGGTGCATATCAAAAAGGCGCTGGAGCTGGAAGCCGGAAAGGATGAAACAGCGCTGAGGGGGTTAGGGTGAGAAAAGTCAGCATAGCAGCAAAAACGGGTGTTTTTCTCAGGTGAACTTGTTTGCCTTGGGGTCGTTGACTTTCCACAGGATCATGTTATGATGAAGAAGACAGATGCCTGCGGAAAGGTACACAATGCCGTATAGGACGGGAAGATACGGCAGAAGGTACACATTGCCGCAGCCGCGGCGGAAGGGAAGGAGTATGGTATCTGTTAAAAGGAGTGAAAAGAGGCCGTCTGAGTCAGTGAAGGTTCCCTCAGGCCGCACAGGGATTCCGAAAGCGGTTCAAGCCAAGTTTGAAGCGGCTTCAGGACTGTCCTTTGAGGACGTCAGGGTCCATTATAATTCGTCCAGGCCCGCTCAGCTGGGGGCGTATGCTTATACCCAGGGGAGCCAGGTGTACATCGGCCCCGGCCAGGAGCGGCATCTGGAGCATGAGCTGGGGCATGTTGTCCAGCAAAAGAGAGGACTGGTTAGGGCGGACGGGTATATAAACGGTATTCCCGTCAACCGTGATCCCAGGCTGGAGCAGGCCGCGGACGCGGGGGCCGGCCAGCCGGCTCAGGGAGTTTTTAAGTCTGGGGGCGGGACGGTGCAGATGATGCTGGGCGGACAGGGCGACGGTGGGGGGCAGGTCCCCGCTTTGAGGCCAGCTCCGCCTGTCCCGGAACAGGAGCCTGGGGCTGCGGCGAAAGCTGCCCTGACACAGGAAGAGGAAGCAGAGATGGAAGGACAATATTCGACAGTTCCGAGAAATCTGTATGCGTTTGGCAATGCCGGAGGGCCCAGATCGGCGAGATGCAGTGATTTTGGCATTAAGTCTGATGAAGAAGAGGTTGGGCCGGAAGGACCACCTCTTCCGCAAGGAGCGTCAACCTTTGCGGATGCCGAAAGCACGTCTTTGTCCGGACACTATCATAGATTGAATGCGGGAGTGAGGCTTCCGGCAGGGCTGGGTGTTGTTGCGGATGGCCGTGATGTCAATTCGGATTCGTCTCATGGTCCGGGGCATCATACGATATTTCCGGTCATAAAAATGCTGTTTAATGAATTTAATCGCTTGTTTTTGGGGTTAGGCTGGACTCATGCAGGAAATAAACGTCGGTAAAGAGAGGCAGCCCGGTAAAATGCGGGGCAGCCGATGAGGGAAGCTGCGGAGATGAAAGCGTTTGTGCCGTCGGAGGCGGCATGAAAGGAAGTTTGCAGAAATGGAGAAAATCATGAATGTGTATGAAGAACATTTATGCCGAAAATTAAATAAGCTACCGGGTTTTCGGTACGATGATATAAAGGAGCTTGATAAATATCCTGAAGAAACAGCTGCTTCGGTGCTGAAAACACTTTTACTGTTGGCGTGCCAGGCGCAGAATGAAGCAAATATTATTCTGGGCCGTAATAAGATATTGGAGATCAATTACAGTTGGCTGAAACTTCATATTATAGAGACCGCGGAAAGGTGCCTTGATTTGTCTGATGAGTGGGAATACCGGAGATTTCTGGAACTGATTATATTGGCAGTGCCGGATCTGAAGGAATCCGTGCTGGCTTTGGGTGAAAATTCTGAAAACAGCGAAATACGGCAAGCGGCGGAGGATTTTCGGGATTGAAGAGATATGCTGCGTAAATGGCGGGGTTATATTTAGGCTGTCATATTCTCGGTAAACATCCAAAAATATGTTGACATCTTCACGATTCAGGACTATACTCTATTTGTAAGTGATGATGATTACTAGGGTAAGAGTGGTGCAAGCCACTCTTACTTGCATGTTGGAGCCAAAACAGAAGGTATAAGATGCTTCGGAATGAGAGGTAGATTGAAAAATCATGCTGATGCACTGATTTTTAAGCGGCAATTTGAGTCAGAGTCTCAAATATGCCTTGACCGCAGTCGGAAATTTGATATTTCCGACGCGTGTCATCGCAGTAAACTGCTCTGACATGGAGGATTAAAATGTCCAAAAAGGAAGACTATGAATCGAAAACGGAAAAGCTGCTCTTACCTATAGCGGAAGCGAACGGCGTTTCCGTCTATGATGTGGAATATGTGAAGGAAGGCAGCGATTATTATCTCAGGGCATATATTGACAAGTCCGGGGGAGTGAACATTCAGGATTGTGAGAATGTGAGCAGGGCGCTTTCCGACAGGCTGGATGAAGCGGATTTTATCCCGGAGGCATATATCTTAGAGGTCAGCAGTCCGGGCCTTGGCAGGACGTTGAAAAAGGATAAGCACCTGCAGGCAAGCATTGGGGAAGAGGTAGAGATCAAACTTTTTAAACCTCTGGAAAAACGTAAGGAATTTGCGGGAATTCTGGAGAGCTTTGACAAAGAGACGCTGACTGTCAGGGAGGGAGCTACGCCGATCACGTTTAAACGGCAGGACATTGCGCTGGTGAGGCTGGCATTGAACCTGTAATACGGAAAATTAACCGCTTTTTATCGGCGCGGTTGTGAAAATATCAGTATAAGACATAGGCAGTTTTTATGGGCCGGAATGGAGGAAAAGGAAAAGAAATGAACACTGAATTGATGGAGGCACTTGATATTCTGGAGAAGGAGAAGGAGATCAGCAAGGAGACGCTGTTTGAGGCGATCGAGAACTCTCTGCTTACCGCCTGCAGGAACCACTTCGGAAAAGCGGACAATGTGCATGTGGAGATAGACAGGGAAACATGTGATTTTCTGGTGTATGCCGAGAAGGAGGTTGTGGAGTCCGCGGAAGATGTGGAGGATAACTGTCTGCAGATAGCTCTTGACGCTGCCAGGGAGCTTTCCGCCAAGGCGAAAGTAGGCGATATGCTTCATGTGGAAATCAAGTCCAGGGAATTTGGACGGATCGCCACTCAGAATGCAAAAAACGTGATCCTTCAGAAGATCAGGGAGGAAGAGAGAAGCGCCATCTATAATCAGTATTATGAGAAGGAAAAGGATGTGGTCACCGGCGTTGTACAGCGTTATATAGGAAGAAACATCAGCATAAATCTGGGCAAGGCTGACGCCATGCTGACGGAGAGTGAGATGGTAAAGGGTGAAGTCTTCAGGCCTACCGAGAGGATTAAGGTTTATATCCTGGAGGTGAAGAATACGCCCAAGGGGCCTCGTATCAATGTGAGCCGTACACATCCTGAACTGGTAAAGAGGCTGTTTGAGTCCGAGGTCACGGAGATCAAGGACGGAACCGTTGAGATCAGAAGCATTGCCCGTGAGGCAGGCAGCCGGACAAAGATCGCCGTGTGGAGCAACAATCCCAATGTGGATGCGGTGGGAGCCTGTGTGGGTATGAACGGCGCCAGGGTCAACGCCATCGTGGAGGAGCTGCGGGGTGAGAAGATCGACATTGTAAATTGGGATGAAAATCCCGGACTGCTGATCCAGAATGCACTGTCGCCGGCGAAGATTGTGGCGGTGTTTGCGGATCCTGACGAGAAGACGGCAAAGGTGGTGGTTCCGGATTACCAGCTCTCGCTTGCCATCGGTAAAGAAGGGCAGAATGCGAGGCTTGCGGCAAGACTTACCGGTTACAAGATCGACATTAAATCTGAGACTCAGGCCAAAGATGCACCTGGCTTCCGTTATGAGGATTACTTGGACGAGGAAGAGTATGGAGAAGAAGGGTATGCTGAGAGCGAGGGCTATTCCGGGGACGGTGAGTATCCTGCAGACGGCGGGTATCAGGAAGATAGCGGATACCCGGAAAATGATGAGTACCCGGAGAACGGTGAATATCCGGAGGAAGGCGCGGAAGGCGGGTATGCGGAGGCAGATGAGCCAGACGGATACGCCGGATCCGACGAAGGGTAAAAGGATATATGGCGAAAAAGATGCCTTTGCGGCAGTGTGTGGGCTGCGGTGAAATGAAGGGGAAACGGGATATGATAAGAGTCCTGAAGACGGCAGAGGATCAGATCTGTCTGGACGCGACAGGAAAGAAGAACGGAAGAGGCGCATATATATGCAGGAGCAGGGAATGTCTGCAGAAGGCCCGGAAGAATAAAGGGTTGGAGCGGTCTTTCAAAATGAGTATTCCGAAGGAAGTTTATGATACCTTGGAGGAGGAATGGAATCATCTTGAGGCAGAATAAAATTTTTTCGCTTCTGGGAATTGCCATGAGGGGGCACAACCTGGTCAGCGGGGAGGTGCAGACTTTAGAGGCAGTCAAAAATGGCTCAGCCAGGCTGGTGATCTTAGCGGAGGATGCGTCCCACAATACAGCCAAGCTGTTTACTGATAAATGTGGGTATTATGAGGTTCCGGTTATACATTTTGGAACGAAGGAAAGCCTGGGACATGCGATTGGCAGGGACTTGCGGTCGTCTGTGGGCGTATGTGATGCAGGCCTGGCAGATTCGATGATCGGTCTGATAAAGGAGCAACAGAAAGAATGGAAGGGCACCGTTGAGGGTGAAGATGGAGGAAAGCATGGCGAAGATTAGGATACATGAGCTCGCTAAGGAATTGGATAAACAAAGCAAGGAAATACAGAGCTTTTTGCAGGGACAGGGGATTGAGGCGAAGTCTGCAAGCAGCTCCGTGGAAGAGAATGTGGCGGAATCTGTAAGGAAAGCTTTCGGAAAGGGCGAAGCAAAGGCTGCCGCGCCTGTGGAAAAGCCGGCAGAGGAAGCAAAGCTGCCGGAGAGGGAAAACGTCCGGGGAGAAAAACCGCAAAAGGAAGAAAAGCCCCGAAGGGACGGAAATCCTCCCAAAGAAGAGAATTCTGCAAGGGCAGCGGAGGCACCGAAAAAGAAAAAAACAATAATTTTTGTAAATAATTCGCAGAATTCTAAGATGTCCGGGCAGCGGTACGGCCAGGGCAGCAGCAGCGGGAGACCTCAGGAGGGTCAGAGAAAGCCTCAGAGAGGAAACAGTTTTCAAAATAACGGTCATGGAGATCGGAGAAAGCAGAATGCAGCCCCTGTCCATACACCGATTAAGCCGCTGACACCGCCTTCGCCTACCCCAAGCGTACAGATGGTGCCCTCTAAGCCTCAGCCGAAACCAAGGCAGGAGGAAAAGCCCGTAAAGCCTGCAGTGCAGACGGAGATTGTTCAGGTGCAGGCCAAGGATAACCGGCCGGAGAGAAGCGAGCGCCGTCAGGACGAGAGACCTGCCGTAAGGGACAATCGGAATCAGGACAATCGGAATCAGGAAAACCGGAGTCAGGAGAATCGGAATCAGGACAATCGTGGTCAGGAAAATCGTGGTCAGGGAAACCGCAGCCAGGAAAACCGTTATCAGGGAAATCGGGAAAACAGATCCCAGGGCGGTGGCGGCTTCCGCGGCGACCGGCAGGACCGCGGGCAGTTCCAGTCCAGAGGGGGAAATAACAATGGCGGTCCGAAGGGAGACAGAAACGGCGGATATGCGAGAACTGGCAGGCCGGGCGGTGAAAACGGCCAGGGCGATCGCCGGGGTCCTGGCTTTGGTCAGGGCGGCAGCCGCGGTTTTAACGGTGCTGCGCGGGATAACAGAGGCGGCGCAGGATCGGGAACCGGATCCAGAGACAGAGGCCAGAATAAGGGCTTTGCTGGAGATGCACCGGCAAAGGATATGGAAAAGAGGCGCGATGATGAAAAGAGGCGCGCAAGCAATATTGAAAAGGATAAGAGATCCAAAAAGGATCATATTTATGAGGAAGAAGAGGCACTGAAAAACAGGCCGGGCCGCTTTATTAAGCCGGAAAAGAAGAAGGAAGAGACGATGGAAGAAGTAATCAAGGTGATTACCCTTCCTGAAACGATTACCATCAAGGAGCTTGCAGAAAAGATGAAGCTCCAGCCGGCAGCCATCGTAAAGAAGCTGTTCCTGGAAGGCAAGATTGTAACAGTGAATCAGGAGGTGTCTTACGAGGACGCAGAAAATATTGCCATGGAATATGATATTCTCTGCGAGAAAGAGGTCAAGGTGGACGTCATCGAGGAACTCTTAAAGGAGGATGAAGAGGGCGAAGAAAATCTGACGGAAAGACCGCCTGTAGTCTGCGTCATGGGTCATGTGGACCATGGTAAGACCTCTCTGCTGGATGCCATCCGTGAGACGAATGTAATTGATAAAGAGGCCGGCGGTATTACACAGCACATTGGCGCCTATACTGTAGATGTGAAGGGCAGAAAGATCACCTTCCTGGATACCCCCGGACATGAGGCTTTTACTGCCATGCGTATGCGCGGTGCAAATTCCACCGATATTGCGATACTGGTGGTTGCGGCAGATGACGGCGTTATGCCTCAGACCATCGAGGCCATTAATCATGCCAAGGCGGCAGGGATTGAAATCATTGTAGCCGTTAATAAAATTGATAAGCCCTCCGCCAACATTGAACGTGTGAAGCAGGAGCTGACGGAATACGAGCTGATTGCTACCGACTGGGGCGGCAGCACGGAGTTTGTTCCCGTGTCTGCAAAGTCGCGGGAGGGTATTGAAGATCTGCTGGAGACGATTCTGCTCACGGCGGATATTCTGGAGCTGAAGGCAAATCCTTCCCGTAAAGCCCGCGGCCTGGTTATTGAGGCCGAACTGGATAAGGGACGGGGCCCCGTGGCTACGGTTTTGGTACAGAAGGGTACTCTGCACATGGGTGATTTTATTTCCGCAGGTGCATGCCATGGCAAGGTGAGAGCCATGATCGACGATAAGGGCAGAAGGGTGAAGGAGGCAGATCCTTCCACGCCTGTGGAAATTCTGGGACTTTCTGATGTGCCCAGCGCAGGAGAGGTATTTCTGGCCCATGACAATGATAAGACGGCCAAGTCCTATGCCGACACTTATCTCGCGCAGAACAAGGAGAGAAAGCTGGAAGAGACTAAGTCCAAGATGTCTTTGGATGACCTGTTCTCCCAGATTAAGGAAGGTAACCTGAAGGAACTGAATCTGATCGTCAAGGCAGACGTGCAGGGCAGTGTGGAGGCCGTGAAGCAGTCCTTGATGAAACTGTCCAACGAAGAGGTGGTCGTGAAGTGTATTCATGGCGGCGTGGGTGCCATCAACGAGTCAGACGTGACGCTGGCAAGTGCTTCTAACGCAATTATCATTGGCTTTAATGTCCGTCCCGATGCAACGGCCAAGGCTACGGCAGAGCGTGAGGGCGTGGATATGAGGCTGTACAGGGTAATTTATCAGGCTATCGAAGATATTGAAGCTGCGATGAAGGGAATGCTGGATCCTGTGTTTGAAGAGAAGATCATCGGCCATGCCGAGATCCGTCAGGTATTCAAGGCCTCTCAGATCGGTAATATCGCGGGCTCCTATGTGAAGGACGGTATCTTCCAGAGAGGCTGTAAGATCCGTATTACCAGAGGCGATGAGCAGATTTATGAGGGTGCGCTGGCATCTTTGAAGCGCTTTAAGGATGATGTAAAGGAAGTAAAGGAAGGCTTCGAGTGCGGACTTGTGTTCGAAGGCTTTGACCAGATTCAGGAGCTTGATATGGTTGAGGCATATATCATGGTGGAGGTACCGCGATAGGAAACGCTTCAGCCGTCATTTAAAGGAAATTAGTATGAGAAAAAACAGTATTAAGAACACCCGTATTAACGGGGAGGTGCAGCGCGTGCTGGCAGAGATCATCCGGGGAGAGATCAAGGATCCCCGGATCAGCCCCTGGACAAGCGTGGTCGCTGTGGAAGTGGCTCCGGATTTAAAGAGCTGTAAGGCGTGGATTAGTGTGCTGGGTGACGAAGAAGCGCGGAAAAATACGCTGCAGGGGCTGAAAAGTGCTGAAGGGTTTATCAGGCGGCAGCTGGCAAGGATTATTAACCTGCGCAATACGCCTGACATCACCTTTGTGGTGGATCAGTCTATTGAATATGGCGTGAATATGTCCCACAGGATCGACGAAGTGATCGCTTTGGACGAAGAGCGGAGTGAGAAAGAAAATGAACCTGATTCAAGAGTGTGAAAATGCAAGAAGGATCGGCATCAGTGGACATGTCCGTCCGGACGGAGACTGTGTGGGTGCGGTTTTGAGTATGCAGATGTATCTGCGCAAGTGTCTGCCGAAAGCTGAGATCAAGGTGTTTTTGGAGAAGCCGTCCGAGATCTTTTGTGAGCTTAAGGGTTATGACGAAATTGACTCCGAATTTCCGGAGGAAGAGCCTTTTGACGTCTTTTTTTCCATGGATTGTGATGCGGAAAGAATGGGCGGTGCAGAAAAGTATTTCAGAATGGCCAAGAAAACAATTAATATAGATCATCATATCAGTAATTCCGGGGGAGGGGACGTAAATTATATTAAGCCGGAGGTGGGCTCCACCTGTGAGCTGATTTATGATCTGATAGATCCCGAAAAGCTGGACAGGGATCTTGCCATGGCAATTTATGTGGGGATGATTCATGATACGGGGGTATTTCAATATTCCAATACCACGCCTGCCACGATGGAAAAGGGAGCAAAGCTGATTTCTTTTGGCTTTGACTTTTCGAGAATCATTCAGGAGACCTTTTACCAAAAGACCTATGTGCAAAGCCACATCATGGGGCGTGCTTTGATGGAAAGTATCCGCTTTTTAAATAACAGGTGTATTGTGAGCGCTATTGATCGCAAAACCATGGACTTTTACGAAGCGGGACCAAAAGATATGGAGGGAATCGTAAATCAGCTGCGCAATATCAAAGGTATCAGCTGTGCTATTTTCATGTACCAGACAGGCGTGTTGGAATATAAGGTAAGCCTGCGTTCTGATGAGTGCGTCAATGTGGCTGAGGTAGCGGCTTATTTTGGCGGCGGCGGTCATGCGAGGGCGGCCGGCTGCATTATGCACGGGACCTTTTATGATTGTGTCAACAATCTGTCCCTGCATATTGAAAAGCAGTTAAGAAAAAGCGAAGCGAAGGCTGATGGCCAGGGCAGCGTAAAGCAAGAGGAATTATGATAAACGGAATTATCATTATTGATAAGGAGCCGGGATTTACCTCTCATGATGTGGTGGCAAAGATGAGGGGAATCTGCGGGCAGAAAAAAATCGGGCATACCGGTACCCTTGACCCCATGGCAACAGGGGTGCTTCCTGTGTGTCTGGGCAGCGGCACCAGGCTGTGTGATCTGCTGGCCGACAGAGATAAGGAATATGTGGCTGAACTTTTGCTGGGTGTGGAGACGGATACACAAGATATTACCGGCAGAGTGCTGACGGAGAAGCCTGTAGAGACGGATGCGGATAAGGTGCGGGCGGTTTGCGAGAGTTTTTTGGGAGATTATGAGCAGGTTCCTCCCATGTATTCTGCTTTGAAGGTGGACGGTAAAAAGCTGTACGAGCTTGCCAGAGCCGGCAAGGAAGTAGAGCGGAAGGCAAGAACGGTAAAAATTTTAGAGCTGGAGATTTTGGAGTGCAGGCTGCCGATTGTCAGGACGCGGGTGGTCTGTTCTAAAGGTACTTATATCAGGACTCTGTGCGCGGACATCGGTACGAAGATGGGCTGCGGAGGAACCATGAAGAGCCTGCAGCGGACCAGGGTGGGGAGATTTAAGCTGGAGAGCGCGATGACTCTGGGCGAATTGCAGCAGCTTAAAGATGAAAATCGGTTGATGGAAGCCGTGCTGTCGGTTGACAGCGTTTTTGAGAATTGTCCGGCGCTGCACGTCAGTGTGGAGAATCAGCATTTTCTGGATAACGGAAACTCCATTTACCCCAGGCAGACTTTGGAAAATATATTTTACGCGCCGGGGCAGTGGATTCGTTTTTACCGGGAGGATGGCAGTTTTGGCGGAATTTATGTTTATGACGGACAAAAGCAATGGTACAGACCGGTGAAAATGTTTTTGTGAAAGGCGTGGGGGAATCTGCGGGCAAGCGGCATGTTTTTCCTTGATGGAGGAATGGATCGTTATGGAGATTATCAGCAATACAACGGATTTTTACCTGGCAAGAGAGACGGCGGTGGCAATCGGCAAATTTGACGGAGTGCATATCGGCCACAGGAGGCTTTTAGAAGAGATTTTGTCCTGCAGGCGAAAGGGGATGGCAGCGTGTGTTTTTACCTTTGACCCTGCTCCTGCGGTGCTGCTTGGGCAGTCAGACGGTCTGGAGTTGACCACCAGGGAAGAAAAACGGCTGTTATTTGAACGCATGAACGTGGATATATTGATTGAATTTCCAATGACGGCGGAGACGGCGGCAATTTCTCCGAATGAATTTATTCGTGAGATTCTGGTAAAGCGTATGAATACCCGGTTTATTGCTGCGGGGAATGATCTGTCTTTTGGGGCAGGAGGTGCGGGAAATGCGGATCTACTGCGAAGGCTGGGGCCGGAGCTGGACTTTCGGGTAAAGACCATCGAGAAGGCGTGCATGGGGGATATTGAGGTCAGCTCCACGTATCTTAGGAGTAAGATCGAGAGCGGTGATCTTGTGCTGGCCGAAAGGCTGATGGGAATGCCATACATGGTGGCGGGAAGAGTGGTGGAAGGGATGCACATCGGCAGGACGTTAGGATTTCCCACCGTCAACATACTTCCGGGGCGAGATAAGCTTCTGCCGCCGTCAGGGGTTTATTATTCCAGCGTGCGGACAGGCGGCAGGACCTATCGTGCCTTAAGTAATGTGGGATGTAAGCCGACGGTGACGGATAAGGGGGTCATGGGAATAGAGTCGTATCTGTATCATTTTAACAGAGAAATTTATGGCGAGGATATTGAGGTTTATCTGCATGCTTTCCGCAGGCCGGAGCGGCAGTTTGAAGACATAGAGGCCTTGCGGTGCCAGCTGGAAGAGGATATTGTGGCAGGAGAAAGATGGCGTGCCTTTTAAGACGTCGGCAAACAGTACGTAAGGGGATAAAACGGTATGAGTGCAAGCATAATTTTGTCAATGGCAGGTGGTTTAGGACTTTTTCTTTTTGGGATGCGTGTTATGAGTGATTCCATTGAGAAGGTTGCCGGAGCCAAGCTGCGGCATGTTTTGGAGATCTTCACCACGAATCGCTTTACCGGTCTGTTGGTGGGTATTGTGTTTACCGGTATCATTCAGTCATCTTCAGCATGTACCGCCATGGTGGTAAGCTTTGTAAACGCGGGATTGATGAACATACATCAGGCGGCAGGAGTTATTTTTGGCGCCAATATTGGTACTACTGTCACGTCATTGCTTGTTTCTTTTAACTTTTCTGCTCTGGCTCCTGTGATTTTGCTGACAGGGGTGCTGATGGTGATGTTTATTAAAAAAGAAAGGGTTAAAAAATTCGGCGACATCATCATCGGTTTTGGCGTGCTGTTTTTGGGAATCAGCACCATGTCCGCATCTATGTCGGGAATGAAGGATGTACCGGAGATTGTAGATCTTTTTGCTTCCCTGAAAAATCCCTTTATGGCTACAATCGTAGGGCTGGTGCTTACCGGCGTAATTCAAAGCTCTTCTGTAACGGTCAGTATTGCATTGCTTTTGGCAAATCAGGATCTGCTTTCCTTACATATTACATTATATATTATTTTGGGCTGTAATATTGGCGCCTGCGGAACGGCCCTTCTAACCTCTTTGGCAGGAAAGAAGGATGCCAAGCGGACGGCACTGATTCATTTTTGGTTTAACGTAATCGGTACAGTGATTTTGTATGTGGTCCTTTTTATAGCGGAAGAGCAGGTGATGAAGCTGATCTGGGCGATTTCCAGCGATAAGGGGCGCTTTGTGGCGAATGCTCACATCCTGATTAAGGTGTTCCAGGTGATCGTGCTGTTTCCTTTTGAGCGGTGGATTGTGAAGCTGTCCTGTGCCTGCGTGCCCGGAACGGACAAGAAGGTGGGTTACAGGGAGAGCTATCAGTTAAAATATATTGGTGATAAGGTGGTGTTTAATCCCGCTACGGCAGTTGTGGAGGTGATTAAGGAGCTGGACCGCATGGCTTCTCTGGCAAATGAGAACTTAAACCGGGCCATGAACGCACTGATTACCCTGGATGAAGAGGACATTCAAGAGGTATATGAGGTGGAGAAAAACATCGACTTTCTGAACCATGCGATTACGGATTATCTGGTGAAGATCAACCAGACTACTCTGCCCATTGAAGATTTGAAAAGTATTGGCGCTTTGTTTCATGTAGTGAATGATATTGAGAGGATCGGCGACCATGCGGAGAATGTGGCGGACGCGGCAATTCAGCGCAAAGAGAGCGGGACCTCCTTCAGCAGGGAGGCTCAGAGGGAAATGGGAGAAATGCTGGATATGGTGAACAGGCTGATTCAGTATTCCATTGATATGTTCGTCAAGGGTGATGAGACGCATATGGTAGAGGTTAAGGGCCTGGAAGACAGGGTGGACGAAAAGGAAAAGCAGCTGCAAAAATCTCATATACAGCGCCTGACAAAGGGAGAATGTACGCCGGAGGCCGGCATGATCTTTTCCGATGTGGTATCCGGGCTGGAGCGGGTTGCGGACCACGCCATGAATATTGCATTTGCCATTATTGACGCGGAAAAAGAAGCAGAGGAAGCAATCTGAGATTGCCCGCAAATTAATTCCTTAAAATAGTTGACAGAACGCGGATAAGGTCGTATAATCTGACTTAGATGTAATAATTCTGTAACATATCCGTAAACAACTATTCAAATTTGAGGAAGATACCAATGAATCTTTTGAAGCATAAGTATGGTAAAGTAGTCGGAATCGTTTCTGCCGGATTGGTTTTTGCAATGTGCATGGAGCCGCTGCATGTTCTGGCGGAAGAAGGAGGGGTTATGCCGTCGGCAGGAATCGCTTCCATATTGGAAGCAAGACTGTCTACGGAAGAGTATATTGAGGCGGCGCAGCAGGCGCAGGGCGCTTCCTGGGGATATACCAATATCGGTATTGCAGATGTGGAGAGCGGTAATCTGAATGTCCGAGAGACTCCTTCCACCAGCGGTAAGCTGGTCGGAAAGATGCCTAAGCATTCAGCCTGTGAGGTATTAGAAGTGACCGAGGACGGCTGGGCACATATTACTTCCGGAGAAGTGGAAGGCTATGTAAGCCTTGACTATCTGCTGACAGGGCCGGATGCCAAGCTGAAGGCAAATGAGATTGTCTGCACCGTGGCGGTTGCCAATGTGGACGGACTGAACGTAAGAGATCAGGCAAGTACTGACAGTGCGGTACTGACTCAGGTGCCTCAGGGAGAAGAAATGGAATATGTGGAGACTCTCGAAGGATGGATTAAGGTGTCCATTGACGGCGAAGAGGCTTATGTATCTGCAGAATATGTTACGGTGAAGGACAGGCTGGATACGGCGGTTACCATGACGGAGCTTTTGTATGGTGCAGGCGTGTCCGATGTCAGGGTAGAACTGGTAGAATATGCCAAGCAGTTTTTGGGGAATCGTTATGTCTGGGGCGGCACCAGCCTGACAAAGGGAGCCGATTGTTCGGGATTTGTACTCAGCGTATTTAAGAAATTCGGTGTTAAACTGCCTCATCATTCCGGGTCTCAGGCAAATATGGGAACAAAGATTAAGGCTTCAGAGCTTCAGCCCGGAGATCTGGTATTTTATGCAAACAGTTCCGGCACCATTAACCATGTGGCACTGTATATCGGCGGCGGACGCGTGATTCACGCCAGCAGTCCCAAGAGCGGTATCAAGATCAGTAAGTATAACTACCGTACACCGGTTAAGTGTGTCAGCATACTGCAGGATTAAAGGGAGTGATAGTTCAGACACTAAAAAATTGACGGCGACAGCCGCCCGTTATTCTCATGCGGACACGCTTGCGCTTGGGGCTCGACGTAGCGGTACCTAAGCAAGCACAATACGCTTGCTAAGTACCGACGTCTTGCACAGTCCTTATTGAGAACAACGGGCGACTGTCGCCTGCTACTTGATTATGAGCGGCTGAACTGCTACGAACTGTTATCAAGATAAGTTAGGAATATATCACAAATAAGTTAGAAAAAGATAAGTATTTGAAATAAAAAAGTTGTTGACAAAGGTGAGCATGTGTGTTAATCTAGTCTAGCATGTGAAGGGAACATGCCAGCAAGCAGAGTATCCACTCTCACCTTACGGCAATCGGGCCGGTAAGCGTTCAGATCAGGTCTTATATGGTTTTCGGCGTGCGAAAGTGCGGGAAGACTGTGGAGAAGTGAGTTTAAGTGGATAGTTATGCTGTCCACTTTTATTTTTTTCTTATGGAGGGTACGACCATTAGCGATTTAATGATTAACGAGCAGATTAGGGACAAAGAGATACGCCTGATCGGTGAGAACGGTGAGCAGCTGGGGATTATGTCCTCAAGGGACGCTCTGAAGATGGCGGAGGATGCAGGACTTGACCTTGTGAAGATTGCGCCTGCGGCAAAGCCTCCCGTATGCAAAATTGTGGATTACGGAAAGTATAAGTATGAGCAGGTCAGGAAGGAGAAGGAGGCCAGGAAAAAGCAAAGGGTCATTGAGATCAAAGAGATCCGGCTGTCTCCCAACATTGATACGAATGATCTGAACACCAAGATTAACGCAGCAAGAAAGTTTTTGACCAAAGGCGACAGAGTAAAGGTGACGCTTCGCTTTCGCGGGCGAGAGATGGCGCACATGAATAGCAGCAGGCATATTTTGGATGATTTTGCCGAGAGCCTGTCCGATATTTCGGTAATGGAAAAAGCTCCCAAGGTAGAAGGCAGGAGCATGACGATGTTTTTAACTGAGAAGCGCTAGTGTAGTGTACGCTGGTTAGCAAAAGTTAAAATAGATTAATTTAAGTTTAGGAGGAATATGTTATGCCCAAGATGAAGACAAGCAGATCAGCTGCAAAGCGTTTTAAACTGACAGGAACGGGTAAGTTGAAGAGAAATAAGGCTTACAAGCGCCATATCTTGACTAAGAAGACTGCGAAGAATAAGCGTAATCTGAGAAAGCCGGCTATGACGGATGAAACAAATGTAAAGAATATGAAGAAGATTTTACCTTATTTATAAGCAGGATTAAGGAGGAAGAAAAGACATGGCAAGAATTAAAGGCGGCATGAATGCCAAGAAAAAGCATAATAGAGTTTTAAAGCTTGCAAAGGGATATAGAGGGGCAAGGAGCAAACAGTACAGAGTAGCAAAGCAGGCGGTCATGAGAGCGCTGGCCAGCTCCTATGCAGGCAGAAAAGAGAAGAAGCGCCAGTTCAGACAGCTTTGGATTGCAAGGATTAATGCGGCAGCAAGAATCAACGGCCTTTCTTACAGCAAGTTTATGTATGGTCTCAAGCTTGCAGGAGTTGATATTAACAGAAAAATGCTGGCTGAGATGGCAGTCAACGATGCAGAGGGCTTCAAGACCCTGGCAGAGCTGGCTAAGTCAAAGGTAGCATAAGGATATGGAATTCATCAGCCCGGCGGAAAACTCTGCCGGGATTGTTTTTGCAGTGCTTTTGGGGTACATGCTTTGACAGGTGCAGTTATTTTGCAAATGCCGCGTGCGGCGGAATGAGAGGAAATATGCTGATTTTTTTTGACATAGATGGAACACTGGTGGGCAAGGATGGGCGCATAATACCGGACAGCGCAAAGGCTGCCATTCAGCGCGCCAGGGTAGGCGGACATACCTGTATGATTAATACGGGCAGGACCCTGGCGCTGGTAGGGAAGGACATTACGGAGCAGACGGAATTTGATGGGCTGATTTTAGGCTGTGGTACCATGGTGCTTTACCGGGGTAAGATTTTGCTGCACAAGACATTTACGGCAGAAGAGTCTGCGAGCATTATCGAAGGGTTATATAAATATGAGATTGATGCCTGTCTTGAGGGAAGTGAAAGTAATTACTGCGACAGAGAGGACAGATATTTTACAGAAGAATACCGCAGGTTTATCAGCCGTTTCAAGGGATTTGGTTATGGCAGCTTTGAGGAAGCGGCCGGCCGTTTTGATAAGTTTTACGCCTTTGCTGACAGAGTGGAAAAAATGGATGATTTTCGCCGGGAATACGAATCCTGGCTGGACTTTGTGGATAGAAAAGGAGGCTATTTTGAAATCATGCCCAAGGGGTTTTCCAAGGCAAGCGCAATAGAGTTTGTGGCTGGGACGTTGGGAATTCCGCTGACGGAAACGGCGGCCATCGGGGACAGCAGTAATGACATTCCCATGATCAAGCGCGCTCATATCGGTATTGCCATGGGGAATGCCACGGAGGATGTTAAGGCTGCTGCCGATTATGTGAGTACGGACCTTACGGAAAGGGGAATTGAAAATGCACTCAGGTGGCTGGGAGTGATTTGAGAAGTAACAATTCAGCCATGCAGAAATGATTGTTCAAATTGACCGCGGGAGTTTGCTCACAAAGGGCAACTTGAACAATCATTTTTATAGGGCGGATGCCCGACATGAAATAAGTTGCCGGCAGTTATATTAATTGATGGCGAAAATGTATATTCCGGTCATACAATAGAAAGCGTACTTTCTATTGTCAAGACTTATGAATGGCATGGCTGAATTGTAAATCTGCAGGCTAAAAAAATAAAAATTTTGCTGGATATATTTTTAAAGGTATGTTATAATAAGTTTTGTTGAGGCGGACGCCTTGTGAACAGGCAGATGTAGTATATCGGTAGTACATCAGCTTCCCAAGCTGAGGAGGCGGGTTCGACTCCCGTCATCTGCTTTACCGTGAACATCAAAACGGCAGTTGAACACTGACTTTTCAGTGTTCAACTGCCGTTTTGATGTTGTTTGCCCGATATACATAGTTCTTTCTGTCTTTTCCGGATTATGCCATGAGAGGCTTTTAAAAATCCGAGCTATATTCCTGTATCCGCTTGTCAACATCGGCGGCGTGGGAATCCAGTTTATAGTTCAATATTTGTATTGTGCCGAGTTGATTTGCCTCAAATACATTTATTAGTATGGTCCCTATCCTTTTTTCATATCTCTACCTCCGATTAATTCACATCACGGAAAACGCGTTGCGAAATGCTTTCCATATTCTTTTTAAATTCGTGCATTTACCTCTTTTTCCCTTATAGTATAACACATTTCCCCGCAATAGCAAACAGGCAGAAATCTTCCCCTTTGTTCTGCTCTTTTAGTTTATTTTCCTGTCTATAAAGACTGCTTCTACGCAGCCCTTGACTGTTTCGGATTTAAATGTTATCACAAGTTTGTACTTTTTTAGTTGCTGAATTTTTAGCCATAAAAAGCCCGCAAACTTTAGGTTGCAGGCTTTTAAGCATCATCCCTCTGACACTTAGCTGCCGCTTCTGCGGCAGGTTTCGCTCCTCAAGTAGGACTCGAACCTACGACACTTCGGTTAACAGCCGAATGCTCTACCGACTGAGCTATTGAGGATGATATATCAATATATTACAGTATAATCAAAATATTCCCAAGTATTCACATAGCGCTAATAAATTTTAATATACGCTGCTGAGTCTTTGATTACCGATACTGCGTGTAGTCATATTGGGAGTACATTTTTTCGATGGCATCATAGTACTCCACAAAATGATCATCGGTCAGCAGGCCCTCCCCGGCAGCGATCATCTGCAGGATCTCGGAGTTGATCCATTCTCCGTAATGCAGGGTATCCGTGTAATTATCCAGATTTTCCGTAATGTCAAGCCGATCGCTGAAGTCGTAGACCTGAATGTTAGGAACGGCCAGCAAAAGTTCAACAGCTATTTTTTGAGCCTCCAGCTGGGCGTGCAGTTGTTTTGTTCTGACCATAGCTTCCCAGTAACAGATGCTGTATGGGGGGAAGAACAGGTAAAAGGTAGTATCCGGATGGGCCTCTGCCAGCTTTACAAAATTGGTGTCCACATTTTCTCGGATCTGCTGTAAATCCTCTTCTGTGAGAATCAGCGCCTCTTCTTCTTCGTCCAACAGGGTAAAAGATGCCAGAACGCTTTCCTTTCCGAAAGATGCGTATTGATTCCAGCGGCCGTACTCATCCATGGTAGTGGTTTTCTGACCTGAACGGGTATAGTTTAAGACGGCGACGGTCTTGGGAAGCACTTCCTTATTCAACAAGTAGTTTACGTCGTTAAAGGGATTGTCGTCGTATAGGTAGGTGGGGTATCCGTCGTATTCTTCATAAAGTGGCGGGTAGTTTAAACGGTTTCCGTCCAGGCTGCATAATACATATCTAATATTGTCATGGCGGGAAAGGGCTCTGCTGATGGTTTCACAGGATTCATGATAGCTTGCCCCCGAACTTGCAATCTTGATTGAGGCAGCGTTCCAGAGGGCATTAAACTCGCTGCATTTGAAATTCTGGCACATGCTGGTCCCGGTGATGATGCTGTCATATTCATAATACCTTGCAATACCGTCATTTTGATACCGCTCGTCCTTCAAGGGATATTCAAGAAAGTCCCGCCCGCTGCCAAAATGCAGAAAGGGATCGACGAAAGCCGTGAAGCCTGACAGTATCAGGAGTACCGCGATTAATCCTCCTATAACAATCACATTCCATTTTTTTGCACTCATAGCCGCCTCCGTAAAAGGAATTTGATTCCGGGTTCATCAAAAATTGAAATATAAAAAGGTACTCAGGCCGGAAAGAGAAATGATGGACCAAACCAGAAGAACAATGCTGCCGGCTGCGGTTTTCCCATTTGGCACAAATTGTTTTTCTTGGCAGTTTTTGGGGACCAGGGCCAGGAACAGCGCAACGGCCATGCAGATCAGCAGATGGACCGCCGGAAAGTCGGTAACAAATGCCTTTAAAAAGGATACATGATCCTCTATATAAGTAAATTCTAAAAGGTTGAACCGTTCCAGCAGGCCGCCGCTTAACTGCCATGTCCAGGGGGAGATCAGCTTCTTATAGAAAACGGCGGCGTCCTGCAGCGTCTCCGCCCGGAAAAGAATCCATGCCAGATCTACAAATAAAAAGGTTGCGGCCCGGCCGATCAGCCGGGGAACCTTATCCCAAAACCGTTTGAACAGCCGATGAAGAATGCGGGCGGCCCCGTGAGCCGCTCCCCAGAGAATAAAGGTCCATCCTGCGCCGTGCCAGATTCCGCTGACCAGAAAGACTATCAGGATATTGAGCAGGGTGCGGCCTTCCCCTTTCCGGCTTCCGCCCAGAGGGAAATAGAGGTATTTGCGCAGAAAGCGGGAGAGGGTGATATGCCACCTCTGCCAAAATTCCGTAATGGATGCTGCTTTATAAGGAGAATTAAAGTTCATCGGCATCTCAAAATGAAACATGTTTGCAATGCCTGATGCCATATCGCAGTATCCGCTGAAATCAAAGTAAAGCTGTAAAGTATATAAGACGGATACGACTGCCGTATCCAGGGCAGTCAGCATTTCGGGATTTGCAAAGCCAAAGTCTGCTCCCCGGCCAAGGGTGTCCGCAATCAGTACCTTCTTAAAAAGGCCGATGGCAAAAAGGCGGATGCCGCGTGCCAGCTTGTCCTGATCGAGCTTTTTTCGGATCGGGTCCCGAAATTGAGGAATCATCTCGGAATGCAGTACGATGGGACCGGCAATTAACTGCGGGAAAAAGGTGATAAACAGGACATAATCAACCAGTCTGTGGTCCTTTGTTTCCAGCCGGTAGGAATCCACCAGGTAAGAGATCTGCTGAAAGGTAAAAAAGCTGATTCCCAAAGGCATCAGAATTTTTTGAATATGGAAATCCGCAGAAAAAAGCAGATTTATATTTTCCAAAAAGAAATTAAAATACTTGAAGTAGAAAATCAGTCCCAGATTTACGGTAATCCCGCCGGCCAGCAGTATTTTCCGCCGGACTTTTCCATGCAGCCCAATCAGCAGTCTGGAGGTAAGAAAGTTAAATACAATGCTCCCCGTCAGCAGGAACAGATAGGAAATATGAAAATAGGCATAAAACCACAGGGACATGCCGATTAAGGCCCATTTTGCCAGGGCCTCTTTTCCCAGCTTATTCAGGCCGAAATATAATATCAGCGCCGACGGCAGGAAAAAAAGAATAAAAATGTATGAGTTAAACAGCAACGGAAAATCTCCTTTTGTTTAGGGATGATACTTATTGTGTGTAGGCCTTTTGTGTTCAATTTAATTATACTATATTTTGTGGAGGTTACAAGTATGGATATAATAAAAGTTTTGGCTCTAATCTCAAGAAATATCGTACTTCAATGGGAATATCTCAAGAAGCATTTGCAGATAAATGCGGTATGCACCGGACATATATCAGTGCTATTGAATACTGCCGAAGAAGTATATCGCTTGAAAATATTCAACGTATTGTAGATGCACTTGGAATAGAAACCTATAAATTATTTTTGGAGACTAACACAAATGATTGATTACATTCAAATTATATCTGATGATCTTCTTGCTCAATTTGATCGGCCGGGGAAATTCTACGGCTGTTGTCTGCGGCATGGTGAATCCCATGGCGGAAGCGGTATTTCCGGAGGGAATGCCGGTGATGGATGGGGTGGAAGCAGCGCGGGCGCTTCGGAAGCTGGACGGGAAATATTACAGAGAAGTTCCGGTGATTGCCCTGACGGCAAACACCGGAACCGAGCAGCAGAGGGAATATGCAGAGGCGGAAATGAACGGTTATTTAAGCAAGCCCTTTGAACTGGAGGAGCTTTATGCAGTCCTTGAAAAGTGGCTTGATTGTCAGGCTATTCCGCAGCCACGGGCGCCAGGATAAAGTCATCCAGGTTGCCCCAGGAGCCGGGAGAGCTGACAATATGAGCGCCTACGGTAATGGTGCCGTCGGTGGTGGTGATGGCTTCAATGCGGGGAGAGCGATACGAGGTCCAGCCGCCCACATCCGTAGGAGCGGTATAGGTCTGACCGTCGGCTATGGCATAAATGGACATATCCTGGGTGGTGGCATCTCCGCCGTGGAGGGTGATCTGGAAGTAGTAGGTGCCGGGCTCCAGGCCAGTCACGGTCTGCTCTATGGTAAAATCAACATTTCCGGTGGAGTAGAAGTGCATGGATTTGTCTCCGGTGACGGCGTCAGAAGGCTTGTTGATAATGTAAGCCTCATCCGTGGTGCCGCTGACGTCGGTGATAACCCACATGGAGGTATCGTCCTCTTCAAAGCTGTAGTTTTGTAAAAAGTTCAGGTCCAGCACATGAACAGTGCATTTGCAGGTGGGATCAAAGTCTGCCGTGCCTTCCGTGTCCAGGGCCAGGGTCCCGGTGGCGGTATGGTCGCCCACGCCCCAGCCGGCCAGAGCCTCGGCAGTAACGTCCCAGGTTACGGCTTCGTCCTTTTCGGAGCCGTCGTTATAGATCACGGAAGCCGTTTCGGGCAGGAGAATTTCGTCACCGATGCGGACGGTCAGCTCCGTATCTCGCAGGGCAACTGCCTGCAATGTGGTTTCCGCGCCCTGGGCCAGATAGCGGAATACGCTCAAGGAGGGCAGAGGATGCCCCTCAAAATCAAACATGGCTTGATTATCCCAGGAAGAACCGCCGTAGTAGCGTCCGGCGTCGCCCGGGTCATAGGAACCGCCATAGCTGGAAGCCCAGCCTGCGCCGTTGGCTTCCCAAAGAGCCTGCCGCGCTTCATAGGTATCGCCGGGAACGGGTATCCAGGCGGGCTCCCAGTAGAAGACGCCCACGCCTGCATCGCCGCAGGCTGCCACGGCATTGACTACGTCCCGGACGGCGTCAGCCTGTCCCTGTACGGAAACCGGATAATTCAGATCGCAGGCTGCCCCTTCGCCCACGCTGTTGCCAAAGCCGTCTCCGTCCTGCATGGTGTAGCAGTAGGAAACCTCGGCCACCATTACCTTTTTTTGATAAGTGGAGGCAATTTCCGACAGGGCGGAGGTCAGATTATCCAGGGTCCCGTGCCAGAAAGGATAATAGGAGGTGGCAAATATATCATAGTCTATGCCTGCATTATCCAGGCTTTTGGCGAAACTCATAAACTGACTGCGGTTTTCGGGGTTGGTGAAATGCAGAACGATCTCCAGGGGATGATCCTTCTTTTTGGAAACCTGACGCACCGCGTCGCAGCCTGCAGAAAAGAGCTTTAGCACGGAATCCCAGTTTTTCTCGCCTGCCATACCGGTGGTGGTCTCGTTGCCCACCTGTACAGCGGTTACGTTTACGCCTGCATCCAGCAGGGCGTTCAGGGAATCCTTTGTATAGGCGGCCAGAGCCTTGCACTTATCGTCCAGAGACATCTCGGCCCAGGCCTTGGGGGCCATCTGCTTGTTGGGGTCCGCCCAGAAATCGGAGTAATGGAAATCAATCAGCACGCTCATGCCGTAATCGGTTGCCCGCTGTCCGATGGCAATGGCAGTATCCAGGTCGTTATGGCCGCCGCCGTAGGAATTACCTTCATCGTCCCAGGGGTCATTCCAGATCCGGATGCGGACGGCGTTGACGCCGTTTTCCTTCAGCGTGCGGAAAATATCCTGTTGTTCTCCGTCCTCGTTATAATAGACCACGCCGCTTTCTTCCTCGGCCAGAACGGAAGAAACGTCCACACCCAGCCAGAAGCTGTCGCTTAAGCCGTCCACCTGCTTTACGAAAATCTGTGCAGGGCGGTCTAAGGCGGTGACGTCGGTGTTTTGAGGGACGAAGTTTTCTTTATTGCCATTACCGCAGCCGGTAAGACATGCCGCTGCCAGCAGGACGCCGGTGCAGGCGGCTAGACTTGTTTGGAGCTTTCTTTTCATATTCATCCAATATACCTCCCATAGAAGACCATTCGGCCGTTTCCGTGCCTCGAATAAGGTTATTTTATCATAAAAATCCAAGTCTGCAAATTGTTCTTTTATCAAAAATTTCTCATAAACAAAATCACATAAACAAAATCACGTAAACAAAATTCAACAATCCGTAATGATATTCCCGATTGTCTTTAGTGCGGGATGGTGTTATAATATAACTCATTGTAAGGGGAATGAGAAATACGGAAGGATAGTCAATATTAGAATGAACGCAAACGGTAATCAGATAAAATCTTCGTTATATTTGGGCAATATCCTGATTTTGGCGGCTCATGTGTTTCTGCTGGTTTTTTTTGCGCTTGTGCATGTGCATTTTATGGTGATCGTGAATGTGGTGAGCGTATTGACTTATATCGGCCTTTTTCTGGCGATCCGGTATGAAAAATCCAAGATTTATATTTGGGTGACCCTGGTAGAAATCGTTGTTCATATGCTGCTGGCCGTGGCATGTGTGGGGTGGTCCTGCGGGTTTCAGTATTATTGCTTTGGCGCTATAGCCATGGTGTTTTATACGGACTATTTTTTTGCACGGGCAAGGATGGAAAGGGCCAATACTATAGTGCTGTCGTTGATCTGCGGAGTGTCTTTTCTGGCGGCTTTGATCTTTTCCAAGCATTATCCGCCCAAATATGTGCTGCACGAGCTGGTAATAATTGCGATTGTTCTGGCCAATGCCTTGTTTATGATGGCTTTTGCGGCGGTGTGCTTCCGCCTGCAGGTTTCCAGGGCGGATTTTTATGAAAATGAGTTGACCAGACAGGCAAACCATGACAAGCTGACGGGCCTGGTAAACCGAAATTATCTGATCGAACATCTGCAAAAGGTATATGAGGAAGAGGATATGTCGGAGTACTGGCTGGCAATGCTGGATATTGACGATTTTAAAAAAATCAATGATACCTACGGGCACAACTGCGGTGATTATGTATTGAAGATCGTGGCAGGTCTCATCGCGGAAAACAGCTGCGGAATGATCCCCTGCCGCTGGGGCGGCGAGGAATTTATTCTGGTGGGACAGATGGCGGAGCATCGAGTGCAGGTGCCCGGATCCGCCGGCTTTGTGATGGAAAAGCTCCGCAGGTCCGTAGAAAGGTATCCTTTCAAATATGAAAACCGTGTGATTAATGTTACGGTCACGATCGGTCTGTCAAAGTATACCGAAGAGCAGACCGTGGACGAATGGATCAACGAGGCGGATACAAAACTATATCAGGGGAAACAGTCGGGCAAGAACAGGCTTATTGTGTAGGGGCATCTATTTTCGCCGCCTAAGAAACATGATAAGGCAGTAGGGCAGCAAAATGAGCGCGCAGCCGCCGACGATAAGAGCCGTGAACTCCGTGAATTCTGAGACGCTGCCCCGGCCTGCTCTGTGCAGCAGGGGAATGCCCAGCGTGAAGGCAAAGTACCAGAATACGGGAGGCACGCATTTGCGCAGCAGGGTGGGTAAAATGCGGATTCCGGTTTTTTTGCGGACAAAGCATCCGGTAAGGCGGTATATGGAGAGCAGTGCAATAAAATAGATTACCACCCCGATCAGGGTGTGGAGCCTGTCCTGGGTCAGGATTTTGTCCGTCAGCCCGGCAGCTTCAAGATACAGGGGAAGATAGATTGCCGCAATGATCCGCAGGCCGTTGACAAAGACGGTGAGCAGCCAGGACAATACTCCGCAGGCGGCGATCCAGCAGAAACCATTTACCCATGAACGAAAGGCGCCTGCTTCAGGAAAGACGCGGTATGAGGGCCGGAGAGTACCGGTCTTTTTTTCGGCCCCGGAAGAGGCAATTACAGGGGTAAAGGAAAAGACCAGTGTGGCAAAGAGGATAATCATGAACCTGACCCCGGAGCAGGAAGGGGCGATCAGCAGGCGCAGGCTATGGTTTACATAGCCTGCGTCCGACAGATAGGTGAAGGGTATGCCGCTTAAGAGCTGTACCCACCCTGCAGTAGGACCAAGGATCCACCGCAGGGAGTCACAGTCTGCTTGGCGGTAATAGCTTTTCATCCCCAGAATGATGAGGGCACCTGCCAGGAAAAGAATAAAGTTTTGCATTGAGAATCGGATTTTTTTAATTTCAGTCATTGGAAGCCCCATGTCTTTCACGTCTTTTTCTAATTATAATTGCAGCAGCGGCAGGAACCATCAAAAGCAGCATCCCCGGTTCCGAATAGGCCCTGTAGCCGCCGCCAACAGCCAGACCGGATACCCGTTGGGGCAGGGGAAGGGGCTGATCCACATCCGCACTGTCTCCTTCAGGATTTCGTATCATCTCGGAAACGGCAATAAAGGAGGTATAGGGTGTAACCATATTATATTTTATACCCAGTTCAACCACTTCTTTTTTTACCGATTCGTCATTGCGGATATTTCCGTACCCGGTGACTCTGTCTAAGCGTGTCCGAGCCCACAGGTAGCGAAGAGCTTCGCTTTCCGTGTCTGACGCTGTTTCTTCCACGGTAATTTCCTGCCTGTAATCTTCTCCGCCTGCCTGGCCGGTTACGGTAACGGTGCCTTTCGGCGTTCCCCGCCATTTGCCAAAGAGAATGATGGGACGGGACGCATAAAGGATGGAAGGAGTGGAAGTTTCCACGTCATAGACGTCAAAGCCCTTGTAGGTTACGGAAATATCCGTGAGCAGGGGCGCTTCAATGTAGGCGCGGAAATTTGAGGCAGATTCCGCCGCATCTTCGCTGTCCGTCACGATAAAGGATTCTCCCATCCCGCATCCGGCAATCTGCTTGATCAGGCAGTCATTGACGGAGGTCCCGATGCCGAAAGAGAAGAAGCTGGCATCGTTCATATTGCTGGTGATGCAGGAAATGACTTCGCTGTCATTGGAAATGTATCCGTCGGTGATTATAACAATACTACGGGCCGAATTTTCTTGCTTTGGTATAGTAATGGCGTTTTCAAGTGCCGGGAGAAGGGAAGTTCCGCCGCCGCCTTTCTGTTCGTCAATCAGCCTTGTGGCCGCCTTGATGTTTTGGGCGGTAGCTGGAAGGGATTCGGGTGAAAGCAGGACGGATTCATTGGCAAAAAGAATCAGGTTAAAACTGTCTGTCTCTCTTAAGTCCTTCACCAGGCTTTTAAGCAGATCCTTAGCCGTATCCAGCGGATACCCAAACATGGATCCGGAAACATCCAGCACAAAAATGTATTCTCTGGGAGGAATATCATCAGGCTCATATCGCTCAGGCGGCTGAACGGTCAGCATAAAGAAATTTTCCTCCTGTCCCTGGGAGAGGACCAGTCCGCTGTGAACTTCTTCACCTGCCAGCCGATATTTTAAAATGAAGTCCCTGTTTCCCGCGTAGTTATCGAAATCCGCCAAGGTAATCTGTGCGGTGGAGGCATTCTCCTGGTGGATTCGTATATCGTGGGACTTGCTAGTGATTTCGGCAATGGGAACGCCAGTAGAAAGATTTACGGTTATATTGTAATCACCGGGGATGGCAGTGCTGTCTTCCAAGTATGGGGAGGATACCCAGTCGTCATCACTGTCCTTTGGAGCGCCGGTATTGTGATCTGACGCGGTGCTGCCTGCATCACCGTCGGATACGCTGTCGTCATCGGAAGTACCGCTTACGGAAGTGTCATTGCCGGATTCTTTTGGTGCAGCGTAGCGGGGCCCCACAACGGTGGGAAAAACAAATTCATAAATATTCTCTCTGGGGTTTATCAGCTCAGTATAGTGAAGCTCTATGCTGACAGTATCTCCGGGCATGATATTCGCCACGTCCATTGTAAATACATTGGGCCGTTTCTGCTCCATCAGTGAAGCGCTTTTGCCCTCGCTCTTTGCCTCTTCATATTCCTTTTTTGCCTCTTCCTTTTCCTGAATCCGGGCGGTAATCATTTCATTGCCAATAATCATTTTCATGCCGTGGACGGCAACATTGGAGTTGGCCGGAAATACATAACTTGCGTTGATCGGTATACTGCCTTCGTTTACATAAGTTTGGGTTACATAGGTTTCTGCGATCACGCCGTTAATATTTGAGACAACGTTGGTTGCCTTTAACGGGAAATGTTCCAAAAGGCTGGGATCTTCGTTTGTACCTTTAATAATAAAGTAGGGGGCGAGAATTTCTTCCTCTTGACTGTTTTCCGTTTCCGCTGTCCTGCTCTCTGCCGCATGGACCGGGAGGCAGACTGTGGTAAACAACAGAAGCGCCCAAAGGCAGTAAAGCCATCTTCTGATCTGAGCGGTAACTCTTTTTTTCCTGACAATATTCATTGGTGACCTCCTTGGAATATCACTAAATTGTTTGTATTTCGGGTATTCGACGTCATATCCGGGATTCATCATAAAAGGAAGATGCGAAGAATCTGCATCTAAATTCCCACATAATAGCATAATATATCAATCATTTTTGCATCATCTGCTGACATGCCGTTTATGAATTGCCGAGTGCACATTAAAAAGTGCTTGTGTTTTATAAAGATATGTGCTAGAATATCTTTCGCTGGCAAACAAGTGTCCGCGAGCTGGAAACGTTTGCGGGAAATAAAGGGCTTTTCGCTGTCAGGAAATGCAGAAAGGCATGAGATTTCTATGAGTGAAACGGCAAAATATTATGTTGTGACACAGAAAGCAGTGCCGGAGGTGCTGCTGCGGGTGGTCGAGGCAAAAAGGCTTTTGGAGTCAGAAAAGGTATTGACAGTGCAGGAAGCTGTTGATGCGGTCGGTATCAGCCGCAGTTCGTTTTATAAGTATAAGGACGATATTTTCCAGTTTCATGACAACACTGCGGGGACCACAATCACGCTGACTTTTCAGATGGAGGATGAGCCGGGAATCTTGTCGGATGTGTTGAAAATCATTGCGGAATACGGTGCCAATATTTTAACCATTCATCAGAGTATTCCCATAAGCGGTATGGCCTCTTTGAGTTTAAGCGTACAGGTTCTTCAAAACACCGGTGACATTTCAAAGATGCTGGAAAGAATGGAAGCTCACAAAGGTGTGCATCATGTAAAGATTCTGGCGCGGGATTAAAACAACATAAGAAAATTGTATATTTGCAGGAAAGTTGAGATTGTTTCCTGCGGAATGAGAGGAATTTATGATTAAGGTAGCGGTTTTAGGGTATGGCACTGTGGGAAGCGGTGTGGTAGAAGTGATTGAAAGCAATAATGCTGAGGTGAGTGCCAAGGCCGGTGAAGAAATGCACGTCAGCTATATTCTGGATTTGCGGGATTTTCCAGGAGATCCTTATGAGGATCGGGTGATCCACGATTTTAACGTGATTTTAAACGACCCGGAGGTCAGCGTAGTCTGTGAAGTCATGGGTGGTGTGGGAGCAGCATACCAGTTTACAAAACAGCTGCTGGAAGCAGGAAAGAGCGTATGTACTTCAAATAAGGAGCTGGTAGCGAAGCATGGTGCAGAGCTGCTGGAGATTGCAAGAAATAAAAACTGCAGCTATATGTTCGAGGCCAGTGTTGGCGGAGGAATTCCTGTGATCCGTCCCATAACAAAAGCGCTGACGGCTGAAAAGATTGAGAAGATTACTGCAATATTGAACGGGACTACGAATTACATTCTCAGCAAAATGGAAAAGGAAGGCGCCGGCTATGAAGAAACCTTGAAAAAGGCTCAGGAGCTGGGGTATGCGGAGCGGAATCCGGAGGCGGACGTGGAGGGCCATGACGCCTGCAGAAAGGTGGCAATCCTTTCTTCTCTTATGACAGGGAAAAACGTGGACGCCGAAAAAATATATACCGAGGGAATTACAGGGATCAGTCCGGCTGATTTTGACTATGCCAGGGCAGCAGGTATGACCATTAAACTGCTTGCCACCAGCGAGGCCGTCGAGGACGGAAGGGTGCTTGCCATGGTAGCACCTGCGCTTGTTTCCATGGGGCATCCTTTGGCAGCGGTAAACGATGTGTATAACGGCGTATTTGTAAAGGGAAACATGTTAGGAGACGTGATGTTTTACGGACGCGGAGCGGGCAAGCTGCCTACCGCGAGTGCCGTGGTGTCCGATGTCATTGACTGCGCGAGGCATATAGGCCGTAGCAGTATCATCTGCATCTGGGATCGGGAAGAAGCTGGGCTGGCGGATGTAGACGAAAGCAGAAAATGCTTTTTTGTCAGGGCAAAGGCTTCTGCACGGGAGAAGGCGGAAGAGATTTTTCCGGGCTGCCGCTTTGTGGAATGTGGCAGGGCAGAGGACTGCGGCTTCATGACGGCAGAAATGAGCGAAAAAGAATTTAAGGAAAAGAGCAGTGCCATGGGAGACGGAATCTTATGCAGGATTCGCCTAGCATGAGTGAAAGGAATGAAGATTTTCTAAGATCAAAAATTGTCAGGCGGACAAGTTCGCTTTGGACAGCGGCCATTGCGCTTTGAATTCACGAATTGGTTTGTGCCGCGTAAAGTTGGTACTGCCGCCGGAGGCGGCGTGTCGGGAAGTATGAAAGATCCGAGATATACAAAACAAATAAAGCAGGTATGAGGTGCAGGAAAGATGGCGAAAGTTGTAAAATTCGGAGGCAGTTCGTTGGCGAGTGCCCAGCAGTTTAAAAAGGTAGGAGATATTATCAGGGCGGATTCTGCCAGAAAATATGTTATTCCGTCGGCGCCGGGGAAGCGTTTTAAGGAAGACACCAAGGTGACGGATATGCTGTATGAGTGCTATGGGCTGGCGGAGGCCGGAAAGAGCTATAAGGCAAAGCTTGTGGCCATTGCGGACAGATACCGGGAGATCATAGAAGGGCTGGAACTGAATTTAAGCCTGGAACAGGAGTTCGCGGTTATCGAGAAGAATTTTAAGGAGCGGGCAGGCAGCAATTATGCCGCGTCCAGGGGAGAGTATTTAAACGGTATTATCATGGCTGCATATCTTGGGTTTACCTTTATAGACGCGGCCACGGTTATCTTCTTTAAGGAGGATGGAAGCCTGGATGAGGCGAAGACCGATGAAATTCTTTCTGCAAGGCTGGAAGAGTGCGATAAGGCGGTGGTGCCCGGATTTTACGGGGCTATGCCGGACGGCAGCATCAAAACTTTTTCAAGAGGCGGTTCGGATATTACTGGCTCCATCGTAGCCAGGGCAGCCAAGGTGGACGTGTATGAGAACTGGACCGACGTGTCGGGAATTTTGGTGGCGGATCCCGGAATAATCGAGAATCCCGCAGGTATAGAAGTAATCACCTATAAGGAACTCAGAGAGCTGGCTTATATGGGATTTAACGTGCTTCATGAGGAATCCATTTTTCCCGTGCGTCAGCAGGGAATCCCTATAAATATTCGTAATACAAACGCGCCGGAGGACAATGGCACCTGGATTGTGGGCAGTACCTGCCAAAAGTCTAAATATGTCATTACAGGCATTGCAGGGAAAAAGGGTTTTTGCTCCATCAACATAGAGAAGGATATGATGAATGCGGAGATTGGCTTCGGAAGAAAGGTGCTTCAGGCCTTTGAAGAAAATGATATTTCCTTTGAGCATATTCCTTCTGGAATCGACACGCTGACGGTGTTTGTACATCAGGATGAGTTTATGCACAAGGAGCAGAAGGTGGTGGCCGGGCTTCATCGGCTGGCCAATCCGGACTCCATAGAGATTGAGTCGGACCTGGCGCTGATTGCTGTTGTGGGACGCAGCATGAAATCCGCCAGAGGCACTGCCGGGCGAATTTTTTCGGCACTGGCACATGTCAATGTCAATGTCCGCATGATTGATCAGGGGTCATCTGAGCAAAATATTATTATTGGTGTGGCGGATGATGATTTTGAAACTGCGATCAAGGCTATTTATGATATTTTTGTGATGACCAGACTATAGTATGAAAGCCGAAAAAATGTGGAAATATGTAGCAAATTCATGTTTGCTGTTGACATTTGTCGAAGAGGAAAATATAATGGGTTTATCAGCCGGGTGCTGATAAACAAAAGAGTTATGCAGGATTCGAAGTACAAAGGAGATTCGAAGTACAAAGGAGATTCGAAGTACAAAGGAAATTTGGAGTACAAAGGTAGTTCAGAGTACAAAAGAAATTTTAAATACAAAAGAAATTCAAAGTACGAAAGAAGACCGAAATAATTAAAGTACGAAAGAAGTCAGTAATACAAAAGAAGTATTTTTTATATGAAATTTATATAAGGAAACGAAGTAACATTCGTTTCCTTATGTTGTTATATAAATCTAAGGAGAAAGCGATGGACGAGAAACAGCAGGAAAAGAAAGAAGCAAGACGAAAGAGAAGGATCAGAAACCAGGTGATCTCCTATATAGTGGTGACGCTGTTTATTGCAGCCATTGCTGCAGGCGCTGTATGGGGAGTGAGAAAGATAGCAGACGGCAGACGGGAAGCGGATCAGGAGCAGGAGAGCAGCCAGGATGCGCTGGATAACATATTGGCAGGGGAGCCGGAGCTTCCGACTCCGCCCCCGGAGTCGGAGCCAGAAGCGGGTCAGGAGCCGGTGGTGGAGCTGACGCCGGAGCAGAAGCTGGATGAGCTGGTAAACGCGCTGATCGAGGTGATGCCTCTTGAAGATAAAGTGGCCGGTTTGTTTTTGGTGACGCCGGAGTCTATAACCGGCGTGGGTACTGCGGTGAAGGCGGGTGACGGGACGAAGGATGCGCTGACAAAATATGCTGTGGGCGGCATTGTTTATGCTGGAAAGAATATAAAGTCGGAAGCACAGTTTAAGGAAATGCTGGAAAACACAAATATCTATACAAATTATCCTCTTTTTCTTGCAGCGGAGGAAGAGGGAGGAAAGCGCTCTACAGTGTCAAACGCAGGGATAGGTACAAACGTTGACTCGGCAAAGACCATCGGGCAGTCCGGGGATACCAATACGGCTTACCAGGCGGGGGCCGCGCTGGGAAGTACTCTGGCCGGTGTGGGGATAAATTTGAATCTTGGGCCGGTGGCGGATCCTGCAGTAGCAGATAACGGCTGGCTTGGAGAGCGTTCCTTCGGATCAGGAGCACAGCTTACGGGTTCTATGGCGGCTTCCGTTATGCAGGGGCTGCAGAGCGCAGGCGTGACTTCTTGTGTGAAATATTTTCCCGGTGTGGACAGTACTTCGGAAAATCCGGAGAAAGGACTGGCGAGTACGGACAGAACGGAAGAGCAGTTCAGGAGTGAAGAATTTACCGCATTCCAGATGATGATTGATGCCGGTGCGGATATGATTATGGTCAGCAGTGTGGCGGCCCCCGGACTTACAGGAAACAATGAGCCATGTGTGTTTTCTGAACGGGTGGTTACAGATATTTTACGTGGAGAATTGGATTTTGAGGGCGTGATTATTTCCGATCGACTGGACATGTCGGCGATTTCAGATTATAATGGATCTGAAGAGGCGGCGATCATGGCATTGAAGGCGGGCTGCGATATGCTGTTATGTCCGGAGGATTTTGAAAAGGCGTATAATGGTATCCTTCAGGCTGTTCAGGATGGCACCATCTCGGAAGAGCGTATCAATGATGCGCTCCGGCGGATATACAGAATTAAGTATGCGGACAGGATCGAAGAACAATAACCTGCCCAAAGGGGGAAAAGCCAGGGTTGATAAAGCGAAAATACATAAGTACAAGGCTGCTGGAAAGCGGTATGGTGATCGACCAGTCCATTGTTGACGGGACAGGGCGGGTCCTGGTGGCACGTAAGACTCCCCTGGATGATTATATCATCGAAGGTCTGAGGAAGCTGAAAATTACCGGAGTTTATATCAGGGAAGGTGAAGAAGAGCTGCTGACATCGGACATCGAGATTTCGCCGGAGACGATGCAGACTATTGAGAAGCTTAAAAAAGCGGATCGGACAAAGATGCAGCTGTCGGAAAGCGTGAAGGCGCGGGTGGCCACGGGAATGCAGTTTATGTTTAACAATCCCAGGGACGCCGGGTTCATGGATGCGGCACAAAGCATTTCGGGTGAACTGATGAAAACCATTACGGAAAACGATGCCGTAGCGGTGAATATTGACGCTCTTAAGGTAAGCGATGAATACACCTTTAAACACAGTGTTGATGTGGCATCTATTGCCATGATTATTGCGCGCCAGAGCCGGATGCCCGATAAGGACGTCCATCAGATTGGTGTAGCCGGGCTGCTTCATGATCTTGGAAAATCAGAGATACCAAACGAAATATTAAACAAGCCTGCCAGACTGACTGACGAAGAGTTTGAGGTTATGAAAACACATCCGGCCAGGGGATATAATCTGTTGAAAAACAAGCCGGACATTGCGCCTGAGATTCTTATGGGTGTACTGCAGCATCATGAGAAGATGGGTGGGAATGGTTACCCGCTGGCTCTCTCAGCAGATAAAATCAGTCCTTATGCAAAGATACTGGCGGTGGCGGACATTTATGATGCACTGGTCACAGAGCGTCCCTATAAAAAGGGCTTCTCACCACGGGATGCGGTAGAGATGATTATGGCAATGACAGCAGACCTGGATGTGAACATAATAAAAATGTTTTTAAAAAGCGTGATCCTGTATCCGGTGGATTCCGTGGTGAACTTAAGCAACGGCGAGGCGGCTAAAGTGGTGGAAAACAATATTGATTATCCCACCAGGCCCAAGGTGGTAACACTGGCGGCAGGCAAGGTGCTGGATTTGGCTTTGGATGTGAATTGTGCCAGCATTATTATTGAGTAGAGAAAGAGGGAAAAGTCTCCCAAAGGGCGTAAATGCTGTTGGGAGACTTTATTTAGAAAATGGAAGATAAGCTAAAAACGGAAATATTTGAAAAAATGCCGATACCCAAGGCTGTGGTGAAGCTGGCGGTGCCGACGGTGCTGGGATGCCTCGTCACCATGTTGTATAATCTTGCGGATACTTATTTTGTGGGTATTTTAAACGACCCTGTACAAAATGCAGCGGTAACCCTTGCAGCCCCGGTATTACTGGCTTTTAACGCAGTGAACAACCTGTTCGGCGTAGGAGCTTCCAGTATGATGAGCAGGGCCTTGGGGACGAAGGATCATGATACGGTTTATAGAAGCTCTGCCTTCGGTTTTTACAGTGCTTTGGCCTGTGGTATTTTGTTTGCCCTTTGCTGTACCGTTTTAAAGGGTCCGCTTCTGGCGCTGCTTGGAACGAATTTGGAAAATGTGGCCCAGACAGGTTCCTATTTGTTTTGGACCGTTACCTGTGGTGCGGTTCCGGCGATTTTGAATGTGGTGATGGGTTATCTGGTCCGCTCGGAAGGCTCTGCTCTTCACGCCAGTATCGGCACCATGAGCGGGTGTCTTCTGAATATTGTACTGGATCCCATTTTCATTCTACCCTGGGGGTTGAACATGGGGGCTGCGGGAGCGGGATGTGCCACATTTATCTCTAATTGTGCGGCATGTCTGTATTTCTTCGTCCTGCTTTATATTAAAAGGGGCCGCACCTTTGTCTGCATTCATCCGAAATATTTTGGATTCAGGAAAGCGATTGTGACAGGAGTCTGTGGCGTGGGCATACCGGCTGCGATACAAAATCTCTTGAATGTTACCGGTATGACGGTTTTAAACAATTTTACGGCAGCTTTTTCATCGGATGCAGTTGCGGCTATGGGTATATGCCAGAAGATCAATATGATTCCCATGTATATTGCCATGGGGCTTTCCCAGGGGATTATGCCGCTAATAAGCTACAATTTTGCGGCAGGGAATTATGATCGCATGAAAAAAACACTGCTGTTTTCTGCAAAGCTAACGGTGGGATTTTTATCTGCCGCCGCTTTTGGGTATTATATTGGCGCAGAAAAACTGGTGTCGCTGTTTATGAAAAATGAGGTCATTATAGGATACGGCTCCCGATTCTTAAGAGGAATGTGCCTGGCAACGCCCTTCCTTGCTACGGATTTTCTGGCGGTAGGTGTTTTTCAGGCGTGTGGAATGGGCAGAAAATCGCTGATGTTTGCGGTGCTGCGGAAGATCGTGCTGGAAATACCAGCGCTGTACCTCTTAAATAGATTGTTTCCGCTGTACGGACTTGCTTATGCACAGACAGTGGCAGAGTTCATCTTGGCTATTGCGGCAGCAGCAGTATTGCTCAGGATGTTTCAAGGCTTTAAAAGAAAGGCGCAGGAAAGCGGAGATGGCTGCGCAAATTTATAAGTTATAAACGGAGAAAATGATGAAGAAGATTGTTTTGATTGTAAGTGGAGTGGTCCTGCTGGCGGCACTTACAGCGGTTTCGTTTTTTATTTTAAGGGCAGCAGGCAATTTGAGGGATGCTCATCAAGTGCAGAAAACAGAGGAAGAGGATCTGGATTCCCGTGAGGCGGAGGATAAAAAACCGCAGGAAAATAAGGATAAAGAATCCGCCATGGGAGAAAAGGCTGAGGATCTAGAATCTGGACGAGATGTCGGGGCAAAGAAGGCTGACGATGAAGAGACTGACCGGCAAACCGGAGGGGAAACGGCAGACAAAAAGGCGGACTCTGCAAGAAGCGAGGAAGCAGAAGAAGGCAGTCCGGCCGTCGGCAGCAAGGGAGCGGATCATCCTGCAGATGCGGAAGGTGCCGGAAGGGAGAACTATTCTGCAGACACAGAGAAAGAAGATCAGGAAAAGTGTCCCGAATGTGGTGCTTTACAGGTGATTGGCACGAATCTTTGCGACAGTGAGGGAAACCAGGTGCAGCTTAAAGGTATCAGCACCCATGGTCTTGCATGGTTCCCTGACTATGTGAATGAAGCTCTTTTTAAGGAGCTGCATGAGCAGTGGAATGTTAATGTGATCCGCCTTGCCATGTACACGGGAGAAAATGGGGGATATTGTACTGGAGGGGATCAGGGTCAGCTGAAACAGTTGATCAGGGATGGTGTGGAATATGCTTCCGGCCAGAACATGTATGTAATTATCGACTGGCATATTCTTTCTGACGGGGATCCTAATACATATAAGGAAGAGGCAAAAAACTTTTTCGGAGAAATGTCTGCGGAATTTGCGGACCGAGAAAATATCCTATATGAGATCTGTAATGAGCCGAACGGAGGAACTGACTGGAGTCGGGTGAAGGAGTATGCCCAGGAGATTATTCCCGTAATCAGGGAGAATGACGAGGATGCGGTGATTCTGGTGGGGACTCCTAACTGGTGCCAGTTTTTGGATCAGGCTGCCGCCGATCCCATTACGGAATGGGATAATATCATGTATACCCTGCATTTTTATGCCGCTACCCATAAGGAGGATCTTCGCCGGACCATGGAGAACGCCATAGCGGGAGGACTGCCGGTATTTGTTTCGGAATACAGTATCTGTGATGCCAGCGGAAACGGTGGGATTGATGAAACACAGGCTGCCGCCTGGGTGGAACTTCTGGATAAATACAAGGTCAGCTATGTAGCCTGGAATCTGTCAAATAAGAACGAAACATCAGCGCTGATTAAAAGCTCCTGCAGTAAAACCAGTGGGCTGTCAAAAGAGGATTTAAGCAGTACGGGGGAATGGCTGCAGGGCATACTTGCAGGCGAAAACAGCAGTCTGCAGTCAGGCGGTTTTCCGGGAAGCCTGCCTGAAAATCCGCTGGTTGGAGGGAACTTTTCGGGGAACCGGGGAGAAGGGAGCCAAAATCGGCAGCCTCAGGACAATCAGGAACAAGACGGCTCCGGTCAGGACGACCGGGTGCCTGAGGGGAATCAGTGGCAGACAGGAACGGCGGATGACCTGCAGGCGGCAATTAAGCTGGTCAACAGCTGGGAATCGAACGGAACCTGTTTTTATCAGTTTGAAATGACGGTGGAGAATCTTTCTGATAAGGCTATAGACGGATGGAGTACGGAGGTAACATTTAATCACGAACCGGAACTGTCGAATTCCTGGAACGGCGTTTATTCTTTGGAAGGAAATACGCTGCATGTGTCTTCGGTGGATTACAACGGGAAGCTGGGGAGTGGAGAATCCACAGGAAATATAGGCTTTATCCTCAGCGGAGAAGCCGGTCTTTCACCGCAATGAGCGAATGAGTCTTCTTAGGCTTAAAGCCGTCATGATCGTCAAATATAATAAAATCAGGGCAAAGACCCAGAGGGTTACGGTGTATTTTTCCATGTACCGATCCTTCATGGCAGACAGGATTTCCTGCTGTTGCAGCAGGAAGTCCCTGCCATCCAGCTGTCTTTGGGCCTGATCTTTTTGTGTTTTCAGCTGATTGGCAGTATCCTCCAATTCTTCCAGCCGGGCTTCATCCCCGGCAATCAGGCTGTCAAAGGAAGAGGGCAGTGTTTTTATATCAATCCCCAGCTCCTTGAGACAGGAGGGATTGCCTGCAATGTATGCGGCGGCGATTTCCTGTGGGGTCGCTTCCCTTCCCGGCAGCTCATAGCGGACACCGCCGTAATACTCGTCATCAGGAAAGTATTGTGCCGGAGAAAAGCGGTCAAGACCGGGGGCGACGGCATCCATAAATTTTTCATAAGCCCTGTAATAGGCATTTTCATCCGTCAACGTATTCCAGTCCAGATCAAAATCCTCTGCAGAGATTCCGAAATCCACCCAGACGGCATGTTCGGAATAAAGATAGCTGCCGGCATACTGCCAGAAATTGCTGTAATCCTGGGGCGTCCAGCCGGGGATCTCCATTTCCGCAGGATCGGGATTGCCGCCGTAAGCCTTGACAAACACGGCGCCGTCCAGTACGTATCCGGGGATTCCGAAAAGGGTATTGAGCATATCCAGGCCGGTGACATACAGGTGGCCGTTTTGCAAGGCATGGTCGTTCAGAGTACTGGTGTAAGCGGTGACATAAAACATTGCGGGATCCGATAAGGCACTGTTAAATTTTTGGGTGTCACTTTCTGTTTCGGCGGCATCATCATCCTTCCGATATATCCAGAGATCCTCATCAATGTAAGTGTTTTTACCGTATTCCAAAGAATAAGTGTAATAGGGATACAGCCAGCTGTCGATCTGCAGGTCCTGGCGGAAAGCGCTTAGAAGATCGTCTATATACTGCAGATAAGCGTTGGAAAAAAGCTCCGTCTGAAACAGGGCGTTATAATCCAGCTCTACGGATTCGGTGATAGTACTCAGAATTTCACTTTCCCGGCTGGCACGGTGGAGGGCCAGGGTATCTTCCTGCTCCCGGATTTCTTTGGAATTGTTTTCAAGGAGTGTTTCCAGCCGGCGGATTTCTTCGGCGCTTTCATCTACTTTTGCCAGTTCTGCTTTCAGAGCGGCAAAGTCTTCTTCCCGATAAGGAGCGCTGTACTTTTGCCAGGTGCGGACGGTAAACCAGCCGCTGACTGCCAGTCCTCCCGTAAAGATGCAAAACAGAAGCAGGGAGACAAAGACCCGGCGGGCGCGGCTTATTTTTACAGTTCGGGACTTCCCCGGAATATGCAGGGTATCTTCTGTGGCATCTGAATCTTGTGACGGACTGGATTCTTGTGCTGCTTTTACCGAATTTTCAATTCTTTGTACAGGTATACCGCAATATCTGCAAAAGCGAGCGTTTTCCGATAATTCTTTTCCACAGTTATGACAGATCATAAAGATACCTCCTGCATTTGGTTTAACCCAAGTTTACCATGGATTTTCAAACGAAACAACTTTCTTTCCGAAAATTTATAGGAGAGTTTGTTGATGCGAGAGCTTGTTAATCTTTTTTTCGGGAAAAGGGACGTTCGTTATACAGCAGAACATAGGTACTGCTTACCACTGTCTACTGAATTTCAGACACATAAAAACAGCAGAAACCCACATTTTACGGGCTTCCGCTGTACTTTAAGAAGAGCGATAGACGGGACTCGAACCCGCGACCTCCACCTTGGCAAGGTGGCGTACTACCAACTGTACTACTATCGCATATAAATCAATGTTAAAAAGTAGTAACAGTAAGATAATAGCATGCCCCGTTGGCATTGTCAATCTTTTTTTCAGTTGAAAATTCAGCTCTTGGAAATTCAGCCGGATATAATTTTGTGAAATGATCTTGAAAATGGTTGCCTGGTGTTTCATGATTTGGGAAAAGTGATAGATATTTCATCGGGAACATGATACAATATCAATAGGAAACGGTAAGGAGATATATTACATAAATGAATATAAATATATGAAAGCAACAGGAACGGCGGGAGCAGGAATAAAATAAGCATAAGAGAAGGAGGAGACTTATGAAGCTTATATTTATTGGAGCGGATCATGAGGTTACGGGGAGCTGTCATTATTTGGAGGTGGGAAACAAACATATTTTGGTGGACTATGGAATGGAGCAGGGCATCAACACCTTTGAAAATGAACCCCTGCCGGTGAGCCCGTCCATGATAGATTACGTTCTCTTGACCCATGCGCACGTAGATCATTCGGGATTGCTGCCTCTTTTGTATGCCGGAGGCTTCAGGGGGCAGGTGTATGCTACGGACGCGACGGCTGATCTATGCAGCATCATGTTGCGTGATTGTGCCCATATTCAGATGATGGAAGCCGAGTGGAAAAACAGGAAAGCAAAGAGAAGCGAGTCCGTTGCTGCCGTTGAGCCTCTTTATACCATGGAGGATGCGGAAGGAGTGATCAAAAGGATTGTCCCCTGCCATTATGACAAGGAGATCCAGGTCTGTGACGAGGTAAAAATTCGTTTTACGGACATCGGACATCTCTTGGGGTCTGCCAGCATTGAGGTTTGGCTGACGGAAGAGGGCGTCACGAAAAAGGTGGTATTTTCCGGAGACGTGGGAAATAAGAACCAGCCGTTGATAAAGGATCCTGCTTTTACAAAAGAAGCGGATTATGTGGTTATGGAGTCCACTTACGGAGACCGGCTTCACAGCAAAGAGCGTCCGGATTTCGTGACGGAACTGGCTGCAGTTCTCAAGGAGACCTTTGACAGGGGCGGAAATGTGGTGATTCCTTCCTTCGCGGTGGGGCGTACGCAGGAAATTCTGTATTTCCTGCGCCAGATTAAGGTTGATCGGCTGGTAAAGGGGCATGAGAAATTCCCTGTGTATGTGGACAGCCCTCTGGCAGTGGAAGCCACTGGCATTTTTGAAGAGAATCGGTGGGAGTGCTTTGACGAGGAAGCTATGGAGCTGGTGCGGGAAGGTATCAATCCTATTTCCTTCGCGGGGCTGAAGCTTGCCATTACCAGTGAAGAATCCAAGGAGATCAACTTTATTGACACGCCCAAGGTCATTATTTCTGCTTCCGGTATGTGTGAAGCAGGCCGGATCAGGCATCATTTAAAACATAACCTTTGGCGGCCGGAGTGTACCATCCTTTTTGTGGGTTATCAGGCTGTGGGTACCCTGGGCCGGAGTATTGTGGAAGGAGCGGAAGAGGTGCGGCTTTTCGGGGAGTCCATTCAGGTGCGGGCTCATATCAAACAGTTGCCCGGCATGAGCGGCCATGCCGACAAAAACGGTCTTTTAGAGTGGATCTGTGGATTTGAAGAAAAGCCCAGAAAGGTGTTTGTGGTACATGGTGAGGATACGGTATGCGCTTCCTTTGTGGAGTGCCTGAAAACGGAATACGGCCAAAATGCCTATGCGCCATACAGCGGAACCGTGTTTAATTTGGCTTCGGGCAAGCTGGAGTACGAGGCGGTGTCCATCCCTCTCAAAAAGAAGGGAAAATCCCCTGTGGCAGCCGGTGTTTATGCAAGGCTTTTGGCAGCTGCTCAGCGGCTGCTGGCTCTGGTACAGAAGAAGGACGGTATGCCCAACAAGGAGGCGGCGAAATTTGCGGACCAGATCAATTCCCTGTGCGACAAATATCAGTAGAGGCAGCTTACGGATATGGAGGTATTCAACCTGAGGTTGAAAAAAACTCGTATTCTTCTTTATTGTACGCCTGACTAAATTGTTATAGGATAAAGCTGTCAGAAAAATCCCTGCAGGGTTATCCATAAGACTATTATGAAGGAGGCGTATTGATTATGAATAAAATAGGAGATAATATTAAGTTACTGCGAAAGGCAAAGGGTGTGACCCAGGAAGAACTGGCGGAGGCAGTCCATGTTTCTTTTCAGGCCGTGAGTAAGTGGGAGAACGGGGGAGCCCCTGACATAGATATTCTTTCCGGTCTGGCAACCTATTTCGGGGTAAGCATTGACGAATTAATGGGCTTTAAGCTCAATGCTATGACAAATAAAGAACGTTTCATACGGTTTATGGCGGATACGGGGGTGCTGAGACTTGGCAGCTGTGAGCTGCATGGTTACCAGTCAGAGTATTATGTGGATTCCGAGCATTTTATTACAAATGCGCAGTATGCAAAACTGGGAGAGCATTTTGCGGACTGTATTCGTGAAAGCGGGATTTCCTTTGACTGTATCGTAGGAATGGCATATCATGGGATCAGCCTTTCGGTGGCAACGGCCTTGGCGCTGTATAATAAATACGGAATTACCGTGAGTTACTGCCATGACAGAAAGGTTCCAGACAGCAGAGGAAGAGAATTCTGCGGTCATACGCCGGAAGAGGGAGAGCGGCTGCTGATTGTGGATGATTTGATCAACAGCGGCAAGACCCTGATTGGACGTATCGAAAGAATGATGGAGAACGTGAATGTCACCATCGCAGGAGTGGCGGTGATTGTGGAGCGCTTTGAGACGGATATGAAGGAGTATCATCCTAACGGTGCGGACATTCTGCGGGAAAAATACGGAGCCAGGGTACTGTCAGTGGTAAACGGAGATGATATTTCCCGTGCCATCAGGGCCGGAATCGTGTGAGAAATATCGGAAATGCAACATGAAAGTTAGTTATGAAGGAAATGAAGATTTGCTAAGGTCATAAGGAATCCGACCTAAGAAATTCTAAATCATTTCGGGAAGAATTGCCGTTTAGCAATTCTTCCCGATTTCATGGATTGTTTTGCCTGCTGCGCCGGCATGTATGGAGACACGGAGAAGAGATTAGCCTATGGAGAAAGATTGAAAATTATCATTTTCAATCTCGGAATTTGTGACGCGGCGCGTCCCAAAGTTCCCACAGATTTAGATGCCGCTTGTGCGGCGGAATGAGAGGAAAGATGAGCTACGCGGATAAAGTATTTATAGATATGTGTAAGGACATTTTGGAAAACGGGACCAGTACGGAGGGGGAGAAAGTGCGCCCTCACTGGCCGGACGGGAGTCCCGCCTATACCATCAAGAAATTCGGGGTGGTGAACCGCTATGACCTGGGGAAGGAATTTCCTGTTATGACTCTCCGCAGGACGGCGCTGAAATCGGCGACAGACGAAATCTTGTGGATCTGGCAGCGCAAATCCAACAATATCCATGATCTTCACAGTCATATCTGGGACGAGTGGGCGGATGAGGACGGCTCCATTGGCAAGGCTTACGGTTATCAGCTGGGGGTGAAGCATCAGTATAAAGAAGGGATGATGGATCAGGTGGACCGGGTGCTTTATGATTTGAAAAACAACCCCTTCAGCCGTCGGATCATGACGAATATTTATGTCCATCAGGATCTGCATGAAATGAACTTGTACCCTTGCGCCTACAGCATGACCTTTAACGTGACCCAGCGGCCGGGGGAGGACAGGCTGACCTTAAATGCCATATTAAATCAGCGCTCTCAGGATGTGCTGGCGGCAAATAACTGGAATGTGGTGCAGTACGCGGTGCTAGTGCATATGTTTGCACAGGTCTGCAGCATGAACGTGGGAGAGCTGGTCCATGTGATTGCCGACGCTCATATTTATGACCGTCATGTGCCCATTATCAGGGAGCTGATTGCCAGGGAACCGAAGCCGGCGCCGGTATTTAAGCTGAATCCGGAGATTCATGATTTTTATGAATTTACCAGGGAGGACGTCAGTCTGGAAGGTTATGAAACGGGAGAACAAATCAAGGACATTCCCATTGCCATATAAAGAGTGAGCTGTGCCGCAAAGGCGGCAGGAGGAGGATACATGAATATTATTGCTGCTGTAGATCAGAACTGGGCCATCGGAAACAAGGGGGAGCTTTTGGTCCGCATACCGAACGATCAAAAACATTTTCGGGAAGAGACTACGGGAAGGGTGGTAGTACTGGGCAGGAAGACCCTGCAGACCTTTCCTCAGGGACTGCCGTTAAAAAACCGGACTAATATCATACTTTCCAGGGATACTGAGTTCAACGTAAAGGATGCCGTGACGGTGCATTCGCTGGAAGAGCTGCTGGAAGAGCTGAAAAAATACCGCACGGAGGACATTTATGTGATCGGCGGGGAAAGCGTATACCGCCAGTTGCTGCCCTACTGCGACACGGCCCATATCACGAAGATTGACAGAGCTTATGAGGCGGACACCTGGTTCCCGAATCTGGATGAGGATCCTGACTGGGAGATCACGGCGGACAGCGAGGAACAGACCTATTTTGATATTGCCTATACTTTTTTAAAGTATGAGAAGCGGGGGAATTTTACCTGAGAATAACAGCCGGCAATAGTTCAGCCCCGACTACCTGACGGTGCCAGCCGTCTGTCACCTGTTACTTGATTGTGCGTGAGCGGAACTGTTGCTAGCCGGCAATTTAGCGCAGAAAAGTGTATTGACTTTTTGGGCTGAAAGTATAATAATGATTACGGAATCAGTCATCAAGATGTGTATAAGGAAAGAAGGCGTTAACCTATGGAAAAGGGAAAGAAAGACATCGACTGGGGCAACCTTGGATTCGGATATGTGCAGACGGATTTCAGGTATGTTTCCAATTATAAAAACGGCGCGTGGGATCAGGGCGTCATCACGGAGGACGCGAATATTGTCCTTAGTGAGTGCGCGGGGGTGCTGCAGTACGCTCAGACCATATTTGAAGGGCTGAAGGCATATACCACCGACGATGGACACATTGTCACCTTCCGGCCGGATCTGAACGCGGAACGGATGGAAGCCTCGGCTAAAAGGCTGGAGATGCCTGCTTTTCCCAGGGAGCGCTTTGTGGATGCGGTTACGAAGGTAGTTGCCGCCAATACGGCTTTTGTGCCGCCCTATGGCAGCGGGGCCACGCTGTACCTGCGTCCTTACATGTTCGGAACAAACCCCGTGATCGGCGTAAAGCCGGCGGAAGAATACCAGTTCAGAATCTTCTGTACGCCGGTAGGTCCGTATTTTAAGGGCGGCGTTAGACCGTTGACTATCAGGGTCAGTGATTTTGACCGCGCGGCGCCTCATGGCACTGGTCATATCAAGGCAGGCTTAAACTATGCAATGAGCCTTCATGCGATTGTCACTGCCCACGAAGAGGGCTATGATGAAAATATGTATCTGGATCCCGGAACCCGTACCAAGGTGGAAGAGACTGGGGGAGCTAACTTCTTGTTTGTCACAAAGGACGGCAAGGTGGTGACGCCGAAGTCCGACAGTATTCTGCCCTCTATTACCCGTCGTTCTCTTGTTTATGTGGCTAAAGAGTATCTGGGGCTTGAGGTGGAAGAGCGGGAGGTGCTTTTGGAGGAAGTGAAGGACTTTGCGGAATGCGGGCTTTGCGGCACTGCGGCAGTGATTTCTCCCGTGGGAAAGATTGTGGACCATGGTGAGGAGATCTGCCTGCCCAGCGGCATGGAGGATATGGGACCGGTTACCAGAAAGCTGTATGATACTTTAACCGGTATTCAGATGGGCAGGATAGAAGCGCCCAAAGGATGGATCCATGTGATCGAATAGGACGCTGTAATTAAGCACAAACAGAAGTTCAGGTATGAGGTCATCCGGGAATAGGGAACTGTTCCCGGATGTTGTAGTTATGATACACCTGGCGGCGCATGTTTCTTTAGGGCAGCAGCTTGGGCAGACAGTCAAACAGTCTGCCGGGAGGAGCAGAAGCAGGGACGGATCGGAGATTAAGGTGGATATGGGAAAAAAGAATTTTCGGAAAAGAATAGCGGCTCTGTGTCTTGTACTGACAGTAATCGGACTGGCTGCCTGCGGCGGAAAAGGGGCAAGGGTGGTATTTACCACCGACTTTGCAGAAGACGAGGTGTTCCGCATAGCAAATATAAATTGTACCCGGCCGGAGATTATGGTATATTTGACAACCATGCAGAACCGTTATGAAAGTGTGTATGGTCCCGAAGTCTGGAATGTGGTCAGGGAGGATGTGACGCTGGAAGAAAACGTAAAGGAAACGGCGCTGGCCCGCATTGCCCAGATCAAGACCATGTGTCTGCTGGCAGAGCGGGAGGGTGTAGAGCTGGACGGGGAGGATATGCGCCTTGTGGACCTGGCGGCGGGAGAGTATTTCCGCTCCTTAAATGAGACGGAGATCCTGCTGATGGGGGTAGAGGAAGAGACAGTTTATCAGATGTATGCGGAGTACGCCCTGGCTAACCGGGTATATGAGTATATTATTCAGGACATTAATCCGGAGATCAGCGACGATGAAGCAAGAACGATCACGGTACAGCATATCTTCCTGCGGACCTGGACCACGGACGGAAGCGGGGCAAGGGTAGCTTACGGGCCGGACGTGAAGGAATCGGTTTATGAAAAGGCGTGTGAGATCAGGGAGATGGCGGCGGACGGCGAGCATGATTTCCTGGATCTGGCATCCAGATACAGTGAAGATACCACGATCACTTATTCCTTTGGCAAGGGAGAGACGGAGACTGCATTTGAAGAGACTGCATTTTCCCTGGAGACCGGGGAGGTAAGTCAGGTGATCGAGACGGAGAGCGGCTATCATATCATTAAATGTATAAATACCTTTGACAGGGAACAGACGGAAGCAAGCAAGCTGGAGATTGTAGAAGAACGACGCAGGGAAGTATTTGGGGAGAAGTATGATGCGTTTGTGGATACGCTGGTCCGTCAGATGAATACCGAGCTTTGGGATCAGATTTCTCTCATCCATGACGGGGAAGTGACCACTACCGGTTTTTTTGAAGTCTACGCCAAGTATTTTCCGGAATAAGAACCGATTTAGAAAAATTTTAGAAATGAGAAAAGCTATATTTTATGCGGCTTTAGAGAATGTTATTAGCACTCAAAGGAAATGAGTGCTAATTTATTGTTGACTTTTGGCGGGGACAGATTTACACTAGCTTCTAAAGGGTGACAAATGTCTGCCACCAGAAAAAATACAAAGAATACAGAAAGGAATGTGGTAAAATGGCAGTGAAGAGCGGCAGCTTATCCATCAACAGTGAAAACATTTTTCCGATTATCAAGAAATGGTTGTATTCGGACCATGATATTTTTTACAGGGAGCTGATTTCTAACGGCTGCGATGCCGTGACGAAGCTGAAGAAGCTGGACGTGTTGGGAGAGTATACCCTGCCTGACGATTATAAAGCCAGGATCGACGTGGTGGCGGATGCGGAGAAGAAGACGCTTACTTTTAAGGATAACGGACTCGGCATGACGGCGGACGAGGTGGAAGAGTATATCAACCAGATTGCTTTTTCGGGAGCTACGGATTTCATTGAGAAGTATAAGGACAAGAGCAGTGCGGATCAGATTATCGGTCATTTTGGCTTAGGATTCTATTCTGCTTTTATGGTGGCGGATGAAGTGCATATTGATACTTTGTCTTATCAGGAGGACGCAAAACCCGTACACTGGGAATGTGACGGCGGCACGGAGTTCTCCATGGACGAAGGGGACAAAAGAGAAGTAGGTACTACCATCACCCTGTTCCTCAATGAGGATTGCCTGGAGTTCTGTAATGAATATAAGGCCAGGGAGATTATCAAAAAGTATTGTTCCTTTATGCCTACAGAGATTTACCTGTCTAAGGCAGATACCAAGGAGACTCAGATCATTAAGGCCGATGAACTGAAAGAGGGGGATGTAATCTTAGAAGAGATCCATCCGGAGAAAAAGGGCGAAGGCGAAGACAGCACCGCTGCAGAAACGGAAGAAAAGCTGAAGATCAGGAAGCGTCCTGAACTGCTGAACGAGACGGCGCCTCTGTGGACAAAGCATCCGAATGATTGTACTAAAGAAGAGTATCTTGAGTTTTATCGTAAGGTGTTTCAGGACTATAAGGAGCCTCTGTTCTGGATTCATCTGAATATGGACTATCCGTTTAACTTAAAGGGTATTTTGTATTTCCCCAAGATTAATATGGAGTATGAGTCCATTGAAGGTACGATCAAGCTGTACAATAATCAGGTTTTTATTGCGGATAACATAAAGGAGGTTATTCCTGAGTTCCTGTTGCTGCTTAAGGGTGTGATTGACTGCCCCGATCTGCCTTTGAACGTTTCCCGCAGCGCTCTGCAGAATGACGGCTTTGTAAAAAAGATTTCGGAATATATCTCCAAGAAGGTAGCAGACAAGCTGTCCGGCATGTGTAAGACGGAAAAGGAAGAGTACGATAAATATTGGGACGACATCAGCCCCTTCATTAAATTTGGCTGCTTGAAGGATGACAAGTTCTGTGAGAAGATGAATGATTACATTCTGTTTAAAAATTTGGACGACAAGTATCTGACGCTGCCCGAATGTCTTGAGATCAAGCCCACCGGCGGGGAAGGAGAGGACCAGGCCGGCAGTGCTGTGGATGAGAACGGTGAGAAAGTAGAGGCTGAGGTTGTAAGTAACGGCAGCAACCTGAATGAAAACGGTGAAAGTACAGAAGCCGAGGCTGCCGGGGAAGACGCAGAAGAGGAAAAGAAAGAGAAGATTATTTACTATGTCACGGATGAGCAGCAGCAGAGCCAGTATATCAATATGTTTAAGGCGGCGAAGATGGATGCCGTCATCCTGACCCATAACATTGATCAGCCTTTCATTTCTCAGCTGGAGTCCAAGAACGAAGGTGTTAAGTTCCAGAGAATTGATGCTGACGTGACGGATGCCCTGAAGAGTAAGACTTCCAAGAAGGCACAGGAGGAATTTGAAGAGCAGGCCAAGGCCATTGCAGGGATTATGAAGAAGGCCTTGAAAAACGACAAGATTACCATCAAAGTAGATAAGTTAAAAAATAAGAAGATTTCTTCCGTGATTACGCTGTCAGAGGAAACCAGGCGCATGCAGGACATGATGAAGATGTATTCCATGCCGGGCATGGACATGGGTGGATTTGGCGGCGAGGGTGAGACACTGATCTTAAACGCAGGTCATCCGCTTGTGCAGTATGTTACCGAGCATAAGGACGGTGAAAACGTGGAGATGATCTGTGAACAGCTTTATGATCTGGCAAAGATTCAGCATGCGCCGCTGACTCCGGAGGCCATGACAAAGTTTATCGCCAGAAGCAATGAAATCATGCTGCTGGTGGCGAAAACATCGGAAAAGCACTGAGGCGGAAATGCCGGCTGCCATCGTTAGATTGCGGCCGGCTGTTGCTTTGCAAAAATAAGGGGAATCCGTAACTATTGATATTTATTATCAAACAGGCTATGCCGTGAGTTAGTTTTCGGTAGCTGTTTACAGGTAAAGGAGGGATATATGCAGTATAGAGAGGACAAATACAAAAGACAAATTTCTATTCTCGGATACGGGTGTATGCGCTTTACCAGAAAAGGCGGCATAGATATAGACAAAGCGGAAAAGGAACTGATGGCAGCTATAGAGGGCGGTGTCAATTATCTGGATACTGCCTATATTTATCCCGGAAGCGAAGCAGCGGTGGGTGAGATTTTAAAGAGAAACCACTGCCGAGATAAGGTATATATTGCTACCAAGCTACCCCAGTACCTGATTAAGGCAGAAGGTTCCATGGATAAGTATTTCACGGAGCAGCTGAGGCGCCTGCAGACGGAATATATTGACTATTATCTGATGCACATACTGACGGACATTGCGGCCTGGGAGAAGCTGTGCCGGCTGGGGATTAAAGAATGGATACAAAGAAAGAAGAAAGAAGGAAGCATTCGGAATATCGGATTTTCCTTTCATGGTAATGCGGAAATGTTTCTGCAGATTCTTGAGGCTTATGATTGGGATTTCTGTCAGATTCAGTATAATTATATGGATGAACACAGCCAGGCGGGCAGGAAAGGACTTCAGGCAGCGGCGGCGAAGGGAATTCCCGTGATTATCATGGAGCCGCTGAGAGGCGGTAAGCTGGTGGATCTGCTGCCGGAGGAAGCGGGTCGGAAGATCGAAGAAAATCCAAGGGGCTGGACGCCTGCAGAGTGGGCCTTTCGATGGCTCTGGGATCAGCCGGAGGTTACCTGTGTGCTGTCCGGTATGAATTCGCTTTCCATGGTGGAAGAGAATCTGCGTATTGCTTCTGAGGTTAGGCCAGGGGAGTTTACTCAGGGAGACTTTGAACTGATCGAAGAGGTAAAGCATGAAATCAACGACAGAGTTAAAGTTGGTTGCACGGCCTGCGGTTACTGTATGCCCTGCCCGAAGGGAATTGACATTCCCACTACCTTCCGCTGCTACAACCGCATGTACACAGAGAATGCGAAAGCAGGAAGATTCGAATATATGCAGATTGTCGCCCTGCAGAAGAAGATGAGTGATGTGGGTAAATGTGTGGAGTGCGGAAAGTGTGAGAGTCACTGTCCGCAGCACCTGGAGATCAGGAGGGAACTGAAAGCGGCGGACAGGAAGCTGCAGCCATGGTATTTCCGAGCTGTGATTCGGCTGGTACGGCTGTTTAAATTTTGGTAAATTAGATAAAATACTACCCTTTTCCTGAAAAAAGTTGTATAATTTATCTTATGAGATCCGACAGTGATCCGAGGGAAGAGGGGATGGTGTTATGGCAAAAGAAATGAAAAGGGGCAGCATCGGTGCGAAGGTTTTTGGTACATTGCTGCTCATAGTGCTTATTGTTGTGTTTACGATCGTGTGTGACATCGGAGCGCTGGGAACCATCGGGGATTATAACGAGGTGATCGGAGATGCCTGTCTTGGCATGGAGCGGGTTAATGGTCAGCTGGGGGCGTCCACTCAGAAAATGCAGATGTACACGGCGTTGATCCATTATGAACAGATGGGGGATACGGCGGATGTTTACCGCTCCATCCTGAAAACGGCTAATGATCAGGTACGGGAATACGGTGCAGAGCTGCACAGGCTTTCGGAAAGTACGGGAGACGAAACGCTGATTGCAGTGGCAAACACTTACCTGCTTTCGGTATCCAACCTGTCTGACTGTGCCGGGCGTCTGATCAAGGCAGTAGAGGCTTTTGACAGGGAAACCTTTACCATGGAGGCTACAACGCTGTCCGGCTATGTCAATGACATGATGCAGAAGGAAGAGGAATTCGGCGCTGCGCTGAATACATACTGCCAATATATCATGAGCAGGTCTGCAGTGAGAATTTCGGGAACGAGAACCTTTGACATAATTATGTGCAGCATTATTGCGGTGGCAGCGGCAGCAGGGCTGTTTGTGGTGGCAAAGACTGTTTCCGGGCCGGCAAGGAAATCCAGGAATCAGGTGGATGATATTGTCAGGAAGATTGAAAACGATCAGGGCGATCTGACGGAGCGAATTACCGTTTCTTCCAATGATGAAATCGGCCAGATGGCAGTGGGAGTCAATAACTTTATAGAGCAGCTGCAGATCATTATGCGTAAGCTGAAGACAGAATCGGAAAATCTTAAGAATTCTGCGCTGGCGGTGAACAATGAGGTGAGTACCTCCAATGATAACGCCAGCAGTGTGTCCGCGGCCATGGAAGAAATGTCGGCAAGCATGGAAGAGATTTCCGCCACCCTGGGGCAGATTGCTTCCGGAAGTGATGCGGTCATGACGCAGATCGAACAGATGAACAGCCATGTACAGGACGGAGTCCGGCTGGTGAGGGATATTACAAACCGTGCGGATGAAATGCACCACGATACGCTGGAGAGCAAGGAAGAGACTGCAGGCAACGTGGAAAGTATCCGCAGGGACTTGAATACCGCTTTGACGGACAGCCGCAGCGTGGAGAAGATCAACGAACTGACTCAGGATATTCTGGGAATCTCCAGTCAGACCAATCTGCTGTCCTTAAATGCGTCCATAGAGGCTGCAAGGGCGGGAGACGCAGGCAGGGGCTTTGCGGTGGTGGCCGACGAGATCCGGGGCCTGGCGGACAGCAGCGCCGCCACGGCCAGCAATATTCAAAGCATCAGCGCTACAGTCACGGAGGCAGTGGAGAGGCTTGCGAAGAATGCGGAAGCTATGTTGAAATTTGTGGACGAAAAGGTTATGCGGGACTATGATACTTTTGTGGAGGTGGTAGATCAGTACCAGCAGGATGCAGACAGCGTACATGATATTTTGAACGAGTTCGCGGGCAATGCAGGGGAGATCGCAGAGACGATGAGGGCCATGAATACGGGTATCAGTGATATTTCCATCGCCGTAGACGAAAGCGCCAAGGGCGTGACCAGCGTGGCAGATAATGCGGTCCGTCTTGTGGAAGCCATAAATCAGATTCAAACGGAGTCCGAAAACAGCAAGAACATCTCCCAGATGCTGTCCGATGAGGTGGAGAGGTTTAAAAAGGTATAAGTATCCGTATTTGTTTTACTCATTCAACATAAGCTGCACCCGGCTCTGGATGTTTCGGGCTGCTTCTTCTGCAGTGTAGTCTCCTGCAAAATAAGCGTCTGCCTCTTCCAGAGCCAGGTCGATGATCGTATCCTGCAGCAGGTCCGCCGTGACCTTTCCGTTTAAGAGCATGTCCGCAAGCCGCCCGATTTCGTCCTCTGTGACAGGAGCGGCATAGATGCCGTTTATGTATGCGCCGGATTGATTCCATTGTGCATACCAGCAGGACTCTCTGACTGCCCATGCGGATTTGAAGCCGGTCATTTTCCGCTGGTAATCCTCTGTGTAAAGCGTCTTTAAAAATTCCAGGGCGCCCTCTTTATTTTCGCTCAGGGCATAGATTCCACAGGCATCCACGGTGTTGTTAATCAGAAGTAGCTGGCCTTCCGCAGTGGGATAGCCGTAGAGCGCTGACGTTTCTCCATAGCAGATATGTGTATTCAGGTAGGAAACGGAATCGTTTACGGAAATCTGTACCATCAGCGCTTCAGCTGCGTTCGCAGTGTTGTATTTCAACAGACTCTTTTTCTTGTATTCCATGCAAAATTCTAACAGACTGATAAATTCCGGCGTATCGAAGTACGCCTTTTTTTCGTCATAGCGGATGAATTCGTTTTGTCTTCCACGCAGAAGCGGCGCCAGGAGGCTGCCTGCAGAGCCGTTCCGATTGGCTGGCAGCGCTTGATCGGCTTGTGCGGCAGCCTCTGTAAAAGTTTGATAGTTCCAGCCTTCCGTTTCCGAAACATATTCCGGATTGAGGGCAAAGCCCCACAGGGTAAAATGAGGCACTGCCATGCAGAGCCTGTCGTCTATTCGGTACAGCTCATGTATCGTTTGGAGCAGGGCGTCGCAGAAATCTTCTGCAAGCAGCCAGGGCCCTAGATCCTCCAGATACCCTTTTTCTGCGTAGGCTGTGTAATTGTTTACACAATGGGAGCTTAAGTCCAGAATATCCGGCCCCTTGCCGGAGGTCACCGCCGTCTGCATCTGCAGTCTTTGATCGCGGACGGTTTCACCTGTATATTCCTTCACTGTAATGTAATAATCCGGATTGCTTTTATTGAAGGAGGTGATGCGCTCCCGCATGGCTTCGCTTAAGGAGACCGTACCGTAGACCAGTACGGTTCGGTCTCCTTCCGGTCCGTTTTGTGCAGCCAGTTCTTCCCAGATGCCTTCGGTGTCACCGCCCTGTTCTACGAGGTATAAGGCTCCTTCTTCCGGCAGCCACAGTCCTCCCAGAAGCCCGGTAGAAACGCCTGCTTCAATGCTGTTAAAGTGGGAGGCAATCTCTCCGGTGTCGTTATTGATAAACAGGATTTTGTTATCCACTGCCAGCACCAGAGTGTTGTTATCCTCCGTTCTGATTGTTTCAAGGTGGGTTGTGGGCAGTGGGAGTGTCCATCTTTCTTCTGCTTTCCTGCCTTCGGGAAGAGAGTACAGTGTGATTTTACCGCCGGATTTTACAAGAGCTTCCACTATGCCCGGCTTCTTTTCCTGTAGAAACGCTGCCTCTCCTTTTAAATGATAGACCGTTCTTTCTTTGCTGCCCGGCGAATATTTCAGAATTTCATCTTCACCTGCAAAATACACGTTTTCTGACCTGTCTACGAAGAATACGGTTGGTTGCACCTGTCTGGGTGCTTCCTCCGTGGGAATGGAAAGAAGAGTTTCCCATTGGTGTCCCCTGGGAAATTTTCGTACCTGTACCGTTCCACCGCAGGCAACGGCAGCATATAAACAATCCTCCACAGCCGAGATGCCTATCATCATTTCCTGTTCTTCCTGCTGCCATTTCAGGCTTTGTACTGTTTTGGCAGCGATGGCCTGCTCGTAAACGCTCCCTTGGTTCATGGTTAATATCCACACGCAGCTGTTTCCGGCAGCAACCTGGACAGGTCGTTCTTCTGTTTTTGAAAAGATCATTTTATCCGTTGTTTTTATCCCAAAGAAGACTTCCTTCCCAAAGGAAAGCTCCTGCTTTTGTTTTCCGCAGGCAGTAAGAAAAAGCGTTATCAAAAGGATACCTGAAAGGATGACAATTTTCAATTTTGCTTTTTTCATAAGAATCCTCCATGTCAAAGCAGTTTACTGCTATGGAAAAGTAAAGCCATTCAACGCAGACAGCCTCATTGGAAGCATAAGTGGCAAATGTGATTATACCTTATAAGGACGAAATAAACAAGGCATAAATATAAATGTCTTTACGATGCGCTTTTAATGTGTTATAATAATAATAAAATAAAATGAGGAAGTTTCTATGAGAAAACTGATATGTACTATTATGGCAACAGTATTAGCACTTTTTCTTTCAGAAGTGCCCACGCTCAATGTAGAGGCGGCGGAAGCAACGTTTGCAGAACATCAGGCGAGAACGCCTGATAAAGAGATGGACTTCGGTAATCTTGTCAGTACGGAAACATATGTTGACGAATATGGCAACATTGTAATGGATCGGTTATATGTCTACATGGCTCCCGGAGTGTCACCTGCCAGCGAATCAGGTACTGCTACATTTACTGCTGCAAAGACTATTAAGTGGAATGGCAACGATGAGCATCCTGAATCAACATATTATGCTCAGGGAGATTTCACATGGGGTAATGGAGATGTGAGTGTTACAAATGCGGCCGGAGGAATTGATTATGTTCCGGCACTCCAAACGATAAGTAATGAAAAAGTAGCAACCGGTCATGGAAAGTATTTGGGCATTTTCAATAATTATGCGGAAGTTACTTATTCATTTACGTTGACTAGCGCGATTGGCATGTCTAATAATTATTCTGTAACAGTAAGAGTCAGTCAGAGTGGAAATCAGATATAGCTGTTACAATTTAGTAAAGGGAAACAGAGAAGGGCTTGCATCTTTATTACAAGGATGCAGGCCCTCTTTTAATCTGGACTTATCCCGGCTCCGCGATCCTGGAGACGCCTACGTAAATTTCCGAGATTTCGTACCAGGTGGGATAATCCGTTACGCCGGTTTGGGGCAGGTTAAAAATACCTTGGAAGACGCGGACTGCATCGGCGGTCCGGGGGCCATAGATGCCGTCTGCGGTTACGGTGGGAATGGCGGGGTAGTTCCGGGCGATGCGGTTCAGCTGGGTCTGGAGCTGACGCACCTTGTCGCCGGAGGCGCCTACACTTAAGTCGTAACCGGGCCAAGAGGAAGGCACGCCGGAGATGATTTCCGCAGTATTGATATACATATCATTTCCGTAGTAATAGCGGATAATCTCGATAGCGGAATAACCCTGATCTCCCAGATATTTGGAGCCCCACTGGCTTAAGCCGTTGCAGGTTACCCTGTTGCCGTCGCAGTAGGAGGTAAAAATGGGCTGCCGTACGCCTGGCCGGGACAGGTAATTAGCAAAAATGGTATCCACCAAATAGTCAATATTTTTATAAATATTTCTACCGTAGATCCATTTCTGGTCGTAGGCAGTGGATGAAGTAATGGTAAAGTTGTAGCCCTGGTTCCGATACCATTCCGTATACACCCGATTTAGGGTAAAGGACTGAATGGCCAGAACATTGGCATAAATGGCGCTTTCCGGCCAAGTGGAGTAGATTTCGCAGGAGGCCACATTCTTGATATAGTCACGGTAACGGACCCAGTAGTTCGGTGCGGAAAAATCTCCGGGAGCTCCGTCATGGACGATGACGTATTCTGGTATGACAACGCGGCTTAGGACAATTTCACCTGTCTCTGCCATGGGCTTGATTTCATCTTCCGGTATCTTGGGAGGATACTCCCCCCAGAGGGTGTGAGCAGGTATAAAGACCACTTTTTCTTCTTCCTCTGTGGAAGCCAGCGGATTCATGCGGATAATCTGCAGGGACAGCTCATTGGCCAAAATTTCGGAGCCGGATACATAAACCGGCTCATACCCGTCGGCAGTGACGGATATATTATATTCGGAATAAGGCTGTCGGTCAGCATCGGGATTCAGGGACAGCTCCAAAGGAGGGGCGGCCAGTTCTATAACGGGGGTCTGTCCCGAACTGTCGGTGGTAAGTACGTTCAGAGCATTTTCCGGATCTCCGGTGTAAGAGACGGTGACGGCAGCATTTTCCACGGGGATTAGGCCGATGCTGGAAACAACGCCGATTTTCAGAGTCCCAACGTATTGATTATTGACGGAAGCGGTGGGACTGCCGAGTTCGGGAGAGGCGGCAAATTCTTCGCGTCCGGCAGGCGCGGTGGGAGAAAAGAATTCCGGGGAAGCATCTTCCCGCTCAGGAGAAGCAGGTGCATCCGGCGGTGGCGTATTGGGGGCCGTCTCTTGAGACGCAGTCAGTTCGGAGGCGGAAAAGGTTTTTGTTAGCATGTTTTCTGCGGACATAATGAACCTCAAAAGGTTTGTTATGGTATATATATGCTTTTTTGGAAATTATGTGAAAAAGTGCTTGACGGATTGCCGTATTGTGTGTATTATTGTATTATAAAGATGATACAATAATACAGAAAGGAAGATCGTGATGGCATGGGAATTGGATACTGACAGACCTATCTACGCGCAGCTTGTGGAGCGGATTCAGATGCAGATCGTATCAGGCCATTATCTGCCGGGCGGCAAGCTTCCCAGCGTCAGGGACTTGGCGGCGGTGGCGGCAGTGAACCCGAATACGATGCAGAAGGCGTTTGCAGAGCTAGAGAGAAGCGGCCTGATTGTAACCCAGCGGACCAACGGCAGGATTGTCACCGAGGACGAGCAAAGGATACGGGACATCCGTTCGGGGCTGGCGAGTGAACAGGTAAACAATTTTTTTACAAAGATGAAAGAACTTGGTTATGCGGAGGCAGAGACGCTGGAGCTGTTAAACACAAAACAGTTTCAAGGCAATCATTATGAGGGAGAACAAGCATGAACGAACTGGTAGAACTGGTAGGATTGACGAAATCCTATGATGCTAGGAATGTGGCAGTGAACAATATTACGCTGACCCTTCCTAAGGGAAAGATTATCGGCCTTTTGGGACCAAACGGAAGCGGTAAGACTACACTGATCAAGATGATGAACGGACTGCTGACACCCAGTCAGGGAAGTATCAAGATTAACGGGCAGTATGTGGGAACGGAGACAAAAGCTCATGTGGCTTATCTTCCGGACCGCACTTACCTGTCCGGAGCAAAGAAGATCAGTCAGATATTGGATTTCTTCTGCGATTTTTACGGAGATTTTTCCAAGGAGCGGGCACTGGAAATGCTTCACAGCCTTAATATCGACCCCTCCGTAAAGCTGAAAACTCTCTCCAAGGGTAATAAGGAGAAGGTGCAGCTGATCCTTGTCATGAGCCGTAAAGCCGACCTGTATGTTCTGGATGAGCCTATTGCCGGCGTTGACCCGGCAGCAAGGGATTATATTCTGCGGACGATCATTAACAACTATAACCCTGACGCAACGGTGATCATATCCACCCATTTAATCGGGGACATAGAGCAGGTGCTGGATGAGGTTATCTTTATGCGCTACGGCCATCTGGTGCTTTATACCTCTGTAGACAATATCAGGGAGCAGCATGGTAAGTCCGTGGATGCTTATTTCAGGGAGGTGTTCGCATGTTAGGGAAATTAATTAAAAATGAGTGGAAGAACACATACAGGATCGGCTGTCTGATGCTGATCGGGCTGGTGGGTATCACCTTTTTGGGCTGGCTTGCGTTTCAGTCGCCCATGTGGCGCCAGCTGTCCGATGATAATTATTATTACCGCTCCAATTTTGGTGTAAATGTGCTGAATATTGCCAGTGTCTTTACACTGCTGCTTTATGCCATGATGCTGGTGGCCGTTTCAGTGGGTATCATTGCTTTTCTGGGCGTGCGGTTTTATAGAACCATGTATACGGATGAGGGCTATCTGACCCATACGCTTCCGGTTACGGAGGGGCAGCTGATGTTTACCAAGACTCTGATCAGCGGTATTTGGATTCTGTTGATCAATATAGGAATTATCTTATCCGTATTTATGCTGATGTTGTTCATGATAAATGCTATACTGCCGGCAGGCTACAGTCTTTCCGATTTTTGGGAGGAATTTTGGAGAATTTATCGGGAAGAGGGATTGGAAGAGCTTGTGCTGATTTTTGAGCGGGAGCTGGGGATAAATTTCCGGGGATATTTTGTTTATTCCTTAGTTTCCATGATTTTCGGGGCCTTTACCAGTATCATTACGCTTTTTGGCGCGATTTCCTTAGGCCAGCTCTTTACCAAGCATAGAGTGTTGATGGCCATTGTGAGCTATATCGGCATCAGTATGGTAAAAGGGATCTGCAATTCCCTTGTGGAAGGAATTATCACAGGTGCTTATGTGGGAAGCATAAACAGGGCACCCAATGCTGTGGGCAGTTATCTCAATACAAACCTGATTGTTTCGCTGATACTCAGCATTGTCTTTGCCGCGGTGTTGTACCTGGTGAGCTGGCTGATCAACACAAAGAAATTAAATATGGAGTAGCATTAAGCCATGCAGACAGGAAGATACAGAGTGCCCGCATGAGCTTGCTCATGAAGGGCAGGAAGTATCTTCCTGTCTATAGGGCGCAAGCCCGGCATGAAATAAGTCGCCGAAGAAATAGCGGCGACTTATGAATGGCATGGCTTAAGAAGAGAAATAAGTCGCCGAAGAAATAGCGGCGACTTATGAATGGCATGGCTTAAGAAGAGAAATGGCATGGCTTAGAATGCCCGGCAAAATTTTAGAGGGGGTTATCAATGCAAAACGTAATGAAAAAAATCGGATGGTTTCTGGTTTCCATGCTGCCTGTTGCCCTGTATTTCGGTATTCAACTGGGATGCTGCGCGGTGATCATGTTTGTGTTTTCGGTGGTGGAAATGCTGAATACACCGGTGGAAATGGAGGTCGACTCGCTGATAATCGGAGTGACGGAGCAGTACATGGAAAATATCGTGCCCATACTGATCGTGTGCCAGCTGGCTTCGCTTTTGGTATTCGGCCTCTGGTATTACTTAGCCTGGGGAAAGAAGAAAAGGCCGGAGAGCGCGGAAAAACCCAAAGCAGGAAAGCTTCTGCTGGTTGTCCTTTTGGGGGTAGCTTTCCAGTTTGCCGTCAGCGCTCTGCTTTCTATGGTGGAAATCCTGATACCCAGTGCGTTGGAAGAATATAATGAATTGATGGAGATGGCAGGAATTACGGAGTTTACGATGCTTTCTCTGATTTCCACGGTGATTTTGGCTCCCTTGAGCGAGGAATTGGCCTGCCGGGGCGTAGTTTATCGTCTGGCCGGAAAGATCAGTCCCAATTTCTGGGTGGCAAATGTGGTGCAGGCGCTGGCTTTCGGAATTCTGCACGGGAATCTGGTACAGGGCGCCTATGCTTTTGTGCTTGGATTGATTTTGGGACTGGTGTACAGGCAGTTTCAGAATATCTGGATTTGTATGCTGTTCCATGCAGCCATGAACGGCTCCAGTATTTTGGTAGCGCCCTATTATAACCTGTTCCCGGAAAACCTGGCAATTCCGGTTTTGATCGTAACCATGATTCTGGGAGGGGCCGCGGCAGCATTTTTCCTTAAGGGAATTATGAAGAAACAGCCTGCCAGGCAGCTTTAGCTTTTGTGGGAGTTACTTCCGTGAGCATCCGTGGGAATGAAGATTCGTCGAATGAAAAAAAATTGCCCTGCGTTTGATTATTTGATATAATGAAATGCAGGGTCTTTTTATGCAGAAACGAGAAGAAGCAGGTGGCTACAAATGCAGGAAATAATCAATCAGATCGCAGAAGAAAATTTTGACTATGAGAACGGTTCTCTTGATTTTTCCTGCACAAAAATAGAGATCTCCCTGCATGAAGGAGAGATATTTGAAGGTTCTTTTCGCATTTATGGGGATCAGGGGCAGTTTACCAACGGAAGAGTACTGTCCTCTGATCTGAGGATGGAATGCCTCACAAGGGAATTTGTGGGCTGTGATGAAGAGATAATGTTCTGCTTTCATGGGGAAAAACTGGAAACGGGAGATGTGGTAAAAGGTAATTTTTATGTTATCAGCAATCGGGGAGAGTATTATCTTCCCTTTGTGGTGTCGGTGGAGCATGTGCTGCTGGAATCCTCCGTGGGGACGGTAAGAAATTTGTTTCATTTTGCAAATCTTGCAAAGAGTAACTGGCAGGAAGCCGTGAAGCTCTTTTATTCTCCCGGCTTTTGCCATGTTTTTTCAGGCGGGGACGCACAGTTTTCAGAAGATTACCGCGCCCTGTCCGCTTATGAGGGCTCGGAACAGAATATGGAGGAATTTTTGATCCGGGTAAACAAAAAGCAAAAGGTGGAATTTCTAGTTCAGGAGGCTGAGCTGACGCTGGATACGGTCAGGAACTCCGGTGTCTATTCCGTGTCTGAGCGGGAGCTCACCATCGTTCGTAACGGTTGGGGATATACCCGGCTTTTTGTGGAATGCAGCGGTGATTTTTTGTTTACGGAAAAGGAAGTGCTCACTGATGATGATTTTCTTGGAAATCATTGTGTGCTCCCCGTATTCATAGACGGAAGCCTATGCAGGGAGGGAAAAAATTATGGGCAGGTGTTTCTTTATAATTCCTTTGTTACACTGGCGATCCCGGTGACAGTCAGGATAGGAGACGGCTCTCCCCGCAATCCTATGGAGGTGAACAGAAAGCGCTGTACCGTACAGCTGATGGAATTTTATCAGGCATTCCGGGTAAAAAAGATCAGTACCAATACTTGGCTGAAAGAGACGGATAAGCTGGTGGAAAAGCTGGCAGCCATCAATGAGAATGATGTATCTGCAAGGCTGTTTCAGGCTCAAACCCTGATTACGGAAGAGCGATTCAATGAGGCGGGATGGATTCTGGATCATGTGGCGGAGCTGTTGGAGAAGGGGGCCGGAGACGATACCCTGCGGGCTTATTATCTGTATTTGAGTACACTGATTCACAGGGATCAGAAATATGTGGATAAGGTAACCGCGGAGGTTGAGCATATTTACCGTAAGGATAATGCGAACTGGAGAGTGGCGTGGCTGCTTTTATATTTGTCAGAAGAGTATCATAAGTCGGTTACGGGAAGATGGGTTTTTCTGGAGAAGCAGTATGGGGCGGGCTGCAGCAGTCCTATTCTTTACATAGAGGCGGCGGCACTGTTAAACAGTAATCCGGCGCTGCTTCGAAGACTGGGCTCCTTTGAGCTGCAGGTGGTCTGGTATGGCGCAAAAAAGGAACTGCTGAAGGCGGAAGTTGTGGGTCAGCTGCTTTATTTGGTGGACAAGGTCAGAGATTATTCACCGGTGCTGTATCGAACCTTACAAAAGCTGTATGAGAAGAAAAACGATGTCCGTATTCTGCAGCAGATCTGTACGCTTCTGATCAAGGGCGGGAAGGCAGAAGTAAAATATTTTGACTGGTACAGGCTGGGAGTGGAAAATAATCTGCGGATTACCAACCTGTATGAATATTATATGATGTCGCTGGATCTGGACGTGCCCCAGGAGATTCCCAAGGTGGTACTCATGTATTTTTCCTATCAGAACAGTCTGGACTATGAGAGGGCGGCTTACCTTTATGACTTTATTTTGGAGAATGAAGACAGATTTAAGGACATCTGTGAAAGCTACGGTATGCGCATGGAGCGTTTCTGTATGGAGCAGCTTGCCAAATCTCATATCAACAGGCATCTGGCGGGGCTGTATAACCGTCTGCTGAAGCCGGAAATGGTCACGGATCAGACCAGCGGACCGCTTTCCAGGCTGCTGTTTGCTCATCTGATCAGGGTTGGGGATGAACGTTTGCGCAAGGTGTATGTGTATCAGCCAGGGAATCTGTATCCTGTGGAATATCAGATCACCGGCGGGAAGGTTTGGGTTTCGCTGTATGGCAGTAATTATACGATTGTATTTGAGGATTCCTGGAACAACAGATTCATAAAAAACGTGGAATATACCATAGAAAAACTGATGATCCCTGGAAAATATTTGAGGCTCTTGTCCTCTTTTCAGGTCTGTAATCCGGAACTGGATCTCTATCTTTGCGGCGGTGAGCGAGAGGGGGGCATTAACTGTACGGAAAGTGCGGTCAGAGCCCGCCGCCTGGCAGGATCCGGCCGGGTGGACAGAAACGTCAGACGGGAGTTGATTTTAAAGCTTCTCCAGTTTTATTACGAGGCAGATGAGACGGAGATGCTGGATGAGTATTTGCAGCAGATAGATCCTGAGACACTTACGGCGGAGGAAAGAGGAAACGTCATCCGGTATATTGTGCTGCGGGGAGACCTGGAGCTGGCGGGAAGGTGGCTTAAGGCATACGGTCCTTACTTTATTGATGTTAAGCTGTTGGTCCGGCTGATTGGGCCGCTTATGGAAAAGAACAACATGGAAGCCGATGAGGTGCTGACGGCTTCGGCAGTATATGCTTTTAGCAGAGGAAAATATAACAGTACGGTTTTAAGCTATCTGACCATGTATTACATGGGAATGACAAAGGGACTCAGGGATGTGTGGAAGGCGGCACAGTCCTTCGGCATGGATTGTTACAGGATTGTGGAAAGAATATTGGTGCAGATGCTTTACACCGGCTCATTTGTTGGAGAGAAGATGGAGATATTTCGATATTATATCTCCCAGGGTGCAAGGCTTGAGGTGGAGGAAGCGTTTCTGGCCCGATGCGCCTATGAGTACTTTGTGAAGGAAAGAGTGACGGAAAAGGACATTTTTGACGAGATTGAGCGTATGTATCAGCGGGGAGAGCCGGTGAGAAAGGTGTGCCGGCTTGCGTTTCTGAAATATTATGCGGAGAATCAGGCAGAACTGACGGAGAGTGCTGCCCGGATGGCGGATAAATTTCTGGATGAGTTGATGGAACAGCATATTCATTTGGAATTTTTCAGGGAATACCGGCGTAATGCGAACGTAGCCCAGGAGATGTCCGACAAGACTATTATTGAGTATCGCACCGGCTCAAAGGTAAAGGTGTGTATCCATTATGTGCTTCTCCATGAAAACGGGGAATCGGATGAGTATAGCTCCGAGTATATGCAGGAAGTGTACGCGGGGGTCTTCTTTAAAGAGTTTATCCTGTTTTTCGGAGAAAGCCTTCAGTATTATATCACGGAAGAAAGAGGCGGCGAAGAGCAGCTGACGGAGAGCGGCACCCTGCAGAAAAGTGATATACGGGGAAGCGAGGCGGAGAGCCGCTATCATCTGGTTAATGATATTGTGATCAGCAAGGCCCTTGAGGATTTTGATACCATGGATCATCTTTTGGAAGAATACTACAGGAAAGAGTTTTTAAACGTCAGACTGTTTGAGGTGAAGTAGAGGACGGAGCAAGGAGTATCGACATGGGATTATTAAACAGTGGAAAGCTCATCGTTGGGTATGATCTGGGGAATGAATTTTCACAGATCAGCTATAGTCTCTCTGATTCCGGGGACGTGGAGACTCTTTCTCAGGTTGCGGGAACGGAGCATTATAATATTCCCACGGTGCTTTGCAAGCGTAAGGGGATAAATCAGTGGTTTTACGGGAAGGAAGCACTGCGTTATGAGGCGGAACAGCAGGGAATCCTGGTTGAGAACCTTTTAAAGCTGGCGCTGGCAGGGGAGCCGGTGCTGATCGACGGTGAAAGTCTGGATCCGGCAGCGCTGCTGACGCTGTTCTTTAAGCGCAGCCTGGGCCTGCTGTCCCAGGTGGGCTCTTCCGAAAAAATAGCGGCGCTGATGATAACCTGCGAAGTTTTGGACCACCGAATGCTTGAGGTGCTGGGGCAGGTAGTAGCAGGGCTTCATTTAAAGACAGACAGAATTGCCTTCCAGAGCCATATGGAAAGTTATTACTATTATATGCTTTATCAGCCGGAGGAACTGCTGGCATATCAGTCTGCACTTCTAACCAGGGAAAAAGATCAGATCAGGGTGTTTCGGATGGAATGCAACCGGCGGACCACTCCAGTGGTGGTATTTATCGAAGAAAACCGGTTTCCCTTTCCAACCTCCGGCGGACCGGATGAGGCTTTGGAGGATGGGAAAAGGCAGGAGCTGGATCTGGCGCTGCTTGATGTGGCCGGTAAAGTTTTGGAGGGGCGGCTGATCGGAAGCATTTTCCTGATCGGAGACGGGTTCGAGCAGGACTGGATGAAGGAATCTCTCCGTTATCTCTGTAAAAAGCGAAGGGTGTTTCAAGGGAACAACCTTTTCAGCAAGGGGGCCGTCTATGGAATGCAGGAGCGGCTGAACGAAAGCGACTCTGAAAAGAAATATGTTTTTTTGAGCCGGGACAAGCTGAAAGCCAATATCGGTATGGAGATTCTGCGCCAGGGGGAGCCTTCCTATTATGCGCTGCTGGACGCCGGCGTCAACTGGTATGAGGCGGAAACGGAGCTGGAGTTTTACCTGCAGGAGTGCAATGAAATCTGGTTGACCGTTACACCCCTGACCGGGGGCAGCACTAAGCAGGCTCAGATTCTTTTGGATGATGTTCCGGGGGCGATTACAAGGCTTTTGGGAAGGTTTTACATGGAAGCGGAGGATATTCTTGCTGTGGAGATAGAGGATGAAGGATTCGGTGAGATCCGGCCGGCTGCCGGAAGAGTCTGGCGGGAAACCATAGAATTATTTTAGGAGGCTGTTATGGGCGCAAGTGTCTGCGTGGGAAATTATGCTTTAACTCCATATTGTGTGCCGGGCATCGAGATCAATGTTTATTGCATGGAAGAGCTGTGCTATGTTTTGAAAGAAAATGCTTTTTTGCTGGATTTTTCCGTGATGGAGGATGGGCTGCTGGACTGGATTGAGAAGGAATGCGGCTTGAAAGAGCTGGCCAAAGCGCTTCATCCAATGGTCCACAAGCAGGGGTCTTTAAGTGTTTTTGTGGCGGCGATCTTAAACTTTGTGGGCCTTTATGACAAGGAGACGGTAACGGAGGCAGAGCAGGTTTTAAAGCAGGGAGCGGGATTAAGCAGTGTTGAAAAGAAAAAAAGTCAGGTGGATTATCTGGTAAAAAAGAAAAAATACTCCGTGGCGGTTAAGGCTTACGATAGTCTGATCGAGAAATGGGAGGAAAATGTAGAGGAAGGGGAATCCCTTCCCGCTCCGGAATGTCTGGCTCTGATCTGGCATAATAGGGGTGTTGCCATGGCGGGACTGATGATTTACGAGAAGGCGGCGGAATGCTTTTTAAAAGCATATGAGCTGGAAGAGAGAAGGGACTTTTACCGGGACTACCTGGCGGCGAAGAGAATGGTGCTGACGGAAAGCGAGTATGTTTCTTTCGCGGCAGAGAATCCGGAGGGGTATGAGCTGACGCTGGAGTTGGAGAAAGACATGGAGCGGCTGACGGATGAATGGGAGCGGCAGCCGGAGTATCTGAGGCTGTATCATCACAGGGAATTGCGAGCCGGGGACGGAAAGCAGATGTATTATGAGGAAAACGAGCGGTTGACTCAGACGTTAAAGGACAATTACCGTAAGAGTGTTGCCGACTAAAATGAATGGATGCCCAACGAGGCGGGAAAGTACTATCAAATATTGATTGGCATGCGTGCGGGATGGTGTGTAAACGCTCATCTTTAAGCACGAAAGGGGTATAAGGATGGCATTTTGGAGCAGGTTATTTAAAAAAAGAAAAAAAAGAGAGCAGGATGGAATTGCTGACGACTGGGAAAATCTTGTCTATGACAGGACCGATGTGGATTTTCAGGATGAAGAGCAGCGCAGCCGTTATATTACGAACTGTCTGGAGCAGATGGCGGAAGCGGCCAGGGAGATTCACCTGCTGACAGGGGAGTATACCCAGGTAACTTCTTATCTGACGGACATGGAAGAGATAGAGGCTCTTCCCGATGAGGAAAGGGAAGGACTGAACAAAATTGCCAGACAGCTTCTTTTCCAGGAGCAGGAATGTGAGCGCTATCGGGGAAAAGAAAACCGTATGGGTGATAATGAATATTATCAGATGCGTAAGCAGGAGGACGAAATTCAGGAGGGAATTGATAAGTTAAAGGAGTGTGAGCACTATGGGAATCTGGTACGGCAGGATTTAAAGCGTTTGGACCGGGAGCGGAGTGCCTATGAATACCGACGTGTAGAGCTGGAAACCATGATGAATAATTTCCGGGGGATGTCAGTGATCTTTATAACGGCCTTTACGATCTGTATGGTGCTGCTGGTTATTCTGCAGTTTGCATTTGAAATGGATACAAAGATGGGTTATCTTTTGGCAGCAGGAGCCGTGGTGGCGGCGGTGGCGATTTTGTTTGTCAGGTATACAGACAGCGAAAAGGAGCTGGGCCGGGTGGAACGGGCTGTAAATAAGCTGATCCAGCTGCAGAACAAGGTAAAAATACGATATGTGAACAATAAAAATCTCCAGGAGTATCTGCGCATCAAGTATGATACAGAGAGCGCGGCGGCGCTGGAGAAGCTCTGGGTGCAGTACCAGCAGGAAAAGGAGGAACGCAAAGAGTTTGCGGAAGCAGAGGCTAAGACGGAATACTTTCAGAAGCTGCTGGTGGACAAAATGAACAATTACCGGGTTGTCAGCCCGGAGAGATGGGTGGGCCAGGCGCAGGCTTTGCTGGATCCCCGTGAGATGGTGGAGATACGTCATGCACTGATTCTAAGGCGTCAGGCGCTGCGAAAGCAGATGGAATATAATAACGGCGTGGCGGAAACCGCAAGAAAAGAGGTCATGGATATTGCGGGCAAGTACCCGGCCTATGCCGGGGAAATCCTTGCTATGGTAGATAAATATGATGTGGAGTAATAGCTTGGCCTGCTCTGTTACCTGCCTGCTGTATGGCTGAACAGATACCATTTTTTGTGGGGAGCAGCTGCTTTATATTGACTTTGTTGTGGAATGTGGGCTATGATGATTTGGTTGGATGGAAGGGAAGTGGATCCGGATGGACAATCATATTAAACTGAAGGAAGAATGCGGTGTATTTGGAGCCTATGACTTTGAAGGCAGGGATGTGTCCGCCTCTATTTATTACGGGCTGCTTGCCCTGCAGCATCGCGGGCAGGAAAGCTGCGGTATTGCGGTCAGTGATACCAAAGGCCCTTTAGGAAAAGCAATTTTGGAAAGGAATATGGGCTTGGTAAATGAAGCCTTTACCCCGGATCTGCTGGAAAAGCTAAAGGGCGATATTGGCGTGGGTCATGTGCGCTATTCCACTACGGGAAGTTCTACCCGTGAAAACGCTCAGCCGCTGGTTATAAATTATGTAAAGGGAGTGCTGGGACTGGCCCATAACGGCAATCTGATTAACACGCCTAGGCTTCGACAGGAGCTTGCCTGTACGGGAGCCATTTTCCAGACCACTATTGACTCCGAGATTATCGCTTATTATATTGCCAGAGAGCGCTTAAATTCCGGGAGCGTGGAAGAAGCGGTGGGCCGCACTATGGACAGGATCAGAGGCGCCTATTCTCTGGTGGTCATGTCGCCCAGAAAGCTGATCGGTGCCAGGGACCCTTATGGATTCCGTCCCCTGTGCATCGGAAGGAGGGATACTACATATTTCCTCGCCAGCGAAAGCTGTGCTTTGGATACTTTAGGAGCGGAGTTTGTGCGGGATGTGCTTCCCGGAGAGATCGTGACCATTTCCCCGGAGAAAGGCATTGAATCGGACCTGAGCCATGGACTGCATCAGGACAAGCAGGCAAGGTGCGTTTTTGAATATATTTATTTTGCAAGGCCGGACAGCGTGATCGACGGGGTCAGCGTATATGATTCCCGTATACTGGCGGGGAAATTCCTGGCCAAGGACAGTCCCGTGGAAGCGGATCTGGTGGTTGGAGTGCCGGAGTCGGGCAATGTGGCGGCGCTGGGGTATTCGCTGGAGTCCGGTATTCCCTATGGGACGGCCTTTGTAAAAAATGCCTATGTGGGGCGGACCTTTATCAAGCCGGGACAGAAAAGCAGGGAGAGCAGTGTACAGGTAAAATTAAATCCCATCCGTCAGGCGGTGGCGGGAAAACGGGTTATCATGATAGATGATTCCATTGTCAGAGGGACCACATCGGACCGTATCGTCCGTCTTCTGCGGGAAGCGGGTGCCAGAGAGGTACATATGCGTGTCAGCTCACCGCCCTTTTTATGGCCCTGCTATTTTGGCACCGATGTGCCTGCCAGGGAACAGCTGATCGCTTACGGCCGTGAACCGGAGGAAATACGCAGGATCATCGGTACGGACAGCTTGGCTTATCTGCGTCTGGAACGGCTGAGAGAGATTGTGAATGGACTGGGCATCTGTGGAGGATGCTTTACAGGCAGGTACCCGATGGAAGTACCCACGGAGGACATCCGTGGAGAATTTGAGCAATAGATAAGCGAGTTCAAGAAAATATAAGGAGGTACAGAGATGAGTACGGACAGATATGAAAGTCCTTTATCCGAGCGTTATGCAAGTAAAGAGATGCAGTATGTTTTTTCTCCGGATATGAAATTTAAGACCTGGAGGCGGTTGTGGATCGCTCTGGCGGAGACGGAGAAGGAGCTGGGGCTGTCTCAGAACGGCAGGCCGGTGATTACGGATGAGCAGATTGAAGAGTTGAAGGCTCATGCGGAGGACATTAATTATGATGTGGCGAAGGCCAGAGAGAGAGAGGTTCGTCATGACGTGATGAGCCATGTGTACGCCTATGGGCAGCAGTGCCCCAAGGCGGCGGGTATCATCCACCTAGGTGCCACCTCCTGCTATGTGGGGGATAATACGGATATTATCATCATGACGGAGGCTCTGAAGCTGGTAAAGAAAAAGCTGGTGAACGTGATTGCAAAGCTGGCGGACTTTGCGGAGAAATATAAGAGTCAGCCTACGCTTGCTTTTACCCACTTTCAGCCGGCTCAGCCCACTACCGTCGGCAAGCGGGCAACTCTGTGGCTGCAGGAATTTTATCTTGATTTGGAGGATTTGGAGTATGTATTGGGGACCATGAAGCTTTTGGGTTCCAAGGGCACCACCGGCACCCAGGCTTCTTTCCTGGAGCTGTTTGACGGGGACCAGGAGACCATTGACAAAATTGATCCCATGATTGCCGAAAAAATGGGCTTTAAAGAGTGTTTCCCCGTGTCCGGACAGACTTATTCCAGAAAGGTGGATACCAGGGTGGCAAATGTGCTGGCAGGTATTGCGGCATCCGCCCATAAGATGAGTAATGACATTCGCCTGCTTCAGCATTTAAAGGAAGTGGAAGAGCCCTTTGAGAAGAGTCAGATCGGTTCTTCCGCCATGGCTTACAAACGGAATCCCATGAGAAGCGAGCGTATTGCTTCTTTGTCCAGATATGTGATGATTGATGCCCTGAACCCTGCCATTACATCAGCGACTCAGTGGTTTGAACGGACATTGGACGATTCGGCGAATAAGCGTCTTTCCATTCCGGAGGGCTTTCTGGCTACGGACGGGATTCTGGATCTGTGCCTGAACGTGGTGGACGGTCTGGTGGTGTATCCCAAGGTTATAGAAAAGAGGCTTAAGAGTGAGCTGCCTTTTATGGCTACGGAAAATATTATGATGGACGCGGTGAAAGCAGGCGGCAACCGACAGGAGCTGCACGAGCGGATCCGCGAGCTTTCCATGGAGGCAGGCCGCAGCGTAAAAGTGGAAGGAAGGGAAAATAATCTGCTGGAGCTGATTGCGGCGGATCCTGCGTTTAATATGTCTCTGGAGGATTTGCAGAAGACCATGGAACCTGGCAGGTATGTAGGGCGTTCCGTGGAACAGGTGGAGGCATTTTTAAGGAATGTGATACGTCCTGTTTTGGAGGAAAACAGGGAATTGCTGGGTGTAAAGGCGGAAATCAATGTTTAATGAATAAGGAATTTCATGGATAGGCATATGTGGCCGGAAACGGTACGACGGAAAGTATGTAGGAGGGTGTAAAATATGGGTGGTTTTTTTGGAGTGGCAGCGAAAGAGGATTGTATATTTGACCTTTTTTTCGGGACGGATTATCATTCTCATCTGGGGACCAGGCGGGCCGGCATGGCGGTTTACAGCAGGGAAGAGGGATACAACAGGGCAATCCACAATATCGAGAATGCGCCCTTCCGTACCAAATTTGATAAGGACATAAATGAGATGCGGGGCAGCCTGGGAATAGGCTGTATTTCCGATTATGAACCCCAGCCTTTGATTGTTCGTTCTCATCACGGCACATATGCCATCACTACCGTGGGAAAGATTAATAATTCCGCGAAACTGATCAACGAGCTGTTTTCCAAGGGACATTCGCACTTTCTGGAGATGAGCGGCGGGGATATTAACGCCACGGAGCTGGTGGCGTCCATTGTAAACCAAAAGGATAATCTGGTGGAGGGGATTCGGTATGCCCAGGAAGTGATCGAGGGTTCGATGACGATCCTGATCCTGACGCCAAAGGGGATCTATGCGGCCAGAGACAGGCTGGGCAGAACGCCCATATCTGTCGGTAAAAAAGAAGGCGCTTACTGCGTCTCCTTTGAGAGCTTTGCTTTTTTGAATCTGGGATACACCCTTGACCGGGAGCTTGGTCCGGGGGAGATTGCGGTGGTGACCCCGGAAGGCGCAAGGACGCTGGTGAATCCTGGAAAGGATATGAAGATCTGTACTTTCCTGTGGATTTATTACGGCTATCCCTCATCCTCCTATGAGGGGATCAGCGTGGAGCAGATGCGTTATAACTGCGGGGCAAAGCTGGCGGAGAGGGATCATGTGCAGCCGGACATTGTGGCAGGAGTACCGGATTCCGGTACGGCTCATGCCATCGGCTACGCTAACCGGTCCGGAATTCCCTTTTCCCGGCCCTTTATCAAATATACTCCCACCTGGCCCAGGTCCTTTATGCCTACGATCCAGACACAGCGGAATCTGATTGCAAAGATGAAGCTGATCCCGGTGCATGACCTGATTGAAAACAAGAGTCTGCTTTTGATTGACGATTCTATTGTCAGGGGTACACAGCTGCGGGAGACTACGGAGTTTCTTTACCAGAGCGGCGCGAAGGAGGTCCATATCCGTCCTGCCTGTCCGCCCCTTTTGTTTGGATGTAAATTTTTAAATTTTTCCCGTTCTTCTTCGGAAATGGATCTGATTACCAGAAGAGTATTGAAGGAGATGGAAGAGGACGACAGAAAGATTGACTTAAAGCGTTATGTGGATCCAGATACGACAGAATACGGAGAGATGGTTGAGCAGATCCGAGAAAAACTTAACTTCACCAGCCTCCGCTTCCACAGGCTGGATGATATGATTGCCTCAGTGGGAATCGACGAGGAAAAGCTTTGCACCTACTGCTGGAGCGGAGTGGAATAAAAGCTTTATAAAATCATTTCAAACATGATCTGCCCGCGCTCCGGTGCCTTTGCCCGGAGCCGTCCTCCATGCAGTTCTACGCTGGCCTTTGCGATGGAAAGTCCCAAGCCATAGCTGCCGTCGGAAGCTCTCGCTTTGTCCGACCGATAGAAGCGTTCAAAGACTTTATCAAACCGGAAATGATCTGTATCTGAAAAGTCGTTTATTACCTGGAGGCGGATCTGTCTGCCGCGGATGAGCTTAACCGTCACTTTTCCGCCGGGATCACAGTATTTGACGGCATTGTCCATGAGAATGGAAATCACCTGCCGCAGCAGAGATTCGTCCCCGTTATATTGAATTTTTTCGGCAATATTTAAGATGAGCTGCTTTCCCTGGGAGGAACATAGCCCTCGGAAGGAGGCGGCAGTATCAATTCAGCTTGAAATCCTGCTTGTATGCCCGTAAATCAAGGCTTTTTTGAGATAATCAACCATTTTCCCATAAATAATCTACATTTATAGAAAGGGGGACTCCACTTTCTTCAGTTGCCGACACAGAAAGCGATTACCATTTTCTTGTAAGCGAAATTTGTGTTTCATATCAGCCTTCCCTGGCAACAAAGGCCACCGCAATGGCGCCGGGGCCGGTATGGGTTCCGATGGTGCCGCCTACGCTGTTTACGGGAAGATGATCGGTTTCGTTTTCCCAAAGCGAAGCATTGTCCTCAATATATTTTTGGATGAGATCCCTGCTCAGCCCAGTATAGCCTAAGAAATAGGGCATGGAAAAATCAATGCCGCCCGCCGCATGGATCTGCTCCACGATCAGATTGTTTGCCTGTCTGGAGCCTCTAGCCTTTCCAAGAATGGCAACTTCCCCATTTTGTATGGCTATGACTGGTTTGATAGAAAGCAGGCTTCCGGCCAGGGCAGCCGCACTGGATATACGGCCGCCCTTTTTTAAGTATTCCAGAGTGTCCAAAAGGGCAATCAGACGAATCCGCTTTTTCAGCAGATTCAGCTGTTTTGCAATTTCTGCGGCTTCTGCTCCCTGGTCAATCATGCGGAAGGCATATTCCACAAGAATGTGTTCGCCTACGGTCACATTTTCACTGTCAATCACCTGTACCTGTCCGGGGAAATTTTCCGCCGCTATCATGGCGCTCTGCCAGGTGCCGGAAAGTTTGGAAGACAGTGTAATAACAATGACTTCATCGTCGTTTCCTAAAGCCTTTTTCATGGCTTCTTCAAAGCGGAAGGGAGGTATCTGGCTTGTGACGGGCAATACGCTGCTTTCAATCAGCATTTCGTAAAATTGTGTGTGGTTTAAGGAGACGCCGTCCTGGTATTCGGTTTCTCCAAAGGTGATTGTCATGGGGATGACAGTCAGATTTTCCCGTTCGGATCCTGCAATGTCGGAAGCGGAATCGGTAATGATATGTATGCTCATTTGCGGCCTCATTTCTGCGCATTTGACCTGTGCGTCGATCGAAAATTATTTTTTCATGGTATATAAAATTATACGGGCAAGCGGCTGAATTGTCAACTCAGGCGGCAGTTTTGTTTATTCCCGCGGGCAATGAGTCAAAGTTCTGGATGCTTGCATCCATGGGACCTTGAATGCCGCGAGGGGTCAAAAACCCCGTAGCTTGCTGCAGGGTTTTTGATTGTTGCATAGTCGGTTTAGAGGCTTTCGTTCGTTCGGCTGCTGCCGTCAGGTTTCTTGCCGATTTGCTTTCTGTTTTCCCGTCTATAGATCAACAGGGAAAAGCAGGCAGCTGCAAATTCCGTGACGCAGAAGGCCCACCATACGCCGTCGGCTCCAAGCAGTCTGCTGAGGAAAAAGGCTGCCGGAAGGATGAGGATCACATACCTTAACAGGGAAATAATAAGAGACGGACCGCCTTTTCCAAGGCCTTCCAGGGCGCCGGAGCAAGTGACGGATACGGCGGAAACCATAAATCCCAGGCTGATAATATGCAGGGCCGTAATTCCGATGGAGATGGTTTCGGTATGATCGGTAAAAAGACCGATTAAATGTCCGGGCAGGGCCCAGGATACCAGCGTGCCAAGAAGCATAATGCCCAAATTCAGTGTCAGCGCCGTATGATAGATTTTTTTCACACGTTCGTGCTCGCCGGCTCCGAAATTGTAGCCCATGAGAGGGCGAATGCCTTGAATAATTCCATTGGCGGTCAGATAGATAAAGGTCTGCAGCTTGTAATAGACTCCAAGGACCAGAACATACTTTTCCGAAAAATCTGCCAGCACTCTGTTTAGGGAAGAGATCAGCAGAGAGGGCAGCGCCAGATTTAAAGCAGCGGAGATGCCCACGGAATAAAGTTTTTTTATTACCGCGCCGTCCCGGCACATGTATTTTCGGCTGATTTGTACCGGAGGATGCAGTAAGACATAAAAAAGCAGATATACGATCAGAGTAATACACTGGCCGATGCCTGTGGCGTAAGCGGCCCCTGCAATGCCCAGGGCAGGGAAAATGCCGATTCCGAAGATCATCAGCGGATCCAGAACAATGTTGGCGGCACAGCCGCAGATCATGCTGAACATGGAGACCTTCATTTTGCCCATGGCCTGAAACAGCTTTTCAAAGGATAACCCCAAAGCTATGACTGGAGAAAAAAGGAAGGCCCTGTTGGAATAGAGCAATGCAAGTGCGGTGATTTTTTCATTAGAGGAAAAGCTCTTTAAAAACAGGGGCATTGCCAGAATGCAGGTAAACGCCAGAAGTGCCCCGTGCAGGATGCTCAGGAAGCATCCCAGCGTGGCGGCGACGTTAGCCCGTTTCTGATCGCCGGCTCCCAGATAGAAGGCAATGCCGGCGTTGATACCGATTCCGAAACCGATGGCAATGGCATTAATTAGATTTTGAACGGGATAAACCAAGGCCAGAGCCGTCATGGCATTTTCACTGACCTTGGCGACAAAATAACTGTCGATGATGTTGTACAGGGAATTGACGGCCATGGAGATTACCATCGGGAGCGACATGGACAGCACCAGAGGCAGTATGTTCTTTTCTTTCATAAATCTTTGATCCATATTTATAACCATACCTTTCTGTAACCTGCGAATTCTTGACGACGAAAAGCATAAGTTCTTTGCCGTATGGGCCGCAGAGACAAATTTGCGTGCAATCGCACAAAAAAACCACGCAATTACATGATGTAATTGCGTGGCGAAAAAAGAATACTCTTGAAAAATCCACTCCTAAAAAGGTTTTGCTATGATAACTATGTACCTGTTTGGCTCAGGCTTATGAAGATACGGCATAATTATATATACTTTGAAGATCATCAAGAAGCCCACGGGAGTATTCCCCTGCTTCCCGGTAAATCTGTTCCGCACGGGCATATTGACCGCAATTCAAAGCCTGAATCACCTCCGCACCAAACTGGTGGAATCTCTTATGTTTGTCTCCCAACGCATCCCAGATGGGAAGGACTGCAGGGATCTTTGGGGTAAGGGCATAATAGAAATGGCCAAAACCACACTTTTGGGAATCAAGCTGCAGGGGCGTGACCGTGCGAGCGTTCACCATCTTACCCAGATTGGACAGCCAGGTGCGATGTGCGGCAATGGCAGTTTTTACATATTTGGCAAATTCTGCATTCTCTAAGCGATAGAATGCGTCCTCCGTCATGCTGCCGATTTGCTTTACGGCATCGTCCAGACTTTGCTCAATCCCCACCACCGGCTTTACTGCTTCGCCCAAGTCTGTACTTACCTGCTTCATAAAATCAGTGCTGTCCCTTAATTGATTTTCCATTTCCGTCATGGAGCTGCTAAGTTCTTCACTGATGGCAGCGATGGAGCTGATGGATTCGCTGACTTTGGAAACATGAGACTGATTTTCGCTGTTGAGCTGCCATACATTATTAATTTTGCTGGTTACAGTTTCCAAAGCATTTAAAGTTTCGGAGGTACTTTGTATGCTTGTTCGGGAAGCGTTGCGAATACCTTCCAGAAATTCGTTCATGCTGCCGGTGAGATTCTGAGTCTCGCCTGCGAGCTCACGGATCTGCCCTGCCACCACGGCAAAACCTCTGCCTGCCTCTCCGGCTCTTGCTGCCTCAATGCTTGCGTTTATGGCAAGAAGGTTTGTCTGCATGGAAATAGCATCAATGCCGGAGACAATGGTTCCGATGCTGTCAATAATCTCTGTCAGGCCGTCAATATCCTGCTGCAGCTTTTTGGATATTTCAATAGTCTGGCTGGAAAGATCTTTGATGGCCGTCAGCTCATTCTGACCTTCTTCAATCTTTCTGGTTACATCATCGGCTTCCGACGCAACATCAATGATCGTGTTTGTCAGCTCCGTATGTTGATTGTCCGCATCGGAACGTCCCCCTGCGCCAAAGATCCTTTCGGAAGCCTGTTTGATTTTTCGGGAAATATCCACGATCTTCTCGTTCTGGTACTGCATGGTAAGGTCGAGAGAACTGATCTGCATTACTGCCTGAATGTTTTTGTCAAAAACCTCGGAAAGCTGTTTGCGGCCGCTTTGCAGTCGTTTGTACATCTTCTGCAGTTCCGGAGCAGCGCTGTAATCGGTAGCTTTCAACTCCGAAAATGAATTGATGAGTTCTGATTTTTTCTTGATCCGCATTTCCATCCTATCCTTTCATCGTAGCCAATAAATAATTGCAAAACCACTTCGCGATGCAAATTGGGATGCAATGTGCCTATGTAAGTTATCTCACTTATAATAATACTGGATTTTGGATTTTTTGCAAGGGTTTGTTTCCTATTTTGGGATTAAAATATGAGGGAGATGGTTAAAATAAAAGTAAATTTAAAAAAAATAGCACTCACCTATTGACAGTGCTAACAATGTGTGTTATATTACATCTAGAACAAAGGAAACAGAGTGTTTCCGTAAAGAAAAGGAGAGATGACTTATGTTGACACGTAATTACGGAGTACCGGCTATATTTGGAGAAGATTTGTTTGATCAGTGGATGGAGGGAGCGCTTTCAGGCTTTGCGGATGTGAACAAGCAGTTATATGGAAAGCACGCAAAGAATATGATGAAGACCGACGTCAAAGAGACAGAGGGCGGCTATCAGGTGGCAGTGGAGATGCCGGGCTTTGATAAAAGCGAGATTTCTGTAGAGCTTGATAAAGGCTATCTGACCATCACGGCTTCCAAGGGGCTGAATCAGGATGAGCAGGATGAGAACGGCAAGTATATCCGCAGGGAGCGTTATGCCGGAACCATGCAGCGAAGCTTTTATGTGGGTGAAAGCGTACAGCAGGAGGAAATTAAGGCAAAATACGAGAACGGTGTCCTGATGCTTGGAATTCCCAAAGAGGATACACAGAAAATTCAGCAAAACAAGTATATTGCCATCGAAGGATAACATTGGCAGCGGTTTAAAGGGCCGTCGGCGGAAGCCGGCGGCTTTTTACTTGCCTTTTTTAGAGAATGTGCTATATAATCACGGTAATGACAGGATAATAGCCGCAGCGGCAGGAGTGATAAGTCAGGGCGATGTATCTGACGGTATAAAAGCAGAGTTGGCGGACGGGAGAATACATATGCAGGTAGATTTGACAAAAGGAGCAGTCACAAAAAATATTATCATATTTGCCATTCCCATGATCTGCGGGAATCTCCTGCAGCAATTATATAATGTGGTGGATACGCTGATTGTGGGGAAGTTTCTAGGGGAGAAGGCATTGGCGGCAGTGGGTTCTTCTTTTACTTTGCTGACTTTTATCACTTCCGTTTTTCTGGGGATGTGCATGGGCTGCGGTGCCGTATTTGCCATGCGCTGCGGCGAGAAGGCTTGGGAACATCTAAGGGAGAATGTGTTTACTGCCTTTATAATGATTGGGGTGTTTGCACTGTTGGTCAACGGGGTAGTTTATCTGCTGACGGACTGGATCATGAGCCTGCTGAACGTGCCCGCAGACGTTTATCCCTTGATGAGGGAGTATCTGCTGGTGATTTTTTCGGGTATTATGGCTACCTTTTTCTATAATTTTTTTGCATCCCTTCTGCGGGCGGTGGGAAATTCCGTGATACCACTGGTATTTTTGGCAGTTTCCGCGGTGACGAATATTCTTTTGGATCTCTTGTTTGTTCTTATCTTTGACTGGGGCGTGCAGGGGGCGGCAGCAGCTACGGTGATCGCCCAGTGGCTTTCCGGTGTAGGCAGCATGGCTTACACCTGGCAGAAATGTTCTGAACTTCGTCCTGTCCGCGGGCAGATGCGGATTCGGGCCGGGGGAATCAGGGAACTGTTAAGCGCGTCGGTATTGACCTGTATGCAGCAGTCGGTGATGAATTTTGGTATTTTGATGGTGCAGGGGCTGGTCAACAGCTTCGGCACCGTGGTCATGGCTGCCTTCGCGGCGGCGGCAAAGATTGACGCCTTTGCTTATATGCCCCTGCAGGATTTCGGCAATGCCTTTTCTACCTTTGTGGCACAAAATTACGGAGCGGGAGAGGAAAAGCGGATCCAAAAGGGAATTCGCGCGTCGCTTGTAATGATGCTGGTGTTTTCCGTCTTCGTTTCCACCGTGGTGTGCCTGTTTGCCAGGCCGCTGCTGCTGTTGTTTATTCATGCGGAAGAGATTGAAATCCTTTCCGTGGGCATCAAATATCTTCGCATTGTGGGAGCCTTTTACTTTGGAATCGGCGGTCTGTTTATGCTGTACGGTCTGTATCGGGCGATTAACCGCCCCGGTATGTCGCTGGTGCTTACGATCTGTTCCCTGGGGAGCCGGGTGGCGCTGGCCTATCTGTTGTCGGCCGTTCCGGCAATCGGGGTACTGGGAATCTGGTGGGCGGTGCCCATCGGATGGCTGTTGGCGGATTTTGTGGGGGTTGCCTATTATCTGGGCCGCTGCAGAGAAAGGCCGGGAAGGAGCGGAATACTTTGAGGGCAGCAGTTCAGACAACAATAATCTGACGGCAGCAGAGGATTGCGGAAATAACGGGGGCGTTGTATAATGATTCTGCTGACGCAGAATTCAAGCCAGCTAAAGCTGTCTTGCCGGCACTATGTGCCGCATTATACTCAGCCATGGCTTGAAAAGTAAATGCCTCTTCGCGGCGCTTCCTTTTCTGCGCACATGGTATAATGGGAAAAACAAAAGGAGGTTATACTATGAACAAAAATAAATTTGCATTGACACCGCCCATGGGGTGGAACAGCTATGATTATTATGACACTACAGTAAATGAGGCTCAGGTTAAGGCCAACGCGGAGTATATGGCTGCAAACCTAAAGGAGCTTGGATGGCAGTATGTAGTGATTGACATCGAGTGGTTTGCTCACGGCGCGGGAAGCCAGAGGGACAGGTATCAGTACATACCCTTTAATGAACTGGAAATGGACGAGTACGGCAGGCTGTTGCCAGATCCGGAGCGTTTTCCCTCATCTGCGGGAGGCGCAGGCTTTCAGCCTCTGGCGGATTATATCCATTCGCTGGGACTGAAGTTTGGTATCCATATCATGCGGGGCATTCCCAGAATCGCGGCTCACAGGCACATGCCTGTCAAGGGGACGGAGACCACGGCCAATGTGATTGCGGATCCCTCTTCTATATGCGGCTGGAATCCGGACATGTACGGTGTTCGGAATATGCCGGAGGGCCAGGCGTATTACGATTCTATCTTGGAGCTGTATGCCGGATGGGGAGTGGATTTCATCAAGTGCGATGACATTTGTAATACCAATATCTATCCGCACAATCCTTATTCTGCCCGCCATGAAATCGAGATGCTGGCAAAAGCCATCCAAAACTGCGGCAGGGAAGTGGTGCTTTCACTGTCACCGGGGCCGGCATTGATCGACAAGGCGTGGCATTATGAAACCTATGCCAATATGTGGCGGATCACAGATGATTTCTGGGATAATTGGAAGCTGCTTAAGGATATGTTCCGGCGCTGTGAGCTGTGGCAGAATCATGTGTCTGAGGGGTGCTTCCCTGACTGTGATATGCTGCCCTTAGGGTATCTGGGCAAGGGGTTTGGACAGGAGCGCACTACTAATTTTTCCATGGACGAGGCCCGTACCATGATGACTTTGTGGTGTATTTTCGGCTCTCCGCTGATGATCGGCGCGGAGCTGACCAAGCTGGATCAAGCGACCCTTTCACTGCTGACAAATAAGAGAGTGCTGAAAATGCTGACGCCGGAGTGCAGGCCCAGGCAGGTTTGTCTGGATGAGAAAAAAGCAATTTGGAAGGCAGTAAACGGGAAGACGGGCGCAAAATACGCGGCGCTGTTTAACCTGGGGGAAGATGAGGCGGAGCTGTCCTTGGAGCTGCAGGCAGCAGACATGGAAGAGTGTACGGCGCTGACAGAGTTATGGACCGGGGAGAAGGCTTTAGTTTCCGGCGGGAATCTGAAGGTAAGGCTTGAGGCTCATGCCTGTGCAGTGTACGGAAACCTAAATTAGCAGGAAGTTTTGCCTTGAAGAGGGCCGGAGAATCAGAGGAATAAAATCAGAAAAATAAAAATCAGAAAAATGAAGAGCAGGAGCCGGGCAGAATCGTCCGGCTCCTGTGGCGGGGGGGTGGCGGTGTGTGCTTTTCGGCAAAGGTGTACCGCATTTTACAGGGAACATACCAGCACCGTGACGCTGTATTTCGGAAGCAGCAGGTTCAGGCTGTCCGTATTCGGATCGTCAGGAGCCAAAAGAATGTCGGCTGCAGGAAATACCCTGCAGGGCTCAAGGTGGGAATTTACATCCTCAAGGGCTGCGGCCAGAGTGAAGCGTCGGCAGGCACTGACGGGACGGTCGGTCTTAAAGAGTACCTCCTGATCCCGGTCCGCCAGATGAACCAGCTTGACATACAGGGTCTGCCCGTCCGCGGAGAGGGTGGAAGCGGCCTGGATGGCGCCGCCTGCCAGCGCTGCCAGGGAAAACGCTTCGTCTGGGGAAGAAGCTGCGGCAGGAGATGCAGGGTTTTCCAGGAAAGCGGCTGCGGCCGGATTCTCCATCAGCTCCGTTTCCACCAGGCAGGCTCCCAGATTGTTTCCGAACAGCTGCTGTACATAATAGCTGGGGGTGCCGTATACGCTTTCATTGTCAAACCAGATCAGGTCCGGCTGCCATTGCTGATGCCCTGTGCGTCCCAGCAGGGGGGCATAGCAGGACATGACCACATGATCGGCGTTCTTTTCAAGGCCTGTGAGAAACGCGGCCTCGCAAAGAGCGGCGTACCAGTTGCACACACGTTTGGATGTGTCCTCATGGGTGTGAGCCGCATATTCACCGGCAAATACCTTTGGCAGGCTGCGGTCATAGCCGTCATAGCGGTGTATGTTTTTCAGAAACCATTCCGGTGATTTATAAAAATGCTCGTCTACTGCATAGGCCTTTTCTTTGTTGGCATTCATCCAGCGGTAAGCAGTATCAAAGTCTTTTCCTTCGGCGGTCCAGCCGGCGCAGGTAATCAGCTTTATTTCCGGATGCTTTTCGGAAAGTACTTTCTGAAAGGCTTCATAGCGTTGAAAATAGACCTCCCCCCACTGCTCGTTGCCGATTCCGATGTATTCCAGGCCAAAAGGCGCGGGATGGCCCATTTCCGCCCGCTTCCGCCCTCAGGTACTGTCTTCCGGACCGTTGGCAAATTCGATCAGATCCAGGACATCCTGAATCCATTTGTCCAGTTCGTTCATCTCCGCCAGTAAGGCCTCGTGCCACTGGCAGGTCATTCCCGCGTTGATAACGGGAACGGGTTTCGCTTTTAAGTCTTCACAAAAACAGAAATATTCATAGAAGCCCAGCCCGTAGGACTGAAAATAATCCGCTGAGGACTGTCCGTTAATCTGATATTCCTCCATCTGCCAGCGGTTCCAGTTGGTAGGGCGGGAGGCAAGGGGGCCGACGGTATCCTTCCAGCAGTACATGTTTTCAAAGCTGCGCCCCTCTACGATGCAGCCTCCAGGGAAGCGCATGAAGGCAGGATGAAGTTCCCGAAGCAGCTCGGCAATATCCCGGCGCATACCGTTTTCGCGCTCCATAAAGGTGTCTGCCGGGAAGAGAGAAATGAGATCCAGATCCAATGCACCCTCTGTTTCCAGAATGATCTCCGGATATACTTGTCTGCCGCTTCCCGCAGCGGTGAGGGTAAGCTTATATTTGGACCAGCCCCGGCCGCATCTGACTAGGGAAAATGTTTTGCTTCCGTACAGGTTTCCGGCATCATCTGCAAACCTTACCGTTAATTTTACAGGCGAGGCATTTCTGGCATAGCAGGAAAAACGGAATGCCTGCCCTTCTCGAACAGCAAGGCCTTCCCCGCAAAAGCCAAGATTGCGGAGGCCGGTCCCGGCGCTGCCGGACAGCCGGGCGTAATTTTTGTGTGCCTTGCTTAAGGGAAAGCGCTGCTCTATGGAAAAGCTGCAGTTACCGACGGTTTCCCAGCACATGGTTCTGATGTTGGGGGCATCTGCAGGGCGTTCGGCGGGATTTACCTCCCGCTCATAATATTCAAAGGAACGGTTGGCAATCAGTTCCCCGTACAGTCCGCCGTCGCCTCCATAGTTAATGTCTTCGAAAAAAATGCCGTAAAGCAGAGGGCTTACGGTATTTAATATCTTTGAGGTATTGACTGTGATGTTTGTCATGAAAATCTCCCTTCAATGTTTAGGCAGCATTTTATGTTTGTGAAAGTCCGGCTGCAAACCGGATGTATGGATAACTGTATTTCAGGTTTTTTCCGTGCCGTTTAAGCCGCAGATTAATATTCCTGTTCTCATAAAGTTCCAATTTATTCCTTTCGGCCTGCGATGATTACATGATTACTTGCGCCCAGCAGCGATCTTTCCCGGCAGACGCTGTAATGATAATCACACCAGATTTTAAACTCATCTTCGTTCCAGGCGTCAACCTTTTCCGAAAAGTGCGGAGTGGCTCCGTCCTGTGCAAAGTGGTCGATCACAGTAACGTTGTACTGCTGATATAATTGTTCCATTTCCTCGCAGGTAGAATAATAGGTATCGGTCCAGAAGCATTTTTCATCCGTATGACGAAGCTCTCCGGTCTGAATGAGCTGCCTGGCAAGTCCGGCATCCAGAAAATTTTTATTCTGCAGGGCGACATATTGAAAAACATAATATCTGGGAATATAAGCGGTAATCAGCAGTCCGCCTCTTTTTAATACTCTCAGGGCTTCGGATATACATTTTTTCCTGTCGGCAGCTTCGACTAAATGATAGAAGGGCCCCATATTCAGCACTACATCAAAGCTTTCGTCCTCAAATATGCTCATATCGGCGGCATCGAGGACTGCCGTCTGCATCTCGTATGGCTTCGTCTGCAAGGTATTTCGAATGATGTCTATATGTCTTGGAGTAATGTCCGTTGCCGTAACGTCGTGACCCTGATCTGCAAAATAAAAGGAGTAAATACCTGTTCCTGCGGCACAGTCAAGAATGGATTTTTTCCCGGTAATCAATTTGTCCAGAGCTCTCACAGTGGTCAAAAATTCTATCCGTCTGGCATTATTTGTGGATAGTCTGTCTTCTTCACGGTAATTTTCATAGTTTTCTACAACATAATTTTTCATGTCAGATTCTCCTGGCAGTTCAGCCATTATCTTATATCCTGATTTTGCTCCCTGACAGAACAGATGGCAGGAAATTTTACCTAAAGTATCATATATTTGTTTTATTGTCAAATGATTGGCCTTATAAAACGGGGTGAGCTTCTTAAACGTTCGCTTCTTGTGATTAGAAAACAATCGTGCTATAATGTAAATATCGCGGGGGAAAACAAAGTGCAAAGTGACGTGCCGTCACTTGAAAGCAGGAGAAGGAATTAAGTAAAGCGGATATAGGAGGCGGGGTATGGATATTAAGCAATTTACTGACATGAAAAGATTTGAGGACATTATGGCAAACTGGGCTGCGGCAACAGGATTGGCAACAGTGGCTGTGGGGTTAGACGGGAAATATATTTCCCGGTGCTATAATTTTACGGATTTTTGCATTAAGCTGACGAGGGGAAGCAGCGAGGGCTGCGCAAGATGTGAAAAGTGTGACAAGGAGGGGCAGGGGGTGTATCATTGTCACGCCGGACTGATTGATTTTGGCATTCCCCTTGAGATTGAGGGCGAGAAGGTAGGTTCCGTGATTGGCGGGCAGGTGCTGCCTGCAGAGCCTGACGAGGAAAAATTCCGTCAGGTGGCAAGGGAGATCGGAGTCAATGAAAATCAATACATAGAAGCGCTGCACAAGGTCAATGTGCGGACGGAAGAAGCAATTCATGCTTCCGCTAATCTGCTGGGAGAGGTTTTGAACAATTTCATCAATGCTGAATATGCAAAAATGAAGAACAAGGTGGTTCACGAAAAACTGTCAAAGGGCGTGGACGAGACACATAATCTGGTAGGGCAGATTACCATGAAGACAACAGAGCTGAAGGAGCTGCAGAACAAGCAGAGGATTCTGGCACTGAATGCCAGCATCGAAGCGGCAAGGGCCGGGAGCGCAGGAGACGGCTTTGCAGTGGTGGCAAAGGAAGTGGGCAAGCTTTCCGGAAGAAGCAGCGTGGTGAATAAAGAGATTGAAGAGATTGTGCAGAATATCAATTCCGCCGTGGAAGCCATGAGAGAATAAAATGAGCCAGAGCCGGATTTACGGCTCTGGCCTTGTCTTTATTATTGTGGAAGTTATCCCATTATTTTTCTACTTTCGGCAGTCCTGCAAAGCCCTTTTCCAGCTCTGCTTCCGTGGGGATATAATCCGTCATTTGGCCATTATTGTATTTTTCATATGCCACCATGTCAAAATAACCGGTGCCTGTGAGTCCGAAGAGGATGGTCTTTTCTTCACCAGTCTCTTTACATTTGAGCGCTTCGTCGACAGCAACCCGGATTGCATGTGCGCTTTCCGGGGCAGGCAGGATGCCTTCCACTCTTGCAAACTGCTCTGCAGCTTCAAACACAGCGGTCTGTTCCACACTTCTGGCTTCCATCAGGCCATCGTCGTACAACTGGGAGAGAGTGCTGCTCATGCCATGGTAGCGTAAGCCTCCGGCATGATTGGAAGAAGGAATAAAGCCGCTTCCCAAAGTATACATTTTAGCTAAAGGACAGACCCTTCCGGTATCGCAGAAATCGTATGCAAAGCGCCCTCTGGTAAAGCTGGGGCAGGAAGCGGGCTCTACGGCAATAAAATGATAATCTTTTTCGCCCCGAATCTTTTCGCCCATAAAAGGTGAGATCAGGCCGCCCAGGTTGGAACCACCGCCGGCGCAGCCGATGATCATGTCCGGCACGATTCCGTATTTGTCAAGGGCGGTTTTGGTCTCCAGGCCGATGACGGATTGGTGCAGCATTACCTGGTTTAACACACTGCCCAAAACATAGCGATAGCCTTCTGCGCTGGCAGCAGCCTCAACAGCCTCTGAGATGGCACAGCCCAGGCTTCCGGTAGTACCCGGATGCTCAGCTAGTATCTTTTGCCCCACCTGAGTAGTCATAGAGGGGGAGGGAGTTACGCTGGCGCCATAGGTGCGCATGACCTCTCTGCGAAAGGGCTTTTGCTCATAGGATACCTTTACCATGAATACCTTACAGTCTAGGTCAAAGTAGGAGCAGGCCATGGAGAGGGCGGTGCCCCACTGCCCGGCGCCGGTTTCTGTAGTGACGCCTTTAAGCCCCTGCTTTTTCGCATAATAAGCCTGAGCGATGGCGGAATTCAGCTTATGGCTTCCGCTGGTGTTGTTTCCCTCAAATTTGTAGTAAATCTTAGCCGGGGTCTGCAGCTTTTTTTCGAGACAGTACGCCCTGACCAGAGGGGAAGGGCGGTACATTTTGTAGAAATCAAGAATTTCCTGGGGAATGTCAATATAAGGGTTGACATCGTCCAGCTCCTGCCGAACCAGTTCGTCACAGAATACGGCTCCCAGCTCTTTTGCAGTCATGGGCTGCAGCGTGGCAGGATTTAAGAGCGGTGCGGGTTTCGTTTTCATGTCCGCACGCACGTTATACCATTTGGAGGGCATCTCCTTTTCTTCAAGATAAATTTTATACGGAATTTCTTTTTTGCTCATAGCGGCCTCTTTTCTTTCCTTAATTTATTTGAAAACTTTTAAACCAGTTTATCAGTGCAGAGCAGTAAAGTCAAGAATGTTGTAAATATATTAATGTAATTGTTGAAAATTTATGGTATAATGTCCTTATTCGTGGCAAAGGACGGCCGAATGGCCATCCATA
>CAJTSE010000004.1:161305-253044 GCA_910578815.1 uncultured Acetatifactor sp.
ATTTATGGTATAATGTCCTTATTCGTGGCAAAGGACGGCCGAATGGCCATCCATACCATGTGTTGTATACCATGCACATCCGCCTTATGTGGTGGCCCTGAGCTATCTTCTGATGCCCACTATTTTAAGAGGCTTCTCAAATTGCCTTTATTACTTTGGCGGTAAACGGCGGCAGAAAGACTTGTCAATGTATCATGGACGATAATCTCAGGGTTATCGGCAGGGAATTCGGAGTGACGCTGAATGAGGAGATACTGAATTACAGGTCTGACGAGAAATGATTTGTATAGTTAGGAGGAGGGATAAAGATGTATGAGGGAATGAAAGAGAAGGGTAAGATAGATCCCGAATTTGAGTACAGCTGGTACATGGAATCCATAGATCTTCATTGTGAAGGTGTGGAGGATCGGGCACGGGATATTCTGTGGGGAATGTTCCGCGGTGTGCTGCGTTTTGTCACCGGCTACCGATGGCTGGAAGAATGTCCTATGGGGATCAGTCTGGCGGGGATCAGTGTAACTACAGAAGCCAAGCCGAATGAGGCCGGAAAGAATCACCATGATATTCTGGGAAACTGGGACATTATCTTTACCTTTACCCCCTGTGAGGATGCTGAAAAAAAGGCGACGAACCGAAGTACGCTTATGAGCATTGAAAAGAGCATGGAAAGGTTTGTCAGATCCAGGTATGATTTAAAGGAGCCGGAGGATTTAAGCCTGCTTTTGCTGGAGCAGCAGAGGAAGGAATTGGTAGAAAAACATTTTACCGGGGTTACAGAGTAAATAAAAAAGTAAAAGGAGCGATGTTTATTGAAGAAGAATGAATTGTATCTGAATGAGTATGCGGCATTGTGCAGAGAGGCGGACAGACTGGAACCGGAGATGTTTGACCGATATGAGGTGCAGAGAGGCCTGCGCGACAAGAACGGAAACGGCGTTGTAACCGGCTTGACCAATATTTCCAGGATTGATTCCTTTAAGATGGTGGACGGCGTAAAGACGCCCTGTGAAGGAAAGCTGTGGTATCGAGGTTATGACTGTATTGAACTGGTAGAGGGATTTCGGGGAAAGCATGCGGGGTTTGAAGAGGTGGCATACCTTTTGCTGTTCGGAAAGCTGCCAACCGCCTCCCAGATGAAGGGATTCAGGGAAATTCTGGCAGCCAGCAGGACCCTTCCCACGAATTTTACCAGAGACGTGATCATGAAGGCGCCCAGCAGCGATATTATGAATTCGCTGACAAGAAGTGTGCTGACGCTGGCTTCCTATGATAAAAACTGCAGTGATAACTCTATTGAGAACGTACTGCGTCAGTGCATTGCCCTGATTGGCGTGTTTCCCATGCTGGCAGTGTATGGGTATCACGCATATAATCACTATCAAAACGACGAGAGTATGTATATCCATCGTCCGTCCAAAAAGATTTGTACGGCGGAAAATCTGTTAATGATGCTGCGTCCTGATAAAAAGTACACGGATCTGGAGGCAAGGGTGCTTGATATTGCGCTGGTGCTGCATATGGAGCATGGGGGCGGTAACAACTCCACCTTTACCACTCGTGTAGTTACTTCCTCCGGCTCGGATACATATTCCGTTATCGCGGCGGCGCTTTCATCCCTGAAAGGTCCCAAGCACGGCGGGGCCAATATTAAGGTTGTGGAGATGATGCGGGACATCGGAAAAAATGTTTCCGACTGGGAGGATGAGGATGAGGTAAGAAATTATCTGAAAAAGATACTGAGCAGGGAAGCCTTTGACCGTAAGGGATTAATCTACGGTATGGGGCATGCGGTGTATTCCCTTTCCGATCCCAGAGCCCAGGTGTTCAAGGGTTTTGTGCAAAAGCTGGCGGAAGCAAAGGGACGAAATAAGGATTTTGCGCTGTATTCCATGATCGAGCGCATCGCGCCGGAGGTTATCGCAGAAAAAGCGCGCATTTACAAGGGTGTCAGCGCCAATGTGGATTTTTACAGCGGATTTGTGTATAGTATGTTGGAAATTCCGTTGGAAATGTATACACCCATATTTGCAATCGCGAGGATTGTGGGCTGGAGCGCTCATAGGATCGAAGAGCTGATTAATATGGATAAGATCATCCGTCCTGCTTATAAGAGCGTTATGGAAGAGCAGGATTATGTGGCTATAGAAGACAGATCATAAAAAGACGGATAAGAGCTGGCAGACTGCAAATACTATAGAAACGGCTTTTATGATAGATATTGCTTAAATTTGCGGGTAAACAGGCAGGATTTCATGATGGGCACAGTGCTTGAATATATAAAAGAATACGGTAAATATTCCTTTCGGGAGAAGCCCATGACCGAGGTGGACAGCCTGGCTCTCTGCCAGCTGTCTTACTTGAAATTTGACGGCATGGTGCCGGATGTGAAAGAGAACTGTAATTCCGTAACACTGGAAAGCTTAAAGCAGCATCTTGATTACGAAAGGCTGTTTGCGGATGTGCGCTATGAAGAGGTCAACCGGGCGCTGATTGAGGGAATGCTGGCGGCGGATAGATTTCGGGACCTGCAGCTGAACTACTATGTCAACGAGATCGAGAAGGAGTGCGAGACGCAGTTTTCCGCAGTTACCTATACCTTAAACGACGGGACGGTTTATGTGGCATATCGAGGAACGGATGAGACGCTCGTGGGCTGGAAAGAGGATTTCAACATGGCATTTCTTTCGCCGGTGCCCGGACAGGAGTTCAGTGTAGGTTATTTGAACGCAGTTGCGGAAAGGATCCAGGGGGCCTTTTATCTGGGCGGTCATTCCAAGGGTGGAAATCTTGCGGTATATGCCGCCATGAACTGTGACTTGGAGATACGGGAAAGAATTGTAAAGATTTTTAATCTGGACGGACCGGGATTCCGCCCGGAAGTTTTAGAAGCCTGTGGCTATAACAGGATAGCGGAGAAAGTGATCAAAATTCTGCCTCATTCCTCCCTGGTAGGTATGCTTTTTGAGTCGGACATGCGTTATAAGGTGGTGGAGAGTAAAACCTTTGGGCTGATGCAGCATGATCCGTACACCTGGCTGGTGGAGGGGGATCATTTAAAGGCGGTAGATGACATCTATGAGCGCAGGAAGAAAATGGATAATACCCTGAACCGATGGATCCTGTCCTTAAGCGAGGAACAGCTTAAAACCTTTGTGGATACTCTGTTTCAGGTAATATCCGCTTCCAAGGCAGATAATCTAATAGATATGACTGCGGAATGGAAGCGGAGTATGAACGGGATCATCGCGGCGTTGAAGGAGATCGACGACGAAACGGCAAAGATACTGAAGGCTGTTGTCAAGGCGCTGTTTGACGTTGCTTCACAATCAAGGAAACAAAATAAGCCAGGACGGCCCCGCCGGAAAGGATAGTTCGTTTTGGGTCCAGACGTTCCGGATGCCATTGGACGCCGAGAATGGGCAGGCTTTCGTGGGCGACCGCCTCCGGGCAGAAATCCTTGGGACAGTGCTGCACGATTCGCAGTCCGCGTCCGGGTCTGCCGATGGACTGGTGATGGGCGCTGTTTACAACGGCGTTCGACCCGTACAGGTGATACAGCCAGGAGCCTCTTTCTATGATCGTGGAATGGTATTGGTCGCCGTCCTGATATTTGTGGTACTCCGCAGAAGGCAGGTCTTGTATAACGGTGCCGCCTAAACCCACATTGACGACCTGCATGCCCTTGCAGATACCGAGGATGGGTTTGCCGTTTCGGACAAACAGATCAAAGGCCTGAAACTGCAGGACATCCAATTCGGTGTCAATGTTGCTTGAGCCTCTATTTTTTTCTCCAAAGAAGGCGGGAGTGATGTCCCCGCCGCCGGGAAGGATCAGGCCGTCGCAGTCAGCAAGTTCTCCCGAATTCAGAGTAACCAGCGGTTCCATGCCGCCTGCCGCTACATAGCGGACATAATTTTCCGTGGCATTTCTTTTTCCGGCAATCGCAATTTTCATTTATCCTCTCATTCCGCCGCGTAAGCGGCATCTAAATCTGTGGGAACTTTGGGACGCGCAGCGTCACAAATTCCGAGATTGAAAATGATAATTTTCAATCTTCCTCACTTTTCAGTTAAAGAAGCTGAATCTGATTTGTTTTACAGTATATGTTGTGAGGCATGGAAAAATCTGCTATAATGTGGAATAAATATTTTAAAATCTGAGGCTTGGATTGTTTATGAAGAAAATAAAAGTTAAGCCGGAAAATGCAGTGCAGATTTCGGCTTTTTTACTGCCGGCAGCTCTGATGCTTGTTCTTTTTATGATAAAGCGGATCTATCCCTTTGGGGACAGAAGTTTTCTGTCCGGGGATTTGTATCATCAGTATATGCCCTTTTTCAGTGAACTTCTGCATAAGGTAAAAGGCGGGGAAAACCTGAACTTTTCTTTTCATGCAGGAATCGGCTCTAATTTTCTTGCGCTTTTTGCTTATTATCTTGCCAGTCCGTTCCATATATTGGGTTTGATAACAGGTGAGGCACATCTGGTGGAGTTTTTAGGTTATATCGTGGTCATAAAGACTGGACTCTGCGGCCTGACGGCGTGTCTGTATTTTCAGAGACATTTTCACACAAAAGATATTGCCGTTCTGTTTTTTTCCATGTTTTATGCCTTTTCAGGGTTTATGGCGGCGTATAATTACAATATTATGTGGCTGGACTGTGTATGGGTGCTTCCCTTGATTCTGCTTGGTCTTGAGAGGCTGGTGAAGGAGGGAAAATGTGGTCTTTACTGCCTGACTTTGGCGTTTTCCATCTATACAAATTATTATCTGTCTATTATGATCTGTATTTTCCTGGTGCTGTACTTCGCGGTGCTTTTGATTACGGAAAAGGGGAATCGTCTGCGCAGGATTGGGAACTTTGCAGTCTTTTCTCTTTTGGCGGGGGGCATGGCGGCGGTGTTACTGATTCCTTCCGTCTGTGCCATTCTGCAGACGGACTTCGGCAACGCGGATTTTCCGAAGAAGGTGGAATCTTATTTTTCCGTGCTGGATATGCTGGCCAGACACTGCGTCTGTGTTTACACGGAGCGGGGGCTGGACCACTGGCCAAACATTTACTGTGGCAGCGCGGTGCTGATGCTGATCCCCATGTATTTGATGAATAAAAGAATCTCCATGCGGGAGAAGTTCTGCAGGCTGGGCCTGGCAGGATTTTTGCTGATCAGCTTTTCTACCAATATATTAAATTTTATCTGGCATGGCCTGAATTATCCGGATTCCCTTCCGGCAAGACAGTCCTTTCTTTATGTATTTCTGGTGCTGGTGATGTGTTATGATGCATGGCATCATCTGCAGGAGGCCGAGGCACAGCAGATTTTGTACGGTTATCTTTTCGGGGTGGTCTTTTGTCTTTTCTGTGAGAAATTTATAAATCATGAGGATTTTGAGCCGGGAGTCAAGCTGCTGACTCTGTTGTTTTTAACGATGTACGCGGTTCTTCTATACCTGTATCGGACAAAGCAGGCGAAAAATGTCAGGTGGGGAATCTGCGTGGTGGTCTTGGCAGCAGTGCTGGCGGAGTGTGGCGCGAATACCTGGGATACCAGTATCGGAACCACCAGCCGCTCTGCTTATCTGGGGCAGCAGGCGGATTATAGGGAACTGTATGAGCTGACCCAGGCGAGGGAGGATAGTTTTTACAGGGTGGAGAAATTTACCCGCAAGACAAAGAATGACGCTACGCTGACGGGATACCCTTCGGCCAGTGTATTTTCTTCTACATTGAATTCAGATGTGATGGATTTGTATACCAGGCTAGGTATGCGCCACAGCAAGGTATACTATAGCTTTGACGGTGCTACGGGGCTTACTTCGGCGCTGCTCAATGTGGATTATATGTTTGGGGAGTCGGATGCTTATGAATGCAGTCTTTATACCCGGCTGGCGCAAAGCGGTGATATTTTCCTGTATGAGTGTAACGCGGCTCTGCCCTTTGGCTACACGGCGCCTGTGGGCTTTGATATACCGGAAGGGTATGAGAATCAGCCTGTAACCTTACAGAATCAGATGGTAAGGGAACTGGGAGTCTCTGGGCAGCTGTTTCGCAGTATGCAGAAGACGGCGGTGGGGGACGATATACAGTTTACCCCTAAGGAGGGCGGAATTTATTATGGCCTGGTGACAGCCTCCGGAACAGGTAAGATCAAATGTATCGGCGGCAGCAGGGATGAAGAGACCTTTGGAGATTTAAAAAAGGGATGTATCCTGTATCTGGGATACCTGGAAAAGGGGCAGACCATCACTTTGACGAATGGCGACGAAAAGGATGAAACGCCGAAAATATCAGCGGCTATTTACCGGATGGACGAGAGCGTGCTGGAGGAAGCTTTGGCGGTGCTTTCAAAGGATCATCTGGAAGAGATGGAATGGGGGAGCGACGTGCTTTCGGGCCGGATTTCTCTGGATGAGTCAAGAAGGCTGGTACTGTCCGTGCCCTATGAGGACGGCTGGACAGTATGGATCAACGGGGAAGAAACAGAAGGCGAGCTGTTCGGCGGCTGCCTGATGGCCTTTGATCTGGAGCCGGGAGAATATGAAATCAGGATGAAATACCGTCCGGCAGGAGCGATTGCAGGCATTGTGGTCACAGTGTTGAGTATTGCTGTATTTGCAGGAATTATGGTGCTGAACAGGAGGCATTGTGCGCACCGGAATGTGGCAGTTAAGGCGAATGAGCCCTCATAATTGTATGAGTCCTCCATACGGGGGACTCATATTATGTTACATGGCAGGGGCTTCTCAAAAACGGTCAACGGGGGTATAGTGGGAAGTATGAAAGGCGAAAAGATATTCTAAGGTTGAAAAGAACGCAACCTAAGAAAATCTAAGTTTCGCCTTGAAGTACGCAAAATCAGCGTTCTTCCTGGAACTTTAATCGTATGCAGACAAGTTCGTTTTAGAAGGCAATTCTTCCTAAGGCGAAAGAAGGTAGAAACAATGAACGAAAAATTTTATCTCCTGCCAGTGGAAAAGCAGCAGAAAATGATGGATGCAGGTTTTAGGGTGTTCGGGCAAAATTCCTATCGCAAAAGCCCTATGCAGGAAATCGCGGATCATGCCGGAATCAGCAAATCTCTGTTGTTTCATTATTTTACCAACAAGAGGGAGCTGTATCTTTTTCTGTGGGACCGGGCATGTGGTATAACCATGGAGTATCTTACGAAATATGGCTGTTATGAATCAAATGATCTGTTTGAGATGATGGAGCGGGGAATGCGGGCCAAAATTTACTTAATGAAGAAATATCCTGAAATGACAGCTTTTGTGGTCAAGGCGTTTTATGAGAAGGATCCGGAGATCTGCCCGGCAATCCAAGAGAGTTACCGAAAGTATTTCGGCATAAAGGCCAGGGACGCATTTATCGGGGTTGATCCTGGAGATTTCGTGGAAGGGCTGGATCTGCAGCTGATGCACCGGGAAATGTATCTGGCCACCGAGGGCTATCTCTGGGAAGTATTCCAGCGAGGGGAAGAATTGGACGTGCTTAAGCTGGAAAAGGATTTTGGAGAAATGCTGGCGTTTTGGAAGAAAATTTATCTGAAACAAGGTTGTGTGGTGTAAAAGATTTCGTGAATGGAGGGCAGCATGAGTACAGAAAAAAACGCGATAGAAACCAGAGGACTTACGAAGCTGTACGGCAGAGCAAGGGGAATTACCGATGTGGACTTAACCGTGCCGGAGGGAGATTTCCTGGGGTTTATCGGGCCGAACGGCGCGGGAAAGAGTACCACCATCCGGATTCTGCTGGGCCTGATTGCGCCCACGGGCGGGGAGGCAAGGATATTCGGAGAGGATGTGCGCGGGAAGCGTACCGAGCTGCTTGCCAGGATCGGCTATATGCCGTCGGAGGCTTCCTTTTACCGGGGAATGAGAGTGGCAGAGGTCCTGAAATATTCTGCCGGTCTGCGGAAACAGGATTGCGCGGAGGAAGCCGGACGGCTTTGCGAGAGGCTGGGGCTGGATGTGAGTAAAAGGGTGGAGCAGCTGTCTCTGGGCAATCGGAAAAAGGTGTCTATCGTCTGTGCGCTGCAGCACAATCCGGAACTGTGTATTCTGGACGAGCCGACGAGCGGCCTGGATCCGTTGATACAGCGGGAGTTTTACAGGATTCTGCAAGAGCGCAATAAAGCCGGAGCAACGATTTTTCTGTCTTCCCATGTGCTTTCGGAGATACAGAAGTATTGCAGACATGCCGCTGTAATCAGAGAGGGTCGGATATTGGCCTGTGACAGCGTAGAGAGTTTGGGACACACTAACGCCAAAAATGTAACCCTGTGGGGAGTTACTGCGCCGCCGGCGCTGGAGGGAATCAGAAATGTAAAGGCGGAAGACGGCGGAGTCAGCTTCCTGTACAGCGGAGAAGCGGGGAAACTGCTGAATGCCCTTGTGCGTCTGCCAGTTACCGATATAAATATCACGGAGCCTGATCTGGAAGAAATTTTTATGCACTACTACAAGGAGGAATCCCATGACAATATTGAAGCATGAAATAAAGCAGGGAAGAAACACATTGCTGATTTGGACGGCAGCCGTGGCTTTCCTGATGGGAATCTGCGTTTTGATTTATCCGGAAATGTCAAAACAGATGGGGGAGATCAGCCAGTCCTTTGCCAATATGGGAGGCTTCTCCGCGGCATTTGGCATGGACAAAATCAACTTTGGAGAATTTACTGGATTTTTTGGTGTGGAGTGTGGCAATATCCTGGGCCTGGGTGGGGCATTCTATGCGGCGCTGCTGGGTATTTCAGCACTGTCCGTGGAAGAAGGACAGCATACGGCGGAGTTTCTGCTGACTCATCCTGTAAGCAGGAGCAGTGTGGTCGCCCAGAAGCTGCTTTCGGTATTTGCCCAGGTTACAATTCTCAATGCAGCGGCGGCTGCGGTTACGGCGCTGAGCGTGCTTGCCATCGGGGAAAAGCCGGATGGAAAGCTGCTGGGATTGATGTTTCTTGCATACTTCATTATGCAGGTGGAAACGGCAGCGGTCTGCTTTGGTATTTCGGCCTTTATGAGGGGCGGCGGACCGGGCTTAGGGTTGGGGCTGGCGGCAATATTTTATTTTCTGAACCTTGTGGCCAATCTCACGGAGAAGGCCGGATTTTTAAAGTATTTTACACCCTTTGGCTATACGGACAGCGCGGATATTATCATTAGCGGACGGCTTGAACCGGGGTATCTTGCAGTGGGGCTGGCGGCAGCTGCTTTGGGGATTGCTGCCGGCTTTTGGCAATACGGGAGGAAGGACATAGCGTGAAAGGCGAAAAGACCTTTTAACATTCTTGCTTCCAGTGCTTACAGAAAAGGTACAAAAGATTTGGGAAAAGATTTACAGGCAAAGCGGCCCTGCGGTATAATGGTACTGCAGGGCTGTTTTGCGCTGTCTGGCGGCCAGGGGATTGTGAGCCGCAAAAGCAGCAGGGGATTGTGGAATTCCGCGGAGCGGAATCATGGGAGTGAGCGTAGATGAAGAAAATTCTTGTGATGGATGAGCATGACTATGAGGAAGGATTGGAAGAAATATACAGGGTTTCCGTAAGAGGAATTATTTTTCTGGATGGAAAGCTTTTGATGATTGAAAATTCTTTCGGAGAGGTAAAGCTGCCGGGGGGTGGCATGGAGCCAGGGGAGGACGAATATCAGGCTCTCATTCGAGAGGTGAAGGAGGAAACGGGATATGATGTGATCTTTAAGTCCATAAGGCCCTTTGGAGAAGTAGAAGAGAAGCGTCTGTCCGTTCAGGAACCAATGATCTGGCATCAGATCAACCGTCTGTATTTTTGCGATGTGTACCCGGAACGGGGGCAGTGCGAATATTCTGAGAATGAAAAGAAGTATGAGTTTCGTCAGGTGTTTTACACTATCGAAGAAGCACTGGAAAAGAATGAAAAAATGTTGGAAAAGGAAGGACGACAGGCATGGAATCAGCGGGAGTATAGGACAATGCTGCTGATAAAAGAGCATTTCCGGCGCGGTACTTAATTTACCGGAGGTACAAAAGATTCAGGAAAAGATTTACAGGCAAAGCGGCCCTGCGGTATAATGGTACTGCAGGGCTGTTTAACGTAAGCCTGTTTGCCAAAAGACTAAAGTGCAAAGAAAGGATATAACCCTTAAAAGGGGTTGAAACAGGTGAATAGAATATGAAGTATGATGTAATTATTGTGGGTGCCGGACCGGGGGGAATTTTTTCGGCGTATGAACTGACGAAGCAAAATCCGGAGCTTAAAGTCGGAGTGTTTGAAGCGGGACACTCTCTGGAAAAGCGTCACTGCCCTATTGACGGAGAGAAGGTCAAGAGCTGCATCGGCTGCAAATCATGCTCCATTATGAGCGGCTTTGGCGGGGCGGGAGCCTTCTCCGACGGGAAATATAATATCACCAATGATTTCGGTGGTACGCTTTTTGAGTATATCGGCAAGAAGGAAGCCATTGATCTCATGAAATATGTGGACGGCATCAACATGGAGTACGGCGGGGAAGGAACGAAAATGTATTCCACCGCCGGCACGCATTTTAAGAAGCTGTGCCTGCAGAATAAGCTGAATCTGCTGGACGCTTCCGTGAGGCACCTGGGTACGGATATTAACTTTGTGGTGTTGGAAAATTTGTATACAAAACTTAAAAGTAAGGCGGACTTCTACTTTGATACGCCGGTGGAGCGGATCGAGCTGGCGGAGGGCGGTTACCGGGTCATCTGCGGTGAAGAGACTTATGACTGTGAAAAGTGTATCGTCTCCGTGGGGCGCAGCGGCAGCAAGTGGATGGAGCGGGTGTGCAGAGAGCTGCAGATTCCCACGAAGTCTAACCGGGTGGACATCGGCGTGCGGGTGGAGCTGCCGGCGGTGATCTTTTCTCATCTGACGGATGAGTTGTATGAAAGTAAAATCGTGTACCGTACGGAAAAGTTTGAGGATAATGTGCGGACCTTCTGCATGAATCCCTATGGCATCGTGGTAAACGAGAATACCAACGGCATTGTCACCGTCAACGGCCACAGCTATGAGGATACGGAGAAAAGGACGGAAAACACAAACTTTGCATTACTGGTGGCAAAGCATTTCTCGGAGCCCTTTAAGGACAGTAACGGCTACGGCGAGAGCATTGCCAGGCTTTCCAACATGCTGGGAGGCGGTGTCATCGTGCAGAGATTCGGAGACCTGGTGAGGGGCCGGCGCAGCAATATGAAGCGTATCGAGGAAGGGCTGGTGCAGCCCACCCTGGCGGCCACGCCGGGAGACTTAAGCCTGGTTCTGCCCAAGCGGATCTTAGACGGCATTATTGAGATGATTTATGCGCTGGATAAGATTGCGCCCGGCACCGCTAACGACGACACCTTGCTGTACGGAGTGGAGGTAAAGTTCTACAATATGGAGGTGGAGATCGACGGGAATCTGGAGAGCTGCCATAAGGGCCTGTACATCATCGGGGACGGCAGCGGCGTGACGCACTCCCTGTCCCATGCCTCCGCCAGCGGCGTATATGTGGCAAGAAGGATTGCGGAGTAAATCGTTTTTAAAGGAGAGGAAATTATGCGTACAGCGGATATTATTTTAACGGTAAAGGACGGGGAGCTTGCGCTTCGCAATCCCAGGGAAGAGGATGCACAGATGCTTTTGGACTATCTTAAGACTACCTGTGGGGAGACCCGGTATCTGGTGAAGGAGCCGGAGGAAATCACCATGACTATAGAGGAAGAAGAGGCATTTATCCGGAAACAGAACGATTCTGAAAACAGCGTGATGCTGTTGGGATTTTTGAACGGGAGGTATGTGGGGAACTGTTCTCTCATGGGAAACGGTCCGCTCAGATACCGGCATCGGGTCAGCATGGGAATTGCTCTTTATCAGGAGTTTACAGGGCATGGCATCGGCAGGGCCATGATTGGCACGTTATTAAAAATTGCCGGGGAGAAGGGTTTTGAGCAGGTGGAGCTGGAAGTGGTGAAAGGGAATGAGAGGGCCATCCGCCTGTACAGGGAAATGGGCTTTGAAATCTGCGGCACCTTTCCCAACAATATGAAATATAAGGACGGCAGTTATGCAGACGCTTACTGGATGGTAAAGCGGCTGACGTGAGGGCGGAGGGCAGCATTATTATGTATCTGGAAACAGAGCGGATGATAGTCCGTGATTTTATGCCGGAGGATAGCAGTGATCTGCATGAAATTCTGGGAGATGGCGAGACCATGAAGGATTGCGAGCCTCCGTACAGTATGGAAAAAACAAGAAAGTTTTTAAGGGAATTCTGCATTGACAGACAGGGCGGTGTTGCGGCGGTTTTAAAAGAATCCTCAAAGGTCATTGGCTATATCCTGTTCGCCTCACAGGAAACAGGGGTTTATGAAATGGGGTGGTTTTTTAACAGACATTACTGGCACAAAGGATACGCGTATGAAGCCTGCTATGCCGTGGTGAAGCATGCTTTTTCCGGACTTTGTGCGCACAAAATATTTGCGGAGACCATTGACGGTATTAAGTCAGCCTGCCTGATGAAAAAATTAGGTATGAAGCAGGAGGGGATACAGAGGCAGCAGGTGAAGGACAGCGGCGGAAACTGGGCTGATCTTTATTTTTTCGGTATTCTCAGAGAGGAATGGGAGACGAACGAGGATCAACAAGTTATGTAATGACACCGGCCTAAACAGAAGAGGGGGCTGAAAATGGAAGAGATCATAGAAATAACAGAGATTCGGGACGGCAGGCAGAAGCGGGAGATTGCCCGTGAAATACTGGAGGCATTGCCCGATTGGTTTGGGATCCCGGAAGCCAGGGAGACCTATATAGCAGAAAGCCAGTGCCAGACTTTTTTTGCGGCCTTTCAGGAGGGGATTCCTAAGGGCTTTCTGTGCTTGAAGGAGACGGGACGGGATACGGTGGAGCTTGCCGTGATGGGGGTGCGGCGGGAATTTCACCGCAGAGGAATCGGCAGAATGCTTTTTCAGGCAGCCAAAGAGCAGGCCCATAAGAAAAAGTATTCCTTTTTACAGGTCAAAACCGTGGAGATGGGACATTATCAGGAATACGATGCCACAAACCGGTTTTATCTCAGCCTTGGATTTCGGGAATTCGAAGTGTTTCCGACTCTCTGGGATGAGGGGAATCCGTGTCAGATCTATGTTATGTTCTTGGGGTGATCTTAAAATGAAAGAAATGCCTGCGGACCTGAAAAAAGATTAAATAAATATCATTATAAGATAATCAAATTTCTGCTTACCGTTCGCCAGGTAATGGTCATGAAATCCTGTTTATTCGGATAATCGGCTATTGCCTTGGGGAACGGGAGTTGAGAGAGGGAGGCGCCTTATGTTACCTACTGTTGAAGAAGCAAAAAGAGAATTGGAGGCTGCAGCGGAATGTAATCCCGGCCCCTGGGTCAGGCATTCCCTGAATGTGGGAATTGCAGCCCGGAATATAGCGGGGAAAGTGCCGGAGCTGGATGAAAACAAGGCATATATTTTGGGAATGCTGCACGATATAGGGCGGAGAGTCGGTATCGTCAATATCCCGAAGCATGTGTATGAGGGATATGCTTATGCTGTGGAAAGAGGCTGGGATGAAGTGGCAAGAATCTGTATGACTCATTCCTATCCCCTTATGAAAGACGAGTTCGATTATGAACCGGATACCGAAGAAGAGCGGGTTATAAAGGATTATATATTAAATTGTCAGGCAGATGATTATGATAAGCTGATTCAAATATGCGATGCTCTTGCCACGGATTATGGTTTTGTGATTCTGGAAAAGAGATTTGTGGATGTAACGCGCAGATACGGAATCATGAAAAGTTATATCGAGGGGTGGGATGTTACCTTTCGCAATAAAGAATATTTTGAAGAAAAAATGGGGTGCTCTATTTACGATGTTCTGCCGGACATCGGGAAGACCACTCTGCTTTGTCCGCCGCCCTGGAAGCCAGGGCAGGACAGGCGGCCAGAGTGAAATTTTTTTAAACCCATTAGATTAAAAATAGGGATATACGGAGAAAAGAATAATGAAATATAAGATCAGAATTATGGCTGACGAAAATGAGACGCAGGCGCTATATTCGCAGGACTGGGAGTATCATGATTATGGTGACTGTAAGAGGCATCTGCAGATTCTTTTTCCATACAGGAAAAACAGGAGGGAGGACGAAAAATATCCGCTCATCTTGTATGTCCCCGGTTCTGCCTGGCATAAACAGGAGATGTATAATGACATTCCACAGTATGCGCTCCTTGCTAAAAGAGGATTTGTTTTAGCAGCGATGGAGTATCGCGAGTCAGATATTGCTGTTTTTCCGGCTCAAATTGAAGATGTTTGTAATGCTCTGAAATTTATTCCTGAAATTGCAGATAATTTTCATATTGATACAGATAAAATTTTTCTTATGGGGAATTCTTCCGGCGGACACATTGCCATGATGTCGGTTCTCTATCATGCCCATGGCCTGTGCGGGGAGCTGCCGAAAATCTCCGGTGTTATATGCGAAAGTGGTTCAACGGATCTGCCGATCTGCGCCAAAAGTGAGCTTCCGCCCTGGATGAAAATTCGCCCGTCTGCCGTCCTTCTTGGCGTCGATAATATAGAAGATCATGAGGAACTTGCTAAAAAGGCATCCTGCTCCATGTATATCTCAGAGAATATTGAGCTTCCGCCAGTATTGCTTATACACAGTGATGGTGATCCGATTGTGTCCGTTGAAAACAGCAGGTCTTTATATGAAAAATTGATTACTACCGGCCATAGTGCTTTATACTATGAGCTGGAAGAGACTGATGCTCACGGAGGTGCGGTTTACTATGACAGCGCAATTTTGGACATTATTCAGGAATTTTGTAAAAGGTGTACCGATTGTATGGACTGAAAGAATTTTGATTTCCGCGGGCAATGAGTCAAAGTCCGAAGGACCTTGACGAATGCCGCGAGGGTCAACAACCCCGTTGCTTGTAGCGGGGTTGTTGACTAAGGCTGGCAGGAAGCAGAGGGTAATTAAGCGGACAATGGAGGTGGACAGATGCGCAGCGAGAAGGAAATATTTGACCTGATTTATAAGATCGGAGAGCAGGACGAGCGGATCAGAGGGGCATACATGAATGGCTCCCGGACGAATCCCAATGTGCCCAAAGACATTTTTCAGGATTATGATGTGGTCTATGTGGTTCGGGAGACTTTAGAGTTTATAAAGGATAAGGACTGGATCAGACAATTCGGAGAGATTTTGTACATGCAGCTGCCGGACGAATTCCTGGACGAAGGGACGGATATTACCCAAAGCTACGGCTGGCTGGTGCAGTTTGCGGACGGGGTCAGGATTGATCTGCATGTGGAGACGGTGGAGAAAAATCTGGAGGACGGATTTGACGATTGTCTGACAGTGATCCTGTTTGACAAGGATAACCGTTTTCCGAAGCTTCCGGAGTCCAATGACAGGGGCTATCATGTGAAAAAGCCGGACAGGAAGGAATACGCCTGTGTATGCAATGAATTCTGGTGGTGTCTGAACAATGTGGCCAAGGGCATGTGGCGGGAGGAAATGCCTTATGTTCAGGACATGGTGAATTTTCATGTGCGCAAGCAGCTGGAGAAAATGCTGGCCTGGAAGGTGGGAATCCTCACAGATTTTAAAGTCAGTGTCGGAAAATCGGGGAAATATATGTACCGCTGGCTGGAGAAGAAAGAGTGGGAAACATATCTGTCCACATGGTTTTCCGCAGACCCGGAAGAGGCATGGGCGGCCGTTTTCAGGATGTGCGGTTTATTCCGGCAGACTGCCGAATATGTGGGCAGGGAACTAGGATATGAATACAATCATGCGGAAGGGGTAAACAGTTTAAGTTTCCTGGAACATGTACGGAGTCTGCCGAAGGATGCGGTCTCGATATTCTAGCCGACTGTAGGAATGAGTACATGGTACAGGATGAAAACGGGGTATACTCGGCCGCTTATACTTTATTACTGAGAACTTTTAACGGGAAAATCGTCTGATACAGCAGAGGGAGGTATAAGCTATGGCAAGGCTTCGGCTGGGACTTTACGGAACAGCCCATTTTCTGGTAGATTTCGGCTGTGCCCTTTTGCTGCTGGGGGGGATATGCCCGGAATGGGATCCGGCGACGGCAATTTTGCTGTACAATTTTCTGGCCTTTGCGGTACAGATGCCCATAGGGCTGCTGGCGGACCGATATGGGCGCTGTCATCTGTTTGCGGCTGCGGGCTGCCTGCTGGTGGTCTGCGGATGGATAATGCCGCCGGGGCTGGCGGCGGTCACGGCAGCAGGATTAGGCAACGCGGCGTTTCATGTGGGCGGTGGCTTACATACCTTAAATGAGAGCGGAAATCGGGCTGGCCCTTTAGGGATGTTTGTGTCGCCGGGGGCCTTTGGTGTCTGCCTGGGCGGTGTTTTGGCGGGGGCTGTGTCGGGGGTGTCTGCTGCGGTGCCTGTTCCGGCTGTGATGTCTGGTTTGGCCATGAGAGGACTGTCCGCCGGAGCGCCTGTTTCGGGGACGGTATCCGATTTGGCCGTGAGGGGATTGACTGCTGCGGCCTTGCTGCCCTGGGCGGTTTGTGTGGTTTTGATTCTTTTTGCGGTGCTTCTTTGGCGGTTTGGCAGGGGGACGGAGAATGTGCCGCTGGCGCTTCCTAAGGGTAAGATCAGGCTGTGGGGGGCGGCGGCATGTCTGCTGGCGGTGGTGATTTTGCGCTCTTATCTGGGATTAGCGGCAAAGCTGCCTTGGAAGGCGGAGTTTGGTTTACTGGCAGTCTGCGCCATGGCGGGAGGAAAGGCGGCGGGTGGGTATCTGGCGGACAGGCTGGGTGTATTGCCTACAGCTTTAATCAGTTTGTGCCTGTCGGCACTTTGCTTTCTGGGAAGCAGCTATCCTGCAGCGGGTCTGGCGGCGCTGTTTTTGTTTAACATGACCATGCCTTTGACCCTTTGGGCAGCGGCAAGGCTGTTTCCGGAGATGAAGGGATTTTCCTTTGGTCTGTTGACATTTGGGTTGTTTCTGGGTTTTCTTCCGGTATACTTTGGGGTGAGCGGTCTTGCCTCAACGGCTCTTGCCGCAGGGACGATGTTCTCTTTGCCGCCTTTGATTTTGGGAATCCGTGAGGCGAGGGGGGAGAAAGGGGAGGGGAAATGAAATTGTTTGATTTTGCCCTTTCTTTGCTGCTGACGCTTGTTTTTGAAGGGGTGATTGCTTTTGCCTGGGGAGTGCGGAAACGGGATCTGCTGTTGTTTATGCTGATTAATGTGCTGACAAATCCGGCAGCGGTGCTGCTTCATGCCTTGTTTCCGGGGTGGGGAGTTACGGCGGTACTGGAGGCAGGGGTGGTGCTTGTGGAAGGCGCTTTATATCAGCAACTGGGTTATGCGGTCCGTCGTCCCTGGCTTTTTTCCCTGTGTGCCAATATTTTTTCTTTCTGCATGGGGCTGGCGGTAGATCTGGTGATCTGAGAGGGAAGGTTAAGTATTCTGACAGCGGAGCAGGAGGAAGAGAAGAAGTCAGGAAGAGAGAAAAAGCAGGGGAAGAAGTTAGGAAAAGCAGAAGAAGCCGGGAAAGAGAAACAAACAGGAAAAGAGGGAGGAATCAGGTTGAAAAAAATAGGTAAAACTTTGAAGCTATTAGCGCTGGTATGCCTGCTATGGCTGGGCCTTGCGCCGGCCAGGGTCCGTGCCGATTTGCTGGTCGAGGTGGACGACAGCTTTTGGCGGGCTCATCAGGACGAGTGTGCCTACTATTACCGCAGCTATACGGTCAATGCCCCGGAGGGGTATGCCGCCATATGGGCAAGCCCCCTGTCCTCCAAACAGCGGGAGGTTTTAGCCAACGGCGTTTCGATTTACAGCAACTGGCATTACACGGATGATGCAGGTGAGATTTGGTGCGCCGTTATGGCGGGGGAGATGAACCATCAGGGATACGACACGATCCGAGGATGGATGAAGACCTCGGACTGCATGGTAAGGGCGGATCATATTCAGTTTGAAGAAGTCTACGGCCAGGAATTTGTGAAGTACAAGGGGACTTATGGGGAGGCATTGGCGGATGCGGAGACAGTGGTGCTTTGGGAATATCCCTGCTCCGGGGAGATCCGTGCAGAGGAAATAGACGCGGAGTGGTTTGATAATTGGAATATTGGGCCCTGCTGGCAGGATCCCAGGGGCCGGATGTGGGCCTATGTGAGTTACTGCTATGGGATTCGCAGCACCTGGATCTGCCTGGATGATCCGGCAAATCCCTATTTGGAGGCGGACGAGAGCATTCTGCCTCAGACGGAGGTGATTTATCCTGCGGCGGATCAGCTGCCGGAGGTGAAGAGCGGCGTTACAGGACTGATGGTGGGAGCCGTCCTGGGGGTGATGGCGGTTACTGGTCTGCTGCTGTGGGTGTTTTTTGTGAAGAAGCGAAAGGCCGGCGATGAGAATTTATAAAATAGCTTGATTTTTTGTTCTCAATACAATACACTTTAGGAGTAACTTGACACAGAAATTTTATACGGCGCAGCGGCTTTTCTGCAGGAACTTATTTTCAGAGATCTGAGAAACCGGCTGCGGCGGAATGAGAGGTAGAAATGAGCGCTCAGGAATTTAAGCCCGTTAAGGAGGGCAAGGTACGTGAAATTTATGATAATGGCGACAGCCTGATTATGGTTGCCACGGACAGGATCAGCTGTTTTGACGTGATTTTAAACAACCGGGTGGACAAGAAGGGGACGGTTTTGACCCAGATGTCGAAGTTCTGGTTTGAGATGACGGAGGATATTCTTCCGAATCATATGATTTCGGTGGATGTAAAGGAGATGCCGGAATTCTTTAGACAGGAGAAGTTTGACGGCAACAGTATGATGTGTAAGAAGCTGACCATGATTCCGGTGGAGTGCATTGTGCGGGGATACATAACGGGAAGCGGCTGGGCAAGCTATCAGAAGGATGGAACTGTATGCGGCATCCGTCTGCCAGAGGGCTTAAAAGAGTCGGACAAGCTGCCGGAGCCGATTTATACGCCTTCCACCAAAGCGGAGATCGGAGATCATGACGAGAATATTTCCTTTGAGCAGAGTGTGGAATATCTGGAAAAGCATTTTCCCGGAAAGGGCAGGGAGTATGCCGAAAAGCTTCGGGATTACACGCTGGCGCTTTATAAGAAGTGTGCGGACTATGCGCTGACAAAGGGAATTATCATTGCGGATACTAAATTTGAGTTTGGACTGGATGAGAATGGGAATATTGTTATCGGTGATGAGATGCTGACGCCTGACAGTTCCAGATTCTGGCCTGCGGAAGGCTATGAGCCGGGTCATAGTCAGCCTTCTTTTGACAAGCAGTTTGCCAGGGACTGGCTGAAGGCTAATCCGGACAGCAACTGGACGCTGCCACAGGATATTGTGGACAAGACGATTCAGAAGTATTTGCAGGGATATGAACTTTTGACCGGAAAGCCGTTAATGTAAAGGGAATAACTTAGGTTTTGGAATTATAATGTCCGTAAGGAGAAACAGATGAGGGAATACAACGGAAAGACCTATGTTGAAAACCGGTCTCATACCATGGAAGAACTGCTGGAGATCACCACGATCCTGCGCAGTCCCGAAGGCTGTTCCTGGGATCGGGCGCAGACCCATGAGTCCCTGAAAACATGTCTGGAAGAAGAAACCGGCGAGGTGCTGCAGGCGGTGGAGCGGAAGGATGATGAAAACCTGTGTGAAGAGTTGGGTGATCTTTTGCTGCAGGTGCTGCTGCATAGCGAGATTGCAAGGGAAAGAGGGGCTTTCAGCTTTCAGGATGTGATTCAGGGCCTGGCGGATAAGCTGATCCGCAGGCATCCGCACGTGTTCGGGGACGTAAAAAGGCCGGAGAATCCGGAGGAAGCGCTGGCGCTCTGGAAGGATGTCAAGCGTCTGGAAAAGGAGCGGAAGGAAGGGGCGCAAAAGGCATAAAGCGGTATGGAAGGGCAGACGGCATGGTCCGAAAGGCGCGGGCGGAACGAGCCTGCCTTAGCTTACGCTTAAATTGGCGTATTTTTTGGGTGATACTCCAACGGCCTTGGTGAAGGCCTTGAAGAAGCTGCTGTAATCGCCGAAGCCGCTTTTTTCGTAGGCTTCGCTTACGCTTGCGCCCTCACTTAGCGCGGCTTTGGCAATGCTGATGCGGCGAGCTGAAATATACTTGCCGATGGTGGTGCCGGTGGCCTGCTTAAAGATTCGGCAGATATAGGATTCGCTGAGGAAAAAGTGCTCTGCCAGCTGTTCCACCGTAATCGGATGAAGGATATTTTGATTGATGAAGACAAGTATATCGTCTACCTGATGATTATATTTGTATTCCATTTTTGCGTTATCCGGAGCGTTTGTGCTGGAAAGGGAATTGATCATTACCAGAAGTTCCATAAAGGCTGCTTGCTCTATGATGTCGTGAGCATAGCCGTTTGCAGAATTGATCTTATTGATATAATACAGAAAGCGTTTCTGCTGTTCCCTGCTCAGGGATAGTTTATGTCTGAAGCTGGCATCACGGCGGGAAAAGCAGGCGTCGAGATCCGTTTCAGCCGTAGAAAGACGCTTGGTATAATCGGGATGAATGGAAAAGACAATCCGTTCATGCAGCTGATTGTCGATCTGAGTCAGCTTGTGGCTTTCATATTGGTTGATAATGAATAAATCTCCGGGGACAATGGTATAAAAGCGGTTATCAATGAGAAACTGTTTACCGCCGGAGATGGAATAATACAGCTCGTAACAGTCATGGATGTGCATGTCCATGGCTTTTTCTTCTTTATATAGGTGTGCCACGGCAAAGGTTTTGGTGCTTTGGCAGTTTTCAATGGCTGTTTTGCAGGAGGTGAGTTCTTCCATATTGGTGTTTCCTTTCAAAATCTGAAATTATGTGAAGCGGAATCCAGAGTGTACACAGATCGTGGCAGACGCTGCGCCTGCCTGCGGGGTATTTTGGATTCCTGTTATTCAGTATAATGTAAAAGTTCATTATTTGCAAGGTTTTGAAAAATATTTGAATAGACCTGGAGAATTTTTTCGGTTATACTGTTACCGTAGAACAGAAAAGAAGTAAGAAATCTGAAAATTCTATGGAAATGGCAATTATTGTATGCTATAATGTAAGCACTTACACGGCGCGGTATGAAAGCTGATTGCGAAACATTGCTGCAATTTTAATGACCTTCGCAATTACTGATGCAGTATCACTTTGAAAGGAGAGGTGTGTTACAGTGGAGTTAAGAACAGCAGTATCACCAAGAGATGTGAAGCATTATACGACGGAACGCCTGCGGGAAGAGTTTCTGATTCAGAATCTTTTCGTGCCCGGCGAAATCAAGCTGGTGTACAGCCACATTGACAGGATCATTACCGGGGCGGCGGTGCCGGTAAAGCCCATAACCCTTACAGCAGGAGACGAGCTGCGGGCAGAGTATTTCTGTCAGAGGCGTGAGCTGGGGGTCATCAATATCGGCGGAGCGGGAACCATCACCGTGGACGGAAAGGTGTACAGGGTAGGATTCAAGGAAGCAATGTACATCGGCATGGGCTCCAGGGAGATTGTTTTTGCCAGTGATGATTCGGCAAGCCCGGCAAAGTTTTATTTGAATTCTGCGCCGGCCCACAGAACCTGTCCCACAGTGCTGATCAAGCCTGATGGCGAGCCGGAGGAAGGCGTGGTAATCGTAAAACAGGAGAACAAGGTAGAGCTGGGAAGCCTTGAGGACGCAAATCACAGGGTAATCTGCAAATATATCCTGCCCGGCCAGGTGGAAAGCTGCCAGCTGGAGATGGGAATGACGAAGCTGGAGCCCGGAAGCGTCTGGAATACTATGCCCTGCCATACTCACGACAGGCGCATGGAAGTGTATCTTTATTTTGAAATGCCAGAGGATGCCTTTGTGATGCACTACATGGGTGAGCCTGACGAAACCCGTCACATTGTTATGAGAAACGAAGAAGCGGTTATTTCCCCCAGCTGGTCCATTCACTCCGGCTGCGGCTCCAGAGCGTATACATTTATCTGGGGTATGGTAGGGGAAAATCAGGACTTCGATGATATGGACGGCGTTGCAATGAAGGATTTAATGTAACTGATGCGGCGTTTTCTGCTTTATAAAATGGATTTGTTAAAAACAGATCACAACGCCTGCTAAACAAATAAATTAAAAGGAGAGAATAACATGGGAAATTTTGTAAACTGCTTTTCACTGGAAGGTAAAGTAGCTCTTGTAACAGGAGCATCTTACGGCATTGGTTTTGCGATTGCTTCCGCTTACGCAGAGGCAGGCGCTACCATCGTTTTCAACGATATTAAGCAGGAGTTGGTGGACAAGGGCCTGGCGGCATACGCCGAGAAAGGCATCAAGGCCCACGGTTATGTCTGCGACGTTACCAATGAGGAAGCAGTCAACGCTATGGTTGCACAGATTGAGAAGGAAGTGGGCGTGATTGATATTCTGGTAAACAATGCCGGAATTATCAAGAGAATTCCCATGATCGAGATGACGGCGGCAGAATTCAGACAGGTGATCGACGTAGACCTGAACGCGCCTTTCATTGTATCCAAGGCAGTGATTCCTTCCATGATTAAGAAGGGCCACGGCAAGATTATCAACATCTGCTCCATGATGTCCGAGCTGGGTCGTGAGACTGTTTCCGCGTACGCGGCGGCAAAGGGCGGCCTGAAGATGCTGACCAGAAATATCTGCTCTGAGTACGGCCAGTACAATATCCAGTGTAACGGCATTGGGCCCGGCTATATCGAGACCCCTCAGACGGCGCCTTTGCGCGAAATCCAGCCGGATGGCAGCAGGCATCCCTTCGATCAGTTTATATGTGCAAAAACTCCCGCAAACAGATGGCTGAAGGCAGAAGAGCTGGCCGGTCCCGCAGTGTTCTTGGCTTCCGATGCTTCCGACGCGGTAAACGGACACATTCTTTATGTGGATGGCGGTATCCTGGCTTATATCGGAAAGCAGCCTTCATAACAGGCGGGAAAGCGGCATGCTGTTCTTCGGCGGAATATTTCGCACTCTGAAGACAGGCTTCTTCAGGGAGTATAGCCGAAAGCGGGAAGTGGCGGTATATAGCAGGTTTTAGGAATGGAGGCATAGAGGAAACATGAAAATAGCTTTGATCAATGAAAATAGCCAGGCGGCGAAAAACGAGCTGATCTGTGCAACCTTAAAGAAGGTAGTGGAACCCATGGGGCATGAGGTGTTCAATTACGGTATGTGTGGTGCGGAGGACCCCAATTCCCTGACTTATGTGCAGAACGGTATTTTGGCGGCGGTACTCTTAAATTCCGGGGCGGCGGATTATGTAATTACCGGCTGCGGTACCGGTGAAGGGGCAATGCTGGCCTGCAATTCTTTCCCCAAGGTACTCTGCGGGCATATTGAATCTCCCCTGGATGCCTACCTGTTTTCTCAGGTAAACGACGGGAACTGTGTGGCCATTCCCTTTGCCGAAAATTTCGGCTGGGGCGGTGAGCTGAATCTGCAGTATATTTTCGAAAAGTTGTTCTGCGCTCCTGGAGGAGGCGGTTATCCTCCCGAAAGAGTGGAGCCTGAGCAGAGAAATAAGAAGATTTTGGACAAGGTGAAGGAGGTAACTCATACGGATATGGTTACCATTCTACAGAATCTTGACCGCGACCTGGTGAAGGGAGCCCTTTCCGGAGCCAAATTTAAGGAGTATTTCCCCGCAAACTGCAAGTGTGACAAGATTGCGGCGGCAGTGAAGGAGCTAGTGTGAGAAGAATTTCTAACCGCCTACGGCAGTTTCCGCTCGCAGCACAAAGCCGGCTTCACCGGCTTGGCTGCTTCGCAAAGTCAGCAAGCTGACTTGGAAATTCTAAGTCTGCATAGCAGACTTTTCTCACACCGAGAAATGCCGGAAATAAGGCATTTCTCATCAGGATTTACGTCGCGGCAAGGCCGCGACATGGAGGTTAGTGTGAAATTTTAAGCGATTCTTCCGGTATGTGTTCAGTCTGTGTCCGCGTGGTTTTACGCAGACTGAACGAAAATAATAATTGAAGAATAAAGACCGCGCAGAAATGAGGATGAGTATGGATGCAGTATTAGAGCAGATCAGCAAGATCGGCATTGTTCCCGTTGTCAAGATCGACAGGGAAGAGGATGCTCTGCCCCTGGCAAAGGCATTGTGTGCAGGCGGCCTTCCCTGCGCGGAGGTAACATTCCGTACCGGTGCGGCAGCAGGTGCCATTAAGATTATGACGGAGAATTTCCCCGATATGTGCGTGGGTGCAGGAACTGTTCTTAACGCAGAGCAGGTGGATGCGGCCGTGGCAGCAGGGGCAAAGTTTATTGTCAGTCCGGGCTTAAACCCTAAGACCGTAAAGTATTGTATTGATAAAGGCGTACCCATTACGCCTGGTACGTCCAGCCCTTCGGACATCGAACAGGCTATCGAATTCGGGCTTGAGGTGGTAAAGTTTTTCCCGGCAGAGCAGTCCGGCGGTCTGGCGAAGATCAAGGCCATGGCGGCGCCCTATGTTAATATGAAATTTATGCCTACTGGTGGTGTAAATGCAAAAAACCTGACCTCTTATCTGGATTTTCCTAAGATCATTGCCTGCGGCGGCTCCTGGATGGTGCTGGGGGATCTGATCAATGAGGGTGCATGGGACAAGATCGAAGCGTTGACCAGGGAAGCGGTACAGACCATGCTGGGCTTTGAACTGGCGCATGTGGGAATTAACGCTGACAACGAGGAAGAAGCCATGAAGGCGGCAAACCGCTTTGCTTACCTGTTTGGAATGCCCGCCAAGGCAGGCAACAGCTCTATCTTTGCAGGAACAGCGGTAGAGGTTATGAAGACACCCTTCAAGGGAAAGAACGGCCATATTGCCATCCGCACCAATTACATTGAGCGTGCGGTGAACTATATGAGTACCGTTTTAGGCGTGGAATTTGAAGAGCCCAAGAAGGACGACAAGGGTAAGTATAAGGCGATCTATCTGAAGGAAGAGGTAGGCGGATTCGCAGTACATCTTGTGCAAAAGTAAGGTTTTTGGAGTTTGCCGGAGAAGATTCTGCGCCTCTCCGGCAAGGGCGCTGATAAATTGAGGACGAAAAAAGAAAAGGGGAATTTAGAGAAATGGCAAAAGTAATAACCATGGGTGAGATCATGCTGAGACTGTCCACCCCCAATTTTGAGAAGTTTATTCAGGCTGACGAGTTTGACATCAACTATGGCGGCGGAGAAGCAAATGTAGCGGTGTCTCTGGCAAATTACGGACATGAGGCAGAGTTCGTCACTGCCGTTCCGGCCAACGAGATCGGCGAGTGTGCGGTGGCGGCTTTAAGAAAGTATAATGTGGGCACAAAGCATATTGCAAAGTGCGGCGAGAGACTGGGCATTTATTTCCTGGAGAGCGGTTCCTCTATGAGACCCTCCAAGGTTGTTTACGACCGGGCGCATTCCTCCATCTCCACGGCCACTGCGGCAGATTTTGATTTTGATGAAATTTTCAAAGATGCGGAGTGGTTCCACTTTACCGGCATTACCCCCGCTGTTTCCGATGCGGCGGCAGTGCTGACGGAAGAGGCTCTGAAGGCGGCAAAGAAACATGGAGTAAAGGTTTCCGTGGATTTAAACTTCCGCAAGAAGCTGTGGAGCTCCGAAAAAGCACAAAAGGTGATGAAGAATCTGATGCAGTATGTAGATGTGTGCATCGGCAACGAAGAGGATGCGGAGCTGGTACTGGGATATAAGCCCGGTAAGACGGATGTTACCAGCGGCGATCTGGAGCTGGCAGGCTACAAGTCTATCTTTGAGCAGATGGTGGCAGATTATAACTTTGAGTACTGTATTTCTTCCCTGCGTGTCAGCCATTCCGCTTCCGACAACGGTTGGTCCGCATGTATTTATTCCAGGGATACCAAGGAATTTTATCATTCCAAGGAGTACAGTATCCATCCCATTGTTGACCGCGTAGGCGGCGGGGATTCCTTTGCCGGCGGCGTGATCTGCGGAATGCTGGACGGCAAGAATTTTAAAGACGCTCTGGAATTCGGCGTGGCGGCTTCCGCGTTGAAGCACACCATTCCTGGGGACTTCAACCTTGTTTCAAGAAAAGAGGTTGAAACGCTGGCAGGCGGCGACGCATCCGGACGGGTACAGCGATAATATGGTGACAGTTCAGCCAAATAATCTGCGGTCTGAGCATGTGCGCTTGCACATGGAGCATTGACTGCAAATTGTTTCAGGGCTGAACTGTTACTTAATACAACTTAATATGACCGATAAAAAAGTGGTTGACTTTTGGGAAGAGTAATGCTAAGATGATACTTGCGCAGTGCATATATATACTGTGTATGCGGAAGTGTCGGAACTGGCAGACGAGCAAGACTAAGGATCTTGTGATAGCAATATCGTGTGGGTTCAAGTCCCATCTTCCGCATTTGTTGGCGCGAAGCAGAACACAGGTTGTTCATGCTTCGCGCCATTTTGTACAGTTTATGGCGTGAAATCAAACCGGAATGGTTTTGGTTTCGCGCCGTTTTGGTTGTGTGCCCTGGATGCGCTTTAACGGGGAAGTATGTTTTGCAGGGAGGTGACGGAATGCCCGAAAAGAGAGTGTATGAAATTATGCACATGGATAGAAGAGTTGCGAAGATTAACGCTTCCGGACAATGTAAGATATATTATCAGTCATTTATGCCCTGTAATTTATATTTGGAAGAGGCGGAAGAGATTGAGGCTCTGGTTAATAATATTACCAATTTCAATTATTGGTGTGCAACAAGAGTCCTTACGTTAGACAGAAAGTATGCAAAAGAGATTTTGAACAGTATAGGAATGCTGCAGGCAGTGACGGATAGGGAAAGAGCCAAAATCGCGTTATCCTATAGATGCGCTTCGCTGACGGATGTCTTTTGGGTAAAGCTTGAAAAGGAAAAGATTTCATTCAGGGATGTTAATTTGTACGAAAATCATTTGGATAATACTTTTATTGATATTGCGTTGAGAGGGAAGCAGTATACGGTTCAAAACGATTGTCTGGCGAGAGACCTGTCAACAAATGGCTGTTTTCCAAAAGCCTGGCAGAGAATGGAGGCTGGTTTCAGATTATTAAAGGACGGGGGCGCAGATGCAGTCGAGAGAGAGCTTCTTGCCAGCCGGATCTGCAGATGTTTTGCCGTTTCACAGGTGTTATACGAAAGAGATTATTTTGACGGAGAAAAAGTCAGCGTCAGCAGTAATATTACCTCAAAGGAGTATTCCATTGTTTCGATGGAGGCATTTGAGATATATGCAGTGAATCATGGCATAAACACCGAAAAGTTTATTCTTTCTCTGGATCAATATAATTATTATATGATGAATATTGTGGATTACCTGATCGGAAATACAGACAGACATTGGGGAAACTGGGGGATATTGGTCCGTAATTCCAATAATAAGCCGGTGAGATTACACGATCTGATGGATTTTAACCAGGCATTTCATGCGTATGATGATGTTGAAGGCGCCAACTGTCAGACTATGTTTGGAGAGCATATTAATCAAAAGGAGGCTGCAATCAGGTCCGTTGAAAAAGTCGGTTTAAATCAGATCAAAGAAATAAACAAAGCAGATTTTGTGGAATTGCCGCAGTATTATGACATGTTTTGCAAAAGGCAGAAATTATTAAAATCTGTCGGAGGTGTAGCAGATGGAAAATGAGAAATTATATCAGATGGATTTTTCAAAGGTTTATCATTTGCTTGTCAGCAAAGCGGAGAAGAAGGGGCGGACAAGACAGGAGGTTGATGAGGTGATCTGCTGGCTTACCGGGTACAGCCGGCTGGAGCTGGAGGGAATGCTGGAAATGCCGGTGGCTTATGGGGATTTCTTTCGCAATGCTCCGGAATTGAATGAAAACAGGAGATTGATCAAAGGCGTGGTCTGCGGGGTGAGAGTGGAAGATATTAAAGAGCCGCTGATGCAGGAGATCCGATATTTGGATAAGCTGGTTGACGAGCTTGCCAAAGGGAAGGCTATGGAAAAAATACTTCGCAGATAAAATGGGATGAGGAATTTCAGTGGGGAGGCGACAGGCACAATGTTAATGGAAACAAAAGATCTTATATTGAAAAAGGCTGTATATGAGGATTGGAAATCTATATATCATAATGTCTGGTCCAGGCCGGATACGGCAAAGTATATGCAGTGGAAGGTGACAACTGACGAAGAGGGGGCCAGGGAACGAATTCAGAAAACCATTGCCTGGCAGGAAAACCATGACGCCTGGCTGGTATACGAGAAGAAGAGCGGCCAGGCCATCGGCTTTACGGGAATCGTGGAGACCCGGCCGCATATTTATGAAGAGACTGGCATTGCACTAGGACCGGAGTATGTTGGAAAGGGATATGGGAAACAGATTCTGCGGTTGCTGATGGAGTATTGCATCTCTTTGGGCGGGATGGAATTTCATTATTCAACGTGGTCAGGCAATCTTGCATCTAAGGCATTGGCGGCATCGGCCGGATTTGTCTATCAATATTCGGAGGAAAAAAGAGATCCACGCAATGGAGAGCCCTACGAATTGGAGCATTATAAGAAGGATTTGAGATGATAAAACAGATTTCACTTATTGTATTTTTACAGAGGATTGTGTATAATGAAATAAACAGACAGTAAGGCAAATTGTCGGAATATATCAGACAGTATGATCTTAAAGAGGCTGCGAAACAGTTTTTCCAACTGAAAGAAAGCGGGGTGTAGCTATGGCAAAGGATACTCGTCTGATTAACATATATCTTAAAATATACCATAAAAAAGTGCTGACCATGGATGACCTTGGCTATTTGGCCAAGTATGATCCGGAGTGCTTTGAAAAAACCTGCAAAAATGTTGTCTACAATGTTCCCAAGGTAAAGCCCATCATGGAGCCGGAGAAAGGAAAAGCTGTAAAATCCGAGCCGGTGCCGGCGCGTTCTGAGTGGCAGACAATAGAAAAAGTGTTATACAATTTAAAGCGTTTGGAGGCAAATGACTATCCCGTGGCGGATGTTGACGCGGATCAGGTGAAAAACCTGCTGGGCAATCTGTATATGGAGCTGTTATTCCCTCATAACGATAAATATGCTTTTGTAAACGCGGGAGATCAGGGGGAAACCTCTTTGTTTGACAGAAGAGCATAAAAGTCAGGGCAGTAAACCTTTTGCTCCTGTGAGCAGTCAATACTCGTAAGGTAATTGACCGACAGTGCCGGAAATTCCCAAATTATGAGAAATCTTCGCATAGGGTTGAGATTCCTCGAAGCGGAATCATGGGGTTAAGATAATTCGGAAGGAGATTGCATGAAGCTGTATCATGGAAGTAATATCGGGGGGATCAGGGTCTTAGAGCCAAGGCAGGCAGATCATGATCGCCCCTATGTTTATTTATCTACAATTCCTGTGGTGCGGCCTTTTATCTGTGCAACGCCGTGGAGAAGCCTTATTATTGGTTCCCCTATGGCTTTGACGAGGGAGGCGTGCCTGTTTACCATGAACTGTATCCTGATGCTCTCAGGCAGGTATCGGAAGGGGTCAGGGGATATATTTATGAGGCGGGAGCCGGGGAAAAGCAGGTGCTCCCTTTTAAAAATATTCCCTGTGCAAGGCTGGCGGCAGAGCCGTTGGCGGTAACGGGCTGTCTGGAGGTGAAGAACGCATACGAATTGTTTTTAGAGTATGTGGAGCAGGGGCAGATGCGGATCGGGCGCTTTGAGGATAAATCGGAGCAGGAGCTGAGCAGGTGGTATTCCATGATCAAAGGCTGTCTCAAAGAAAAAGAGATGGTCAAAATTCCTGACTGCTCATATGCGGTGTTTGTGAGAAACAGGTTTCCGGGGGTATGGGAGGAATATCTGAGGGAGGAAGTTTAAGCATATTGGGGAAACCATAGTGTGTTCGGGGTGCAATGGGGATTTATGGCGGCGGACTTAATCCGATGATGTAAATATATGAGAGACAATAATAACTCACAAATACCCGTGAAACATGGCCTAACGGTGGCACAGGCGGCAGAGCAGCGCCGTAATAATACCGGAGATCACAATAATCAGCAGGTCCACAGGGGCCAGTACGATTCCGCCAAGCCCGTCGAAAAAGAAGCCGCTGCCGAACCGGTACAGGTTCCCATGTAAGAGAATCATTTCTCCGGTGTACATGAGCAGGGTGACAAGAGAAGCGAGAACGGCAGGCAGCAGGATTGCCGTTTTTCTGCTTTTTCCCAGAGTGAAGGAGCCTGCAAAAACACCAACTGTAACGCCCAGCAGAGCAAAAAAGACGGACATCAGCAGGGCGGACAGGGCAGAAACGGTGAGCTCGCCCCCGCGGTAAAAGGACGTAAAGCAGGCCCAGATGCACATTCCCAGAAAGCCAAAAGCAGTAATTGTCTGGAGAGTCAGTATCTTTTTTCGGGTGTTATCCTTTGAACGGATCATGTTGGAAAAGCCGTAAAAGGAATTGAGCAGGGACAGAATCAGGACCATGGAAATCAGATAAAAATGAAGCTTAAAGGCAGGGCTGTATCCGCCCAGCAGGACATCCACCGCCTCCCAGGTCCTGGTCTCGTACTGGCGGGGAGGCACCATGCAAAGCGACAGCTGCCAGCCTTCCAGAGGGACGACTTCTGTTGTCTGCACAAGAATATTGGTTTCCATCAGTCTCTCAAAAAGAAAAAAGATGCCTACGGACAAGGCGCCGCCGCAGACAAGATCCAGCCTTTTTCCCAGCTTTTGAAACAGGGGAAGCAGCAGTACTCCCAGGATCAGGGCGACGGAAATCGGAGTGTAGGGTATGATGTACTTCGGATAGCGCTCCATCGGGATGGCGCCGTTTCGCAGCATTTCATTTACTGCCAGAATTCCCATATATATGGGATAGGCAGAGAGGGCTGTCACGCCGGCCAGAGAAAAAAGATAAAATTTCCGATAGCTTTTGTCCTTCATTTGCATGCCTCCGGTTTGTTCTTTTCTTTACTCTAACATGAGGGAGATGGCTTGTCAATAGTACCGGTTTTTTCCATGCTGAGTAATCTGGCCTCACAAAGGCGGCAGTCAAGCGCAAGACGAACAGACGGTATGGCTGCCACGGGTATCGTCAGTTTTTCTCAGATATAAAGCGTATAATTATCCCCCTTGTGTTTTTTATATTCCAGATCCGAATAAAGGCAGCTCGCACAATCATCCGTTATTTTCCGGAGAGCAACCTTTGTCATTTCCGTGCAGTCCCTTCGCGACAGGGCTTCCGATATTTCACAGAACAGAGCTTCACTGTTTTCGCACATATCGCTTGTGGGCACTCCGCTGATATAGTCCATTTCTAATAGTATGTACCAGGAGCTGCGCTCACAGCGGATCCCCGCCATGCGTCTTACAGCCGCAGTAATGCCCGTTTCCTCTAAAACCTCCCGCACGGCGGCTTCCTCCGGCAGTTCGTTTTCATGGCAGAAGCCGCCGGGGATCAAAAGCTTACCGTTTGCGCCGCCATAGGTATGGCGTACAAGCAAAATCTGGTTCTCTTTTCTTACGATACAACCTACCGAAAAACTATAGTTATCTTTCATGACTTCAACACCTCCGCCGCATAAAGTTCTATCATTTCTTCAGCCACCTGCTCAGGCGGCCGTGATACTGCATCTCATACCGTTTTCGCATGTTCCTTCAGGAAGATGCCCAGTTCCTGGAAATTACTTACGATATTGCCGGAATAAGCCTCGTGATCTCTGTTAAACAAAACCGTCTCCAGTCCTGCTTTCCGGGCGGCATTTATGTTTCGGACGCTGTTATCCACAAAAATGCAATTCCGGGGCCTGCATTGCAGGCGCTCCAGTGTATGGGTAAAAATTCGGTTTTCCGGCTTGCGCATATGGATTTCCCCGCTGACAATGGTATCTTTAAAAAATTTTTGGAGTCCATATAACGAAATCAGGTATTTACTCCATTCTTTGACATCATTTGAAAACAGTACAAAATCACATTGCCTGTAATGACATTCCGCAAACCTGATAAAATCAGGATCCAGAGTCAGATAATTGGTGAGATAATCCTCCATGGCTTCCTGCGGATTCGGATAGCCTAACCGGGAAAGAAATTCATCAGAACTGATTTCCCCGTTTCCTGCCTTGGTAAACAGGAATTCCTCCCGAAAGGCCCTGGTAAGCCGGTCATGCTCTTTGGCATCAAAATGTTCATAGGTGTAAGGGATGAAATAGCCTTTACTTTCCTTTATGATTACTCCATACATATCAAGCAGCAGAATGTGTTTATTCTTTGGCTTTTCTTCCATAAGAAATCATTTTTCCTTTCATAAATGTATATCCGGCTTCAGGGTGATCGGCAAAGAATTTTGCAATTTCAAGATTACGATTGCAGTAATCTTCCGCCTCTTTCCGGGAGAGACCATGGGTCAGCAGATGCAGGATCAGCGCATCCCTTTCCTCTTCGCTGATGCCGGCGCTCCAATCATTGTAGGCGATAAAATCTTTCTTTGTTTCCTCGTACTCCGGAGAATGCGGGGTCACAAATTCCACCTTGTCATTCATTCTCACGTCAACATCCGTCAGCCCCAGTTTCTGCATAATATGTGCGGTTCTGATGGCAATCGCATAATCTCTGCCCTGCATTGTAAGCTCGGTGCGCCATTTCTTTTCCAACCCCTCATGCCGGCACAGCTCCTGATAGTCCATACCGTCAATATAAAGCCCGCAGCACTCAAACTCCCTGTTTGCGTCAATGCAGACCACATATCCACCCGGTTTTGCAAAGGAAATCATCTTTCGAATAAAAGCCTCAGGGTTGTCCAGATGCCTGAGAACCGCCTGACAAATTACAATATCATATTGACTTTCGGCGGAATATGCAAAGACATTTTTGCAGATAAAATTTATCTGCGATTTCAAGGCAGTCGTCTCCCCAGCAGTTTCTTTTTCCAGAGCGGCTTTCTCATTCTGTATTTTAAAAAGGTTCTTTCCCTTTTTGATTAAGTCTTCCGCAAAATCAATTCCCGTATAGGTGCTTTCCGCAGGCAGACAGGGAAGCAGGAGCATTCCCAGAAATCCATAGCCGCAGCCGCAGTCCAGCAGGGAGACAGGCTCGGTAATTTTCCAGACCTGTGATACGAGAAAGCGGGCATAATCCTCATTCCAATAATTTTTCCGTGTCCGCAGAAGGTATTCCAGCTTTTGATTCCAGAAATCTTTGGTGGCTGTTTTTTCGGGGAGATAGGTTTCTCCCTCCATGGGCTTTAAACCCAGCAGTTGGTCGGTGGACACGTTAAAAAAATCAGCTAATAGTGGCAGGATGGTAATGTCCGGCATATTAACGCCGGTTTCCCATTTACTGATCGTCTGAAAGGAGACGCCGATGCAGTCCGCAAGCTCCTGCTGTGTTATCTTCTTGATTTTACGCAAATCGGCAATGCGCAGTGATATATTGTTCATGTGAACCTCCCGGCTTAAGCCTTCCTGTGATTAAAACATATCATTTACTTGGATTATATCAAAAATCAGGACGTTTGTATTCTTATGAATCGGAGAATATTTTCGCCCGGAAGGCGAACGAAGAGCAAATTCCTGTCTGCCGGACAAATTTTGCCTGTATGACGAAATGTCTGTTCTTTTCGTCCTGCAGATGTTATACTTTGTTAAGCATAAAAGGGAGGGATATATTATGTTTCATTTTGGATTTTCTTATGTGGGCCTAATTTATCTTGTGATGCTGTTTCTGCCCAATATACTCTGGACCAAAAACCAGCCTGCGGGCTATGAAAATTATGTAAAGAATGAAAGCAAGGCCTTACAGATTCTGGAGAGGATCGGGGAAGTGACAGTATGCTGCTTAATGCTGATATTTACGGATTTTAATGTGCGGACAGACTCTGCGTGGTGTATCTGGCTGCTGATTTCCTTCCTGTTGATGCTGTTGTATGAAACATACTGGGTTCGGTATTTTAAAAGCAAAAAGCGCATGGCGGATTTTTACAGGGGAATCTGCGGCATTCCGCTGGCGGGAGCCACCCTGCCGGTAATGGCATTTTTTCTGCTGGGGATCTACGGCCGCAATTCTATTCTTCTGATTGCCACGGTTATTTTGGGAATCGGGCATATCGGCATTCATGCAGGCCATCGCAAAGAGATTGAGACATTTTATTTTGAAGTACCGGGGATTGACAGAAAGGATGAGGCGCTTGCATACATCCGGGAGTTTTATGAATATGGATCCGATATAAACGGGGCCGGAGGACTGCACCGGTTTTTGGATGATTATGAGGGCTGGCTGGAGAAGCTAAAAGCGGATGAAAACAGAGCCGCCGATGAGGAAAAGGTGCCGTCAAGGACATTTTTTCTGGTCAGGAGAGGTGACAGAAAAATTGTCGGGATGATAAACATCAGGCTGGCATTGAACGAGCGTTTAAAAAAGTCCGGTGGACATATCGGTTACAGTATCCGGCCGGTTGAAAGAGGGAAAGGCTACAACAAGGTCAACCTGTATCTGGGGTTAAAGGTTTGTCAGAAATATGGGATACCTAAGGTCCTGCTGGATGCGGATTCGAACAATCCTGCTTCCTGGAGAACGATGGAGGCGTTGGGAGGCGTTAAAATAAGGGAATATTTTGACGATGAAAACGCCCACTGCATGGTAAGGGATTATGAAATTGATGTAAGCAAAAGTATAGCTGACTATTCCGCTGTTTATGAGCCGATGACGGTGTAAAACAGCGGAATCAATTATCAGCCAAGACCGGTAAAGTGGCCGATGCCCTGCGGGTCTGCCGGGGGCAGGAAGCGGATATAATAATGGTTTTGGGAGCCGCCAGAGGGAACAAAGTCGATCAGGACGGTTTCCACACTGACAGCGTCTGTGCCAGTGGCGTCCGTGCCACGGCCACCCGTGGCCGGAGCCGCCGGATCATGGATTTCGGCCATTACGGTAACGGTAACATGAAACAGGTCTGCAAACTGCTGTATATGCTGATACTCTACCGGAGCGCCTGACGGCAAGGGGGTCAGGCCCTGGTCGTTTTGCAGTTCTACAAAGCGGTCTCGCAGGGCGCTGGCATTTTCGATTCCCGATATATTCATAAGGGGGAACATCGCCTCGAAAAAGCAGTTGTTGGCACTTTTGGATTGGAAACTCAGAATGCGGGATGCATTGGAGGACAATCCTTCAACGCGCCGTATTCCGGAAGCTCTTGCCCCTACGGGCCGGGTAATCATGCGGGCTGTGGAGGCACTCTCCGTTTCCGGAGCGCCTGCAATCGTGCCGGCAGCGGAAGATGTTCCCGTTTCCGCGATTTCCGAGTTTACGGCGGATCCCGCGGCTGCTCCCGCTCCCGCCGCAGGTCTTGGCCTGTCGATAAAATCATATTGTATCGGCAGGACGTCATGGGGTACCATGATCTGTACATCATGTACCATGCCGGAAATATAATCCCAAAGTGCATCCTTGTTTCCCATGATAGTGCTATATTCGGCCGCACCGCATTCCTGAAGAGTGGTGAGTTCATGGGCGGCGCGCAGGGCAATGCCCTCAATAATATTTTGTCCCTGAAGAAAATTCCCAGACAGATAATCGTGAATATGGGTGTCATGTTCACGTCCATCCGGAGTCTCCAGGAAAATGCCTTGCTTCGCCGTGGGAAGAAACAGTGACAGCATACTAATCAGTGGCGTGGCAGGATCCAGTTGTTTCTCAAAATCAGGCGGGAACTTTTCAGGCAATTTCGGGATATTTTCCATCTTAGCGGGTCTGTAAAATTTACGTTTTGTTATGGATTTCGGGGTCGCCTCCGTTTTTAAGAATATGCTGGCTAAAAGTTTTAAAAAGCTTTTGCTCTGTCCCTGGACGGCGCTTTCGGTCTGTTTCGCCAAGGCTGGATGGATTATATCTCTGTCGCTTTCGGATTGATTTGCCATATCATGCAGGATCGCCCAGGCATCTTTCAAAATGTCAAGCCCTTGATTAAGCGGAACGGTATAACGATAGCGGCCAAAACGTGTTGCACTGCGAGGCGGCGCACCTGCTCTTTCCAGAAAAAAGAACACAAAGCCTGTGTTGCGGAACATGGCGGTATCTACATCCTGACTTTTGGATATGCTTGCTTTTTCACTTACCGTTCTCAAGTCCGTCGGTGCTTTCTCTTCCAATATCTGATTGGCTTTCAGGTAATCTGTGGAATGCAGTACTGTCAAGCTTGGATTATGGGTATAATGGCTTAAGCATGCTTCCTGTGAGAGAGTGTGTCTGATAAGTTTAAGCACAGTATCAAAGACATTGTGAGACCGTTTGGAATGTGCACTCTTTGCGAGACGAAGCTGCATTAGGTGATGCTGAGTTAAGGCCTGAACCATATCAAATGCTGAAAAGTTCTGCTGGGAGGGAATATTTCTGACGGGTCCCGCGGCGGCTGGCTTTGCCGTTTCCTTGTTGCCCGAAAGCGCATTCAGAGGAGTTTGTGCGTCCAGGCGGGCCAGCTCGGCAATCATTCTCAGGTAGGGAGAGCCGCTCATATGCTCCCAGGGCGGAGCAGGAGGCACAGGGGAGGCGTCAAGATTTTGGATGCCGACAAAGCTCAGCTCATCCTGCAGGATATTCAGGGCTGTCTGAAGCCAGGGATTTTTTTCACCGGTATTCATTCTTTCCGTCAGCAAATTCAGCAGTACAAGCAGATAGCGCTGCTGGGCGGCTCTTTGTGGGGCAGTGTTAGGAAGTTCATCGTATTCCTGCGTGAGCCTTGCAAAATCCGGGCCAAACGCTCCAGGGTCAATGCCCTGTTCCCGAAGGCGGTCCGCCAGTGGAGTCGTTTGTTTCCGCTGGATCACGTCCTGAGCCGGCCTGCTGTAATGAATAAACATGCTTTTGCGGGAGGAAGCCGAGTCCTCTGTCTCGCAATGATTTCGGTCTGCGCGGCCTTTTGACTGCCGGGCAGTCATATACTTTTCCTGATCGGCAAATTCCAACATTGTCTGTTCCTCCTGAGCAAGTGTGCCGTACCGTTGATATTCAGCCAAATCTCACTGTCTGATTCCCTGTCGGACTGTATTGTTTTCGGTCAACGATGCCGCCGCATCACCTCTTTCAAACTTATAAGAATTTTATCACAACAGCGCAGTATATGACAGCAATATGGCAGAAAAGCCAATGTGCGGGTGGGAAAAAGCAGAATCCACAGGGGGCTGAAATTTTCTGTTGACATGGTTTATTATATGTGTTAATCTAAATTAGATGTTTTAAAACGATTGATTTAAAACAAGCAATTTTGAATATACAGCAGGATATAATGCAAAATTGCAGCAAATAGATCAGGCCGAGAAAGGAGATGCAGTATGCCGCCAAAGGCAAAATTTTCAAGGGAAGAAATTGTGGAGGCCGCGCTGACAATCATCAGAAAGGAAGGAGCCGATGCACTGACGGCAAGAGCGCTGGGAGAAAAACTGCATAGCTCGGCCAGGCCGATTTTTACAGTTTTTCGAAATATGGAAGAGGTCCAGCTGGAGGTATTGACCGCCGCCAGAGCGCTTTACAGGGAATATGTGCAGCGGGGACTGGCGGAAACGCCGGCATTTAAGGGAGTGGGAACACAGTACATTCTATTTGCCGTCAACGAGCCGAAGCTGTTTCAGCTTCTTTTTATGACAGATCACAGTCAGGTGCCGGAGCTTTCAACGGTGCTTCCGCTGATCGACGAGAGCTATGAGCAGATATTGCTGTCCGTTCAGGAGGGCTACGGAGTAGATCAGATTACTGCCGAAAAGCTGTACCGTCATTTGTGGATATATTCTCACGGTATCGCAGCCTTGTGTGCCACGGGAATGTGTCGTTTCACCGGGGAAGAGATCGGCAGGATGATGACGGAGGTATTTGTCAGCCTCTTAAAGAACAGGGAGAGTTTAGTGCAGCGTAAAGGTTAATTATTTTCTTGCCGGGCAGAAGAAAAGATTGAAAAGTATCATTTTTAATCTCGGAATTTGTGACGCTGTGCGTCCCAAAGTTCCTGCAGATTTAGGTGCCGCTTGCGCGGCGGAATGAGAGGAATTATGATTGAAGTAAAAGAAATTACAAAGAACTATGGAAGCGGTGAAAGCAGTTTTCAGGTATTGAAGGGAATCAGTCTGAAAATAGAGGACGGAGAGTTTGTGGTGATTCTGGGGGCATCCGGATCGGGAAAATCTACCTTTCTAAATGTGACTTCGGGGCTGGAGCGGCCGGAGGGAGGGAAGGTGCTGTATGACGGGAAGGATATTACAGCTTTTTCCGACAGTGAGTTGACCGAGTTTCGAAAAGAAAACGTAGGCTTTATCTTTCAGCAGTATTATCTGCTACAGAATATGAACGTTGAGAAAAACGTAAAAATGGGGGCTGACCTGGCCGGCAACCGGGATTATAAGAAGGTGATCGAAGCCGTGGGGCTGGGGAAGAAGCTGCATAAATATCCAAGTGAGCTTTCCGGCGGCGAGCAGCAGCGTGTCTCCGTGGCAAGAGCCTTGGCAAAGAATCCGAAATATTTATTCCTGGACGAGCCTACGGGAGCGCTGGATGAAGAAACAGGGCGGCAGGTGCTGGATTATATCTGTGGGCTGCAGAAGGAATACGGATTTACCGTCATTATGGTAACACATAACCTGAATCTTGCGGAAATGGCAGATACCGTAATCCGAATGAACAGTGGAAGAGTAGCGGGGATCTATAAAAATCAGGTACGGAAGACGGCGTATGAGATTGGCTGGTAAAGGAGAAAACGATGGTAGTGGGAATAAAGGACGGGGCAAAGCTTGCCGGGATTGTGATTAGTTCTTTCTGCGCGGTATTTGTATGCACCTTGTTTTTAAATTATCAGGCAGACATTACAGGGATTGAAAAGGAAATTGTTTCGGAACAGATGTTTAATTTTTACAAGGCCCAGGTGTCTACGGGAAAAATGGTCAGCGGACTTTCAGGGGGCTGTCTGTGTCTGACGTCGGCGGTAATGCTGCTGTTCTTTATCAAGCAGTATATTGACACTCATAATAAGGAGCTGGGCATATTAAAGGCATTGGGCTGCTCAAATTTAAAGATTGCCGGAAACTTCTGGGTGTTTGGCAGCAGTGTTTTTCTGGGTACGGCCATGGGATTTGCCGGGGCATTTCTGCTCATGACTTTCTTTTATGAGGTACAGAATAAGGATCAGCTTTTGCCGGAATTCCCGGTGCGGTTTCATCCGGAGATTTTTTTGTATCTGGTAGTACTTCCTGCGGCAGCCTTTTCGCTCCTGGCGGTCTTTTATGCCTGGCGCAGGCTGAAGATGCCGGTTTTAAATCTGTTGCGGGACAGTATGTCCGACGGCGGGAAAAGAAAAAAGCATAAGGCTGATCAAAGCAGCGGCGGTCTGTTCTTGGAGGATCTGAAAAGGAATACCCTGCGGAATAAAAAGGTGCTGGCGTTTTTTATTGTATTTGCGTCTTTCTGCTTTTCTGCCATGACCCAGATGTCCTTCAGCATGGATGAGCTGGCCAGTGCGATGATGGGGATCATGATTATGCTCATCGGGCTGGTGTTGGCCTGCACTACTCTGTTTCTGGCGATTACTACGGTGATCGGCTGCAATAAGAAAACCATTGCCATGATGAGAGTGTTCGGGTATTCTCAGAAGGAATGCAGTCAGGCAATCTTAGGGTGCTACAGACCCATGGCTTATATCGGTTTCGCCCTGGGAACAATGTACCAGTACGTATTGCTGCGGATTGCGGTGGACATTGTCTTTCGGGATATGGAAGGTATGCCGGAATACAAATTTGATTTTCCGGTGATGCTGATCTCTCTTGGGGTTTTTGCCGTTATTTATGAGCTTGTAATGTACGTTTATTCAGGAAGGATCAGTAAAATTTCGGTAAAAGAGATTATGCTGGAATAAAGCACTGACGATTCTAAAATATATGTTGACAGATCATGGAAAGAAGTTTATAGTAATTGATGTAACTGTAAACGAGTTTGAAAGAAAGGAGGCAAATGCAATGACAAGGTTAGGAAAGCATCAGGCAGTAAGAACAAAGAGCAGTCAATGTATTGTCTCCCGGATGATAGATGCGTAGAAGCTGTTGTCGGATGATATATCCGGCAGGGCGGTCTGAACAGGCGGATAGGAAGCGGCATGACATACATGATATACTGACTTTGGTATATTAGTGTGTATGCCGCTTTTGTGCGCTCTTACGGCGCGGGTTTTGCCCGGCAGGGCAGGTGTAAAGCGCATAAAAATCAGCATCAACTATCGGGGGGCATTATACATACAGGAACGTATGGGAATCAGGGAAAGGCAGGAAAGCACAGTATCAGGTAATCTCACTGGTATGTGTCTGGAAGCTTGGAAGTAATCTTCCAAATATTGAAGTGATGTCCGTTGAAGCGGACAAGGGGTGTAACCATGAATTTACCGAACAGTTTTACAAAGGTATTAGAGAAATATGGAATTAATAAGGGTGATGTAGTATTTGCCGCCATGGCGGATCTGGACGAGGAATTTCGTTTTGCGGATTCCATTGTTGCCATTACGGATAAGAAGCTGATCGTGGCCAGATACCCATACAGGGAGAAGCGGGAGTACCGGCTTGGCGGCTATGACAGCTGGGCAGTTCAGAATGCTAAAGACAGTGCGGAAAAGATGGTGGAGCCGGCTGTGCTTTTCTACGAACTGGAGGATGTAGAGAAGCTGGAGGTATTGCGTCAGGTCAGTACGGGAGTACTGATGGGAAAGATCAAGGGGACGGAGCGGTATTTGTGTCAGTTTTCCAACACGAAAATGGAGGCATTCATGCGGATGTGTCGTCTTCTGGAGAAGTCGCAGAAGGGCGAAGAAATTTCTGCGGAAGATCTGGATGTGAAACGGGGAAAAGAGTGCTGTCCAAAGTGCGGCATGATTTATCCGGATCAGGAACGGAAGGTCTGCCCCAAGTGTATGGATAAAAGATCTATTTTGTGGAGGATAGTGGGTTATTTCAAGCCATATAAGGGCATGTTGGCCGTGATGATGTTCTGTTATCTTGCCACGGCGGGATTAAATTTGATATGGCCGTACTTAAGTGGTACCATCTTGTATGATAAGGTGCTGGCAAAGGATGAAGCGCTTTTGGCTGCATTTCGTGTCCCTGCAGGCCGGTTTGTACTGGCATTGGGCATATTGGTTATTGTTATGATCCTGACAAAGGTGTTGATTCAGGGCCTTGGTATATTGCAGGGCGCATTGACTGCCAGAATTGCTCCGGAAGTGGTGAGCAGGCTGAAAAGTCAGGTTTTTGAATCTATGGGGAAGCTTTCCATCAGCTTTTTTACGAAGCGTCAGACCGGAGGCCTGATGACTCGGGTTTCCGATGATGCAGATGAAATATCCAGCTTTTTCATAGACGGGATTCCCTACTTTTTTATTAATGTGGGAACCATTATCGCCACATTAGTTATTATGTTCATTTTAAGCCCGCTGTTGGCGGTGGCGTCTATCGTTCTGATGCCGGTACTGTTTTGCATCAGCTATTTTATGATGCCCAGACTCTGGCATTATTACGGAAAGCGGCACCGGGCCAATAGAAGGCTGAACAGCCAGATGAACGAGAATCTGACTGGGGCCAGAGTGGTTAAAGCCTTCGGACAGGAAGAGCAGGAAATGACCCGTTTTACAAAGAGCAACACAAGAGTGCGGGATGCCGAAGTAGATGTGGCCGGCTATGACTGTCGGTTTTCGGCGCTGTATTACCTGGTGGAGGACTTTTTGACCTTCCTTGTCTGGGCAGTGGGATCGGCGTTGATTATCAGCGGTTCGGATATGGAGCTGGGACTTTTGATTACTTTTTCAGGCTATGTAGGACAGTTAAAGTGGCCGTTGGAATTTATGTCCCGTATTTTCCGCTGGTATACCAGTGCCATGAATTCTGCCCAGCGTATGTTTGAGATTATTGATGCCGTGCCTGAAGTGAAGGAAGCGGCAGATCCGGTAAGGCCGGATAGTCTTAGGGGAGAGATCGAACTTAGGAATGTTACCTTTGGCTATGAGCCAAACAAGCCCGTATTAAAGGATGTGAGTTTCCGAGTGGAAGCAGGGGAAGTGCTGGGTATTGTGGGGCGTTCTGGTGCCGGAAAATCTACGCTGGTGAATTTGATTTCCCGTCTGTATGATGCAGGAGAGGGAGAGGTGCTGGTGGACGGCATTAATGTAAAACAGTACGGTTTTAAGGAGCTTCGGAAGAATGTGGCCATGGTGTCTCAGGAGACCTATATCTTTATGGGGACGGTGGCTGAGAATATTGCCTATGCCAGACCGGATGCCACACGGGAAGAGATTATAAAGGCGGCGGTACAGGCCAGCGCCCATGACTTTATCTGCAAGATGCCCCAGGGGTATGATACGATCATCGGTGCATCCAGCCGTGCTCTTTCGGGCGGTGAAAAGCAGCGGATTTCCATAGCCAGAGCGATTCTTGCTGATCCGAAGATATTGATTCTGGACGAGGCCACATCGGCAGTGGATACGGAGACGGAGCTGGCTATTCAGAAATCGTTGGAACAGCTTGAAAAGGGCAGGACGGTGCTGTCCATTGCCCACAGACTGTCAACCCTGCGTAACGCTGATCATTTGATTGTGATCGACGACGGACGGGTAACGGAGTCGGGGACGCATAAGGAGCTGATGGAAAAGAAAGGAACCTTCTTTAAGCTGAGCGAGCTGCAGACAAAGGCTTTGGCGATGCGGGGGGTGGAAGTTTGAGAAGAAAATCAAATTGCGTTCCGCAATTTTCGCTCACGGCAGAGGCCGCTTCGCGAAGATTTTCTACGGCGCAAGTGCGGCGCCTTTCTCACACTGAAAAACGCAAGCGAACGAGTTCGCTTGGACGGCGTTTTTCACGCTCTGCTCAAGGTGGAAGGAAACTGTTAAGATATTTATATGGGAGCGCTAAAGCTGCTCCCACATGGAGGTAAAAATGGAAGAAAACAGAGAAAACGAAATGCCGGATTTGCTGGATCTGCAGGAGTTTGATGAAGAGGCATTGAAAAGAGAGTCGGAAGAGGTTCTGCAGATGCGGTTTCTTACCCCTGAAAACGCAGAGTTTCGCCGTACGGACGGCGGCTTCCTCTCTTTGAAGCTGGAGGATAAGGAGTACGACAGGATCGGCGTGTATCTGACCTTTCCCCTGACAAACCCCGAAGAGTTTATTTCTATCCGGGAGACGGATGAGAAGGCGAAGGAGATCGGTATTATTCAAAGTCTGAAGGATATGGAGAAGGACGTGCAGGAGATGATCAGGGAGCAGGTGCGCCTGCGTTACTTTATGCCTGTGATCCGCAAGGTGATGGACGTGAAAGACGAGTACGGGTATGCCTACTGGCATGTGATGACGGATTTTGGAGCATGCCGTTTTACTACCCATATGGGCGGAGACGCCGTTATCAATATCGGCGGCGCCAGATACCAGATCACGGACATTGACGGAAACAGGTATGAGCTGCCGGATCTGTATGCACTGACAGTGATGGAGCGCAAAAAACTGGACCTGTTCATATAACGACAAGCGAAGAAAAACAAGCGGCTTAAGAAGGAGACATTTGTTTTTCGAAAAAGGGAGTTTATCATGAAGTTACTATATACATTAAATGAGTCTCAGCAAAAGGCCCTGGAGCTGCGGGACGGGGAAAGTGTCTGGTACTGTGTACCCGTGGACCTGCAGTTTGATAACAGAGAAAAATGTGCAAGGTCTTCTTATACAGAGGGGTCCTGGATTGTGGTGACGAAAGAGCGGCTTATGTTGCTGGACGGCAGCGTGAAAGCGGCGGAGTACCGGCTGGCGGACTGCGAGAAAATCAAGTGTGAGCATCAGGTTTACAGCGGCATCCTTACGGTATTTCAAAAGGATGGGTCCACTTCCTGCGCGGCAAGGTTTTCCATGCGCCATATTATCCGTGTGGCATATGTGGCCAGGGGCGCCCAGACCATTATCAATGCCGGAGAAGAAGGAAGAGTACTTTCCGATTCGGACCGAGTTACAAGCCGGGAATATGAAAAATATTGTGAGAAATGCGGCCGTGCCCTGCCGGGGACCAGCAAGTGCCCCTATTGTGACGGGAAGGGGGATGTGCTGAAAAAGTTTTTTGCGCTCTGCGGAGAATTTACGGGAAGACTGATTCTGCTTTCGGTGATGCTGCTGTTCATTGCGGCGGTAAACCTGCTTTCACCCATGGTACAAAGACGGTTTATTGACGAAGCGCTTACCGACGGAAGCGGTACTTTTACCCAGCTCTGGTGGTTTGTCGGTATTACCTTTGCATTGATGGTGCTGGGGCTGGCATTAGGTATCGGCCGGTACTGGTTTTGTGCCAGGCTGGGAGCTTCGATCAGTCTGAGTCTGCGGAAAAAGTTATACTATAAGATCCAGGTGCTGTCTTTGTCCTTTATTAATAACAGAAAACCGGGAGAGCTGATGAACCGTGTTTCACGGGATACAAGGCAGATCAGGGAATTTATGGAGCAGGTCTTTGGTGATATGCTTTCCACCCTGGTGACAATGATCGTGTCTTTGGTGATGATGTTTATCATTAGCTGGAAAATGTCTCTGCTGTCACTGATGTTTGTGGTGGTAGTGTTTGTGGTGACGAAGGCTTTCTGGCATCATATTCGGACGATCTTCCACAGGCAGTGGCTGAAATTTGACGATTTAAGCAGTAACCTGCAGGATATTATTTCCGGTATGCGGATTGTAAAATCCTTTGGACAGGAGGAACGGGAGAGCGCAAAGTTTACAGGAAAAACCAGAGAATTTGCTGCAATTCAGAAGAAAAACGAGACTTTTTGGGCAGTATTTTTTCCCATTCTTACTTTTTTGCTGGGAGCCGGTACTTATATTGCCATCTATTTCGGAGGCATTCAGGTACTTGACGGAGACATGACGGTGGGCCGGCTGGTACAGTTTGTCACTTATAATGGCTATTTGTTTGGGCCCTTGAGTTGGATGACGCATCTACCCCGCCAGGTGATGCAGATGGTGACCAGTCTGAATCGAATTTATGATGTGCTGGATGAAGAGCCCATGCTGGCGGACAAGGAAAACAGTAAGGCATTTCCCATCAAAGGAGCTTTTGAGTTTGAAAAGGTATCTTTCGGATACCAAACTTATGAGCCGGTATTGGAAAATATCAGCTTTACGGTAAAGCCGGGAGAAATGATCGGACTGGTGGGTGCTTCCGGTACCGGGAAATCCACCCTGATCAACCTGATTATGCGTCTGTATGATGTAGACCAGGGCAGCATTACCTTAGATGGCTGCGACCTGCGGGATGTTCAGATGGAAAGTTTGCACTCCCAGATCGGCGTAGTACTGCAGGAGACCTTCCTGTTTTCAGGGAGCATTTTGGCCAATATCCGCTTTGCCAAGCAGGATGCTACCTTAGAAGAGGTGATCCGGGCAGCCAGAGCGGCCAATGCCCATGATTTTATCTGTAAGACGCCGGACGGCTATAATACCTATGTGGGAGAACACGGCTATAATTTATCCGGCGGCGAACGGCAGAGGATTGCCATTGCCAGAGCGATTTTAAATGATCCCAGAATCCTGATCTTAGACGAGGCAACCTCCGCCCTGGATACGGAAAGTGAGTACTTGATTCAGCAGGCGCTGGACCGTCTGGTGAAGGGCCGGACTACATTTGCCATTGCTCACAGACTTTCTACTCTGCGCAATGCCGACAGGCTGGTAGTTATTGATAAGCACGGCGTGGCGGAGATCGGAACACACAACGAGCTTTTGGAGCAGAAGGGAATTTATTATGGGCTGGTGAATGCCCAGTTGAAAATGAGTGAAACGGCTTAGCCGCGACACGGAGGGAAAGCCAGTTGAAAAACAACATAATTATTGCCGGTGTGCCGCGGGCGGGGAAGAGTACGATTTCTCACAGGCTTGCTGCACGGTACGGCTATCAGCATGTCAGCATGGATTCTATTATAGCGGGATTTGAAAAGTGTTTTCCAGAAACCGGTGTCAACACCTATGCCGGTTTATCTTCCATGGATACGCTTCACATCATCAGCGGTAAAATGGCGCCTTTTGTCCGGGCTATGCTTGACAGCGCCGAATATGATGAATTTGAGCCCGGTATGGTATTGGATATGTATCAGCTCCTTCCGGAGGATTACATGAAGTACATAAACGGAGCAAACTGCGAAATATTTTATTTCCTCACCTCTGACGTAACGCCGGAAGAGCGGTTTGCAATTCAGAAGAAATACGATACGGAGAAGGACTATACTTTTTACAAGGCTGACGAGGAGCTTAAGGAAGGCGCCGTTTACATCGTGGAACAGAGCAGGCTGATGAAAGAACAATGTCTGCAATACGGTTTGCGGTATTTTGAGACTGCCAGGGACAGGGAGCGGATCTTCGAGGATTTTCTCAGGCATTCGTGTAGTGTTTTCTCAGGGAGGGTATCCGCCGATTGACTTTTGCTTTGGCAGCGGATATTATCTTTATTAAAGTGCATGAAGGGAGCGGCTTGGTGAGATTTATCAGGGGAGCAATCGGCGAGTCTGCCAAATCCGTATTGCCCATAGCGGCAATCGTTTTGGTTTTAAGTGTAAGTCTGGCATCTTTGGATTCCGGCATATTGGTACTGTTCATTTTCGGAACGGTTTTTCTGATCCTGGGCATGAGCCTGTTTACCATTGGGTCCGGCATGTCCATGCAGCCCTTGGGCGAAGGTATCGGTGTACAGATCAGCAGATCAAAAAAATTTCTGGCGGCCATTTTGGTCAGCTTTGTTTTGGGTGCGTTGATTACGATTGCGGAACCTGACCTTCAGGTTCTTGCGGAACAGGTTCCCTCTATTCCAAACCTGGTGTTGATTTTGTCTGTGGCGCTGGGGGTAGGAATTTTTCTTGTGATTTCCATGGTGAGAACGAAAAAGAATATTCCGCTTTCACGGCTGCTTTTGATATTTTACCTGGCGGTCATGGTGCTGGCGGTCTTTGCTCCCAGCGAGTTTATTCCTACGGCCTTTGATTCAGGCGGTGTGACTACAGGGCCAATCACGGTTCCCTTTATCATGGCGCTTGGTACAGGTATGGCTTCTATTAAAGGAGGAAAGCATTCCGGGGAAGACAGCTTCGGCCTTGTGGCCTTGTGCAGTATCGGCCCCATATTATCAGTGCTGATCTTAAGCATTTGTTTTTCGCCTGTGCCGGAGACTACCCAGACGATTTTAGGCGAATATCTTACTACAAAGGACGCATTTTTGTTTTTCCTGCGGGAGATGCCCTTGTATGCAAAAGAAGTATTGATTGCGTTTTTGCCCATTGTGGGAGTGTTTCTGATATTCCAGATATTCTACAGGAGATTTCATAAGCATCAGATGATCAGGATCAGCGTAGGAATGCTGTATACCTATATTGGTCTGGTACTGTTCCTGACGGGGGCAAATGCCGGGTTCATGCCTGCGGGCAGGCTGATCGGTGCAAAAATTGCGGAGAGAGAGCATCGGTACCTACTGGTCGCAGTGGGTATGCTGATGGGATATTTTGTGGTATCGGCGGAGCCTGCAGTACATACTTTAAAAAAGCAGGTAGAAGAGGTGACCAACGGCGCTATATCCCAGCAATCCATAGGCCGGGCCCTGTCCATGGGCGTGGGTCTGTCGGTGGGGGTTTCCATGCTGCGTGTTTTGACAGGGATTCCGATTTATCCGTTTCTGATAGGCGGTTATGTGATTTCTCTTGCCATTACCTTTTTTGTACCGCCCATCTATACAGGTATTGCTTTTGACTCCGGCGGCGTTGCCAGCGGCCCGATGACGACTACCTTTATGCTGCCCTTTGCCATGGGAGCATGTGAAGCCTGCGGCGGCAATGTTATGACAGATGCCTTCGGCCTGGTAGCCATGGTAGCTATGACTCCTTTGATTACCATTCAGGTGCTGGGGCTGTGGAGTAATGTGAAGAGAAAGAGAAGGATCGCAAGGGCGCATCAGGAGTTGAGCCAGATAGAGGATATTATCCTGTATTATGATGAGAGAGAAGAGGAGGTGGAGGCGTGAGGGCAGACAGGCAGGATCAGATCATGCTGATCGTTTCCATCATAGAACGAGGCAGAGCGAAAGCATGTATAGAGATGCTTGACAAGAGGAATATTGGTTTTCATATGCAGTGCGTGGGCCAGGGCACGGCTTCTTCGGAGATGATGGATATATTAGGACTTGGCAGCAGCGATAAGGATATTGTATTAAGTTATGCGCCACGCAGAAGTGTGGCGGCGCTGGCAGCAGAGCTGACTAAGGACATGAGTTCCGGCAAGGGCTATAACGGTCTGATGATGCTTTTGTCCACATCGGCCATCAACAAGGTAGCGGCGGAGCTGCTTTTACAGTCCGAAGGGAATGAGATCGAGGGGGAGGAAAGCGCTATGAAGAGCGAGTATCGTCACAGTCTGATATTGATCACTGTCAATCAGGGATATGCGGATGCGGTTATGCAGACCGCAAAAAAAGCCGGAGCTACAGGAGGCACCGTGATTCGCGCAAGGCTTGCCGGGGCGGAACAAATGATAGATCTGCAGGTGCAGGAGGAAAAGGAGATCATTGCCATCCTGGCGGCAGACAGTGTGCGTAATCAGATTATGGAGGAGATAAACGCGGAGTTCGGTCTGCGGGCGGAGGCCAGGGGAGTGGTCTGTGCGGTGCCTGTGGATCGGGCCATGAAAATATAGAGAGATTTCTTATCGGAGATTTAACTGTGTAGGAATGTCTGACAATCCGTATTGAAGAGGTGAAACGAGGTTTATGGATACAAAGAAACTTACAGAGCTGCTGGTGGAATCCAGTGAAATATACAGCCAGTCCAGGTGCATTCCGTGGTGGAAGACCAGTATGGAGAAGGCTGATGATTTTGACGAAGATAAATATTTCACGCCAAAGACAGTGGAAGAGGTGAATACCTGCGTGGCGGAATGTGAAAAGGAAGAGCTGCTTACGCCGAGGGGGCATGGCGGCTTCACCTTATTTCATCTGCTGGTATGGCATAATTTTTATGATGCTGTGGAGGGAATCCTTCGCAGCGGAAAACCGGAGAAAGGAACTATTGATTTGACTGATCATGCAGGGCAGGGTATTACCCCCTTTCTTCTGGCTTGTGCTCAGGGGAATCTTGCCATGGTAAAGCTTTTGCTGGAGTACGGGGCCGATGCTTTATTCTGTGACAAGAGGGGGAGAAATGCCTTTCATTTTCTGGCGTATCCTGATATTGAGATTCTGGAGAAAAATCCGGCCTGTCTGGAGCAAAGTGTGGATCAAAGAGGAGAGATTGCCCGTCTGCTGACCTGCGATATAAACCTGGAAAGTGAAGAAGGGCTTACACCCTTGGCGTATTTATTGTCCCACGATTACTGTTCCGATTATACGTGGCCGTTGACGGAAATTTATCTGGAAAAGGGTGCGAAAACCGACTATGTGGATGAAGACGGTAATACCCTTCTGATGCTGGCCAGAAGGAACGGCCACATTACGGCGGCGCTGCAGCTGATGAAAAACTGTCCGGAATTATTGGATGTGGAAAATAAGGCCGGAATAAACCCTATTCGGCATGCTGTCGAATATAGGAACATGGCCATGTATTTTGCACTGCTGGATCATGGAGCAGCAAAGGTTCCTGATGCCTGTATGGAAATGTTTCCTTTAAGTCAGATTACCAGTAATGCGTATTGTGACATATCTGATGACAACAGGGATGCCTTAAGCATGGCGCTGTATCTGACGGCAAAAATGATCACCCGGATGGATCCTGATGACGAGGATGAGGTGGGTGAGATTTCCGAGCTGTTGCATAATGGGTTGATTGCCGATAAAGAGGGACATTTACTGGATGTCTGCAGGGAAATGAAGATTGATTTTACCATGCCTGTATATTACAGGGGTGACATGTTTTGTCTCAGGGATGAGTGTCTGCATTCTGCCTACGGGATAACGGTACTGAAAAAGCTCCTGGAGATGGGAGTGGACATGAATATGGCGGTGATAAAGGGACGGACGCCGGCGGCTATCATTGCTTCATTGGAGAAGCGGACGTACAAAGAGGACGAGGCATTTTTTGCGGAAGCGGCAGAATTGTTTTCTAAAGATTCCATGGAGCAGACAGATAATGAGGGCAGGGCGGCGGTTCACTATGCCGCGGAAAGAGGTCATGCCGGTATGCTTCAGGTTATGATCGAAAAGGGAGTCAATATTAATCTTACACAGGACGAGCCAGGGGATGCCGGAGTCACGGCGCTTCACTGTGCCTGTGTCCGGGGTCATGAGGACGTGGTCAGGCTGCTGATGGCCGCCGGGGCGGATGATACACTGGCAAATCCGGACGGTGAGACGCCTGCTCATTATGTGGTAAAGGAGCGGCGCTTTGGCGGCAGCATTTCGCCGGAGCAGATGAGCAGTCTTTTAAGGGAACTGAAAAATATCAATATTCCTAGGGAGGATGGGAGAACGCCGTTGATGCTGCTAAAGCATTTTGGGCAGGATTATGAACTGCTTTCCCTGTTCCTGGACAGGGGCGCAGATGTAAATCATGCGGATCAGAACGGGGTTACTCTGTTGATGCTGCATACAGACAAGGACGACGCCAAGGAGCTGATTCGTGCCGGCGCCGATGTGAATCTGGCAGACAACGAGGGAAATACTGCTCTTCATTATGCACTGGAATGCTGCTCCGAGGGAAGCGCCCGCTATTTGATTAAGAAGGGCGCCGATTACAATCGCTATAACAACCGGGGCGTTACCCCTGCGCAGATGGCAGCGGAACAGGGGCTGGATATGGTGCTGGAGCTGATGACGGATATTCGGTAGGCGGAATATTGTAGGAATTTACCTATTGATTTTTTTCGCCGGTGTGTTAAAATAAGGTAAATGGAAGCATAGCTCAGCCGGGATGAGCGTTCGCCTCACACGCGAAAGGTCAGGGGTTCGAGCCCCCTTGCTTCCATTTTTTTATTAATGCCGCAAATCTGAGATTTTTGATGGAAATTAAAGGTTTGCGGTTTTTTATGTCCCCTGGCACCGTTTCATCCTGATTTATACAATCAGATTGTTTTTAACGAGGCGGCAGGATATACTATATGGCCCCGCTTATATCGAGCATCAGAGGGAAGAATATGTTCGGCATTAAGGAAACGGAATTAATTTATGCTGAATATCTGGACATTGAAGGCAATGACGCAGAGAAAATCTTATCTAAGGCGATAAGAAATATAACGGAATGATAACTAATGTCAGCGGAGAAACCGGGGATTTTCGGACAAGGAGACCAACATGGCACATCAGATTAAGACAAGCATACAGCACATTCCTGCGGAGCCGGGGCAGCGTATCCTGGCAGTCAGCGACATACACGGCCACCCGGACCGGCTGTTTCAGCTTTTGCGGCAGCTGCATTACGGGAAAAACGATATACTGGTGATCGTTGGGGACCTGATTGAAAAGGGGCCGGAGAGCCTGCGGGTGGTGCAGTATGTGATGGACCTGGCCAGGCAGCATCCCGTCTATGTGTCCATGGGAAACGTGGATCTGGGGCGGATTCTAAAAGCAGATAATGATTCCCCAGAAGGTGTGGCGGATTGGGCGGGCTTCCTGCATTGGGCGGAGCGGACCTGGGGCGGAAGCCTTTTTTCCGAGATGCTGGCAGACATGGGGATTTCCCTTGACCAGGTGACGGGGGAGAGGGCTGCCGAGTACCGCAGCAGGATGCTGGAGCAGTTTCAGGAGGAATTGGAATTCCTTTGGAGCAGGCCTACGATTCTGACCGCGGGAAAGTACATTTTCGTCCATGGCGGCATACCCACAGAGGATGTGCAGAGTCTTGCAGGAACGGACCCACAGCCGTACCTGAAAAACGACGATTATTATCATCAGGGGTATACATTCCGGGATCATATTGTGGTGACGGGGCACTGGCCCACCTGCCTTTACCGTGCGGACCGGGAGGACGTAAGCCCCCTGTTTGATAGAGAGAGGGGAATCCTGTGTATAGACGGGGGAAACAGCCTGAAACGTTCCGGGCAGTTAAACGGCATCATCATTCCCGATAGTCAGGCGGATATGGAAGACATCAGCTGGGCAGGGTATGACGGCGCTCTGCGGGTGGAGGCCCTGGAAGGACAGGAGGGCCGGGCAGCAGGGCTGCATATTCAGTATTTTGCAAGCGAGGTGGAGCAGTTATCTCAGGATGGGGACATGGGAGAATGGAGGCAGCTTTCCTCTGGAAAAACCTTTTCGGGTCCCATGAAGTGGACGTATCGTGACGATAAGGGAGTGCTGCACTACAGCGACTACGCGGATACTGTGCTTTCCGTGTCTCCGGGGGACCAGTTGTCCGTGATCGAGCAGACCCGGTCCGGATATTACTGTAAAAAGAACGGTTTGGCCGGCTGGTATCAGGGGAAGGCGCGGCCGGTGGAACAGCACCTTGTATTGCAGTCCGGGGGGCCGGACCGGCAGGAGGGCCATCGCCGGGAACGGGAGCTGATGGTATATGAGCTGCTGGAGCGGCTGCACATTCCCTACGAGCGGATTGACCATATACAGGCTGATACCATGGAGGCCTGCCAGGCGGTGGAAGAGGCACTGCAGGGGGCGGTAATCTGTAAGAACCTGTTTTTATGTAATCGTCAGCGGACTGCATTTTATCTGTTGATGATGCCCGGAGATAAGGCATTTAAGACGAAGGAACTCTCCGCGCAGATCGGCAGCTCCAGGCTGTCCTTTGGGGAGGCGGTTTATATGGAGCGGTATCTGCATATCAGTCCGGGCAGCGTCAGCGTTATGGGACTGATGAACGATAGGGAGCAAAAGGTGCAGCTGCTGATAGACCGGGATATTCTGCAGGAGGAATATCTTGGCTGTCATCCCTGTATGAATACTTCCAGTCTCCGCCTGCGGATGAAGGATTTGCTGGAGACCTTCCTGCCTGCGGTGGGGCATGAGCCGTTGTATGTGGAGCTTAAGGGAGACTGAGATGAAAGATTTGTGTTGTCTTGTCCGGGCGCCAGTGATATACTGATGTAAGTTTAAGGAGGAGATTTTTATGAAAAAGTTAATAGTGCCTATTACCGTATTGTTTATGCTTTTTGGTTTTACCTCATGTGGGAATGATGAAAATGAGCCTTCAGTAGATCAGGCGCAGACCATGGAATCAACCATTGATAAAATTTACATGTAGCACAAACCGGAAAATATTACGGTTTATTTCCCTGGCGGCCTGACATTTGAGGACCCTTATACTTCCGTTGAACAAAACCTTGGAAAAGCAACGGAAATTGACGAGTATATGAGCAGCATTTACGGGTATGCGGACAATGCAAAAGAGACTTTGTATGGAATGAAAGTTTTGTCAACAGAAACGATCAGGTTATTTCCGGTTTCGAAATCGGCAAAAGTATGTCGGAAAGTGACAGAGAAAGTGTTGCAACGATTTCCTTTGAAAATGTGCCGAACGCTCAAACGGATGATGTGCACAATGTGAGCCTGTTATGGGCGCCTGTGTATGTACAGATTCCGGGCATGACAACTATGCAGCGTTGCGCGGACAGTGTTTTAAATGCTAACGGGAAAAAATACTATATGAGTATCTCCTTTAGCATGTTGTCACAGAACTATGCCAGCGCTTTCGATTATATTGAGTATGGTGAGCCTGTTTTTGATGTGACAGATGAAAGCGGCTTGAGACGCAGGGTCTATGTCACAGATTATGTTTACGTTGTAGTTTGTGAAACTAATTTGCACATTTTTAAGGCAATGATAAGTTTTAAAGACATGACCGACTCTTCGGAAAATGCGCTTTCGGTCATGCAGGATTTGGTTTTTGAAATTGCGGAGTATGTTCAATTTTAAAGAAAAGACGGTCAGGGAGTTTTAGGTTTTGGGAAATTATGATATCCTGATTTATTCCTGAATCACACGTAACAGTTCAGATCACTGTAATCAAGTAACAGATGACAGGGATCTGAACCGTTACAATCACGCAGATTAATTTGCCGTAAACCTTGCTTTTCCCGGACGTCCGTGATATACTTACATAAGTTACTTAAGGCTTTTCTGCCGTATGCGGTCCATGGCTGCAGGGCGGAGAGGGATTCAGTTGAAGGAGGAATGTGATATGAGAAAAATCGAAAAGACGGTAGCACACAACAACTGAATACAGGGCATGGAGTATGCCGAATTTAAGTACCTTTATGAATTATGTCTAACAGATTCTCACGTTACAGAAGATTATGTGCGTGGACGAAGGAAGTGCTGGTTAAGTCATCGCTTCCTTAAAGAAACTCTCTGAATAATGCAGTTTGACAGACACATCATAGCGGTGTGTCTTTTTTGTGCGCAAATTTCGGAGACTGCAGATGCAGAGAAAGGAACGGGTGATGTGCAATGAAAAAAATAATCAAAGTAGATGGAAACGAAAAGCGTAAGATTCCCAAGTACGGGATATGTGGCAGAAATGCCTGGAAATAACAAAATTCAGAAGGAGAATACATTTTGAAGAGATTAAGATATTATATTTTAAGTATGAAGCCGACCAGCGAGAGTTATGAAGAGATGTATGAGGGCGAGATGTACGAAACCTTTATCGACAAGGATCCCTTCGTTCATAATCATGCGGTATACTGGGACGGGGAGATTGGCTATGAGATTACAAAGAGCAACCGGCTGGAACTTTCAAAGCCCACAGTCACCATCCATATCCCCCTGAAGCTGCTGAAAACGGAAGAGACGGGTACGGCGGCGCTGGACTATATGTTTCGGGCGCTGATTCCGTATATCCGCGGGCTGAATGAACAAAACGACAACCGGAAGCGGACGGCGGCGGAAAACGGTCACTATTATATTTTTGAGCCCGGCAGTAAGGTCCTGGTAAGAAATGTGGTTACGGTAAAGACGGTGCCGCAGAAATATTATCGGCTGATAGGCAAAAATACCATCGAGACCATAGATGGACTGCGTGACAGGGGTATCAGCCCGTATACACCGGGAAAAAAATGTATGATTGTGCCGATAGACGGGGAACGGAATGTCCCGGCCTATCGGTGTGTGAGTATTATGCTGCAGGTACAGCTTCCTAAGGGAAAGCATAAGAAAGGGGCGCAAATGCTCTGTAACGACCTGCCGGAGGCAGTGAACCGCTATATAGAAGAATTTGACCGGGAAGGATTAAAGCAGGCGGTGGAGCTGGAAAAAGTGCAGGCGGCTATCCGCAAATGGCTGGCGGACAATGACGGCTGCGCCTTTGTGGCCAACGGCAGTATTCTGCCCAGGGCCCAGGGGAGCGATCTGCCCATGAAAAATGCGGTGCCTTTTATGTCAACACCGGAGGATGAGCGGGAAGTGGCTGGTATCAGGGGCATGGTTATTCAAAAGGGTGTCACGGTGATCACAGGGGGCGGTTATTCCGGGAAAAGTACACTGCTGGATGCTTTAAGCGCCGGTATTTATAACCATATCGGCGGCGACGGCAGGGAGCTGGTGATTACGCTGCCCTCTGCCATGCAGATTTCAGCAGAGGACGGCAGAAGGATACGGCATGGAAATCTTTCACCCTTTATCAAGTGGATTCCCGGAGGTAATCCGGGGGACTTTTCCACAGCCCATGCTTCCGGCTCCACCTCTCAGGCGGCCAATATCATGGAGGCGGTGAACTGGGGGGCGAAGCTTTTGCTGATCGACGAGGATAGAACCGCCACCAATTTCATGATTCAGGATCACGTGATGAAGGAGCTGATCGAAAAGGAGCCTATCACGCCCTTTGTGGAAAGGGTGCAGGAGCTGGCGGGACAAAGAAAGGTTTCCACGATCCTGGTGATTGGAGGCAGCAGCGAATATCTGCAGGCGGCGGACAGAATTTATATGATGAAGGATTACCAAATCAGCCAGATCACGGAAACGGCCAAGGCACTGCAGGCAGCATGTGCGGGCGGAGCGGCAGGCAGCGGGCAGGAAGCGTTGCAGGCGGCGGATTTTACAAATCCGGACAGGGTGGATGCCAATTATCTGAATACCCGGCCCCGCGGTTCCTCCACGGAGGTGTTGCAGGTGTGGGATTTGGGCTTCCTGATCCTGGGGGAAGAGCGGGTGGATGTGCGGATGCTTCATGACATTACAGGCACTGCCCAGCTGAATGCCATTGCTTTTTTGCTGCGGAAGCTGATGGGAGCCTTAAATCCCTTAGAGAGGTTTCAAAAGTTTATGCTGCCGAATAACGGGGCAGGGTCCGGAATCATGGCGGAAGAAGAGAACGGTATGCCGGAAAGGAATGGCTGCTCAGAGGCGGACGAGGCGGAACCTGCGGAAATGACGCCTAAATGGGTATGTCTGGAGGACGAGGTGGACCGCCTGCTGGAGGAAATCGGCGAGGCAGGATTGGAGAGCGCCTTTTCGCCCTTCTTTACAGAATGCGGCAGATGGATGGAGCTGCCGAGGAAATATGAGCTGCTGGCAGTGCTCGCCAGAATGCGGCTGGACAGTCGATAGGCACCGCACATATCATTGCGGCGCGGCGGCCAATATGGTAAAATGACCTTATTCCCGACAAATGCTTTTAACCCGGCAGAAGACGGCGAATATTCATCTATGGCGTACCGGGAGGAAACAGGATGTCAACCGGATCCTTTTTCGGAACCCGGCGGACATTATACAGGATTCTTTTGATAACAAAAGGCGGATGGAAAATACCGTCGTATCCCCGGCTGATCATGGAGTCAAGAAAGGAATGACAGGATGTATAAGATCATGATTATAGAAGATGACTGGGCGATTCGGGACGAGCTGGCGCTGCTGCTGAAAAACGAGGGGTATTGTTCCCTGAAGGTTACTGATTTTACGGATATTACAGGGCAGGCCCGTAAAGAAAAACCGGATTTGATTTTGCTGGACATCGGTCTTCCGGGGCAGGATGGATTTGGATTGTGCGCCGAAATAAAGAGCACCGTGGAGGCACCGGTGATTTTTGTAACCAGCCGGGATTCCGGCCAGGACGAGGTACGGGGATTGAGTCTGGGCGGAGACGATTATATCACAAAGCCCTACAGCGTCCCTGTCCTGCTGGCCCGGATTAAAGCCATGCTGCGCCGGGCAGGAGGCAGCGCAGAGCCGGACACCATGGAGACGGCGGGGTTGACGCTGCATTTGGCAAAGGGAACGGCCCAGACAAAGGGGAAGACTGTGGAGCTGACCCGGAATGAGCTGAAAATACTGGCTTGTCTGATGGAGCATCACGGAGAGATTGTTTCCCGGCCCGATTTGATCGAGGCATTGTGGGATTGTCAGATTTACATTGACGATAATACTTTAAGCGTCAATATGACCAGGCTGCGGGCCAAGCTGGCAGAGATCGGCCTTCCCGATTATATCAGGACGCGCCGTGGAATGGGGTATCAGATATGAGATTTAGTGAATTTTTAGCTGACAGGCTGGGGCATATTCTGCTGCAGCTGTTTTGTGTTGCATTGGCGGCGCTTTTTCTTCTGGTCACCGGGACTCAGCCCGGCGTTCTTATGATTTTACTGCTTTTGCTGCTGATGATTTTCGGCGTGGTACAGGCCGTCGCTTTTTTCGGCAGCCGGGCCCGGATTCAGGAGCTGGAGGACGTGATGAGCGGTCTGGATCAAAAATATTTGTTTACCGAGTGTGTATCCACACCGAAAGGCTTGTATGAACGGCGGCTTTTTGAACTGGTTCGTCGGGCGGAGCGTGATATGGTGGGGGCGGTGTCTGCGGCCGGGACTGCCCAGCGTGAGTACAGAGAGTATGTGGAGCGCTGGGTCCATGAGATCAAGACGCCGATCACTGCGGCCGGGCTGATCTGCAGGAAGCTGGAGGGAGATACCCGCCGCAGACTTGAGTTTGAGCTTGGGCAGGTGGAGGTGCATGTTGAGCGGGCCCTGTTTTACGCGCGGGCGGAAAGTCCTGAGCGGGACTGCGTGATCCGGCAGGTAAATTTGGGGAAGGTTGTCACCCGGACCATTGAAAGCCACCGCACGCTGCTGATTATGGGCGGCGTCCGGCTGGAGACGGAAGCATTGGAGCAAGTCATTTATACGGATGAGAAGTGGGCGGCTTTTATTTTGGGACAGTTGCTGCAAAATGCCGTTCGTTATCGGGGAGAAGCCCCGGTGATTACTATTTCTGCTCAGTCTTTTAAGGATCAGGTGCAGCTCACCGTCAGGGACAATGGCATCGGTATTCCCGCACATGAACTGCCCCGGGTTTTTGACAGGTGTTTTACCGGCAGCAACGGGCGAAACCGGGCGGGATCCACCGGCATGGGGCTGTACCTGTGCAAAAAGCTGGCCGGATTTTTGGATCTGGGCTTGAGCCTGGCCTCGGAAGAGGGGAAGGGGACAACGGTGGTCCTGACTTTCCCTGCAAAAGAAAATCTTACAAAAATGTAAGCAAGGGAAATATGAATTCGATACCATGGGCGGCACGTTTGAGGTATCTTAGAATGGTAATTGCAAAGGGGCGATTTGGAAATGAGTGTTTTGCAATTTTCCGGTATCTATAGAATCAGGAGGTGACGCTATGCTGCAGGTGACAAACATTGAAAAATATTACGGAAGCCGGAATCAGGTGACAAAGGCGTTGAACCGGGTGAGTTTTCGGGTGGAGGACGGCGAGTTTCTGGCTATTATGGGGGCATCCGGAAGCGGTAAGACAACTCTGCTCAACTGTATTTCCACCATTGACACCGTAAGCGCGGGGGAAATCCTGCTGGACGGGGTTAATGTGGCCAACCTGTCGGAGACGGAGCTGGCAGGATTCCGGCGGGAGAAGCTGGGCTTTGTCTTTCAGGATTATAATTTGCTGGATACTTTGACGGTGGAAGAGAATATTGGTCTGGCTCTTTCTTTGAACCATATCAATCCGGGCGCTGTCCGGACAAAAGTGGAAGAAATGGCCGCTAAGCTGGGAATCGCCGACATTTTAGATAAGTTTCCCTGCCAGATTTCTGGCGGACAGAAGCAGCGGACTGCCTGTGCCCGTGCCATGGTGGCGGGGCAGTCCCTGATTTTAGCCGATGAGCCCACGGGAGCGCTGGATTCCAGGGCCTCTAAAAATCTGCTGGAGATGATGTCCGTCATGAACCAGGAGATGGGGGCCACCATTCTCATGGTAACCCATGATGCGTATGGTGCCAGCTATGCGGGGAGAGTACTTTTCTTAAAGGATGGCAGGGTCTTTAACGAATTGCTCCGGGGGGAACGAGGCCGGTCCGTGTTTTATCATGAAATATTGGATGTGCTGGCGGCGATGGGAGGTGATGTCAGTGACGTTATCTAAGCTGTCATTCCGCAATGCCAGGCGGCAGGCCAGGGATTATATGGTCTATTTTGTTACCATCAGTCTGGCGGCCGCTTTGCTGTACGCCTATAACGGTTTGGTATTTTCCGGGGAAATCAGGACTTTGTCAAAGGGTATGAGTTCTCTTTCCTTGACGATTGTACTGGCCAGTGTGGTGGTGGTGTGTGTCTTTGGCTGGCTGGTAGCATATGCTGCCAGATTTATGCTGCTACGCCGAAGCAGGGAGCTGGGAACTTATATTTTGATCGGGCTGGAGAACAGGCAGGTGGCGCAGATGTTCTTTTTGGAAAATCTGATGGTTGGCAGCTGTGCCCTGGCGCTGGGGCTGGCACTGGGCGGGCTGCTCTATCAGGCGTTCAGGGCCATCATCTTCAGCTTGTTTGGGCTGCCCTATCATTTTGCACTGGGGCTTTCCCTGCCGGCGGTTATGCTGACAGCAGTTTATTTCAGTCTGATTTATCTGTATGCTCTCAGCAGAAACAGGAAGCGCATCCGCAAGATGAAAATATATGATTTGATTTATTCCGACAGGCGTAATGAGGGACCTGTGATCGGAAACGGAAAAATACGCCGCTGGCTTTTTGGCGCTTCTTTTGTGCTGGGTGCAGTGGGAATCTTTTTGCTGATGCGCCGGGAACTGATTTGGGGACTGATGGGAGCGGCATGTATTATAATATTTTTATTTGGCTTTTTCTTAAGTTTCGCTTCGGGAGTGCCTGCTTTTTTTGAAAGACGGCCTGCAAGAAAATACAGGGGACAGAATCTGCTGATTTTTCGGTCGCTGACGGCCAGGCTGGCTGCCATGGGGATTATGATGGCTGTTATTTCCATGATTTTTGCCGCTACCATTATGGTTGAGGGAAGCGGCTTGGTCTTAAACGGGCTGTTCCGCAGCAGGTCAGCGGAAAAAGCCTGCTTTGACCTGTATTTCGGGATCGAGGGAAAGGAGCAGGATCCCCGGCCCTATCTAGATTATATCGAGGACAATATTTCGGTGGAGCAGTGGGTTTTATATCGGGTTTACGTAAGCGGCATCGCCGATGTTCAGAATTATATCAGCAGCCATACCGCCTATTACTGCTACAACTATGAGCAGGATCCCGTCATGCGCTGGAGAGACTATGCCGCTTTGCGGGCTGTTGCCGGCTATCCGGCGGCAGAGCAGGAGCCGGGACGGTATCTGATTCACTGCACGGCTTATCTGGAGGAACCTCTGCGGGACTATACCCGGCCGCTCAATCTGGGAGGCATTACCTTGGCGCCGGGGAGTGTTTATACGGAGCATTTTTTTCAGGGCACCGGGGTTACCAATGGCCGGGGGTATCTTCTGATTGTGCCGGATGAGGCAGTGGAAGGATTGGAAGTCCATCATCTTGCCTATGCCGCCCAAACGTCGGAGCCGGTAAGCGCGGAGCGGTTTGAAGAGCTGACTGCTGCCGCTGGTGTGGATGAAAACAGATTCCTGACGGACTCCGAAAGCTATACTTTTTTTGCGGCAAAAGCGATAGAGAACGCGGACGTTGCTTATCAGACGGCAATTAGCGTGTTTCCCCTTTTCTTCTTGGCACTGGCGCTGACCATGACTGCAGCTACTATCCTGACCTTGCAGCAGCTGAGCGAGTCGGAGCCTTATCGACGGCAGTTTGAACTGCTGCGAAAGCTGGGGATGGATCGCCGGGAGATGACAGGGGTTTTAAGAAAACAAGCTGCTGTCTACTATACCATGCCGGCCGTGCCGGCGTTGCTGATTGGAGTGCCCTTTATCCTAAAGCTGGCTGCCGCTCCGGAACCGGGGGTGATGGTGGGAGTCTCGGACCCCGGTGTGATCGTAAGCATCACTTTGGGAATCTTCTTCCTGATCTACGGAATATACATTGTGCTGGCCTACACTAGTCTGAAACGAAATGTGTTGCCTGAATAGTGCCAGCTATGGCCTGCAGGACAGAGTTTGCTTATCGTCTGATGCGGGAAAGTTTCAGAAATGCCAACTGATTTACAAAATGTAAGAACTTTCTTTCAATACGTTATCCCGTCCGTACTGTCTTTTGCCCTGTCGGGAGTTTACACGATTGTAGACGGTTTTTTCGCGGGATACAGCATAGGCGATTTGGGGCTTTCAGCAGTTAATATCGCTTATCCTGTTGTCGCGCTCATTCAGGCACTCGGCACGAGAATCGGAATGGGCGGCGCAATCTATTATTCCATTTACAAGGCAGAAAAAAGGAAGCACAGGCAAGGGAATTTACAGCCGGGGCCTTGTGGTCGCTGATGATTGCAAGCGTCCTTTTGACAATTTCGGTGTTCCTTTTGAATGGCACTCTTTTAGGATTGTTGGGGGCAAATGGCGAACTTCTTGCATTGGGTGAAGAATATATTGCGGTTACCGCTTTAGTCGCTGCCTTACAAGTGATTGGTACGGGATTAGTGCCCTTTATCCGTAATTATGGCGGTTTCTTTTATGCAATGGTTTCTATGATTGCAGGTTTTGTTACCAATATCATTCTCGACTATTTGTTTGTATGGTTATTGGAGCAGGGCGTTGCCGGTGCGGCATGGGCTACGGTGATCGGGCAGGGCGTGACTATGCTGATTGCGCTTGCCTATTTATTACGCAACAGGCAGTTTACGTTGAACATTCCTTTTTCAAAGTTTGGAAAGGCAGCCGCGTCCATTATTAAAATCGGAAGTTCCGGAGGTAGAAGATGCGTAATAGAAGTATGGCTTTAGTTGTGCGAAATAAGAAGATTTTAATGGTACAAACGATTCACTTCAACAGATTTGTTTGGGAACTTCCAGGCGGAGGAATTGAAATGGGGGAAACGCCAGAAGAAGCTGCCATATTTAAGGGCGGCTGTTCGTTTTTGGCAGCGTCCAAAAAATCAAAAAAACTATAAATTTGTAGAGCTTTTTTGCCGATAATATGGTAGAATAATATAAACATCACAGCAGAAAAACAAGCGGCTGCGAAGCAGACATTTGTTTTTCTGTGATGTTTAACGAGCAAGCAGCCTGCGTCAGCAGGCAGGGAAGCGCAATGAGAACGAAGTTCGCAGTGCGCGTGCTTGCGAGTAAAAGCAAAGCATAAAGTGACATGCTGTCCCAAGCAGACATTTGTTTTTCTGTGATGTTTAACGAGCAAGCAGCCTGCGTCAGCAGGCAGGGAAGCGCAGGCCCGTGCTTGCGAGCATAAGTAAGCCGTTGGGAAACGGCAAAAAAGTAATTGCATACATATATACAGGGAGGTGCGATATGGGTATTAATATTCATGAGAAACAGGACGTTTCATTCTTGTTCCCCAGTATCGGGAGCGGTGCCGCAGGTGTGGCGGGCAGCAGCTGGCTCAGTGATTATGCCGCACTTAAGAACGGCAGTTACGGAAAGCTGATGAAGGCGTATTACGCAGGTGACAAGGATTCTAGTACCACTGCGGGAAGCACAAGGAGCAGTGAAAAAAACATACTTAAAAAACTGGAAGCAGAGAAAAAAAATCCAAAGGTTTCCAAAGAGGTGCAGAAGGCCAATTCTAATTTGACGTCCGGGCTTTCAAGCCTAAAGGGTTCCCTTTCAACATTGCAGAACAGTTCAACTTATACGGATACGGAAAATGGCAGGAGCGCCGCAGATAAGGTGGTTTCTGCCGTGAAGTCCTTTGTGACGGATTATAATAATGTGGTGAATGCGTCAAAGGATTCTACGCTGACCAGTAAAACGGCTTATGTGGCAAATATGATGAGCAGTACGTCTGCGAATTCCAGTAAGCTTTCGGAAATCGGAGTAAGAGTAAATTCAAACGGTACGCTTGAAGTGGATGAGGCGAAGTTGAAGTCGGCGGACCTTAATAAGGTGCAGGAGCTGTTTTCTTCCGATAATATTATGAGCTACGGCTCCAGGCTGGCATCCCGCGTTCAGTTTGCAGGTACTTCGTCCATCAAGAATACCACGGACAGCGTGGAGTCAAGTAAACCGGTTGTTACTGGTGCAGCCGGACTGAAGGCAGACAGCACGGCTCTTGCCTCTGATAAGTTATATGAGAAGGTGAAGGACAAGGAAGGCGCTGAAAAATACGATGTGGATAAAATTTTTGCCACTGCGAAAAGCTTTGTCGGCAATTATAACCGCATGTTCGATACGGCTGAATCCAGTTCAAATTCCGGCGTTTTGGCAAACCTGTCCTCCATCAGGGAAAAGACGGCGAAAAATGCGGATGTGCTGAAGCAGTTTGGCATTAATGTGGACGCCAAAGGCAGTATGAAGATCGACGAGGACACCTTTAAAAAGGCAGATATGTCCAAGGTACAGGAGTTTTTCAAGGATTACGGTTCTTCCATCGCAACCAACGCTTCGCTTGTGGATTACTATATGAACACGCAGGCGGGCGTAGGCAGCGGATATACGGCTGCAGGTGCATATAATGTACAGGGCGGTTCCGGCTTTAACGGCATAATGTAAAAATTTGCAAAGTTTTAGAATTAAATGCGAAAAGAGTTGAATAAACTCTATCGCATTTATTTTTTTATCCATGAAAAACATAGATAAAATGCGGTGGAGCCGAAAACTCTACCGCATTTTTTATTTTACCCAAAAGACGAAAAAGGAGGCGTTGGGCGTGAGAAAACCGTACAAAAAATTAACCTATGCAGACCGGCAGACAATAGAACGTATGAGCGGGCAGGGGATAGCACCGAAAGCAATAGCATTAGAAACCGGCGTACACATTGCAACAATTTACAGAGAGATGCAGCGGGGAACCGATGCAGAAGGACATTACAAAGCAGAATTAGCGCAGCAGGCGTTATTCAGTTAGGGGGGGGCAGGCATGGCAGTACACACAAAAACAGACTTATTACAGATGCAGAGCCTGCCGCTTGACGCAAAGATCAGAATGACCGCAAGGCGCATAAGTGTATTTTGCGATAGTGAAGATGCTTATTTAAGCATATCGGGCGGGAAGGATAGCAGGGTATTAGATGATTTGGAACGGCGTTTTGTAAAATCTGGCATACCAAGAGTTTTTATAAATACTGGATTAGAGCATAGGAGCGTTAGAGAGTGTGGAACAAAATATGCAGATGTGGTATTAAGACCGGAAAAGAACTTTAAAGAAGTGCTGACAGTATACGGCTATCCAATTATATCTAAAGAGGTTGCACAGACAATAGCAGAGGCGCGGATCGGACTGAAAAACGGCAAAAAATATACATATAGATTAAAAAAATTAAATGGGGAAGTTACGAGCAAAGACGGTAAAAAAAGTATGTTCAATATCCCGCATTACAAGTTTTTATTAGATGCGCCGTTTCGTATCTCACATAAATGTTGTGATGTAATGAAAAAGAAACCGGCTAAACAATATGAAAAAGAAACTGGAAGAAAGCCGATCATAGCGACACTGGCAGAGGAAAGCAAGTTGAGGTTGCAAAAGTGGTTAAAACATGGGTGCAATGCTTTTGATTTAAAACGCCCTATGTCAACGCCTATATCATTTTGGACGGAAAACGATATTTTGGAATACATATTCAGATACAAGATTGATTACGCAGAATGTTACGGCGACATAGTACCGCAGGTTGATGAAAGCCAAATAGAAGGACAGATGAACTTATACGACATAACACATAACTATGAGGGCTGCAGGTTTTGCACTACTGGCTGCAAAAGAACCGGCTGCATATTCTGTCTATTTGGAATACGCCAAGATCCGGAGCGGATATTGAAGTTAGAGAAGGAAGATCCAAAACTTGCGGATTATGTTTTAAATGGCGGGGAATATGACAGCGAAGGAATGTGGATCCCGACAAATGAGGGGTTAGGGTATACCAAAATTTTAGATTATCTGAAAGAGAACGGTATAGAAATACCATACTAAACCCTGCGCCCTATTCGTGGGAGAACCGCAAGGCGGCGGGGCAGGTTCGACACCTGCAGGGCGTATTTGTAGCGAGGTTGGCAACCTTGCGGCAGATGCAGCAGGCAAATAGCTGTTTTCTGTATGTTGTGAAAAAATTGCAGCGGGCGCACCTGCTATAAAGTGCGTGGTTGTTCAACAAGTTTTCAGTTGCTTTTTAAGGGGAAAAGCAGCCCACACAACAAATTTTATAAGCCAAAGCGGGATTATATGAAGAAAGCGAGGGATCCGCCCCAAAAGGGCAGCAGGAGCGTTACACAGAGCCTAAAAAAGAATAGAAAAATAGCCGTTGCGTTGGCGGCGCAGCGGCTAAAGAATTGGTGCAAATGCAATAACTCAACCTAAGAAAATTATACCACTTATTGCGTTTGCCGTCAAGCCAAAACACCGGCAAACAAGCCGGTTTCGGGCTTGTTCAAACTATTAACTTTAGGATCATATATGGCAAAAAAGAATATGACGCAAAAGAAGGTGTAATTAAGTTGGGATATTTTAAAACATCAGTAGAGGCAGGGGCAACGATCGAGGTAACAAAAAGCTATACAAAGAGGGTAGGGGTAAAGGTAAGAGGGGGGAAGGAGAAACCGACAGCAGAGGAAATAGAAAAGGTTAATCAGATGAACGCGGAGAGAACCCTCCGGCTAAAGATAAATAATAATTTCGGAGTAGATGATCCGTTTATTACCCTGACATACCGGAAGGACGAAAGACCGGATCCGGAAAAAGCAAAGAAAAATATTAAAAAGCTGATAGATGGATTACGGAAAGAGTTTAAGAAGGTGGGGGCGGATCTGAAATGGGTATGTGTGACAGAGTACCTAAACAAAGCGATACATCATCATTTATTGATTAACCATATTGAGGGGCAGGACGTTTCCAAATGGGTACGCAAGTTGTGGAAGTTTGGCAGACCGGACTTTAAATATTTAGACGATACCGGACAGTACAAAGATCTTGCGGCGTATCTGATAAAAGAAACATCAAAGACATACAAGGCGAAGGACGGAGCGAAAAAACAAAGGTACAGTTGCAGCCGTAATTTGGTAATGCCGACACCGAAAACCGAGATCATCAAAAAAGCGAAAAAGTGGTTGCCGGATCCAAAACCGATAAAGGGCTATTACATAGACAAAGACACCGTATATAACGGCGTGGATCCATTTACCGGCAGGGCATATCAAAAATATACAATGGTTCGCATTTCCGGTAGTGGCGGTTAGTTTGTGGATATGTGGATAACTCAAAGAGGGCAAGCCGCGCCGTATAGTATTTACTGGACGAAAAGGCAGATTGAAAGAAGGTGGATAAGTTGGAAGTGAGTATATACGTTAAGTGCCGTTTCAGAGGAAACCCAAGAGGCGCAGGAGAGGCGGCAGCAGTCATAGAGTACATAGACGGCACCGGAAAAAGCCACATAAGGAAACAGCAGATCCGGATCGAGCATGACACAAAAAACGCCTTAAATCTGAAAATCTGTATAGCAGCGATGCGGATATTATTAAAGCCTTGCCACATTACGATTTACACAGCTTGCGACTACATGGGGAACGCCTGCCGGTTGGGGTGGGTGGAGAAGTGGCAGCAGGACGGTTGGAAGAAAGCAAACGGAAAGCCGCCCGCCAACGTGGAGGACTGGAAACAATTCTTTATGCTGACACAGATCCACACCGTAGCATTTGCAGAGTATGACAGCCGACACGATGAAGATTTAGAAAGGGCTTTAGAAAATGAAATATATGGGAAGTAAAGCAAAAATAACAAAATTCATAGTGCCGATTATTCAACAAAAGATTGAGGAAAGCGGCAGCAGGACATATTTAGAACCGTTTGCGGGCGGGTGCAATGTGATAGACAAAGTAAACGCAAAGTACCGCGTGGCATCGGACAAAAACGAGTATTTGATCGCATTATTCAAATATTTGCAAGTAGGGGGGGAGTTGCCGGAAAAGGTAACGCGGGAAGAATACAACGCGGTAAGGGAAGATTACAACGCCGCAGGCGGTAAATTCCCGCAATGGTACATAGGGGCGGTTGGTTTCCTTGCATCATACAACGGCAGGTTTTTTGACGGCGGTTATGCCGGATATGGGAAAGACAAAGGCAGGGTAAGGGATTATTACCAAGAGAGCCGCAACAACATTTTACAACAGATGCAGCAGGGCGGCGTGTTCGGTATCGACTTTAGATCCGGAGATTATAGGGAGTATGCGCCGGAAGGGTGCGTGATATATTGCGATCCGCCTTATGAGGGTACAAAGAGATACGGAAACGCGCGGCAGTTTGATTATAGCGAGTTTTGGCAGCTTATGAGGGAATGGAGCCGCAACAATATAGTTTTAGTTTCGGAGTTAAGCGCACCGGACGACTTTATAACAATTTGGGAAAAGGAGGTAGATCGCAGCATGAAAGCAAAAGAGCATTTCAGAGCGACAGAAAAATTATTTATGTGGGGGGGGTAGCGGTCAATGATTAAGCGAGGCGACATTTACTATATCCGAGATACCCGCCAAAGCGTAGGCAGCGAGCAGAGGGCAGACCGCCCTGCGGTTATCGTATCAAACAATACCAACAACAAGCACAGCGGCGTATTTGAAGTTGTCTATATGACAACACAGCCTAAAACAGACCTGCCAACGCATTTTATCATAGCATCAGCATTGAAACCGTCAACCGTATTATGCGAGCAGATAAGCAGCGTATACGAGGAAAGGATCGGGGAATGGATCGGAACACTGACACCGGACGAAATGAAAACATTGGATCAGTGTTTAGCGGTTTCCATAGGCATAAAGGCAGATGCACAACCAACAGAGGACACAGAGAGCCTCCGGCAGCAGTTGGCAACAACGGAGGCAAAACTGGCAGAAATGGGGGCGCAGTTATGGACGGCAGAAAGCCAAAGGCAGACATATAAAGAAATGTACGAGTTTCTTTTAAACAAGAGGTTAAAGGAATGATAAAGATACTTGAATTATTTGGCGGTATAGGATCGCCGCGATGCGCCCTGCGAAACATCGGAATACCGGTTAAAGCTATTGATTATGTGGAGATAGACGAAAAAGCCGTAAAATCATACAACGCGATGTTTAAAGGGGAATTAGCGTATAAAACGCAATCCGTTATAGGGTGGAACTTAAAGCCGGATATTCTGATACATGGATCGCCCTGCCAAGATTTCAGCATCGCGGGGCATCAAGGAAAGGCAACGGCAGCAGGCGGCAGAATAAACCGAGGCAAAGGCGCAGACAAGGGATCCGGAACGCGATCAAGTCTTATGTGGGAAACGATAAACATAATTAAACAAATGGGAGAATGGAAACCGCGTTTTGTCATTTGGGAAAATGTGAAAAATGTTACATCAAAGCACATGATCCATAATTTTAACCGCTATCTATCAGAAATGCAGAAATTAGGCTATACAAACAGTTTTCAAACATTAGATGCGCGAGATTTTGGATTGCCGCAGGCGCGGGAAAGAGTTTTTACAATATCTGTTTTAAATAGAGAACCTTTTAATTTTGATGATCTGATAAAAACGCCGATGCGGAATATTGCGGAATTTTTAGAAACAGATGCGCCGGAAGTATACACCGTAACACAACCGAGCGTATACAACGCGATAGGTAAAAAGGGCATACGAAGGGCAACAGTTATAAAAGATTACGCATACACAATAACGGCGCGGCAGGACAGAACACCGGCGCAGGTAATTGATTTAGGCGGCGGGAAATATCGTTATTTAACGGAGCGCGAATGTTGGCGGCTGCAAGGCTATACCGATGCAGATTTTGAGGCGGCGGCAGCAGTACAAGAGAGAAACGGACGGTATGCAATGGCACTTTATAAGCAGGCGGGTAACAGTATACCGGTAACGATTTTTGAAAGTATATTCAGAAAGATAATTTTAGGACAAACGGCTGAAAGTGAGGTTTAAATAATGGATAAAGTACACTTTAGCACCGGAAAGGACGATTGGGGAACACCGCAGGATCTTTTCGATGCACTCAACAAAGAATTTGGTTTTACATTGGATCCATGCGCCGATGATAACAACCACAAATGCGCCAAGTATTACACGATAGAGCAGGACGGTTTGGCGCAGTCATGGGCGGGCGAAACGGTATTTTGTAACCCGCCGTATAGCCGGAAAACAAAATCAAATGCCGGTCAAATTGCATGGGTGGAAAAGTGTTATAAAGAGGCGCAGGGGGGGGATCATTGTGGTTATGCTGATACCTGCCCGCACAGATACAAAAATGTTTCACGATTTCATTTTAGGCAAAGCAGAAATACGGTTTATCAGAGGGCGGCTTAATTTTGAGGTAGACGGAGAGAAAAGCAAGGATCCGGCACCATTCCCAAGTATGATCGTAGTATTCAGAGGCGGGCAGCCAACAAATGAAGTAAAAAGCATAACAGCATAGCAGGGGGGATACGGTGGAACTTTTGACACGCGAAATAGCAAATACATACAGAGATAGAGCGAAAGCCCTGCCGTATAACGGTATGCAGGATATAGGGGAGCGCAGGGCATTGCGGATAGAATTACAAGAGCGATGCGGCGTAACAGAATTAGAGGCGGTAAACATTATAAACGGTTTCCACATTGATATTTATTGCATGAAATATCTGATAAGGGCGCGAGAGGCGCAGGAAGGGAAAACGGAGCCGGAAAAGAAGAAACGGCGCAGGCGGTATGATAGCAGATATTGAAGAAAAGAAAGGCGGCAGATTATGGGAAAAACAAAAAGCATTGTAACAGAGCATGAAAAGATATGTTTCTTTTGCGGCAGACCGGCAGAGTGCGAGCATCATTTATTGTTTGGCAACGGTATTAGAGAACTGGCAGAGCAGGACGGTTTGAAAGTACCCGCCTGCAATAACTGTCATAACATGGGAAAAACAACCGAGCGCGTACATGATAACCCTATGGCTGAAAAGTTATCAAAGATTTTAGGGCAAACGGTGTATGAGGCAAAGATCGGCAGCAGGGAGGAATTTCGGGCGCGTTATGGCAAGTCTTATTTGTAGGGGGCGTTATATGGCTATGACAGAGATCATAAAGCAGCTTGAAAAAGAGATTTTGCAGCAGCGGACAGATGAACAGAAATTAAAAAACGAGATCGCGGCGGTTGCCTCTTTAGAGTTTGCAGAGCGGGCAGCAGGCGCACTGGATCCAAAGAAACATTTATACAGTTTTGAAGGCTATCTATCATTGCTGCAAATGCTAAAAACGGTATTGTATGCGGGTATGCCGCCCGATGATGCGTTAGACGCGGTACAGACCGGTTGGAGCGCGGAAAAGATTTTAGAGTTATGGAGGTATTCACAGTATGAATAAATGTCATTTCATGGGGCGATTGGTACGCGATCCCGAAATTCGTTACACACAGAGCGATCAGCCGGTGCCGGTAGCGCACTACACTTTAGCGATTGATCGCAGGATAAAGCGGCAGGGCGAGCCTTCGGCAGACTTTTTAGATTTTGTCGCATACGGAAAAGCGGCAGAGTTTACGGAAAAGTATTTAAAGAAAGGTATCAAAGTTGTGGTAACGGCGCGTTGCCAACGCCGCAGCTATGAAAAGGACGGCAGGAAAATCTATGTAATAGAATTTGTCGTAGAGGATCAAGAGTTTGCAGAAAGCAAGCGGGCAGCAGAGGGCGAACCGGCAAACAATGACTTTATGCAGATACCGGAAGGAGAGCAGGGCGAATTGCCATTTAATTAAAATTCAAGGAGGATTAGCAAATGCAAACAATTTCAATCATCAGCTTAAAAGGCGGCGTGGCAAAGACCACAACGGCGGTAAACATGGCGTACATACTGGCAGCAGTACACAAGAAGAAAGTGCTTGTTATCGACAATGATAAGCAGGGTAACGCCTCTAAAGCGTTTGACCGGTACGACACCGAGGACAAGAACACCATAGCGCGGGCAATGTTGGAAAGAAATTTTGATGTTTCCGAGATTATCAAGAAAACAAATTATGAGGGCATCGACATTATAACCGCAAACATGGATCTACTGGAGGCGAACCTTAAAACCGTAGTAGACGCGGGCAGACAGCAGCAGACGCGATTTAAAAAGGCACTGGCAGCAGTAAGCGGCAATTATGATTTCTGCATCATCGACAACGCGCCCGACATTAACATGAGTATCATTAACGCGCTTGTAATGACAAATGATGTGATTATGCCGATCTTTATGGATCAGTATTCATTTGACGGCTTGAATATTCTGTTAGAGCAGATCGCGCAGGTGCAGGAAGATTTCAACGAAACACTGAATTTTGCCGGTTGCCTTGTAACGCAGTATCAAAACAACGATGTGAACAATTTAAACATTGAAAAGCTGCAGGCGCGGGGGTTGCCGATGTACGCGCAGAGGATCCGCAGGACGGAAAAGAAAGTAAGCGAAAGCACATTCGAGAAAAAGCCGCTTGTGGAATATTCGGTAAGATGTGGCGCGGCGCAGGACTATAAAAAGTTTGTCGTAGAGTATTTAGGGGGTGCGGATCATGCAGATGCTTAAATTTAAAGCCAAATGCCCTTATGAGGTAGGCGATCGGGTACGGTTCGAGAAGGGCGGCGAATTGCAGGTTATGGAAATTACCGACATTTTGACACAGATCAGCGCAAAGACCGGACACATTAAATTTATTTTGGAGTTGGACGGTTGGTATAAATTAGATACCGATTTACACGCGGTAGATGTGCCGCGCACTTAGTAAATACTGGACGAGTACCCAAATAGGGTACAAGGTAAAGGAGGCAAACATGGGCTTTAATATCAATAATTTCTTAAATGCGGAAAGCAAGAAAGAAATAAAAAGCGACTGGAAACCGATCAAGGTAAGCGCAAGGAAATTAAGACCGGCACCGGATAAGAAAAACTTCTATCATGCAGAGGACAAGGAAATTAAAGACCTTGCGGAAAGTATAGAGTTGATCGGGTTGCAGCAGTACCCCGTAATTAGACCGGTAGAGGGTACGGACGAATACGAGGTTATAGCCGGACACAAACGGCGGCTTGCGATTTTGCGGTTACTGGACGAAGGCAAAGCTGAATATGAAATGATCCCCTGCAGGGTGGAAACACCGGACGACATACGAAACGAATTGATTTTGATTTTTACAAATTCAACGCAGCGGGAAAGAACGGACTATGAAAAGATGCGGGAAATTGAGCGGGTGCGGGAACTTTTAACAGAGTACCAAAAAACCCACGAATTGACCGGACGGCGGCAAAATATTATTGCCGAGATTTTGGGAACCAACAAAACAAAAGTAGGAACACTGGATAACATCAACAATAATCTGATCGCGCCGTTTGTGGAAGAATTTGCAGCGGGAAAAATCAGTACAAGCGCAGCGAATGAGATCGCCGGTTTGGAGCAGGACGCGCAGCAGGCATTATATGAAACATACAAGGAAACCGGATCATTAACCGCCAAAGATGCAAAGGCGGTTAAAGAGCCGCAGGAGCCGTCAGAAACGCCGCAGGAGCCGCCAAAAGAGGAAAAGGCAATAGAAAATACACCGGAGCCGGAAAAAGGGCAGGAAACGGCGCAGGACGCGCCGGAAAGCGGTTTTATGAATGAGCCGGAAACCAAAGTAACATATAACGCGCCCGCACCGGATAACACAGACCGCAAAAGCCTTATTATTAACGGCAAAATAAATATGCACAAGGAATATAACGGCATGGCGGTTAATTATTTCATGGGTGCGGTGATTGGTTCGGATCTTTTCGGCGTGGAGTTTTGGCAGGGGTGGAAAAAGTGCGATAGTGGAAATTGTGCAAGCCCGCGAGTTTTATATCTTATGGATTACGCCGGAACCGCAGCCACATACACCATACAGACCGACACAACCGAGAAATGCAAGGCGGTTTTGACTGATACCGGTTTAGAGGTTTTGAGAGAGGCAGCAGGGCAAACGGCGGTTATCGGCTATGACGAACTGGCAGAACTGATCGACATTATGATCTATACAAAAGTAATTGAGATTAAAACCATTGAAAGCGATATGAAATATTGGGCGCATTGGACGGCTAAAGAATTGGTTTCAATCAGTAATTACTTGACGGAAAGTGAAATTTATGTGTTGCAGGATCTTATGATGCGCTGCAAAGAAAGGGCGGGGAAATGACAGACAGAGAAAAGGAAATTGTAAAAGACTTAAATCATTCTCTTTATACGGTGGAGTATTTGGAGGAATGGATAAACAGAAATGATAATGTTTTCGTGAACGCGCCCGCCGCATTGCAGGCTATGAGTGCCAAAGGATATTATGAGGCAGTTAAAAGAATGGCGGCAAGCGAGCCGCCGCGAATGACAGGGCGCGAGGCGGTGGCAAGGTTATTCAGATAAACAGCAGAGGCAGCAGGCATAAAACCCTGCTGCCCGAAGGAGGTATACAGTGAAAAATAAATTAGCTTATATATGCAGCCCATACAGAGGCAACACATATCAGCGGATCCGAAATATTGCATACGCGCGGCACATAACCCGCGTAGCGTTGGAATTAGGCTATACACCGATTGCCACACACTTATATTTACCGCAGATATTAAACGATGATATACCGGCACAGCGGCGGCGCGGTTTGAAAGCCGGTAAAGACATTCTGAACACCTGCGGCACAATTATTATAGGCGCGAGATACGGCATCAGCGAGGGCATGGCAGCAGAGATAGAGGCGGCAGCGGGAAAAGATACCATTATCATAATTTAGGAGGGTATATGGCGCAGTATTGCAGGTATTGCACTTTTCTTGTAACCGGAAACGGTATCTATTGCACCGAGTTAAACAAAGAGATAAGCGAAAAACGCGCAAAGAGCGTAAACAAATGCAATTCTTTTGATTTGAACCCGATAGATGCGTTTGGAGAAAATGAAAAGGGCTATACACCGAGAAAACCAAAACAAAAAGAATGTAGCGGGCAATTAAGCCTATTTTGAAAGGAGGCAGCTTATGATCCATGCACTGAAAACGGCACCGGCATATTTTGAGGCATCGGCAGCAGGCATAAAGGGGTTTGAGGTAAGAAAGAATGACCGCCCATATAGCCCCGGCGATTATGTGGCATTGAATGAATGGAACGGCGAGTGTTACACCGGAAAATGCACGTTGCATAAAATTGTTTATATTCTGTCTGACACAGAGTATTGCAAAGAAGGCTATGTAATTTTAGGGTTGGAACCATGCGCGATTAGAACGCGGGGAGAAATGCGGGAGCCTATTTCATGCGATAGAGGGGTGCCGGTATATGAAAGATAATCCATTCAAATTATTTCAAACAATGGTTAGTGCCTATATATACAATGCGAATTACCGCATATTGCAGGAAATGGGAGCCGGTAACGCGATGTTAAAAGAGTATGAGAAGTACAAAGAGGCACCATTAGAGGAATTACAGAAAGCGGGCGCGTATGTGACAGCATGGCAGCAGGCGAAAGTGGCAGAGATAACCAAAGAGGCGTATTTAGAGGCGCAGCGGAGGCAGGAAATGGAAAAAGCCGATTATGAGGAAAAACAGAGTTTCGGCATTATGGCGGCAGCACAAATAAAAAAGTATACGAGTTAAGGAGGCAATCATGGCAAAAGGTTTAAAGCTGAACAGAGAACAGTATAAAAGGGTTAAGCGCATGGATCATAAGCAAATGGAAGATTTCATTTGCAATACGTATAACGAGGGTTACACAGACGGCAAGGCGGCAGCAGAACCGAGGATCAAGCCCTCTGACATTGCATCAGTTTTGATTGAGATTAAAGGCGTAGGAACCAAGAAAGCCGCCGAGATCATGACAGCGGTAAACAAATTATATGAAAGAGGCGTGAAAGCGTGAAAAAGAAACAAATAGAGGCAGAATGGAAAGTAAAGCAGGGGGCGGGCGGTTGGGCGATAGGCTATTTTGTATGTAGTAATTGCGGGTATAAATCGGGAGAAGATACGCCGGTATGCCCGCAATGCAAAGCAAACATGAAAAAGATTAAATGATATTAAGGAGGCATTGCATGATGTTATATGAACAGGTGGAGAAAAGGGAAAAAGAGGCTTGCGGGGGGGGAGTTACGACAGTAACCGGCAGTTGTAAATTTTGCGGGCAGGTAGCAACGCGAAAAGCATTAGAGGAATGGAGCCAAGAGGAAATAGACGAACTGGCAACCGAAACTTGCGAATGTGTGGACGCGCGGATCTATGCACACAAGAAAGGGCAGAAAGAAAGAGCAAATGCCCGCATTGATCTATTATTCGGCAAAGACAATAAAAGCGTTACGGTGCCCGATGCAGCAGTTGACCTGCTGCATAAAGCCGTTTATCCGGTATGTGAGGGTTTCATACAAAGTATTACCGTAGACATTGGAAACGGCGTTAAAGGCAAGATCAATATTACGTCAAAGGGAATTGTTAAAGTAGCGCGTACAAAGACAGATACAAGCACATACGAGGCGTAAAGGGGGCGTTAAAATGCGTAAGGGCAGGATAATCTGCATTGACATTGAAACAACCGGATTAGACCGCATAGAGGACGAGATCCTGCAAGTGGCAATCATAAACGGCAGAGGGAAAACACTTTACAATTCCTATATCAGACCGGACAAAAAAAGAACGTGGCAGCAGGCAGAGGCGATCAATAAAATTAACTGGCAGGCGGTAAAAAATGCGCCGTCAATCCGGCATGAGAAACGCAAGATCGAAAAGGTATTAAAAAGAGCCGGTTTAATTGTCGGTTACAATCTGAAAGCGTTTGATTTGCCATTTATGGCAGCAAAAGGCATCAACACAGCAGTAAAAGCTAAAATATGCGATGTGATGTTAGAATTTGCGCCGGTAGCGGGAGAACGAGATACGGAGCGCGGTGGTTACAAATGGAAGTCATTAAGATTTTGCGCCGATTGGTACGGTTATACAAATTATAAACCGCATGATGCGCTTGAAGATGTGCGGGCAACGCTGCATTGCTATTATGCGATGCGGAAAGGGGGAAGATAATGAAAAAGGGGCAGAAATGGAAAACATTTACCATACCAGAAGAAAAACGGCACAGAAGGCATATAGTGGCTGAAAGTTTCAAAACAAGATTACTAAGACACATGGAAAAGGAGGCAGAAAATGAACAGACGGCAGAAAAAGAAAGCATTTAAAAAGCGTTTCGGTTTCAACCCGCCGCGCGGCATCGGCATAAGGACGGCAACGCGGATCATGGAACACAAGGAAACAATCATAGCAATATTTGAACGGCTGAAAGCTGCCATACTGAACTTGTGGGAGCAGGTAAAGAAACCGGCGTTAGAACTGGCAGAGGCACTAAAGGAAATTCACACAGCTTTTATTACACCGGCAGAGAGGCGGCGCAGGCAGTATATAGCGGTTGAAGATTTCCGAACAAAATTATTATTGCGGCAGCAGGAAAGAGAGGCGAAACGGCTTGAAGGCAATTCTGACATACACAACCATGATAGACGATAAGAAAGTAGAGGAAACGAGGCTATTTGACACAGAAAAGGCAAAGAAAATTTGTGGTATAAAAAATGGTTTTGGATATGAGGCAAAAGAGATCTACATAACAGAAAAAGGCGTAATATTCATACACCATGTAACAGACAAAAAAATAACAGTACCGGATCAAAAGGATATTAAAAGAAAAATCGGTGAGAATGAGCCGGAAAAATATATTGAATTTTTTGGAGAAGTGGAGGAAGGCTAACATGGCGGTATCAAAAGAGGTAAAGGAAACAATAGCGATAACCATTGACGAGGTATTCAAGAAAATGAATAGCATATCATGGTTGGAGCGGCAAAAGGCAATGAAGGACGAGGCATTTAAAAACACTGAAAAGATCCTTTATTGTTTCAGTATCTTAAAAGAACACGTTGCAGACGAGGAGGCATATTTAGGCATGATCGGCAAAAAGAAAAGCGGCAGCGTGGTTAGATACTCTAAAAACAGAGTGGAAAAGCCGGACGAGGATCAATTACTGGAGGATCGCCTTGCATCATACCGGCGCAGTAAAAACGATGTGGAACGCATAGAAAAGGCATTGAAAAAGATTGAGGGCAAAAAGGGCTATGAGGTTATACAGATGCGGTATTTGCAGCGCAAGAAGATAACCGAGAACGGAAAGCAGACGGAGGAAGTTTACACGTTTGAGGAAATAGCGGATATTTTGAGCGGGCAGCAGGGTTATAATGACAATCTGAACGAAAAGACCGTAAGGAATTATAAAAACGCGCTTGTGCGCGATATGGCGATTTTTTTATTCGGATCCGATGCGGTATAGCATGGGCGGCGAAAAGCGCGTATTTGCGGCGCATACGAGGCGCAGGCGGGCAGAAAAGGGGCTTGACAACACGCCCGATTTGCCGCCCTTCACAAGTCCGTTTAACTATGTTATAATCTTTACAATTTCAAAACTATGCAGATTAAAGCGCGGCGGTTTCCGTTTGGGATCATGCCGCGCTATTTCTATATACGGAGGCGGGCGCATGGCGTTAATGAAATATTGCAATAGAACCGGCTGCAATCGGTTAGTACCGCAGGGCGTTAAGTATTGCGCGGCGCATACGGTAGGAAAGACAGCAGAGAACCGGCAGAGGCATAAAGAATATGATGCACATTGCCGCAACCAGACAGCGAAAGACTTTTACAATAGCACAGAATGGAAAGCAGCAAGGGCGCGGGCGTTGGCGAGAGATACAAACATAGATATTTATTTGTATATCATGGAGGGCAGGATTGTACCGGCTGACACAGTGCATCATATTGTGGAGTTAATGGAGGACTATTCCAAGCGGTGCGATATGGATAACCTTATCAGCATATCAGAGGCAACGCATAGCATGATAAGCAAGGCATACAAGGACGCTGCAAGGAAGGCAGCGATGCAGCAGACACTAAGGGAGTGCATACAAGAGTATAAACGGAGGCTTGCGGGGTAGGGGGTGCAAAAAAGTTTTGAGCCGTTCCTGCCAAGACCGCAGCCCCCCTAAATTTACGCAAAAACTCCCTAAATGAACATTTTTCGGAAAGGGGGTTGCGGGGCATGGCAAGACCGAGGCAGCCGATCGACTTGATCGCCGCAAAAGGGCGAAAACACTTGACGATCGAGGAATACACAGAGCGCAAGCAATCAGAGGTTACGGCACCGGCAGACAATGTAAAACCGCCCGCATTTTTATTGAAAAAAGAGCGGGAAAAATTCGAGGAACTGGCAAAACAGTTAATCGAATTAAAGATCATGTCAAATTTGGATTGCGATGTACTGGCAAGGTACATAAGGGCAGAAACGGAGTATATCAAGGTTACAAAGCAGTTGCAGAAAATAAAGTTTTTGCCGGACAAGAAAAGCATGGTTACGGAAGATGCACAGCTTGCGGAACAATACGCGCAGTACAATTATCTTTCCAAAATTCAAAATAGGCTTATGAAAGCCTGCAATGAGAACGCAAGGGAATTAGGCTTGACAATTTCAAGCCGGTGCAAATTAGTGATACCGAAGGAAAAAGACGATAAACCCGAAAACAAGTTTATGAAACACACGAAACGCGCATAGGCGTATGGCAAGGGTATTAAAGACAACGGATCGCGTATCACAGTTTGCAGAAAAAAACCTAAAGAACAAAAAAGAGTTTGGAGAAGATGCGCGGCTTGCGTTCAAAAGGCATCTAAACGATCTGAAAAGATCGGAAAAGGACGATCCGGCATTTCCGTATATTTTTGTACCGGAAAAGGCAGAGGACATAATAGAACTTGCGAACAAATTAACGATTGCAGAGGGCGAGGGGGATCAAGAATTTACCTGCGCCGGTTTCCAAGAGTTTATTTTAGGTTCGCTTTTTGGTTGGGTGCATAAGGAAACCGGAAAACGCCGGTTTACTGACAGTTATGTGCAGGTGGCGCGGCAGCAGGGAAAAAGCGTTTTAAATGCAATTTTGGGTATCAAGTGCAGCAATTTTGACAATTACAATTACGGTCAAATTTACTGTACGGCGACAAAATCAGATCAAGCGCGGATTGTCTTAAATGAAATAACAAAATTCATAAATGCCGATGCAGACCTGCAGGAATTGTTTGATATAAAGGACTACAAAAGCGAGATAACCGGAAAAATTACAAATACGGTCATTCGGGCATTGGGGAGAGATACAAAGTCAATAGACGGTTTCAGACCGTATTTAGGCATTGTAGACGAATACCACGCGCACAAGGATAACCAAATGTATAAGCTGCTGAAAGGCGGCACAAGGAAGTTAAAACAATCGCTTATTTCGGTTATCACAACGGCGGGTTTCAATTTGAACGCGCCCTGCTATGAGTTATTCAAGTATTGCCGCCGAGTGTTAAGGGGAATTGACACAAACGAGCGGCAATTTATTTATATAGCCCAAATGGACGAAAAAGATAACATTTGGGATCCGAAAAACTGGATCAAATGCTGCCCGCTGACCGGACACGATCCGGAATTGGTTTCGCAGATGCAGGAAGATGCAAAGAAAGCCAAGTCAATGGGCGGCGAGGAATTACGCGATTTTATGACAAAATCGCTAAACATTTGGGTAACGAACGCGGAAACCGCGTTTATTGATTTGGCAGAATGGGAAAAGTGCGGCTGCAAAAAGACACTGGAAAATTTCAGAGGAAAGAAAGCAATATGCGGTTTGGATCTGTCAAGCGGCGGCGATCTTACATCGCTTGTTTTGGAATTTCCCTATGAGGACGAAAAGACCGGCGACAAGAAATATTATATCTATTCCCATTCATTCATACCAAAGCGGCGTATGCAAGAACACATGGATCAAGAGGACAACGCGCCGTATGTGATTTGGGAGCAGGAAGGGCTACTTACAGTGACGACAGCGGCGGCGGGCATAAAGACCGATTACAAAACGATTTTAGCGCACCTGCATACATTGGTTGACACATACGAGATAGATTTAACGGCGATCGCATACGATCCCCACAATGCGAGCGCGTTTTTACTAGATCTTGAAGATTTCGGTTGTGATTTGGTGGAGATAAAGCAGAGCGCAAGGAGCCTAAACGATGCAACCATAGATTTCCAATTAGAGGTAAAGGCGCACAATATAGAGTATGACGAGCGCAACAAGCTATTAACAAGATCCATGAATGACGCTATTTTATCAGAGCCAAACAGTTTTGGCGAAATAAAGATAGATAAAATGTTACAGAAAAACCGGATAGATCCCTGCGATGCAACCGTTTGCGCCCACAAGGTAGCAATGGGCGTAGAGGTTGAGGAAATAACAACAGATCAAAGCGTAGAGGCGTATTTAAAAATGTTTGAGAAGGAGGCAGGTGCAAGTGGCGAATGAGGATATTTGACAAAATCATAAAATTTTTTAATAAAACAATAAGACCGGCAGCAGGCGCAGATGATGAGCGGTTATTAGAATGGTTGGGAATATCGGGAACGCCGAAAAAAGTTTTAGGAGAAGTAACCTATTTTACCTGCCTTAAAATGTTGTCCGAAACATTGGGGAAGATGCCGATCAAATTCTATCAGCAGACGGAGCGGGGGATCGAGGAGGCGGGCGCAAATACGGCGTATAATCTGTTAAGGACGCGCCCAAACCCGCAAATGACACCAACGACATTTTGGGGAACGGTGGAAAACAACCGGAACCATTACGGAAACGCTTATGTATGGATCCAAAGGGAATTTAAACGGAAAAAATACGGCGGCGACATAGAAATAAAAAATTTATGGATCATGCCGTCAAGCGATGTAACCGTAATAGTAGATGATAAGGGCGTATTTGGTGCGGCGGGCGATGTTTACTATTGGTATACGGATAAATACAGCGGCGAAAGCTATTGTTTTCCGTCAAGTGATGTGATGCACTTTAAAACATCAATGTCATTTGACGGACTGACCGGCGCACCGGTGCGGGATATTCTGAAATTGACAATAGAGGGCGGTTTAGAAAGCCAAAACTTTATGAACAACCTTTATAAAGGCGGCTTGACGGCGCGGGCGGCGTTGCAGTATACCGGCGATTTATCCCCGAAACTGGAAAAACAGTTGATCGCAAGACTGGAGGAGTATGCCAACGGCGCGAACAATGCCGGTAAATTCATACCGATACCGATAGGAATGAAGTTAGAGCCGCTTAATATCAAGCTGACAGACAGCCAATTTTTCGAGTTGAAAAAATATAGCGCGTTGCAGATTGCGGGTGCGTTCGGTATCAAGCCGAACCAAATAAACGATTATGAGAAAAGCAGCTATGCCAACAGCGAAATGCAGAACATTTCTTTCTATATTGACACTGAATTATATATTTTAAAGCAGTATGAGGAGGAAATAAACTATAAGTTGTTGGAGCCGAGCGAAACGGCAGCGGGGAAACATTTTAAATTTAATGAGAATGTGATCCTGCGTACCGATGCAAAAAGCCAAGCCACAATTTTAACCGGATATGTGCAGAATGGCATATACACGCCAAACGAGGCGCGATCATTTATGAACAAGCCGCGCATGGAAGGCGGCGATAATCTGATATGCAACGGAAATTACATCAAGGTTGCAGACATCGGGAAAGACCAAGAGGAAGGGGGCGGCGAAGGTGGCGAAAATTTTAAAATTACAAAAGAAAGACAAAAACAACCGATATAGGGAAGTTGGCAGCATTGAGATCCGCAACGAAACGGAAACGGCGGCGGATCTTTGCTTTTTCGGGGATATAAACAGCGAGAGTTTGGGGGAATGGCAAAAGTATTATCCCGAAGATAAAGCCCCGAAAGACGTGCAGGACTTTTTGGATCAGCTTGACGGCGTTTCAAAAATCAATGTGCATATCAACAGCGGCGGCGGATCGGTATTCGGCGGCATCGCCATTTACAATATCTTAAAGCGGCACAATGCGGAAATAACCGTTTATGTTGAGGGGTTGGCGGCGAGCATTGCAAGCGTTATAGCAATGGCGGGAGATCGGATCATTATACCGGCAAACGCGCAGATGATGATCCACAAGCCAAGCAGTATCACATGGGGCAACGCGGACGATATGAGGAAGGAGGCAGATGTTTTAGACGGTTGCCAAAAGGTTATTTTAAACACCTATATGCAGCATACCAAAGAGGGCGTGACACCGGAACAAATAAATGCGCTGATTGATGCGGAAACATGGAAGAACGGCGAGGAATGGCAGGAATTTTTCGATATTGAGGTATCGGAAAAGAGCAATGCGGAAGCCTCTGCAAGTGATTATTTTGAACGGTATAACAACCTGCCGGAAAAGCTGAAAGGAAAGCCGGAGCCGCCTGTGGCTGATATTGACAGTATAGCCGATGCACTGGCAAAGAGGCTTGAAAAAACAATCAAAGATAGCTGCATACCGATACCGGCAGCAGACGAGGACAAAGAAAAGCAGATAGCGGCAATTTTGGAGGATTTAGATTTTATCTAAGTCCTTTTTTAATGCAAAATAAAGGAGGCATAAATACAATGAATGAAGAATTGAAAAAGATGCTTGACAGCATCAAGGCGAAAAAGCAGGAAGTGCGGGATCTCTGCAAGGCGGGCAAGATCGAGGACGCGGCAAAGGCAAAAGACGAGTTGAAAGAGTTGCAGGCACAGTTTGATTTGCTTTATGATTTGGAGCAGGATAAACTGGACGACATGCAGCAGAAAGCAGCAGACGGAACCGCGAAAAAGATTGTGGATCAGACAAAGAAAATCGCGGGCGCGTTCGTGAACGCAATCAAGGCGGCAGTAGGCAAGGGCGATTTGTCGGCAGAGGATAAAAAGATCCTTAATTCCATGAATGAGGGCAAGGACGAGGACGGCGGCTTGACGGTGCCGAAGGACATTAGAACGGCGGTTAAAGAGTTGCGCCGTTCGGAGGACGCACTGGAAAACCTTGTAAACGTGGAGCGCGTAACCACATTAAGCGGCAGCAGGGTTATTGAGCGGTACGCAGATCAGACACCTTTTGACAATGTGGACGAGGCGGCAGAGTTTCCGGAGGTTTCAACGCCGCAGTTTGAAAAAATTGATTACAAGGTAAAGAAAAAGGGCGGCATTTTAAAAGTTACGCAGGAACTTTTAAGCGATACCGCCGAAAACATTATCGGTTATCTGAAAAAGTGGATCGCAAAGAAGGCAAAGGCAACAAGAAACTTTATGATTATTGCGAAAGTCCGCGAGATTACCAAAGATGCGGAGGTGCCGGTTGTGGGGTTGGACGATCTGAAAAAGATTTTCAATATTCTTTTAGATCCGGCAATCGCATTAAGCGCGTGTGTGGTTACTAATCAGGACGGCTATAACTGGCTGGACACCTTAAAGGACAAGGACGGTAAGTATATCATGCAGCCGGATCCGACAAAACCCATGAGTACACTTTTATTCGGCAAATATCCGGTTAAAAAGGTAGGCAATAAGACTATGCCGAGTGTTGCGGTATCGGGCGGCTATAAGGTGCCGATCGTGTGCGGCGATCTGAAAGAGGCGATCACGATTTTTGACCGTGAAACGCTGACAATCGACATTTCTAGTACCGCAGGCAAGCTATGGGAAACCGATCAGACCGGTATAAAGGTGAGGGAGCGTTTAGACATTCAGAGTGTGGACGAGGAGGCGATCATCATGGCGGAGCATTTGATCGAAACATCGGACGGCGGCGCAGCCGTAGCAAGTATTGAGCCGGAAGAAAAAAAGATTTATACGCAGGCAGAGATCGAAAAGTTGTCACGCGAAAAGATTGTTGCATTGGGAACCCAATTAGGGTACACAATGACAGCAACGGCAGCAGACGAGAAGGCGGCGGTTGTGGCTGATTTCATGCAGCAGCAGGCAGCGGCGCAGGGCGAGTAAGGCAGCACAAGGAAATAAACAAAGATAACGGCGGCGGGGGTTCCCGCCGCTTATGAAGGCGGGGTGCGGTATGGCAATAATAACGCTGAATGAGGTAAAAGAGTATGCAAGGATTGACATTGACGAGGACGATCAGTTATTGGAAACAATAATTGTTTCGGCGGAGGAATATTTGAAAAATGCAACCGGCAAAGAATACCCCGAAACAGACGAAACCGGCAGCAAGATAAATTATGCGCTTGAAAAAATCTATCTGCAATTACTTGCAGCTTATTGGTATGAAAAAAGAACGCCTGCGGGGGGAGTTGGGGAAGATTTTAGTTTTATGACAAAATCGTTAATGTTGCAATTACAAAATAAGTAGGTGGATTATGGATATAGGGCGAACCAACAAACGGATCACATTCTGCAGGTATGAAGAAAAAGAAAACGCATTATCACAGACAGAGCAGGCACTGGCAGAAGTAAAGACGGTATGGGCGAGCGTGGAGCCGACAAGGGGCAGAGAGTACCAAGAGGCGCAGCGGGTAAGACCGGAATTAACATATAAGGTAACAACACGATACCATAAAGAAGTTACACCGGATATGTTTATTAAATTCAAAGGACGCTATTTCAATATTGTTTCTATTATCAACGTGAAGGAAAAAAACGAGATGTTAGAAATTATTTGTACTGAAAATTTGCAAAAAATAACTTTCAATGCGAATAAAAGGGAGGTATAATATAGAAAAACATTTAGGAGGATCAAACTATGAATGATTTCATTATTACCTTGCTTTTTGGGTGGTTGGGCGTACATAAGTTTATGCAGAAAAAATACGGTTTAGGCATCTTATATTTTTTCACATTAGGCTTGTGCGGCATCGGTTGGGCGGTTGATACAATCGGGGCATTTATGAGAATGACAACCGGAAAACAACCGGCACCGGCAGCACAAAAACCGAACACATTTTCGGGGGGGGGTACGAGCCTCCGGCAAACAGCTTATTAAAAGTTTCGATACGGTGATCGTTGGAACTTTTGCAAAATGTGATTTAGATCCGGAAAGCAAAAGAGAGGATTTAATATTTTGCGTAAAGCCAAATTGGGAATTATCGTTAAAGCATTGGGAATACAAAGGAAACCCTGCGTATTATGTGTTGCACCCAAACGGTGCAGATTTGGGAAATATAAGAGAGGGGTTAGCAAAGATCCTCTATGATGAATACAGAGATTGCGAGTTTAAAGTATACGCGATAAAAAAAGGCTATGATGATGCACATGATTGCGCGACATATAACATCAGAATAGATATATACAGATAGTACAAGGGGGCTGCATTGGCGCAGCCTCTTTTTGATTGGAGGCGAACGCATGGCGGCGGGCATGAATTTTGAAATTAGCGGTTTGGAAGAACTGGAAAGGGATTTAACGGCAGCAGTAAGGGCGGCACCGGAAAAGGCAAAGGAAACCCTGCGGGATATAAGCAAGGAATTTAAAAAGTCTGCAAAGAAAAGGGCAAATTCTGAATTAAAGCCGCATGAAAGAGCGGGCAGTGAGAAAAACAAGGCAATCAAAAGGAAATTCGGATCAAAAGTCATTGAGGAAGGCATAGGCGCAACGGCTTTAGTGTGGAATAGCGCAAGGCATTTTCATTTGATAGAAAACGGTCACAACCTTGTGAGAGGCGGCAGGGTTGTGGGATTTGTAGAGGGTAAGCATATCATGGAAAAAACGCGAAATGAATATGAAAGCGTTGTGCCGGAACGGTTTGAAAACATGGTAGATGATATTTTAAAGGAGCGTGATTTAGATTAAATTCGTAGAGATTAAAAAGGCAATCAATGGATTGTTAAAAGGGAGATACCCGCCGCCACAATATAAAATCTATGGGAAAGAGATTAGGGAGGGATATGATGCGCCTTGCTTTTTCACAGAGATTTTAGACAGAGGCAGCAGGGCAGAAACAAAGAATTTCACAAAGGGAGGTTTTACGGTCAAGATAACATATTTTCAGACGGCAAAAAACGAATTGGATCAGCTTGAAAAGGTGGACGAAATAAAAGACCTTTTCGGGCTGTTTTTTTGTGTCGAGGATCGCAGGCTGACAGTGGGCGAGTTTTCACATGATTATATCGGGGAGTATCAGGACATTTTGCAGATTAGCATTGAAATTGACTACAAGGAAAACACGCAAAAGGAAGATACGGCACCGATAGCAAGGGAAATAGGCGTAGAGGTTACGCAAGGTTAAAAAGGAGGCTGAAAGAATGGGCGCACCAAGTATTGACATTAGTTTTATTGAAAAAGGAATATCGGCAATTACGAGAGGCGAGCGGGGGATCGTCATGTTGTGGGTAAAAGACACGTTACCGGCACCTGCGATCAATCCGGCAACGGTGGTAACTGAAAGCGACATACCGGAGGGCTTGTCTGATACGACAGTGGAGCAGGTAAAACTGGCAATGATCGGCTACACAAATGCACCTAAGAAAGTGCTTGTGTACTGTATGGGGATTGCGGAAGATGCAGAAACGGCAGCAGTAGAAACCGGATATAAAAAGGCAATGACCGCAGCCGAAACGATCCGTTTTGACTATTTGGCAATCCCGACAGTAGAAACGGACGGCAAAGGGGAGGACATTGCATCATGGGTTAAAACCATGAGGGGAACCAAGAAAAAGAAGATCAAGGCGGTTTTGCCGAACGTGGCAGCAGACAACGAAGGGATCATCAATTTCACAACCGAAAAGAGCATCAAGACGGAAACCGTAACCGGAAAGGACGGCGCGAAAACAACCGTAGATACGATTTATACGGCTGAACAGTATTGCGCGAGAATTGCCGGACTGATCGCGGGTACGCCTATGACGATCGCCTGCACTTATGCACCGTTGCCGGAATTATCGGATTGCACAAGACTAACGGACAATGACACGCCGATAGACAAGGGCGAGTTTATTATCTTCTATGACGGCGAGAAGGTAAAGGTGGTAAGAGGCGTTAATAGCTTTATTACAACGGTTGACGGCAAGGGCAACAGCTTTAAGAAGATCAAGATCGTTGAGGCTATGGACATGATAAATGATGATATTGTCAAGACGGCGCAGGATAGTTATTTAGGCAAGTATGCAAATACCTATTCTAACAAGTGTCTGCTGATAACGGCGATCAGTAGTTACTTTGCACAGTTAAAGCGCGATGATATTGTAAGCAGCTATTCGGTTGGACTGGACGCAGAGGCGATTCGGATCTATCTGAAAGGGCGCGGGTTGCAAGCAACGCTTGACGATGGAACAATAAAAGATGTTGACGAATGCAGCGATGAAGAAATCATAACCGCAGACACCGGCGCAAGCGTGTTTCTGACCGGTAATGTAAAGATTTTAGATGCAATCGAAGATATTAAAATGCCGATTTACATTTAAGAAAGAGAGGTAAAAAAGTATGCCGAAAGAATTTAAACCGGAGCAGGTTATAAATGGAACATGGGGCGAGGCGTGGCTTGACGGCGAATATTTGGCGCAGGTAACGGCGTTAAAAGCAGAGGTTACGCCGAAGAAAACCGCGATCGCAATGGTACAGAGGTTGAATGAGGGGCAGAAAATGACCGGCTTAGAATTAAAGGGAGAGATCAAGCTGCATAAGATCAACAGTACCATTATGCGGAAAATGAGCGAGTATTTCAAGCGGGGTAAGATGATGACCTGCACGATCGTTTCCAACATAAAGGATCCGGACGCTTTAGGCGCGGAGCGCGTGGCGTTGTATAACTGCCTTTTTGACAAACTGATCCTTGCGAATTGGGAGGCGGGGAAAATGGGAGAGGAAAGTTACAGTTTCACGTTTGACGATTGGGAGTTATTGCAGACAATTTAAACAAGGAAACCAAGAGGCAGAGGGCGCGGGGTGCGCCCTTATTTTTATATAAAGGAGAATAGAAAAATGAATTTGGTTGAAAGGCTGTTAGCAGTAGACAAAAAGGAGTTTGACAAGATCGAGCGCAAAGAGATACCGAGCAGGCAGTTATCTAAACTTTTGGGAGCCGATGCAAAAGTAACCATACAAGCGGTTGACGGCGATCTTTTCGGCGGCTTGTCTGCAAGCGGGTTAGATGAAAGCGGGGAGGTTGATTACGGCAGGGCGTTTTCCACTAATGCCAAAATTGCCGCCGCAGGCATCGTGGATCCGGATCTGAAAGACGAGGCTTTATTAAAGCATTTGGGCGTTGCGACACCGGCAGACGCGGCAAAGAAGATTTTCAAGGGCGAGATCAACAAGATTTCAACGGAGATTGCAAAGTTAAGCGGTTTTAACGATGAAGAAACAACGGATAAAGAAGTAAAAAACTAATTGAAAGCGATAGAGAGGTAAACATGGATTATCTTCACTATCGCTTTAAAAATTGGAAACCGTTTGAATACATGAGCCTGCCGGAAGGACAAAAGCGCGTAGCGCGGGCGTATATGCGGCAGGAAATGAGGGATAAAGCGGAAGAAAACAAAGAAATACAAAAAGCGATCGGAGGTGGTTAATGTGGGCAGGGTTATCAGTACGGCAATACAATTTATTGACGGTTTCACAAGACCTTCAAGGGAAGTCATACAGAGTATGCGCCAAATGGGGAATGAGGCGATAAAAGCCGGAAAGCAGATCCAAAACGCCGGTAAGACGATAGCAAACGCCGGTGCCACATTGACAAAGGCAGTAACCCTCCCGATCGCGGGAGTAGCAACGGCGGCGGTAAAAACCGCCGCTGATTTTGAGGCATCAATGTCTAAAGTTGGGGCGATTGCGGGGGCGGTGGCAGAAGATGAAATATCCGGCATAATTCAAAAAGCGGGAGAAATGGGGCTTTCATTTAAAGAAGGCACAGATATAACAGAAACCGCAATGAACATTTTAAAAGCAAAGGCGCAGCAAATGGGCGCAACAACATCATTTTCCGCAAGCGAGAGCGCGGAGGCTATGCAGTATATGGCTATGGCGGGGTGGAAAACCGCCGATATGATGGACGGCATCGCAGGTATTATGAACCTTGCGGCAGCATCGGGCGAAGATTTGGCGGCAACATCGGACATTGTAACGGACGGATTAACCGCGTTTGGAATGGCGGCGAAGGATAGCGGTAGATTTGCCGATGTTATGGCGGCGACATCATCAAATGCAAATACAAATGTTGCCCTTATGGGGGAAACATTCAAATATTGCGCGTCAACAGCGGGCGCAATGGGATATAGCATAGAGGATATTTCCGTAGCAATCGGAATTATGGGAAATGCCGGTATAAAGGGCAGCATGGCAGGCACTACTCTAAAGAATACAATAGCAAATTTGGCAAAACCGACAGACGCGCAGGCGGCAGTAATGAAAAAGTTGGGTATCAGCTTAACCGACAGCAGCGGAAACATGAAAAGTTTTGCGGAGGTAATGGATAACCTGCGATCGTCATTTTCGGGATTATCAGAAACGGAAAAAGCAGCAGCGGCAACCACTTTAGCGGGCAAGGAAAGCATGGCGGGGCTTTTGACGATTGTAAACGCAAGTACAGAAGATTTTGACAAGCTGACAGCGGCAATCAAAGGATCCGAGGGAGCCGCCGAAACAATGGCGGGGAAGATGCTTGACAATTTAAACGGACAAATTACGCTTTTAAAATCTGCAATAGAAGGGATATTGATAACAGTAGGCGATAAGCTGTTGCCGTACATAAAAAAAGCGGTTTCATGGTTTCAGACGGCAGCAGATTATATAAATGGTTTGAGTGAGGCGCAAGTAGATAACATTGTAAAGTGGGCGGGTATTGCGGCGGCGATCGGTCCGGTAGTAATGATTTTCGGAAAGATTGTTACAGCAGTAGGAACCGCACAACGGATATTCGGAACGATCACAAAGACAATAGCAAATTTCGGCGGCATTATGGGCGTTATTACAAGCCCTGCAGGAATAGTGATCGGCGTACTGGCTGCAATCGCATTAGCGGCGTTTCTGATAATAAAGAATTGGGATAAAGTCAAGGACTTTTTGCAGGGCGTTGGAAATTGGTTTAAAAATGCGTTTGAAAAAGCGGGTTTTTCGGTCGAGGGGTTTAAAAATAAGTTTAGATCAATCGGGAACACGATCGGCAGCATAGCGGGGAAGATAGGCGGCTTTTGCAAGGCGGTAGCAGGAATATTTAAGAAAGAATTTGCGGGCGATATAAAAGCGGGTGCAGCAGAAGCGGGCGGCATACTGGAAACGCTTGTAGGCGGCACAGTGGCAGCTTTTGACGGTATTGTAACAGCAGTTGACAAAGGACTGCAGGTATTCGATGCGCTGTTAAGTTTCTTTACCGGTACATTTTCCGGTAATTGGGATAATGCGGCACAGGGTTTTAGAAACAGCCTAAAGAACATTTTCCCGCCCGATATAGCGGAAGGATTAACTAAGGCTTTTGATACTGCATTGCCGGTAATAAAAGCGGCAGTATCGGGAATAAAGGCAATGTTTGGCGGGCTTGTGCAAGATGCAAAGAAGATATTCGGGGGAATTACAACGGTATTTAAGGGCATCGGCACAATGTTAAAGGGAATATTCAGCGGTGATGCAGAAACCGCCCTAAAAGGGTTTCAGACGGCAGCAGGCGGCATTGTAGATACAATAGGAAATATATTTAAGGCAAAGATAAACGCGATCAAAAATTTTGTTGTGGGCGCGTTCTCTACTTTCCTGCCGGAAAGCGTTGTTAAAAAAATTGCGGGCGTGTTTGATGCGGTGGCGAGTGCGTGGGATATTGCGATCGGTGCCGCGAAGGGCTACATCAGCGGTTTTGTGCAGGCAATAAAACCGCTGATCGAAAACATAAAGACAATTTTTAAAGGCGTGGCGCAGTTTGTAAAGGGCGTGTTTACCGGAGATTGGAAGGGCGCACTGAATGGACTGAAAACCATAGCAAGCGGCGCATTATCCGGTTTGGTAAACATCATAAAGGCACCGTTTAAGCTGATAGCCAACACGGTAAAAGGGGCGGTTAATTCCTTTAAAAATCTGAATATCGTAAAAAGTATTTTTACAGCTTTAGGAAATGCGATCAAGAATGTACTAACCAAGTGCGGCGTTGACATGAAGAAATTCAGCGCAACGATCAATAACATTAAAACGCGGGTAGGCAGCATCATAAACGGATTGAAAACGATATTCAGCACCGTATTTAATGCGATCGGGAAAGTGGTTAAGGCACTGGCAACCGTAATAGCAAATATTTTCGGCAAAAAGGTAAGCAGCACCTGCAGCGCGGCGGGCGCGGTCATTACGGCGTTTAAGGCGGTGGCAAGCGCGGCATTTAACTTTATTGCCGGAGCCATAAAAAAAGCAATGAATATCATTGTACCGGTTGTAAAGGTTGCGTTTGGGGCAATTAAGGGCGCAATTTCCGCAGCAGTAAACACCATTACATCAATCATTAGCGGGGTACTGACTGTTTTCGATGGACTGATAACTTTTATTTCGGGTGTATTTACCGGAAATTGGCGGCAGGCGTGGGAAGGTGTAAAGAGTATTTTCAAGGGTATTTTTGACACGTTCGCGGCAATCTGCAAGGCACCGATCAACGCGGTCATAGGCATCATAAACGGCGCAATTTCAGCTTTAAACAAAATCAATGTTTGGACCTATGTCAATACTTTGGACAAAAAAAGTCGAAAGATTATGCTGCTTTTT
>CAJTSE010000005.1 GCA_910578815.1 uncultured Acetatifactor sp.
ATGAAATGAGCGTGAAGCGAACGAGGAAGGCGAAGCCATTCGAGTTCACGTCTGCGGATACGTATCGCTGTTACAGGCGGTAAGACATAACGAGAATAAAGAATGGAGGAAATGCTCAATGAGTGAAAAAAGTGACAGATTTGCCGGTATTCGGCAGGAGATTCTGGATGGCATGAATAAGCGTGCCGAATCCAGAGCGGCAGCCTTTGAACTGAGAAAGCAGTTTCTGGATTCCAAAACCGGCAAGATCGGGCAGATGATGAAGGAAATGAAAAACATTGCCCCGGAGGAACGGGCGAATTTTGGAAAGAGTGTAAACGAGCTTAAGGAATGGGCACAGCAGAAGTTTGCGGAGCTGGATGAAAAGATGAAGGCAAAAGAGCTACGCCTGCGCTATGAGCGGGAAAAGATTGATGTGACCATGCCTGCGGAAGAAAAGGAGACAGGAAATCTGCATCCCGTTACTCAGATTCGTAATCAACTCATGGACATCTTTGTGGGCATGGGTTTTGAGGTGGCCGAGACCAGGGAGATAGAGAAGGATTATTATAATTTTGAGGCGCTGAATATCCCGAAGGATCACCCGGCCAGGGACATGCAGGATACCTTTTACCTGTCGCCGGAGCTTTTGCTGGCTACCCAGACCAGCGCGGCTCAGATTCACACCATGGAAAAGAAAAAGCCGCCCATTAAAATCGTTGCCGCACCGGGCAAGGTGTTCCGCTCGGATGACGATGCCACCCACTCCCCCATGTTTCATCAGATGGAGGGGCTGGTGGTGGATAAGAAAATCACCCTCTGCGACTTAAAGGGTATGCTGGATCTGTTTGTGAAGAAAATTTTTGGGGAAGAGACAAGCACACGACTGCGTCCCTCCTACTTCCCTTTTACGGAGCCTTCCGTGGAGGTGGACGTAAGCTGCTATGCCTGCGGCGGCAAGGGTTGTAAGCTGTGCAAGGGTACGGGCTGGATCGAGCTTCTGGGTGCCGGCATTGTAAATAAAAAAGTGCTGGAGAACTGCGGTATCGACTCGGAGCAGTACAGCGGCCTGGCTTTTGGCATCGGCCTGGACCGCACGGCCATGCTTAAATACGGCATTGGAAACGTCAAGCTTCTGTTTGAATCCGATCTGCGGGTATTACGCCAGATCAACGATAATTAAAGGGAAACGGAGGAAAGAAAATGTTAGTACCGCTTAGTTGGTTAAAGGAATATGTGGATATTGAGATCACGCCGGAAGAGCTGGAAAAAAAGCTGTTCTCCTGTGGATTCGAGGTGGAAGAGCTGACGGAGGTCGGAAAGGAAATAAGCGGCGTGGTGGCAGGACTGGTAGAGGAGTGTGAGCCCATTCCGGAAACTCATCTGCATATATGCAGGGTAAACGCCGGTGTCCACGGCAGCTTTCAGGTCTGCTGCGGCGCGGATAACGTAAAGACGGGAGGAAAGTTCCCGCTGGCGCTGGCAGGTGCTACAGTATTTGCAACGGGAAAGGATCATAAGACGGTAGAGGGCACCATGACCATCAAGAAGGGAAAACTTCGGGGCTATGAGTCCGAGGGAATGCTCTGCTCCGGCGTGGAGCTGGGCGTTACCGAAAATATGTATCCGGGCGCAGGCTATGACGGTCTGCTGGTGCTGCCGGAGGATGTGGAGCCCGGTACTGACGTGAAGCCCCTTCTGGGACTGGACGACTGGATCTTTGATGTGTCCATTACGGCCAACAGGCCTGACTGCCAGAGTATTTTAGGACTTGCCAGAGAGGTGGCGGCGGTTTTGGACAGAGAGTTAAAGTTTCCCGCCATGGACTATACGGAGACGGCGGCAAAAAAAGAGGGTTTTTCCGTGACGGTGGACGCACCCGATCTCTGCCCCAGATACATCGGGCATTATGTGCATGATGTAAAAATCGGTAAATCACCGCTGTGGATGCGGCGCAGACTGGCGCTGGTGGGACAGGAACCCATCTCCAATATTGTAGATATTACAAATTATGTTTCTCTGGAAATGGGACAGCCCATGCACGCCTTTGACTGTGACTATCTGGAGGGCAATGCGATCCGGGTGCGGAGAGCGGCGGAGGGAGAGCAGATTGTTACCCTGGATTCTAAGGAATATACTTTAAATCCCAATAACCTGGTGATCTGTGACGGCGTAAAGCCGGTAGCCATTGCAGGTGTGATGGGGGGCTTAAATTCCGAAATCCGGAATACCACGGTGGAAGTGATGTTCGAGTCTGCAAAATTTGCCAGAGACAATATCCGCAAGACCTCCAGGGCGCTGGGAAAGCGTACCGACGCCAGTGCCAGATATGAAAAGGGTGTGGATGAGTATGCTACCGTCCATGCCATGAAACGGGCGCTGCATCTGATCGAAGAGATGGACTGCGGCAAGGTGTCCTGTACCCATGTGGATGTAAATACCGGGAATTCCGTGGATCCTGAGGAAATGCGCGTCAGTGTGAAAAAGATAAATGAAGTACTGGGAATTCAGGTGCCGGAAGAAGAAATGCTTCACATATTAAAGAATCTGCAGTTTGCGCCTGTAATCAACGGGGATGAGCTGACTCTGCAGGTGCCGGCTTACAGAGAGGATATGGAGACCTATCAGGATGTGGCGGAAGAGGTCATTCGTATGTACGGCTATGAGCATGTGGTTCCCACCTTCCTGTCGGAAGCAAAGGTTACCTTGGGGGGCCAAAGCGGGGAGCAGAAAAAGGAATTGAAGTTAAAGAGGCTGCTGTGCAGTATCGGAGCATATGAGTGCATTCATTATTCCTTTATTTCCCCGTCGGATTTGGATCTGCTGCGGCTGCCTGATGACGATCCCTGGCGCGGGGCTATCCGTCTTTTGAATCCGATTAACGAGGACCTTTCGCTGATGCGGACCACCCTGTCGGCATCCATGCTGAACGCTATCGCCAGAAATCAAAAGAAAGGAAATCTTTCCGGACGACTGTTCGAGGCGGGGAAAGTGTTTATTCCAGGAGAACTGCCCATAAAGGAATATCCGGATGAGCGGGATACGCTCTGTATCGGTATTTTTGGTGAGCAGGAGAGCTTTTTTACCTTAAAGGGGATTGCGGAGAAGCTGGCGGAAACCATGTTCGGACATTTTTCCTACGAGCCTGCAGGCAGGACGTTCCTGCATCCTTACCAGGCGGCGGATATTTTCTGTAATGGAGAAAAGGTGGGTTACCTTGGCAAGGCGGCATATGAGGTGGCGGAGGAACTGGATCTTCGTACCGACGCCTACCTGTTGGAGCTGGACCTGAAAAAGCTGAATGAGATTTGTGATAAAAAAGAGGTATTTGTACCGCTTCCTAAATTCCCGGAGGAAAAGCGTGATCTGGCGCTTGTGATGGGAAGGGAGGTTACCTGCGGACAGGTGGAAGAAGCAATCAGGAGCGCCTGCCCCCATGTGGGAGATATTAAGCTCTTTGACGTATATGAAGGCGGACAGATTCCGGAGGATAAAAAGAGCATGGCCTTTACCGTCCAGTTCCTTCCGGGGGAAGAGGCCTTTGAGGCGGATTCCGTGGACCGTTTTGTCAAGAAAATATTGAAGAATTTGAAGTATTATCTGGATATTGATTTGAGAAGCTGATGGAGAGGAGAATAATTATGTTAAAAAAATGTGCATGGGAAAATTATGACGGAAAGCAGGAAAAGAAGCTGGAAAAGCTGTGTAAGGAGTACAGGGAATTTCTGGACAACGGTAAAACGGAGCGGGAGTGCATTGACACTATTGTGAATACTATTGAGGCTCAGGGCTATCAGGAGCTGGAAAGCCTGATTAAGAAGGGCGGAAGTGTAAGCAGCGGTGCAAAGGTCTACAGTGTATGGATGAACAAGTCTATCGTGATGTTTCAGATGGGAAAGAAGCCCATGGCGGAAGGAATTAATATCCTGGGTGCCCACATTGACAGTCCCAGGCTGGATGTGAAGCAGAATCCTCTGTTTGAGGATATAGACAATGCTTTTGCCTATCTGGATACCCATTATTACGGCGGGGTGAAAAAGTACCAGTGGGTGACGCTGCCCCTTGCTATTCATGGTGTGGTGGTGAAAAAGGACGGAACCACCGTGGAGCTGAACATCGGCGAAAACGAGGATGATCCGGTATTCTTCGTGTCCGACCTGCTGATTCACCTGGCAGGGGAGCAGTTGGAGAAGAAGGCGGCAAAGGTGATCGAGGGCGAGGCGCTGGATCTGATTGTGGGTTCCCGGCCGATTATTCTCGGCAAGGAGGAAAAAGAGACCGACGAAGGAAAGAAAAAAGCAAAGTACCTGGTAAAATCCGGCGTACTGGATATTTTAAAAAAGACCTACGACATAGAAGAGGATGACTTTCTTTCCGCAGAGCTGGAGGTGGTTCCCGCTGGGAAGGCAAGGGAGGCCGGTTTTGACCGCAGCATGATTTTAGGATATGGGCAGGATGACAGAGTTTGTGCTTTTACCTCCATGAAGGCAATGCTGGATTTAAAGGAGACGGACAGGACCGTTTGCTGTATCCTGGTAGATAAGGAAGAGATCGGCTCTGTTGGCGCAACCGGTATGCAATCCAAGTTTTTTGAAAACGCGGTGGCAGAGCTGATGAACCTGACCGGTGAATACAGTGAAATGAATGTCCGGAGGTGCCTGGCGAAAAGCTGTATGCTTTCTTCCGACGTCAGCGCAGGCTTCGACCCCAATTTCCGCTCCTGTTTTGAATTGAAAAATGCGGCATGGCTGGGGGCCGGCATGGTGTTTAACAAGTTTACCGGCTCCAGAGGGAAATCCGGCTCCAATGATGCCAATGCGGAGTATATTGCCCACCTGCGGAAGATTTTGGACGATAAGGGCGTTGCTTACCAGACGGCGGAGCTGGGCAAGGTGGATGTGGGAGGCGGCGGCACCATCGCTTATATCCTGGCGCTGTACGGTATGAATGTGATCGACAGCGGCGTGCCGGTGCTGAATATGCACGCTCCCTGGGAAGCTACCAGCAAGGCGGATATTTATGAGGCCTACCGTGGGTATAAGGTATTTGCGGAACATTGCGAATTGTAAAGGATAAGCTCGGATGGAATTGAAAAAGAGTGACTTTTATTTTGACCTGCCTCAGGAGTTAATTGCCCAGGATCCGCTGGAGGATCGTTCTGCTTCCAGGCTGTTGGTGCTGGATCGGGATACAGGGGCGGTGTCTCATCATATTTTCAGGGAGATTACGGATTATTTAAAGGCCGGAGACTGCCTGGTTCTGAACAATACAAAGGTGATCCCGGCGCGGCTTTTAGGGGTAAAGGAGGATACCGGAGCCCATGTGGAGGTACTGCTTTTAAAGCGCAGAGGCCCGGATGTCTGGGAAACGCTGGTAAAACCCGGAAAGAAGTGCAGGCCCGGTGCGTTTCTAAGTTTTGGAGACGGGCTGTTAAGGGCACAGGTACTGGAGACGGCGGACGAAGGAAACCGCCTGATTCGCTTTGAATATCAGGGAATATGGGAAGAGGTCCTGGACCGACTGGGAGAGATGCCGCTGCCGCCTTATATTACTCATAAGCTGGAGGACAGGAATCGTTACCAGACCGTGTATGCAAAATATGAGGGTTCTGCGGCGGCTCCTACCGCAGGGCTGCATTTTACCGGGGAGCTTTTGGAGCAGATTCAGGCGAAGGGGGTAAAACTTGCCTATGTGACCCTGCATGTAGGGCTGGGGACTTTCCGGCCGGTAAAGGAAGAAAATGTTCTAGACCATCATATGCACTCGGAATATTTTCAGATTTCCGAAGAGGCTGCGGAGAAGATCAACGAAACCAAGCAGGCGGGAGGGCGTATTATCTGTGTGGGCACCACAAGCTGCCGCACCGTGGAGAGTGCGGCGGACGAAAAGGGAAACGTCCATGCAGGCAGCGGCAATACGGAGATTTTTATTTATCCCGGATATCGTTTTAAAGTGCTGGATGCCCTGATCACTAATTTTCATCTGCCGGAGTCCACTCTGGTTATGCTGGTCAGCGCCCTTGCAGGAAGAGAAAACGTGCTGGCTGCTTATCGGGAAGCAGTCAGGGAGCGGTATCGTTTTTTCAGTTTCGGGGACTGTATGCTTGTTCGGTAAAAATCGGTATGGAACGGAGGAAACACTCATGAATGAGAGAAGAAGAAACAAAAGAACCAATATGCCGTCAAAGATCGTCATGAAAAGACTTGACGGCAATACAGGCAAAGAGGTGACCATTAACATTCTGGATGTCTCAAAATCCGGAATTGGTTTTGAATGTGCGGAGGTCCTGCAGATCGGGGAGGTGTATGAGGCGCATCTTACTCTGTGGACGCATGAGGTGCTGCACGCCTTGCTGCAGATTGTGAGGATTGAGCTCAGGACGGGCGGATATGATTACGGTGCGATTTTTGTGGGAATGGGTGAGACGGATCTGGCCAGAATCGAGACTTACCAGACGGTCAGTGAGCTTAATGGTGAGGGGCAGTAAAGATTATACAAACGGGTATTATGGAAATGAGCAATAACAGTGTAATTGACCGGAAGAAGAAAATATTAGTTACGGTGCCGGCGGCAGTTCTGCTGCTGGCACTTTATGTACTGATCTTTGGTTTTTCGGCGCAGGACGGAGAGCGTTCGGGGTCCTTAAGCCAGATGATTTCGGAAAAGTGTGTGGAACTGTTAAACAGTCTGTCCGGCAGGAACTGGACGGAAGGGTTTATGAGGGATCTGGCGGCATATTTTGAACATCCGCTGCGGAAGCTGGCACATTTTTCGGAGTATGCCTGTATGGGGATACTGCTTTATATTTTATGGAGCCAGTGGATCAGGAAAGGCAGGAAGCTGTATCTGCTGATTGTGCTGTGGGTTTTCTGCTCCGCGGGGCTGGATGAGTTTCATCAGTTGTTTGTGCCGGGGCGTTACGGAAGTTTTGCGGATGTGCTGCTGGATACCTGCGGCGGAGCTTTCGGGATGCTGCTTTGTGCCATGATGGCGCGGCTTACAGCATGTTTTCGGCGCAGACGGGACCGGAGCAGGGAACGCCGTCGGGGTAAGAAGAACCGGCATCCCAGCAAAGAGAATTGACACCGGGCAAGAGGGATAAGAGGGGACGGCAGAGCGGAAATGACTGATGCGGTAGAAAGTTCTGCGTCAGAATGGAAAAGAAGGATGCCGGAAGGAGAAGTTCAGCGCCGGACATGGACGGTATAGGCTGCCTCTTTCAGAAGCTGTAGAGCAGCATTCATGGAAGGCTCATCGTAAAGCTCCACCAGAAGTACGCCGTCCTCGGACTCCCGGTTATGGGTGATGCCGATGTTTTTGATACTCAGGCCGTTTTTGGCCAGCAGCGCCGCAATATGAGCCAGCGCGCCGGTCTTGTCGGCAATATCTACATTAAAGCTGTAGGAGCGCTTGATGGGGCCGCTGGAGGCATTGACAAAGGAATCGCGGTAAATTCTGGCGCCGTCAAACATCTCAAAGAGTGCCTGTTCCCCCCGGCTGTCCAGTTGTGCCCTGACAGCAGTCAGAGAGTCAATATAGGCCTGCAGGAGGGAAGAAATATTTTCCGTGTTGGTCAGGCAGATCTGCTGCCACATGGCGGCAGAAGAGGACGCAATTCTGGTAATATCCTTGAAACCGCCTGCGGCGATCATTTTCATGATGCCGTCCTTAGAATCACTGTCCCGCACCAGATTTACCAGAGCGGCGGCTATGACATGGGGAAGGTGGCTGACGGCGGCGGTAACATAATCATGCTTTTGATAGTCAAGAATCAGGGGGATCGCCCCTGTTTTTTCTGTCAGCTCCCGGTATGCCTCCAGCTTTTCTGCGGGGACGGAGGGTGTGGGAGTCAAAATATAATAGGCATTTTCCAACAGGGCGGCTTTGGAGTTGACATAGCCGGTGCGCTCGCTGCCTGCCATAGGATGTCCGCCGATGAAGCAGTGCTCTAAGCCCGCTTCGCGTATGGCATTATGGATGGTACTCTTCACGCTGCCTACATCCGTCAGCAGACATTTGGGAGACATTATCTTTTTGACGGCAGCCAGATTTTCATCATTTTTTCGTACCGGAGCACACAGAAAAATATAATCACATTCCGAAAAGCTCTCGTCAATAGAGGATGCGATTATATCTGCCACTGAGTCCTGCTTTGCCAGGCGGAGGGTTTCGGAATTAACATCAAAAGCCACGATCCTGATTTGAGAATTATATTCTTTTAAGGCTTTGGCGATGGAGCCGCCGATCAATCCAAGGCCAATGAAGCCGCAGGTCAGTTCAGACATGGGAGACCTCCTTATTCTACAGATCAATGATTCAATACAAATCTTTTATGCAAGTCTTACTATAACACTTTAACGTGCTGAATTCAAGTGAGAGTTTCGGAATGCTGCAGGCGGGATGCCGACCTGCTCTTTAAAGGTACGGGCAAAATGAGCATAGCTGGAATAGCCGGTCATAAGCTGTGCCTGTGTTACGGTATATCCTTCCGACAGCAGTTGCCGTGCCCGTGCCATTTTCCGCAGTACGATATAACCGCTGACGGTAGTATTTGTATGCTTTTTAAATATGCGGGAGATATAATCCGGGTTGTAGGTGAACCGTCTGGAGAGATCCCTGAGCGAAACCGTTTCTCCGATGTGTTCATCTAGGTAGCGGATTATGTCGGTCACGGTCTGCTGTGTTGTGGAGATACGGAGCTTTTTCCCGTTCCCGGAATCATGCAGACTCACAAGGCCGTCCACCAGCGTCATAAATTCCATCAGGCATTTTATGGAAGAAAAGGAGCATTCTCCCTGAAAGGAGAGCAGTTCATCCAAGGCCTTCTGCATGGTATGCAGCAGGGAGCCGGACGGGAAAAGCAGAAGAGGCTGTTCGGAATCCCGCAGATAAAAATATTGTCCGTTTTCTCCGGGGAAAAGGCTGTCCAGCCAGGCAGCTTTTAGCGATAAGATATAGCGGTCATATAGTTCGTCGGTTCTGTCAAAAAGCCTGTGTACACAAAAAGGCGGTATGAGGATCAATGTTCCCGGTTCTGCAGATACTACGCGGTTTCCCAGCAGTATATCCGGCAGGGGAGACAGGCTCAGGTATAGTTCCACCCCGTCGTGAACATGGGGAGGAATGTGGGCAGTGCAGATTTCGGTCCGGCGGACAATGTTGTAAGCATAATCCTTTTCGGGATAAAAAACTGGCTTTTCCATGATGAACTCCATGCGTATCGTATAAAATCCTTAACTGAACTTGATATGTGAGTTGTTTTCAGAATAGCAGGTATTTCTATGGCAGTCAATCCCTTCAAGTCGTATTTCGTCATAAAATAGTAGGATTTATGTATTGTTTATGACGAAGTTATTGTTTATACTCAAGGAAAGTTCCGGCAGGAGGATGCAAAGTAAATCTAGAATCTGTAACATGGAGACGAACTATTATGAAGAAGAAAGCAGCTATCGTAGGATGCGGGGGAATTGCAATGGTACACGCCCAGGCGGTTGATGCTCTGGACGGAGTGGAATTATGCGCTTTTGCGGATTGCAGAGAAAAGCGGGCAGAAGAGTTTGCTGACCGATACGGCGGTGGCAGGGCGCGGTTTTATAGGGACTTCGAGGAAATGCTGACTGTAGAACAGCCGGATGTGGTACATATCTGTACGCCGCATTATCTTCATGTTCCCATGGCGGTGAAAGTATTGGAAAGCGGTGGCGCAGCTTTTATGGAGAAGCCCCCTGCAATTTCCAAACAGCAGTTTGAAGAATTGAAGCGTGCGGCAGAGAGTGGAGGCAGGGTAGGGATATGCTTTCAGAACAGATATAATGCGTCCGTGAAAAAGGTGGATGAGCTGCTGAAGGAGGGAAAGCTCGGAGCGGTAAAGGGGGGCAGGGCTTTTGTTACCTGGTGCAGGGAGACAGAGTATTATCAGGGCAGCGACTGGCGGGGAAGGCAGGAAACGGAAGGCGGCGGTGTGCTGATCAATCAGGCCATTCACACGCTGGATCTCTTACTGCGGTGGCTGGGAGAGCCGGACAGGGTGGAGGCATTCATGAGTAACCGTCATCTGCGTGGAGTGACGGAGGTGGAGGATATAGCGGAGGCTTATTTGGAATTTCCAGGAGGCAGAAGAGCCTGTTTTTATGCTACGACGGCCTATGTTTCGGATGCTCCGGTGCTGATAGAGCTTGCCTGCGAAAAGGGCAGTATCCGTCTGGAGGACGAAACGGTAACGGTGCGTTACCTGCAGGGAGACGAGACATATTTTTCGTTAAAAACAGGCCGTTCCGCTGGGAAATCCTATTGGGGGAGCGGTCATGCGGCCTGTATCAGGGATTTTTACCAAAGTCTGGAACAGGGAACGCCATATGCCAATGATCTGGAATCAGCGGAAAATATCATGCGGGTGATGATGAGGATATATGAAAGTACAAAAGGCGAAAAAATTTTCTAAGGCGTCAAAAAACGATGTGTTTGTGCCGCCGAAGGCGGCGGAAAGAGAGGAATTATGGAACAGGTAAGGCTGGGAATCATTGGGATCGGAGGCATGGGAAGCAACCATGCCAGAAGCATTTTGGAGGGGAAGGTGCCGGAGCTTAGGCTGACGGCAGCAGCCGATGTGCGTGAGGCAAGAAGAGATTGGGCAAGGCAGGAGTTTCCGCCGGAGGTGGCTGTTTACAAAGACGGCAGGGAGCTGATTGAGAGCGGGAGCTGCGACGCGGTTCTGATTGCCACGCCGCATTATTTTCACCCGGAGCTGGTGATCTATGCTTTGGAGCATGGCCTTCATGCCCTCAGTGAAAAGCCGGCGGGAGTCTATACCAAACAGGTGCGGGAGATGAACGAGGCAGCGGAAAAGAGCGATAAGGTATTTGCCATCATGCTGAATCAGAGGACGAATTGCGTTTATCGCAAAATGCACGAGCTGATCATGGGAGGGGAATTGGGCCAGATCAAACGGGTGAATTGGATTATTACGAACTGGTATCGTACCCAGAGCTACTATGATGCCGCAGACTGGAAGGCAACATGGGACGGCGAGGGCGGCGGCGTGCTGTTGAACCAGTGTCCTCATCAGTTAGATCTGATGCAGTGGCTGTGCGGCCTGCCGGTGCGGGTCCGGGCTTTCTGCCATGAGGCAAAATGGCATGACATTGAGGTGGAAGATGATGTAACGGCTTACATGGAGTATGAAAACGGGGCAACAGGAGTTTTTGTGACTTCTACTGCAGATACTCCAGGCACCAACCGGCTGGAAATTATGCTGGAGATGGGAAAGCTGGTGTGTGAGAACAATAAGCTCCTGCTGTACCGCCTGAGCGAAAACGAAAGAGTTTTCTGCAGAACTTCGAAAGAGGGATTTGCCCAGCCCGAATACAGGCTGGAGAATGTGGAGACGGACGGGCAGAACGAACAGCACATAGGTGTGATGAAGGCGTTTGCGGGCAGGATTCTTCACGGAACGCCGCTGGTGGCAGAGGGCAGGGAAGGAATTCGAGGGCTGACTCTCTCCAATGCCATGCACCTGTCGGCCTGGCTGGACAAAATGATAGAAATTCCTTTTGATGAAGAACTTTTCCTGCAGGAGCTGAATAAAAAGCGGGCTGTTTCCCGGAAAAAGACAGGAAGCGGCGTGGTGTTTGATACGGCGGGGACATATTAATTGCTTCGGGTAATTGCGTTAGTCCGCCTGAGGATCTGACTTTTTGCAATTCTTATGTAGATAGAAAGAAGAGGAGAGGAAACATGTTTGATAATATTATACTGACAGGCTTTGGGGACGAGATTGATTCACTTTTGGATCAGCAGATGCAGGTAATGGAAAAACTGCACATGAACCATATTGAAATGCGCGGCGTGGATGGCAGAGGCCTCGAAAGATACTCGGAGGCGGAAGCCAGAGAGCTTAAGCGGCGTCTGGATGACAGAGGTTTTTCCCTTTCGGCAATCGGATCTCCCCTAGGGAAGATCCGGATTACGGATGATTTTGATGCTCATATGGAATTATTCAGGCATACGGTGGAGCTGGCCCATATTATGGGAACACCCAATATACGCATGTTCAGTTTTTACGGTCCGGCGGAAAAGAACTCATGCGGGGGAAAGACGGATTCAGGCAAGGCGTGGCTTCCTGTCTGGCGGGATGAGGTCATGGACCGACTGGGACAGTTTGCCGATTATGCAGCGGCGAATGACGTGGTCCTGCTTCATGAGAACGAGAAGGATATTTACGGGGAGATGGCGGCGGAATGTCTGGACATCTTGAAACAGTTTGCAGGGGAGCATTTTAAGGCGGTGTTTGACTTTGCCAATTTTGTGCAGGCCGGTCAGGACACACTTGAGGCTTATGAGATGCTGAAGCCCTATATCGCCTATATTCATGTCAAGGATGCGCTGTTTCAGGATGGAAGCGTGGTCCCCGCAGGGGAGGGAGACGGCAATGTGGCTGAAATTTTGGGCCGGCTGAAAGCGGACGGGTATGGCGGTTACCTTTCCATTGAGCCGCATTTATCGGAGTTTACAGGCTTTTCTTCTCTGGAAAGAGGCGGCAGGATCGGAGAAAAGCTCTCCGGTGAGGAAGCGTTTACCTTGGCACACGATGCGCTTTTGAGGATATTGGAGAAATTATAGGAAAGTAATGCGAAATATTATAACAATAGCTTGTAAAATAGTAAATTGTTTAGTAAAATGTTCATATGGGAGTTTGCAGTCCGTTTTCAGGATGTACCAGAATGCCCAAAATACTGCATAATTGGAGGAACCTATATGAAAGTTTACACAACCGACAAGATTCGCAATGTGGTGCTGTTAGGTCACGGCGGGAGCGGCAAGACGAGTCTGGTGGAGGCCATGGCTTATCTGTCCGGAATTACTTCGAGAATGGGCAAGGTGTCTGACAAGAATACCATAAGCGATTATGACAAGGAAGAGCAGAAGCGTCAGTTCTCCATCAATACCTCCGTTGTTCCGATCGAATGGGAAGGGTACAAGATTAATATCATGGATACTCCCGGTTACTTTGATTTCGTGGGTGAGGTGGAGGAAGCGGTCAGCGCTGCGGGTGCCGCCATCATCGTGGTCAATGGCAAGGCCGGCATCGAGGTGGGAGCCCAGAAGGCCTGGGAGCTTTGTGAAAAATATAAACTGCCGAGAATGATTTACGTATCCAATATGGATGTTGATAATGCCTCTTTCCGTCAGGTGGTGGAGGATATGACGAACGCCTACGGCAAGAAGATGGCACCCTTTAATCTGCCGATTCGTGAAAGTGAAAAGTTTGTGGGTTATGTCAACGTGATCGCAGAGACAGGAAATCGCTGGCAGGGTAAGGAAGTAGTGCCCTGCGAGATACCGGAGTACAATAAAGCAAATCTGCAGATCTGCCGGGATACCCTGATGGAAGCTGTGGCGGAGACCAGCGAAGAGATGATGGAGCGTTACTTCGGCGGGGAGACCTTTTCGGAGGCGGAGATCAGGGCGGCACTGCGGACCAATGTGTGCGACTGCAGTATTGTTCCCATGACAATGGGGTCAAATGTGTTGTGCCAGGGTGTGTACACGCTGCTGGATGATATTGTAAAATATTTCCCCAGCCCCGAAAACCGCAAGGTGGCAGGCATCAATATGAAAACCAACGAGATTTATAATGCTGACTATGATTTCTCCAAGGCAAAATCCGCGTATATCTGGAAGACCGTAGTGGATCCATTTATCGGCAAGTATTCCCTGATTAAGGTGAATTCCGGTGTGTTGAAGACGGATGATATGATCTATAACGTGGACCGGGATATTGAAGAGAAGGTGGGTAAAATTTATGTACTTCAGGGTAATAAGCCAATCGAGGTGCCAGAGCTTCATGCAGGGGACATCGGCGCCCTGGCAAAGCTGACGGCAGCCAGAACCGGCAACAGCCTTTCCACCAAGGCTACCACCATCAAGTTCGGTAAGTTTGAGCTTTCTACACCTTATACATACATGCGTTATAAGCCCAAGAACAAGGCGGATGTGGATAAAATATCCCAGGCTCTGCAGAAAATCGGCCATGAAGATCTTACCATGAAAACCGTAAACGATGCGGAAAATCGTCAGACTCTGCTTTACGGTATGGGAGATCAGCATCTTGAGATCATTGTCAGCAGACTGTTAAATGAATACAAGGTGGAGGTAGAGCTTTCCAGACCCAAGGTAGCTTACCGGGAGACGATTAAGAAGCAGTCGGATGTAGAGTACAAGTACAAAAAGCAGACCGGCGGGCACGGCCAGTATGGTCATGTGAAAATGCGTTTCAGCCCTTCCGAGGATCTGGAGCAGGCTTATGTGTTTGAGCAGGAGGTAGTAGGCGGAGCGGTGCCCAAGAACTATTACCCGGCCGTGGAAAAGGGTCTGCAGGAATCCGTGCTGAAAGGGCCCTTGGCAGCATATCCTGTGGTAGGCGTTAAGGCGGTATTGTACGACGGATCTTACCATCCGGTAGATTCCTCTGAGCAGGCATTTAAGATGGCTACAATACAGGCCTTCAAGAAGGGATTCATGGAGGCACATCCTGTTTTGCTGGAGCCTATTGCCAGCCTGAAGGTGACTATTCCCGACGCATACACTGGGGACGTTATGGGTGATCTGAACAAGCGGCGTGGGCGTGTCTTAGGCATGAATCCCGCACCCGGCGGGAAGCAGGTGGTGGAAGCAGAGATTCCCGTGAGCTGTCTGTTTGGTTACTGCACGGATCTGCGCTCCATGACCGGAGGCCGCGGAGAATACGCATATGAGTTTGTTCGTTACGAGCAGGCACCCTCCGACGTACAGGAAAAGGAAGTGGCTGCAAGGGCGGCTAAAGTAGCGGAGAGCGACGGCGAGGAATAAAAGGCGAAAAGAATTTCTAAGATTGAAAAGACTCAACTTTGGTTCTATGGGACTGGTTTGTGCTGGTAAAGCTGGTACTGCCGCCAGAGGCGGTAGGAAAATATAGTCTAATTTACATGCGGGCCGGGATAAACGGCCCGCATTAGATATTAAGCAGCCGGGAACTGAAGCGGGCCATATAGTGACCGGCTGCGGAAATGTGAGGGTGATAAAAAGTGAGAAGACTGCCTTGGGGAAATACCAGTTTTATAATGGCATTAGGCCTGCTGGCGGCCATGGGTATAAAGTATTGTGTGAATACGGGAGAGGCGTGGATTGTATATGCCAATAGCGTGATGTCGTTTTTCTATTTTGTGATGATTGCTTTTGCTTTAAAGCGAATTTTTGCGGGGGGAGGTAACGCTTCGCGTATAGGGGATATACTGAACCCCTGCTTTGCGTTTTCGTTCTGCTTTTGGGGAAGCATGGCGGCAGGCGCGAGTCTGGAGCGCTGTGGGCAGGTAGATTTTGCCGACTGGAAGCTCTGGCTGTCTTCCCTGGTGGTGGCACTGGCCACGGCGCCGATGCTGGCATGGACGATCAAAAGTCTTGAGAGCTGCCAAAGCAGGAAAAAGTGCCTTGCGGATTCAGGGAAAGAATGTGTGAAAGGGAAAAAATACTTTTTCTGTCTGTGGGGGATTTTATTTTTGGCATATATGATTCCCTTTTTGGCCTCATTTCCCGGTTTTTTCACGTATGATGCGGAAACGGAGGTCTACATGGTTTTTACCGGAAAATATTCCGCGCATCATCCGGTGCTTCATGTAATTCTTTTAGGCTGGATCATTCGGGCAGTTCACTATATAACAAAGTCATACAATGTAGGGATCGCCTGTTATATTCTTTTTCAGATGGCAGTAATGTCGGCCTGTTTTTCCTATATGATGAGTTTTTTATATAAAATCGGAGTAAGGCGCCTGATCCGCATCATCAGTATATGCTTTCTGGCGTTGTTTCCCACTGTCAGCATGTTTGTCTGCTGTTCTACCAAGGACAGCATGTTTTCCGGCGGCGTGGTGCTTTTCACAACGCTGCTTCTGGAGATGGGCCGGGATTCGGAAGCCTTCTGGCAGAAGAAGAGTAAGCGGATCTGCTTTGCGGCAGCGGTTTTTCTGATTTTAGCATTTCGCAATAACGGGCTTTATGCGCTTGCAGTATTTTTTATTTTGTTTGCCATGTTGTACAGAAAATATTGGAAAAAGTGGATACTGACAATTATGGCTGCCTTTTTCATTTTTGGAGTATCCACCGGCCTGCTTGGAAAGGTTTTTCACTTTATGCCGGGGGAACTTGCGGAAATGTTATGCGTACCCATGCAGCAGCTTGCAAGAACATATGCGCAGGCTCCAGACTCATTTACGGAGCAGGAGAAGGAAACTCTGTTTACTTTGCTGCCGGAGCCTATCTTGAAAAAGTATAATCCCAAACTGGCGGATAATGTGAAGGTAAATTTTCTGGAGGATAATTTTAAAAACGATCCCGGAAAATACATTTCACTTTGGGCATCTATGGGCATAAAGCATCCGGACATCTATGTCAACTCCTTTTTGGCAAATACATATGGTTACTGGTATCCGGATACGGTGCCGGACGGATATAGCGGAAAGACCATATCCAGCCTTGTGTATGGCGACAGTTCCTATTTTGCTTTTGAAACGGAACGGCCCGGAGAGAGAATTCATCTGCTGCCGAGGCTGGAGAACTTTTACAGGAAGTGCTCGCTGGAGATTTACCAGCAAAAGCTTCCGGTCGTATCCATGCTGTTTTCCATGGGATTTTGGCATTGGTGCTATGCGTTTCTTGCAATATATCTGATACTGACGGGAAACGGAAGGCAGGCCTTTGCTTTTGCGCCCACAGGCTTGATTTATTTGACGGTTTTGCTAGGGCCCATTGCACTGGTGAGATATGTATTATATTTTTTCTTTCTGGTACCCTTACTGCCGGCGTTAATTTTTGATACCGGGAAATTCAAAATTTCTTGACAGGAGTTTGAAAACAGGTTAAAATAAACGTTATCTTTAACAGAATATCAATAGACATTGATGAGGAATATTAAGGATTTCGGACTTTCAGAGAGCCGCCGGGCGGTGCGAGGCGGCAGAAAGATTTCCCCAACTGGCCTCGGAGTTCCTTTTCGGAAGCGTGCGCCTGTGCGTGTGTAGGAAAAGGCGGCAGATACCGTTATCTATCCTAAAGTGCATGTGTGAAAATCTAAGTTTCGGCTCGGAAAAACACATGAAGTAGAGTGGTACCACGGAAAAAAGCCCTTTCGTCTCTATGCGGACGAGAGGGCTTTCTATATGCGGACAGTGTGCCCTGAAATTCAGATAAGTCATTTGGCGAAGAATTATGAACGATTCGGCACACTGGATAGGATGTCAAAAGGAGGAAAGAAAAATGGCAGTACCTTATAACCATCATGAGGTGGAGCAAAAATGGCAGAAGGTCTGGGATGATGAGAAGGCGTTCAAGACCTCCGATGATTATTCAAAGCCTAAATATTATGCGTTGGTGGAGTTTCCCTATCCGTCGGGGCAGGGGCTTCATGTGGGGCACCCTAGGCCTTATACGGCGCTGGACATTGTGGCAAGAAAGCGGAGAATGCAGGGGTATAATGTGCTTTACCCCATGGGCTGGGACGCCTTCGGCCTGCCCACGGAGAATTACGCCATTAAAAATCATATTCACCCGAAGATCGTAACGAAGAACAATGTGGAGCGCTTTAAGGGACAGCTTCATGCCTTGGGGTATTCCTTTGACTGGGACCGGGAGATCAATACCACGGATACGGATTATTATAAATGGACTCAGTGGATCTTTTTAAAGCTCTTTAAGGCAGGGCTTGCCTATAAAACGGAAATGCCTATCAACTGGTGTACCTCCTGCAAGGTGGGACTTGCCAACGAAGAGGTGGTAAACGGTGTCTGCGAGCGCTGCGGTGCCGAGGTGGTCCGCAAGGTAAAGAGCCAGTGGATGCTGAAAATTACGGAGTACGCGGATCAGCTGATCCAGGGCCTTGACACGGTGGATTATATTGAGAGGGTTAAGGTATCCCAGAAAAACTGGATCGGCAAATCCACCGGTGCGGAGGTGGATTTCGCTATTACCGGAAAGGAAGATAAGCTCCGAATCTATACTACCAGGCCGGATACCCTGTTTGGTGCTACCTACATGGTGGTGTCCCCTGAGCATCCGTTAATTGACAAGTATAAGGATGAGATCGGTAATTACGAAGAGCTTGCCGCTTACAGAGAGCAGGCGGCCAAAAAGTCTGATTTTGAGAGGACGGAACTTGCAAAGGACAAGACAGGTGTGCAGATTGAAGGACTTACCGCCACCAATCCCGTGAACGGAGAGGAAATTCCTATTTGGATTTCGGACTATGTGCTGATGACCTACGGGACGGGAGCCATCATGGCCGTTCCCGCCCATGATGAGAGAGACTGGGAGTTTGCAAAGAAGTTTGGCCTGCCTATTATCGAGGTGGTTGCAGGCAGTCCTGTCAGCGTGCAGGAGCAGGTATTTACGGATGTTGCCACGGGGACGCTGGTCAATTCCGATTTTCTGAACGGCCTGTCTGTAGCGGATGCCAAGGAGAGGATTATTGCCTTTCTGGAGGAAAAAGGGATCGGCCACAGAAAGACCAATTTTAAGCTTCGGGACTGGGTGTTTTCCAGGCAGCGTTACTGGGGGGAACCCATTCCCATTGTGCAGTGCGAAAAGTGTGGATTTGTGCCCATAGATGAGAGTGAGCTGCCCCTGCAGCTGCCGGAGGTGGAATCCTATGAGCCTACCGACAACGGTGAGTCGCCGCTGGCGGCCATGGCGGACTGGGTAAATACCACCTGTCCTCATTGCGGCGGTCCCGCAAAGCGGGAGACGGACACCATGCCTCAGTGGGCAGGGTCCTCCTGGTATTTCCTGCGTTATACGGATCCTCATAATAAGGAAGCGCTGGCAAGCAAGGAAGCCTTGGAATACTGGATGCCGGTGGACTGGTACAACGGCGGCATGGAGCATACTACTCTGCATCTGCTTTATTCCCGCTTTTGGCACAGATTCCTTTATGACCAGAAGGTGGTGCCCTGCGCCGAGCCTTACAGCAAGCGGACCAGCCACGGCATGATTTTAGGCTCCAACGGAGAGAAGATGTCCAAGTCCAGAGGGAACGTGGTGAATCCGGACGATATTGTCAGGGAATACGGGGCGGATACCCTGCGGACCTATGAAATGTTCATCGGTGCCTTTGACTTAAGCGCGGCCTGGAGTGAAGACGGCGTAAAGGGCTGCCGCAGATTTTTGGAGAGGGTCTGGAAACTGCAGGATATGCTGACAGAGGATGACGGATACAGCGGGGAGCTGGAGACAAAGATGCACCAGACCATCAAGAAGGTATCCGGCGATTATGAAAACTTAAAATATAATACCGCCATTGCCGCCATGATGGCGCTGATCAATGAATTTTATAAAAAGAATGCGGTTACAAAAGGAGAATACAAAACGCTGCTGACGCTGTTAAATCCTGTAGCGCCTCATATCACGGAAGAGCTTTGGCAGGCTGCCGGCTTTGGCGGAAGAGTTTATCAGACTTCCTGGCCGGAATATGACGAGGCAAAGACCGTGGAAGCGGAGGTAGAGATTGCTGTTCAGGTCAACGGGAAGGTGCGCGCCACCATTTCCGTGCTCAAGGATCTGGAGAAGGAGGCGGTGATTGCCGCCGCTAAGGAGGCACTGGGGGATAAACTTACCGGCAGCATTGTCAAGGAAATCTATGTGCCGGGGCGGATTGTAAATATGGTGGTAAAGGGATGATAGTGTGAAGAGAAGTTCTAAGGTTCGCAGCACAAAGCCGGCTTCACCGGCTTGGCTGCTTCACCAAGAACTTCTAAAGCTTCACACAGGAGAATGCCTGAAATACGGCATTCTCCGCACGGATTAATGCTTTGCCTTTTCCAGTATTTTGTCGATTTGCTTTAATTCATCTGCAGAGCTGTATTTTTTAATGGCCGCGATGGCGGCGCTCATTTCCTGCGGGGTAAAGGTCAGGTTCTCCTGCTTTGCCTTTTTCATCATGGGCATCATGAAAGCCATCATTTCCTTTTGACTTTTTCCATGGCCTTCATTAAACATCTGCCCAAGAAATTCCAGTTTTTTTACGGGAATATCCTTCACCAGGGGATCCGACATCCAGGCGGGTTTTGCATCCATATACACGATTCCTCCTTTCCTGCGCTGTTTGATTTCAGGCGTTTGAAAACGCCCATTTTGTAACCAGATTTTGGAATAATTATCCGTGCTGTTTATGTTTGGAGTATGGAAGACATATCCATGCCGGACATGCCTGCCATACCGGATAAAATATCCATGGGGTTATCTGTGCCGCTTCCGAAGCCTTCGGGAAACATTTCTTTCATCATTTCCGCCATTTCCATCATTTCTTTTATTTTTCCCATGTTCTGCAGCATGTTTTTCATACCGTCTATCTTGGAGCGGTCGGCCTGGCTGCTGTAGGGGAGCAATTCATCCAGCAGCTCGATGGTATCGGAATTGTCCCCGGAGAAAAAGTCTGTGGAAAGATGCTTGGTGTTTGGCATAGATGCTTCGGGGCGATGTAGGAGAGAGAGGGTGTACTGCAGCTCCAGGAATTTTATGTAGACTGCCAGCATCCCCTGCTGGGAAGAAGGAATCCAGGACATCAGCACTTTCAGCATTTGAATTTTATTGGTGGTAAAGCGAGAGTCAAATGCTGTAACCAGGCTTGTTCCTTTTTCCTCCATTTGTTTCTGCCGCCTTTCTGAAGTCTGCTCTACTTCTATCCTATGTAGCTATCCTATGTAGTATCAGGTGCGCTTAGTACAATCATGGTAACCGCTCAGACAGTTGTTTATAGAAAAAAGCAGGCTCCCGAAGGAGCCTGTTTTTCGGGACTTTTGGCAGATTAACAGCCACAGCCGCAGCCGTTGTTGCAGCCGCAGCTATTGCCGCCGCAGAAGCAGGAGAGCAGGAGGATCCAGATGATCCACTCGCAGCATCCGCCATTGCCGCCGAACAGTCCGCTGCCGCAGCCGTTGTTGCAGCCACAGCCGTTGTTGCAGCCACAGCCATTGCCGCCGAACAGTCCGCTGCCATTTCCACCGCAGAAGAACAGGAGCAGGAGAATCCAAATACAGCTGTTTCCTCCAAATCCGTTGTTATTCTGTGCACATCCGCAGGAGTCGTTGCACCCGCAGTTGGTTGCAGTCAAATCGCTCATTGATATAGCCTCCATAGTTTTTTTATGCTTTATTCTATGCGTTCCGGCCTGTCAATGTTTCCAGAAAAAACTGACTTGCATTAATTTCTATATGTAGTACAATAGGAAAAAGAGAAATCATACATAAAGGGATTGCTATGACACAGAAGGATTATACGGTGGAGGGCAGACAGTTCCGTACCGGAACGGATTATGCCCGTGCACTGCGTGATAAAAGAACGATAGACGAGCTGCGGAGCAAGACCAATATGGGAAATCGCGCGGCTTTGGAAAAATTGCAAACGGAGCTGAAAGAGGGTAAATATCCTTTTTATACCCTGTTGGGAGATGATTTTAAAGAAGAGGTGGAGGAAGCTCTGCGAAGCCCGGTGCGCTCTTCTAAAAAGGAAAAACATGGAAAGGCCGGCGGTTTGGGCGGCAAAGGAAACGGAACAAGAAACGGAACAGAGAAGCGGCCGGCAGGTTCGGAAAAGAAGAAAACCTCACGTGAAGGTCCCGGTTCGGCGGAGATGGACGCCATTGTACAGGAAGAGCTGAAACGTCAGGAAAAACGGAGAAAGCTGACCATCTTGGCTTGCAGCATCGTAGCGGCAGGCTGCCTGGGATATTTTGGAATTTATTCCTGGTATCAATACAGAACGGGAAATAATTATGACAAACTAAGCGATTTAAAGGGAAGCAAGCCTATTACAGATCAGGTGGAGCCCGTCCGAACGGCGAATCCTCTTTACACTCTGGATGCGACGCCGGAGCCGAAGGAAGTACTGGATGAATATAAAAATTTATTAATTAAGTATAAAAAGCTAATTGGATGGCTGACTTTTGACGATAAAACTATAGGCGGAGAATCGGGTTTTCCCGTAATGCAGACTACCGACAATGAATATTATTTAAGACACAATATGGATCAGGAGTATGACAAGAACGGCACTATCTTCATGGATAAGGACTGTGACGTTTTGAAGCCCAGCACAAACTTTATTGTTTACGGGCATCATATGAAGAGCGGCAGGATGTTCGGAAAGCTTGATCTGTATGAGGATCAGGAGTATTGCGAGGAACATCCCTATATCTATTTCGATACCATTTATGAAAAGGGCACCTATAAAGTTATGTACGTTTTTCGCTCCAGGGTGTATAATGAGAGTGAAATTGTTTTTAAGTATTACCAGTTTATAGATGCGAACAGTGAGCAGGAGTTTGATTCCTATATGGAAGAAATGGCGTCCATGTCCCTTTATGACACAGGGGTGACGGCGCAGTACGGCGATCAGCTGCTGACGCTTTCCACCTGTGATTATCAGGAAAAAGACGGTCGGTTCGTAGTAGTGGCAAAGAAGATAAAGGAGTAATGGCAATGGCTGGCATTGTAAAAACGCAAAAAACAGAAAAAAAGAAGAGTTCCAGAAGATTAAAAAGATCGGTTCGCAGGACGCTGGGAGCCCTGTTTTTAGTTTCGGCACTGGTGGTGGCGGCGATCCCTACGGAGGGTTTGCGTGCCGCGCCGGAGGACGGCGTGACGCCTCTGGCGGAAACAAATTTCCAGTCGACTCTGCGGTGGACGGAGACAAACTCCAAGATACCCAAGGTGGATGCGGATGAGGTGAATATTTACAATGATGCGGACGGCCTGTTCCAGTTTGCATGGGTGCGAGAATCTCCGACGTCGCCCAATTATGTCGCCGTGATTTTGGGCTATACAGGCGGAACGCTTGAAGGCGGCGCGCTGAAAATTGAAGGCACCGTGGACGCTTATGCCAAGTACCGGGCCAACGACGGCAGCACCGGGAATCAGGTGGCAGTGAGCCGGAGCCGGGAACCGCTGTATTATATGTCGGTGGTCAGAAAGCCGGACAAAACTCATGAAGAGACGACGGTCGTAGACGGAGAAAATGTAACAGTCACTGTGATAGACACATATACCCTGCCAACATTCAGCCCCTGTGTGAAGGAGGATGCAAATTGGGACAGAAAAGGGGATATGGAGACCTATTATTACTACCGTTACGGGACCAAAGAGGCTTATCAGGCGGCCGGTAATCCCCAGGGGGCACCGGTTATAGAAACGACTTTGGAAGAAAACGTGGTAAATGCCGCCTCGGCTTTTTGCGGCCAGGACGGAAATGTGTATATCAGGACAAGAGCTACGGAGCATCAGTGGATCCGCGGACAGACGGTAGCTTACATAGGCAATCAATATCTGGAAGCAGTTACCGAGACCGATACCGGAACGGGGACGGTGGTTAGCGAGTGGAAGGTAGCGGAGAACGGAGCAATCAATACTGATCCTGCCAAGGGCGTTTTTGCGGAGGCCAGCAATATTCAGACGTTGACGGTGGGCAAAGACCTGGTGGGAATCGGCAATTATGCTTTCTATAACTGTGCTTCTCTGCGGTATGTGCAATTTGGAAACGGCCTTCAAGAGGTTGGAAAGCAGGCCTTTAAAAACTGTGCAAATATGTATGGCGTCGGTTTTGACTTTGGTTCTGTTCTTCCCTATATTTCTGATGAAGCCTTTGCCTATTCGGGCCTGCAGTCATTTACCCTGCCTGTGGGCGTGACGAAGATATACGACCATGCCTTTGCGGGCTGTGCTAATCTGACCAGCATTGATCTTACGGGAGAGACACAGCCGCCCTATAAAAATGAGCAGACAGGTGAGATGGTGCAGCCTGTTACCACGCTGCAGGAACTGGGTTGTTCGGTGTTCAAAAATTGTGCTGCCTTGAGTGAGGTTACGTTCCCAGAGAGCATGCGCAGCGCCAATATTCACTTGGACAATTTTGAAGGCTGTTCCAGCCTGGGGCATATTAAGGTTTTAAGCGATACCACCAACTTTGCACCTCATGGAAGTGAATATACGGTGGAAGACTTTTTATATCGTGATAAAACCAATAAGGTGCCCAATGTACCGGAGACGATTTATTTTGAAGCAAACGGAATTGCCCAAACTCATATTTTTACGCAGGAAAATGCGCTTGCCTTCAAATACAGGGACGACAAGCAACAGTATGAGAAGATTATTGTTGCCCCAAATAACGCGAAGCTTACCTATCAAGTGGATGATAACAATAGTCTGATTTATTTCGGTATGTCCGGACCGGTTGATGAGGTGGAAATTCCCACTAGGATCGGGCCTAAAAATATTGTATCTCTTGGAGAGAGAAGTTTTGCGGATACTTGCAACTTAAGTAAGCTCATTATTCCCGCTACAGTCAGCAGTATCGGAGCAGAGGCTTTTAAGGGCTGTCATAATCTGGTGGATGTGATCTATAATGATGCCAGTGCAATCCAGTCGATCGGAGTGGACGCTTTCCGGACGCAGGAGATGTGTGATACCAGTAAGCATAACGATACTCCCTCCAGCGATCCAAGGTTGTCATTTACGGGAACTATTGCCGTAAACGGCGGTGCGGGAAATATTACGGTACCATTTGCGTATGCCATGAACAGGGATCGGGAAGGTGCCGATAACAGGATCAGTAATGCCAGCCAGACACCTACCTATATTGATTATTACAGTGGGTGGCCCTCTTTGCTGGAGGTAACCTATAACAGGGAGACCGGTAAGAGCCAGCTGGAGGATTATCCCAGCATAACGGATCTGCAGAGCAAATATGGTTCCGTCAATTCCTATCCGTTTATGAATCAGGATTATGTTGAGGCTGTAACCACGGCGTTAAAGGTTTACTATGGCATCGGCACAGGCGGCGGTGATCCCGCAGATGAAACGGTGACCGGCTATGCGGAGACCCTTTATAACGCTGTACAGAATATCGTTCTGCCCAGGGGAATTGAAAGTATTAAGCAGGGATTGTTTGTAAATAAGGAAAGCAAGGATTCCCAGACACATCCTGACAAGTTAAAAACATTAACGGCTTATGGCTTGAAGGAAGTGGAGGACGGAGCCTTTCAAGGATTTAAAACTTTAAGTAATGTGAATCTTGCGGATAGCACCACACAGATCGGGTCCTATGTATTTGATGGCTGTGAAAAGCTGGCATCGGCTACCCTGCCAATGACGCTGGAAAATATCGGAATGCGTCCGTTTAAGGGCTGCAAGAATCTATCTAATGTAAGTTTTGGCGGTAATCCAAGATTTACGGTTGCCGATGATATTATTTATGAGACGGACGGAACTCCCGGCGGAGCAAAAACAGCTGTGGTGGAGTGTCTGGAAAGAAGAACCAGGTCCGTAACCAAGGCAGAACTTGCAGGGATCAGAAGTCTGTACCGGGAAGCATTCATGGGTACAGGAGTACTGAATGTGGATTTAAGCTCTTCTTATATAGAGAGTGTACCGGAATTTGCTTTTGCTTATACACCGGAGCTTTCATCCGTGAGTTTGCCCAGCACGGTTACGGATGTTAGGGCAAACGCTTTCAAGAACAGCAATATTGTAGAGCTGACAGTGCCGGGAGCAAATACCCAGTTTGATGATTTGGCCATGGGCGATGATATTTATGACGGTGCGACAGATGCGGAGCTGTTCTGGCAGACGACACATGCTTTCAAAACGGCGGAAGATGCCTTTGCTGCAGGAGTTGGAGTCTGGACGAAGGAGGACACCTATGGTAAGCCTCATATTCAGGGTGCATCCGATGCTACGGATATGAAGAGGATGGTACTCTACTGTGAAAAGGACAGCTGGGCAGAAAAGTTTGCCGACAGGAAGAACATTGAAACCTCAAATGATTTTGATAAAACTTATGTGGTCAATTTCTTTGATGAGGACGGTGTGACAAAGCTGGTTGATACCCAGACCGTGCGTCGGAATGAGGCGGCGGCAGCGCCGGACATGACCGGAAAGACCAATGAAAGCGGGCAGGTGTTTGTAAAGTGGGTTTCTCAGCCTGCGGCGGATCCGAACTGTATTGTTGCAGATACGAATTTTGTCGCCAATTACGGAAACCCGGAGGTAGAACTTTGCACGATTACCTTCTGGAGGGATTTTGAAAGGAAGGAATCTTTCGGCACCGCACAGGTGGTCAAAGGTACTACTTTGGAACAGTTGAAGCAATCTGGGCAGATCCCGACGGAAAGAGTGGAGGCTTATGCTACGTCTATCAGCAGGAAGTTTGTAGCATGGGTAGGCCTGCCGGATGTGATCAACGAGGATGCCAACCCTTATGCACAGTACGACGTTCTTTCCTGGACGGTTAATTTTGTGGATAAGGACGAACCGGATAAGATTATAGCTACGCAGAAGGTGCTAAACGGGGAGGATGCCACGGACTTTGTACCCACAAAAGAGGGATACGATTTTGACTGTTGGCTGGATTCCTTGAAGAACATTACCAAGGATACCACAATACGAGGACTGTTTTTGAAGAGCTCTCTGACGGTGAGGCATAAAGTGACCTTCTATAATTATGATGGTACGGTTTACAAGGTCCAGAATGTACCAGACGGAGAGGATGCAACGGAGCCCAGCGGCCCTGCAAGAGAGGGTTATACCTTTACGGGCTGGCAGCCGGCGGCCAATCTGCTTAAGGTTACCAGAGATGTGGATGTGACGGCTACCTATTCCCAGAACAACGGTAATCAGGGAGGAAATCAAGGCGGTAACCAGGGAGGCAACCAAGGAGGAAATAACAACAACAATAACAATAACAATAATAACAACAATCAAAATACCACCAGCGGCAACACTACCAGTGGCAATACTACCAGCGGCAACAGTGCGAAAATGTATGTTTTGACCGTAAAGAACGGCAGTGGTTCAGGAAGCTATGCTGTAGGCTCACAGCCGGTGATTATTGCCAATGACCCGTCCTCAGGGTATGAGTTCAGCCACTGGACGGTATCCCCTGCGAATACGTCCATTGCCAGTACGGCGCTGTCCGCATCAATTATCACCATGCCTGCGTCTAACGTGACGGTGACCGCAAATTATAAGGTAAAGACGGGAAGCAGTTCGGGAACAGGAAGCTCATCGGTCAATAATACCAATCGCCCCAACGGTTCCACAGGAACGGTGACGAATGGCGGTACAACGGTGGTAATAGATAAAAACGGGCTATCCAATACTGGTGTGGTTTCGGCTGTAGTCAACGGTTCTTCGGATAACTTTACCATTAAGATTTCTGAGAGCGCGGCAGCCACGGAGGCGGTTTTAAGGGCGCTGGTTGCGGAATACGGAAATGATTTAAGTAATATTAAGTATTTTCCCATGGATATTTCCCTTTATGATTCCACAGGGACCACAAAGATCACGGATACAACGGGGCTTCGGATCAGCATTACGCTGCCTCTGCCGGATTCTTTGATCCCCTATGCAGGGAACAATAAGGTGGCCGGCGTAGTAAATGATAGGCTTGATAAACTTTCGCCCAGATTTACCACCATTGACGGTGTGTCCTGTGTGACCTTTACGGCAGAACATTTTTCACCCTATGTGATCTATGTGGATATATCCAGGCTGTCAGACGGAACAGTAGCTGACAGCACGCCGAAGACAGGAGACGGAATTCATCCCAAGTGGTTCCTTTCCATCGGTCTGGCTTGTCTGTCCTTTGTAATGTTTATGCAGCGGGACAGCAAAAAGAAGGAAAAGGTCAAGGTGAAGGCACGGTCCTGAAACGGATTTACAGAAATGTAGTGGATAAGACATAAAAATAGGGACTTAAAAAGGACTTTAAAAGAAAGACATAAAAGGAAGACATATGAGAAAGAGAAGACGGCTCTTTGGTGTCCTGCTTATAGTAATGGCACTGGTCATTATGGCGCTTCCCGTTTCGGAGGCAGACGCGGCGACGTCTGCTTCCGATTTTGTAATGGAGGGAAGTACACTGGTACGGTACAGAGGCACGGAGAAAAACGTGTCTGTTCCTGATACCGTGGAGGTGATCGGAAAGAATGCTTTTGAAGACAATATAACGGTTGAGCTGGTGGTACTGCCGAATTCCGTAACCAGGATTGAAGAATATGCTTTCTGGGGCTGTGACAATCTGGACACGGTGGTGCTGGGGAGAGGGCTGACAAGTGTGGGAGATTATGCGTTTGCCGGCTGTAAGGGATTAAAAGAAATGTCCATTCCCGCAAATGTGACCTCCATTGGCATTCAGGCCTTTGGGGACTGTGTTCATATGACGGATATTTCCATTCCGGCAGAGACTTTTTATATTCATGATACCGCTTTTGACGGATGCGCCAGGCTGACCATTCATTGTGATGCGGGAACGGCGGCGGACACCTATGCCCAGGCTTTCTATGAGAGGCAGAAGGAGATGCCGGAGTATGAGGATGTACCAAATTATCAGCCGGATGCCGGAGATCGGGATGATGGGGCGGATCAGCAGGCCCCTGACACGGAGCCTGCACCGGAACCCACGCCTGTGCCTACACCAGTGGATACTGAGGGTGATACGATAAACAGTACCAGTGTCGTGGGAAACCAGGCGGTGATCTTTCTAAATCCGGAAGAAATGAATGTGATTGTTCCCATGCCTGCTCCGGTGCCGACACAGGAAGCAACGCTGCCTTCCGTGCTGACGAATATTGCGGAAGTGATGGGAAATATGATGGCAGTGGGACCTGTGCACAGTATCCCTAAGTATACCGTAGTGGACGGTCAGATCGTGGCGGATCAGGCTTTTTACAGAAATGATTCTCTGGAAGAGGTGGCGCTGAAGGAGGGAATTACAGAGATCGGGCAGTTTGCCTTTGCCAGAAGCACCCTCAAAGAAATAGAGATTCCGGAGGGCGTAACGAATATTTGCTATGGCGCGTTTTATCATTGTGACGATCTGGAAAGTGTTTTGCTTCCGGAATCCGTAATAAATGTGGAGCCCAAGGCCTTTGATTTTACCCTCATGATTGAAAATTTTAAAAACAGCGGAACGGATTTTCTGGTGAACGGAGGCGTATTGCTTGCCTATAACGGCAGTGACAGTCAGGTGTTTGTGCCGGGGGGAATCCGTGTCATTGCTGCCGAGGTCTTTGCTGGGCATGAAGAAATAGAGAGCGTCAGACTGCCGGACAGTGTTCTTGTGGTAGGAGAGGGAGCATTTGAAGGTTGTACAAATTTAAAACAGGTTAATCTGGGTATCGGCGTAGAACAGATAAAGGACAGGGCGTTTTCGGGCTGCATCAGCCTGGAAGCGGTGAAACTCCCTGCCTCCGCTAAGACTGTCGGCCTTAAGGCTTTCGGGGATGCTGAGGTGATCTATAACGGAAGTGAACCGCAGAGGACTTATGAGATTTCGGCCACCAGGCTTTCCAATGAGCCATTCAGGGATGTGGCGGCTGAGCAGGTGCAGCCGGGAGTAACCGTGGTGGGAGCAGTACCTTCCACAGCAAGGCTGGAAGGCGCCGCCAGAAACTATACCCTGCAGGTTGAGCTGAAAGCGGACAGATCCGAAGTAGAAGCGGCCTGGAAGCGGGCAATGGATGGAGAAATGCCGGAAAATATGACGGTGTATGATCTGAGGCTTACCGATAACAGCGGGATTCCCTTGACCAAGCTGGGGCGCAGCGGCTTGAATGTAGTGCTGCCCCTGCCGGAATCCCTTTCGGGGCAGGAGCTGAATCTGGTGACGCTGGACCGAAACGGACAGCTGGAAGCAGTGGGGGTGGAACGAGTGATGCTGGAGGGAACGGAATGTTTTCGGTTCCGCACCACACATCTATCGTTGTTCGGCATTTACGGCGTGGGCCCGTCAAACTCGGAAATCAGAGAAGTGAGCGTTTACATGAACAGCTATAGCGCCGGACCGATCGAACAGGCGGAAAGAGTAAATCTGATGATGATTCTGAAATTTGTTTTTGGAGCGGCGGTGTTGATTCTGGGGCTCTGGCTGTCTTTGAGAGGTGTGAGACATGCAGTGCGGCGTGTATAAGGCTTATAGCCTGCAGGAAATCTTGGATGAAATTTGATAACAAATAATGCGTCCGGGCATAGAATATCAATAAATGATATGCCGGGGCGCTTATTATTATGCAGCGGGTAAGAAAACAAATTCATTTTTTTTCAGAAAGCGGATTGGCGGATGGTGAAGGGGTTACCATAGCGGCCTTAGATTCTGGTGTGGCATCCCATCCGGATCTGGATCGAAAAGTATTGGGGTTTCGAGATTTTATTTCCGGTCGAAAAGCTGCATATGACGATAACGGACATGGCACCCATGTATGCGGCATTCTATGCGGCAGCGGGGAATTGTCGGGGGGAAAATATCGCGGGATGGCGCCGGGAGCAAGGCTTGTCATAGGTAAGGTGCTGGATAAAGACGGGGACGGTTCTGCGGAAATCATGCTTTCCGGGCTGGACTGGATCATGGAGGTGCGGGAGAGATACCGTATCCGTGTGCTGAATATTTCGGTAGGTATTGGAGAACTGCGGGAAAGGGAGAAGGAACAGGCGCTTCGGGAAAAGATAGAGCAAGTATGGGACAGCGGAATATTAGTGGTCTGTGCAGCCGGGAACAAGGGTCCCGGAAACGGAACCGTTTCCGCCGTAGGAGCAAGCCCACGGGTGGTTACGGTGGGATGTCATGACGGCGATTATCGTCCCGGATACGCAGGTCTTTGCGCGATTTATTCCGGCAGGGGTGACAGAAACAGCAGAGTGTGCAAGCCGGATATTGTTGCCCCCGGAACGGATATTATGTCCTGCAACGGAGATTATCTGCGTCTGGGCGGCAGGGCCGGAAATGCTTATATTGCAAAAAGCGGTACGTCTATGGCTACGCCTATTGTTTCCGGGGCGGCAGCGCTGGCATTTTGGCAGTATCCGTGGATGTCAAATGAAATGTGCAGACAGAAGCTGCTGTATACGGCTGCCGATCTGGGACTGCCTTGGAATCAGCAGGGCTGGGGAATGGTGGATGTAATGCGTCTGTTAAGCTGATAACGGCCGGCTGTCGCCCTCAGAGTCAGTTCAGCCCACCGATGTGAACTGTTTACGAAATAAGTTGACATGCCTCGTATAATTGTATACAATCATACAAGATGCAATGCCTAAGTGCCCGGAAGCCACAAAATCATGACAGGCTGTTTGCCGGCATCCGATCATTGCGGAAAGGTGAGGTGCAGACATACCTATGAGAGATAACTCTACGTTTCAGAACCGTCCGATCACAATGAATCAAAAAAACAATCTTCTGGAAATAGAAGAGCATATGTACATTTTGGATGATGTGGAAAAGCCCAACGTCTTCCGCAATATGTTTCCCTATTCGGAAATTCCGAAGATTCCCTTTAATGACAGGATTGTGCCCCACAATATGCCGAAGAATATCTGGATTACGGATACTACCTTCCGGGATGGTCAACAGTCAAGGGCGCCTTATTCCACGGAGCAGATTGTCACGATTTATGATTATTTACATAAGCTGGGCGGCCCAAACGGAATGATCCGTGCCAGCGAATTTTTCCTGTACAGCAAGAAGGATCGTGATGCGGTGTATAGGTGTATGGAGCGGGGATATGAATTTCCGGAGGTTACCAGCTGGATCCGCGCCAGTAAGGAGGATTTTAAGCTGGTGAAGCAGATCGGAATGAAGGAGACGGGAATCCTTGTCAGCTGCTCCGACTATCATATTTTCATGAAGCTGAAGATGACCAGGCGTCAGGCCATGGATCATTATTTAAGTGTGATTGAGGAATGTCTGGATGAGGGGATCAGTCCACGCTGTCACCTGGAGGATATTACCAGAGCTGATATTTACGGGTATGTTGTACCGTTTTGCCTTGAACTTATGAAGCTGATGGAGGAATATAAGATTCCCATCAAGATTCGGGCCTGTGATACCATGGGATACGGGGTTAATTTTCCCGGTGCCGTGATTCCAAGAAGTGTGCAGGGGATTATTTATGCCATACACACTCATGCAGGTGTACCCCACGAACTGATTGAGTGGCATGGACATAACGATTTTTATAAAGCGGTGAGCAATTCCACTACTGCATGGCTTTACGGCTGTTCTGGTGTCAATACCTCTCTTTTTGGTATTGGAGAGCGAACTGGAAATACACCCTTGGAAGCGATGGTTTTTGAGTACGCCCAGCTGAAAGGTGACTTAAATGGTATGGACACCACTGTGATCACAGAGCTGGCAGAGTACTATGAGAAAGAAATCGGCTATCAGATTCCGCCTAGGACACCCTTTGTAGGTAAGAATTTCAATGTAACCAGGGCGGGTATCCATGCGGACGGACTATTAAAAAATGAAGAAATATATAATATATTTGATACGGAAAAATTTCTCAAAAGGCCTGTACTGTGTGCAATTTCCAATACCTCAGGGCTGGCCGGTATTGCCCACTGGATCAATACCTATTACAGGTTAAAAGGGGATAGCCAGGTGGAGAAAAACTCGGAGCTTGTGGCGGAGATCAAAAAGTGGGTTGATGGAGAGTATGCGGACGGGCGCGTAACCGTCATGACCGATGAAGAGATTATTGCCTGTGTGAACAGAGTTTGTCTGGAAAAGGGTTTGCAGATCTGTAATAAGGATGGAGATCAGAAATGAGCAGCTATGATGTAAAGAAGGAGGTTTCGGATAAATACTCCCTGCGGGGCCGGGTCTTCCATAAGCTGAGGGAGGATATATTAAGCGGGAAGTATGAGGAACATGAGGAATTAAAGGAAGTGGCCATCGGTGAGGAAATGGGTGTCAGCCGTACGCCGGTTCGCGAGGCTTTCCGTCAGCTGGAGCTGGAAGGCTTAATTCAGATCATTCCCAATAAGGGTGCTTATGTTACCGGAATCACGGAAAAAGACGTGAAAGACATTTATATGATTCGCTCGCACCTGGAAGGTCTTTGTGCCCGCTGGGCAACGGAGCATATAACAAAAGAACAGATGGATGAGATGGAAGAGAATGTTTATCTGGCGGAGTTTCATGCGGGAAAGGGACAGCTGGAGCAGCTGGCAGAGCTTGACAACCGTTTTCATGACATTTTGTATGAAGCCTGCGACAGTAAAATGCTGGAGCATCAGCTGAAGGATTTCCATCAGTATGTGCTGCGTGTGAGAAAGAAGACACTGGCAAATGTGAATCGGGGCCCAAAATCCAACGAGGAACATAAGCAGATCATGGAGGCCATCAAGGCCGGAGATGCAGGCCTGGCAGAGCAGCTGGCCCATCAGCATATGATTAACGCCTATGAGAACATGGTAAAGAACGGACTGCATGAGATTTATCAGGTTTCATAGGCCTTCCGGTCTTGTGCGGTGGGCAGCACAGGTCCCGGTATCTTATGCCCGTAAAGGAGGATATAACATGAGTACAAAAACAGAAAAGATCAGGATGACGACCCCTCTTGTAGAGATGGACGGAGATGAGATGACCCGGATTCTCTGGCAGATGATTAAGGATGAGCTTTTGCTGCCCTATGTTGACTTAAAAACAGAGTATTATGACCTAGGGCTGGAAAACCGCAATGCGACGGATGATCAGGTAACTGTGGATTCCGCCAACGCTACCTTAAAATACGGCGTGGCCGTCAAGTGTGCTACCATCACGCCGAACGGGGCAAGGATGAAGGAATATGACTTAAAGGAAATGTGGAAAAGCCCCAACGGAACGATTCGTGCCATTCTGGACGGAACGGTGTTTCGGGCACCAATTCTGGTAAAGGGGATTGTTCCTTATGTGAAAAACTGGACAAAACCCATCACCATTGCCCGCCATGCTTACGGAGACGTATACAAGAACACGGAGATTAAAGTGCCTGGTGCCGGCAGGGCAGAGTTGGTATTTACCGGGGCGGACGGCACGGAGGTCCGGGAGCTGATCCATGATTTTGACGGAGCGGGAATTATTCAGGGTATACATAATACCTTAGATTCTATTTCCAGCTTTGCCAGAGCATGCTTTGCGTATGCGGTGGACACAAAACAGGACCTTTGGTTTTCCACCAAGGATACCATCTCCAAAAAGTATGATCACACCTTTAAAGATGTTTTTCAGGAGATTTATGACAAGGAGTTTAAGCAGAAGTTTGAAGAGTTGGGTATTGAATATTTTTATACACTGATTGATGATGCGGTGGCCAGGGTAATTCGTTCGGAGGGCGGTTTTATCTGGGCATGTAAAAATTATGACGGAGATGTCATGTCTGACATGGTAGCTACGGCTTACGGCGATCTGTCCATGATGACTTCCGTTTTGGTATCTCCCAGCGGGGTATATGAGTATGAGGCGGCTCATGGTACGGTACAGCGGCATTATTACAAACATCTTAAAGGCGAAGAAACCTCCACGAACTCCATTGCTACCATCTTTGCCTGGACAGGTGCGCTTAGGAAACGTGGCGAGCTGGATCGAAATCAGGAGCTGCAGGACTTTGCGGATAAGCTGGAGCAGGCGTGTATCAAGACTGTGGAAGAGGGCAAAATGACAAAGAGTCTTTCTCTCATTTCTACCTGCGAGAATCCCGTTATTTTAAACAGTTTGGAGTTTATACGTGCGATCCGCACCACGCTGGAGGGGCTGCTGCAGTAATCTTCTGCAATCCGTTGACATTTTTTTGCAACCTGCTATGATAGGAGTATGGAGAATGAGTAATGGAAGAAAAGGAAATTTCGCAGGCCGTCATTGGGCGGCTGCCCAGATATTTCAGGTATCTTGGGGAATTGAAGGATGAGGGTGTCGAACGTATTTCTTCCCAGGATCTGAGCGTGCTGATGAAGATTACGGCTTCTCAGATTCGGCAGGATTTTAATAATTTCGGCGGATTCGGGCAACAGGGTTACGGTTATAATGTAGAATATCTCTATGATGAAATCGGCAGAATATTGGGGCTGAACAGGCAGCACAGCTTTATCATTGTGGGAGCGGGGAACCTGGGACGGGCATTGGGAAATTATATGAATTTTGAGCGTCGGGGCTTTATCTTTAAAGGAATGTTTGATAAAGACCCTGCGCTTTTCGGCGAGAAGGTCAGGGGTGTGGAAGTCATGCCCATGGAGAAGCTGGATTCCTTTGTGCGGGAAAACAATATTGACATTGCCGTGCTGACGATTCCTAAGGCCGGAGCAGAAGAGACAGCGAAGAGGCTGGTGCAAAACGGAATCAAGGCAATTTGGAATTTTGCCCATGTAGATCTGAACATACCGGAGGAAATTCAGGTAGAGAATGTACATCTCTCCGACAGTCTGATGAAGTTATCTTATAATATAGACCGCTATGAGCATGAGCAGACAGTAAAAAAAGGAAAGGGAGTCTGAGGCGCAAATTCGCAGAATTACGGAAAGGCATTATTATTATGAAACAGGAGTTTTCGGAGGCACTTCAGGGAAAAAAGATTCCGATCCTAACGCTGGACAACAAGTGGTATCGTCTGCTGGACGAAGAGTCCAGAAAGAGCGTAGCAGGGATGGAGGCTCAGCTGAACGAGCTGTTGAAAAGGCAGGGCAAGCTGAATACGGAGACGAAGGATATTAAAAAACTCAAAAAAAAGCTGATGGCAGAAATCGTAGAGATGGCAGACAAGGTGGAACAAAGCGGGGACACCAGTTTGACAAAGAAGCTGGAGCAGCATAAAAACATGGTGGAAGAGTGTAATGAGCGCCTGGAGGAATATCAGGATGAGCTGATGGATCTTCCCAGAAGCATTGACAGGCTGAATTTTGAACTGATGCTGGCAACTATGGAGTGCTGTTATGCAGCAATGCAGGAAAACACGGAAGGAATCAGAGAGATTTCAAAGTGGGTGAAGGATGTCCGTGTGGAGTTAAAAAAGCAGCTGGTCAGAAAGCAGGAGATGGAGCAGAGAAATCATGCCATCTATTCTTATATGCACGATGTCTTTGGCGCTGAGGTGCTGGAGCTCTTTGATATGACATATAATCCGGAGGAACAACATCCGAAATAAAAGACTGTTGCGGGAGCGGCAGTCTTTTTGGCTGAATGGCAAATATTTACGGTGTTTGGAGGCAGTTATGAAGTATTTGGTAACGACGGCAGAAATGCGCAAAATTGATAAGTATACCATGGAGAGTATCGGAATTTCCGGGGCGGTTCTGATGGAGCGGGCAGCGCTGGCCGCATTTGAGGCGGTTACGGGATACAGTGGAGCGTTGAAGGGCTTCGTGAAAAAATTCGCATGCTGCGGGCAATCGGATCCGATACGGACGGCGTTGATCATGGCCGGCACCGGAAATAACGGCGGAGACGGACTGGCGCTGGCACGTATGCTTGCGGAGTCGGGCTTTTCGACGGAAGTATGGATTGTGGGAGAAGAGGCGGGGGCCTCTGAAGAATGGAGGCGGCAGAGAAATATTTTGAAGTTTTATCCGGTAGATTTCTGTTCCAAACCGGGGAAAAATGAATATACTATTTTAGTGGATGCTTTGTTCGGTGTGGGACTGTCCAGAGAATTGACCGGTATTTTTGAAAGTGCCGTGGAAATCTTTAACGGCCTGAAAGGCCGGAAAATTGCGCTGGATATGCCCAGCGGCGTGGATTCGGACACGGGACGGATTCTTGGCAGGGACAGTGTCAGGGCGGATGAGACGGTGACCTTTGGCTGCTGCAAACGGGGGTTGGTCCTTTATCCCGGTGCGCTGGCGGCAGGAAAGGTTATGGTGGCTGACATTGGGATTCCTGAATTTGCCTTTGCAGGTGAGAAGCCGGGTATGTTCGCGCTGGATGAGGATCCAGAGCAGTTGCTGCCCGAACGCTGTCCTTGGGGCAATAAGGGTACCTTTGGAAAGGTGCTGCTGGCAGCGGGAAGCATCGGGATGGCGGGAGCCGCTGTTCTGGCCGCAAAAGCCGCTTACCGGGCGGGAGCCGGGATGGTAAAGGTTATTACCTGTGCTGAAAATAGAGAAATCCTGCAGGTATCGGTACCGGAAGCGTTAGTGGGTACGGAAGAGGAATTTGCGTCCTGTTTTGAATGGGCAGATGTGATTGCCGTCGGTCCGGGCCTGGGGAAAAGCAAGACGGCACATCGTCTGCTGGAAGAGGCACTTTGCGGGAGCACCCTGCCTCTGCTGATCGACGGTGACGGTTTGAACCTGCTGGCAGAGGATCGTAAGCTGCGGCAGATATTGGTAAAGCAGGGCGAAGAAGGAAGGAGCATGGTTTTGACGCCACATGTAGGAGAGCTTGCACGCCTGTTGGAAAAGAGCATCCCTAAGATTCAGGAAGACCTTGCGGAACGGGGCAGAGATCTGGCCATGGAGCTTCAGACTGTGGTGGCCGCAAAGGATGCCAGAACCTTTATCTGTAAGGCAGGAGAGCCTGTCTGCGTAAATTTAAGCGGAAACAGCTCTCTTGCTACTGCCGGCAGCGGCGACGTGCTTGCCGGCACCATTGCCGGACTGATGGCTCAAGGAGTGGATAGTTATCGTGCAGCCTGTGTAGGGGCATATCTTCACGGCTTGTCGGGTGAGCGGGCGGCCTTAAAGTGCGGAGAACATGCCTGTATGGCAGGTGATTTGATTTGGAGGTTAGGATGAGCAGGATAAAAGAAGTAAATATACCGGAGTACTGCAGCAGAGGTTATATCGAGGTGGATCTGGATGCCATTGCCTGTAATATACATAGCATAAAGAGTAAACTTGCGCCGGGTACAAAGATTATGGGTGTGATCAAAACGGACGGTTACGGTCATGGCAGTGTCCCCATTGCCCATATGCTGGAGCAGATGGATTTTATATGGGGATTTGCTACGGCTACTGTGGAAGAAGCTTATGAGCTAAGGCGTGCGGGAATCAAGAAGCCGATTTTGGTTTTAGGCTATACGTTTCCATATTGCTATGAACAGCTTGCGGAGGAAGAGATCCGGCCCGCGGTTTTTCGACGGGACAGTTTGAAGCAGCTTCAGGCTGTGGCGGAGAAAACGGGAAAAAGGATAAAGATTCATATTAAGGTGGATACGGGTATGAATCGGATCGGCATTACGCCGGACGAAGAGGGGCTGAAGTTTATTGACGCTCTGCAGGACTGCAAAGAGCTGGAAGCAGAGGGAATCTTTACTCATTTTGCCAGGGCAGATGAAACGGATAAATCCAGTGCGGAAAAACAGCTGGAGATATTCAGGGACTTCGTGTCTATGTCGGAAGAGCGGCTGGGGTATTCGATACCGTTTAAGCATTGCTCCAACAGTGCAAGCATTCTGGAGATGCGTCAGGCAGATATGGACCTGGTGCGTGCGGGAATTGTGATTTACGGCCTGTATCCCTCGGATGAGGTGGGCAGGACAGCGGCAGAGCTTAAGCCGGCCCTGTCTTTATACAGCCGGATCGTCTACATCAAAACCATTCATAAAGGAGACTCGGTCAGTTATGGCGGGACCTTTACGGCAGAGAGACAGATGCGGGTTGCTACCGTGCCCGTAGGGTACGGAGACGGTTATCCGAGAAGCCTGTCAGGGAAAGGGCATGTACTGATCTGCGGGAAACCCGCTCCCATTTTGGGCAGGATTTGTATGGACCAGTTCATGGTGGACGTGTCGGATATTCCTGAGGCGGAGGAAGGCGGAAGGGTGGTACTGCTGGGAACTGACGAAGGGACAGAAATCAGTGCGGAAGAACTGGGGGAGCTGTCGGGACGGTTCAATTATGAGCTGGTCTGTGACTTTGGAAAACGGCTTCCCAGGATCTACAAAGGGCTCTGCTGAAGCGTAAAAAGAAGTGGAAGAGTCAAAAGTGAAATGAATAAGGTGCCGGAAAGTGGCAATACTTTTTCCTGAACAATAGAGTCATTTGGAGGGAAAATGAGACGAGGAGATGTATATTATGCAGATCTAAGACCGGTCATCGGTTCGGAACAGGGAGGCATCAGGCCGGTGCTGATTGTTCAGAACGATGTGGGAAATAAGCACAGCCCTACAGTAATCTGCGCGGCGATCACCTCTAAGATGAATAAGGCGAAGCTGCCTACGCACATTGAACTGAACGCCGCATTGTACGACATGGATAAGGATTCCGTCGTGCTTCTGGAGCAGCTGCGGACTATTGACAAGAAGCGTTTAAAGGACAAAGTATGCCACCTGGATGGTGACATTATGAGAAAGGTAAATCGTGCTCTGATGGTCAGTCTGGAACTGGATACATAAGTGTTTGATGCGGGTTCTTGACTAACTACGGGTAAAATGGTATATTTATGAGAAACATGGTCTTTTTTGACCTGTAAGAAACTCAAACTGGAGGAATGAATTGTAAAATGGACGACGGTGGTACTGCGGCCAGTATAGTTTTATTTATTGTATTATTATTGATTGATGTGTTTTTTTACGGCTTCGGGGCAGCCATCAGCGCCCTGAACGAAAAGGAGGTGGAACGGAAGGCCGACGAGGAAAAGGATAAAAAATCCATAAAGCTTAAAAAAATCATTGCTAATCCAACAGAGTATATAAATACAGTGCAGCTTATCACCACTTTGATTAATGTGGTGATCGGTGCCACATACTTAGGGATACTGCTGGGTTCCATACGCAGCGGTCTTACTTTTCTGGTGGAAAAACAGATGGGGCTTAAGATCGTGACGGTGCAGGTGTTTTTTTGGATTGCTGCCGTGCTGTCCACAGTTTTGATCCTGTACATAACTCTGACACTGGGCGTTCTCCTGCCAAAGAAGATTGCCGCAAAAATACCGGAGAAATGGGCATATGTCTGTATTAATCCCGTATATTTTGTGACAAAGGTTCTTTCGCCTTTTACAGGACTTGTGACGCTGACTGTAAAAGGTATCCTGAAGATATTCGGTGCAGGAGGCGACGCCAGTGAAGGTGATGTGACGGAAGAAGAGATCATCCATATGGTGAACGAAGGCCATGAACAGGGAATTATTCAGGCCAGCGAGGCAAAGATGATTTCCAATATCTTTGAACTGGGCGATAAGGAAGCCCAGAACATTATGACGCATCGCAACAATATTGTAGCGATTGACGCGGACATGCTGTTAAGGGATGCCATTGCTTTTATGCTGGCAGGGAACAACAGCCGTTATCCCGTTTATGAGGAAAATATTGATCACATTGTGGGAATTCTGCATTTAAAGGATGCCATGCGTTTCCACGGCTCCGGCGATAAGCAGAATGTTCCGTTAAGGGAGCTGGAAGGTCTGATGCGTGAGCCCTGTTTTGTACCCCAAACCAAAAACATTGACGAATTGTTTCGAGAGATGCAGGCCGGGAAGCTGCAAATGGTCATTGTGGTGGATGAGTACGGCCAGACGGACGGCCTGGTTGCCATGGAGGATATTCTGGAAGAGATCGTGGGTAATATTCTGGACGAATATGATGTGGAAAGCGAATACATTGAAGAAAAGGGAAATGACGAATATGTGATAGAGGGTATTACGCCATTGGAAGAGCTGGAGGAACGTTTTGGAATATCATTTGAGGAAGAAGATTTTGAGACGCTGAACGGTTTCTTGATTTCCAAAATGGACCGGATTCCGGAGCCTGACGAACAGTTTGACATGGACTATAAAGGGTATCATTTTAAATTACTTTCGGTGGAGAACAAAATGATACAGAGTGTGCTGGTGAGTAAGCTTCCGGAGCCGGAACAAAAGCAGGAAAAGGATGAAACTCTTCATGGCGGAGAATAAAATATTATCAAATAAGAAAAGAGGAAAAGGGAAATGTCAGGACATTCAAAATTTGCCAATATAAAGCATAAGAAGGAAAAAAATGATGCTGCAAAGGGCAAGGTATTTACCATTATAGGAAGAGAAATTGCGGTGGCTGTTAAAGAGGGAGGTCCGGATCCCGCCAATAATTTTAAGCTGGCTACGGTCATTGCCAAGGCCAAGGCTAACAATATGCCTAACGATACCATAGAGAGAGGTATTAAGAAAGCGGCCGGAGATGTTGGAAACGTTACCTACGAATATGTTACATATGAAGGATATGGTCCCAACGGAATTGCTATTATAGTGGATGCCCTGACGGATAATAAAAACCGTACTGCGGCAAATGTGAGAAGTGCCTTTACAAAGGGGCAGGGAAATGTAGGCACTCCCGGATGCGTATCTTTTATGTTTGATAAGAAAGGGCAGATCATCATAGATAAGGAAGAATGTGATCTGGAAGCAGATGACTTGATGATGACGGCGCTGGATGCGGGAGCAGAGGACTTTAATGAGGAAGAGGACAGCTTTGAGGTGCTCACAGATCCGGACAGTTTTGAGGCGGTCAGGGAAGCTCTGGAGAAGGCTGGTATTCCTATGATGAGCGCGGAGGTGACCATGATTCCGCAGACATATGTGAGTCTGACGGATGAGGCGGCCGTTAAGAATCTGCAGAAGACGCTGGACCTGCTGGATGAGGATGATGATGTGCAGGCGGTATATCACAACTGGGATGAATAGAGAGGTTGATACATGGACAAGCTGGCGATCGTGGTACCCTGTTATAATGAGGAAGAGGTTTTAAAGATTGCTTCGGAGGCCCTAAGGGGTGTCCTGCAGGATTTGATCCAAAAGGAAAAGATTGCCGGGGACAGCTTTATATTATTTGTCAATGACGGCAGCAAAGACAGGACCTGGGAACTGATCGAGGAAGAGCATGCTGCCTATCCTGCAAAAGTCTGCGGCGTTAAACTTGCCGGTAATGTGGGACATCAGTTTGCGTTGACGGCAGGACTTATGACTGCTAAAGACATGAGTGATGTAACCATATCTATTGATGCGGATCTCCAGGATGATGTAACTGTAATCGAAGAAATGATCGACAAGTTTCATGAGGGCTGTGATATCGTATATGGCGTCAGGCGGGAGAGAAAAACGGATACATTTTTTAAGCGTACCTCTGCCCAGATGTTTTATAAGCTTATGAGCCTTATGGGCGTAAAGACGGTTTACAACCACGCGGATTTTCGCCTGATGTCCAAGCGTGCCGTGGAAGAGTTTTCTAAATATAAGGAGACAAATCTTTTTTTGCGGGGAATGATGCCTTTGATTGGGTATCGAACGGACAGTGTATATTATGACCGCAAAGAACGGGTGGCAGGTGAATCCAAATATCCCTTTAAAAAGATGCTGGCATTGGCATTTAACGGGATTTCATCCTTCAGTGTAAAGCCCATCAGTCTAATACTGGGAATGGGGCTGTTTATTATTTTTGTATCAGTGATAGCGCTGGTGTACGCTTTGATTTCTTATTTTACCGGCCATGTGGTGCCGGGCTGGACCTCACTGATATTATCCATCTGGTTTTTAGGAGGATTGCAGCTTTTGGCGATTGGCCTGGTGGGGCAGTATATCGGAAAGATATATATTGAGGTAAAGCAGCGGCCCCGCTATAATATCGAGAAGGTTCTGACCGCTGACGGAGAGAGTAAATAACGTATGAGCTGGAAAAAGAACGTATTCAGTTATCTGCTATGGGTTCTCTATGCAGTGGCGGCTGAAGTAGGACTGGTATGTCTGGCAGATGCGGTGTGTGATTCCCTGGGAGTGGATATTTATATAGGAACCATTGCCTGTGCCATATATATCGTTTTGGCAGGGGCAGGAGTTTTTCTGATACACCGCTTTGCACCTAAATACTCCGAAGCAGGAGAGAAGGACCATTCTCTGCGGACATTGATTTTTGGAGGGGTGTCTGTAATCCTGCTGGCTATAGGATTCGCACTGAGGGCGCAGGGGGCAGGCTGTGTGGAAGAGGCCTCCATGTATTATGAACTGGCGGCTGTGGGGCCTGGGAGGGAGCTCTTGGAGGGTGTTCATGGAGCCGCTTATTTTTATGTCCAAATGCTTCATGGCTTACTTTATTTTTTGGGTAATAAGTCGGCGGCCGCCGTGTGGGTGCAGATCCTGCTGCAGATGGGGGCGCTGTTACTTTTTTATTTTGCCATGAGAAAGCTTACGGGAAGAATTGCGGCGCTGGTAACACTGGCTTTCTGTATGTTTTCCTCTTATCTGATCGGGGAGTCCCATCGCCTTTCTCCGGCCATGTTGTATCTTTTTTTCTGGGCGGCAGTCCTGCTTATGATTGTGTATCTGGTGCGGACAGGGAAAAAACGATGGGGCTTTTTGGCGGCGGGGATTCTGATTGCCGTTTTAAGCTATCTGGACGTGGCGGGACTTCTGTTATTGCCGATCTTTATCGCCCTGATCTTTTGCAGAGAGAAAGGGGCCGACAGCAGGGGAAAGGGCATTTTACTCTGTTATGCCGGAGCGGGAGCCGGCTTTGCGGGGTGCGCGTTTGCAGATGCTCTGGCGAACGGGAAAACATTTTTACAGGCACTTGAAGTATGGGCCGGGCTGTATGACCCCGGAAGTTTCAGGCTTCCGGTTACAACGGATACGCCGGAGGTACTGGTGGAATATATTGTTTTGTTTTGCGTTCTGACGCCGGGCATTTATTCCTTTTGGAGGGATCGAAGGCGGGATCGCAGAAAAGGATGGACACTATTGTTGATTCTTATGGGTACGGCCGGATGTTTTCATATTTTTACGGAGGAAATGCCGATAGGGATTTACATGTATCTGGTTTTGGCGGTCATGGCCGGAATTGCCGTGGAAGAGTGTGTCTGCTTCGTACAGCCTGCTCCTGCGGAAGAAAATCCCGGATCTGAAATGGCAGAAGCCGCAGAGCAGGCAGGCGGAGAGGCTCCGCAGGCAGCGGCGGGAGAGCCGGAGCAAAAAAAGCAGGAGACTGTAGAAAAAGAGCCGGAGAAGAGCAGGCGGAAACCGGGAAAGGAAAATGAGCCGGGAACAGGAGGCGGACGAGAAATGGCAGGAAAAGGAGCGGAAACCGGAAGCATACAGGAAACGGCAGAAAACGTGACGGGAACAGGAGACGGACAGGACATGGCAGGACAGGGGGCGGAGGCGGAAGCCGCTCTGCCGCAAAGAAAAGTCCGCATGATTGAAAATCCGCTGCCTCTGCCCAAAAAGCATGTAAAGCGCAGGCTGGATTATGGTATGGAGGTGCCGGAAGGGAAATATGATTTTGATTTGGAAGTGGATGATAAAGACGATTTTGATATTTGATCGGAAATGAGCCGTATTTTTTTTAAGAATCTGGAGATGATGATAAGGGAGCGAAAGTGCGCAGGAGGCGGACGGACGCTCCCTTATTATATGTCAGGAAAACAGGGTGAATGCCGTAAAATGAGGAGGCCTGTATCTAAGGGAAGGCCTCTCACGGCGGAATGTGAGGAAATATGGCGGAAGAAAAGAAAGACAAAAAGATTGAAATGGAACAGCACAGGGATGAAAGGATCGAAAAAACAGGTCAGGCTACGCTGGATGAGAACGGCCGTCTGGAAAATATTCATTTAATCTCCATTATTGGGGAGATTGAGGGGCATGATAACCTTAACAGTAATTCCAAGACCACGAAATATGAGCATATTCTGCCGAGTCTGGCTGCTATTGAGGACAGCAGGGACATCCAGGGAGTCCTTGTGCTGCTAAACACCATGGGCGGGGATGTGGAGGCGGGACTTGCTATTGCGGAGATGATAGCTTCTTTAAGCAAACCCACTGTATCGCTGGTATTGGGCGGCAGCCATTCTATCGGGGTGCCGATTGCGGTAAGTACGGATTATTCTTATATTGTGCCCACAGGGACCATGGTCATTCATCCGGTGCGTATGAGCGGCATGGTGATCGGGGTTCCTCAAACTTTTGATTATTTTAAACTGATTCAGGATAGGATTACGGGCTTCATCTGCAGCCATTGCAAGGCGAATAAACATAAGCTGGAAGCACTGATGATGGAGACGGGAGTACTGACCAAAGATGTCGGCACCATTCTGGTGGGGGAGGAAGCAGTGAAGCACGGAATCATTGATGAAGTGGGCGGTATTGACAAGGCCATGAAGAAGCTTCATGATCTGATTCAGGAGAAGTCGGGAATGGTTGCAATATCGTAGAATAAATGGTAAAATAAACTAAAATAGAAAGAAAAAAGGGGCGGAATCTTTATGTCCAAAAACAGAATAAAAGAGCAGGAGCGGTGGCAGCTAAGGTATGCGGCGGGTTCCTACTGGCTGCTGGACATGAAGCGGGGGAATGAAAACAGAAGAGCTCCACTTTCCCTGAATCAGGCAGGGGCGGATCTTTGGCGGCTTTTACAACATGGGACAGAGGAAGAAGCTGCAGCAGATCTGCTGTGTCTGCAATACCAGATTGACAGAGAAAGCGCATTGGAGGACGTGCGGGAGTTTTTTGCGGGCCTTAAGTCCCAAGGGATCCTGATCGAGCAGTGTTAGTCTTATGGCGGGGGTACGGTAAAGAAAAATATGAATATATTGCTGATTGGCGGAGCTGGTAATCTGATAAACAATCTGATTATCAAACTGAATAAAGAGGGACACAGAATCTCTCTGCTGACAGGAGACCGGTATGGTAAGGCATCCTATCAGCGCACCTTCGAAAAGTATAATTTCCCTTATGAAAGCGATAATCTGAAGGAAATTTTTGAAAGCATCCGGCCGGAATTGACCATTTTCATGGGTGCTTATGACACGAATTTTAATTGGAGCGGCGAAAATAAGGAGCGGGAGGCAGTTCGTTTCTCTGCCAGTCTGATGAATATTCTGATGGCGTATTCTCAGTATACGGAAGGCCGGTTTCTGTATTTATCCTCTCAGGAGGTGTATGGGGAAAGCAGTCAGGAGACATACGGGGAGACGGACCCGGTGAGCCCTAAGGGAGTCCCGGCCATGGTCTGGTCCCAGGCAGAAGAAATGTGTGAAAATTACAGAAAGAGCTGCGGATGCGATATTATCGTCCTGCGGATGGATCATGTGTACGGCATTCCGGAAAACCGCAGGGACGCCAGAGACATCTGCAGCCGCATGTGTTTGGAGGCGCTGGAAAGCAAACGCATCACCGTAAGGGAGGATCATGTATTTTCTCTTTTATATGTAACGGATGCGGTGGAGTTTGTAAACAGGCTGGCCATGTGCCCTGAGCATAAAAGTTCTCTTTATAACTTGTCTTCCATGAGGGAAATGACAGAAACTTCCCTGGCAGACATGATATGTCAGGCCTGGGGGGAGCCGTTGGAACTGATTCCCGTTCAAGGTGGAGAAGAGGATAGAGTAATTCTTTCGGATATTTTATACGAGAGTGAATTTGGAAATCCGTTTTTCTGCGAGGTGCAGGATACGGTAAAGAAAATCACCGTTCTGATGAAAAAAAAGGCACATCTGTTTATAAACGGTGAAGAAGAAATCAAACCGCTGGGTGACAGGGTAAAGGATAAGGCTGGCTGGCTCTTAAAAACACTGCTTCCCTTCGCGGAAAATCTGATATTGTTTATTCCCTTCTTTATGCTGAATAACCGTGCGGTGGGCAGCGAATATTTTGCAAATTTGGATTTTTATCTGCTCTATGTTTTATTGTTTGCCATTGTTTACGGTCAGCATCAGGCAACCCTTTCATCTGTGCTTTCGGTGGCGGGCTACTGCTTTCGGCAGATGTATGACCGTTCTGCGTTTGAGGTCATGCTGGATGCCAATACATATGTGTGGATCGCACAGCTGTTTATTTTGGGACTGGTGGTGGGATATATGCGTGACCAGATCACAAAGCTGAAAATGGAGAGCAGAAGCGAAAGAGAATTTCTGGACATGCAGCTTGTGGATATTCAGGATATTAACAGCAGTAATGTGCGCGTAAAAGCGGCGCTGGAAACCCAGATTGTTAATCAGAATGACAGTGTGGGAAAAATATACAGTATCACTTCGGCGCTGGATCAATACAGCTCGGAAGAGGTGTTATTTTATGCTGCAGAAATGCTGGGCAAGCTGTTAAAGAGCAAAGATGTGGCTATTTATACGGTGTCTAATCGGGCGTACGCAAGACTGTTTTCTTCAACCTCTGCAAAGGCCCGCCAGCTGGGCAGTTCCATTCAGTATACCAATATGGGCGAAATGTATGAAACTTTGTGCCAGAGAAAGGTATTTATCAATCGGAGGATGGAAGAACAGTATCCGCTGATGGCAAACGCCATTTTTGAAAACGAAGAGATGCAGATGATTATTATGGTATGGGGTATCCCTTGGGAGAGGATGACACTGGGACAAGCCAATCAGCTGGTGGTAATCAGTGCGCTGATTCAAAACGCGGTACTGCGGGCAAACCGTTATCTGGAAGCATTGGAAGAGCAGCGTTATGTGGCAGGAACGCAGACATTGAAGACGGAAGCGTTCCAGATATTGGTAAACGCTTATCTGAAGGCCAGAAACAGAGGGCTTACGGAATGTACCCTGCTGTCAGTAAAGGTGGAGACCGGAAATCATTTGGAGGCGGCCGGGCTTTTAGGCAGCAAACTTCGTCAGTCGGACTATATCGGCACATTGTCGGATGGCGGTTTGTACACACTTCTTGCCAATACCAACGGCAAGGATGCGGAATATGTTATCCGGCGTTTTGCGGAGCTGGGTTATGAGAGCAGCATCGTGGAGGACAATGTGCAGGCTGTTGGCTAGGACAAGGAGTTGGTTATATATGGGGGAAAAAGAGATTCTGTTGTGTGTGCTGCTGGGGATAAATACAATTATTGTTCTTGCCTATCTTTTCTTCAATTTGTTACGTAAAAAGAGAAAGAGCAGGAGCTGCCTGATCCGCGGAATGGTGATGTTTTTATGTCCGCTGGCAGGGCCGGTGTTTTTTGCCATGGCACATGTTTTTTACCGTCTTTTCTTCTCTGCGCCCGTAAACCTGGAGGATGTTGTATTCAGCAAAGAGCGGAAGCGCACCTTCATTCATGCAGAGGAAGACAGAGAAAGAAATCTGGTTCCGCTGGAAGAAGCAATCGAGATTACGGATACGGACAATCTCCGGGGGCTTATGATGAATGTGGTAAGAGGGGATATTCAGAAGTCACTGGCCTCCATCATGCTGGCTTTAAACAGCGAGGACACGGAGACGGCTCATTACGCTGCCAGTGTGCTTCAGGATGCGCTTAACGACTTTCGGGCCAATGTGCAGAAGCAGTATAACCTGATTATGGAGGGAAAACCGGAGCAGCTGGAACTTGCGGAGGCGTTGGTAGATTATATGGATCAGGTGCTGGTGCAGCATGTGTTTACCGATATGGAACAGGAGCGATATGTGGGTATCATGGGTGAAGTCTGCGAGCTGTTGTACAATCAGGACAGAACCCGTATGACCAGTTCCCGGTATGAGGCGGTCAGCTTAAGATTCCTGGAGTTGGAGGACTTTACCAACAGCGAAAAGTGGTGCGAGAGGGCGGAATATCATTTTCCCAATACACTGGCTACCTTTTCCTGTTTGTTAAAGCTGTATTTTAACAGCGGTCAGAAGCGCAAGTTTTTTGAGGTGATCAATGAATTAAAGCATTCCTCTGTGGTGCTGGATCATGAGATGCTTGAGCTGGTCAGGGTATTTCAATGAGTTTTAGGAGGCGGCACCGAATATGTCCGGAAGTCTAAAAAAGGCAACAGGAATGGTATCATTCAGAAATTTTTTAAGCATATGCACCATGATGGCGGTGCTGTTTTTCATGTTCCAGTTTTTTCAGATATTTAAGGAACGCGGAAACGTATTTGACATCAACGAATATGCAGACAGTGCCGTTTTGTCGGGAGAGGGACAGTGGGAGGCCGATGAAACGGCAGGTGTGCCGCCGGTTCTCTTTTTGGGTAAAGATGAAGGGGGCACGTTGGGGGTGGTAAGTCAGTGGTGTCACTATACCAAGCGCCGCCTGATTTTGGCAGACAGTCCGGAGGGGGCTGCAGAAATGCCTGAATTGCAAGATGCAGGCATGCTGTTGATTGATGGGGCCGCGCTGGAGCTTCCCAGGCAGGAAGAAGCGGTAATGTCTCTTATGGATTTGGATATTATGACGGTATTTTTAACCCTGCCTGATTCCGAAATATTGAAGAAATGTGATAAACTGTGTAACGTGATGGGGATTGTGCAGATCGGAGATACGCCTGCTGAGACGGAGGGGCTTCAGGTTTACTCAGGCTTTCTGCTGGGCGGCGCGGCGGAATATAGAATTACAGAGGAAATGGATGAAAAGCAGCAAAAGCTTCAGGATATGGAACTTACCATACCATGGTATCGGCTGGGCATGGGCACGAAGATTTATATGACGGGACTTTTTGACGAAGATGAGGTGGACAGAGAGTTGTTCCCGCCGGTGATCTGGAGAAGCAGTTATAACGGAAACAGCGTGTTTGTGGTAAACGGTGATTATATGACCAAACTGGCAGGAATCGGGATTTTGGACGGATTCTGCTATGAGGGGCAGGATTATTGCCTGTATCCGGTGATAAATGCGGAGAATGTGACAGCGGCAGGCTTTCCGGGACTGGCTGAGGAAAATGCGGAAAAGATTATGGAGCTGTACAGCCGTAGTCCGGGGACGGTTCAGCAGGATGTGATGTGGCCCGGAATTTATGCGCTGGCTGATAAAAGTAAACAGAAATATACCTTCTTTTTTGAAACGCAGTATAACTATGAGGATAATGTGGAGCCTTCAGGGGAAAATCTGGCCTTTTTCCTGCGGCAGATGCGGGAAATCGGTGCAGAGGCAGGACGGACGCTGGTGTATGGGGGAAATATTACGCTGGAGGAAAAGCTGGATAGAGACGAAACATTTTGGGAGGAAAATGCCAGCACATATCGCTTTTGTGCCTACTATGCCGGCGATGAGCTGAAGGAAGAAGTCAGGAAGGTGCTGGATCAGGGGGGGCTGGCTGATATAAGGACGGTAGTGACCGGTTATCATCCGGGAGATTTTCTGGTCTCTTACTATAATGCGGGAGTTACAATCCAAAGCATTACGGGACATGCCCTGGAGTACAGTTTTAGCTTGGATTTGCAGAGAAGGAGCCTGGAAACGGCTCTGGGGTATTACAATTTGCTGCTTGACTTAAAGCCGCCTCTTTGGCCGGAGTCGAAGGAAGATCAGTGGGAGAATTATTTTGATATAATTTCCAGTAATATCGGTACCTACTGGAGCCCCCAGAACGGTTTTGACAGCACCACATTGACAGAGAGTGACAGCCGGATCAGAAATTTCCTGAATCTTGGGTATTTCCAGAGCAGACAGGGTGACACGATCAGTCTTAAAGTGGAGGGAGCCGGGGAAGCGTGGTTTCTTCTTCGGACCCATGGAGAGTGGATCAAAAAGATACAGGGCGGGGAATACAGGGAACTGGAAGAAAATGCTTATTTGATTCATACCTGTGAACCTGCCGTACAGATACAGTTGGAAAAGGAAACGGGTGAAAACAGCTTTTATTTTTCTACTTAACGTATAAGGGAGAGGAAATATTTTGAAAATATGTATTATAGCGGAAGGATGCTACCCTTATGTGGTGGGCGGCGTATCCAGCTGGATTCACAGTATGATAAAAGCGTTTCCGCAGGTGGAGTTTGTGGTGCTGGCCATCATCTCCAATCGTTCTCAGAGCGGGAAGTTTACCTATGAACTGCCGGATAATCTCACGGAAGTATATGAGGCATATCTGGAGGATTTTGACTGGGGACGTAAACGTAAAAGCGGTAAGAGGACCAGTTTAAATAAAGAGGAATACCGTGCGCTTCGGAGTATTCTACTGGATGAGGATGTTGACTGGGATACCATATTTTCTATGTTCCAGAAAAAACATTTTTCAGTAGATGATCTGCTAATGGGGGCGGATTTTCTAAATATTGTAAAGGAATGTTATCAGAGAAGGTATCCGCTTATTGTTTTTTCGGATTTTCTCTGGACCATGCGCTCCATTTATATGCCTCTTTTCCTGATTTTGCAGACACCCTTGCCAAAAGCGGATATTTATCATTGTGTTGCTACCGGATATGCTGGAGTACTGGGCAGCATGGCCAAGCATTTTTACCGAAGCGGTCTTTTGATTTCGGAGCATGGGATCTACACCAGAGAGAGGGAGGAAGAGCTGCTGAAGGCAAACTGGGTGGAGGGCATTTATAAGAATGTCTGGATTGACCAGTTCAGAAAGATGTCACGGCTGGCTTATGAGAGAGCGGATAAGGTTACCTGCCTGTACGAGCATGCCAGGCAGCTTCAGCTGGGCCTGGGCTGCAGGGAGGAAAAAACGAAAGTCACTCCAAACGGCATTGACATAAGCCGCTTTGCCGATCTACCGGGGAAACAGCCGGAGGATCAAGGTTACATTAATATTGGGGCAGTGCTGAGAGTTGCGCCTATAAAGGACGTAAAGACCATGATCAGGGCCTTTGCTTTTGCAAAGGAACAAAACCCGGCGCTGAAACTGTGGATCATGGGTCCTTTGGATGAGGACAAGGATTATGCGGAAGAATGCTTTCAGCTGGTGGAGGCCATGCACGTAAAGGATGTGATCTTTACAGGGCGTATTGATGTAAGGGAATATTTGGGGCGAATGGACTTTACGATTTTAACCAGTATCAGTGAGGGGCAGCCTTTAACGATCCTGGAGGGCTATGCTGCCGGGAAGCCGGCGATTGCCACGGATGTGGGAAACTGTCGCGGCCTGATTTACGGAGAGGGAGATGGACTGGGAGCAGCAGGAATTTTAACCCACATTATGAATGTGGAAGAGATCACGGCAGCCATTCGGGAGCTGGCAGGTTCATCCAGGCTGCGCAGAACCATGGGGGAATGCGGCTATGCCAGATTGAAAAAAGGTTATCAGCTGGGCCAGATGATCGAGACTTATCAAGAGCTGTATCGGGATATTGGCTGGGAGTACGGAAAGATCTGGCCGGGAGAGGAAGAGGCGGACGATTACGGAAAAGATGCAGGGGTTTACGAGGCGGACGACTACGGGAAAGAAACAGGAATCTTCGAGTCGGACGGTGATGGGGACGAAGCCGGGAAAACTTCGGATCAGGACTGCAGTGCAGACACCTTGGGGGAGGATTTCGATGAGGAAGGCTTCAGCCTGGAGGATTTTAACGGCAAGGGTATTGACGAGCCGAATTTTGATATAACGGATTTGGATGCGGATGATTTTGACATCAAGAATCTATGATGTGGAGAAAAGCTTGTTAAAGGAGGGCAGCCATGGCAGGCATTGGGGTGAGACTCAACCGAATATTCAGCAAAAATACGATCACCACTAATCTGATCGGATTCGGCTACAGCATGGTGATAACCATAGCACCCATGTTTTTGGTAATCGGGGCGGTGCTTATCATGCAGCAGCTCCTGGGCTATACAAAGATTGATTATGCTTCCAGAGAATTGTGTTCCTGTACGGTATTGTATATCTTTATCTTTTCCCTGACGACGGCGGCGCCCTTTAACGCGGTGCTTTCCAAGTATCTTTCTGATGTGATTTATAATGAGAACTATGAGGATATTCTGCCTTGCTATTATGTGGGATTGATGATGAATATTCTGTTGAGCAGCATTGTGGGGATTCCTTTCTGCATTCGGGAGTATTTGCTGGGCGTGGAGCTTATGTATGTCTTTATCAGCTATCTGGGATATGTCGGACTGGTGCTGGTGTTTTATTCCATGCTGTATCTCTCTATCTGTAAGGATTACAAGAAAATTTCCTTCTTTTTCCTGATTGGCATGGTGGTATCCATTCTGTTGTCCCTGATGCTGGTATGGCTGTTAAAAGTAAGTGTTATATATGCTATGTTGATTTCTCTGGATATAGGATTTCTGGTGATTGGCTGCCTGGAGCTGGCACTTGTAAAAAGCTATTTCAGGCATAACAGCGGGAAATATCGGGAGGTGCTGGAATATTTCAAAAGTCATTGGCAGCTTATGATCACAAACACCCTTTATACTGTGGGAATGTATATTCACAATTTTGTTTTTTGGTCTACAGACATGAGGATGGAAGTAAAGGGCGGGTTTGTCTGTATGCCCACCTACGATATGGCTACCTGTCTTGCCATGCTTACTAATATTACGGCCAGCATGATCTTTATTTCCAGGGTGGAGATGCACTTTCGCGAGCGGTACAAGGCATATTCCGAGGCGGTGATCGGCGGCAGGGGAGCGGATATTCAGGATGCGAAAAAAATGATGTTTGGCCAGTTGGCGGAGGAATTAATGAATCTGACACGTCTGCAGTTTATCGTGTCAGTGGTAGTTTTTTTCGTATTTTATATTTTGCTTCCCAAGATCGGGTTTGGCGGGCAGATCATGCGGATCTATCCTTGTCTGGCGGCGGGTTATTTCATCTTGTTTATTATGTATGCGGCTATTATTTTTCAGTACTATTTTAATGATATGACCGGGGCCATGATGACCTCTGTCACCTTCTGCGGAGTGACCGCTGCGGTGAGCTTTTTAGCCACACACTTAAGTCCGCTTTGGTACGGTGCAGGGGTGGCTGCAGGCTCCTTTGCCGGCTGGGTGGTAGCGTATCATAGGTTACGCAAGATGGAGAAAACGCTGGATGTGCATATATTCTGTAATGGCAGCATTTTAAAACGGGGGAGGGGAAGAAAGCCTTCCAATCTGGTATACGTGAGGAATGGGCCCGGACAGGAAAACCATGGAGCCGGGGGGCATATTGGCGGTGGACACGGAAATGCAGGCGGGCGTGGAAATACAGACAGAAACGAAAAGGCAGACAAACACGGAAAAGAAGACAGACGCGCAAGTACGGTAAGACGTGAGAGGACGGCTAAAAAGCAGGAAGCGTCAGAGTCAAAAGTGCAAATCGGACAAATGGGGGGGGCGTAAAAGATGGAAACAGGAGATTGGTTGCGGGTCATTATTTGTGTCGGCGGCGTGATGTTTTTGGGAATTACTCTGTCTTCCCTGGCAAAAAGGAGGATGACGGAGCCTTTCTGTCTGGCATGGGGAATTATCAGCATTGCTTTGATTTTGGCAGGAATACTGCTGCGTCCTTCCATGTGGAATCGTTATATCAGCTTCGCAGGTATGCTCTTGGTGCTGCTTGTGGGCTTCGCCGTGATCTATATCGCGTTCTTTGTCAGTACTAAGGTGTCCGAGCTGATGCGAAAGAATCAGGAGCTTGCCATGCAGGTATCTCTTTTAAACTGGGAGAAAGACGAATTGTGGAAGAAACTTAACGAGCTGGCAGGGCAGGTGGAGGAAAAATCCGTATGAAGAAACTTTTGTTTGTGATCAATACTCTTGGGCAGGCCGGGGCGGAGACGGCGCTCCTAAATCTGCTGAAGAAAATAGATCCGGAGAGGTATGAAATTTCTCTTTATGTACTGATGGGCCAGGGGGAGATGGTCAGCGAAGTTCCCCAGTATGTAAGGCTGTTAAATAACTCCTTTTGTGAAAGCCCCGTCTTAAGCAGCGAGGGGAGAAGGCTGATGGTACGCCGGATTTTGAAAGCGGCTTTTCGCAGAGGCACAGTTTTCAGGCTGCTGCCTTATCTGTTTCGGAACTTTTTTTCCATGGCAGGAAAAAAGCGAATTCAGACGGACAAGCTTCTGTGGAGACTGTTATCCGATGGGGGACAGCGCTTTGACGAAAAGTTTGACCTGGCGGTGGCTTATTTGGAGGGAGGCTCTGCTTATTATGTGGCAGATCATGTGAAGGCAGGAAAAAAGGCCGCTTTTGTGCATATTGATTATGAAATGGCAGGTTACAGTCGAGAGCTGGATAAGGACTGTTATTTGAATTTTGACAGAATATATGCGGTTTCGGATGAGGCAAAAATTTCCTTTGAAAAGGTATATCCGGAGTGCAAAGGAAAATGCAGTTTTTTCCCCAATCTGCTGGATGTTGAGGGAATCCGTGCAAAGGCGGCCTGTCCCGGAGGCTTTGCCGATGATTTCAAGGGGATCAGGATTCTGACGGTGGGACGGCTTGTCACACAAAAAGCTTATGATATTGCAATGGATGCCATGAGCCTGTTAAAGGAAAAGGGAGTGCAGGCACGGTGGTATGTTTTGGGCGAGGGGGATCAGAGGGGTGCATTGGAGGAAAAGAGGCGGCATCTCGGTTTGGAAGAGGATTTTCTGCTGCCGGGAGCCATGAAAAATCCTTATCCTTTTTTTGCACAGGCGGATATTTATGTCCATGCCACCAGATTTGAGGGAAAGAGCATTGCCATCCAGGAGGCGCAGATTTTGGGAAAAGCGATCCTGGTTTCGGACTGCAACGGTAACAGAGAGCAGGTGACGAGCGGGGTGGACGGTTTGTTCTGTCAGCTTACGCCGGAGAGTATATGTGAAGGAATTCAGAGGCTGATAGATGATGAAGGACTGCGTCTTATGCTTGGCAGAAAGGCATCGGAGCGCTCCTTTGGGGGCAGGGAAAAGCTGGAAGAGCTGCTGAGGCTTGCAAATTAAACACAGGAGAAATAAGGCAGCATGGGGGAAAGACAATGGAAGAAAAAAGATGTAAGGATCTGCTGATTATTATTCCAGCCTATAACGAAGAGAAGAATATAGGCGATACACTGGAGGGATTAAAAGCGGCAGGCATTTTCGAATGGGCGGACATTCTGGTCATGAATGATGCTTCCAAAGACCGGACGGAGGAGATCGTGCGTCAGCATGGCTGCCAGGTGGTGACGCATGTGTATAACTTAGGTTACGGCAGCGGATTGCAAATCGGGTACAAATATGCGGTGCGTAAAGGCTATGAATATGTGATCCAGATGGATGCGGACGGACAGCATGCAGTGAGCAATGTGAAAAAGATTTATGACCGGCTGCTTGCGAAGGATGGAGAAGGGGAAGGGCCGGACATTGTGCTGGGATCACGATTTGTAAAGGGCAGTGAGACATATCCTGTCTCGCCGGTAAAAAAAATAGCGTACAGTTTCTTTCGGCTGTTGATCCGGATGGGGACGGGCAGAAAAATCAAGGATCCTACCACGGGACTGCAGGGCTTAAGCAGACGGGCCTTTTCCTATTATGCCGGATATACCCATTTTGACGATCAGTACCCGGATGCCAATATGATTATGCAGATGCTGCTCCTGGGCTATAAGGTGGAGGAAATGCCGGCATTGATGTTTGCAAGACATGAGGGCGTCAGTATGCACCACGGGATAAAGCCTTTCATATATATGTTCCGCATGATTTATTCCATTATTGCGGTTTGGCTGCGAATCAGGCTGTTCCATTTTTCATCATAGATTTTTCATAAGAAATGATTAACAGAAAGGGGCGCAGATATGGGCATTTTTAACAGAAAAAGCAAGTCAGATTCCGGCTGGGAGCTGAAGTCCGCTAATCTTGCCGAGCGCATTGAGAATGTCTGCAATCCCTGCAGAGGCTGGTATCAAATTCATACTTTTTTAGCGGATGCAGAGCCGGATTTCGAAGAGCTGGAATGGTGTCTGGACAGGAAGGATACCCTGGCGCTGGTCTTTTTGGATATTGGAGCGTTCAGGGACAGGAATCTGGATCCAGCAGCCCTGGACAGAATGGGGAGGATTCTGGACTTTTTTCGTGAGAACGGTTATGATATGATCTTAAGGGTGGCATATGATCATCAGGGAAAGGCTGTGGAGAGGGAGCCTTATTTCTGGGATCAGGTGAAGGCGCATATGAGGCAGGTGGGGGAACTCCTGGAAGCGAAGGGGGAAGGCGTTTTTGTATATCAGGGGCTGCTGACGGGCAACTGGGGAGAAATGCACACAACCCGTTTTCAGGATGAGAGGAAACGAAAGGAGCTTTGGCAGATTCTAAGGGAATATCTGCCGGAGAGAACTTATGCTGCCGTGAGGCGTCCAGCATATTGGCGGCAGTTGAATGAAGAGGGGGCGGACAGGAAATTTGCAGGCCCGGCTATGGGCCTGTTTGATGATGCCATGTTTGCCTCCGGGGATCATTTGGGAACCTTTGGAACGCTGAATCGTGAAAACGGCTGGGGAGAAGCCTGGAATCGGGAGTCAGAGCTCGACTTTGAGGAAGAGCTGTGTAACTGGGTGCCAAACGGGGGTGAAGCTGTTTTCGGGGATAGGATGGCGGAGCAGCTGACGTCAAAGTTTGTGGAGGATACTCTGCGCAGAATGCGAGTTACCTATTTGAATAAGGTCTATGATTCCGGAATATTGGATCTCTGGAAGCAGTGGAAATATGAGGGGGCGGAGGGATGGAACGGGAAAAGCCTGTATGATTATATCGGTGCGCACCTGGGTTATCGCCTGGTGATCAGGAGCGTGAAGTTTCAGCCGCTGCGGGCAGGAGACAGCGGGAGAATTGAAATTACCGTAGAAAATACGGGATTTGCTTCGCTATATCAGGAGGCGGAATTTTGGCTGGAGGGCAGGGACGGCCTGCGGTGGCTTCTGAAAGCAGAGGGAAAGAATCGGGAAGCGGTCTGGAACAGCAGGGAAACCAGAATTTTATCCTGCAATATACCACTGGCGCCCATGGAGCTTTGGATTTTGGGAAACAGGAAGGCGGACGGAAGGCGTATCCGTTTTGCCAACGGCTGTGACGGAGACGGAAGAACGCGGATCGGGGAGTTAATAAACGTCCATTGATGAAAAAACCCTAAGGAAGGGTGTGAAAAAAATTGGTTACTTGGTATTGGGCAGCGGAATATAGTAAGGTACTGGCGGGATATATCTTTTTGATGTTTATCTGGCCCCTTTTTATGCTGCGTAAATATCTGAGGGGCCGTTCCACCGTGTTTTGCTTTGCCTTTTGTATTACCTTTCAGCCTGTGCTGGTCAATACGGCGGTGCTTTTACTGGGGCTCGTACACCTGTTGAATCCGTGGATTTTCCGCGGGCTGTTTTACATTCCGTTTTTCATTGAGTTTTGGAAATGGCTTGGCTGGGGAAAGAAGGAAGGGCGCAATTTAAAGCATCTGCTAAACGGAACCTATGGAATCAAGCTGTTTTGTCATAATGGACTATGCGGTGCGGGAAGGAGAATTCGGGGATTTTTCCGTATGGTAAAGGCCAGGCTCCACACCCATTGGTGGGAATACGGGCTGTTGCTGGTGGTTATTGTTTTCGGAATGATTTATTTTTCCTGGGGAGCTTTTCAGGATTATTCTTATGGCTTTGGTGATATGTATACCCATCATTCCTGGATTTACGGCCTGATCCAGGGGCAGATTTTTTCCGCGGGAGTGTACCCGGAGGGAGTTCACTGTTTTATTTACGGACTGCATGTTTTGTTTGGAATTCGTGTCTACAGCATCATGTTATTTCTGCAGCCCGTACATGTGGCGATATTTCTGCTGTCGGTTTATATTCTGCTGAAGGAGGTGTTTCACTGGAAGTATACGCCCATATTTACGCTGGCGGCTTTTCTTACCATAGATGTGGTGTGTATAGATGCGGTCTACAGTATGTCCAGGCTGCAGTGGATGCTGCCACAGGAGTTCGGCCTGTATACGCCTTTTTTATGTGCGGCTTTCCTGATCCGCTATCTGGGGACGGAAAAAAGAATGGCCTTTCGGGGAAAACTGACAAAGGGGTATTGGGATGAAAATCTTTTGGTATTTGCCCTTTCTCTGTCTGCATCCCTTACCATTCATTTTTATCCTACCATCATGGCCTTTTTCCTTTGTCTGGCCTTTGTGCCCCTGCATATGAGAAAGATATTTTCCGGGAAACGGTTTATTCCGCTGGCAGCGGCGGCTGTTGCCGGCATCGTGGTGGCGGTACTGCCCATGGGCGGGGCGCTGGCGTCGGGCATCGAATTTCAGGGCTCCATCGGCTGGGCCATGAGTGTCATCGACGGCACGGAGGGACAGCCCCAGGACGCACCGGAGCCTGTGGAGACGGCAGCCCCGGAGGGGGCCGCTTCATCCTCTGAAGGCGGAGTGCCGGGAGCGGAGGCCTTACCGGACGGCGGAGCAAATTCTTCGGAGCAGGGGGTACAGCAGGGCGCGTCCGGGCAGGAAGGGGAAGCAGTCCCGCAGGAGCCCAGAGAACCCCTGGGCAACCGGGTGAAACGGATTCTGTCAGGGATTGGGCCCGCTTTGCATAGGAAGGCTCTTGCCATGTATAAGGCGGGATATGAGACACTGTACGGGCAGGATCGTGCCGTCTGGATTATAGGAGCCACGGCGCTTGCATTTGCAATCTGGCTGTTTATAAGGTTTATTCTGACCCTTGCAGGGTTGTTATTTCGAAAAAAGAAAATCAGCCGGACAGGCTTTGACGGGTATTTTTCCATTGCTCTGGCATCGGCGATTTTTATGGGAATGTACTGCGCAAACAGTATCGGACTGCCATCCCTGATTGCCGGGTCCAGGCTGTGTACCACAATCCAGATGCTGATTCTGGCCATGATGCTGGTGCCCGTTGATCTGGTATTTACCGTGCTGCATCTGATGATCTGCGAGGGGATTTTAAAGGTGGTGTCGGCATTTGTAACGGCCGGAATTTATGCGGGGACTGTACTGACGGGGAATTTCCACGGATTTTTGTATTATGAGCTGACCAGGTTTAACGGTGCGGTGCTTTGTACGGATTCCATTATCAGTACACTGCCGCAGTACAGCTATACCATTGTTTCACCTGTTGATGAGCTGTATCAGATGATACAATACGGCTGGCATGAAGAGCTGCTGAACTTTGTAAATGAGAGTCAGACGGCGGAATATCGCGTACCGGCGGAGCATTTATTTATCTTTGTGGAGAAGACGCCCATAGAATATGCACAGAGCCATTTCTTTACGGGGCCGGAATGGCTGGCCTGCGAGAGGTATCCTGAGTATTACAATTCTTATGTAAGCCAGTGTCCGGGGATTACCACATCTAAGCTGCTTGGAGATGAGGAAATGACCGGAACCAGGTATCAGTTCGAACTGAAGGCCAGTGTCTATTCCATTTTAGGAGTGCGGACTTTGGTGGAATCCCTGGCATATAAGTGGTGCCAGAAGTTTGCGGAGCTGTATCCGGGAGAATTGCAGACCTATTATGAGGACGAGCATTTTGTCTGTTATTATATTAAGCAGAATCCACAGAGCCTTTATCAGCTGGGCATTCTGTATCAAGGTGAGGAAGAGTGAGAGTGAAGGAAACAAAAAAGCGGGAAAATAGGGAACAGGAAAATAAGAAACATAAATTTGCATCCGCTGCTGCAGGATTGGTTATTTTCTGCCTGTTGCTGCTTTTGGGTGGTGCAGGATGGATGCTGTATAAAAGGGCAGAAGAAGCCGTAAGCCTGTCTGACCGGATACAGGCGCTCACCGGGGATCTGTCCTCTATGTCTGATGAATATTCGGTGCTGGAGGAAGAGCAGGGAGTGCTGTCCGATAAATTTTCTCTGATTTCCGGACAGTTTTCCAAGCTGTGGCAGAGGTATCTGTCAGCCAGAGGACATGGTCTGGGGGAGGCAGAAGGCTTTGGGTTTACGGAGTCGGCAAGAGAACTGAAAAATCCAAACAGAGGATTTTATCATATGCACGGATATTTTATCAAGGATGAGGTCAGAAGCTTTAAAAGCTATCAGGAAGACTTGGGCTGGCGTTTCGCCAAGGACCACGATACCAGCTTGACCATGATCCAGATCAACCTGCAGCATTTTAAAAACAGGGAAATTTCCGGGAAAGGACTGGAGAGTCTGGATAATCTTTTTCGGGCTCTGGAGGCAAATGTAGGGGATAAGCATTTGATCCTGCGATTTTTGTATGACTGGGACGGAAAAAACATGCAGTATGAGCCGGACAGCCTGGATACCATTTTAAGGCATATCGAGCAGGTGGGGCCCTGGCTGAAGGAATATAAGGAGCAGATCTTTTTAACCCAGGGGCTGTTCATCGGCAGCTGGGGAGAAATGCACAGCTCAAAATTTTTAGGACAGGAGAATTATCGGATTCTTGCCAATGCCTTGTATGAGGCCACGGCGGACAGTACTTATCTTTCCGTGCGTATGCCTGCCCAGTGGCGTATGATTACAGGAATCGGGGATCCGGAGCAGGCAGTCAGGGGAGACGGAAGCCTGGCTTCCCGTCTGGGGCTTTTTAATGACGGAATGCTGGGCAGCTGGAGCGATTACGGGACCTACGGGGATCAGACCAGGGAAGAGCACGGAGATTTTACCTTTTGGAATCGTCAGGAGGAACTGGCCTTCCAGGACATTTTGTGCAGAACGGTGCCCATCGGCGGGGAGATTATGACTCCCAATAAGTATAATGATTTTGAAAATGCCTTACAGGATATGAAGGCCATGCACGTTACTTATGCCAACCGGGATTTCGATACCAGAGTGTTTGACAAATGGGCGCGGACTACCGTCAGTGAGGACGGATGTTTTGACGGTATGGACGGGCTGACCTATATGGAGCGGCATTTGGGATACCGCCTGGTGTTGCGGGATACGGCTTTTGAGTATGACTGGAAAGAAGATCTGCTGACGGCGGAGATCACCCTGCAGAACGTGGGATTTGCGCCCATATACAGACCGGCGCAGGTGGAGCTGACCTTATATGACAGAAAAAGAGGGCAGGGGTATTCTTATATCTTAGATCCGGAGCAGGATATTCGCGATCTGGCGGGGGGAACCGTCTCTGATGAGCTGATGACTCTGCGCTGGGAGCTGCCCCTGGGGGGAATGCCTCAGGGAGAACTGGAGATTTATTTCAGTATTGCGGACGAGCTGTCAGGCGAGACCATTTTACTGGGTAATGAGCAGGACCCTGACAGGAGGGGGTACCGGGTGGGGACACTGCGCCTGGGAGAAGCAGAAGAGCTTTTAGAGCTTTGGAAACAGGAGCTTCCGGACTGGCTGTTTGGAATCTTGAATAAAGAAGGTTGAGGAAACCTATGCAGAAGATTGATTTCGTGGTGACCTGGCTGGATGAAAGTGATCCGGAATGGTTAAAAAACAGGAAAAAATTTGCCCCCGGAGAGGGGGAGGACGGGAGAGCTGAACGGTATCGGGACTGGGGATTGTTCCGCTATTGGTTTCGGGGTGTGGAGCGTTTTGCTCCCTGGGTGAGAAAAGTACACCTGGTGGTCAGCGGACGTGTGCCGGACTGGCTGAACACGGAATGTCCCAAGCTGCATGTGGTGAAACATGAGGAATTTATTCCCAATGAATTTCTGCCTACCTTTAACAGCAATGTAATAGAAATTTACCTGCACCGCATAGAGGGGCTGGCAGAGCAGTTTGTCTATTTCAATGACGATATGTACCTGATCAACAGAGTGAAGCAGGAGTACTTTTTTCGCCGCGGCCTGCCCTGTGATTTGCTGGCATTGCAGCCTGTGGTAGCAAATCCGGATAATCAGGTCATGTCTCACCTGTTTTTAAATAATGCGCTGGTGCTGTCCAAATACTTTGATAAGCGTAAGAATATGCGCCTTCAGCCCTGGAAGTATTTTCATTTCGGCTATCCGCCGCTGTATTTCTGCTATAATTTGCTGGAGCTTTCGTTCCCGCTTTTTACAGGCTTTTACACGGTGCATGGACCCATGCCTTTCCTGAAAAGTACATTTTCAGAACTTTGGGAAAAGGAAGAGCGGGCCTTGACGGAGATGTCCGGCAATAGGTTTCGGAGCGAGACAGACCTGACGCCTTATCTTTTCAGGGAATATCAAAAGCTTACAGGTCATTTTTTGGCAAAGAATATTCAAAGGGATTTTCGGTATTTTTCAGTATCCGGTCATGTGGACAAGCTGCTGCGCACGATCAGAAAACAGAAAAAAAAGATTATATGTATCAATGACGTGTCTTCCCTGCAGGAGACAGAGAAGGTTAAAAATTCGATTCGAGAGGCATTTCGGGAGATACTGCCTGAAGCTGCCGGATTTGAACGAGAGGGGAAAGCCGATCCTTCGGCGGAATGAGAGGCGGAAGTGGCAGAAAAAAGCAGGACCGAATATTCGGCGCGAAATGCAACGGTGGCAATGTGTTCCAGAATACTGGCCATGCTTGCGGGTTTTGTGGCAAGGGTGGTATTTACCCATACCTTAAGTGAAGAGTATGTAGGAATTAACGGGCTGTTCACCGATATATTGAATGTGCTTGCACTGTCGGAGCTGGGGGTGGGAACTGCCATTACCTTTGCTCTCTACAAGCCTATATCCGAGAGGGACATAGAAAAGCAAAAGTCCCTGATGCGCATGTACCGGGACTTTTACCGGGGCGTGGCGGGGACGGTGCTGGCGCTGGGGCTTTTACTGCTGCCCTTTTTGGGGTATCTGTTCAGGGACCAGCCGGAAGTAGAACATCTGACCTTGATCTACCTGCTGTACCTTGCCAATTCCGTGCTGTCCTATACCTTTGTTTATAAGCGGACTCTAGTGGATGCTCACCAATTAAGCTATATTGGCGTGCTGTATCAAACCATGTCCTGGTTTGCCCAGAGTCTGATTCAGATCGGCGTGCTTCTGCTTACGGGGAACTTCATGCTTTATGTGTCGGTGATGGCATTATGTACTGTTGCCAATAATCTGTGCATCTCCGCCAAGGCCGACAGGCTGTATCCCTATTTGCGGGACAAGGAGGTTCAAAGGCTTCCGGAGGAAGAGAAAAAAGGAATATTCCGTAATATCCGAGCCATGCTTATGCACAAGGTCAGTACGGTGATCGTGAACAATACGGACAACCTGCTGTTATCCGCGTTGGTGGGGATCCGCAGCGTGGGCTGCTATACCAACTATTTTTTGATTATCGGCTCCATTCAGCAGGTGCTGACGCAGATGTTCGGCGGCATAACGGCAAGTGTGGGAAACTTAGGTGTGGAAAGTGATTCGGGGAGGATCAGAAAGATTTTTGAAGCTGCCTTTTTTATGGGGCAGTGGGTATACGGCGTGGTTGCCGTCTGCCTGTACGGGGTGCTGAATCCCTTTGTGGAGCTGTTTTTCGGCAGTCAGTATGTGTTTTCAAAGTATATTACCCTGGTACTCTGTGTGAATTTCTACATAACGGGCATGCGTCAGCCTACTTTAATATTTCGGGATTCGCTGGGAGTTTTCTGGTATGATCGTTATAAATCTCTGGTGGAGGCGGCTATTAACCTGGTGGTTTCTCTTATTTTGGGGAAATGGCTGGGGACCATAGGAGTATTTATCGGGACGACGGTCAGCATTGTGACTACCTCACTTTGGGTGGAGCCATATATGCTGTACAAACACAAATTAAACTGTTCGGCGAAAACTTATTTTGTACGTTATGCACTGTATGGGACGGTGACGACGGCGGTGTGGATTTGTGCGGAGCTTCTTTGCAGACGGATTACCGGAACACTGTTTGAAATGTGTGTGTTACGGCTGGTTTGCTGCTTTGGAATCACAAATCTAGTGTATTTTATGCTTTATTACAGGACGAAGGAATTTCGGCTGTTAAAGGCAAAAGCGCTGGGAATTATTAAAAATATAATCAATAAGAGAAAATGATAGGAGTCAGACTGTAAATGGAGATCGGGAAGGAAGAGCGGCTGCTGCTGGAGCTGCTGGATGTGGGCTTGAGGGTAAAGGAGCCCGTGGAAAGCAGGACATTAGCGGAGGCGGACGAACGAACTTTGAGCGGAATTGACTGGGAAAAGCTGGAATATATTGCCCGCAGGCATTCCGTGCTATCCCTGTTATGCTATCCCTGCCTGGGAACGGAAGCAATTCCGGAAAAATTCAAAAGCTCAGTACAGAGGGAAGCCAGGGGGATCGTATTGCAGAATTACCGTCTGCTGCTTGCAGGCAGGGATATGGTGGAACTGCTGGAGGAAGCTGGTATTCACGTGGCGGTATTAAAGGGAGCGGCCGCCGCCTGTTCTTATCCAGAGCCGGAGCTGCGTAAGGCGGGGGATATTGATCTGCTGGTGGACCCGCAATGTCTGGAAGAGGCCTGCAGAGTATTGGAGAAGCTGGGCTGCCGGGCAGCGGAGTGGCAGCCGGCGCTGCATCATGTGGCCCTTTGGACGGAGGAAGGGGTCGAGACGGAGGTGCATACCATGCTGGCGGAGCCTTTTGACAACGAACAGATCAACCTGTACCTGAAGTGGAAGCTGCCAGAATGCCTTGCACATTTGGACCGGCGTCAGGCTATGGGGGTAAAGCTGCCCATGCTGGATTACGGGTATCACGCTTATGAGCTGCTGCTGCATATGCTGCAGCATTTCCTGCGATCGGGATTCGGGCTGCGCTTTTTATGTGATTGGGTGGTTCTTTGGCGGGAGGATATACCGGAGCCGGAGCGGAAAAGATACCTTGAGCTTGTGCGGGAGAGCAGGCTGAAAGGCTTTTCCGACATGGTAACTGCGGCCTGCCGGGATTACCTGGGACTGGAAGAAAACAGGATCAGCTGGATGGAGCTTCCGGAGCGGATCAGCTCAAAAGAATTCATGCAGGAGGTTTTGGAGGCGGAGGAATTTGGTAAGTCTTCAGGAGAGCGGATGGTGATGCTGCGAAAGCCGGGAGTTACGGGATATGTGTTGGAGTTTCATCACCAGATGCGCTTGAATTTCCCCAGGGCTGGAAGGTGGATTCCGATTTGGCCCGTTCTCTGGACGATAACGCTGGTGCGATTTTTGCGGAATAACCGGAAAATCAGAGGGGTTTCGGGACGCACCATCCTGCGTAAGGCGGCGGAGCGCAGCCGGGTGATGGAACAGATGAAGCTGTGGGAGTGAAGGCGGCGCTGCGCCTGTTGTTTTATCTGCGGTCAAGCCATTGATCCATGACAGCCCGGACGGTATCCACGGCCTGATGTTGCTTTGTACAGCACAGTCTGCAGACGAGAATATGGGGGCAAAGGTTTTGCGCGGCGTTTAGATTGAGGACAGCCTGTTCCCTTGTCCAGGAGGGAGAAATCAGGTGCTGGGCGATAGCAAGCTGTCCTTCGTGCGGAGAAAATCGTTCTATACGATTTTCAGGCGCTTGCTTCAGGAAGATGATACCGCCTAAGGGCCAGGCTCCAGGGGTGGATATTTCAGAGGTGCCGCACCAGGGCAGGCCGTGTACGGAGAGGGTATGCGTAGAATCCATAGAGCGGCGGCAGCTTATAAGATTTAAATCACCGTTGATGAGAGGTACCTGCAAAAGCTCTTTCCAGAGGCCTGTATGGGTGCTTTTTCCCGCACCGGAGTGGCCGGAAAACAGCCAGATATGCTCCCGATACAGCAGAGAGGCAGAGTGCAGCGCAAACAGGCCCTTTTTCTGGGCAAGATAGAGGAAGCATAGACGGATGGCATGGAAAACATCCTTTACAAAAATTTCATTAGGCGATCCGGCTGCAAAGAGAAGAACCTTTGAACCGTCTAAGGTAAGCCGGGCTTCCAGAGGGCCTTCAGCGGACGGAAAGATCAGAATATAGCAGTCTTCATTTTTAAGCACGATCAGCTGATCGCTGCGAAGCAGAGCTTCTCCGAGGGGATGAGAGGGCGGCAGGACGGGCAGAAGTTCTATCCTCTGATCAAAATGATCCTTTTCGGAAAATGTCGTAGTAAAGGAAGAAAAAGCAGAGGAAAAATAATTCGTGGGACCGGTGAGCGCCAGTTTCATACCGCCGATACACAGACACAGATCCACAGGTGCAGAGGAAAGGTGCAGAGGATATTCCTCAAGAATATTAAGGAGGCGCAGTTTATTCAAAAACTGCCGTATGTCTGATTGAAGCCCTGGCAGCTCGTCTTTGTCTGCCTGAAAACGGGAGGCACAGAGAGCCACAATTTTGTCCTCGGAGGATTCATCAGCCAGCAGATTCCATACATAAGCCCCGGTTTCATTGATCTGTACACCCCGGCGCATGTCAGCGATTCCCTGGCCGAAGGGCAGGAGATAGGGGACCCCATTCAGATAATGTAGTACATAATCGGCACTTTGTTTCATAGTTGGGCGGTTTTCCTTTTCTTATTTTATATTTTAATTTATTTTATCTTTTTCTACAAAAAATAGCAAGGTTAAAGAAATGCTGCATAAATTATTGTAGACAAAATAAAAAAGTATAGTAAAATAGTTTTAATGATTCTTTCATGGCTGTAGCTTACTTTTGGTATATCTGGTAAAGGAGGAAGGATGATGGGACGACTTGAGTGGAACGACAGATATAAGATCGGTGTGGATTTTATCGACAAGGAGCATCAGACGCTTTTTTCAACTATGAATAAGCTGCTCAAAATCAGTGAAAGTGAAGAAAAGAGTGAATGGGCCTGTCGTGAGGGGGTAAAATATTTAAAAAATCATACCATGGAGCACTTTGAGCATGAAGAGAAATATATGCAGGCGATTAAATTTGAAGAATATGAGATACACAAACGCCTGCATGATGATTTCCGATATAATACGCTCCCCGCACTGGAGGAAGAACTGGAGAGAACACAGTTTTCGGAAGACTCTGTACGTCATTTTCTGGGAGTGTGCATCGGCTGGGTGATCGCCCATACTCAGACGGAGGACCAGGCGATCGGAAAGAAAAGGTTTGTCAGCAAACGGGAGAATCTGCTGCAGGGGAAGGAAGTGGAAGCACTTCAGTCAGTGATCATACAGCTGGCACAGGAGGTATTTCGTTTAAAGGCCAGGCTGGTCAGTGAGCAATATGCAGGAGAAAATTTCGGAAAAATAATCTGTTGCCGTTTTTCTTATCGAGGAGAAGAAAAGGCTAAGTGGGATGTTACGCTGATCTTTGAAGAGAGCCTTGCACTTAAGGTTGTGGGCAGAATACTAAATGTGGAATATCCAAGGGTTGACGATATGGTGATTAATGTAATCCGTTATATTTCCCGACAGTTTCTGGAACAGATCAGAGAGAGCTTTCCGGCTATTGATTTGTTGACTCTGGATAAGGAGTCTCTGCTGACCCATGATCAGATCGTGAAAACCTTTGAACGAGAATCACCGTTGTGCAGTCTGCTTTTTGATTCAGGGGACGGCTATTTTGCGTTCAGTGCGGCTTCGGCAAACGGGGCAGGCGGAAAGATTTCGTCAGCAATCGACCATGCACATGTCATGGATGCCGTTCAGGAATATCTGGACAGGGAGGCGGAAGAGCAGGCAAAAGCAAAGCGCAAAATCCTGATAGTAGATGATTCGGAATTTATGCGTGCCAGAATCAAACAGATGATGGCGGAGGACTATGAGGTGATAGAAGCCGAATCCAGTATATCGGCAATCAAAAAAATAGCTTTGAACCGCCCGGATCTGGTGTTATTGGATTACGAAATGCCGATCTGTGACGGAAAGCAGGCGTTGGAAATGATTCGTTCGGAAACGGACATGGCTAATACACCGGTATTTTTCCTGACCGGCAGGGGAGACAGAGAGAGCGTTAAGAATGTAGTGGCATTAAAGCCGGAGGGGTATCTGCTAAAGACAATGCCGGACGAAGAAATTAAAAGAAGCGTCGATGATTTTTTTGTAAAAGGAGAGTAAATATGGAATTCCGGGCTTTTTACGGAATCTACTTGTTTTTTACGAAACAATGTGCTAATATAATGTTAACCAGATGATTTTCGGAATGTGCAATAATGCGACTGGTGATTGTTGTGTAATAAATTAGAATAGGAATATGAGTAAGTGAAAAATTATGAAAAGCCGATTGTACTGTCAAATGAGGACATAGCAGAAGGAATATATGCGGCAAGCGGAGCCGTTGATTCATCTGGGGCAGGTGCTTCGGGCAGCACAGCATCAGTTTCAAAGGTGACGTTATCATCTTCAGGTAATGAATATTATAAAGTGAACACTTATGAGGTAACTGTAAAAAACAGTGGAAGCGAAGATTTGACGGGATGGGCAGCAAGTGTTACGGTTACTTCCGGTACAGTCACCGCCGTGACATCCTATAATACATGGCTGGCAACAGCAGAATATGCAGGCAGTGTCATTACGATTAGACCAGGTAATGGCGGAACAATTATTGGAGCAGGCCAGGAAATTTCGGTTACGCTGGCGGTATCCTACAGCAGTGATGCAGTTGCTGTTGAGGGAGTGTAAAGTGCGTTTATAGTAAAGCGAATTAGCAGTCCGGTTCGGGCTGTATAATATGGCAGCATGGCAGGCATAAGTATAACTCATTAATATTGTTTCCGGAGTTGTGTCCACACTGCATTCGCAAGCTCCGGCAGGTGTAAAGCAGTGTAGAAATGGGGGAATGCAAAATGACAAATTACGAAAAACCGGTGATATTGGCGAATGAGGATCTGGCGGAAGGAGTATATGCCGCAAGCGGAGCAGGCGCAGGCGGAGACTGCTACACCGTTACTGCTTATATCACTCAGACGCCGCAGATCGGCAATGAAAGATATACGATTCATGTCGATGGCTTCCATAACACAACAACGCATCACAGTACCGGTCAAGTATTAGTGTTAAGCTTCAACATGCCGGTTACGTACAGCAGCAGTAACGGTTCTCTAAGCGGCGGTGATGGTACTGCTGAACTCAGGATCAGCTATTCGTATCATAGCAACAGTGTGGACAATATCGGGCTGGGTGATGTTTATGTGTCTGCCGGCGAGGGATTGGCGGTTACGGGCGCAAGATTGGAATGTAATTATTCCTGTGATCAGCATAGCGGTCTTCCGAATTACCCTGGCTAAATTAAAATGCTATAAAGTATTTATTCTACAAGAAACTGAAGCAGCATTGCCTATAAACGATTGGTAGTGCTGCTTTTTTTGCATCATCATTACTTATGCCGTCATATTTTGACGGCAGATTACAGGTGACCTTTGAGAAGGAGTCCGGAATGGGCGTTAAGGAACGGGCAAAATTTTATATGGGACGCATCAGGGCAGGCCGTCTTCAGGAAATGCTGCGTCAGGTTAAGTGGATATACGAATATGCCCGTCATTACTGGCTGGCCATGATTTTTTATACTCTGCTGGGGCTGACAGGAACGGTGGTGTCTTTGTTATCCAGCTTTGTCTCAAGGGACTTGGTGAATATTATCACTGGTTATCAGGCAGGAGAGCTTGTAAAGACCTTTGCCGCCATGATTGGATTGGGTATTGGCAGTACCTTGATGAATCAAATTTCTAATTATGCTTCCTCATGGATCGGTATGAGGGTGGATTCGGAGATTAAGTCCGATATTTTTTCCAAGATTCTGGTGACGGACTGGGAGTCGTTGACACAGTACCATACCGGGGACCTGCTGACCCGTTGGGGCAGTGATTCTTCTAATATTTCCAACGGTGTCCTGAACTTTATTCCCAATCTGATCATTTACCTGTTTCGGTTTATCAGTGCGCTTGTGGTGGTGGTGGTGAATGACATATCTTTTGCGATCTTTGCGTTTTTAGGTATGCCTGTGAGCCTGCTGCTGTCAAAGACCTTGATGAGGCGCATGGTGAATAACAATAAGCGCAGCGCTGCCATGGGGGCAGAGATGTCCGGTTTTAACCAGGAGACCTTTTCCAATATTCAAACCATCAAAGCATTTGATTTGCTTCCCTTTTATACAAGTAAACTGAAACGGCTCCAGGCGGATTATATCAGCATGCGGCTGGAATTTCAGAGAATGTCCATAGGAACCTCGTTGTTATTGTCTTTGGTTTCCATGCTGGTGTCCTATGCGGCATACGGCTGGGGCATTTACCGGGTGTGGAGCGGGGCCATTGACTATGGTACTATGACCTTGTTTTTGAGCCTGTCCGGAACGCTGACAGGAACACTGCATAATCTGACTTCTCTGGTGCCCTCCGTAATCAGCCTGACCACTTCGGCAGGGCGATTGATGGACATTGTGGAGATGCCGCAGGAGGATCATAGCCAGGATGAGGCAGCAGAAGCGTTTGAAAGGCGTCACAGGGAGGAAGGAGTATCTCTTCGGCTGACGGATGTAAATTATGCTTATCGAGGGGGAGAAGCTGTTTTTGCCGGTGTTTCCATCGAAGCCAGGCCTCATGAAATTATTGCGCTGGTAGGACCTTCGGGGGAGGGTAAGACGACCATGCTGAGGCTGCTGCTTTCTCTGATTTCGCCGAAGGAGGGAAGCATCTGCGTTTTCTCCGGGGCGGATGAAATGGCGATGAGCCCGTCCACCAGGAAGCTGTTTTCTTATGTGCCTCAGGGAAATACCATGTTTTCCGGCACCATAGCGGAAAATATGCGGAACGTAAAGCCGGATGCTTCGGATGATGAGATTGTGGAGGCTCTGAAAATGGCGTGCGCCTGGGAGTTTGTTAGCAGATTAAGCGATGGGATTAACGCGAAGGTGGGAGAACGGGGAGGCGGCTTTTCGGAAGGACAGGCCCAGCGGCTTTCCATTGCCCGCTCACTGATCCGCAGATCTCCCATTCTGCTGATGGATGAGGCAACTTCTGCGTTGGATGTAGCTACAGAGAGAAAGGTTCTGCAGAATATTTTAAAGGATTCTTATCCCCGTACCTGCATCCTGACGACTCATCGGCCTACGGTTTTAAGCATGTGCAGCCGGGTTTACGCCATAAAGGATAAGCAGTGTACGTGTCTTGAACAGGAGAAAATAGACGAAATGGTGCAGAATTTTTAGCAGGAATCAAAGAACATTTTAAATTTTGAGGGCGATATGATATATGGAAGAGAAGGCTGATAGAGAGAAATCCGATAGAGAGAAATCCGATAGAGAGAAATCCGATAGAGAGAAATCCGATAGAGAGAAATCTGATAGAGAAAAATCTGATAGAAAGAAAAGTGATAACGAGAAAACCGATCAGGAAAGAGGTGTTGATATAGAAGCATTGCTGGCAGAGGGAAAAAGCATACGGATCCATCCTCAGGGCTACAGCATGTATCCTTTGTTTGTTCCCGGCAGGGATGAGGCAGTGATCGCGCCTGCAAATACGGAAATGCTGAAGCGAGGGGACGTGGTGCTTTATCGCAGAGAGGGCAGCATACTGGTGCTGCACCGGATCTGGAAACGGACCGGGGAAGGTCTTTTTATGGTAGGGGATAATCAGAAGGTGATTGAAGGACCTTTAAAAAAGGAGCAGGTGAAAGGAATTCTGTGCCAGGTAATACGCCGGGGGAAATGTTTTTCCGTAAGAAATCCTTTTTATCGTCTGCTGTCAGCCGTCTGGCTCATGCTGCGGCCCATGCGGCCGGCCTTGTCAAAAGCGGCAGCTAGGATGAAGAGAGTATTGCGCTCTTTTCTTGCAATTCTTTTCTAAATAGTGTAACATAAAATAGCATTTTTAAAAGAAAGAGGATCAATATGGAAAATCAAAGTTTTCAGGGAACCGGGGAATATGTGGCCAGCGAAGAACTAATGGCCAGTGTTAATATCGCCATGGCGTTAAAGAAGCCGCTCTTAATCAAGGGGGAGCCGGGTACCGGCAAGACCATGCTGGCGGAAGCGGTGGCAAAGTCGCTGGGCAAGCGGCTGATTATCTGGAATATCAAGTCCACCACCAAGGCGCAGGAGGGCCTGTATGTCTATGATACCATTCAGCGGCTTTATGACGGACAGTTCGGCGAGGAAGGCGTGAACGATATTGCCAGATATATCAAGCTGGGCAAGCTGGGAGAGGCTTTTGACAGCGATGATCAGGTGGTACTTTTAATTGATGAAATTGACAAGGCGGATCTGGAATTCCCCAACGATCTGTTGTGGGAGCTGGATCAGATGGAATTTTATATCAATGAAACCAAGCGCACCGTAAAGGCAAAACGGCGTCCCATTGTGATTATTACCTCCAATGCGGAGAAAGAGCTGCCGGATGCGTTTTTGCGCCGCTGCATTTTCCATTATATTGATTTCCCGGATCAGGAGCTGATGGAAGAGATCGTGAAAGTGCATTTTCCCAATGTGGAGGACAACCTGCTCAAAAACGCCATGGATGTCTTCTACAATATCCGCAGTATCCGCGACATCCGCAAGAAGCCCAGCACATCAGAGCTGATTGACTGGATCAATGCCCTGCAGATTGGCGGGATCCCGGCGGAGAGGATCAAGGCGGCCCTGCCGTTTATCGGCGTAGTGGTGAAAAAGGATGAGGACATGGAGTTGGTGAAACAGGAGAGGGGGAACTTATGAACGATCTTTTAAAGCAGGCAAACGAGTTGTTGCAGAATCATGGTTTTGAATATGCTTTTTGCGGGGGCTGGGCAATAGATTTGTTTATTGGAAAGGAAACGCGAAAGCATGGCGATATTGATATTTTCGCATATTGGCAGGAACGGGATACGATTATTGAATATATGCAGTCCAAGGGGTTTCAGGTATATGAAATGATGGGCGGTGGGAAGGCCCATCATATTACCGACATACAGGATCAGTTAAAGTGGAAAAGAAATATTTTTTGTTTTACACAGGATTGCGAAATGGTGCGCCTGTCGGAAACAGATGAATCTGGTATCTGCCTCGTTGACTTTAAGCATATAGGACAGACGAAATTAAATTTTATAGAGTTTCTGTTTAATAATAAAGACGCTTCGGACCTGTTGTATGCCCGCAACCATGATGTTAAGCTGTCATTGCCCGATGCTTTTCTGATTCGTGATGGTTTGCCGTATTTGGCACCGGAAATGTGCTTGCTGTATAAATCCACGGATACGGAAAGAGAAGGCTATCAAAATGACTTTGACAATGCCATGTCGTGCATGGATCTGCGGCAGAAACACTGGCTTGAAGACGCTTTGGCAGTTATGTATCCGGAAGGCCATAAGTGGCTGCAGGAAAAGGAAAGATAGACTGGAAATCAGGAAGAGGATATGTCGAAAGGATATTATCACAGCAAGTTATCTGATAAAATCTAAAGTGGTTTGGAAGGAAGCCAATATTTGGATCATAAGGTGTTGGCTTAAATACTTGTTTATACTGAAAAAGCTGATGGAATGTTAGTAAGGACTGTTATCCGTTCAATATGGAGGCATAAATGTTCATAAAGTTTTTTGATACCCTGCGGGCCAAAGGCCTGCGGGTAACCCTGGGAGAATTTTTGACCTTGCAGGATGCTCTGAATCAGGGACTGTGCGGCAGTTCGCTGACACAGTTTTATTATGTGGCCCGGATGATTCTGGTGAAGAGTGAAACGGATTTCGATAAATTTGATATGGCTTTTGAAGAATGCTTTAAGCCGGCCCAGAAGGAGACGGAGGTGGGCAAAGAAATGCTCCGCTGGCTGGACAAGTCCGACATGCTGGAGCTGGCCCATGAAGAGGCCAGAGCCCATTTGAACCAGATGGAGGACATTCAGGTGGACAAGGAGGATGTGGAAGAGACCTTCAAACAGCGCCTGAAGGATCAGAACGAAGAGCATAACGGCGGCAGTTTCTGGATCGGTACCATGGGCAAGACCTCCTTCGGCAATATGGGAGGCAACGTGGGCGGTGTGCGGGTGGGCGGCCAGACCGGCTACCAGTCTGCATTTTCCGTGGTAGGCGCCAGAAAGTACCGGGATTTCAGGGATGACCGGGTGCTGGACAACAGGCAGTTTCAGATGGCGTTTCGCAAGCTGAGACAGTTTTCCTCCCGGCTGGATATACCGGAGTCCGAGCTGGATATTGACGGCACCGTGAACAAGACCTGCAATAACGGCGGCTGCCTGCAGATTGTGATGCAGAAGCCCAGGAAAAATGCGGTGAAGCTGCTTCTGCTCATGGATTCCGGCGGGACCATGATCCCCTTCAGCAATCTGTTAAACGATTTGTTCCAGGCCGTTCACAAGTCCAATCATTACAAGGACGTAAAGACTTATTACTTCCATAACTGCATCTACAGTAAGTTGTATAAGACGCCGGAGTGTGAGAATGGAGACTGGATTGATACGGAGTGGATGTTCCGCAACGTAGACAGTGATTATAAGGTGATTATTGTGGGGGATGCGGCCATGGCGCCGGAAGAGCTGTATTCGGACACCGGGAATTACCGGGGGCCCAACGGCGGCCTGTCGGGCTGGGAGTGGCTGCAGCTGGTGAAAAAGAAATATAAAAAGGTGGTATGGCTGAACCCGAAGATGGCGCCGGGCAGAGCGCCCTGGCGGGAGGCGGAGACGGCGGTGAAGGAGCTGTTTCCCATGTACAAGCTGACAGTAGACGGCTTGAACCAGGCAATGACAAAGCTGATGTCAGCCCGCTGACGGTGGACGGATTTATCAGGTATTGGTAAAGTCTATGTCTGGCCCGTTGACGCGGTCTGCTGTCTGTTAATGGCTGGTATCAGGTCATACATAGTGAAGAAGAGGGATGGAAGATGGCAGGTAAAGCATGTATTATTTCCTTCAGCGGCCGGGCAGGAGGCAGTTGCAGTAATATCGCAGAAGTATTGCGGCGATACTGGAAAGGAGAGGCAGAAGTGTATGATTTTTCTATCCTTTCCATTACTCCCTGCGGGCACTGCGGTTATCAGTGTTTTCAGGCAGGGGAAGAATGCCCGTATTTCAGCGATCCGGTCTATGAAATGTATGATGCCGTGGTAAAAAGTGAGGTTACCTGTTATATTGTTCCTAATTATTGCGATTATCCCTGTGCCAATTTCTTTGCCTTTAACGAGCGCAGCCAGTGTTATTTCCAGAACCATCAGGAATTGCTGGATGCCTATCTGGCGGTGAGAAAGAAGTTTATCGTAGTCAGCAACACGGGACGGGAAAATTTTGAATCCGCTTTCCGTTATCATGTGCAGGAGGGTGTGGATCCGGATATATTATTCTTAAGTGCCAAAAAGTTTGAGCTGGTCAGCATTCACGGAGATTTAATGGATTCGGAGGAAGCGCGGCAGACTGTTCTGCGGTTTGCCGGACAGGATAAATAAAAAACAAAAGTGATGGAGGCAAAAAGCAATGACAGTATTTGAGGAATTAAAGGCAAGGGGGCTGCTGGCCCAGCTGACGGACGAGGAAGAGATTAAGGAGCTGATCAACAGCGGGAAGGCGGTATTTTATATTGGCTTTGATCCCACCGCAGACAGCCTGCATGTGGGGCATTTTATGGCCCTGTGCCTGATGAAGAGGCTGCAGATGGCGGGCAACAAGCCTATTGCTCTGATCGGCGGCGGAACCGGCATGATTGGGGATCCTTCCGGCAGGAGCGATCTGCGTACCATGATGACCACGGAGCAGATCGACCATAATTGCGAGTGCTTTAAAAAGCAGATGAGCCGGTTTATCGAGTTTGACGAGAGCGGGGATATGAATGCGGACAGCTCCAAGGCGATCATGGTCAATAATGCCGACTGGCTCCGGGATTTGAATTATATTGAGTTTATCCGGGATGTGGGGGTGCATTTTTCCGTGAACCGGATGCTGACGGCGGAGTGTTACAAGCAGCGGATGGAGAAGGGCTTGAGCTTCCTGGAGTTCAACTATATGATTATGCAGAGCTATGATTTCCTGTGCCTGTATGAAAAGTACGGCTGTAATATGCAGTTCGGCGGCGACGATCAGTGGAGCAATATGCTGGGGGGCACGGAATTAATCCGCCGGAAGCTGGGCAAGGATGCCTATGCCATGACCATCACCCTGCTGTTGAATTCCGAGGGCAAGAAGATGGGCAAGACCCAGAAGGGAGCTGTATGGCTTGACCCGGAAAAGACCTCGCCCTATGAGTTTTACCAGTACTGGCGGAACGTGGCGGATGCGGATGTCTTAAAGTGTCTGCGGATGCTGACCTTCCTGCCCATGGAGCAGATTCAGGAGATGGATCACTGGGAGGGCAGTCAGTTAAATCAGGCCAAAGAGATTCTGGCCTTTGAGCTGACCCAGCTGGTGCATGGAACAGAAGAGGCGCAGAAGGCCCAGGACAGCGCCAGGGCGTTGTTTGCGGGCGGCGGAGATGCGGCTAATATGCCCACCTGCAAGCTGGAAGAGGGGGACTTCCAAAACGGAACCATTGATATTTTAGGAGTGCTGGTGAAGGCCGGGCTCACCGCTTCTCGTTCCGAGGCCAGACGGGCCGTGGAGCAGGGCGGCGTTACCGTGAATGATGAAAAGGTGACGGATGTGAAGACCGTGTATGCGCCGGAAGCCCTTGCCGGGGAGGGTCTTGTGGTCCGCAGAGGAAAGAAAAGCTATAAGAGGGTCGTGATTTAAGGCGGCTTTAATTCTGCAGGGATATTACCGTGGGTGCCTATGAGGGCATTATGAGCGTACTTGTAATGAGGGGGATATTATTAAAGATGCTGGATGTAAGTGCAAATGAATTTAGAAGTAGCAGAAACAGACAGGAGGCTGCCGCAAAGGACCTCAGCGACAGTAGTGCGCGCAGGCTTCTGCTGTTTTATGCAGTGGAATGCGGTGGAAAGTATCAATTGCTGGTAAATGAGAATATATTTCTTTTCAGCAAGCTTTCGAAAGAAGATAAAGGCCTGGGGCATGATTTGCTTAAGTTGCTGAAAAGGATCGGGATTGAACAAAAATTTGACGAACTTCAGGATTTGCACAGCGGACACCAGAATCAGACGATAGATGTGGCGCGTTACCACGAAATGTGGAGGTATGGCATACGCTGTAAGGAGAGCGAAACCGTGGAACGATCTATTGAAGAATCCTTAAAGAAAATCTTATATTTGCTGCATGAAAACGAGACAAGGAGGTGAGAAAATCAGGATGGACTATGAAGCAGTAACGTTTTATACATGGCATGATATAGAGCGCAGACTTTTAAAGTGCAGAGATGACTGGCCGGAGAAATGGATCAAAATAGATGTGTTCAGCACAGAGATCGTAATATATGTGGAAGAGGATTCTGCGGAGATTCAGGATGAAACAGGCCGGTTTCTGAAAAAGATTTTAAAACAATATTACAATCAGCAAAACAATAAGGTAGAAATAGACATCACTCGCACTGTCATGAACATCTGTATGGAAGAGACCACAGGGGAAAGGAAAAGGAATCCGTTTCCGTTGTTCAAGGACTTTACTTATGTAAAGGGAGAAGCCGGTGCAGAAAAGTCACAGCTGGATCCTCTGGAGATACCTGTCGTTGCATTTCATTCTTATAAGGGAGGTGTGGGCAGGACTCTGACACTGATCGCCATTGTCAGGGAGATCATTAACTTTTATGGCAGGGGAAAAAAGGTACTGATTGTTGACGGTGATATGGAGGCGCCGGGCCTGACGTGGCTGGGCAGGAAGGATAATCACTATGCCATCAGCTATCTTGATGTTCTTGCTACTATCGGGGCAAAGGGAAATCAGAAGGATATAATAGAGGATATAAGTCAACTGGTGAAGCGATCCTCTCTTGTTTTCCAGGGGGATCAAATGGAGCTGGAGCAGTATTTCCTTCCCACCTATCGTGAAGAGGGCCAGATGCTGGATATTTATTCCAATCCGGAACGTATTATGATGGGGGAAAGCAATAAGTATATTATTTCGGATGCGTTGGCACAAATTGGAAATTGTCTTGGCGCTGCTGCCGTATTGGTGGATTTGCGGGCTGGCTTCAGCGAATATTCATCTCCCTTTTTGTTTGATCCGAGGGTGGATAAGTTTTTGGTGAGTTCTACATCTCTGCAGTCAGTCAGCGGTACGAACCTGATTCTGAGGGAGCTGAAAAAGCAGCGGGAAAACGAAGAGGCTGTCAGAAAAATTTTCCTGACAATGGTAGATAAAGATAAGTTCCGGGGAAAAGACAGAGACGAGGCCTATCGGCTGCTGCTCCAGAAGGAAGAATCGCAGGAAGAGGATACCATGGCGGAGGAACTTCAGGCTATGGACAGTGTTGAAGAACTGAAATACAGTGGAGAATTGATCTATCTAGGGGATCTGGCGCAGATATGTGAAAAACTTAATCTGGCAAGAGAAACGACAAAGCCTTTGCGGGAAGGGAACATTGTCAGGGATATTTTCGAGAGAAATGATGAGAGAAAAAGGGTAGCTGGCATAAATTATGATAAGCAGCAAATCGTGAAATTCAGAAAGGCATTGCACGAAATCTGCGAGAAAAGTGTAACCGCCGAGGGCGGGGACATATCAAATATGCTGGCAACCAGGGCAGTGCTGCAGCTGGGTAATTTTACGCGGGAAATTCCGAGAATTAATATACTTGGGGCCAAAGGTTCGGGAAAGACTTATCTTTATAATCAGATGCTGAAGGCGCAGACTTGGGAAGGATTTTTGAAAGTAATAGAAACAGGTGTGGAAAGCGATGAGCAAACATTGGTTTTTCCTGTTTTATGCAGTGACGACAGAGGAGGAATCAGGGATATATTGGCCAGGTGCAGAGAGCGCTGCAGTGCTGAAATTCCGCAGATGGCAATCGACCCGGATTTCCTGACAAAAAACAGCCTTCAGATCAAGGAGGCAATCAATCAGCAGTTATCCGAATCGGAATGGCAGAAATTTTGGCAGAATCTGATTTTGAGTATGTTTGGCTTAAAAAAGTGGGAAGAGCTGCAGGCCATTCTGAAAGAACAGAACCGAAAAATGATTTTTTTGTTTGACGGACTGGAAAATGTATTTGAAAATTTTGAAAAGGATCCGTCGGAAAAGTGCGGGATCAGGACGCTGTGCAGGGGAATTGTAAATCTGCTGAGCGAGCTGTATGTTTCCAATATCGGCATAATTGTATTTATGCGAAAAGATATTGCGGAATTGTCTATCAATACAAATTACGAGCAGTTCAGGAATCAATACGTACAGTATGAATTAAATTGGACCCAGAAGGATGCCCTGCAGCTGGCGCTAAAGCTGGCGGAACGGGCAGGCAAGGTCAGCGGAGTACAATGGAGAAGCAGCGCCATACCGGTGGAAGATGCGGGAAGAGATATTATCGAGGAAGAGCTGACAGCGGTATGGGGAACTAAAATGGGGACAGATAGCTCCAGGCAGGCTGATGCCACAAGATGGGTGCTGGCATCGCTATCGGATTTTAACGGGCAGCTTCAGGCGCGAGACATTGTGAGATTCCTGGCATCTGCGTCTAAATATGAGATCAATACGGGTAAAAAAAATACAGGCTATACGGATCGCTTTTTAACTCCTGATGACATGAAGCAGGCGATCAGGGAATGCTCCATAGAAAAATTCCGGGAAGTGGAAAAGGAAATTCACCAGCTTAAGAGCAGTTTTCAAAAATTGCAGAGCATGGAACAGAAGGACAAGTATGTTCCTTTGCCGGATGAGGTTTTAGAAAAGCTGGGGGTGGAAGACAAAAGGAATCTGGAGCGTTTCGGGTATCTAAAAGAAGCGGACGGAGAGTATTATATTTCAGAGAGCATCAGATATGCGCTGGGGTATAATAAATCGAAAAGAGGCGGTACGAAGTTAGTGTCATTATTGGTAAGTAAGTAATAAACGGAATTTTATTCTATTACAATAAATACCCCATTTATCAAGTTATATTCCTGATAAATGGGGTGACTTACAAAGATGGTGGTGACCGTTGGAGACAGAGATACAATTTAGATGCAGGAGCAGTTTATCCTGAGATTACTATCTGACGTGGGGAAGCTTAGGAGGCTGTATGAAAATGAAAAAAGTTTATTTAGCGAGTATAGTATGCCTGATATGGGTATTTTTAGCAGGGTGTGGAAAAAGGGATGTTGATCAGGAAGACATTCCGCAATCAGGCCTTGAATCAGGGGAAAGTGCTATCGGGGAATCCACCGGTGAAGCGGGTGCTCAGGAAATTTTTAATAGTGATAATACGGACAACAGGAACAATGCAGACGGCGGGGACAACGCAGACAGTCAGGACAGTACGGATACCTTGGCAGAGCATATCGTGCCGGACACAGTAAAGAAAACGCTGAAAGGATCGTTGGGGCCGGTAGGCTGTCTGGACTCCGGCATACTGTTATTTACACGCGAAAAAATGATCTTGATGGATGGCATTACTCTGGAGGCCCAAAGGGAAACGGAAAACAGTGCGCCTTCTTTTATAGATCAGCAGACGATCTCTGTGGGGGACGGCTGTATGGTATTGGGAGAGACATTCGAGGCCTGGTCGTTTAAGCTGGTTGAGTATGACGGAGAGCTGCAGGTGAAGCAGATTTTGGATGTGGAAGAGGTATCGTCTGCAGAGCGTGAAATAATGTCCTGCCGGCTGCTCTCCGATGGGAACAGGATTCTGTATAACAATATCAACGGCTTTTACCTGTTTGATTTTACGTCGGGCGAGACTAACGATCTGACACAGGAGGATCTATTTATCTATAATTTTGCCTGTCTGGAGGCGAAGGGGGAGATCTTGTTCAGTGGCTCGGACCCTTCTGGAAAAAGAATCCTTGGCAGGATGGACATGGACGGGAAAGACATGCAGATTGAGGATCGGGAGCATTTATGGGGCGAACTGTGGGGATTTGGGGATTTTGCGCTGGCAGATGAAGCAGAGCTGGTGGGAAAGGAAAAGGAGGGAGCGGTTTTTCGCTATGATGAACAAGGGATTCATTCTTTTCCTTTGACGGACAGCGATGAAAACGGAAACATCACCGTATCCTGTGGGGGCGGTTACTATGGGACACGCACCAATGTTCAGGATACCGCGTTGCGCTGTTATGTACGGATCTATTCCTCTAAAGACGGGAGCCTGGTAAAAGAGCTGCCGCTGTCATACGAAGAGTATGGCGAAAACTTCAGATTGGGCGGATACCTGATATGCGACGATATGCAAAGAGTTGTTTTATATGGGACGTGGAGGGGCCGGGAGACGGAATCCTGGATTGTATCTGTAAATATGTAGAAACACGGGAGGGAAAGACACTGCGCGTCCCAAGGTTCCCGCAGATTTATATGCCGCTTACGCGGCGGAATGAGAGGAAATATGTCCGGTAGAGAGAAACAGAGGAACTGTCAGCATGCCGTATTCCGGGGGGGGACGATATTCTGTACCTTTGTGGTCATATTTGCGGGCATATGTTACCTGACGGCCTGCGGGAAGGGGCGGGAAGAAGCCGGTCCGGTGACTCTGGTATACGGCACCCTGCATCTGGAACAGGAAATGGAGACCTGGATCTCGGAATACAACCTTGTGCAGGATGAAGTTAAGATAGAGATCCGGGAGTACGGACAGGAGGGCCTGGAAGAGGGGTTGGCGCGGCTGAACGCGGAGCTTGTGCAGGGGAAGGGCCCGGATCTGATAGATTTGAGCGATATTAATGCAGGCCCTTACATTTCCCTTGGGATACTGGTGGATATTTATCCTTTGCTGGAGGCGGATCCGGAGCTGCAGCCGGATCTTTTTATGCCCGGCGGGCTGAAGCTGTATGAGACTGGTGGACATTTATACGGAATTGCTCCGGGATACCGGCTGGAGACCCTGATGGGTGAGAGGGCTGTATTAGGAGAGCCGGAGGACTGGACGGTTGAAAAAATGTGCGGGTTTATAAATGAGCTGCCCCAGGGAAGCAGCTTTGTGAATTATCTCGGCTCTCTGGGATTTCTGCGGATTGTGCTGCACAGGGGGATGGAGGAATATGTGGACTGGGAGGCCGGAACTTGTTCCTTTGACAGCGACGGATTCAGGGAGCTGCTTAAGTTAGCTGCCATGATGGACACGCTGCCGCTGTTTGAGGATGAAGAGCAGGCATTTGCCGAGGGAAAGCTGTTGGCAAACCGAGTCTATATTTCTGGCCCGGAAGATTATGGTGCATCCGTTTCTTTATTTCAGGGGAAACCGACGGTATGCGTGGGATTCCCGTCACGAGAGGGAGGCGGGGCGCTGGTGACGCCTTATCTGCCAATCGGCATCTGCAGCGGTGAAAAGCAGGACGCTGCGTGGAAGTTTGTGAAAACCCTTCTGGAAAATGAATTTCAGGAGAAGCACATTCGTTTTAATTTTCCTCTGCGCCGGGATTCTCTGCAAAAAATGCTGGAGGAAGCGGCAGTTCGGTCCGCAGAGGATAAGTCCGGGGAGATAACGCTCCGCAAGGAGGAATGCGACGCACTTTATGAGGTGATATACAGCACGGGCTATTCCCGGATCTTTGATACGAATATTTGGGAAATTATAGAGGAAGAGGCGGAAACCTGTTTTGCGGGGGACAAATCCATAGAGGAAGCGTCGGGAGTGATCCAAAGCCGTGCGGAAATCTATGTACAGGAAAATTATGCTCTGGGGAACCGTCAGGACGGCCTGTGAATTTTTTTAACGGATTTATACTTTTTTCTTTTACCCCGTTGACTCTCAACCATACCTTAGGTTTATACTACACTCATGAAGCGCTTCACAAGTAACTGACAATAAATTTTAAAGAGCAGAAAGAGAGGCAGCGGCATGAGAATCGGCGAATTTGCCCGGCTGACGGGAATGCCCATATCGGTGTTAAGGCATTATGATAAGGAGGGACTGCTGTGCCCAAGCCACGTGGATTATTTTTCTGGGTATCGGGATTATACGACTGACCAGCTGGGGCAGGCGCGTAAAATTGAACTCTTGAAGAGCGGCGGTCTTACCTTGAAGGACATCAGGGCTATTCTGGAACACACCGGGGACAGGAAGTTCATAAATGACATTCTGAACCGTCGAGAATCGGAATATCATAGTATGATCGCTGCCATTTCGGAGGTGAGGCATATGTTTGAGAAGGAAGAAAGAAGATTAATGCCCGAAAGAATATGTCCGGCGGTACTGGAGAAGGATTCCTTTGGCGATTTGATCCTGAAGGGAGCGCGTTTGCTCCTGCCCTTGGCGGACAGGGCGGATCTGGAGGACTTGCAGGCGGCGTGCCGCAGTCTGGAGGAAGAGATCCTCAGGAGAAACCTGCAGCGGATTTCCGGGTTTATGACCTATGGGGAAGAGAACGGCAAAGAAATTCAAGTGGCTGCAAAAGTGTTGGAGCTTGGGGAGGAAATAAAGGAGCTTCATGAGGATATTACAATTCCCTTTGAAGAAGATGCGCAGGTGATCGGCAAATGGAAGGTGCTGGGGGAATATGCCGTCCGGGACGATTTTTATGCGGATACGGGAGAGAAAAGGGAATCCTTCATGGGCAACCGGGATGGGGAGATTTTTTTCCTGCCGGGAGGTGAGGCTTACTGGATTTATAGCTGGACGAAAGGATTTTTAAAACTGAACGGCGGAGACCAATCCTGTCTGTGCCGTTATGAGCTGGAGGACTATGACGGAAACCGTTATATGTTCGTGGAAAACAAGGGGGATGAGTTTAGACGGGGCGGAGAGCCTACCGTATTGGTGCTGGAGCAGATGGATCATAAAAAGTATACTGTACGGGAGATCGCCAGGGAGGACGATACGGATCTGCCCTTTGTGGAGGATCCAAGAGTACTGGGAGACTGGAAGGCATACGATTTTATCCGCACCAGAGAGGAATTTGACCCGGCTGTGAATCATATTCCTCAGGACAGACTGATGTATAAGCACATGCACTTTGGAGAAGGCGGTGCCTTTACCAGTGTTTATATGGAGGAAACCATATCAGGTAAAGAGAAGCAGAGCTGGACAAAAGGCTATGTGCTGAAATTTTATAATCATACTGCCTGCGCCTATGAAATCGTGACGGCAGGGGGCAGGGACTATATGATAATAGAGTGGAAGAGCGGGGATTACCGCTGGGGCGGTTATGATACGGATTACTATGTATTTGTTAGAGAATGAGAAAAGTGTAAGTAAAAATATCAATAAAGGGAGCCAGGCCGGAACATTGACAGGTCTGGCTTTTCTCATGGGTTAATGACGTTCTTTCACTGAAAATGGAATTGTACATCTTTTGCATTTGTTCCGGCGGCATTGACACAGGCGGTTGTTATTGATAAAATATACGTTAAGCCGAAGATTAAGGCTGGTACAAAGAAAACAAAACACAAAATACATTACGCCAGGAGGTTGTTTTATGTATCATTGTCATGTGTGCTTCTATTTTACAGGCAGTCAGGGTAAATTGTCAGGGATCGTCAGAAGCATGGTGGCGCCGGATGCTTTTGAATATGAATTTACGGAGAGTGAGAGCCCTGCCGAGACTGCGGCGGCTAAGGCCGATGTGATTTTTGCGGATCTGAGCAATTTGGATGCAGAAAAGGCGGTGCAGGAGCTTGCCTTATGGAAGAAACCGGGGGCAGAGCTGATATTGCTTTCCGGGGGAGAGCAGATCGAAGAATGGGGAGAAAATTTGTCCCTGGTTACGGATATATGGACGCTGCCCATGACGGAAGCGGAGTTTCGCTTCCGGCTTCTGCGTTGGCAGGAAGCCTATAAAATGCAGAAGGATTATTGGCAGGCAGACCAATATCTGGAGAGCGTGATTAACGGGACGCCGGATCTGATCTGGTATAAAGATAAAAACGGAATCCACGAGAAGGTGAATGACAGCTTCTGCAAAACGGTAAATAAGACCAAGGAGCAGGTGCAGGGCAGTGGGCATGCCTATATCTGGGATGTAGAAGAGGATGATCCTGCCTGTATTGAATCCGAGCGGATTGTAATGGAGAGTAGAAAAACCTGTGTCTCGGAAGAAATCATTCAGACCGGCGGCGGGAAACGAGTCCTGACCACCTATAAATCCCCGCTGTATGACATGGACGGCAGCGTCATGGGAACGGTAGGCGTTGCGATCGACGTGACCAAGGAGCATGATTACGCCAAGGAACTTATAAAGAAAAATCAGACGCTGGAGATGCTGTTTACCACTATGGACTGCGGCATGATATGTCACACCCTGGATGGAACCCGGGTCATCAGCATTAATCAGGCGGCTTTAAATATTTTAGGATATGAGTCTCTTGAAGAATTAAAAAGAGACGGCTTTTTTGTGATTGCATCTTCTGTGGTGGAAGAGGACAAGGAAAAATTGCAAAGAAGCATTCAAGCCATGAAAAATGCGGGGGACAGTACAAGCCTGGAGTATCGCGTCCGCCATAAGGATGGGGCGATTATTCATGTATTGGGAAGCTTTAAGCTTGTGGAGGAAAACGGCGAACTGTATTGTCAGCGTTTCCTGTTAGACCGTACCGCACAAAAGCTGCAGGAAGAGGAAGAACGGCTAAAGGAAGAGCGGAGAAAGATGGAGCTGGTCCATGCGCTCAGCATCGACTATAATCTGGTATGCTTTTGGGATCTGGATACCGGAGCGGGACAAAGTCTCCGAATCGGGGAGTGCGCAGAAAATATTCTGGAGTCGATCTTTAACGGCGGACTGACCTATGACGAGGCCATGGACCGATACATAGAGGCAGGGGTATATGAGCAGGATAAGGAGCCGCTGCGACAGGCTGTTTCTCGGGAAAATCTGAAGAATGAGCTGCAGAAAAAGCCGGTATATCATATTAATTATCGGACTACCTGTTGTGGGGAGCTGCGCTATTTCCAGATGAAGGTGGTGCGTGCCGGGGAATGGGATAAAAGCCGTGGCATTATTTTGGGATTCCGAAGTGTGGACGAAGAAACCCGCAGCGAGCGGGAGAGAAGAACATTGCTGGAAAATGCGCTGTCACAGGCAAACCGGGCCAACAAGGCGAAAAGTGTATTCCTTTCCAATATGTCTCACGACATCCGTACGCCTATGAATGCTATTATCGGGTTTACCTCTTTGGCGAGCACGCATATCGACAACAAGGAGCAGGTGCAGGAATACTTAAAAAAGATCATGTCATCAGGCAATCATCTGCTGAGTCTGATAAATGATGTTCTGGATATGAGCCATATTGAGAGCGGGAAGATCCATCTGGAGGAAGAGGCATGCAGTCTCCCTGACATTATGCACGAGCTGCATAATATTATTCAGGCCGATGTACATGCCAAACAGCTGGATCTGTATATGGATGCCGTGGATATACATAATGAAGAGATTTACTGTGACAGACTGCGCCTGAATCAGGTTTTGCTGAATCTATTAAGCAATGCGGTGAAATATACGAGAGCAGGCGGCATGGTCAGCATGAAGGTGATCGAGAAGCCGGGGACATCGGCAGGCAATGCAGTCTATGAGTTTCATATCAAGGATACGGGCATCGGCATGAGTGAAGAATTTGTAGCTCACATCTTTGAACCTTTTGAGAGGGAACATAATTCCACGATCAGCGGCATTCAGGGAACGGGGCTGGGTATGGCGATTACCAAGAATATCGTGGATATGATGAACGGCACCATAGAAGTGACCAGCAAGCAAGGGGCTGGTACGGAATGTATTGTCAGTCTGCCTTTGCGCTTAAACGGAGAGAAAAAGCAGCCACAGGCGATACCTGAACTGTCGGGATTCCGGGCGCTTGTGGTGGATGATGACTTTAATACCTGTGATAATGTTTCCTGTATGCTGCAGCAGATTGGTCTGCGGGCGGAGTGGACCTTGTCGGGGAAGGAGGCCGTTCTGCGTACCCGTCAGGCATTGACGCGGAACGATCCTTATTTCGTGCATATTATTGACTGGCTGCTTCCTGATATGAACGGTGTCGAAGTGGCTCGCAGGATTCGTCAGGAGACGGGGAAGAATGTTCCTATTATTGTTTTGACGGCATATGACTGGACGGACATTGAGGATGAAGCCAGGGAGGCAGGAGTAACCGCATTTTGCAGTAAGCCGCTGTTTTTCTCGGAGCTGAGGGGCTGTCTGTATTCAATAGTGAACGAGGACAGCAGGAAGCGGGAGAAAAATGAAAGCAGGGAGTCCCTTCGCACGGGGCGTATTCTCTTGACGGAGGATAACGAGCTGAACCAGGAAATTGCGGTAGCTATTCTGGAGGAAGCAGGATTTACGGTGGATGTGGCAGGAAATGGACAAATAGCCGTAGATATGCTTTCAAGCTCCGAAGCAGGCTATTATCAGGTGGTGCTGATGGATGTGCAGATGCCGGTGATGAATGGATATGAAGCCACAAAGGCCATCCGTAAACTTGCTGATAAGCGGCTGGCATCCATTCCTATTCTTGCCATGACTGCAAATGCCTTTGAAGAGGATAAGCAGGAGGCCTTGAGAAGCGGCATGGACGGACATATTGCCAAGCCCATTGACATTGATAAATTATTGGAGACTCTGGATCAGGTGCTTGAGGTGCTTGGGTAAAGAGACAAGAGGGATTCTCTCAAAGATAATTCCGGTAAAAAGGTATAAGGCGGCCTCCTGTCGCATATTCTCAAATAGGATATGACAGGAGGCTTTTGCTATGGAACATGTATCGACCACATACGACTTGTATCACGATATTCAGCAACGCACGGGAGGAGAAATCTACATAGGGGTGCTGGGGCCGGTCCGTACCGGGAAATCCACCTTCATCAAGCGATTTATGGAAGAAATGGTGCTTCCTAATATGGAGGATGAGCATGCCAGGGAGAGGGCCCAGGATGAACTGCCCCAGAGCGCGGGAGGAAAGACAATTACTACCACGGAACCTAAATTTATCCCCAATGAGGCGGCGAAGGTCAGTTTAAGCGGCGACATTGCCGTGTCGGTCAGGCTTATTGACTGTGTGGGATACATGGTGGAGGGCGCAGCAGGCCATATGGAAGAAGATACAGAGAGAATGGTAAAGACGCCCTGGTTTGACCATGAGATACCCTTTACTCAAGCGGCGGAGGTGGGCACCGATAAGGTTATGAATGATCATTCTACCATTGGATTGGTGATCACCACAGACGGCAGCTTTGGCGAGATTCCCAGGGCCAATTATCTGGAGGCCGAGGAAAGGACGATTCTGGCACTGAAGAAGCTGCGTAAGCCTTTTCTGGTACTGGTGAACAGCCAGAAGCCATATTCCGAAGATGCGAAAAAAACGGTGGCGGAGCTGGAAGAGAAATACGGAGTGTCTTCTATCGCTGTGAATTGTGAGCAGCTGAAAAAGGAAGACATCAACATGATTCTGGAAAATGTACTTTATGAATTTCCTATTTCAGCAATAGAATTTTATTGCCCTAAGTGGGTGGAGATGCTTTCGGAAGACAATCGGATGAAGCAGGATTTGATTGAAAAGGTGAAGCTTATCATGAAGGATTACTCTACCATCCGCAATGTGCTGGAGAAGCCGGTGGATCTGGAGAGTGAGTACATAAGGCGCTGCAAGACGGATACCATCTCTCTTTCAGACGGTTGTATCAGAGTTACCCTGGATGTGGAGGATTCCTACTACTATGAAATGCTGACGGAGATGGTGGGGGAGAATATTGCTGACGAGTATCAGCTGATCAGCAAGCTGAAGAGCTTTGCGGCCATGAAGCATGAATATAACAAGGTGCTGGATGCGGTCAATATGGTCCGTATCAAGGGATACGGCGTTGTCACTCCGGACCGGGAGGAAATCGTTCTGGAAAGACCTGAATTGATTAAGCATGGCAATAAATTCGGGGTGAAGATTAAGGCTTCCAGTCCCTCCATTCATATGATCCGGGCAAATATTGAGACGGAGATTGCGCCGATTGTAGGAACCCAGGAGCAGGCGGAGGATCTGATTACTTTTATCAATCAGACAGACGCACAGAGCGGTATTTGGGGCACAAACATATTTGGGAAAACGGTGGAGCAGCTGGTGAACGACGGGATCACAGCCAAGGTGGCGGTCATTGGAGAAGAGAGTCAGATTAAGCTGCAGGACACCATGCAGAAGATTGTCAATGACAGCAACGGAGGTATGGTGTGCATTATTATATAATGAAATACCGGTGAAGGCACTCAGCAGACATAACAGATAAAAGAAAGTATAAGAATATAAAAAGTCTGGCTGTTAAAGAAGCCACGGATTTCCGGAAGGGGTCTGTGGCTTTTTTATTTGACAATTTAAGGATTATTTAATAACTTTAATGCTATAACAGGATCAGAATAAAAACGGAAGGAGAAACAGCATGTATTTACAAATACTGAAAAAGGATTTAAAACGCAAGAAGACCATGAATATGATCCTGTTGATTTTTGTGATTCTGGCGGCAACGTTTATTGCCGGCAGCGCAAATAATCTGCTTACTGTAAGCAGTGCACTGGATTCGTTTCTGGAGAAGGCGGATGCCCCAGATTACTGGTTTGCCTCTACGAATAACGGGGACATTGAAAAATTCGAGGAATTTGCGGCGGAAAACGGTTATGATTATTTCATTTCCCGGATGATCCAGATTGAGCCTAAAAATGTTCTGGTGGAGGGCGAGAAGCTCGAATATTCCAATACGCTGACCTTGTCAAACTTAGGCGGCATTAAAATCTTCGATAAAGATAATAAAGAAATCACACAAATAAACGACGGAGAAATATATGTTACGCATGTGATGTTCTCATCTGCTCAAAACGACTTTCACGTGGGCGGAAAGATTGTGATCAGTCAGGGGGAAATCGAGAAGGAGTTTACGATAAAGGGGTATACAAAGGATGCTCTCTTTGGCTCGGCCATGGTGGGAATGAACAGATTTCTGGTAAGTGAAAATGACGCTGAACTGTTTGACAATGAAAAAGCGGCGGTCTGCAGATCGGTGGAGGTTCGCACGAAGGATGCCGGGTACAGGGACAAATTTAATGAGCTTGGCTTAAATACCGTGATGTTTGTGGATCGCTCCATGATTAAAATGATGTATTTTATGGAAATGCTCATTGCGGCGATTCTGCTGGTGGTGAGTGTGTGCCTGATCTTTATATCCATGGTAATTTTGCGGTTTATTATTCATTTTACCATTGCCGAGGAATTCCGTGAGATCGGTGTCATGAAGGCAATCGGGATAAAAAACAGCAGGATCCGCGGGCTGTATATCGTAAAATATCTGGCGATCGCTTTCATCGGAACCGGGACAGGTATCATTTTAAGCATTCCTTTCAGTAAGATTATGATAGAGAGGGTTTCCGCAAAAATCGTCATTGCCGGGGAAGACAATATTTTCATTAATTTTGGAGCGGCAATTCTGGCAGGAGCGGCAGTGGTACTGTTCAGCTATCTCTGCACCGGAAAGATCCGCAGATTTTCTCCCATCGACGCAATCCGGATCGGTGAAACGGGGGAGCGTTTTAAGAAAAAGGGAGCCTTACATCTTGGCAGCTCTCATTTTCCTGCAGTATTGTTTCTGGCGGTAAACGATATATTCAGCGGGTTTAAGGCGTATATCTCCATGATTATTATTTTCATTTTAGGAACGCTGCTGGTGATCATTCCGGTAAATACCATCAACACGCTGCGGTCGGATCATCTCATCACCATGTTTAATATGACGGAAAGCGATCACATCATCTCCAGAGAGCTGCTTTTTAATCCCAATGAGGATAATGAGGCTAAAATTGAAAGACAGTTTTTAGAGGTAAAGGAGATGTTTGCCGAAAACGGAATAGAAACAGAGGTTTTTCAGGAAATCATGTTCCGCAGCAATGTCAGCAAGGGAGAAAGACGTACAAATTCCCTGTCCTTTCAGGGCCGGGGAGGTGTGACAACCGACGAGTATGTTTACATCGAAGGAACGCCGCCTTCAAACGTTCATGAAGTGGCACTGACTTATCTGACGGCAGGGCAGATCGGAGCAAAGATCGGTGACGATGTGGAGATCAAGGTGGGAGAAGACACAAAGGTCTACATAGTGACTGCCATCACCCAAAGCATGAATAATATGGGCGAGGGCGTGCGCTTTTATCAGGACGCGGAGCTGGATTATAATTATGCGGCAGGGAGCTTTGGAATTCAGGTAAATTACAGGGACGACCCGGACGAGGATGAGCTTGCGGCCCGTAAGGCTCTGCTGGAGAAGCTGTATCCCGATGCCAGGATTTATACGTCAGGGGGCTATATCGGCTATATGATTGGTGATGTAGCAAGCCAGGTTGACAGTATCAAGGTACTGATTTTGAGTATTATTCTGGCAATCAACGCGCTGGTGGCAGTGTTGATGGTAAAGAGCTTTATCACCAGAGAAAAAAGTGAGATTGCATTGTTAAAGGCCATCGGCTTCCACAACGGATTTCTTATCCTGTGGCAGACTCTGCGGATCGGAATTGTATTGATTTTGTCGGTGTTTGTGGGAGCGCTTATTTCCGGGCCGCTGTCCACCCTGATTATTACACCGATCTTTCGGATGATGGGAGCGTACAGCATTCAATTTGAAATCCGGATTCTGGAAATCTATGTGCTGTATCCCCTGGCAGTACTTGGAGTGACGGCTTTTGCGGCATTTCTTTCGGCACGGGGACTGCGGAAAATATCTTCCGCGGATATTTCGAATAACGAATAAAAGCAGGCAGCCGATTATCAGTCAAATAATATCATAAAGGAGCGATTTTCATATGAAAACGATTTTAGAGGTGAAGGATCTTTGCAAAACTTATGTGTTAAATAAAAGACAGAACAATGTCCTGAAAAATGTAAATTTCCGTATTGAAGAGGGAGAGATGACGGCGGTTATGGGGCCTTCCGGATCCGGAAAGTCAACGCTGCTGTATGCGGTTTCGGGAATGGATACGATTACGGCCGGGGAAGTAACGTTCTGCGGGAGAAATATCGGGGAGATGAACCAGAAGGAGCTTGCGGCCCTCAGGCTTGACGAGATGGGCTTTATCTTTCAACAAATGTATATGCTGAAAAATCTTTCGGTACTGGACAATATTATTTTTCCGGCCTGCCAGTCCCAAAAAGTGAAGGAGAAACGTCAGGAGACCCTGGAACGGGGGCACGAGCTGATGCGCCGGCTGGGAATCATAGACGTGGCGGATAATGACATTAACGAGGTTTCAGGAGGTCAGCTGCAGCGTGCCTGCATCTGCAGAAGTATGATCAACAGGCCGAAAATGATCTTTGCGGACGAGCCCACGGGAGCCCTAAACCGTTCTTCCTCAGATGAAGTGATGGAAGAGCTTGCAGAGTTAAATTCTCTGGGAACCACGATTATGCTGGTCACTCATGATGTAAAGGTGGCGGCAAAATGTACAAGAATCCTTTATATAGTTGATGGTAACATTAAAGGGGAGTATAATTTAGGCAGGTATGAAAGGGAGAAGCTGCGAGATCGTGAACGGACCATAAACGGCTGGCTGATGGAGATGGGCTGGTAGCAGTTGTTGTGCCGGTCCGCGCGGGCTTCTTCCGGTTTTGCACCAATGTTTGTACCGGCTGCGCCGGTATGCCGGGGATTATGAGTTTCTGCGTAAGGACAGAGATGATGGGAGGACAGAATTTGACGGATATATTGGTGGTGGAGGATAATAAAGAACTGGCGGGGATATTGTGTGATTTTCTGCGTGCAGAGGGTTACACTGTATCTGCCGCCGAAAATGGTGAAAAGGCATTGCTGCTGTATCAAAGATATGGCGCAAGGCTTGTTGTGCTTGATATTATGCTGCAGAAGGGAGACGGATTTTCCGTCTGTGAGAGGATACGGAAGGACAGCAACACGCCGATTTTGATTGTGAGCGCGAAAACCGATAAGGACGATAAGCTGCTGGGGTTGAATCTGGGGGCGGACGATTATATTGAAAAGCCCTATGATATTGACATCCTGCTTGCAAAGATCAGCGGTATCTTCAAACGCAGATATTCTCTGGACGAGCTGACGGACGGAGATATTCGCGTCAACAAGATCAGCCGCGTAATATATCGGAGAGATCAGCAGATAGAAATGACGGCGAAGGAATTTGAACTGCTGGTGTTGCTGATGGAAAACAGGGGCAGAACTCTCTCAAAGGAATATATTTTCAATACTGTCTGGGGAAGCGACAGTTTTTCGGAACAGCAGACCCTGACGGTCCACATAAAATGGCTCAGACAGAAAATAGAAGAAGATCCGAAGAATCCGAAAAGGATTTTAACGGTTTGGGGAGTGGGGTACAGATACTCATGAGAGGGTTTCGAAAAGTATTTGCGTCGGTGGTTTTTCTAATCGTGGGAATCATTGTACTGATTAATTTCATTTTGTACTTTCTGAAGTTGCCGGAAAACGGCAGGCCTTACCGGGTTGAAATCAATCGGATTGCTCTGCAGATTGAACAGGAGGGACCAGAAAGTGTTGTGCTGTCGGAATACGAATATGTCGATGCCGTGGTTAAATACGGAGAACATTTTTATGAGACTGCAAGCGATTATGCAGTGCGTGAAATCAATGGTGAATTGTATCGTTTTGATTATACGATGAAGGACAATGCAGGAGACAGGCATGTTCTATTGATCGTAAATACAGGCCTGGCGGTGATGAGCATTATGGTTCTGGGAAGTCTGCTTTTTGTGAGAAAGTGGATTCTGGTGCCATTTGAACGCCTGACGAATCTTCCGGCAGAGCTTTCCAAGGGGAACCTTACCGTACCCGTTAAGGAGAACGGAAACCGATTTTTCGGGAGATTTTTGTGGGGAATGGATCTGCTGAGAGAGAATCTTGAGCAGAAAAGAGCGCGGGAACTGGAGCTGCAGCGGGAAAAGAAGACTTTATTGCTGTCCTTGTCCCACGACATCAAGACGCCGCTATCCGCAATCAAATTATATTCAAAAGCATTGTCTCAAAACCTGTATCCTGATGAGGAAGGGCGGTGTATGATTGCGGAAAGCATCGGGAAAAACGCAGACGAAATAGAAGAATATGTTTCTCAGATCATCACTGCTTCAAAAGAAGATTTTTTAAGCCTTGAAGTGGAAAACGGTGAATTCTACCTGTCTCGGCTGGTAGAAAGCATTTCTGCCTATTACGGTGAAAAGCTGGCTCTTGTAAAGCAGGAATTTGTGGTGGAAAAGTATAGAGATCAGCTGTTGGCCGGAGACCTGGACAGGAGCGTTGAAGTGCTGCAGAATATCATGGAAAATGCGTTGAAATACGGTGACGGAAAGAAAATCGAACTTTTGTTTCCGGAAGAGGATGAGGAAGCCGTTCTCATTGCCGTAAGAAACCAGGGCTGTATGATGGATCCGGCAGATCTGCCCCATATATTCGAGAGCTTCTGGCGGGGAGCAAATGTCGGAAACAGACCAGGAAGCGGGCTCGGACTATACATTTGCAGACAGCTTATGCACAGGATGGGAGGAGAAGTTTTTGCGGAGATAAAGGGGGATCAGATCACCGTGACGGTAGTCTTTGGAAAAGCGTAAGACTTTAGCATTGTCATTGCTTTTTTATTCCAATTTCTGTATAATAAAAAGGTGAAAAGATCTTTTAAACAAAAATATTTAAGGAGGCGCCCAGGATGAATGAAGTATATGAAAAGCTTATGAGATGTTTTGACTGTGTGCGGAGAAAAACGGATTTTGTGCCCGAAATGGCTATTGTTTTGGGATCCGGACTGGGGGATTATGCGGAAAACATCCGGGTGGAGTTGGAACTGCCCTACGGTGAGATAGAAGGCTTTCCGGTGTCCACCGTACCGGGACATGCGGGGAAGTTTATTTTCGGATATGTTGAAGAGGCTCCCGTGGTCTGCATGAAAGGCAGAGTTCATTATTATGAGGGGTATCCTGTCAGCGACGTGGTGTTGCCTGCAAGGCTAATGAAGCTCCTGGGAGCGAAGATACTGTTTTTGACCAATGCGGCGGGGGGTGTAAACACTTCCTTTCATGCCGGAGACCTGATGCTGATAACGGATCAGATTTCTGTCTTTGCGCCAAATCCTCTCATCGGGGCAAATATAGACGAGTTGGGAGTTCGGTTCCCAGATATGAGTACGGTGTATGATAAAAATCTGCAGCGGATCATTCGTAAAACTGCCGCGGAAAATGATATTTTTCTACAAGAGGGGGTTTATGCTCAGCTGACAGGCCCGTCGTTTGAGTCCCCCGCAGAGATCCGCATGCTGCGCACCTTAGGCTGTGACGCGGTGGGGATGAGTACGGTGGTGGAGGCGATAACTGCCAATCATATGGGCATGAAGGTATGTGGCATTTCCTGTATCTGCAATCTGGCGGCGGGAATGACGGCGGTTCCCTTAAGCCATGAAGAGGTACAGGAGGCGGCCGATCTGGCGGCACCGAAATTTAAGAAGCTTGTAACGGAGTCAGTAAAGGGCTTCCACCGAGAAATGCAGGAAATGCGAGATTTCTCATAGGTTAGCCTGCTGGTCCTGGGATTATGAGATTCCGCAGAGAGGAATCATGGAGTTTAGTGTGGAGAATCGGAACGGAGAAGATCAGAAGAAAACAGATCTGCCTGACGCAGATCGTGCGGCCTTGATTCAGGCGGCACTGGAAGCCAGAAACGGCGCTTATGTTCCCTATTCTCATTATGCGGTGGGGGCTGCGCTGCTAACGGATGCAGGTGAAATGATTACAGGCTGTAACATTGAGAACGCCTCCTACGGAGCGACTAACTGTGCAGAGCGGACGGCCTTTTTTAAGGCAGTGAGCCGGGGAATCAGAGGGTTTCAGGCCATTGCCATTGCCGGCGGCATGGAGGGGGAAGCGCCGGCGGACTATGCGTTTCCCTGCGGCATCTGCCGCCAGGTGATGCGGGAGTTCTGCCGGGATGATTTTCAGATCTTAGTTGTAAAAAGTACGGAGGACTATCAGGAATACCGCCTGGACGAGCTTTTGCCCTTTGGATTCGGAGGTGAATCAATCAGGTGAATATCAGGCTTTATAATGCCAGAATTTTAACCATGGAGAAGGATAGACCGGTTTTTCGCGGAGAGATCTGGGTCAGGGATGAACGGATCCGGTATATAGCGGAGTATGGAACGGGGGGCGCCGGACAGCAGGGTCGTGGGATGGGAGACGATGGGCTGAGAGCCGGCGGCCAGCAGGACTACGCAGCAGGAATCGGTAGATTAAATGGTGATGTGTTACAGGGCGGCATGACGGAAACGGCAGGAAATGTCATGGCGGGAAATAACATGGGCAGACAAGAGGCATGGGATATACAGATAGATTGTAAGGATAATCTGCTGCTGCCTGGTTTTAAAAACGCCCACACCCATTCCGCCATGACCTTCTTACGTTCCTATGCGGATGATATGCCTCTGCAGAACTGGCTGCAGGAGAAGGTATTTCCCTTTGAGGCGAAGCTGACAAAGGAGGATATTTATCATCTGACCAGGCTTGCTATATTGGAATACCTGACCTCCGGCATCACATCCGTTTTTGATATGTATATCAGTCCGGATGCCGTGGGAAGTGCCTGTGCGGACATGGGAATGCGCTGTGTACTGACCAGCGGCCTGAATGATTTTACATCCTCCATAGAACAGACGGAAGAGGAATATCTGAAATGGAACCGGGAGAATTCCCTGGTCAGCTATCGGCTGGGTTTTCATGCGGAGTATACCTGCTCTAAGAAACTTCTTGAGCAGGTGGCCGGACTTGCCGAAAAATACAAGGCTCCTGTGTATACCCATCTTGCAGAGACAAAACGAGAAGTAGAAGAGTGTAAGACCCGGTATGGCATGACACCGCCGATGTTTCTTGAGAAGACGGGAATTTTCGAACATGGGGGCGGGGGCTATCATTGTGTTCATATGTCGGATGAGGACATGGATATGTTTTGCAGGCGCAGGCTGTATGTGATTACCAATCCGGCCTCCAACATGAAGCTTGCCAGCGGCATTGCGCCGGTGGCGGAGTTTGACAGAAGAAAGATTCCCGTTGCTATCGGCACGGACGGTCCCGCCAGCAATAATTGTCTGGATATGTTTCGGGAAATGTTTCTGGTGACGGGATTGAGTAAGCTGCGTGAAGAAGACGCGGCCAGCCTGGATGCCATGAAGGTGCTTGAAATGGCTACTGTAAACGGGGCCGGAGCTATGGGTCTTAAAAATGCAGATGTGCTGGCAGAAGGGAAGTTTGCGGATCTGATTATGATCGACATGCACCAGCCCAACATGCAGCCTGTCCACAATATCCCCAAAAACCTGGTATACAGCGGCAGCAAATCCAATGTTCTGATGACGATGATAAATGGAAAGATCCTGTATCGAAACGGGGAATTTAATGTAAATGAAAGTGTGGAGGATGTTTTCGAGAGATGCGGGAAAATTGTGGAACGCCTGGTGTGAACGGATTGAAGATTTTCTAATGCTGAAAAGAAGGCGTGTAAACGGTTTATAAGTAATCTGGGCCGGCTGTGGGGCGGCAAAATGTAGGTTTGCAAGAGAAAGGGATTTGGATGGAATATATATTGTTGGCGGCAGCTCTTGCCGTATTTGTGATCGTGATATTTACACTGGAGGCCTGCCGCGCAAAAAAGGAGGAAAAAAATTTTATTGAAAAGCTGTCCAAAGATTATTTAAAGCTGTCTGACAGAAAGTATGCGGCGGAGCGGTTTGAAAAGCTGGACAGCTATTTCAGGCGGCATCCCAAGGCAGGGCAGCTCGATGACATTACCTGGAATGACCTGGGAATGGATGAGCTCTTTAAAAGAATGAATTATACGCTTTCGGCTACGGGGGAGGAATATCTTTATTATGCCCTGCGTTCCTTAAGTCTGGACAGGGAAGAACTGGAACGCTTAGAGAAAAAAGTCCGCTTTTTTGGAGATCATCCGGAGGCTAGAGTAAAGTTTCAGTTTCGCATGAACCGGCTGGGGCATACGGGGAAGTATTCACTTTACGATTATATTGATAATCTGGATTATCTGGGGGAGAGATCCAACCGAAAGCATTATTTGCTGGATCTGCTTTTTCTACCGTTGATCGGGGCCTGCTGGGTGAATTTTCCCCTGGGGCTGTTCGGCATTGTTGTCCTGATGGTTTACAATATTATCTCTTATTTTAAGGAAAAGGGGGAGATTGATCCGTATATCATCAGCTTTGCCTATGTGATCCGTCTGCTGGGGGTTTGTGATGAGCTGGAAAAGGCAGGTCTTTCGGAATGCGGTGAGGAAATGGAACAGGTTCGGATTCATAAAAAGAAACTTCAGCCCATGAGGCGTAACAGCTTTTGGGTTATGAATTCCAGCTCTGCCAGAGGCGGAAACACATCCGGAGATATTATCGGAGTTCTGATGGACTATATCCGCATGGTATTTCATGTGGATCTGATAAAATTTAACAATATGCTTGGCATCCTTCGTCAACATGTAGAAGATGTGGATGGATTGATCAGTATTCTGGGATACCTGGAAACGGCGGCGGCAGTATGGATTTTCAGAGAGTCCCTGAATAACGGATGGTGTGTTCCGGAGTTTAGGGAGGAAAAATACGGAGACTTTACAAAGAAGGACGGAAGCGAGTCTGAGTACGGAATTAAGCTGGAGAACGGATACCATCCGCTGCTGACAGCTCCCGTCAAGAACAGCATTGCGGCAGGACGGGGCGTGCTGCTGACGGGTTCCAACGCTTCGGGGAAGTCTACGTTTTTGAAGACGGTGGCCATTAATGCTATCCTGGCTCAAACAATTCATACCTGTGCTGCTGACGGGTACAAGGCGCCTTTTTTCCGGGTTTATTCTTCCATGGCGCTGCGGGATGATCTGACAGGAGGTGAGAGCTATTATATCGTGGAGATCAAAGCGCTGAAGCGGATTCTGGATGCTGCCTCCGGGGCAGAGGGCGGACCGGTTTTGTGCTTTGTGGACGAGGTACTGCGGGGAACCAATACGGTAGAGAGAATCGCGGCTTCAACCCAGATTTTAAAATCCCTCGGCAAGGCAGGGATATTCTGTTTTGCGGCTACTCATGATATTGAATTAACAGAGCTTTTGCAGGATGAGTTTGATAACTATCATTTTGAGGAAAACGTACAAAATGGTGACATCAGCTTTAATTACAGTCTGCAGGCGGGGAAGGCTTCCAGCCGGAACGCGATCAGACTTCTGGAGCTGATGGGATACCCGGAAGAGATTACCAACAGAGCTTTTCGGCTGGCGGAGCAGTTTCTTACTACGGGAAGCTGGAGATGACCCTACTTTTGCTTGACGGAAGCGGACGGTGTTGCTATACTTAAAATCAGGGTGTGGTATGTCCGGGGCGGGCAGACACACACATACAAATATACCGATATATAAATATTTAGAAGAGAGGCTTAAAGATGGGAAAGCTGATTGAGTTTGGAAGGATGTTTTTGTCTTATGGGCTGCTAATGCTGATTATTGCCGTAGTTGCAGGTGTGGCAGTATTTATCGGCATTACTATGGCAAAGAAAAAGAATGCGAAGAACGAGGCGGCCGCCTCCGGGGAAGCTCAGAAAGCGGAAAGTTAATATGGCAAAGTCGGCAGGACAAAAGCTGAAGCTCCTGTATATCATCAAACTTCTAACGGAAAATACAGATGAAAATCATCCGGTGAGCACAGCGGATATTATTGCATATTTGGAGACGAAGGATATTCACTCGGAGCGGAAAAGCATCTATGATGACATAGAGAAGCTTTGTGATTTTGGCTATGACATTATTCAGGTCCACAGCAGACTGGGAGGCGGGTATTATATGGCCAGCCGGGATTTTGAGCTGGCAGAGTTAAAACTTTTGGTGGACGCGGTGCAGTCCTCTCGGTTTATTACTACCAGAAAATCCAGGAGCCTGATTAAAAAGCTGGAGCATATGGCAGGAAAGTATGATGCCGGAAAGCTGCAGAGGCAGGTTTATGTGGCAGGACGCATTAAGACGGAAAATGAAAGCATTTATTACAATATAGACAATATTCACAGAGCGATTCAGGGAAATAAGCAGATCGAGTTCCAATATCTGGACTGGAACTTGAAGAAGGAGCTGGTGCCTCGGATCGGAAGCAGGAAGCAGGCCAGTCCTTGGGCGTTGATCTGGAAGGAAGAAAATTATTATCTGGCGGCTTATGACGGCACGGACGGGATCATGAAGCATTACCGTGTGGATAAAATGGGGCAGGTCAAGGTGCTGAAGGAAGCCAGGGAAGGACTGGAACAGTTTTCGGAGATAGATCCGGCCGTTTATACGAACCAGACTTTCGGTATGTTCAGCGGCGAGACGGAAACCGTAACCTTGCAGTTTCCCAACAGGCTGGTGGGAGTCGTATTGGATCGGTTTGGCAGGGAGGCGGATATTCGTCCCATGACAGACAGAATTTTCCGCATTCGCGTGAAGGTAGCGGTCAGCGGACAGTTTTTCGGCTGGCTTTCGGGAATCGGAAGGGAAGCGGTGGTAATTGCACCGGCCTCCGTAAAAGAGCGGTATCGAAAATGGCTCACGGACATTGTGGCTACGATGCAGTTGACGGCGGAACTGCCGGAGGCTTTTCGGGAGAAAGAAGAAGGGTAGGTCAGGTATCTGAATTTATTCCAAAATTCAGGTACCTTTTTTGTATATATTTTTTTGTTCCCTTCGTTGACAATTAAGAGATTCTTTCTTATACTGTTTAATGACGGCACAATATATAGAGACCGTGAGGATGACTGAAACTATATTTTGTATAGAATGCAGAGCAACCCGTAATAACAGCGTCAGAAGTGAGCGGTACAGAAGCCGGGAAATAAATAAGAAATCATGAAGTGATGAAAGGGAAAGAAATCTATGAGCAGTAATTTTGATAAGGCGTCTACGGAGAACATTGATTACGGAAAAGAGTTTAAGCCTGAGAGAGAGGTTTATGTCGTCAAGAAGGACGGCAGTAAGGAAATCTTTAACGTGCAGAAGGTTATTAATGCGGTTGCAAAGAGTGCATATCGGGCGTTAACAAAATTTACTGCGGAGGAAGAAAGCAGTATCTGTAGGTATGTTATTGAAAAGGTCAATGAAATGGACGTGGATGAGATTCCGATTCCCGTTATGCACAATATTGTGGAAAGTGCCTTGGAGCAGGTAAAGCCGGTGGTGGCAAAGAGCTATAGGGATTATCGTAACTATAAGCAGGATTTTGTGCGTATGCTGGATGATGTATATAAAAAGAGTCAGTCCATTATGTATATCGGAGACAAGGAAAATGCAAATACCGACTCTGCTCTTGTGGCTACAAAACGGAGTTTGATTTTTAATCAGCTGAACAAGGAGCTGTATCAGAAATTCTTCCTGACTACGGAAGAGATTCAGGCCTGCCGGGACGGTTATATTTATGTGCATGATATGTCCGCCAGAAGGGATACCATGAACTGCTGTCTTTTTGACGTACAGAATGTGCTGAGCGGCGGCTTCGAAATGGGAAATGTCTGGTACAATGAACCCAAGTCTCTGGATGTGGCCTTTGATGTGATCGGGGATATTGTCTTAAGCGCTGCAAGCCAGCAGTACGGCGGGTTTACCGTGCCCAGCGTGGATTTGATTTTAGAGCCTTATGCGGAAAAGTCCTATGATAAGTATGTGGACAAGTATATCCGCCTGGGGATTGACAGGGATACGGCAGAGGCAGAGGCTTATGCGGATGTGGTACGGGAGTACGAACAGGGATTTCAGGGCTGGGAGTATAAGTTTAATACGGTGGGAAGCAGCCGGGGAGATTATCCGTTTATTACGGTGACGGCCGGAACGGGTACCGGCAGATTTGCAAAGCTGGCCACCATCACCATGTTGAATGTGAGAAGGCGGGGGCAGGGCAAAAAAGACTGCAGGAAGCCGGTGCTGTTCCCTAAGATTGTATTTTTGTACGACGAGAATTTACATGGCCCCGGAAAGCCGCTGGAGGATGTGTTTGAGGCAGGAGTCAAATGCTCTGCCAAGACCATGTATCCCGATTGGCTGAGCCTTACGGGGAAGGGATATGTAGCAAGCATTTATAAGCAGTATGGGAAGATTATTTCTCCCATGGGCTGCAGGGCTTTCCTTTCTCCTTGGTATGAGAGAGGGGGCATGCACCCTGCTGACGATACGGACCAGCCTGTTTTTGTTGGACGTTTTAATATCGGTGCGGTGTCTCTTCATTTGCCGATGATTCTGGCCAAGGCCAGAAAAGAGAGCAGGGATTTTTATGAGGTGCTGGATTATTACCTGAACCTGATCCGTCAGCTGCATATCCGTACTTATGCTTATTTAGGGGAAATGCGGGCTTCCACCAATCCCCTGGCTTACTGTGAGGGCGGTTTCTTAAACGGGCATTTGGGTCTGCATGATAAGATCAAGCCATTGCTTAAGTCGGCTACCGCCAGCTTTGGCATTACGGCGTTGAACGAGCTTCAGGAGCTTTACAACGGGAAATCCCTTGTGGAGGACGGAAAATTTGCCCTGGAGGTTATGGAATATATCAATACAAAAGTCAATGAATTTAAGGAAGAGGATGGCAACCTGTATGCCATATACGGAACCCCGGCTGAGAATCTCTGCGGAGTGCAGGTTAAGCAGTTCCGTAAGAAATATGGTATTGTGGAAGGGGTATCGGACAAGGAGTATGTGAGCAACAGCTTTCACTGCCATGTATCCGAGGACATTACCCCCATTGAGAAGCAGGACATGGAGGAACGTTTCTGGAATCTCTGCAACGGTGGTAAAATACAGTATGTTAAGTATCCTATTGATTATAATATCGAGGCAATCAAAACGCTGATCCATCGGGCGATGGAAATGGGCTTTTACGAGGGAGTCAATCTGTCTCTGGCATATTGTGACGATTGTGGGCATCAGGAGCTGGAAATGGATGTGTGCCCTAAATGCGGAAGCCGTAATTTGACTAAGATTGACCGCATGAACGGCTATTTGTCCTATTCCCGTGTACATGGAGATACCAGGCTGAACGATGCAAAGATGGCAGAAATTTCGGAGAGGAAGTCTATGTAAAACGTGAAGGAAATCACTAAGCTCGTTCCTCGCTAAGTGATTTCACGCTTTGCAGAGCAGAGCTTCTTCATGCAGGAGAATCCGTCTACGGATTCTCCGTGGAAATCTCAGATTTGGTAGGGAAAGGCGTCCAGCCTAAGAAAATCTAAGTCATTCCCTGAAGAATCCGCTTTGCGGATTCTTCCAGATGTTCGGTGCCGCTTTTTTTCGCTGGCAGCAAGAAGCCTGAGAATCAGGATTAGCCGCTTCACGAAGAATTTCTACGGCGCAGGAGAGCGCATGGGCAGGATGGATTTATAGATGATATAGATGGAAGGTATATTTTATGAGGTATCATGATATAACAAAGGATGATATGAAAAACGGCGACGGGCTGCGGGTGGTGCTGTGGGTGGCCGGATGCAGTCATTGCTGTAAAAAATGTCAGAATCCGGTTACATGGGATCCGGACGGCGGGCTTGCCTTTGATGACAGTGCGAAAGCGGAAATATTTGAACAGCTTGATAAAAGCTATATATCGGGAATAACCTTTTCGGGAGGGGATCCCCTTCATCCGGCCAACAGAATCGGGGTACGGGAGCTGATGGCGGAGATTAGGGAGAAATATCCTCATAAGACAATCTGGCTGTATACAGGGGATACTTGGGAACATATTTTGTATTATCCTATGATGCGGTTTGTGGATGTGCTGGTGGACGGGGAATTTCATGATGAGGAAAAAGATGCAAAGCTGCTCTGGAAGGGAAGCGCAAACCAGAGGGTCATTGATGTGCAGAAGACCTTGGCGCAGCCGGACCCTTTGATTCCCGTGCTGCATTGCGGCGATTATGCGGAAGCCTATGAGCTGACCCGCAAGCCGGAAAATGCCTGCGGCTGTTCCTGAAACCGGGCCGTATGCGATATATGGATTACAAGGCAACAGGCTTACAAGAGGGAGCTTATGAAATATTTTCCGATATTGGATGAATTATTTACATCGAACAGCATTATTTTTTTGCTGATCGGGCTGGCCGTGTCGATCATGATCGGCGTGAGAATGAAAAATGTCAAAAAAATTCTCATTGCTCTAAGCGTAAGCTTTGGCGTGTATGCTGTCTGTGAAGCAATTTCCAATGTGCATACAAGCTATTTTGCAGAGATAATTCTGCTTATTGTGGGTACGGCTTCCATTGGGGGAATGGCGGGTTTTCTGATCAGTCTGGCAGATGCAGGAAGAAGTAAAAGGTGAGCCGGATAAAGGGTAAACTAAAACGATAAGGAAAAAGGGCAGAAATTTGAGCTGCCGAAAAGCTGTAATCTTGGAGGAAGGCGGAAAATGGAAAAGGGACGTATACTTTTTTTAAACGGGGTGACCAGCGCAGGAAAAACATCCATCGTCGAAGCCCTTCAGGAGCGGGATGATGTGTTTTTTTATGTGGTTGCAAATGATTTGTTCCAGGAGATGGTGGGAGAGAAATTTCTGCGCGAAAATTATTGGAAATATCTCAGCGAAGTAATTATTATGATGTACCACACGGCGCGGCTTTATTCGGATATGGGTAAAAATGTAATTATTGACGGAATATTGGTGGAAAGAGAAGAAATTGTGCCTCATTATCAGCAGTTGGCGGACATACTGAAAAATAATCCGCTTGATGTGGTTGAAGTATACTGTCCGTTGGATATATGCAGAAAAAGAAATATAATGCGCGGAGACAGAGGCGAAAATCAATCGGATGAGCAGCAGGAGCTGATGGCAAAAAATATAGAGTACAGCTTAAGAGTAGATACAAGTCAGCACAGTGCGGCTGAGTGTGCGGATATAATTGTCAGGGAATTGTTTTCGTAAGTCAGATACCCGCAGCATTTGGCTCATTGCTCGGAAGCTTGGAGGGAAAAGGTGAAGAAAATCGCACAGTTTTTGAAGGTCAGTGAAGAGAATTTTGTAAATTCCGTAAAGGAAGATTTCCCCATGTATACGGAGGCGGAAATCCGGAAAATGTATGAGGATATTAAGCTGCCGGCAAGGGCCACAAGGGGCAGCGCCGGGTACGATTTTTATGCTCCCTTTGATTTTCAGCTTTCACCGGGGGAGACGATCAAGATTCCAACGGGAATCCGGGTGCGGATGGAAGAGAACTGGGTATTACATATTTACCCCAGAAGCGGGCTGGGCTTTAAATACCGCCTGCAGTTAAATAATACGGTGGGCATCATTGACAGCGATTATTTTAACTCGGACAACGAGGGACATATGTTTATTAAGCTGACCAATGCTTCCAATGAGGGAAAGACGCTGGAGGTGGCAAAGGGCAGCGGATTTGCACAGGGTATTTTTTTAGAGTACGGCATCACTGTAGATGACTCTGCGGAGGGTGTGCGCAACGGCGGTTTTGGCAGCACCACATAAAGCTGCATAAAAACAGTACAAAACAACATTAGGCGCGGTATAACGGCATCAGAAACGGCGTTTTAGAATAAGGAACTCCTTTTTCGGCATACTATGAGGACAAGATATTTTCCGATTTCATTATGTAAAAGGAGTTTTTAGTGTGGAGAAAGAATATATATCAGGGCGCCTGCAGGAGGACATGCAGTATCTGAATCAGGTATTGGATGTGGAGAAAAATTTTGACGTTATCTACAGGGTGGTGAATATAGGCGGGAAGGAAGCTTGTATGTACCTTGTGGACGGTTTTTGTAAGGACGATCTGATCCAGAAGCTGCTGCAGTATCTGATGGATCAGAAAGCGGAGGACATGCCTGAGGATATGCACGGAATTTCCAAACAGTTCACTCCCTATGTGGAGGTGGATGTGGAAGAGCGGTTTGACAGGCTCATTGACGCACTGTTGTCAGGAATGTTTATCCTGTTGATAGACGGTTATAAAAAGGCGCTGCTGATTGATTCCCGGACCTATCCCGCCAGAGGCGTGGAAGAGCCGGAGAAGGATAAGGTACTCCGCGGCTCCAAGGACGGGTTTGTGGAGACGATTGTATTTAATACGGCACTGATCCGCCGCAGAATTCGCAGCACTAAGCTTTGCATGGAGATGATGAACGCCGGGAAAAGCTCCAAGACGGACATAGTGCTTTGCTATATGAAGGGCAGAGCAGATGAAAAGCTGCTGGCGGACATTAAGAGAAAGATAGAGAATATCCGGGCGGACTCCCTGACCATGAATCAGGAGTCGCTGGCGGAATGTCTGTATAAAAGGCGGTGGTATAATCCCTTTCCGAAATTTAAGTATACGGAGCGTCCGGATACGGCTGCGGCTCAGGTGCTGGAGGGAAACATTGTTATCCTGGTGGACAATTCCCCTTCAGCCATGATACTGCCCACTACCATTTTTGACGTGATAGAAGAAGCGGATGATTATTATTTCCCGCCCATTACAGGAACCTATCTTAGGCTGACCAGGCTTCTGATTACTCTGTTTACCTTTTTTATGACGCCCACCTTTCTGCTGCTGATCAATTATCCGGAATGGGTGCCGGAAAGTTTTTCCTTTATCCTTTTACAGGAAGAGCCCAATATTCCGCTGATCTGGCAGTTCCTGATCCTGGAGCTAGCCATAGACGGGCTGAAGCTGGCGGCGGTAAATACGCCCAATATGCTGAGTACCCCTTTGAGCGTGATGGCGGCCCTTGTGCTGGGGGAGTTTTCGGTAAACAGCGGCTGGTTTAATTCCGAGGTCATGCTGTATATGGCTTTTGTGGCCATTGCCAATTATACCCAGCAGAATTACGAGCTTGGCTACGCTTTGAAATTCCTGCGTATACTGACCCTGCTTTTGACCCAATGGTTTGGGCTTTGGGGGTATATCGGCGGCATTTTGCTGGCGGTGCTGTCCGTTTGCTTTAACAGGACGGTATCTAAGAGCAGCTATATTTATCCTTTGATTCCCTTTGACTGGAAAAAGCTGAAGAATCGCCTGGTCCGCAGGCGGCTTCCAGAATCCGGGGAATGACGGCGGGCTTTACGCAGGGCCGAAGGGATATGACGGAGGCGATGAAGGCTGACTTAGGAATGTCAGTTGTCAAATGGTTTTTAAGGTGATATAATGTGGTATGGAAAACCATCAAAGATACTATGGAGGTGCCTATGTTTAAGCTTGTAACAGATAATATGGCGGATCTGCCACGGGAATATTTAAAAGAGCATAATGTGGACTTTATTTCTTTGAGCTATATATTGGACGGTGAGGTATATGGGAAAGAAAAGGAGCTGGATTACAGGGACTTTTACGGGATGATGCGGGACGGCAAAATGCCCACCACCTCACAGGTCAATCCGGAGGAAGCAAGGGCCTTCTTTGAAGAGTGTATCAAGGAGAATAAGGAGATTTTGTATCTTGCTTTTTCCTCCGGTTTAAGCGGCACCTGCAACAGCGGAAAAATTGCTGCGGATGAAATCATGCAGGAGCAGCCGGATGTAAAGATCGTGGTGATTGACAGCCTGGCAGCCTCTCTGGGGGAAGGGCTGCTGGTACATAAGGCGGTGCGGATGCGTGATCAGGGTAAGAGTCTGGAAGAGACGGCGGCCTGGCTGGAGGGCCATAAGCTGAATCTGGTTCATGCGTTTACGGTGGATGATCTGTTTCATCTTCACAGGGGAGGCAGGGTCAGCAAGACGGCAGCTATTCTGGGAACGTTGATTTCCATTAAGCCCAAGCTGCATGTGGACAATGAGGGACATTTGATTCTCATCGGCAAGGTCAGAGGGAGAAGAAAGTCGCTGGAGTCTCTGGTGGATTACATGGAGGCTAAGATGGGTGAATGGAGGCAGGAAAATAAGGACGATTATGTCTTTATCAGCCATGGGGACGCTTTGGAGGATGCGGAGTATGTGCGGGAGCAGATTAAAAAGAGATTCGGCATGGAGCATTTTCTGATCAATAACGTTGGTCCCGTCATCGGTGCCCATTCAGGGCCAGGGACCATTGCGCTGTTTTTTATGGGGGAAGAGAGGTAACAGGCGGTGAAGAAAAAAAGAATGCTTATGTATCTGCTCAGTGCGGCCGCTGTACTCTGCATGACGGCCTGCGGCAGCGGAGGATCATCGACAGGCGGCGAAAATGGCTCTCAGACAGAAAGCGGGGACAGGAATCAGGCAGGAAATGGAGACGGTGCTTTGGCAGGCAGTGAAAATGACGGGGAGAGCAAGCCGCAGGAGCTTGAGGAAAGAGGAGAGACCATGACGGAGGAGACAGATTACATAGTGGATTATGAGGGGATTGCCACGGCAAAAATCGAGGCCGGAGTCAGCGTGCATGACCCTTCCGTTTATAAAGCAGACGGGAAATATTACATATTTGGTTCTCATATGTCCACGGCAGTATCCGAGGATCTGCGTCACTGGACTTCCATTGGGGACGGCTATAAAAACAATAATCCCGTCTATCAAGGGCTGCTGGAGAACAGGGATGCTTTTGCCTATGCGGGGAGCAAAACAAGCGTGATTCCTACGGATGACGGCGGTTATCATGTGTGGGCGCCGGACGTAATATATAATGAAGCGGCAGGGCTCTATTATCTTTATTTCTGCACAACCTCAACCTGGAACGCTTCCAACCTGTGCTATGGTATCAGTGAAAAGATTGAGGGTCCCTATGAATGGAAGGGAGCGTTAATTTGTTCCGGATTTACGGAAGGCTCCTTGGGGGCCACTAATGTGACGGAATTTGTGGACAGGGAGGAAGCCAAGGCAAAATATATCAAGGCGAACGGAGAATATAATTTTGACCGGTATCCGAATGCCATAGACCCTGCGGTACTCTATGATGAGGACGGGCGGTTGTGGATGGTATACGGTTCCTGGTCCGGGGGAATGTTCCTTTTGGAGCTTGACCCTGAGACAGGGGAAGTGATTCATCCGGAGGCGGATGAGGAAAAACAGGTGGATCCTTATTTTGGAAAGCGCCTGATGGGCGGCCTTCATACTTCCATAGAGGCGCCGTACATATTGTATGATAAGGAAAGCGGATATTATTATCTGTTTGTATCCTACGGCGGACTTGTAAGGACCGGGGGGTATCAGATCAGGGTATTCCGTTCCGAGACCATTGACGGCGAGTATGTGGACATGAACGGAAAATATCCTTTAGATACCGGAAACTTAAAGCAGAGTCCTTACGGTCTGAAGCTGTCCGGAAACTATTACCTCCCAAGCCTGCCAATGGCTTATATGGCTACGGGGCATAATTCCGCGTTCGTAGATGATGACGGGAAAAAGTATATTGTGAATCATACCAGATTTGATATGAATGCGGAATATCATGAGCCGAGGGTACACCAGTTTATTGTAAACGAAGAGGGCTGGCCCTGTATGCTGCCCTATGCCACAGACGGGGAAACGGTCAGTGCAGCCGGATATGAGGCGGGAGAGCTGGCAGGGAAATATTACGTGATCAATCAGGGGACAGCTATTAACGCAGAGATTGCCCAACCCTTTATCCTTTATCTGGAGGCGGACGGCACGGTGCGGGGTGACGGCGTTCAGGGCAGTTGGGAAGCAAGGGCAGGAAGCTGCTGCATGAGCATTACCTATGGAGATGCCAGCTACAGCGGCGTATTCTGCCGGATGAAGGATGAAGCGGGAACTGAGGTTATGGTCTTCAGTGCCGTAGGCAATAACGAAAGCGTCTGGGGCGTGAAATATCCGTAAAGCGGAGACCTGCTGCGGGAAAAGCAGAAAAGAATAGCTACGTGAATGGATTATGAAAGAATTTTGACGGAAAAAACAGAATATGCAGGGAAACTTGCAAAACAATAGATAATCTCTTGCTTTTTAGGTTGAAAAAGCAAGAGATTTTTATGTTTTGCATTTTTTGTGGCATAATGAGGCAGTGAAAGAAAAAGGGCCATGCAATACAGGATAAGATGTGGTATGTGAGGTTAAGCATTACTTAATATTAATCCAGAGCGCGCCGCTTTTACTTAAGCAGCACTTGGTATATAATATTAGCAGTACTTAAAGGAGGCGTGGGATGAATCATTTTATGATCGGAGAGCAAATACAGAAATTCAGAAAGGAGGCCGGACTGACCCAAAAGGAGCTGGGGGAAGCACTGGGGATCAGCAGTTCGGCGGTTTCCCAGTGGGAGACAGGCGGCACGCCGGACATATCGCTGCTGCCTGCGCTGGCGGACAGGCTGGGAGTCAGTATCGACGCTTTATTCGGACGGGAGGAAGTCACGAGGGAAAATATGGATGAGGCGCTGCCGGTTTATCTGGCATCACTGCCGGAATCCAAGCGTCTGGAGGAAAGCTGTCGTCTTATGTGTAAGGTAATGAAATCCTTATGTATGGATTTTAAGGATCGGCATACGGGCAATATTGATATTTCCGGCGGATTTCAATTTCGCCTGGTTTCAGACCAAGGGATTATGGCAGGCAGTATGTCGGAGAAAATGCCGTTTGCATGGATATTTCCAGAGCCGGAGCAGGGCTACGCCGCCGCCCTTTCTTCGAATGACGAGTACCGCAGACTGTTTGGGGTGCTTTCCAGGCCTCATGCGCTGGAGCTGCTGAGGCTGTTATATCAGAGGCCGCCCAGGCATTGTACTGCGGACGTGATTGTAAAGCGTCTGGGAATCGACGGAGAGGAAACCCGGACGCTTCTTGCGGAATTTGCCGGTCTGGAGCTTGTTCAGGAGCTGGATCTGGAAACGGAGAAGGGGGATATTAAGGTGTATAACGTCAATGACTGCGGAGGACTGGTGCCGTTTCTTTGTGCCTCGCAGATGATGTTTCATTCCCAGGGCTCTACTGTTTCCCGTTTCAGCCGAAAGGAGCCATTATTAAAAAAATAGGATAAGCATTTACTGGTTACGGAAAGGGATGGTGATTCACATGTACAGATATATAAAGGCCCGATTTGGGCAGTTTATGGGAGTGACGGCGCTTTTGATCGTCTTTACGGCAGTAACAAGAGCTTCCAGTTTGATCGAACAGCGTCTGATTGATGCGGCGATGGGACAGGATTTGGCGGGGCTGCGCCGGAATATTCTGCTGGTGCTGGGGATGTCCTGTATCCAGTCGGTGATATATGTGATTGCTTCCGTATGCAGGGATGTTTTCCGGGTGGCTCTGATCAACGATGCCAGAATAAAAACCTTTGACGGTATTATGCGCAGAAGCCGCAGGGATTTTGAAAAGAAGCATTCTTCCGATTATGTTTCCGCTCTGATCAATGATATGTCAACGATTCAGGGGAGTTTAAACATACTGTTTATGGGGGTAGTGACAGGATCGTTGATGATTTTAACCACGGTAATGATGTTTTATTATCAGCCCCTGGTGACAGTGTGCGCCATTTTCAGCGCTCTTATGATGACGACAGTGCCGATGACCCTTGGCGGTGTGACAGCAAGATGGCAGAAGCGGCGTTCCGGGCAGCTGGCGGCGCTGACGGCCATGCTCTCGGAATGCTTTGGCGGTTTTGAGACAATCACGACCTTTGGAATCAGCCGGCAGATCCGTCGCCGGTTTCGGGAATGCAGTAAGGAGCTGCAATACTGTGACAGCCATGCGGAAGGGCTTAACGCGTTTACCGACAGTCTTGCCCAGCTGTTAAGCGTTCTTGCTCAGACGGGGATTCTTGTACTTTCCTGCTGGATGGTATTTCAGGGCCGGATGACCATCGGAGGGATGGTAGTGTTTACAGGGCTAAACAGCTCATTCTGCTCAGGACTTTCCACAATGCTGATGCTGGCGCCGGTGCTTAAAGGCGTTAAGCCGATTACAGACCGCGTGAACGAGCTTGCAGACTATGTGTGCGAAGGTAAAACGGGAGAGAAAGAGCCCTCCTTTAAGGAAACCCTGGAGGTGAAGAACCTTGGTTTCGGATATGATGAGGAATCCGCCGTTTTCAATCAGCTGTCCCTGAACCTGCGCCGAGGAGGGAAATATGCTCTGACCGGAGAAAGCGGCAGCGGTAAGAGTACACTGATTCATCTTTTGCTGGGAGATTACCTGAATTATACGGGCGAAATATATTATGACGGGACGGAGCTGCGCAAATTAACGCAGGAAAAGCTGTATCAGGTGGCGGTATGTATTCATCAGGAGGTATTCCTTTTTGACGATACCATCCGCAATAATATCTGTCTGTATGAAGCGTTCAGCGACGAGCAGCTTGACTGGGCACTAAAGGCCAGCGGCGTCAGTAAATTTACGGACACTTTTCCTGAGGGAATCTCTTATCAGGTGGGAGAGAGGGGAGAGCGGCTGTCCGGGGGACAGAAGCAGCGGATTGCAATCGCCAGGGCGTTGATCCGCAATACGGATTTCCTGATTCTCGATGAGGGAACGTCAGCGCTGGATGAGCAGACCGCCGGGGAAATTGAAGCGGAGCTATTGCAGTTGGAGAAGCTGACGCTGCTCACTATCACCCACCATTTGAGGAAACCGGAGGAATATGACGAAGTGTTTGCCCTAAAAGACGGGAAGATCGCTTGATTGGAATACAGCTGACCTGAATTCTTCTTGATCTGTCCTTGTTTTCGGTGTAGCATCATCTGTACAGCATTAGAACAGGCATTGTAAAGGACGGGGAAAGCGGGGAGGAATACCTGCTTATGTTTCTGCATAACGAGAATGTCCTGCCAAGGATTGATGCTCTGACGGATCTATACTCACAGGCCAGATTTACAACGGATATTGACGGGGCGATTGCGCAGAAGAAGTCTCCTTTTGCGGTTTTGATGGTTAAGCTGGAGCGATTTTAATTGAGCAGCAGTACGAGGGCAGGGCAGATGCTTTAACTTCCAAGGTTGCGTATGCCCTGGGGCATTCGGAGACAGAACATCAGGGGAAGCTGATTATCTTTAATGATGAGATGTGTACGTCGGGAAATGTTGATCTGGATTTGATGAAGGTGATCCATCAGTCGGTCAGGGAAGGCTGTCAGGGATTTTATGTGGTATATCAGCCTATTGTGGATTCCGAGACAGGGCATATCGTGGGGGCTGAGGCTCTGGTCCGTTGGCGCAGGGAGCCGTATGGCAATGTTCCGCCTGGTATGTTTATTGAATGGATGGAAAAAGATCCGGGAATGTACGAGCTGGGAAATTATGTAATGCAGACGGCTCTGCAGGAAACGGTGGGACTGCTTGAGCTTTTGCCGGAGTTTGTGCTGAATGTTAATGTGTCCGCAAGGCAGATGGAGCGGGAAGAATTCCGCGGGATGGCAATGGATGACTACGGGACCGGAAGCGCATCTTCAGGGATTGTATTATATGCTCCCATGGACGAGATCAAACTGGACATGAGCTTTATCAGGGGAATCACCGAGGATTCGAAGAAGCAGGCCATGGTCAGGTCCATTGTGGACTTTGCAAACAGCTGTGGCATGAGCACCTGCCTGGAGGGTGTAGAGACAGAGGAATTGCAGAATTATCTGCGAACCTTCAATGCTACCTGGTTCCAGGGGTATTATTACTCGAAGCCTGTGGAAATTGATAGATTTCGGGAGCTGGTGGAAACAAATATCTGTTGGTGGGGCCTGCTGTCAAATTTTCCGACACATACAAGTTTACGCAGAATCCGACACATACAAGCTTACGCAGAATTTAATGGAATTGGGTGAGTGTTTGAGGTAAAATAATATGATTGAACAATTTTAAAAGCGTAAATTTATGGAGGTAATTTATGATTGATGTTAGAATAATCGGCGCGGAGCATAAACAGGATATTAACATACCAAACGAACCGTTTCTTTTGTTTGGTCGAATGATTCCGACTTATGTAGAGGAACAATGGAATTATTCGGTTGAAAAATTTGACAGAGAAGAACAAATGTGCTTCCCGGATGAAAATTATAGTTATGATAATATGGTAGATAATAGCACATTTATTGGTGCTTATGATAATGAAAAGTGTATTGGCCTTGCTATTATGCAGGAAGGCTTTTTAAGATATATGTACTTGTATGATTTAAAGGTTAACAGTGCATATCGTAAATGCGGTGTGGCAAAAGCCCTTATCGAAAAGGCAAAAATAATTGCTAAAGAAAAAGGATATAGGGGCATTTATACCCAGGGACAGGATAATAATTTAGGAGCATGTTTGTTCTATATAAGAACTGGTTTTTACATTGGAGGTTTTGATTCCAATGTATATAAGGGGACAAAGCAAGAAGGGAAATCAGATATTATTTTTTATTTAGATTGCTGAATAAACACAGCACAGAAAGAATATTTTCTAAGTCACCTATTACAACATCCAACAGATACAGGGCAGGCGGGAGAGCAAAGGGGCCTTGCAAGGCCCCTTTCATAACGCTTTTACTAATTTCCGCAGCAATCTTCACACTTGTCAAAGGCAGGGTTGAAGGCGTAAAAGTTTTTGGAATCCAGTTTATCCTGAACCAGACGCATTGCTTCACCGAAGCGCTGGAAGTGCACGACTTCACGCATACGAAGGAATTTAATGGGCTCGCAAACATCAGGGTCGTCGATTAGACGGAGAATGTTGTCATAGGTGGTGCGTGCCTTCTGTTCTGCTGCCATATCCTCCATCAGATCCGTGATGGGATCGCCTGTGACCTGGAACTGAGCTGCTGTGAAAGGAAAGCCGGAAGCGGCCTGTGGCCATACACCCACAGTGTGATCCACGTAATAATTGGCAAAACCGCTCTTTTCGATTTCCTCCATTGACAGGTTTCTGGTCAGTTGGTGTACGATAGATGCCACCATCTCCAGATGTGCCAGTTCTTCTGTACCTAGATGTGTAACGTTATTGCACATCTGAAAACATAAGGAAATACAAGAATTCATGACACATCACCTATAATTTACATCTATAAAGTAGAAGTGGCGGGATTGCTCCCGCCATTTCCTAAATAGAAAACTTTTTCACTTCTTCCTGTGTAAGCTCGATCAGCTTCTTCCCACATCTCTTTGCATATCTTGATAATTCAAGCAAATTCACATGACAAGATGGTGCATTAACATATGGATTTGGCTGTTCAAAGTAGCTCTGAGCCGGAATCTGATTTTCCATGAATTTAGGTCTCGTTCCATTCATAGTGATACACCTCCAATAGATTTTTTGCTTGTTCCTCGTCAATAAAGAACTGGTACTGATGAAGCATTCCCAAATACTCCGCATGGAATACATCTATATAATGCCTTAATAATTCTTCATTAGCGGCAAATCCATGAATAGCTCCTTCATATCCCCATTCAATAGATTTATCGGCAGCTATGGCAAAAAGATGACCACCTACGCCAACATATTTCTGATTGCCAAACTCATGCTTGTTGTTATGTGGAGCAGTACAAGCCCAATGAAGATAAGCGGCGTGGGAGTCCTTATCATTTCTGACACCGACCAAGCCTTGGATGGTATTGTCATCCTTTAGGGCAAGGGCATATACTTCAACATTCTTTGGTATCTCGTTCCAGTTAATGTGCCAACCATTGGACTTCTGGAATTTCTTAAGGTAAGTGCGGCTTTCGATTTTGAATACGACAGTTTCCTTGATATCGCCTGTCACAGTATCTTTCAGACAGGGAACGATTTCATCTATCCAAATGTCGATACAGCCTTGTTCAATTGCTGTCATGTAATCACCCCTTACATAGTTATTTTTATGGGACTATTGTTTTTTCTTTACTACAAATCCAAGGAGGAAACCTGTACAAAATCCTAAAAGATGAATTACGAAGGTACATATTCCCAAAAAGTTTGATAATACAAAGTAATATAGCAGAAAATGAAAGCCTTTTTGAGTTTTGTATTCATTCCATATAGTTCTATTTCGAATTAACCAATTCACAAGAACTCCAAGGCAAGCAAATATTGCCGGAGAAGCCCCATAGTTAAAACTATTTGGATAAAAAACAAATATTGTAATACCTGCAATAATTAATCCAATATGATAAACAAGTACTAATTGTATAATGCCAATTCTCTTTTCAAGATATATTCCAACATACCATAGTCCGAAAACATTAGCCAATAAGTGCCATATAGCAGTTTGAGTATATCCATATGTTATGAGTCGGTATAACTGAAAATTATTAAATACAGTTTTGTATGATTCGCCAAGGTAGTCAATTATGTTACCGCCACCGGATAATAGAATCCACAATAAATTATACTCACTTGATAAAATGAAATTCATCAAGAATATAATGCACATAATGATTATCGCTGCATGTCGAAAACTATATGTTTTAGTTGCTATTTTCATTATTTATTTCCCCACAAGAAACAAATGTATCTTTATCTATTTATATTATACCACATTTCCACCATTTTCTCAATCACAGCCACCAGACATACGTTCAAGTAAATGCTTGGAAAGTTCATAAAACATCAATGTTTCCGCTTCGTCCAAAGCATCCACACCGGAGAGGACGGAAGCAGTAATATTTGCAATATCTGTTTCTGTGACAGGGCGTTTAGCCTGTATGTCATCGCTTTGCGCTTTTATTTTTGCCAGCATCTCTTGAAATTCCGTCTGTTCAATATCCTGTGGACCATTGCCATAATCAGCCTTGATATCCTTTAATATGCTCATAAAGATATTGCGGAGCTTGTTCAAATCCGCTTCGTCACCACCGATTTTCTCGGCGTTTAACTGACGGATATCATGACTTATTTCCATGCAGTTCTCAGGATGTTCTTTCATGAAATCCTTAAGGCTTGTTGTTGCAAGATTGATAACGTCATTTCGTGACTGGATTCCGGCTTTATGTGCATCTTTGAAATAAGCATCTGCTGTATCAAGCAGTGTTGCAAAGTGAGGATGTTCAATTATACAAAAGGTGCTATCGCAAAGATTGAGCGACATAACGAACGACAAAACGAGCATTACGGCAATCAGGACATTGATTTGGAGCGTAGTCACTTAAATTACCGATTGATGGAATGCGCAGAAAAGAATTACTTTGCGGCAGTAATGAAGCTGGTAGATGCCAGAAACAATCCTACCGGAAAGAAACTTCGCAAGGATGCTGTTGTATTAACAGAATTTATCATATCATCCAGCAATGAGTTTTTTGATACATTATCACCGGAGAGACAAAAAGAATATTTTCAGTCTTCCATGAAGTATTTGGAAACTCTCTTTGGTAAGAAAAATACAATCTATGCCGTAGTCCACAATGATGAGCATACACCGCATATGCACTTCGGATTTGTACCTATGACAGGGGATAATCGTGTCTGCGCTAAAGAGGTCATAAACCGTAATATTCTCCGGCAGATACAGGAGGAACTGCCAAAGCATTTGCAGAAAGCCGGATTTGATATTGAGCGTGGTGAAGTGAATTCCGAAGCAGTTCACCGCACGGTAAAGCAGTATAAGGCAGATATGGAGAAAGAAAAGGCAGAGCTTGCCACGGTTATTCAAAGGCAAAAACAGGGGCTACAGGCAATTGCTGAAAAAAAGACGGATATTCGTTCTGTAGAGGAAATCACAACCGGTAAAACAATAATTGGTGGCAAGGTAACGGTGGAGGAAGCCGATTATCAGAAACTGGCTGATTTGGCAAAGAAACAGATTGCGGGAGAAAGCAAGGAGAAGAATCTTAAGAAAGAAAATGCTTCTCTTCGAAAGGAAAATCAGCAATTAAAGGCATTCAATGAAGTTCTAAGTTCCCAACTTACCAGCGAACAGTCCATGAGTCAGCGGCTTACCTTAAAGAAGCTGGAGGCAGAGGTCAGGGAGCTTCATAAATTTAAGCAGATGGCAGAAAAGTTTCTTACAGAGCATGGTTTAAAGGATTATTTCAGAAAAGCATTCATACATTCTAATAATCAGGAACTTTAGGAGCAAATGGTGCTTGAAACAGATAAAAGTAGTCTTACAGAAAAGGAGAATTTAATGAATATAACACTTGATGCTACACAACAAAAGAAATTAAAGAAAACGCTGAAATGTGGTATCTACAAGGAGCTACATAAGAGGGATATCTTGTCAGATACGCAACTAAATAGCTTATTGGAACACAATTCGTAGGATTTTACTTGCACATCACCATCCGCATTGTTATACTGTAGGTGGTGATGTGTCAGCCTAACAAAAGGAGGACACACAGAATGACAAAAAATAAACTTAGAGTTGCCGCATATTGCAGAGTTTCTACCGACAAGGACGACCAAACCAATTCCTTAATCAACCAGCGTAAATACTTTGCGGATTATATTACACATCATGACGACTGGGTTCTGAGTGATGTGTATTATGATGAGGGTATCAGTGGTACGCAGACCAAGAAGCGTGCCGGATTTAATGCTATGATTGAGGAAGCAATGCAAGGTGAAATTGACCTTATTCTTACCAAGGAAGTATGTCGATTTGCAAGAAATACCGTGGATACCCTGTCCTATACCCGAAAGCTAAAGGATAACGGTGTTGGTGTGATTTTTACCATTGATAACATTGATACCAGGGATTCGGATGGTGAGCTTCGTCTGACCATTATGGCAAGTATAGCACAGGAAGAAAGCCGTAAGACCTCGGAGCGTGTGAAATGGGGACAGAAACGCCGGATGGAGCAAGGGATTGTCTTTGGTAGGGATTTGATTGGTTACAACGTCCGTAATGGGGAGCTTGCAATTAACGAGGAGGAAGTTCCTATCGTCCGTGCCATTTTTCATAAGTACACCAACGAGGGAAAAGGTACTCATGTGATTGCAAGGGAACTATCCGAGGAAGGATTACGCCCCAAGCGAGTTAAGCTGTGGTCTGCTACCGTTATTCTCAGGACTTTGCGAAACGAGAAATATGTGGGTGACTTGTGCCAGAAGAAAACCTTTACGCCCAACTATCTGACACATGCAAAGAAGTACAATCGAGGGAATGAAGAAATGGTTTATTTGAAAGACCACCATGAGCCTATCATTGATAGGGATTTGTGGAACCGTACACAGGAGGAGCTTCTTAGGCGTACTCCCACAGAGGAAGTGAAGTCTAAGCACAGCAACCGTTATTGGTGCAGTGGTAAGCTCTATTGTGGAATGTGCGGTCAGCGGTATGTCAGCCGTACCAAGAAGCTGAAAAACGGCACAACCTATAAGGCTTGGCGTTGCTATGCAGCGGCAAATCATGGAACCAGTAAGGTATCTGATGATGGCGAAGTAATCGGCTGTGACAATGGCTCTATCAATGAGCGAGCATTGCTTACCTGTGTACATTATTGTATCTGCCAGCTACAGACCAATCAGAAGGAACTGAAGAAGGAAATTCTACAGGAAATCAAGGCAATTAAAGGTATCACGGATAAGAAACTTGATACAAAGCGTATTACAGAGAAAATGGAAAGTCTGAATGCCAAGAAGCGTAAAGCCATTGATTTGATGTTGGATGGATTGATTACAAAGGCAGATTTACAGGAGCAGACAAAATGGTACGATGAACAGCGTGCAGAGCTTTCCGAACTGCTTTCCAATTCACAGAATAAGGACAAAGAACAAGCAATGCAGATTGATGTATTTGAGCAGTATATCACCGCTTTGGACGAGATTATGACCTTTGATGAAACCAACGAAAGTCTGTACCGTGAGATATTGGATAAAATGGTTATTTACCATGACAACACTGTAGAGGTCTGGCTGAAATGCGTTCCCTTCGGCATGAAGCTGACCATTCACTCCTATGGTAAGAATGAGGACTATACAACGGACATTCTTGCTATGGAGATTATGGAAAATTCTTAAGGCTCCGGAAACTGAAACTCCCGGAGCATCTACTTAAATCTAAGATGTGCAATTATAACACCGATACACCTATATCTGTCAATAAACCGGCCACTTTGCGGTCAGGCATGGAGTAGCGCTGGGAGAGGTAGCGCATGCTGGCTCCCATCTCACCGTCTGGTCCGCCGTACTGGGAGATGATTGCCTGCGCCAGCATGGGGTTGGGATTCTTGATATTTACGGGAAATTCAAGTCTTTTTTCATAATTCCACATTTATACACACGCTCCTTCCCAGGGCAGGGGTGCCGCGCCCCATCTCCAGTCCTTGCTACACTCTGTCATATCAAGGGTCAAAGGATAGTAATTTGTTGAAAATTCCTTCATCATCTGTTTGCGAATATTGTTATAGTGATTAAAGTATTCCATGGCGTTGCGGTCCGTGGGATGGGTATCAAGGAAGAGAGTAAGTTCAGTTACCACGAAGCTTACAATACCAATATCTTTTAAAAGCTGTTCTTTCCGGCCCATCAGACGCATCTCCTTCCTGTGAAAGGTTTATCCAGTTCGGGGAATATGGTTCCGGTGCAGTAAGCTTTTTCCAGATCGTCAAATAATCTGCTGAATTTCTGCCAGGGGACATACGCCATGGCAACGGGAAATTCGTCAATATTATTTTCGCACTTATAATCCTGCATTTTACGTCCTTTCTGTTTCTTTTTGGTTAGTATTATCATATGTTTTTTGACGGAAAGTGTTCGATGAGGTTACTCAAGTCGATGAGGTTCTGCATGTTTCATGACTTCTAAACTTCTCGGCTTTTCTTTACGGCCCACAGTAAGGGTTTCAACGGCTTTGATAAAGCATTCTTCGCCGGTGACCGTTACCGTTGCCTTGCCCTTCTGAAAAGATATTTTCAGTTCATAAGGAGGGTGATCAGGGTAATTATCTGTCTCTTTCGTCATCAGTGCTGTAGTAGTCCCCTGTAATAAAATAGGCTCCGTCAGCTGCCACATCCGGTATAACAACGGAAAGTTCTGAGGGCAGCGTTTTTTGAAGCGCTTCGAAAAGCTTCTTTGGAGAATGGATGCTGCCCGTGTTTACGCCGTATTTTTCGGTCAGTTCAGGAATCCAGGGAAAGATGTCATACAGATAGGGTGAAACAGGATTATTCTGATCCTTTGAAGTGTCAAATTCAAATACGCCATGCAGGGTGGAAGCCGCCAGGTATCCGCTTTCCGTGCTGTCAGCCAGATTTTTATTTTTCGGTTTTCATCATGAGCTTCGAGGGAGTGATTCGATGTATTTTCTATGACTGTACAAGCAGAAAGAGATATGCTGACACAGAGAAAAAGCAACAAAATTGCTGTTGCTTTTTTCACTGTTTATTTTTTTGTAAAGCAGCAAAAACGCAACCGATTTTCTTCCTCCGTATAATGCTTATAATGTAAATGATAGCAAAATGGAGGTCGGCTGTAAAGCGCTTTAATGAAGATTGTCAGCGCTCATCAAGGTATAGCTGTATCCGGTTATCAAGCTTACCTGCGGCTTCCTCCGCGGAGCAGTCCCCAGCAAAGAAGGGCTGTAGTTCTTCGCAGGCAATCTCATATATTTCTTGAGGCCAGGGGAAATCATAACTGGCATTCTCAAACAGGGCCCAGAACTGTTCTACCTGCTTATCGCTGAGAGGCACCGTTTTTATGGTTATGCCCATATGGGAAGCTGAGCTTTCCTCATTTGTATTCTGCTGGTAATTGTTCAAAACTGTTTCAGTTACATCTCTGCGGCAGGAAAAAACGCCGTATTGGTAATATTGATTATAATTTCGGACAAAGCGGCTTTGTCCTTCTGTGGAGATGAGGTAGCGGAGAAATTCTTTTGCGCCCTCCTTACACTGTGAATTACTGTTTAAGCAGAGCAGATCGGAACTCATGCGTACGCCGCGGGCTTCAGATGAAGGCAGGCCAATCAGCACTCCCTGATCCTGGAAGCAGGCGAAGGCAAACAACAGCTCTGAGGGCTGGTTCATCGTAAGATAATAAGCGGCAAACCGGCCGTTGGCATAGTATTCGGCAGCCTGGCTTTGGTCAGAGTAATTTAAAGTGTCGCCATATTCTTTTGCAAACTCCAAAAAATCCAGAAAGGGTTGTTCCGTTAGATGGCTGACACCTGCCTCATAGTCGATGAACTGCGGGTTGTCAGGGGTCATCAGACCATATTGCAGCGCAAGATCCAGACTATTAAGGTTCATTTGCAAGGCTTCTGCAGATGAATTTCTGACCGCGTTGATCATCTGCTCCAGCGTCCAGGTATTCAAATCTCCAGCCAGAGATTTGGAGGTGGCCATGAAGGACAGGGCCGTACGGTATGGAACAGCATATAAAATGCCGTCTGTTCTGCCGTTTTCCAGACAGGCAGGCCAATATTCTGAAGGATCCTCTATGAGATCATCCAGAGGCTCAAGATAACCGTTCCCGATACAGTCCTCCAGGTCGATGACCCAGGGACTGATCAGGTCAGGCCCCCTGCCTGCAGCCAGCTCTAACTGAAGCTGTTTGAGATAATCTTCACTGTCATTTGTAACGGAAGGGTCAATAAGGGTAATATGGTACTTGTCGCTTTGTCGGTTAAAGGCGGCAGCCACGTTGGACAAGTTGGATGCCATATAGGAAACCAGCGTGATTTCCTGGGTTTCCGCTTCCTCCGCCTGTTCCAGAGTCAATAAGTATAATTCATCCTCAAAGCGGACCAGGAGAGAGATGCGGTTGTCTTCGTTGACATATACGGAGAACAGCTCTTGCAGGGTATATCCCATTTCCGTAAAGGAAAGAACTTTCTGCAGGGGTGAATTCCCGTCTCCTGTCCAGATTCCGCTGACATCTGCCAAGACAAACTCTTCTGTGGCAGATCGGGTGAGCTGAAAGTCAGAGAAGGTATTTACCATGCTCCCCAGAGAGAAGAGCTTTTTACCGTCAGGCTGATCCCAGACGGTAAGCTGCTGGTCCTGGTCAAAACCATACCAAAGCGGCCCGGAATCCGTAGAAATACAGCCGGACAGCCGGTTTTCCAGGTTTTTGGAGCTGAGGGGCTGAAACTGTGCGTCGTAGGAAGAAAAGCTGCTGCCGTTTTCCGTAAGGTCTCCCGAAACGGCATACAGCGTCTCATCGGCAGAGTACAGCCTGAGATTTTCAAACAGCAGAGGATCCTCAAAATCAAATTCCTTATTTAGTTCCTCCAAAAGCCTGCAGCTTCCGTCCCAGCTGCAAAGGCCGATGCCGCCGGGAACAAGGCGGTTTTGGTCATTTATAAAATACAGCCCAAGATAGATACCCTGATCGCTGACGCCCAGGATGCGGCCAGGACTAATAAAGGAAAGCTCGGAGGACCAGCAGTCTGGAGTAAGGGTATAACAGCGCCATTCCTCATAAGGGGCTTCCAGTACATAAAGAGAGTAGTTGACAGTGCTGCTGGGAAAATTTTTGTCTCCATCCGTAACATATGCTATGTTATATAAAAAGCACAATTTTCCGTCATCAGAGAAGGAATCTTCCTGTATAAGGTTCAGCTTTGCATCGGCAAACATGGATTTTTGAAAGTCGGAATCCGTCATGCCCGGAAAAATATTCCGGCCCTGATTTTCAGGGTCATTGTCAAAGATTTTCTTTGGATCGGGGATCACCTTTTCAATAATGTGGAAATTTATATTTTCCGTCTGACCTGAGGTCCTGGAGGAATCCCCGCAGCCGGATAATAAAAGAGTAGCTGACAGCAGAGCTGCAAAGCTAAGTTTGATATAATGTCTAAAATTGTTTTGAAGGGTTTGCATGAAGGATTCCTCCTGAATCATTAATTTTTAGGGACTATTTTCCACAGCTTGAATGCTTGATTTCGGTCCAGGTATGGGGGCCGTTCGTTTTTCCGCAGGCACATTTCCAGATGGCGTGATACTCCAAAGTACATACAGTACATGTTGAAAAAGCTGGAGAACTATTCCCGTTTTGATCTATTTGAATACCACTTTGGTATTCATGAGTGTAAGAACTTGTAATAACAGGGACAATATAATTCAGCGAAAATGCACATACATGTCCAGAACGCTGAACTGCGTCTGCTGTGGCCGCTGCCGTGGTCATTCCCTGGCTGTAAAGTAATACAAGTGCCAGAGACAAAGCAGCAACCCCTTGTGGCAGTCTCTTTTGAGAATTTTTGATAACCCTTTTTTTCATATTTTATAATACCTTCTGAAATATATTTTGTGAATTTGATTATAGTGCAATATCAAGTGATTGTCAATTATTTTAAAATGTTTTTCGTGCCGCATTTAAACGTCACAAAAAAGTAAGAAACGTTGGAATTACGTGGTCTTTGATAACATTACCCGCAGAATATAGTGCAAGTTGATAAAAATCGGTGGCGCTTAAGTCAATTTGATCCAAAGTTCTAAAACTGCAGTTGCCCTAGTTGTAGAAGGCAAGACATTTCCTTATTTCCATTTTACTGAAAATTGTTCAAGACCGTTTCCATTCTGTCCCTGCAAAAAAAGAAAACGCCGTATCGGTAATATAGAATGTTTGCGGTGCCGCATTTAAATATCCCACGGGATGACGGAGTTTGGTTATTCATAGACGAGTAGTTGTAGAATATCGCGATATATGATAAAATCTAAGAAGACGGCCGGGGATCAATCCGGCTGACGGAGATTTGTGCGGCGAATCGGGAGAGATTATGATTACAGAGAAGCACGGTGTGCTTAAGCCGGATACGGAGCATAGCTCTTCCATAAAAGACGGATACAAATCCGATACAAGTTTGATGTATTATACATCCGTTGCGGATGGCGGGCGGTTTCCTGCATATGAATTATTTGAAGGCATTGACGGTGCGGCTTAGGACGGATGAGACAAAAGAAGTACAAAGGGGTGTATATACATGATAAGAATTTTGATTGCGGAGGATGAAGAGCCGATTGCACGGCTGATCAGGATGAACCTGTGCAGAGCCGGCTATGAGTGCGTCTGGGCGCCGGACGGAGAAAAAGCCGCGGACTTGATGGACAGCGGACATTTTGATCTGGTACTGTTGGACATTATGCTTCCGGGAATTAACGGATATGAACTGATGGATTACGCCAGAACGCTTGAATTGCCGGTGATTTTTCTGACTGCGCTGGGAAGTACAGATAATAAGGTAAAGGGGCTGAAAATGGGGGCGGACGATTACCTGACAAAACCTTTTGAAATTGTGGAGCTGCTTGCCAGAGTGGAGGCTGTGCTTCGTCGGTATCATAAGGAAGAGACGCAGCTTCAGGTTCATGATGTGATCATTGACACTGCGTCCAGGTCGGTTACGCAAAACGGGATGGAGATTCCGCTTACCATGAAGGAATTTGACCTGTTGCTTCTGCTTGCCCGAAATCAGAATATCGCCCTTTATCGGGAGACCATGTATGAGTCTGTCTGGGGCGGAGATTACATGGGACAAAGCAGGACGGTGGATCTGCATATCCAGCGGCTGAAAAAGAAGCTGGGCTGGGATAAGGAGATTGTAGCAGTTTACAAGGTGGGATACCGGCTGGAAGGTGTGAAGGATGAATAGATTATATTCGCTTTACATTCATACCGATTTGGAGATGGATTTTGAAATTTGCAGATAAATTATTTTTGACCACAACCGCATTACTGACATTAATCTTTACCCTTTTTGGCATCTGGATGCTGTCCTCGGATTTTTCCGCTCTGCTGGACAGGGAGATAGAACGGGGAATCGGTGAGAGCAGAATGTTCCGCGTGCTGTTCGAGATGGGATACCGTTCCACTGCAGAGTACGGAGAGGATTATGCCGTAGGTCGTACTTTAGACAGCATATTAAATAATGTGGAACGTGATGGTAGTCATTGCTTTGTTATGAACGATGATGTTTGGATATACGGAGAAGAGTATATAGCAGGAAACGGACTTCGGCAGGAAACGGAAAATTTTAGGGAGGCGCTCAGAGGAATAAGCGGCTGGTATTATAAGATCAGCCGCACGGATGAGGGCTTTTTTTTGATAAATGTAATGAAAGCGGAAACGGAGACCCCGCTTTATCTGGGGATGAGCAGAGAACTTACGGAGATCTACGGGATCAGGCAGGGAATGGTCATTCAATACCGCATCGTATTAGGCGCATTTTTGGCAATGGGGGGGGTGTGTATCTATTTATTGTCCAGATATATTACAAGGCCTATCCGAAGCCTGGGGCGGACTGCCAGGCGGATTGCAGACGGAAATTTCGAGCTTCGCAGTGGTAACCGGAGCAATGATGAAATCGGGCAGCTGGCCAGGGATTTTAACCGTATGGCGGATAAGCTGGTAGAACAAATGGAAGCCAAGATATTAGAAGCGAAACAGAAAGAAGATTTTACAGCAGCTTTTGCTCATGAGCTGAAAACGCCTCTGACTTCTATTATCGGGTATGCGGATATGCTTAATACCATGAAGCTGAGCCCGGAAGAGCAGGCCGAAAGTACCTACTATATTTACAGTCAGGGAAGAAGGCTGGAGAGTCTTTCGCATAAGCTTCTTGACCTGGTGAGCATGGATAAGAATCCGATTCCGTTTAAGCCGGTTCAGACCAGGCGGCTGGAAGAAAACATACGGGCTACCGTACGTCCCATTTGGAAATGTCGAGGGATCAATGGCAAGGTGGAGATGGACAAGGGAGTTATTCGAGGTGACGAAGAGCTACTGCTTTCTCTTTTCTATAATCTGTTGGATAACGCGGCTAAGGCTATGGACAAGGGTGAAAAGGGGTTTATCCTGTTAAAGGGTACGGCGCTGCCGGGAGCTTATGAAGTGAAAGTAGTGGATAACGGAAGAGGTATTCCACGGGATGAAATCGGACGTATCACGGAAGCTTTTTACATGGTGGACAAATCCCGCTCAAGGAAAGAAGGCGGAGCAGGTATTGGTATGGCACTTTGCCATAAGATCATTTATCTTCATGGGGGAACCTTGAAGATAGACAGTCGGCTGGGAGAGGGAACGGTGATGAAGGTATTATTCCCAACAGAAATGCCTGTGGGCGAAGACAATAGGCCGGTTAGAAAAAGGGCGGCAGGCGGAAACAGTGTGGGACAAAGGCGGAATAATTATGGAACCAAAAAGAGGCAGAAAGAAAAGAGAGTATAAGAAAAACATTGCTTTAGGGTACAGTTTAGGCGTATTGGGGCTGCTCCTGCTGATCAGTACTGCATTTCTTGGGCCAGGGTTTGTGTTTGACATGCAGGATAAGATAAGATGCCGGGAGATTGTGACGAAAAGTCCTGAAGAAGTGGATATTACTTCCTTTAATACCGGTTACGAAACCAGCCTGTATAAGCGGATGGCTCGTTTTGCAGAGGGGCTGGCAGGGGGAGAAGAGTATTATGTATCCGTGCAAAATATGGAAATAACCACGGAAATCAGGGATTGGCTGGGAAACTACTGGTATGATTCGGTGGGGTTTTCAATGCTGATCTGGAGTCTGGAGATCCTGCCAGAGGAAGTGTTTTCCTATGAATTGATAGATTGGAAGCGGTGTGTAATATATGGGGATGATTTTGCGGGAGGAGTAAATTTTATATTATGGTATATGGAGCTGGGACAAGAGGGGAAAACAGTGGTCAAACTGCTTTTAGACGGTGAGACTGGCGATATTTATGGTGTGAAGACAGACTTCAGCCGTTTTTCACTGGGAGAAGGCTCGACAATGTATACCAGACTGTCGGATGCTTATGGAGTAAATGAGGCCAGAACCGAGGGCGGACTTATGTGGGAGTGGTGTATATTGTTTAGTGAGTATTTCGGGGGTATAACAGAGTTGGATGGAATACTGAAATACCTGGGAGAAATGGGATATGAGTCTCTGTTTTATAATTACTACGAGGACGATATTCATATCAATAGCGGGGGCGAGGTACAGATAGTGGAACAATGGGAGGCAGAGGCCGAGGAAGTTCTGTTATACCGTACGGACACTATGGAATATGATCTGGATGCGATGAAATCTATGCTGCAGATGCTGCACTGGGAGGTAGATTCGGAGGATGGAAACATGAGCTTTTATTTCCCATATGGAGAAAATCAGATAGAGCTCTGCTTTCGGCTGAACGGAAAGATCCGATTCCCTAACAAGTGGGGAACCAGATATATGGATGTGATTTTCGGGTTTCCGGAGATTTATGAAAGAGTTCCGGAATTTATGGAGAACTGAAATTTTTACCGGAATTCTGTCAGTTTAGTGATTTTGGCGGTTGAAATGATACATAGGCATAGTTTTACCCCTGTACGGATATATTTTAAAAAAAGGTACAGGGGTTTTTTATGTCTGAATGGATAGAACGGGTGGATGAGCTGGTCTGGGGACCCTGGATGCTGATATTGCTGCTGGGGACGGGGATCTACCTGATGTTTCGGCTGAAGTTTCTGCCCATACATAATCTACGGTATGCGCTGCGCTGCGCTTTGGGGCGTGAAAAAAAAGGAAAGGAGCAGGATGCCGGAAGAGGCAGTTCGCCTGAGGGTAAGGTTTCGCCATTTTCTTCTTTGACAACGGAGCTGGCGGCCACTATCGGAACAGGGAATATTATCGGTGTGGCAACGGCGATGGCTCTGGGGGGACCGGGGGCACTGTTTTGGATGGTGGCAGCCAGCATTGTGGGGCTGGCCACCAAGCTGGTGGAAAGTACCTTGTCCGTAAAGTACAGGTCGAGAAATGAAAAGGGGCAGACTGCTGGCGGTCCTATGTATGTGATGGAGCGGGCCTTCCCCCATAGGAGGACAGGACACATGCTGGCGGTCTGCTTTGCTGTTTTTGCCGTATTTGCCTCTTTTGGCATGGGAAATATGACACAGTCCAATTCTATTGCGGATGCGCTGGCGGTGACGTTTTCGGTTCCCAGGGCAAAGACAGGGCTGGTAGTGACGGTGCTTACGGTGCTGGTGGTGTTGGGGGGAATCGGTGTGATCGGAAAGGTGACGCAGGTTGTGGTGCCTTTTATGGGAGTTCTATATATGGCAGGGACCATAGTAGTAATATTGTTTCATTGGAGAAATCTGCCTATGGCCCTGGGGGGGATTATGACGGCTGCCTTTTGCCCGGAGGCGGTTTCGGGAGGACTGTTCGGTCATGTAACGGCAACGGCATTCCAATCCCTGAGATGGGGTGTTTCCAGGGGAATCTTTTCCAATGAGGCCGGCCTGGGCGCAGCAGGTATTTCAGCGGCGGCAGCGGATACGGATGATTACATAAAGCAGGGATATATCAGCATGACAGGGGTGTTTCTAGACACGGTAGTTATTTGTACTGCCACCGGCCTGGCTTTGGCCGCATCTGGAGTGCTGGGGGAGGCGGAGAGTGCTTCCTTAAGCGGGGCAGAGCTGACACTTGCGGCTTTTCGTACCGTGCTGGGAGACTTTGGTGAGAAGTTTATGGGGGTCTGCATTGTACTTTTTGCCTTTGCAACCATCGTGGGCTGGGCTTATCAGGGAGAAAGGGCTTTTGAATTTCTCATGAAGGGACGGACCAGATACAATTTGTTGTATCGTTTTATTTATGGCTTGATGGCCTTTGTGGGATGTATGTGTCCGCTGCAGATGGTGTGGGACATTTCGGACATCTGCAACGGACTGATGGCAGTGCCGAACTTAATCTGTGTGCTGGCTTTATCGGGAGGAATCTGCAGGGAAATCCGGGCAGCCGACGGTAACGGTTCAGCGGCCTGTCTGCACTGTCGAAGAAGGAGAACAGGATTGACACTGCGGAAAAATAATTTGTGATAGACTCATGGGTATGATATAATAGCCGCAAAGGGCAGAGCCAAGTGGGCGAAGAAGCAGATGTTTCTTTGACCATTTGACGAGCGAAGCGCCCCCGGAAAGCCGCAGGCATTTCGGGGTTCTGCCCGTATGAAAGGAGCTTATACTAATGTCAAGTACAATAGATAAATTTCTTCGTTATGTAAAAATTGATACTCAGTCCGATGAGGCGTCCTTAACTGCTCCCAGTACGGTAAAGCAGCACGAGCTGGCAAAAGTGCTGGTTTCGGAGCTGGAGGCCATGGGCGCTTCCGAAATCACATACGATCAGAAGCATTGCTATGTATATGCTTCTGTTCCGGCCTCGAAAGGCTGCGAGAGTGCGCCTGTACTTGGTTTTATCGCTCATATGGATACCTCTCCGGCTGTAAGCGGTGCCAATGTGAATCCGCGCATTGTGGAAAACTACGATGGGAAGGATATTGTTCTGAACAGGGAAGAAAATATTATTTTCCGGGCGGAGGATTATACCGAGGTACAAAGGCTTCGGGGTAAGGACTTGATTGTCACGGACGGAACTACCCTTTTAGGGGCGGATGATAAGGCCGGTGTAGCGGAGATTATGGCCGCTGCCGAGTATCTGCTTTCTCATTCCGATGTGAAGCACGGAAAGATTCGACTGGGCTTTACGCCGGATGAAGAGATCGGAGCCGGTGCGGATCATTTTGATGTCAAACTGTTTGGCGCGGATTTTGCTTATACCGTTGACGGAGGGGAGTTGGGCGAGCTGGAGGACGAAACCTTTAACGCGGCCTCCGGCAGGCTGATTGTTCACGGCCGCAGCGTTCATCCCGGCAGTGCAAAAGGCAGGATGGTGAACTCTATCTTAATTGCCCAGGAATATCAAAGTCTTTTGCCTGAATTTCAGAAGCCCATGTATACTGCAGGATATGAAGGATTCTTCCATTTGGACAGTATTTCCGGAAACGTGGAGGAAACGACGGCGGACTATATTATCAGGGATCATGATAAATCTCTGTTTGAGCAGAAGAAGGAGTTGTTTCTTGCCTGTGCCGATTTTCTGAACAGGAAATACGGAGCGGGAACCGTAGAAGCAACGGTTCGGGATTCCTATTATAACATGAAGGAAATTTTGGCCCCTCATGCTCATCTTGTGGAGAATGCAAAAGCGGCGTTGAAGGAGCTGGGGGTAGAGCCTGTTGTTTCACCTATCCGGGGAGGAACGGACGGTGCAAGGCTTTCTTTTATGGGATTACCCTGCCCTAATCTTTGTACCGGCGGCGGAAACTATCACAGCCGTTTTGAGTATGCCTGCGTTCAGTCCATGGAAAGCGTGACGGAGCTTTTGATCAAACTGGCAAAGCGGTACGGCGGAAAGGAATGGAGCTTGTAATAAGGCTTGCAGAGGAAAAATTGGATGGGTAAGGGAGAACGGCAAGAGAAAATCTACAATCAAGCTTTGCATCATACAGAAATGGATTTAGATAAAATAGACATTAACGCGGAGCCACCCATAGAAGAGCCTGTTCGTCAGTATTATTTTATAGCGAAATGCCGGGAGTGGGTGGAAGGGTTTGAACGAAAAGCGGGTCGTTGTCCGAGCTTTTTTACACAGACCTTTGGGTGTCAAATGAATGCAAGGGACTCGGAAAAACTGGAAGGAATTTTAAGGGCGGCTGGATTTAAGGCGGCTGATTCGGAAGATGCGGATTTTGTTATTTTCAATACCTGTACTGTCAGGGATAATGCCAATCAGCGGGTTTACGGCAGGCTGGGAGAGTTGAAGGGACGCAAGCGCAGGAATCCTTCCATGAGAATTGCCCTCTGCGGCTGCATGATGCAGGAGCCATCCGTGATTGAAAAAATTAGGACAAGTTATCCCTTTGTGGACCTGATCTTTGGAACACATAATATCTATAAATTTGCGGAGCTTATGTACGCTTCCCTGGAGACGGAGGGGATGCTGATTGACATTTGGGAGGATACGGACAGGATTGTGGAAAATCTTCCCACGGAGAGGAAATATCCTTTTAAATCTGGGATTAATATTATGTTTGGCTGCAATAATTTCTGCAGCTACTGTATTGTGCCTTATGTGAGGGGAAGAGAGCGCAGCAGGGAGCCGGAGGATATTATCCGGGAGATTAAAAGGCTGACGGCAGACGGAGTGGTGGAGGTGATGCTGCTGGGACAGAATGTAAATTCCTATGGCAGAAATCTGAAACATCCCCTGACTTTTGCGGAGCTTCTTCAGGAGGTTGAAAAGATAGAGGGACTGCAGCGTATTCGTTTTATGACATCGCACCCCAAGGACCTGTCTGATGAGCTGATTCAGGTAATGAGGGATTCCAAAAAAATATGCCGGCATCTGCACCTTCCCCTGCAGTCCGGCTCCACCAGGATATTAGAAAAGATGAACCGCCGCTATACCAGGGAACAGTATGTGGAGTTGGCCCTGAAAATCCGCAGTGAAATTCCGGATATTGCTATTACAACGGATATTATTGTGGGTTTTCCGGGGGAGACACCGGAGGATCTGGAAGAAACGATTGATGTGGTGCGCACCGTAAAATTTGACAATGCGTTTACCTTTATTTATTCCAAGCGGACAGGCACCCCCGCGGCGGCCATGGAGGACCAGGTATCGGAGAAACAGGTGAGGGAAGGCTTTGACAAGCTGTTGAAGGTAGTTCAGGATACGGCCAGAGAGCAGGCGGCAAAGTATGTGGGCAGCATCGGGGAAGCTTTAATTGAAGAAGTAAATGGGGATGATGACGGAGCGCAGTCCTGCCAGAGTCTGGTTACGGGACGGCTTTCCAACAATATGATCGTACATGTGCCGGGAGATGCGTCCCTAATCGGAAAGACGGTACGGGTATCTCTGGATGAGTGTAAGGGTTTTTATTACATGGGAACGATCCTCTGATCTGATGGGTGGTCCACTGCTTTATGTATGGCCGGGCAGAAACGAAGAGACACAGGCATATATAATCATGTATGCTTTATAATTTGAGGAAAGATAAGGGAAACGGAGGAAAATAAAGATTGAAACAGGAGAAGGAACCGGAAAACAAAGAGGTGAATGCGGCAAAAAATGTGACAAAGAGAAACCTGATTTATTATCCTCTGGGTACCGTGGGAAGAGATGCCGTTTTTTGTTTGATTAACAGTTATCTGCTTACATTTGTATTGTTTACCCGGCCGTTAAACAGCGCTCAGGTGGCGGCCATCACAGGGATTATGATTGCGGCCCGGGTGTTTGACGCGCTGAACGATCCGATTATGGGAAATCTGATTGAAAGAACCCGTTCAAAATATGGCAAGTTTAAGCCTTGGCTGGCGGCGGGAGGTCTTTCCACTTCGGTGGTGATCTATTTGTTATTCAATGTGAAGCTCCAGGGTTGGAGTTTTGTGTGGTTTTTCGGTCTGATGTATTTTGCTTTCAGCATTACCTATACCATGAGTGATATTTCCTACTGGGGTATGATTCCTGCTCTTGGCTCGGACGCTGACGCCAGGAATCAATTTACCTCCAGGGCTACCTTGTTTGCGGGAATCGGCGGCACGCTGGCATCTATTTTAATTCCACTCTTTACCACGGGAAGCGGTGCCATCGGGGGCAGCACCAGTGTGGCCTATGGCCGGATTGCGTTGGTGATAGCCATTCTCGCTCCTTTATTTATCCTGTTTACGATGTGCGGAGTCCGGGAACACAGGGAAAGCATAAATCATGGTTCAAAGAAAAAGGTATCTCTGGTTCAGACCTTTAAAACCATCCTGCGTAACGACCAGCTGGTATGGGTGGCGGTGATTTTTCTGATCCAGCAGATCGGCAACGGTCTGGTGATCGGCGGCATCGGTTCTACCTATATCTATTTTACTTTTGGATATGACGGGGGGCTGTATTCTTTGTTTACAACAGTAGGTATGTCCGCTACGGCATTCTTAATGATTTTTTATCCTATGATTTCCCGGCGGATACACAGAAAGAAGCTGTTGGGGATCATGGCCTTGATTGCTGCTGCAGGATATTTCATGATGCTTGGTGCAGGACTGGTTTCCATTCCGGAGAACGGAAGCTTCTGGCTGTTGGTTATAGGCTATATGCTCTCAAATTTTGGGCAGTATTGTTTTTATCTTGTAATGATGATTTCCATTATGAATACGGTGGAATATAACGAGTATAAATTCGGTGTCAGAGAAGAGGGAATCATTACCTCTCTGCGTCCCTTTATTACCAAGATGGGGTCTGCGCTGATCGTTGCGCTTACTTCTGCTGCTTACCTGATTCTGGGTGTTACTGATTATACCAGCCAGATTTCCGCATTTGAGCAGGAATGCGCTCAAGGGCTGATTACAGAAGAGCAAAAATTGTCTTATATTTCCGGCGTAATCTTCGGCACCGCGGAAGGAAATACAGGGGTCAGCAGGGGGCAAAGTCTGGGACTGTTGATTGCCATGACGGTGCTGCCCTGTGTGCTGATGCTGGTTTCCTATTTCCTGTATCAAAGGAAATATAAGCTGGACGAGGAAGAATATGAGCGGATCTGTGATGAGCTGAAGAAAAAGAGAGAGTAGATCTTTTTCAAAAGACCATGAGGATGAGGGAATAGAGGAAGAAAAAGTAAGGTCACAGAAAGCAAAGTCAGAGAAAGTAAGGCCAGAGAAAGTAAGGTCACAGAAAGCAAAGTCACAGAAAGCAAGATCAGAGAAAGTAAGGCCAGAGAAAGCAAAGTCGGAGAAAGTAAGGCCAGAGAATGTAAAGTAAGAGAAAGTAAGGTCACAGAAAGTAAAGTAAGAGAAAGTAAAGTCAAAGTACGGGTTAGGGAAAGGACGAAACAAAGCTCGTAAAAGGATCGGACAAGAGCAAGAGGAAGAACGGAGGGATTATGAAAAAGCGGGAAACAGAGCAGGGGGCAGTTGGACGGCTCACATTAGACAGCACCATCGGCAGACTATATGAAAATCCTGTGGGGCATGACGCTCTTGCCAAGGTGCTGCTTCAGATGGGAGTGTCCGAAAAGATTCTGTCCATTAAATTGGTTTCCGGACGAAAGCTGAAAACAATAGCCGGACTTACAAGGAAAAAGCTGGGGCCGGATTTTTATGAGGCTCTTTTAAATCTTGTAAACAATGAGCAGGATGAATCCCCGGCTGTCAGTCATGGCACCATCACAAAAAAATGGTGGAAGGAAGCGGTCTTTTACCAGATTTATCCCCGAAGCTTTTATGATAGTAACGGGGACGGTATCGGGGATCTGCAGGGTATTGTCAGTAAGCTGGATTATCTTAAAAATCTTGGGGTGGACGCCATATGGCTGTCTCCCGTCTATGATTCGCCGAACGACGACAACGGCTATGATATAAGAGATTATTATGCCATCATGCAGGAATTCGGCACCATGGCGGATTTTGACTGCCTGCTGGGGGAGGTCCATAAGCGGGGAATGCGGTTGATTATGGATTTGGTAGTGAATCATACCTCTGATGAGCATTGCTGGTATCGGCAGGCTCTTGCCGATCGGAACTCAGCCTATCGGGACTATTACTTTTTCAGAGAGGATGATGGCAGCGGAGACCCTCCCAACAACTGGACTTCCTTTTTCTCAGGTCCGGCCTGGAATTATAATGAGGGGGATCACAGCTGGTCCCTTCATTTGTTTTCCAAAAAGCAGATGGATTTAAACTGGGACAATCCGAATGTCAGGGAAGATGTGATTGCCATGATTAACTGGTGGCTGGACAAGGGGGTTGACGGCTTCCGTATGGATGTGATCAACTATATTTCCAAAGCGGCAGGACTGCCTTGGGGAAATGAGACTATCGGAAATCTCATGGGCTATCAGGGAATTGAGCATTATTATTATGGGCCGAATCTGCATCGTTATTTGCACGAAATTCATGACAAGGCTTTTGCACCCCATCAGGCTTTTTCCGTGGGGGAAACGCCGGGATTGGGCATGATGATGAGCCGTCTTGTCACCGGTGAGGAACGAGGCGAGCTGGATATGATATTTTCCTTTGATCATCTGGAGACGCCGGGGCATGTACGGATGGAGGATTATGAATATGATTTGAATTATTTCAGGGACTATATGATTGATTGGCAGGAGCATTACGGCGATAATTGCTGGATGTCCCTTTTTTATAATAATCATGATAACCCCAGGATGATCAGCAAGATCACCAGCGATACGAGCCGTCATGCGTTATTGGCAAAGCTGCTGGCGGTAATGCAGTTTACATTAAAAGGCACTCCCTTTGTTTTTCAGGGGGATGAGATGGGACTGGCAAATTATCGGTTTACCTCCATGGACCAGATCACGGATGTGGAGGCAAAGGGATATTATGAAGAGCATATCCGCTTACAGTCCGAGGAAGAGGTTTTCAGAGCGATTCTGGCCGGGACCAGAGAGCATACCAGAGTTCTCCTGCCCTGGAATAAAACACTGCCGCCCTGGCATCAGGGCCTTTTTCAGGCTCCCAAGGAGGACGTATTGGAGGCATATCGGGAGCTGATCAGCCTGCGCCATGATGAGGAAGCATTGATTTATGGTGAGTTTCGGCTGCTTAGCAGAAAGAAGAACCGTTTTGTTTATGAGCGGGTATTGGAGGACGAGTCTTTTCTGATTGACTGCAATTTAGGGGAAAAGCCCTGCAGGGCATATCTGTCTCATCTTTCCCACACCGAGCCGGGAGAGGAATGGGAGCTTATTTACAGGACGGCGGATTTGACCGGGAGCAAAACGGCGGCAAAAACCGTAAGAATAGCGGCAGACAAAGATGCGCCGGAAAGCGCCGGGGCCGCCCGGACTCTGGCTGGTTATGAAGCCGGAATTTGGAGGAAGAAAAAGCACATAAATAAAGTGTAAAAGCAGTCAGGGATTCGTCCGAGACTGCTTTTTGTATGTGGTGCGCCCGGCGGCGCACGTTTTTAACCAGTGCAAGTCTGGAATCTTGTTGCTATCCTGCTTGCTGAAAATGTATTGAATTCTTGGAGGGATTATGATATATTAAAGTCACCAGAAAAAGATGCAGCCCTAAGCATTTGCAACATTGCGATTGAAACAAGCAGTGCCATATAAGGAAAGTCTGTAAATAATTATGAAAAATGCCAGAGGACTTTAATTTGATTTGATACTTCAGCAGAAAAGAATTCATTATTTAAATAAGTTTTTGCGGTTCTATCGCAAATGCTGAAACATAAAAATATTAGAAATTATAAGGGAAGGGAAAAATATATGAAAAGAACAATATCGAAAACTATGATTGCCCTGGGTTTTGCAATAGTGATTTTTATGAGCCATTCCACATCAGCCTTAGCAGCTTTATGTAGTAAAGCGCCGGATGGCATTCATCTTTATGATAGACATGACCGTATAGATTCTTATTATACAACAAACGAAATGGCACATTTATATGTACATGGGGTTGATATGGATAACAAGCCTATTCTTAGGGTATGTATTTCGGCCGATGTTTATCAATATTGTCTTGCACGCTGCATTTATTGTAACCTTGAGCAGCCCAATGGTCTTCATGATCATTATCTTACGACCAATCATAGTGTTGATCATAAATAGTGTCAATTATGGGCAGTAAAAGTTTATAGAGAGTTAATGTTGTAGCTTGGGCTTAAGTGATCAGGTAAAACCTGATCACTTAAGCCCAAAAAGCAGAAACAGTGAACGAGGAGCACATATTATGAAAAAAGGGATCCGTAATATTCTCATAGCATCTATGCTGGCTTTTGTTTTAAGCGGCTGCGGTGATACAGATAAAGAAGAAGCATCTGCCATTCAAAATAGTATGTCGGAAGCAGGTCCGAGCGATAATTCATTGGATGCCTATTCGCGGACAGTAGATAAACGATTGCGTGTCGAAGAGCCTGAGGATGCAAGTGCAGGCGGCATCAGTCATATTTTTCTCGGAAATACCAGAGCATTTTATTTCAAGAAACATTATTATGAGAGCACTCCTGAAAAATGCTGGGATGAAATTGCCTATGTGACGATGGAGGGGGAAGAGGGAGCCCTGCATTTTAGTCTGAAAGAGCAGATGCATGTGGTGGGAGCGGTTCTGGGAACGGATCATTATCTGTGTTTTGATTGTGCAATCAAGGAGGGTACTGCTGACACGCGCTGCTATTTGATAAAAGAATGTGATGAGAAGGGGAATGTTCTGCGGGAAATAGGGCTGGATTATTTAGACGGAAAAGATATGGGTGAGGTATTGCAGAATCTGTTATATATTCAGATGGATAAAGAAGGGCAGATTTATTTGGTTATGAATACCGAGGAAGGTGTGCGGTATCATATTGTATCTGACGAAGGAGAGCTGCTGGCGGATCTGCTGCGGACAGGGGTCTTTTTTACAAGGCTGGTGCCGTTATACGACGGGCGTGTGGCTTTTTGGGAGAATAAACCGAAAGATGGAAAGATGAGCGAGCTCCTGCGGTATAATGCACAGGAGGGAAAAGAAGAGATTCTGGCATCCTTTGACGATTTCTATTATCGTGTAACTCTCTTGAATGAAAATACAATGATTTACGCAGATCGGAGCGGCGTATATAGGAGCGACCTGACAGGCGGCAGCCCAGAACAGCTTTATCTTTGGAGAAATCATGGGATCACCGTATCCGACGTTTATGCTCTGCAGGCAGATGATTCCGAGCGGATTTCGCTGATCTATGAGAGCGCAGGAGAAATGAACTATCTGTGCCTGGAACCAACCACTCAACAGGTGGAGATCAGAACGATTACGCTGGCGGTTTCTTCTCATAATGAGCAAGTATACCAGGCGCCAGTGGCGGAATTCAATAAGCGTTATCCCAGCTGGCATATAGAGCTGAAAAATTATGATTACGTTGACAGAACGGTACTTTTAACGGAATTGAATGCCGGAAAGGGGCCGGTCTTGATTGATACCTTTCTGACGGGCCTGGAAGAGATGGAAGTACTGTGGGAGCCTCTGGAGGGGCTTACGGAGCAGTATCATATCGCTGACGAACTGCTGCCCTGCGCCCTTGAACTTGGAAAGATAGATGATAGCTGGTGCGGAGCGGTGATGGATTTTCGTATCAGGACTCTGGTGACAGGGGATCCACAGATCAAGGACTGGGATTATGACACCTTCCTGCAGCAGGTGGATAACAGACCGGAGCTGGAAGCAATTTTTAACTGCGACAGCGGGGACTACGGCACTTATTTCATTACAAACTTTATCAGTCATGGCATGGAAGATAATTTCCTGTTTGATGCGGATGAGGGAACGATAAATTTCGACAGTGACGAATTCCGAAAAGCGCTGGAACTGGCAAAAAAATATTGTGTCCGCAAGGAGCCGGTATCTCCCGGCGCATCTATGCTGGAGGGGAAAGTACTCTGTAATGAGCTTACTATATACAGGCCTGAAGAGCTTGCTTTGTATCGAAGCTGCTATGGAGAGGATGCTAATTACATTGGCTATCCGACAAGAGACGGCGCTGCGCATTTTCTGGAGGCAGGAAGCACACTGGCTGTGCGCAAAACAGCTGACCGGGATGAAAAGGAGATGGCTGCCGCCTTTATTGCGATATGCCTGTCTTATGAAGGGCAGTCTGCGGCGGCAGATGATGTGAATTTTCATTTAAGCGTGCGCAAAGATGTATTGGCGGAGCAGATCGCCGCTGTAAATAAGGACACAGAGGTTTTCGTGGCTGGATTTGGGCAGTTTAAGGTGGGAGATGATTTAAACAGAGAAGCAGACGAAAAGTTATTACAGGAGCTGATTGATGGGGCAAAGGTCAGAAGATATTTTCCGGTAGAATTAAGAAATATTTTGTTCGAAGAGCTGGAAATGTATTTTAATGAAACCATTACGGAGGATATGGTGATTGAGCATCTGAAAAGCCGGGTGGCCATATATCTGCAGGAGAGGGAATAAAGGAGCGGAACATTACCGAACAATTATTTCCTGCATATTGAAACTTTTTCCATTCTTTACCGTCTTAAAGTGTAAGAAGCGTTGACTTGTGCATGTGCGTTCTTTATAGGATATGGCATGGTCAGGCGCGTGCAGGCCGCAGGGCGGCGGAAGGGAGAAGGTTATGAAAAGGATCAGAGTATTTGCAGCAGTATTAACAGCAGTATCCCTGCTTGCAGGATGCGGCGGGGAAAGCAAGTCGGACGGGGAGGGAAGCCGCCTGTGGGAAAACGGTTATAACAGCGGCGGAAGAAATGACTCCGCACCGAAGGACGGCTATGCGGGCGGAGACAATTATTCCATAAAGGGGGATATTCAGACTCCGAGTGAGGGAGAAATGATGACCGAAATGACTACGGAGGTTATGCCCATGGAGCCTGAGAATCTGCAGGAGGGGAATACGGAAGAGTATAACGCCTTGGAGGAACCCGGATTTAGATCGGTGAAGAATAGTCCGGTATCCACATTTTCAGCGGATGTGGACACTGCGTCTTATACCAATTTGAGGCGGATGATTGAAGAAAATTTGTCCATTGAGAACATACCTCAGGGAGCAGTCAGGATTGAAGAGTTGTTAAATTATTTTAAATATGATTATAACCTGCCTACAGACGACAGCCCTTTTGGGGTCACCACTGTGGTGGGAGACTGTCCTTGGAATAAGGACGCAAAGCTGCTTCAGATTGGGCTGAAGACGGAAGAAATTGATTTCAGTGAGGCTCCTTCCTCAAATCTGGTTTTCCTGTTGGATGTGTCAGGATCCATGAACGACGCCGATAAGCTGCCCCTGCTGCAGTCGGCCTTTACTATGCTGACCGACGAGCTTACGGAGAAGGACAGGGTATCCATCGTTACTTACGCCGGCTCCGATGCGGTATTGTTGGAAGGCGAAAAGGGAAGTAATAAAACAGAGATCGCGGAGGTTATTAACAGCCTGCGCGCCAGCGGCTCCACAAACGGGTCGGCGGGTATCGAAACGGCTTACCGGCTTGCGGAGGAAAACTTTATCGAGGGCGGGAATAACCGGATCATACTGGCTACGGACGGAGACCTGAACGTGGGTGCTACTTCTGAAAGTGCATTAAAAGAGCTTGTAACTTCAAAAAGGGAATCCGGCATATTTCTGTCGGTGCTGGGCTTTGGCACGGGAAATATCAAGGATAACAAGATGGAGGCTCTGGCGGACAACGGTAACGGCAATTATGCTTATATTGATTCCCGCGGGGAAGCAAAAAGGGTGATGGTGGAGGAAATGGGCGCCACTCTTGTAACGGTGGCGAAGGACGTGAAGCTGCAGATTGAATTTAATCCTGCTTATATTAAGGGCTACAGACTCATCGGCTATGAAAACAGGACTCTTGCCACGGAGGATTTTGACGACGATACCAAGGACGCGGGAGAGATCGGCGCAGGTCATATCGTTACGGCCCTTTATGAAATCGTTCCCGTGGATTCAAAACAGGAAATCCCGGAGACGGATTTAAGGTATCAAACGGAAACGGAGCCGAAAAAAAACGGGGAATGGGCCTTGCTGAAAATCCGTTACAAGGAGCCGGAAGAGGACGAAAGTATTTTAAAAGAATATACCATAACAGAGGAAGCCTACAGGGCCGATCCGGGGGAGGACTTTTATTTTGCGGCCGCCGTGGCGGAGCTTGGCCTGATGGTGAGAGACAGCAAATATAAGGGAGAGGCTTCTTTTCGGAATATAGAAAATCTGCTGGCTAAGGTAAATACGGCAGAGGATGATTACAAGGATGAGTTTACCTACTTGGTTAAAAAATTAAAAAGGAACAGTCCGGAGCAGACGGAAATATGCGGCTTACCCCTTGCAGGCGCAGGCGGAATATCCGAAGAATCGGAGCGCTTATCTAAAGAGCGCCCGGCGAAGGAGCAGGGCGAAGAGGTAACCTGCAGTCATGAAAATTTAAGAATCAGCCTGAAAATTCCTGAGGGCTGGGATTACAAGACAGAAGAATACAACGAGGATTCGGGAAGATTTGGCATCCGCTTTTTTCCAGAGGACTGCAGCGGGCAGGTTGGGCTCTATTATTATTATTTCTTCGGGGTGTGCGGCACCGGGCTGGAGACAAGGGATATTACCATTGAGGGCGGTCGAAAGGGGCGGATGGGCCTTTACGACGGCAGAGACATTTTCAGCTTTATTACATTTCCGGATGAAGAGTTGTCCTCCGGCAGCTTTGTGGTCCTGAATGAAGGTGCAGAGGACTGGCTGGCAGAGTATGAGGATGAAGTGCTGAAGATTCTGGGCACAGCGGTTATGGAGGAAGAGTGAGTTATTGTCAGGACTTTGCGTGCAGCAGTAAAAAATGACAAAATAAGCGTAGCAAAAGATATTGTTAATTTTTGTTGTATATAGAAAAAAATATGATATAATAAAGGTGTGTACAGATGCACATATTTTTGTGAAAAGCGGATAAAAGCATCATTAACAAATGCAGAGAAGGGGACGTTTATGAAGATCAAGAGAAGTATCGGTATATTGTTGTGTTGTCTGACTGTTGTTGGCACGTTTTCCGTCAACGAATTGTCGGCGGAGGCTGTTGCATGTACGCACCCGGCGTTTTTGGTGGGCTCACCGAATGGAACCATGAAATCATATGATGATGTAAACGGTCATTATGAGATTCGCGGAACCAAGTATGAATGTGCCAAATGTGGATATTCCTATTGGGAGGGCTTATATACGGTAAAGACAGGCGAACATCTCTATGCGCCGACCGGATTAACAGACGCGAATGGTTTTCCGGTTTATTCTGACTTTTGTGCGATCTGCGGACGAGAGAGAGGCAAGTAATTTAAATATTATTCAGGGAGGATGGCGGCGATCACTGTCCTCCCATTTTTATGCGAAGAGGCCTATACGGAAGGAGAAGTATATGGCAAAAAAATATTTTATCTTATTGATGGCTTTCCTGTTCGGTACTTTTTTGTCTGCCTGCGGGGCGGAAAAAGAGCCGGAGAATGTTTGGCGGGGAATCGGGCCGGGGGCTGATCTGACGGCCGTCACGGAACGGACGGAATACTATGACCTTACCGTAGAGACGGAAGAACTCTTTGATCTTGGGCTATGGGAGCAAAACCCGGAGCTGTATTCGGTTTCGCTTATACACGAAGGAGAAATTATATATCAGCCTCTGGGGACACAGTTTTTGGCAGGGGAGCCGGTACAGATCTGGTCTGAAATGACAAGGGACGGCGCGGATATTTATCTGTACAGGGAGGATGGGAGCAGAGAGCTTTTGCTGCAGGGAATTTCAGTGAATTATGCTTCAGTGGATTCAAAATTCAAGTGTTATCTGGACAGGGAAGGGAACTGCTTTTTTTACCGTACGGACTTTTTGATGATTGACGGGCGAGATCAGTATGTGGGCCTGATTGTGAAGATGCTTCCTACCGGTGACATTTTATATGAAAACAGTTTAGAGCCGGGATTTATGATAAATGATATTTGCCAGATGGAGGATGGCCGGATATATCTGTTGCTTTATAATGATACGATGAATGAGCAGGTGCTGGAAGAGCTGGATGCGGAAACCGGGAGGCTGCTTTCGGAGTCTGGGCTGCGGCTTTCCTTTGGAGCTGTGAGGCTGGGGACGGAAAACGGCTCTCCCGCAGTGGCAGGCTACGGTATCGGCGGCGGCAGCGGCGGAATTGCGGCGGTGGACATGGAAGCGCAGAGTACCTCAGGGCTTCTGTATTTTCATGGTACATCCTATGGCTGGCATGGTGATTTTGGCGGCTTGCCTCTTCAGGATTTCCGGGTACTGACGGACGGCTCCATAGAATTTCTCTGGACTGACAGGGCCGGCTTAAACTGCTTCAGGGAAGTGCTGCGGATGGAAAAGGTGGAAAAGATACCCATTGTTCTGAGGGCAATCATAACCGATGATTGGTTTTCGGAACAGGTCGCCCTGTTTAACAGGGAAAACGACAAGTACCATGTGATTCTGGAAAACTGTGGTTACGGCAATGATCTGGAGGATTTTCGCCGGCTGACCAGCGTTCAGGTGGGAGCGGGAAAGGGGCCGGACATTCTCTGTGGTCAGGACCTTCTGCAGGGCTATCTGGAAGGAATGCTGGAAAAGGGCGCATTGGAGGTATTAAATCCCTATCTGGAAGCCTCCGGTATCCGGGAAGAGGACTATTTCCCGCTGGCCTTTTCCGCCTGGCGGCAGGGAGATCAGATCTACGGTGTGACGCCGAAGATAGAGGCTTATTATGAAGAAGTAGATGCGGAGCTTTTGGGGAGCAGTGAGACGCCTGACATAGAGGGGCTGGCGGACGCCCTGCTGGCCTGGGAGGAAGGCGGCGTTTACAGAAGGTGGATGGACTCGGCCGGGCTTTTGAATACGTTTCTGCAGGGTACTGAGAATCTTTGGGGAATGGTAGACTGGGAGAACGGCAGCTGTGATTTTGATACGCCGCTGTTTCGGAAGCTGCTGGAAGCTGCCGACAGGTATGGTGATGACGGCAGGAAGGAAATGGAGCCCGAAATCGTAAATAAAATTAATCTGATAAGTTTTTTTAGCTTTAACGGATCCGTAGAGCGGAAGGCCAGGGGAAGTGTTCCCTCAGGTGTCCTGTTTGACGACGGTTGCTACGGGGTGTCTGTTCCACAGTACACCATGGCTGTCAATGCCGCATCCGCTCACAAAGAAGGTGCCTGGGAATTTATCTCCTTCCTGCTGGGGGATCAGGTTCAGGGCGTTCAAAAAATGTATCTGCCGCCTGTAAAAAAAGAGAGCTTTGATCAATGGCTGGAATGGTTTGTTCCCTATATGAGTGAGGAACGGACGGAGGCAGGCCATATAATGAGGCCGGCTTATTACGGCGAGAACACCTCGGAGGAAAGGCGGAAGGAGTACAAAAAAGCGCTGGAGGAGATCAGGCCCCTGCCCATGGGAACGTCGCTGATTCTAACCATCATCGGTGAAGAGGCTGCCTATTATTTTGACGACAGCAAGAGTGCCGACGAGGTCATTTCGATGATTAACAATCGGGTACAGCTGTATTTGAACGAACGATAACACGTAATAGGGCTTATTGGATAACAAATATTTGCTTACTTGACGCCGGGAGAAAAATAAATTATGATAGGTACATGAACGGAGGATGTATGTGTCGGAGATAATGACGCAGTGCCTACGGAAAGCAAGAGGAAAGGAAGACGGCAGTAAAATGAAGGAAGCAATCAAAAGGCGGCTGGCAGCAATGGCAAAAAAGGCAAGGGTGGTGGTGATCGCCATAACCGTCGGAGCGGTGGCGTTTAGCAGCATCAGCTCTGCCAGGGCGGCAGGCAGGGGTATCGAAGAGGTTTTCGACGAGCATTATTATGCGGATCGGTATCCGGATCTTAAGGCTGCATATGGTTATGACAGAGCAGCCCTGCTGGAGCATTTCATGAGAATTGGGCTCTCTGAAGGCCGGGTGATGAATGGAATGCTGGACGTGGTCAAATACAGGGAAAAGTATCCGGACCTTCAGGAGGCGTTTGGGGATGACTGGGATGCCTATGTTGCCCATTACCTTGCCTTCGGAGCCTTTGAACACAGGGACAGCGGCACCGGTTTTGATCCTGTGGATTATCTTGAGAGGTATGAGGATTTAGAGAAGGCCTATGGCGATGATATTCTGGCTGCCTACAGACATTATGAAGAATTTGGAAAGCAGGAAGGCAGGGAGGCCAGAAGTAAGGCGGCAGTGATAGCCGAAGCGGTTGCTGCTGCGCAGTCTGCAGGGAGTCCTTCAAGGCCTGGGGGAGGCTCTTCTGCATCCGGAGATGAGTCTTCTGGCTCGGTACAGGAAGCATATGAGATCCGAAAGGTAGAGGTTATGGGCAGCGGCCGCATCCGGGTTACCTTAAACCGAAAGACAGAGCAGCCGCTTGTTTTGGCAGCTTTTAGTATTATATGTAACAGCGGCGGCGCAGACATGACGATTCTGGATGTTTCCACTGAAGACAATATGGTTTATGATCTGGTAACTTCCTATTACAGGGATCAGGAATATGATATACAGATTACCCTTACCGACGGCACGTCGATTTCAAAGGTCTTTGCCTACAGGACGGATTGTGCGCAGATTGCCGGCATGACTGCTGTCCGCACGGGGGCAGATGAGGCCGTGATAACTTATAATTCTGATGAGCCGGGATATTTTTATTATATTTTGAAAGAAAATGTGCAGAGCCGGGCACGTGCGGCGGCTTTCCCTGCGGGAACAGACGAAGCGGCGGCACCCACGGAAGCAGAGGTCATCAGGGACGGTATCCGGACGGAGATGAAGCAGCATGAGAATGTGATTACCGTTTCCGGCCTGATGAAGGGAATGTCTTATACCATGTATTATGCAGCCGTTAATACGGAAGGCAAGTCCACGCTGGTAAACAGCCTTTCCATTGACGGAGAGGTTCATGAAGAGACGGCAGAGGCGATTAAAAGTGCCGAGGCCTTTGCAGAAAAGCAGGCAAACGGTGAATTCCTGTATGGCTTTGAGATCGAGCTGGAAACTGCCACGGAAGAGAGCCTGACCCTGGGGCAGTTTGACATCAGCTGTCCGTTGAATGAAACGGCGCTGGGGGAGGTTAGGACTTCGGATAACCGAATTTATCGTGTATATATGCAGAGAGGCAGCATTCCTAAGGGCAACAATACCTATACAATCCTCATTAGCCTGAATGACGGTACACAGCTAAAGGGCAGCTGTTATCTTGATCTGCAGGCTCCCAGAGTCAGCATTTGGAGTATAGAGTGGGAAAATGAAGATACAATAAAGGTCACTTTTAACTCGGATGAAGCCGGTATCCTTTACTATGCGATTCAAAACACGGTAGAGGGGGAAGGCACCACCGCACCTAAGGATCCCTCGGCGATTTATGCAGGCGGCGCAAAGACTTCGATGGGATATGGTCTGAATTATATCACTGTCAGCGGTGTTTCGGCCGGACAATGGTTCTGCTGTGCATCGGAGGATGCAAAAGGCAACCGGGAGGATTTCTATAGTTATCAGAAGATTCCTGTATATACTGCGCCGGACCAGGATGAATCATCCTGGCCGCAGATAACAGGAGTAACCCTCACAAACGACACGACAATCAGGGTCGTGTTCGATAAGACGGTTGAAGAGCTTTATGAGAACAGTCAAACCCAGATCAGCGGGCTTAGCGGGAAACCGCTATTTGAGGCGGTATATGAATCCGAAGGCAGCGTTGAAAAAAATGTCGTGATCATTTCCATAAAGAATGGTATTTCCATACCGAGGGGCAGTCATACCCTGACGGTGGTTTTGGACGACGGAACGAACAGTACCAGTGTAACGTATGACTTCACGTTTTAGGTTTGTCTTGTGTGTAGATTTTCGCGGCATTATAATACGGTTACTACTGAATGGAAAATTTGGGGAGCGGCAATTTACAACAACAATATTTTGTGGTAGAATAAAGGTAAATGCGCAAATCATTGTGTATTTGCCTTTTTTTAAAAAACAGGCACTACGATAGAACGTTGAACATAGTTTGTTCATATGATTTTTATACGATTAGAGAACAGGAGTATACTCACGATGTCCGAGCAGCAGATTCCGGTGGAAGACCTTACCCCCATGATGCAGCAGTATCTGGAAACAAAAAAACAATATCAAGGATGTATCCTTTTTTATCGTCTGGGAGACTTTTATGAAATGTTTTTTGAGGATGCCATTACTGTGTCAAAGGAACTTGAGCTTACCTTGACGGGAAAGGCCTGTGGCCTGGAGGAAAGAGCACCCATGTGTGGTGTCCCTTATCATGCAGTGGAAAACTACTTGACCAAATTGGTCAATAGAGGATATAAGGTGGCTATCTGCGAGCAGGTGGAGGATCCGAAGCTTGCAAAGGGACTGGTGAAGCGGGAGGTTACCCGTGTGGTTACGCCCGGTACGAATCTGAATGTGCAGTCGCTGGAAGAATCAAAGAATAATTTCCTGATGTGTATTGTATACACGCCTACGAAAATCGGTATTTCTGCGGCGGACGTTACCACGGGAGATTATTATCTCACAGAGGTTGAGGACCTGGGGAAGCTTAGGGACGAGCTTATGAAATATGAGCCCTCGGAGGTCATATGTAACGAAGCCTTTCTTGTCAGCGGCTTTGATGTGGACGAGCTGAGAAACAGATACCATATTCCCATCAACGACCTGGAGCCGCATCTGTTTGACGATGAGGAATGTAAAAGATTTTTGCTGCGGCATTTTAAGGTTGGTACGTTAACCGGGCTGGGGGTGGAGGATTTTCCCATCGGGCTGCTGGCGGCAGGGGCTCTTTTACAGTTTCTTTATGAAACCCAGAAGACAGATCTGGCTCATTTTACTCATATTTCGCCATATCTTACCAACAAGTATATGCTGTTAGACAGTTCCACCAGGCGAAATCTGGAGCTGACGGAGACCCTTCGGGAAAAACAGAAACGGGGCTCACTGCTTGGGGTGCTGGATAAGACGAAAACAGCCATGGGTGGCAGACTTCTTCGCAGTATGTTGGAACAGCCTCTGATTGAAAAGGAAGGAATGGAAAGGCGGCTGGATGCCATCGAGGAATTAAACGGGGACAGTGTGTCCAGGGATGAGATTCGTGAGTACCTGAATCCTGTCTATGATCTAGAGAGGCTTTTGAGCAAGGTGACCTATAAGACGGCGAATCCGAGAGACTTCATAGCCTTTCGCAATTCTCTTGAAATGTTGCCTGCGGTCAAGTCCGTCTTAAAAGGGTTTGAAAAAGAAGAGCTGCAGGAAATTGAAAACGATATAGACAGTCTTGAGGATGTTTATCAGCTGATTCAAAAATCCATAGAAGAGGAACCACCTGTCACAATCAGAGAGGGTGGTATTATTAAGGATGGTTTTGACGAGACCATCGACAGGTTAAGGGGGGCGAAGCGGGACGGTAAAAACTGGCTGGCGGAGCTGGAAGAGCAGGATCGAGAACGCACCGGCATTAAAAATCTGCGAATTAAATACAATAAGGTCTTCGGCTATTATTTTGAGGTGACGAACTCCTATAAAAATATGGTGCCTGAGGATTACATACGCAAGCAGACTCTGGCCAATGCGGAGCGCTATACCACTCCCAGGCTGAAGGAGCTGGAGGATACCATATTAAATGCTGAGGACAAGCTGACGGCGCTGGAGTATGATCTGTTTTGTCAGATCAGGGAGTCCATTGCTCAGGAGCTGGAGCGCATCCAGCGGACGGCAAAGGGGATTGCAAGACTGGATGTCTACGCTTCCCTTTCGCTGGTGTCAGAAAGGAACCACTATGTGCGGCCAAAGCTGAATGAAAAGGGAATCATAGACATTAAGGACGGCAGGCATCCGGTGGTGGAGCAGATGATTACCAATGATCTGTTTATCGCCAACGATACCTATTTGGACAACGGGAATCATTGCATCAGCGTGATCACCGGTCCTAATATGGCCGGGAAATCCACCTATATGCGGCAGACGGCATTGATTGTGCTGCTTGCCCAGGTGGGCTGTTTTGTGCCTGCACGGAGCGCCAATGTCGGTATTGTGGACAGGATCTTTACCAGAGTGGGGGCCTCCGACGATCTTGCCAGCGGCCAGTCAACCTTCATGGTGGAGATGAATGAGGTTGCCAATATCTTAAGGAATGCCACCTCGGACAGTCTGCTGATTTTGGATGAGATCGGGCGGGGAACCTCTACCTTTGACGGATTGAGCATTGCCTGGGCGGTAATTGAGCATATCAGCAACAGAAAGCTGCTGGGGGCCAAGACTCTGTTTGCCACGCATTACCATGAGCTTACCGAGCTGGAAGGCAAAATGAATAACGTGAATAACTACTGCATTGCCGTGAAGGAGTGCGGGGACGACATTGTATTTTTAAGGAAGATCATCAAGGGCGGTGCGGATAAAAGTTACGGTATTCAGGTAGCCAAGCTTGCCGGGGTACCTGACATGGTGATAGACCGGGCCAAAGAGATTGTTGAACAGTTGACGGATAATGATATTATCGAAAAGATACAAAGCATTACCGTGGAGATCAAGGGAGATGGAAAGGCAAAAAAGCAGCCGAAGCTGGACGAGGTGGATCTGGCTCAGATTTCACTTTTTGATACGGTGACGGATGAGGATGTCTTAAAAGAGCTGATGGAGGTGGAGGTCAATACCATGTCTCCGCTGGATGCCCTGAATACGCTGTACAGACTGCAGAATAAGTTGAAGAACCGTTGGCAGTGTGAGAAGAACTTCTAAAGACGTCCCATCATAGGATGGGAAGCCACATTCCGCTTTGCGTGACCTATGCGCTTTGCGCAGGCAGAAACATCTTAAGTCCCAATATTGTTAATGAGATTTTCAGGAGAAAGGTCAGGGAGTATGGCGCAGATTCATATTTTGGATTCGGAAACGATTGATAAGATTGCGGCCGGCGAGGTGGTGGAGCGTCCTTCCAGCGTGGTGAAGGAGTTGGTGGAGAATGCCATCGACGCAGGTGCCAAGGCCGTGACGGTAGAGATAAAGGACGGAGGCATTTCTTTTATTCGTGTAACCGACAACGGCTGCGGCATGGAGAGGGAACAGCTGCGGACGGCATTCCAGCGCCATGCTACGAGTAAAATTGAGAATGCTGAGGACCTGGCCCACATATCCAGTCTGGGATTTCGGGGAGAGGCGTTATCCAGTATTTCAGCAGTGGCTAAGGCAGAGGTTATCACAAAAACATCGAATAGTATCACTGGCAGCCGAATTATTCTGGAGGGATCCCAGGAGATCTCTTTTGAAGAGGTGGGCGCGCCGGAGGGTACTACCTTTATTGTTCGCAATTTGTTTTTTAATACTCCTGTACGGAGGAAATTTTTACGACAGCCGGCCACAGAGGGAGGATATATTGCTGATTTGATGGAGCATCTTGCCCTGTCCAGACCGGATATTTCCTTTAAGCTGTTAATGGGAAATCAGATGAAATTTCATACATCGGGTAACGGAGACCTGCGTGAGGTGATCTATCGGATTTACGGCAGGGAGGTTGCTAATGCACTGGTGCCCATTCAATATATTCAGGATGAGGATGGTGTAAAAATAGAAGGATATTTGGGCAAGCCCACCCAGGTTCGTTCCAATCGGAACTTTGAGATCTATTTTGTTAACGGCAGATTTGTCCGGAGCAGTGTGGTGTCCAGAGCAGTGGAAGAAGGATATAAGGAATATCTTATGCAGCATAAATTTCCTTTATGTGTGCTGCATATTAATCTGGATACAGAACGGGTGGACGTGAATGTACATCCTACCAAGATGGATGTACGTTTTACAAATGCCATGGCGTTCAGTGCCCTTCTTTGCGGAGCCGTGAAGTATACCTTAAAGCATCATGAGATGATCCCGGAGGCATTGCTGTCCACAGAAAAGGAACGTAAGACTGCAGAGAAGGAAGAGCGGAAGATTCAGGAGAAAGAGCGGCTGCCGGAGCCCTTTGAACAGCGCAGGGGACAGTCCTATCATGTAATGGAAGAGGCAAAATATAAGGCGGAACGCCCCAAAATGCAGGATTTTATTCAAAATCCCGTGTGGTCTGAGGTGAAAAACGGTGAAAATGGGGTGAAAATGCAGGAAAAATCTGCAAATCCACAGGAAATACTCCAAAAAACGACAGTATCGTCAGAAAAAGAAGCCGTTTCACAGGAAGAAGAGTTTTTCACGGAAACCAGAGAATACAGGGATCAGCCGGAGCCGGGGGAGAAGGTAATATTGCATCAGCCGGAGCTGACAGGGAAGGGAACGTTGCATCAGCCGAAGCAGGCAGAGAAGGGAACGTTGTATCAGCCGGAGCAGGCAGAGAAGGCAGCAGATTCGGGGGATATGCCGCAGGAACAGTCCGCAGGGGAGAATTTATCCGGAAAGGAGGCCCCTGTCCAGCTGGATTTATTTCAGGAAAAGATTCTGACGGCGGACAATCGCAGCAGGTTTCGTATTATCGGCCAGGTATTTCGGACATACTGGCTGGTGGAGTTTGAAGACAAGCTTCTGATGATTGATCAGCACGCGGCGCATGAAAAGGTGAATTATGAACGAATGATGAAGCGGTTTCATGAAAAAAGCATAGTATCCCAGGCACTGATGCCGGCGGTGATTGTCAGTCTTTCCGGTCAGGAGGAAGCGGTGCTCAAGGAGCATATGGAGGTCTTTGAAGGTCTGGGGTTTGAAATAGATGCCTTTGGCGGCAATGAGTATGCTCTGCGCGGTGTGCCTGCGGATCTTTATGGCTGCGGGGAAAAAGAAATGTTCCTGGAGGTGCTGGATCAGCTTGCAGGGGGCGCTTCTTTGGGCATTCGGGTGGTGGAAGAAAAAATAGCCTCCATGTCCTGCAAGGCGGCAGTGAAAGGAAACAATCTTTTAAGCATGGCGGAGGCAGAAACCTTGATTGATGAGCTGCTGACTTTGGAAAATCCCTATAATTGTCCCCATGGCAGGCCGACTATCGTTTCCATGACGAAAACGGAAATGGAGCGAAAATTTAAGAGGATTGTGGAATGAATACAGATATACTAAGAGGCAGACCTCCGCTGGTTGTTCTGACAGGTCCCACGGCGGTTGGCAAGACCAGGCTGTCCCTTGCCTTGGCAAAGGCTGTGGACGGGGAGATTGTGTCTGCGGACTCCATGCAGGTGTATCGACATATGAACATTGGCTCTGCTAAGATTAGACGTGAGGAAATGCAGGGAATTCCGCATCATATGATTGATATTCTGGAGCCATGGGAATCCTTTCACGTGGCGTGCTTTAAACAGCGCAGCCTGGAATGTATGGTGAGAATCTATGAACGGAAGCATATTCCCGTTATTACCGGCGGCACCGGCTTTTATATTCAGGCTCTTTTGCGGGATGTGGACTTTACGCAGGAGCAGGAGGATCATAAGTACAGGGAGCAGCTGGAAAGACTGGCGGCTGAACGTGGAACGGAGTATCTTCATAACCTGTTAAAGGAGGCAGACCCGGCAGCGGCGGAAGAGATCCATGCCAACAATAAAAAGCGCATCATCCGTGCGCTGGAATTTTATCATCTGACGGGAAGGCGTATTTCGGAGCATAACCGCATGGAACGGCAGAAGGAGAGTGCATACAATTCCTGTTATTTTGTTTTAAATGACGACAGGGACAGGCTGTATGCCCGCATTGACCAAAGGGTGGATGAGATGCTGGCGGAAGGATTGGTGGATGAGGTCAGACATCTTCGGGAAATGGGCTGTCACAGGGGAATGGTATCCATGCAGGGGCTGGGCTATAAGGAGATACTGGCCTGGCTGGAAGGGGAGATCACATATACAGAGGCAGTGGAAATCTTAAAGCGTGATACCAGACATTTTGCCAAGCGCCAGCTTACCTGGTTTCGCAGGGAAAAGGACGTGATCTGGATCAATAAGAATGATTTCGGCGGGGATGAGAGCAGGATGCTGGAATATATGCTGGAAAGAATGGCGGCTCAGGGGATCAGGGCTTTTTAAGACGGAAAGGAAATCCGAGATTTGTGCTGCAGCAAAACGATAAGATAAAACAAAAGAGATAAAACAGATAAACGGAGAGATTTGAATGGAAAGCTTACAGGAGATGTACGCCCGGATGGGCATTGGGAAACAGGTATATGAATACGGCGAGTCCGTTTTGGAAAAACTGGCAGGCCGGTTTTCGGAAATAGACAGGATTGCGGAATACAATCAAATGAAGGTGGTCAAGGCAATGCAGGAGCAAAAAGTCAGCGAAGCCTGCCTGCTTGGTACTACCGGTTACGGCTATAACGATCTGGGCCGGGATACTCTGGAAGTGGTATATGCCGGAATCTTTCATACAGAGGATGCCTTGGTGCGCCCTCAGATCACCTGTGGCACTCATGCTTTGGCTCTGGCATTGATGAGCAATCTCCGCCCCGGAGACGAGCTGCTTTCCCCCGTAGGGAAGCCATATGATACCCTGGAAGAGGTTATCGGCATCCGGCCTTCAAGAGGCTCGCTTCAAGAGTACGGTGTTACCTATCGACAGGTGGATTTACTGCCGGACGGACAGTTTGATTATGAAAATATCAGGAAAGCATTAAATGAAAAGACCAGGCTTGTGACCATTCAGCGTTCAAAAGGCTACCAGACAAGACCGACTCTTTCGGTTGATCGGATCGGAGAGCTTATTTCTTTCATAAAACGAATAAAATCGGATGTGATCTGCATGGTGGATAACTGCTACGGGGAGTTTGTGGAAACAATCGAACCCGGTGAGGCAGGTGCGGACATGGTGGTGGGATCCCTGATCAAGAATCCCGGAGGAGGGCTTGCACCGATCGGCGGTTATATTGCCGGAAAACGGGAATGTGTGGAAAATGCCGCGTTCAGGCTGACTTCTCCTGGATTAGGGAAGGAAGTAGGAGCTTCTCTGGGAGTATTGAAGGATTTTTATCAGGGTATTTTCCTGGCGCCAACGGTGACCGCATCGGCGCTGAAGGGAGCGGTTTTTGCGGCAAACCTTTATGAGCCTTTGGGCTTCGCAGTGGTGCCGGACGGCAGAGAAAGCCGTCACGACATCATCCAGGCCATTACTTTCGGCTCGCCGGAAGGAGTGATTGCCTTTTGCCAGGGTATTCAAGCCGCGGCGCCGGTGGACAGCCATGTGACGCCGGAGCCTTGGAATATGCCAGGATATGATGCTGAGGTTATCATGGCGGCGGGGGCTTTTGTGTCCGGGTCATCCATTGAGCTTTCTGCAGACGGCCCCATTAAACCGCCTTATGCCGTATATTTTCAGGGAGGGCTGACATGGGCTCATGCTAAGTTTGGGATCTTAAAATCCCTCCAGTTTCTTGTGGATCGGGGAATTGTGCAAGAAATGAGGCTTTCCTGAAGCCAATAAAAAAACAGGTCGAAAAAGATAAAAATTAATTAGTTGATTTTTGTGTACAGCTTTTTCATTTTATGGTAAAATGAATTTTATCTTCTCCGCGTGCGGATATTTTTGTCCGTATTGGGCAGTGGAGAAGTTTGCTTTACGCGTTGGTTTTACGAATTGTTTGTGCCGACTTCCCAGACACTGCCGCCGGAGGCGGCATATCGGGAAATGTGACAGAATTTTCTAAGTACAAAAGAAAGGTGAGGAATTGCTTTGAAAAAGGGAAATTGGCTGCCGATATTGCTGGTTCTTGTGGGATTTGTCATAGGACGGTTCATTGGTTCTTACTTTTCCGGCAGTTTTTTAAACTACGGACAGTCTTTCGGGTTGAGTTCACCCATTGTCCTTGACCTGGGTTTTTTTGTCCTGACCTTTGGACTGACGATCAACATTACGATCGCAAGCGTCATCGGCGTAGTCATAGCGCTGGTGGTCTATCGCTTTATTCGTTAGGAACTGTAAGGATTCATTCTTTAACAGTTCGTTAGGGCGGAAGAAGGTGGAAGGAGTTTTATATGCCTGAAAAAAAGGCAGATATGCCGCAGGAACTTCCCTACGAACGGTTTCTGCGTTTTGGGCCTGAGAATTTGACGGAAGCGGAGCTTTTGGCAGTTATCATCAGAACGGGTACAAAGGAAAAGAGCGCGCTTCAGCTGGCAGAGCAGGTGCTCCGGCTGGCGAAGTATCCAAGAGAGGGATTATTGGGACTCCATGAGGTAAGCCTGGAGGAACTTGAGGGAATCAAGGGGATCGGTCAGGTCAAGGCCGTAAAGCTGAAGTGCATTGCAGAGCTGTCTGTGCGCATGAGTACTGCCACCGCCAGCAAGGGAGTCCGGTTTACCAGTTCTAGACAAGTGGCCGCATATTTTATGGAAAAGCTGCGGCACCGGGACACGGAATGCGTTCTGGCGGCCAGCCTGGATGCCAAGGGCCAGCTGATCAGGGAAAAGAAGCTGTCGGAGGGCAGCGTCAGGTCGGCACTGATTTCTCCACGGGAACTGTTTTTAGAGGCTTTGGACGCCAGAGCGGTGAATATGCTGCTGGTGCATAATCATCCCAGCGGAGATCCGACACCCAGCAGAAGTGATATGGAGATCACCTCAGTGATCCGGGAAATGGGTGAAAAGATGGACATTCCGCTGCTGGATCATATTGTAATTGGAGACAACAGATATGTCAGTTTTCGGGAATCCTCTTGGTTTACAGGAGAGAATTGCCGGTTACCATAAAAAGTGTGCAGGTACACTTTGATTTCACATGGAAGTCCTTTAAGGATTTCCGATTCGATAAGAAAGGGGTTGTCATCTTGGCAAACAACGCATTTGGTATTGATCTCGGTACTAACAATATTAAAATCTACAGCAGGAGCGATGACAGTGTTCTGGTCGAAAAAAATATGATCGCCATCGAAAACAAGAACACACTTTTCGCCTATGGAGACTCTGCATTTGAAATGTATGAGAAAGCTCCCGGAAATATTCATATATCTTATCCGCTTTCCAATGGTGTCATTGCAGACATCAAGAATATGGAAACTCTGGTTCGGTATTTTGTTGCTGATCTTCAAAAAGGAAACAGCAAGCCCGCGGATTTTTACATTGCGGTGCCCACGGATGTAACAGAAGTGGAGAAGAGGGCATTCTATGATCTGGTAAAGGACGCAGGAGTCAAGGCGAGAAGGATTATGGTGGTGGAAAAGGCTGTAGCCGATGGGCTGGGGCTGGATATTGATGTTAAGAATTCTCAGGGCGTACTGGTGGTGAACGTTGGCTATGAGACTACGGAGATTTCCATTCTTTCTCTGGGAGGTATTGTGTTAAGCCGTCTGATTAAAACGGGAGGGTTACGCTTTGACGAGGCAATCCGCGCGGCGGTCAGAAAGGAATACAGTTTGATCATCGGCGGCAAAACGGCGGAGGCCGTAAAGATCTCGTTAAAAGAGCTGGATGAAAGCGGGACCGGGGCTGTAGTATATGGGCGTGATATTGTGACAGGTCTCCCAGTAGAACGCGAGATTCCAACAAGGCTGGTGGATGACTGTCTGGAAGAGCACTTTAATACGATCATTGACAATGTGAAGGTGATTTTGGAGAGGACGCCGCCGGAGCTGGCAGCCGATATATACCGCCACGGTATCTTTCTTACCGGAGGGGCATCTCAGGTGAATCACTTGGCGGAGAGAATGGCTGTTGGCACGGGACTGAAGGTGAATGTTGCAGAAAAACCTTCCACCAGTGTAGTGATGGGACTTGCCAAGATCATTAAGGATGACAATTATAAATCTGTAGCTTATGCAATCGAAGGGATGAGTAAATGAGCCCAGTAATAAAAAGAAAAGGGGAGAGATTTACTTTGCCGAGTAAATATCTCCTTTTAATTTTGACCATCCTCTGTACCCTGCTGATGCTGGTTACCTTTGGTACAGATGTATTCAACAGGCCGTTAAATTCGATAGTTGGATATATTGTGGTGCCTTTTCAGCAGGGGATTGGGAAACTGGGAGGCTGGATCTCCAGCCGTTCCGAAGAACTGGTGCAGATCAGGTCGCTCCTGGAAGAAAATGCCCGGCTGAAGGAAGAAATTGCCGCGCTGACGGAGGAAAATATCCTGCTTAAGCAGGATAAATATGAGTTAAACAGCCTGCGGGAACTGATTGATTTGGATGAGCAGTATGGAGAATATAACAAGGTAGGAGCTCGCATTGTCGGCAGGGATGCGGGGAATTGGTATTCCTCTTTCCTGATTGATAAGGGCAGCGAAAACGGACTTGCCGTGGATATGAACGTCATTGCCGGCGGAGGCCTGGTAGGGCGGATTACCTCCGTAGGACCGAACTGGGCCAAAGTGACCTCCATTATTTCGGATAACAGCTATGTCAGCGGCATGACACTTTCCACCGAGGATAATATGATGGTGTCCGGTGACCTGCAGCTTATGGCGGACAACTGTATCAGCTTCAGTCAGCTGGTGGACAGCAGGGACTTGGTGGTGGAGGGGGACAAGGTGGTGACTTCCAATATCAGCGACAAGTTTCTTCCCAATATTTTGATTGGCTATATCAGCTCTATAGAAAAGGATGCTAATAACCTGACAAAGTCCGGGCTGATTACGCCGGCGGTGGATTTCGAACATTTAGGTGAGGTGCTGGTCATCACGGATTTAAAGCAGGTTCCGTAAAACAGCGTTATCTTAAGAGGATCAAAATGAAAGGGAGGCAGTATGCTCAGAAAATTTATTGTGGCACTGTTTGTGATTGTCAGCTTTATTCTGCAGTGCAGTGTATTTGGCCATATTGCCTTTGCAGGCATCATTCCAAACATGATGATTGTTTTGACGGCATCTTTCGGTTTTATGAGAGGGGAAAAAGAAGGTCTGGTCATCGGCTTTTTCTGTGGACTGCTGAACGATATATTTTTCGGTAATTTTCTGGGATTTTATGCGTTGGTCTTAATGTACATAGGTTATCTGAACGGTAAATTCAGCCGTATATTTTATCCGGAGGATATAAAGCTCCCCTTAGCGCTGATCGTCACCAGTGATCTGTCCTACGGTATGCTCTGCTACATACTTTTATTTATGCTTCGGGGGAAATTTCAGTTTGTATACTATTTTTCCCATGTGATCCTGCCGGAGGTATTGTATACTATTGTTGTCACGCTGTTTCTTTATCCACTTGTACTAAAAGTGAACGAGAAATTGGAAGCCCGCGAAAAAAGGAGGGCTCAGAAATATGTTTGATGAAATGAAAGAGAGAATTATAAGCTTTTTTACCAGTCGTCTGACCATCTTTACCCTTGTTTTTTTCATTCTGGGAGGGATTTTGATCTACCGTTGTTTTGATCTGCAGATCGTTCACGGGGAAGAATATCTGGAGAATTTTGTGTTGGAGACCGAAAAGACCAGGGATATTGCCAGTACCAGAGGCAATATTTTTGACAGAAACGGAGAATTACTGGCATACAATGAGCTGGCATATTCGGTAAAGATTGAGGACGTATTTGAGTCCGGTAAATACAAAAACGTAAACTTAAATGATACGGTGCTGAAGCTGATTCACATGATCGAAAGGAACGGAGATCATGTGATCACGGATTTCAAGATCATGTTAAACGAGGACGGTGAGTATGCGTTTACTGTGGAAGGGACAAGCCTGCTGCGTTTTCTTGCAGATGTCTACGGCAAAAAGACAGTGGGCGATCTGGACGAAAAGATGAGAGCTTCCACTGCAGAAACAATTATGGAGTATTTGTCCGAAAATAAATTTGCCATCGGTGAGTATGAGAATCCGGAAGATACCAAGAGTAACTTTATTCCCGGAAAGGGTTACAACAGAGAAGACTGGCTGAAGCTTGTTACCATCCGCTATGCCATGGATCTCACTTCTTACCGTAAGTACATAGGTACTACGGTAGCTACGGACGTCAGCGAAAAAACGGTGGCCGTGATTATGGAAAATTCGGAAGAACTGCCCGGTGTTACTATCGTGGAAGATACCGTCCGCAAATATGTGGACAGTAAGTATTTTGCTCATGTGCTGGGATATATCGGCAAGATTTCATCCGATGAGCTGACCTCTCTCAATGAAGAGATGGAAGAGCTGGGACGCGGCAGTGATGTATACAATATCAATGACGTGGTAGGAAAGGGCGGCATTGAAGCAGCCTATGAAACCACGCTTCAGGGCGTCAAGGGATATGAAAAAGTAGTGGTTGACAACATGGGGAAGGTTATCTCCATTGAGGAAAGGGAGGAAGCTCAGGCAGGGCAGGACGTCTATCTTACCATTGACATGGAGCTTACCAAGGCCGTTTACAATATATTGGAGCAAAAGCTGGCAGGTCTTGTGTCCAGCAAGATCATCAATACAAAAGAATATATTGCCATGGCGGATTCCGGCAGTGATGATATTAAAATCCCTATTTATGACGTCTATTTTGCCATGTTTAACAATTCCATAATTGACTTAAAGCATATGGCTTCGGAGGATGCGGAGGAAACTGAGGCAGCTGTTTATCAGGAATATCTAGCCTATAGGGATCAAGTGTACGAAAAACTGGTATATGAGCTGACAGAGGGGAAAACACCTTATAATAAGCTGTCCAAGGAATATCAGGTCTACGAAAGCAATATTGTGTCACTGTTGAATAAAAACAGTGTCATTATAACCGAAGAGGTAGATTCCGGCGATGCCACGCAGATCGCTTGGGCGGTAGATGAAGTGATCAGCCTGAACGAGTATTTAAAATACTGCATTTCCAATAATTGGATTGATGTAAGTAAACTGGATATTGATGACAAGTATTCGGACTCCACAGAAATATATGATATGCTGCTGGATTACATTATTGCCATGGTTGACAAAAATATGGAATTTCAGAAGCGTTTTTATAAATATATGCTTCTTTCCGACGTTATCAACGGAAAACAGGTTTGTATGGTGCTGTGTGAGCAGAGGCTGGTAGAGATTCCGCCGGGGGATGAGACGCTGCTGTACAGCGGTAAACTGTCCGCTTTTCAGTTTATGAAAAACAGGATAGAAAATATTGATATTACTCCGGCACAGCTGGCGCTGGATCCCTGCAATGCTTCCTGTGTTATTACGGATACAAACACGGGGGATGTTCTCGCCATAGTGTCCTATCCGGGATATGACAACAATAAGATGGCAAATTCCGTGGATGCGGATTATTATGCTAAGTTGAATGCGGACAAGTCAAATCCCCAATGGAATTATGCTACTCAGTCGGCGCTTGCCCCTGGATCCACCTATAAGATGGTGACGGCTACTGCAGGTCTTATGGAGGGAACAGTAAACGCCAGAGAGCGCATCAACTGTGTGGGAACCTTCACGGAGATTGGACCACCTTCTCCCAGGTGCTGGCGGAGGCGCGGCCATGGAAACGAAACGCTGACCACTGCAATTCGGGATTCCTGCGACTATTATTTTTATGATCTGGGCTATCGGTTTGCTATGAAAAATGGCTCCTATAATGATACGGAGGGTCTGAATGTCCTATACAAATATGCTGATTTATATGGTTTAACGGAAAAGTCCGGAATTGAGATCGCAGAAGTATCTCCCAAGGTGTCCACCGAGGATGCTGTTCGCTCGTCCATCGGACAGGGTTCAAACGCTTATACCACAGCGGGGCTCGCAAGGTATGTGACAGCCGTCGCCAACGGCGGCACCTGTTTTAATCTGACTCTGTTGGATAAGGTGACAGATTCAAACGGGAATCTGATTTTGCAGCCGGAACCGGATATAAGGAATGTAATTGAAATGCCGCAGGAATATTGGAATGTGATTCATGCCGGTATGCGGCAGGTGGTGGAGAACAAGATCTATTTTGGAGATCTGGCGGTGGAGGTTGCCGGCAAGACGGGAACTGCGGAGCAGACAAAATCCCGGCCAAATCACGCATTGTTTGTGTGTTACGCGCCTTATGAGCAGCCTGAGATTGCGATTGCCACAAGGATCCCCTTCGGATATTCCTCAGATCACGCGGCCCAGGCAACCAGAGATATTATCAAGTATTATTACGGGCTGGCTGAGGAAGAAGATTTGATCACGGGTGAGGCCGATTTGCCGGAAGAAGGCATTTCCAACGAACTTTAATGAATGGGCTTTAAGCAGGGAGTGAAGAACAGATGAAGGATTTGGTGTTGATCAAAAGTTTTCCGAACGGAATCGCGTTACATTTGGATAAAGAGGCGCCTTTTGAAGAGCTGTTGGAGGAAATTGCCTATAAGTTTTCCGAGGCCCGTGCTTTTTTCGGAGACGCTTCCATGGCGCTTTCCATTGAAGACAGAAAGGTGTCAGGCGCAGAAGAGATACAGATTCTGGAGACGATCCGGAGAAACAGCAGCCTGGTTATTATCTGCATCGTGGGTAAAGACGATGCCACCAATAAAAAATTCATCAAGGCGCTGGCTCATACCGAGAAGAAGCTGTCGAGGCCGGATGACGGACAGTTTTTCAAAGGGAGCCTAAAAAACAAAGAGGTTTTGGAAACGGAGAACAGTATTATCATACTGGGGGATGTTTATCCTGGAAGCGCCATCATCAGTGCAAAAAATATTATTATTCTTGGAGGACTTTATGGGGAGGCTTATGCAGGCGGAAACGGGCAGCCTGATGCCTTTATAGCAGCGCTTGAAATGGAGCCGGAAAAGATCAAGATCGGCGATTTCAAATACAGAACAACTGCAAAGCAGTCTAAATGGGGCATCCGTCCAAAGGTACAGCCGAAAATTGCGTATGTAAAGAACGAAAAGATAACAATAGAGACGCTTACCAAAGATTTGCTGGAAGGCTTTTAAAGTCATACGGCAAAATGACGACAAAAATATATGGAGGAACAGAAAATGGAAAATCAGTTTTCCCAGGAGCAGAAAAGCTCCGAAGTCATTGTCGTCACTTCAGGTAAAGGCGGTGTGGGTAAGACCACCACATCCGCAAACGTTGGTACGGGTCTGGCAAAGCTTGGGAAAAAAGTTTGTTTGATTGATACGGACATAGGTCTGCGGAATCTTGACGTGGTTATGGGGCTGGAAAACCGTATCGTCTACAATCTGGTGGATGTAGTGGAAGGAAACTGCCGGGTTAAGCAGGCACTGATCCGGGATAAACGCCATCCTGGACTTTATCTCATGCCGTCTGCCCAGACCAGGGATAAGTCCTCGGTAACACCGGGGCAGATGGTCAAGGTGATTGAGCATTTGCGGGAACAGTTTGATTATATTATTTTAGATTGTCCCGCCGGGATTGAACAGGGCTTCCAGAACGCTATTGCAGGAGCCGACAGGGCACTTGTGGTGACAACACCGGAGGTATCCGCCATCCGGGATGCGGATCGAATTATCGGGCTGTTGGAGGCTAACGGCTTTAAACAGATGGATCTGATCATCAATCGGCTGCGTATGGATATGGTGAGACGCGGTGACATGATGTCGGCGCAGGACGTAGTGGATATTCTGGCGGTGCCCCTGATCGGCATCATACCGGATGATGAAAACGTGGTTATATCCACTAATCAGGGCGAGCCTCTTGTGGGCGGTGCCAGCCCTGCAGGACAGGCTTATGCAAACGTGGTACAGCGGGTTGAGGGGAAGGAGGTGCCATTCTTAAACTTTGAGAAGGGAATCTCTTTCTGGACCAGGGTGAGCGGAATCTTTCACAAAATATAGGGAGGAGCAAAATGAGAAATTTTTTTCGCAGAAAAAGCTCCTGCCAGATTGCCAAGGACAGATTGAAGATCCTGTTGATTTCTGACAGGGTAAACTGCTCCCCGGAGATGATGGAGCTGATCAAGACGGATATTGCCAAGGTTATATCCAAGTACATGAAGATAGATGCAGATAATATGGAGATCCAGATAAATACGAAGGGAAATAAGTCAGAAAGGACGGCAAAGCCCAGTCTTTATGCGAGCATTCCCATAGTTGATATGCAAAGCAATATAAAGGAAACGGTTCTTCATTGAATTTGGCAGTAAGATAATATTTGAGGTAGGCATGTTTACAAGATTCAGGTTGAGAGACTTTGATTTTAAATTAGTGTTCATGGTGCTGGCACTGTCGTTGATCGGCATCATGGCCATCGGAAGCGCTGAGCCCTCGCTCCAGACCAGACAGCTGGCAGGAGTGGTGGCAGGCGCTGTTCTGATGTTCGTCATTTCCTTTTTTAATTATACCTGGATATTAAAGCTGAACTGGCTGATGTATGCGGTGAACATGGCGCTGCTTCTGGCAGTGAGGTATTTGGGCAGTGAAGGACGCCTGGGTGCTCAGCGGTGGCTGGAGATCGGCGGACTTCGATTTCAACCTTCAGAAACTGCTAAAATTTTGTTGATTTTATTCTTTGCACAGTTTATTATGAAATATAGAAAGAAACTGAATACAGTTATGATTATCGGCAGCTGTATCCTGTTGATTGCGCTGCCGCTGTATCTGGTCTACAAGCAACCGGATCTTTCAACCAGCATTGTGTTGATTGTCATTTTCTGTGTGATCATGTTCGCGGGCGGGATCAGCTGGAAGGTAGTGGCGGGAGTATTGGTGGTAGTGATACCGGCAACGGCGCTTCTGACTTCCCTTGTGATGCAGCCGGACAGTGGTCTTTTGACCGATTCTCAGCAAAAACGTATTCTGGCGTTTTTTAAACCGGATGAATACAAAGATGCGGAGGCCTATCAGCAGCTGAATTCGGTGACGGCCATTGCTTCGGGACAGCTGGACGGTAAAGGGTATAAAAATAATGAGATCACCTCGGTAAAAAACGGCAATTTTATTTCTGAGGCTCAGACGGATTTCATTTTTTCAGTAATCGGAGAAGAATTCGGATTCAAGGGAAGCGTTACCGTGATTTTACTGATATTCGGGATTGCATTGGAATGTATCTCGGTGGCTAGGCGTGCGAAGGATCTTGCGGGGACGATCGTCGCCGCCGGTGTGGGAGGATGGATTGCTTTTCAGGGTTTTATAAATATAGGTGTTACCACATTCATCCTTCCGAATACAGGTTTGACACTTCCGTTTGTCAGCTATGGGCTGACATCCGTGATGAGTTTGTTTATGGGGATAGGGTTTGTTTTGAACATCAGGCTTCAGGCTAAAAAGACAAAATAGGGAGGGACTAGTTATGAATATTGCGCTGATTGCTCATGATTCAAAGAAGAAGCTGATGCAGAACTTCTGCATTGCTTACAGGGGGATTTTAAGTAAAAACGATTTGTATGCCACAGGCACTACGGGACGTCTGATCGAAGAGGTAACGAATCTGAACGTACATAAATTTTTGGCAGGTCATCTTGGGGGTGAACAGCAGATCGGAGCACAGATCGAGCATAATCAGATGGACCTGGTGATTTTCCTGCGGGATCCGTTGACACCGAAGGTTCATGAGCCGGATGTGAACAATGTGGTAAGGCTTTGCGATATACATAATATTCCGCTGGCAACCAATCTGGCCAGCGCAGAACTGTTGATAAAGTCTCTTGACAGAGGAGATCTAGAGTGGCGTGAAATGTACAAATAAAAGATATGGGGCAGTGATTACCTGCCTGTTGACAATCATGTCCTTCCTGCTTACAGGCTGCGGCGGTATTGCTTATGACATGGCATACAGCGCCGATTCCAATATTAGCAGCTTTAATGTGATTTCGGGACTGGACACTGGAACGGCAACGCCTTTTTCCGCCGGCCTTTGTGTAGTGACGGAGGATGTTACTGCAGAGAATGCAGATCTTTCCAAGGCTGCGGCGGCACTTTTGTTTTCGCTGAATGATAATCAGGTGCTATGTGCAAAAAACGTTCATGCTACCATGAATCCGGCAAGCCTGACAAAAGTAATGACGGCTCTTGTGGTTCTGAAATACGGCAGCATGGACCAGAAGCTGACCGCATCAAATGCAGTGAACATAACGGAATCCGGAGCGGTGCTGTGCGGCTTAAAAAGCGGGGATATCATGACCATGGATCAGGCCATGCGGATCCTTCTTATTTATTCCGCCAATGATGCGGCACTGCTGATTGCGGAAAATGTGGGCGGCACGGTGGATCATTTTGTAGAGATGATGAATGAAGAGGCGGCCCGTCTGGGAGCTACCAATACGCATTTTGCCAATCCACACGGCCTGACGGATCCCAATCATTATACTACGGCTTATGATCTGTATCTGATCTTTAAGGAGGCTGTAAAATATGATATTTTTAATGAGATCATTCACATGACAGGGTATCAGACCATTTATTATGACAAGGACGGTAAAGAGAAGGAATTTGACAAATCTACCACAAATCAGTTTCTTAAGGCGGGATCAGGTTACAACGCTCCTGCAAATGTTACCGTCATCGGCGGGAAAACCGGTACCACAAAGGCGGCGGGACACTGTCTGATTCTGCTGGTGAAAGATGTAAATGGTGCGTCATATATAGCGGTTACTCTGGGTGTCCCATCCACGCAGGAGTTGTATTTGACAATGGCGGATTTGCTGAATGAGATTTAAGAATAGGGTTGTTTTTTGAAGGCATATCCCTTATAATTATAGTATCATACTACTACAGGAGGGTTTCCAATGGTTCAATTAATTGTAGGCAATAAGGGCAAGGGTAAGACAAAGCAGTTATTGGATAAAGTGAATAGCGAGATAAAGGAAATTTCAGGCAATATCGTATACCTTGACAAAAGTACCAAGCATATGTACGAGCTGAACAATAAGGTACGCCTGATTGATGTGTCTCAGTATATGATTGAGAATGACAGTGAGTTCATCGGATTTGTTTGCGGGGTTATCTCTCAGGATCATGACCTGCAGCAGATGTATTTTGACAGTTTTTTAAAGATTGCATGTCTGGAAGGCAGGGATATTACACCTGCCGTTGAGAAATTGGAAGCCTTGAGTAAGAAGTTTGATGTGAGTTTTATTTTAAGTATTTCCATGGATGAGTCTGAACTCCCTGTAGGTTTAAAGGAAAAGATTTTGATTTCTCTGTAGAAAAAGCGAAACAAATGTTTCGAACGTAAAGTAACAAAAGCCTCGGAAATTCCGGGGCTTTTGTATAGAGGCGGGAAAAGGGTTGGCAAAGGGAAATAAAATAAAAAAATACAGAAAACCTTTGAATCTGAATATTGGAATGATAATTTTCGGCGGTATCTTTATCTATGTTATTGTCTGTGTCATCATGTATTTTCAGACAGGTCATATCGTGCGCTATGAGGTACAGGAGGGTTCTCTTGCCGTTGATAATGTTTACAGAGGGATTATCATCAGGGACGAGACCGTAATGTATAATCAGGCGGCAGGTTATGTAAATTATTATGCCAGAGACGGAGAACGGCTGGCAAAAAACGGACTGGTTTATATAGTTGACGAAACAGGCAGGCTGAATGAAGAATTTAACACGGCGGATTTGGGTCAGAATACTTTAAGCAACAGGGATCTTTCCGAGTTTCGAAGTGAAATTGTCAATTTTGTTCACAGCTATGACAGCGCTTATTATTCCAGCGTCTACGACTTTAAAAATTCTCTGAAAAATACGGTGATGAAACTTGCAAATGTAAACATGCTGGCAAATATCAGCGAGATGAACGGCGGCGCAGTAAATATCATCAATTATTCCTATGCACCGTTTACGGGTATTGTTTCCTATTGGGTGGATGGGTACGAGGACTTAAGACCTCAGGACGTGACGGCGGAGATACTGGATCCTAAAAACAGTAGTTATGAGAAAAAGCAGATGCTTAGTAATTCATTGATGGCCTTAAACGATCCGGTATATAAGCTTTGTACCAGTGAAAACTGGTCCTTGGTAATTCCTGTGGATCCGGTCAGGGGAGCAAAGCTCATGGAAGAAGAGTATGTAAAAGTGCGTTTCCTTAAGAATCAGTATGAGTCCTGGGGAAAGGTGTACATGCTTACCAATGCTGACGGGAATAGCTATCTCAGGTTGGATTTCAACAATTCCATGATTACCTTTATCAATGACAGGTTTCTGGAGGTTGAGTTGATTGTGGAGGACGAGACCGGCTTGAAGATACCCCTTTCTTCCATTGTGCAGAAGGACTTTTTCCTGATTCCGGAGGATTTTCTAATTCCGGGCGGAAACAACGGAGGAGACAGCATCATGCGACAGTGTTACCTGGAGGACGGGACGATTTCCAGCGAGCTGCTGGAGGTGGAGGTTTACAATTATGCCAGCGAATCAAAGGAGTATTATCTGGACAGTTCCATTTTAAATGCCGGTGATATTTTATATAAACTGGACGGTCAGGAGACATATGTGATCAGCAAGCGGGCTACTCTGATCGGTGTTTATAATATGAACAAGGGCTATGCAGATTTTAAGCAGGTAAATATCCTGTATCAGAACGACGAATATGCCATTGTAAAATCCAATACCAAGTACGGCTTGAATGTATATGATTATATTGTGCTGGACGCGGCATCGGTTACGGACGATCAGTTTATACAGTACAGGGAGCAGTGAAAATCTACGGCCTAAGCGCCGGCGTTTCGCACGGTCAAAATCACACAATGGCATGTTTCTGCCGGCAGATCATCAGTATACAGAAGCAGGTCAGAAATACAGTAGAAAGGAATAGCTGGATGAACAGAGAAACATATAATACACTTGAGCAATTTATGCTCAGCTGTATGGAAGACAGCGCGCATGATAAGGAGCATGTGTACCGCGTGTTATATGGAGCGTTGGAAATTGCGGAAACGGAAAATAATGTGGATTACGATATATTGATTGCCGCCTGCCTGCTGCATGACATTGGGAGAAAGGAGCAATTTGAGAATCCGGCCTTGTGTCATGCGGCAGTGGGAGCCGAAAAGGCCTTTGACTTCCTTGTGAAGCACGGCTTTGACAAAGAGTATGCGGAGCAGGTAAGGCAGTGCATTCAGACGCATCGGTACAGGAAGGGCAATCCGCCCCAAAGCCTGGAGGCAAAAATCCTGTTTGATGCGGATAAGCTGGACGTGACCGGAGCCATCGGAATTGCCAGGACATTGATTTACAAGGGAATTGTTTCCGAGCCGCTGTATTCCATGCTGCCTGACGGATCGGTTTCCGACGGGGATGGGGACGAAAAGCCGTCTTTTTTCCAGGAATATAAATATAAGCTGGAAAACATATATTCAAAGTTTTATACGAAAAAAGCAGCGGAGCTGGCCGGGGAAAGACAGGCTGCGGCGGACGCGTTTTATAACAGTCTGTACAGGGAGATGAGTTTACTGCACCAAAAGGGACGGACTGCGCTGGAGGGAAAAGTTCAATAGGACATGGGAGGGGGAGCATAAGGAAATGTCTGTAGTATCACTTCAGCGGGCTATATGATTGTATAAAAAAAGCTACAAATTGATTGATGTTTATAGATAATAGTGGTATAATTAAAACGTGGTGAATAACCACAAAGAGAGTACCCATGACAGGAGCGGCAGCCTCCCGAATTAATGTACCAGCTTGCTGGATTACATAGGAAGGGAGGTGCGTTATATGACAGCTGCGGATATTATTTTGATATTCATTGGGATCGTTGGTCTTTTGATTTCCTTTGGCAGTTTGATCGTAGCGTTTCTCACCTTTTTCGATAAGAGACAATCTCGCCGGAATAAGAGTAAGAAATAAAAAAATACCTATCCTGTCTACCACACAGGATAGGCGGTGTCCATAAGGACCAGTTTTCTATTCGAGAGGCATCCACTTTTGGAGTGGGTACTCTTCTTGTTATTAATGTAACATAAGAATAAATAGAATTCAATAGTTATTTCTCAATAGGACAAAAAATATGAATTACAGAAGGAAATCCAGGAGTGTATTCCTTTGTCTGCTTCTGGCGCTGGCGGTACTTACAGGCTGCGGCGGGCCGGTGCAGGGTGAGACGCCGGAAGTGTCAACTTCTTCGGAAACAGCGCTTTCACAGGCAGGAGAGTCGGATTCAGCCGCAGAACAGAGTCAGCAGAAGGCAGAAGAACCTGCTTCAGAGCCGCAGAAAGTATTTTCAATAACTGAGCAAACACCGGAAGCAGCATCCATACCGGAGCCGACGCCGGAAGCAGTACCGACATCTGAGGCGGCCCCGGAGGACCCTCATCCGCCGGAAATACGGCTGGTGATGGTCGGTGATATTTTGCTGCATACGCCTTTGGCGGAAAGCGGGAAGACGCCGGAGGGCGGTTATGATTTCAGTGCAGTCTTTGCCAATCTGCAGGAGGAAATCCAGGCGGCGGATGTAGCCCTGGTAAATCAAGAGGTCATTATCGGCGGTGCAGAGCTTGGGGTGTCCGGCTATCCGTCCTTTAATGCGCCTTACGAGCTGGGGGATGCCTTGATGGAGGCCGGCTTCGATATAGTGCTGCACGCTACCAACCACGCCCTGGATAAGGGAAAGCAGGGGCTTTTAAGCTGTCTGTCCTTCTGGCGGGAGCATTATCCGCACACGCCGGTGCTGGGCATTCATGACAGCAGGGAATCTCAGCAGGAGATCTATGTGTATGAGCAGCAGGGAATTCGCATTGCCATTTTGAATTATACTTATGGAACAAACGGGATTTCATTGCCGGAGGATATGCCTTATGCGGTGGATCTGCTTGAAAAGGACAGGGTAATCGACGATCTGAAACGGGCGCAGGAACTTGCGGATTTTGTGGTGGTCTGTCCTCATTGGGGAAAGGAATATGTGCTGGAACAGACCAAAAACCAAAAGAACTGGGCGGAGATATTTACGGAAAACGGCGCGGATTTAATCTTGGGCACCCATCCTCATGTCATAGAGCCCATAGAACAGATAATCTCCGAAAACGGAAATCAGGCGCTTGCTTATTATTCTCTGGGAAATTTTGTAAACTGGACTTCCGGTACCGGAGCAGGCGTATCCAACCGTATGGTGGGAGGAATGGCACAGGTTACGATCAGTTTGGATGAAAACGGGGAGGCTGTGATTACGGATTATGGAGTGCTGCCTGTGGTCTGCCATTTGGAAAAGGGTTTTGGCGGCGTGACGGTTTATCCTCTTTCGGAATATACGGAAGAGCTTGCGGCATGTAATGAGATTTTGAAGCAGGATGAAAGCTTTTCGTTAGATTACTGCTGGGAACTTGTGGAGGGTGTATTTGGAGACGCCGTGAAATAATTTTGGTCAGAAACGTATTAAAAATAGCGGGAGTATAAGGGAAATTGTACTAAAAACAGAAACAGGAGAAATGGCGATGATTCGGGAGAATATTGAATTTGTGAAAAAGGAAATCGGGGAAGCGTGCAAAAGAGCCGGGCGGACCTGTGATCAGGTGCACTTGATTGCAGTCAGCAAGACAAAGCCTGTCAGGATGCTGGAAGAGGCTTATAATGCAGGAATCCGGGACTTTGGAGAAAACAGGGTTCAGGAGCTGATGGAAAAGATGCCGGTTCTGCCGGAGGACATCCGCTGGCATATGATCGGACATCTGCAGCGTAATAAGGTAAAATATATTGTGGGAAAGGTCTGGATGATCCACAGCGTGGATTCTTTGGAGCTGGCGGAGGAAATCAGCAGGGAGGCCGTGAAGCGGCAGGTGACGGTCAGAATTCTTCTGGAGGTAAACGTAGCGGGAGAAGAAAGTAAGTTCGGTGTAACTGTTAAAGATGCTTTAGGATTGGCAGAAGCGGCAGCAAAGCTTCCAGGAATTCAGGTAAAAGGTTTGATGACGATTGCGCCGTATGTTGAAGATCCGGAAGAAAACCGCATACATTTTAGGCGCCTGAAGCAATTGTCTGTTGACATATACGATAAAAACATTGATAATGTTAATATGAATGTGCTGTCCATGGGGATGACAGGTGATTACTCCGTTGCCGTGGAAGAGGGCGCAACCTATGTGAGAGTCGGAACCGGAATCTTTGGTGAGCGGAAAGGCATGGTATTATAAATATGGGAGTAATGGATAAGTTTTTGAATTATATGAAGCTGAACGGCGAGGATGATGATGAATACTTCGACGAGGATTATCTGGATGATGATGAAGAAATAGAAGCGGCGCCTTCCAGAAAGGCTCAGATTCAGAAGATGAAGGATGAGGATGAAGCAGAAGAGAGAGCCGCAAGAAGAGCTGCTCCTTCCAATAAGATCACACCCATCAAGCAGCCCGCAGCCAGAAGGTCGATGGGGGGAGCCGGAATGGAGGTTTGTGTGATCAAGCCTACTTCAGTGGAGGATGCAAGGGAGATTACGGAAACTCTTTTGGCCAACAGAACGGTGGTACTGAATTTGGAAGGATTGGATGTGGATATAGCCCAGCGGATCATTGATTTTACCAGTGGCTCTTGCTATGCCATCTCCGGTAATCTGCAGAAGATTTCCCATTATATTTTTATTATCACCCCGGCAAGCGTAGATATATCCGGTGACTTTCAGGATATTTTCGGCGGTTCCTTTGAGATGCCGATCAATAACCGCCAGTGAGGGAGAGCTGGATCATAAGAATAAAGAGTCCGCTTTGCGGGCTCTTACCTTTTGAGAACTTCGAGGCTTTTTTATGTGATTCTTCCGGAGCTGCCGCGGCATATAATGAGGATTTACAATAACCAGTAAGAATAGAAGATGAGGGAGAAAATGTCAGAGAGAATACCGATTTTGTATAACAGGAAGCCCTGTTATGATATTGTATTTGCTTTAAGCTTTGATGAGCTGGTGCCGGAGCTGGAGAGCCTGGAAATTAAAACGAAGAAAATCTGTATCATTACGGATTCTAAAGTGGATGAAATATATGGGGACAGGGTGCTGGAGCTGCTGCAGGGAAATTGTCTGAAGGCAGTAAAATATGTGTTCCCCTGCGGTGAAGAAAACAAAACACTAGACACGGTCAGAGAGGCGTATAGATTTCTGATTCAGGAGAAATTTGACAGAAAAGACATATTAGTTGCCTTAGGAGGAGGCGTTGTTGGGGATACGACAGGATTTATTGCCGCAACCTATCTGCGGGGGATTGATTTTGTGCAGATGCCGACAACATTACTGGCTCAGGCGGACAGCAGCATTGGCGGAAAAACCGGTGTGGATTTTGACGGATACAAGAATATGGTTGGAGCCTTCAAAATGCCAAGGCTTGTATACATGAATCAGGAGGTGCTGGCTACTTTAGAGGACAGACAGTTTTTTTCCGGTTTTGCAGAGGTAATGAAGCACGGTCTGATCAAAGATGCTTCGTTTTATGAATGGCTTATTGAAAATATGTATGAGATCTGTGAACGGGACATGAAGGTGCTTCAGGAAATGTTGATGCGCAGCTGTACGGTGAAAAAGCTGGTGGTGGAGAAGGACCCTGAGGAACAGGGAGAGCGGGCACTGTTAAACTTTGGGCATACCATAGGCCATGCTATTGAAAAAGCAAAACATTTTAAATTGTTTCACGGAGAATGCGTGGCTTTAGGTGCGGTGGCAGCGGCTTATATTTCCTGGAAGCGGGAGTTGCTGTCCATGGAAGAGTATTATGAAATCAGAGATATGTTTGTTCCCTTTAATCTCCCTATTTCGGTAGAAGGAATTGACCCCGAAGAGGTATTGAGGCTTACAAAGTCCGATAAAAAAATGGAGTCAGGAAAGATTAAGTTTGTGCTGCTGAAGAAAATCGGTAAAGCTGTGCTGGATCACACGGTGACGGATGAAGAGCTGCTGGCAGCAATCAATGAAATATATTTCAGCGAAGAGGATGCACATGAATAAAAAAGAGCAAAAGCGTACAAAAGTAATCATGCTGTTGATTGACACGGCAGTAGCGGCGCTGCTGCTGACAATGGATCAGTTTACAAAATATCTGGCCATTCAGCGGCTGAAGGATAATCCGGCAAAAGTTCTGATTAAGGGAGTGCTGGAGCTGAATTATTTAGAAAACAGAGGGTCTGCCTTTGGAATGCTGCAGAACCAGAAGTTTTTCATTTTATTCATCGGAATTGTTTTTCTGGCGGTGATTTTATTCTTCATGTTTAAGCTGCCGGTAGAAAAGAAATTCAGAGTCGTTCATATTCTGCTTTCTGCAGTGATTGCAGGCGGAATCGGAAATATGATAGATCGTTTCCGGTTTGATTATGTTGTGGATTTTATCTCCTTTGTGTTGATTAATTTTCCTGTTTTTAATGTGGCGGACTGCTATATTGTGAGTTCGGTTATTATTCTGTTTATTTTGTTTTTGTTTGTATTTAAGGAGAAGGACTTGGAGTTTCTAAATTTCAAGCAGAACAAATACAGGGAAATAAAGTAAAAGATACTATGGACAGATTTGTGTTTGAGGTTTCGGCGGGGGAAGAGGACGAGAGGCTGGATAAATGTCTTGCGCTGTTGATGGATTCACTTTCACGCTCTTATATACAGAAAATGATCCTTGACGGGAATGTTAAAGTCAACGGCACTGTTGCAAAGGCCAGCTATAAGGTGAAACAGGATGATCTTGTGGAATTTGAACTGCCGACGGCAGTTGAGCCTGAGATTTTGCCGGAAAATATCCCGTTGGATATTTTATATGAGGATGCGGACGTAATCGTGGTCAATAAGCCTAAAGGGATGGTAGTGCATCCGGCCGCTGGACACTATAGCGGTACATTGGTCAACGCTTTGATGTATCACTGTGGAGATAGTCTTTCCGGCATCAACGGGGTAATGCGTCCCGGTATTGTCCATCGTATAGATATGGATACCACGGGGTCTCTGATTGTCTGTAAAAATGATGCTGCTCACAGGTCCGTTGCGGAGCAGCTTAAAGAGCATTCTGTTACCAGACGTTATGAAGCGATCTGTTACGGCGTGCTAAAGGAGGATCAGGGTGTTATTGACAGGCCCATAGGCAGGCATCCCATAGAACGGAAGAAGATGGCGGTTAATGAGCGGAACGGTAAGCGGGCATTGACACATTATAAGGTGCTTCGGCGATTCAAAGAACATACCTATATTGAATGTACCCTGGAGACAGGACGAACACATCAGATTCGTGTTCATATGGCAAGTATCGGACATCCTCTCTTAGGAGATGACTTATATGCAGGCAGCCGGAAATGCCATTATCGACTGCAAGGCCAGACCCTGCATGCCCGAATATTAGGATTTCGGCATCCTGCTACGGGGGAATATATAGAAGTAAATGCACCTCTTCCGGATTATTTTATACATTTACTGGATACAATGGCGTGATGTTATCTTGTGTAAAACGGCAATATGGTGTATAATAAACTTATCTAAAATCAGCTGAAGGAACAAAACTTGTTCTGAAAGACTATAGGCGGAAGAGAGGTAGGCAAAATGAATACAGTGATCACGATCGGGAGACAATTCGGTTCCGCAGGCCGGGAGATTGGCGAAAAGGTAGCCGAATATTTCGGCATTAAGTGTTATGACAAGGAGCTTTTAAGCAGAGCGGCCAAGGAGAGCGGTTTCTGCGAGGAAATGATTCAGAATCATGATGAACGCCCCACAAATTCTTTCTTGTATAATTTGGTGATGGATACGTATTCCTTTGGTTATAATGCGTCCTCTTTTGTGGATATGCCTATCAGCCACAAGGTTTTTCTGGCACAGTTTGATACGATTAAAAAAATTGCTGATGAAGGTCCCTGTGTTATTGTGGGGCGCTGTGCAGATTACGCTCTGGCTGATTACACCAATGTGGTAAAGCTGTTTATCTACGGTGACAGTGAAACGAAAGTCAAGCGTATTATGGAAAGGTATGACCTGACCGAGGCTAAGGCAAAGGATATGATCGTCAAGAAAGATAAGCAGCGCCAGAGCTATTATAATTATTATTCATCCAAGAAATGGGGCCGTGCGGACAGTTATGATCTCTGCATTAACAGCAGCGTTCTGGGGGTGGAGGGCACTGTAAAACTGATTGTACAGTATATTGAGGATTTTGAAAAGAAACAATAAAGTTTTTCGACAGCCTAACGGCGAGTAACAGTTCAGACACCCGTAATCAAGTAACAGGTGACAGACGGCTGTTGTTCTCAATGAGGACTGTGCAAGACGTCGGTACTTGGCAAGCGTACTGTGCTTGCTTAGGTACCGTTACGTCGAGCCCCAAGCGCAAGCGTGTCCGAATGAGAATGATGGCCGTCTGTCACCGTCAGGCTGTGGGTGTCTGAACTATTAAGACGGCGACAGTTTGGGAAAATTTCATAGTTGACATTTAAGGCGCCTTATGCTATTATACTATGGTATGCCGCATGGCTCGGTATAAGTGCAGAATATCTGCCACCAAAGCCAGCGAGTAAGACGAGCCAAGACTTTTGAAGTCTTTGCAGTCATGAATAGGAGGTGCCTTATTATGTACGCAATTATTGCAACAGGCGGAAAGCAGTACAAGGTTTCTGAGGGTGATGTCATTAAAGTTGAAAAGCTGGATGTAGAGCCCGGAAATACTGTTTCCTTTGACCAGGTGATCGCAGTAAGTGACGGAACCCTCAAGGTAGGCGGAGATGTTGCAGGTGCAACCGTGTCCGCTACTGTTATGGAGCAGGGAAGAGGTAAGAAGGTTATTGTATACAAATACAAGAGCAAAACCGGATACCATAAAAAGAACGGTCACAGGCAAGCATACACGCAGGTTAAGATTGACAAAATCAACGCAAAATGATAACTGTGGTAATTTGTAAAGACCAAAAGGGCTTCTACAGAGGGTTTTACTGTATGGGGCATGCGGAATATGCAAAAAAGGGCAAGCCAGACATATTGTGTGCGGCAGTTTCGGCGTTGACCATTGGAACAGTCAATTCTCTGGAGAAACTGGCCGGAGAAAAGCTGAGAACGATTCAGAATGAAGAGACAGGCTTTCTTAAATGTGATTTCGAGAGTGTTTTGCAGGAAAAGTCTTCATTTTTAATGGATTCTATGGTATTCTCTCTCGAAAACATAAGCAGGGAGTACGGTGACAGGTATTTACAAGTAAAATTCGAGGAGGTGTAGGCCATGTTGAATATGAACCTTCAATTATTCGCTCATAAAAAGGGAGTCGGTTCGTCTAAGAACGGCAGAGACTCGGAATCAAAGAGATTAGGTGCGAAGAGAGCTGACGGACAGTTTGTAAAGGCGGGAAACATTCTTTACAGACAGCGTGGAACCAGGATTCACCCTGGTGTTAACGTTGGGATCGGCGGAGACGATACTCTGTTTGCATTAGTTGACGGAGTTCTTCGTTTTGAGAGAAAGGGAAGAGACAGAAAGCAGGCTTCTGTTTATCCGAAAGAGCAGTGATCCGAGAGCAGGGACTTCAAACCGAAAGTTTGAAGTCCTTATTTACTATGAAAGAGAGTTATTATGTTTGCAGACAGAGCCAGAATTTATGTGAGAAGCGGTAAAGGAGGCGACGGTTTTGTTTCCTTTCGGCGTGAAAAATATGTACCTGCCGGCGGCCCGGATGGCGGAGACGGCGGACGTGGCGGAGATGTTATATTTGAAGTGGATGAAGGTCTGAACACCCTGATTGACTTCAGAAATGTGCGAAAGTACAAAGCAGGGGACGGCGAGCCGGGAAGTAAAAGGAACTGCCGCGGTAAAGACGGCGGGGATATTACCTTGAAGGTACCTCAGGGAACGGTTATTCGGGAAGCGGAAAGCGGCAGCGTCATTGTGGACATGTCCGGTGAAAACAGGCGTGTGGTTCTGTTAAAGGGCGGCAGGGGCGGCAACGGGAATCAGCATTATGCCACCAGCACCATGCAGGCACCCAAGTACGCGCAACCAGGACAGTCGGCAAAGGAGCTGGAGCTGCTGCTGGAGCTGAAAGTGATTGCTGATGTGGGTCTGGTAGGATTCCCCAATGTGGGGAAATCCACTTTCCTGTCCAGAGTGAGCAATGCCCGTCCGAAGATTGCGAATTATCATTTTACGACTTTGAATCCCAATCTGGGCGTAGTGGATTTGGAAGGCACCAGGGGCTTTGTCATTGCAGATATTCCTGGACTGATTGAAGGGGCTTCTGAAGGCGTTGGATTGGGACATGAGTTCCTGCGCCATATTGAACGTACCAAGATCATTATCCATATTGTGGATGCCGCTGGCACAGAAGGACGGGACCCCGTGGCGGATATTTACGCCATCAATAGGGAATTGGAGGCGTATGATCCCAATGTGGCAAAAAGGCCTCAAGTCATTGCTGCAAATAAAATTGATGCGATTTGCGACTCGGAAGCGGATCCCATAAGCCGGATTCGGAAAGAATTTGAACCCAAAGGGATAGCAGTTTACCCCATCAGTGCCGTCAGCGGCCAGGGGGTTAAGGAGCTGCTGTATCATGTGAATGAAATGCTGGAAGGGCTTGGAGAAGAAATTACCATTTTTGAGCAGGAATATTTTCCGGAGCAGGAGACGGCTGCAGATTCCGACGGTCCCTGCAGCGTGGTTTATGATCCGGATGAGGACGAGTATGTAGTGGAAGGCCCAAGAATTGAGAAAATGCTGGGCTATACCAATTTGGACAGCGAAAAGGGTTTTTCTTTTTTTCAGAAATTTCTGAAAGATACCGGGATTCTTACACAGCTTGAAGAACTGGGAATACAAGACGGGGACACCGTTCGCATGTATGGACTTAAGTTTGATTACTATAAATAAGAGTGCCGCCATGCGGCAGAATGTGAGGGAATATGACAAGTAAACAACGTGCCTATCTGAAAAGTCTTGCCAGCGATTTAAATCCAATTTTTCAGGTAGGAAAGGCCAGCCTGACACCGGAACTGACAACGGCAGTGGGAGAAGCGTTTCATAACAGTGAACTGATTAAGATCGGAGTCTTAAAAAATTGCGCGGATGATCCGGGAGAGATTGCGCAGATGATTGCGGAGAGAACCCAATCCCAGGTAGTTCAAGTTATAGGGAAAAAGATTGTTCTTTACAAACCTGACAAGGACAAGCCCAAAATTGAGCTGCCAAAAGCCAAATAAGCATCCTAGAAATAAGCCGGGTCAGGGAGGAAATTATTTTGGATGATGCGAAATCTTTAAGTAAACTAAGACAAAAAGTGAAGAAGGTACAAGACCCTAAGCGCTTTGAGCATACGCTGGGGGTGGAATTTACTGCGGCTGCGCTGGCCATGAGATATGGGGCATCCGTTGTGGACGCGCAAGTGGCAGGTATATTGCACGACTGCGCAAAATGTCTTTCGGATAAGGAGCGATTAAGGCTCTGTGAGAAGCATGATATACCCGTATCGGAAGTGGAAAGGCGTAATCCTTTTTTACTGCATGCAAAGGTTGGAGCTTATCTGGCAGAGACTGAATATAAAAAAGCAGACAAACCGGAAATATTGAACGCCATCCGCTACCATACTACTGGCCGGGAAGGAATGGGACTTTTAGAAAAGATTGTTTTTGTGGCTGATTATATTGAACCGGGCAGACGGCATGCGCCCAATTTACCGGAGATACGACAGCTTGCTTTTATGGATCTGGATGGAGCGGTGCTGCGGATTCTAGAGGATACGCTGGCACATCTAAAAAAAACAGGCGGCGAGACGGATCCCATGACGGAGAAAGTTTACCGCTATTATTCGGACAGTCGGCATTCCGGTCAAGCAAAAGGAGAATTTATGGAAAAAGAAAATATAGTGAAAGAAAAATCTATGAAAATGGCAAAATTGGTAATCGAGGCTCTGGAAGACAAGAAGGCAGAGGATATTCGGGTGATTGACATCAGTGAGGTTTCCGTGATTGCCGATTATTTCATTATTGTTGGCGGAAACAATCGCAGCCAGATTCAGGCTCTTTGCGATAATGTGGAAGAGAAAATGGGAAAAGCCGGAAGCACTGTTAAACAAATTGAGGGCTATGATACGGCAAACTGGATCTTAATGGATTTCGGGGATGTAATCGTTCACATCTTTGACCAGGAAAACAGGCTGCTTTATGATCTGGAGCGTATTTGGAGAGACGGAAAGCAGATAGATACTGAAAATTTGACAAAATAATAAGGAAAATATTATCATGATTTTTATATCTCATTCGTCCTCAGATGCAGTGGCGGCAGCTGAGATCTGTAGATTATTGGAAAAGAATCAAATAAAATGTTTTATTGCTCCCAGAGACATCCGCTCTGGGCGGGAGTATGCGGAAGAAATTGTAAACGGTATTGACGGCTCCCAGGCCATGGTGCTGCTTATGTCCCAGGCATCCAATGCCTCGCCACATGTATTGCGCGAAGTGGAGCGGGCCGTCAGTAAAAACGTTCCCATATTGGTCTATAAGCTTGAAAATGTAGAACTGAGCAAGTCTCTCGAATATTTTCTCATGTCCCATCAGTGGCTCAGCAGGGAACGGGGCGAGAATTATGAAGAAATTTTGGCGGCGGCCAGGGAATTGGATCAGACAGCAACAGTCGAAAAAAGGTGTGATACCGATGAAAGAGCTTTTTCCGTCGGGAAAAAACGGCAGTTGAGAATGTGGGTCTGCGCCCTGGCGGCGATACTGGTTTTAGCAGTGTCGCTGGTCGGACTGTATGCTGCGGGAGTATTTCCTACAAACTTAAGAAGTGACGCAGAGAGTTATGATATAAAAACGGGTGATACACTGGTTTTGGGAAGTTATCTTGGTGAACCCATTGAGTGGCGGGTATTGTTTCTGGATGAAAGGGACGGCAGGCAGACAGCCATTTTGATTTCCAAGTATATCCTTACCATGAAAGCCTTTGATGCGGCCGAGAGCGGCAGGTATAATCATGATGAGAGCAGAGATTATATCAGCAGAGAATCGGAAGCTGATAAGGATTTGGAGCTTCAGGCTTATGTGAGAGGTAACAGCTGCTGGCAGAAATCCAATATCAGAGCATGGCTCAACGCCGAAACAGAAGTTGTTACCTATGAAGGGCAGGCACCAATATCTGCCGCAATGTCGGAGCTTCATAACGGGTATCAGAATGAGGCCGGCTTTTTAAATGGTTTTACGGAGAAAGAACTTCAAGTATTATTGGAAAGAGAATGCCATACTCCAGGAAACGCTTTGGACGGGGGAGATATTGTTACGCTTGACAAAGTTTTTCTGCTATCAACAGAAGAACTTTCCTGGTTTGATGAGGCCGATTTGAGCAGACTAAGTGAACCCACAGAGAAAGCACTTGAACAGGATCTGAGCCAATGGTATGAAGTTTCCCTGTCGGAATACGGCGTAAAGGAATATTGCTGGTGGCTGCGTACGCCGGCAGAAGGGTATTCCAGCAAAGTTTATCTGGTGGAAAATGGTTATGGAATTGAAAATGATGAAATCAGCAACAACATAAGGAAGGCAAATGCTGGCTTGGAAGGATTTGGTGTCAGACCGGCAGTAATGATTGACCTGGAAAGCTATTTCAAACTGCAAGATCGCTGACGCTCCCTTGAGCCATGAAGAGAATTCAATGCAAAATTTGTCTTTTTATTGAAAAAACAGTTGCAAAAAACAGTAAAGGGGTTATAATAGAATAGAAATTATGTGAGGGAGAGGTATGTAAGATGAAGAAAAAAATGATTGCATTGCTGCTGACGGTGACCACGGTTATTTCTTTAACTGCCTGCGGAAAGCCTTTTACCTGCGATTTATGCGGTGAGGAAAAGACAGGCAAAAAGTACAAGGAGACGATTCTGGGTACGGAAATTACCTACTGTCAGGACTGCTATAAGGAACTGAAGGAATTAGGTGATATGCTGAAGTAATTCATACCATAGCTGGGTAAAGGGGACAGGGAGTTTCAACAATGTTGTTGAAACTCCCTGCTCGTTTTTGTCAGGCATTCTTTTCGTTCCGGTCGCTCCGGCTGCCCAGGTGCATATAGAAGCTGATGAGATAAAGCCCGCAAAGCCCTACAAGGCCATAGACGATTCTGGAAACCCAGCTCATGTTTCCAAAAATAAAGGCCACAAGGTCAAAGCGAAAGATACCGATCAGCAGCCAGTTTAGTGCACCGACGATAACAAGGGTAAGTGCAGTGCCGTCCAAGTATTTATTTCCCATAGCTACCTCTCATTCTGCACGGTTTCTGGAACCGGCTGTATTAGTTTCTGTAATTTGCCCCTGTTTATTCAATTTTATTAAAAGAAACTCAATTTCATTTATTGAAAGAAGCTCATTTATTTAAAGAAACGAAGCACTCCGTATACTTTTCCCAGAATCTGGCAGTTTTCAACAATAATGGGATCCATTGTATCGTTTTCCGGCTGCAGGCGGATGTGTCCGTTCTCTCTGTAAAAGGTTTTTACCGTTGCAGAATCATCAATCAAAGCGACAACAATATCACCGTTATCTGCAGTACTGCAGGAGCTTACAAATACCTTGTCACCACTTAATATGCCGGCATTTATCATTGATTCTCCACGCACATTGAGAATAAAGGATTCGCCCTTAGGCACTACATCAGCTGGGACCGGAAAATATTCCTGAATATTTTCTTCTGCAAGAATGGGCTGACCGGCGGCAACGTTTCCGATGACTGGAATGCTGACCATTTCCGTGCGTACCATTTGAAAGCTGTCATCACAGATTTCTATGGCTCTTGGCTTGGTGGGATCCCGACGGATATATCCGTTCTTTTCCAGAGTTTCCAGGTGAGAATGGACGGAAGAGGTAGACTTCAGATTTACCGTCTCACAGATTTCCCGCACGGTGGGGGGATAGCCCTTTTTAAGAATCTCTTCTTTAATATAGTCAAGAATTTCCTGTTGCTTTGCAGTAATTTTTCCTAATCCCATTGGCAGTGTCCTCCTTAAATGGCGATGCTTTTATTTATCTTTATTGTAACACAGCAGAATTCAAAAAGCAAACATATATTCCAAAAATATGTTCGAATAGTATCAGCTCATAAATTACCACCTTGGCGGTAGACTGCAGAATATTACTCGGTTGCGTCATGTCTGGCAAAGCGGAATTCCCTGGGGGACATTCCACGGGCTTTTTTGAAGGCATCACCGAAATAATTGCCGTCAGAAAACCCGCAGGCCAGAGCAATTTCGGTAATTGTCAGATTGGTGGTGAGCAGAAGCTCTTCGGCATTTTCCAGTCGGATGTGGGTCAGGTACTCCTTAAACTTAAGTCCCACGGTTTTATGAAATTTTCTGGAAAACCAGGCAGGACTCATATGGGCATTTTGAGCTACGGCTTCCAGCGTCAGCGGCTCACTGTGATGAAGGTAGATATATTGGGCCGCCTCTTGTATGACGGCATCTTCCGGGGCCGGCAGCTGTGCAGGCTGGTCCGGGTTACGGCACCGTCCCAAAAAGGCCAGTAGCTGAAATAGAAAGCTTTTGATCTGTATCCTGGAATAGCAGTCGTATGTCATGGTTTCCTTCACCATTTCTTGAAAGAGCTTCATTACATAGTTTTGCTGGTCTGCAGGGACGGATAATTTTTGTCTTGAAAAAATGGAAGTCACGTCGCAGCCAGCACATTGGGATTCAAAAAAGTCTATGTATGAAGGAATAAAGTTAGCGGTGAATCGTTCTGCAGGCTGTCCGGAGCCATAAACAGTCTGATGGAGCCGGTATGGAGGGAGCATGATAATATCTCCCGCGGAAAGATAATAGATAGTGTGATCAATGAACATTCTGCAGTTTCCGGATATTAAAAAATATATTTCATAATATGGATGATAATGGGGTTTTTCCATGGAAAAAGACTGAGGACGTCTGGCACGTTCCACCATAAATTCACTTACCACATTTCTGTATGCTTCTTCCGGTCCGGCAGCTTTATCTTTTTGAACCGGTGGATTAATTGTTTTTGCTTCCGGTATACTCATAGGGACACCCTCCTTTTACGGATACATATTCTATGCAGTGCAGTCATTGATTTAAAGAACAAAAAATCTGTAAAATCACTTGATAATCAGCTTAAAAACGGTATAATTACTCTTATTTTTGTTATATCATATAGCTGTTGAAACAGTCAACAGGCAAAAATATGCAATGGCTAAGGAGAAAATGTGATGAAGACATTTTTGTCAAAAAAAGACGAGAAATTCAGAGAGTTTGCCCAGAACGGACATATGGGAAAGGTAGTGCTTCAGCTGGGACTGCCTCTGGCTCTTTATCAGAGTCTGAATCAGCTCTTTAAGATATTGGATACCTTGATGGCATCCCATATCGGTAATTCTACGGTGTCTGCCGTGGCTTATCTGTCTCAGATTCATTTGATGCTTTCGGCTATTGGAGGCGGACTGGCAGTGGGTTCCAGCATCAAAATCAGCGAAGCTTACGGAGCTGGAAAATATGAACTGGTAAAGCGCAGGGTCAGCACGCTGTTTGCCATGTGCGCAGTATTGGGAGGCGGAATATTACTGTTTCTGGCGCCCTTTACGCCGCAGTTTCTTCGACTTATGAATACGCCTGAAGAGTTTATCGCGGAAGGAAGCACTTATTTTATTCTGGAACTGGTCGCCATGGTGATCACCTTTTTCAACAGTGTATACATCGCCATCGAAAGGGTCCGGGGCAATTCCAGGCGTATTCTTTATCTGAACATGTCGGTAATCGTAGTAAAGCTCGGCCTGACAGCCTGGTTTGTATACGGTTTGGCGGGCGATGTGACCATGATCGCCATCGCGACCATTTTGTCTCAGCTGGTTATGCTGACGGCTGCAGTGATTAACCTGAATCAGGGTGAAAATGTATTTGGCTTTTCTCTAAAAGCGATCGCCTTTAAATCAGAGGTGGTAAAGCCAATGATCGGGCTGTCCATACCGGTGATCGTAGAAAAGGCAGCATTTGCAATGGGAAAGGTAGTGGTCAACTCCATGAGCACTGTTTATGACTCCCTGACAGTGGGAGCCCTGGGAATATCCAATAATATCGGAGGAATTACCACTATGCCTCAGAACGGTTTTCAGGAGGGCGGAACGGCTATAATCAGCCAGAATCTGGGAGCGAAAAAACCTGACAGGGCGCTCTCGGCATTTAAGTGGACGCTTGCCATTAATGTCTTGTGCGGACTTTTTTTCATGACATTATCACTTATTTTTTTAGGACCGCTGTCATGGCTGTTCTCAAAGGGAAATGCCGAATTTGCCGGAATGATAGCGGAAGTTTACCGCCTGGAAGCACTGGGAGCCGTACCGCTAGGCGTAAATGCTGCGGTTATGGGTCTTCTTTACGGGTTTGGAAAAACAAAAATCACGCTGTTTATGAATTTCTGCCGCGTGTTTGTATTCCGCATCCCGGTATTATGGGCGCTGCAACAGTTTACGAATCTGGGAAATATCAGTGTCGGGATAGTAATGGTAGTAAGTAACACCTGCAGCGGTATCCTGGCGGCGGTTATTGCCGTTATTATGATTAGAAAAATCTGCAGAGAGCAGGGGCTAAAGTTTTTTCGGGCTGAAAAAGCAGCGGATCATCAGCCGTGATCGTCTGCATAGATCATATGACATAGAAAAGATATAGAAAATATGTTCGATTTTCCTGTTGACAAACATTTGTTCCTATAATATAATGCAAATTACAGAACAAACGTTCCGAACATACGGACGGGCAGGGAGATGAAAACATGAGTAAGAACACCGGGAAAAGACTTGCAAATATTCAGGAGATGAGTGACAGGGAGCTCAGACATTATAGGCGCGCCCTGCGTCTTCGCAAAGAGTGCAGACGGAAGGCAGCAATGGTTTTTCTTACCGTGTTCGCTACTGTATGTATAGTGTTAATCTGCGTGATTTCCTATGGTGCTCTTAGATCAAGTGCAAGCAGCGGCTTTAAATATTATAAGCAGATTACCGTGAAAGAGGGAGAGAGTTTGTGGGAAATTGCAGGGGAGTACGCGGACGGTGACTATTACAAAGACAGAAACAGTTATATCGCAGAGGTACTGCGCATCAATCATCTGGATACAGACGGAAGACTTGTGACCGGGCAGAGTCTGATCATTCCATATTATTCAGCGGAATTCAGATATTAAAGTTTAGACGGTTAGGTATAACGGAGGTGTAACCTTTGGAAAATTATAAGATTCTTACGGAGTTTAACAAAAAAGAAATATTTGGTGAAGATATATCAAATTCAGAGAAAAAGGAAGCAGTATCCGTTTTATTAAATGGAATATGCGAGAAAGAGACTGTTTGGAAATATAAAAAGTGTATGCGGGTAAACCCGGAGACGGACAGTATATATCCAAATTATTATATACCGCCATATCACGGAAATAAAAAGTTAAGACTTGTTCAGGGCTTTCTGCCAAAAACAAATATATTGTATGCAAATCATTATGAACTGGAAATTATCAGATTGCTTTTCCGCTATGCACCTGAACATGAGAAAATAAATGAGATGGCAGATAAAGTATTATTCAGGCTGAAAAGTACATGCTATGGAAATTCATGTATGCAGGGTGAATGTGCGACAACCGGAATCAGTGTGTTGAGATTGCTCTCCGCAGTATGTCCGGATGATTTGGAATGGGAAGATAAATTACTGTCCCCCCTGGGTGATACCTTCCTTTCTTTTGGGCCAGGACAGGCGGCAATACAAAAGGGACTACCTCTTTCCTATTTACTTATGGCCTTTACAGACATCAACAATGAAAAGACGAAAGCACTGATAGCGCAAAAGAAAGAGTGGCTGTTGAATTTACTGCGAAAAGGCTGGATTACGGGCAAACCTTTAAATGGCAAAGGATCGGAAGCGGACAACTATAATTTATTGGGAAAATACATTATAAGAAATGCACTTGGTACATTGCCGGAATATGAAAATATATCCGAGCATGAAATATATATAAATAGTAAAAATGATAGATGTTACTGCAATATATGATGCTTGCAAAAAACTTATCAATGGGTCAAATCGTCCGCTCCTTTTTCCCGCAGCCGTACAACATTTGCCGCCCGGCGGCGTCTTTCGTCATCCTGGGCAGCGTAATGCTTCCTGGTGGTATTGACATCCTTATGGCCTAACACGTCAGCCACCAGATAAATATCTCCGGTTTCTTGATACAGCGTGGTACCATAAGTGCTCCGCAGTTTATGCGGTGTGATTTTTTTCAAGGTAGTGACTCTGGAAGCATATTTTTTAACCAGGTTTTCTACAGAGCGCACAGCCATTCTACGGTTTTGCAGCGAGAGAAAAAGTGCATTTTCATGTCCTTGTTCCGGGATAATATGATGTCGTTCCTCAAGATAATCCAGGAGGGCTGTTTCCACTTCTTCACCAAAATATATAACGGCCTCGTAGCCGCCCTTGCGACGTATTTTAATTCCGCACACGTCAAAATTAACATCCTGAATGTCCAGACCGACACATTCTGAAACACGAATGCCGGTTCCCAACAGCAAAGTCAAAAGTGCCACATCTCTTACTTTTGTTTTTTTATGGTATTCCAGCTCTTTTTTTGTCAGTTTTGTCCCATCCTCAACCTGGTCCAGCAACATTGCAACCTCATTGGGCTCCAGACGTATTATTTCTTTGGCATGTTTCTTAGGCATTGGCACCAAAGCGGCAGGATTGCTTTTTATCAACTCACTCTGATAAAAATAATTGTAAAAGCTGCGCAGTGCAGCCAGCTTTCTTTCTTTACCGCGCTCATCATTGGTGATTTCCCGACCATCCTTCTCATAATAGGACATATATTCCAAATATTCCTCAATGTCGATTCTTGTCAACTGTTCCAGAACTTCCAGAGGAAAATCTTTTATTTCCGTTTTGGCACAGATCGGATTCTTTTCATGCAAAAACTCAAAAAAAAGCCGAAGATCATATGCGTAAGCCAGTCTGGTGCGGGAAGAGGTATATTCTTCTATTCCCCGAAAAAAAGTACGGCAGAAGGAAGGGAGCGTTTCCAGCACTGTACGCATTTTCAGTATGTTTTGTTTGTTTTGCTCATCATGGTAATTGTTTTGATTCACTACAGACATTATTGTTAAACCCTCCAAATTATTTTTTCGCCCAACCCTTTAGATTACTGTTGATGACTGCAGTAAACATCCGTTCCTTAACACCGGGATTTTCCTGGTTAAGTGATCTTAATAGGTTTTTGACATATTCCCGTTTTGTATGACCGTCTGCAGGACAGGGACTTTTTACTACCGGAACATCATACTTATGAACAAAGCCAATCACATCCGCTTCATTCATATACATAAGAGGACGAATCACAGTGAGTTTCATGCGGTCAAGGTAGGTCACCGGAGCAAAGGTGTGAAAACGTCCTTCAAAGATCAAAGACATCAGCATGGTTTCTACCACATCATCCTTATGGTGAGCATAAGCTATCTTATTGCAGCCGATTTCTTGAATGGCCTGATTCAAAGCACCTTTTCTCATCTTAGCACAGAGGGAACAGGGATTTTCTTCGCGGCGTTCCTCAAAAATGATCTGAGCAATATCCGTTTTTACTACGGTATATTCTACCTCAAGAGCGGCGCAAAGCTCTCTGATCCGGCAGAGATTTAGATTTTCAAATCCAAGGTCTACGGTAACGGCATGAATATCAAACGACAGTGGATAGAAGCGTCTGAGGCCATGAAGGGCATAGAGAAGTGTCAGACTATCTTTACCGCCGGAGATTCCGACTGCAATTTTATCTTTTTCTTCAATCATGCTATAGTCATCCACAGCTCTGCGGACATAACTTAGTACCTGCTGTAACTTCATACAAACCTCCAAGATTCTTCGAAGCAAAATCACAAAATCCCGCTCCTAATGTACTTACATTTTATTATTTTTTTGCAGGAAAGACAATAGAGGAATTATATTTTAAAAAACAGAGGATATACTTAAAACAACTAAAAATTTAGAAAGGAAGAATGTTATTATGGCAGTGGAGTTTCAAAACAGTATAACAAAGGATAATCTGATGAGGGCATTTGCGGGGGAAAGCCAGGCACGTAACCGCTATACCTTTGCCGCATCCCAGGCGAAAAAGAATGGCATGTACGTTATCAGCACCGTATTTGCATTTACCGCTTCGCAGGAAAAGGAGCATGCGGAGATTTTCTATCGGCATCTAAAGGAGATGGCAGGCAGTACAATTTTTATCGACGGTGGTTATCCTGTAGATGTATCCGATGATATAGCCGATCTGCTCAGCATGGCCCAGCACAATGAATATGAAGAGCATAATGATGTATATAAAAATTTTGGAGAAAAAGCAAAGGAAGAAGGCTTTGACCGAATCGCGGCTTCTTTTTTCCAGATTGCCAATATTGAAAAAACACATGGGGACCGGTTTGGAAAATATGCGGAGCTGATAAAAGAAGGAAAATTGTTTGTGTCCGATGTGGAAGAAGAGTGGATGTGTTTAAATTGCGGATTTGTATATAAGGGGACCAGCGCGCCCTATGTTTGCCCGGTTTGTCAGCACGACAGAGGCTTCTTTATTCGTTTCAGTCTGATGCCTGTTATTCAGGTATCGTAAAAAGAAATACTTGTGGTATCGGAAAATAAAGTGTATGATAAGTATATCAAAACACTGAAGAAGGGATACCTGATGAAGTTTAAAATTAATAATAAATATTTTCGCTGGGGACTTACCGCATTTCTGGCAATCGCAGCCGCAATCGTTTTTTACTATTTTGTGTTTCACAGTTCCAACATCAGATCCGGCATCAAGACCATTACGGACATTTTGATGCCGGTAGTGGTTGGAATGGCGATTGCTTATCTGCTTACACCTGTTTTAAATTTTGTGGAACAGAAGATGCTTTTTCCTCTTTGCAAAAAGCTGAAGATCCGAGAGGGAAAGAAAACGAAATCCGTTATTCGTGGAATTAGTATTTTGATTACAGCTTTTTTGTTTGTGGGATTGATCTATTTTTTGCTGTATATGTTAATATCCCAAATTGTTCCCAGCGTTCAGAACATTGCCGTAAATTTTGACTCATACGTTGCAAATATCACCAAATGGCTGAATCAGGTACTGGAGGATAATCCGGAGGCAGGGGACTATGTGATCAGAACCGTTACGAAGTATTCCAGTGAACTTGAAACCTGGGTTACAAACGACCTTCCCAACACGGCAGCCGGGTTGATTAAAACGGTTTCTTTAAGCGTAATTGGCGTGTTTGGTGTTTTATGGGATTTTATCATCGGATTTGTGATATCAATTTACATGATGGCCAGCAAGGAAAAATTTGCTGGTCAGGCCAAAAAGGTTCTTTATGCCATATTTGAACAAGAAACGTCCAATACATTAATTAAAAATTTTCGATTTACTCATCAAACTTTCATCGGATTTTTAGGCGGGAAGATTGTTGACTCAATTATTATTGGTATCCTGTGTTTTGTTGGAACTTCCATCATGAAGACGCCTTATGCGGCATTGGTCAGTGTTATCATTGGTGTGACAAATATTATTCCTTTTTTTGGACCTTTTTTGGGTGCCGTACCCTGTACGTTGCTGATTTTTGTGGTGGATCCCCTGCATCCCTTAAATTGTCTGTATTTTGTAGTGTTTATTCTGATATTACAGCAGGTGGACGGCAATATAATTGGGCCGAAGATTTTGGGAAGTTCTACCGGCTTGACCGGGTTCTGGGTTATCTTTGCAATTACTTTGTTTGGCGGGCTGCTGGGTGTGTTTGGCATGATTATCGGCGTACCTATCTTGGCAGTACTTTATGCGGCTGTCCGTGCTGCCGTAAACATGGCTCTGGACAAAAAAAATATGCCTACTGAATCCGTGAAGTATGAAAGACTGGAATATGTGGATGAAAGCGGATTCCATGAAATTATTCCGGAAGAAAAGGGCAAAGCAACAAAGCCGGGAGAAAAAACGGAATCCCAAAAGCGTCACAGATGGGTTAAATTGACAAAGGGCAAAGGGGATACTGATCAAAATGAGATTTCTGATACAAAGGGTAAATGAAGCAAGCGTATCTGTGGAAGGTAATGTTGTCGGCAGGATCGGCAAGGGTCTGCTGGTCTTTATCGGCATCAGCGGGCAGGATAATGAGGAAATCGCTGACAAAATGGTGAAAAAGCTCCTGGGTCTGCGTATCTTTAACGACGAAAACGACAAGATCAATCTGGATTTGAAAACAGTGGGAGGGCAGTTGCTTCTGATTTCCCAGTTTACCCTTTATGCGGATTGCAGAAAAGGTAATCGCCCTTCCTTTACGGACGCCGGGGCACCGGAGCCGGCAAATGCTCTGTACCGATACATAATTGACCGCTGCCGGCTGGAAACGGCAGTAGTGGAAGAGGGGAGCTTCGGCGCCGAGATGAAGGTTTCTCTGTTAAATGACGGTCCCTTTACAATTTATCTTGATTCAGAGGATATATGCCATTAATCAAAGTCATAATATAAAGAAGCATTAATAAGGCCAAAGATAAAAACATATGTTATAAACACAAGGAGGATTTTCTATGATTATCGGTATTATTGCTGCATCTGTAGTCCTTTTCATTCTTCTAATCTTTTTTACGGGCTATGTCAAGGCGTCGCCGGATACGGCGATTATCATTTCCGGCTTGAGAAAGAATCCCAAGGTATTAATCGGTAAAGCCGGGGTAAAGATTCCGTTCCTTGAGAGAAAGGATGAACTTAACCTTCAACTGATTCCCATTGATGTAAAGACTTCCAATGCAGTGCCTACCGCAGACTATATTAATATTAATGTAGATGCTACGGTTAATGTGAAGATCAGCGACAATGAAGAACGACTGAAACTGGCTGCCCAGAACTTTCTGAATAAGAACGCCGAATATATCGGGCGAGTGGCCAGAGAAGTTCTGGAAGGCAATGTCCGTGAGATCGTGGGTAAGATGGCCCTGGAGGAAATGGTGTCCGACCGTCAGAAATTTGCGATGTTGGTAAAAGAGAACGCCGAGCCGGATCTTGCGGCCATGGGCTTGGATATTATCAGTTTTAATGTGCAGAATTTTGTGGACGGCAACGGCGTTATAGAAAATCTGGGTGTGGACAATATTGTTAAGATCCAGAAGAATGCGGCAATTTCCAGGGCTGAGAGTGAAAAGGAAATCGCCAAGGCCCAGGCGAATGCAAAGCGTGAAGCCAATGAAGCCGAGGTAAATGCAGAATCCGAAATTGCTAAGAAACAGAATGAGCTTTCCATCCAAAAGGCTGAACTAAAGCGGGAATCCGACATTAAAAAGGCTGAAGCGGACGCTGCTTACAAGATTCAGGAAGAGGAACAGCGTAAAACGGTGGAAATTACCACTGCTAACGCCAATATTGCAAAGCAGGAAAAGGAAATCCTTTTAAAGCAGCGGGAAGCGGAGGTTATGGAGCAGGCGCTGGATGCCCAGGTTAAGAAAAAGGCCGAGGCGGAAAGATTTGCAAAGCAGCAACAGGCAGATGCTCAGCTTTATGAGCGTCAACGGGAGGCAGAGGCAAAGAAATTTGAAACCGAGAAGGAAGCCGAGGCCATGAAAGCTCAGGCGGAAGCAAAGAAATTTACTATGGAACAGGAAGCGGAAGGTATTCGCACCAGGGGACTCGCAGAAGCGGAAGCCATTCGGGCAAAATCTGTGGCCGAAGCGGAAGGTATTGAGAAAAAAGCAGAAGCCATGGCAAAGATGGGCGAAGCCGCCGTTCTGGAAATGTACTTTAAGGCCCTGCCTGAGGTGGTTAAGAATGCGGCAGAACCTCTTAACAGCGTTGACAAAATTACGATGTATGGGGATGGGAATTCTTCTAAGCTGATGAAGGATATTATGGGAACGGTTGTGCAGGTGACAGACGGCTTAAAGGAATCCACCGGCGTGGATTTGCAGGCAGTACTTTCAGGCTTTCTGGCAGGAAAAGTCGCTTCTGCCGACAGAAAGCCCGCAGACGAAGCCGGTTCAGGGCCCGACATGAAGTAAATGCAGGATCACAAGCTGTTAATACAGGATGAAGAATACCTGAAGTATGCCTGAAAAGCAACAGTATATTCTTCATCCTGATCTACATATGAGGTGTAACTATGAAGAAGCATAAATATGGCGTTTGTTTTGTTTTGTCAGCGGTTGCTGTCTGTTTCCGCAGTTTGTAAAAATAAAGCCGGTCTGAATGCAGAAAACAGCTATACCGGTTGTGAGGTTGAAATCCTGATTCCAGAATTAAGCAACTAATAGCAAGTTACCTGCCGGCACAACTATTCGTTAAAGTTGTCTTTTGCGCATAGTTGGAACTTTCTCTGAAAAGTTCTCCGTATGTTACACTCCCTTCTTATTCTACAGGCCGTATTCTGCAAAGAAATAAGCTGCCATCTGAGCCCTGGAGCTGAAGGGTTCTGTTTCCAGAAGCCGCAGAACTTCATCCTGGGAATAAAATTTTGCATCAATTTGTTCGTTTTCGGAGGTGTGATCTTCAAGAGCACCCTCGGCTTCCACAAAAGCAATGTAGGTGGTAGTGTCTGAAATTGCCACTGCTGCAAAAGAAGGCGGGAGTATCTTCTTAATAGATTTTACATGCAATCCGGTTTCTTCATAAAGCTCTCTGGCGATGCAATCTTCGATTGATTCATCAGCTTCCAGCATCCCGGCGCATAAATTATAGACAGTTCTGTTTACTCCCATACGAAATTCATGCAAAAGAAGCAATTTCCCCTCACAAGTGGCTACGATGGACACGCCGCTGGGCTTACCGCCTACATCTTCTATGCCTTGTAATTCCCTGCGGCTCACGATCTCATATTTCTTTTCATGACCTGACTTATTCAAATAAGTAATCTCGTAATTTTTCAGGTATTTTCCGTCTCTGACTTTTTGAAAGTTTATAAACTCCACCATAACAATCTCCTATTGTTGTAATTTATAGTTTTCTTACGGATTAAACTTTTTATTTTTTCTCTGACAGTGCTTCCCTGAGTGGCTTTGTAATTTTTTTACGTGTTATTTCCACCAGTCCTAATGGTGTCATATCTACCACCACAGTTTTCACCTTATCTCGACGCACGTTTTCCTTCAGACATTCCATCACTGCCACTCTGCTCTTACTCTCTTCCATATTGATGAAATCTACGATAATGATTCCAGAAAGGTTTCGCAGGCGGATCTGACGCGCAATCTCTTCTGCAGCTTCCAGATTTACCTTAAGAAAGGCATCCTCCTTCCGCCCCTCGTATTTACCTGAATTCACGTCGATTACCGTTAGGGCTTCTGTTGGCTGGATCATGAGATAGCCGCCGGATTTTAACCATACATGCACGTTCAGTGCCTCTTCTACCCTGCTGTCCAAGCTGTAAAGTTTTGACAGAGAAAGCAGAGAATCCTCGTACAAACGCAGGGACGTTTCCGGCAGGTGAGCTTTAAAGTATTCCTCTATTTGCGGATACAGGGACTGATCGTCGGTTACAATCTCCGAAAACTCACTGACATCTATCAGCTGATTCAGAATACGATCCATAAGGTTATCTATAGTATCTGCCTTTTTCAGGCAGCTGTAACAGGTTCGATGAGAGGCTTCTCTGAAAAAGGTTATATATTCCTGCCACAGCGGCAGAAACTGTTCCTTAAGCTGCGCCGGCGTTCCTTCCGCGAACTCGGCGGCCCTTGTCCTGACAATCAGTCCGGGAGCAGGCATCCCTTCAGGAACTGGCGGAAAATCACTGCTTTTTGTCAAAATCAGATCACTGTCATTTGAAGCAGGTGCCATATTGCCATTTCCTATATTATTAGCCTTCAACGGCACCAGACAGCCGCCGCACAGGATTCCTGCCTCTTCCAGCAGGCTCTTTAACCCGTTTCGCTGTTCTTTGGTAAGCTTTGCGGAAAATCCGGCCTTCTGCAAATCCGGAGTAAGGGCAAAATAATCGTTTGCAAGGGAAATATGAGCTGTTACTGAGGGCTGTTTCGTTTTCTGAGCGTCCCTGACGATCTGCACAGGCAGCTCGTCTCCTTCCAGAATCCGTCCGTCGAAGGGACGATTTGTCAAAAAAGGAATACGGGCCTCTTTCATAGGCAGGAAGCAGATTTCTCCGGGCCCAATTTCTACAAAGCAAGCGTTAATATTTTTCACCACATTTGCAACCCTGGCCAGATAAATTCCGCCCACTCTGCTGTCATCGGGAAACGCTGCGGCGGTAAGCCGGTCCCGTCGGATCAGGAAGACACCGTTTTTATTCCGATAACGGGTAAAGATCAGCTTACCCTCTTCTGTTTTCCGGATCGCGGTTTCCGCCTCAGTAATGGTAACGGCTGACTTTTCGATAATATTACGACTCATACAGTTATCTCCATGCTTCCAATTTCTCCCAGAGATACGAATTCGTTTCGTAAATCCTTGCTTTTTTGCTTTATATGGCTCACCTGTGAGCTATTATCATCCGCGGCATCTACTTCTTCAGCAGGCTCAATGCGGGTATAAAGATCCTCCCGTGTGATCAGCAGCGCATTTTCCTGCAGTTTTTCGCCTGCCTGATCCAAAAGGGCTTCTATTACCTGAATTGGCTTAATGTTTCCCGCACTAGAGGCATCCAGCAGCATAGAAAAGGCTCTGCCATCCCAGCTCATTTCATAAATACCGGCTCTTAAGTCAAGCTCTCTGGTGCCCTTTTTGGTCTCCTTTATATATGGAATGGATTCTCTTGCCAGAAAGGAGGGAAGAAGAAGGAAAATGTCTGTTTTTGGAGCTCTGCCCTCCCGGAAACAGACGGTGTAAGAGGCGGCGGCTACGCTGGCCATAGCATTTCCTGCATTGTCTGGAAGCACCCTTGCAGATACAGTCTCTATTCCGTATACGCTGACGGCGTTCAGTCTGTCTGCTGCATCCTGACAGGACTGCAGGGAATGCAGCTCAATATCCATATATTCCCCGTTGCTTTCCAGACCCACTCCCAGGGGCGCAGCAAAGGTCATAATTTGATGAGGGCTGTATCCCCCTGTATAAGCGATGTCCAGGCCGGCCCTTCGAATTGCCTTCTGGAAGTATCGCATCACATCCAAGTGCCCGATGAAACGGACCGGACCGTATTTTCGAAATTTCACTCTTACCTTCACACTAACCTCCATAATTACGCTTTATGGAATCTCACATTTTCAGGGCGATCAAGTTCCCAAGGTGACCAAGCTCCCAAGGTGACCAAGCTCCCAAGGCGACCAAATACTCAAGGCGACCAAGCTCCCAAGGTGAACTTGTTCGCCTGCAAAAAATGCCGGTTCTTTCTCTTTATACTCTTTCCTCCGTGCAGACTCCGCCTCCGAATTTAGCGGCACCGCAGCCCTGACACTGCTGTCTGCAGTTGGCTGAAATCTCTTCCTGCCGGGCTTTTTCCCATTCCCGTTTTAAAAATTCCTTTGTGACGCCGCAGTCGATAAAATCCCAGGGCAGAATTTCGTCCAGGGGACGCTCCCGGTGGGTGTAAAAATCCACAGACAATCCACATTCTTTTATGGCCTCAATCCAGCGTTCATGATGATAGCATTCTCCCCAGGCATCGTAAATACTGCCCGCTTCATACACTTTGCGGATCACCTGGCCCAGCCGCCTGTCTCCTCTGGCCAGCACGCCTTCCATCACACTGGCATCGGCCTCATGCCAGTTGTATTTAATGCTCTTTTGATTCAGCTGCTCCGAAATGGCTTTCCGGGTCTGGTATGCTTTTTCAATAAATTCCTCTTCCGTGCACTGCCTTGCCCACTGGAACGGTGTAAAGGGCTTGGGCACGAAAAAGGAGGTACTGGTCACAATCTGTACCTTCCCGTTTGTCCGCTTTTCCTTTGGCACGGTATCAAAAAAGGTGGCGGCAATTTGATTGCTGAGCTCCGCAATCCCTCGTATATCATCTTCTGTTTCCGTGGGCAGACCCAGCATGAAATAGAGCTTTACTCTAGTCCAACCGCCCTCAAATGCCAGTGCCGCTCCGTTTAAAATAGCTTCCTCCGTCAGCCCCTTATTAATCACGTTGCGCAGCCGCTGGCTGCCGGCTTCCGGAGCGAAGGTCAGGCTGGATTTCCTGACATCCTGCACCTTTCTCATAACATCCAGAGAAAAGGCGTCAATGCGCAGAGAAGGCAGAGAGATATTGATATGCCGCCTGCCGCATTCCGCCAGCAGAAAATCAATCAGCTCCGGCAGTCTGCTGTAATCGCTGGAGCTTAAGGAGCTTAAGGTAATTTCCTCCTGGCCGGTATTTTCCAACATTTCCATGGCCCACTGCTTCAGGGTCTCCACATCACGTTCTCTCACCGGACGGTACATCTGGCCTGCCTGACAAAAACGACAGCCCCGGATACAGCCTCTTTGAATCTCCAGCACTACCCTGTCCTGGGTAATCTTGATAAAAGGAACCACAGGCTTCATGGGATAATAGGTGTTTGTAACATCCATTTGGATTTCCTTGGTGACCATTGTCGGGACACCTTCCCGCGTAGGATGAAAACTTTTAATGGTGCCGTCGTCGTTATAGACAGTCTCGTAGAAACGAGGTACATACATGCCGGGAATTTTTGCAGCCTGCAATAAAAATTCTTCGCGGCTTTTTCCGGCGTCCCGGCACTCCTTATACACATCCAGCAGGCGGCGATATTGTGTTTCACCTTCGCCAATATAAAATAAATCAAAAAAGTCTGCCAGCGGCTCCGGATTATAGGTACAGGGACCGCCGCCGATTACAATGGGGCATTCCTCTCCCCTCTCAGCAGCAATCAAGGGAATCTGTGCCAGATCCAAAATCTGCAGAATATTGGTGTAGCACATTTCGTACTGAACGGTGATACCCAGAAAGTCAAAATTCTTTACCGGCTCCTGGGATTCCAGTGCAAACAGAGGGATATTTCCCGCCCGCATGATCCTGTCCAGGTCCAGCCAGGGGGAATACACCCGCTCGCACCAAACGTCCTCCCAGGAATTAAACATGGCATACAGGATCTGGATCCCCAAATGGGACATACCGATCTCATAGACGTCGGGAAAACACATGCAGAAGCGGACGACAATTTCATCCTTATTCTTTAACACAGAGTTTACTTCATGGCCGATATACCGCTCCGGTTTCTCTATTTTCATTAAAATATCATCCGAAATTGCAAGCCTGTCTTCCCGCAGCATAAATATTGATATTCCTTTCCGCTTGTATGGCTGATTTGCCGTTTATTTTCTTTCGTCCAGATAGAGCTGTACCCGGTTGTGGATATTGTCCGCCGTCTCTCTGGCGCTCCGTCCTCCTTCATAAAAGGATTGCAGCTCGCTTCCTATAATTGCCGAAAGTTCATCCGGCATGTCCGGTGCCGGCTCACTGCTTTTTACAAAATCAAGAAATTCCTCCAGCCAGGGGGTTCCGTCCGGTTTTAAGTCTTCCAGCAGTATGAATTGATTATCGTCGGGGTCGGCGGAACGGCGGATCATATATCTATTATAGTGCTCCGTCACACTGTCACGTAAAACATCCAGGCGAACACTGCAGCCCTCTACTGTATACTGGTTTTCATAACTCAACAAATAGGCGAGAAAATTTTTGATTTCTTCCTTGTGAGGGGAATTCTCGTTTACGGCCAGATACTGAAAGGAATAAGCTTCCACGTAGCTTCCGCTGCCGCTTTCCGAAGGAGTACCCACCAAATGGCAATCCTCGCCGTACCGGCTCATCATCGTTGAAAAATTGACCAAATCGTAAATGACAACACGTTTGGCGGCAATTTTTCCTTCCTTCAGCAAGGCGTCGATCTCATCTCCGTCCAGCGATACGTTCTTTTCACTGTACTTTTTACAAAGCTCCAAAATTTCTACGTAGTCCTCACTGTCCAGGTGGCTGATGCCCTGCTCCAGGTCCAGCAGCGGCGAGTTTATAATGCCGTTTCCAAACATCCAGTAATAGAGGGAATAAAAATCCGTATTGGAATTGAAAAAGCTGAACATCATTTCCCAGTCATCTCTGGATTCCAGCAGTTCCTTGAATTCGGATATATTCCAATGGTCTTTTTCCCAGGTCTGATTGCCGGTGATCATGGTATTGAATTCCACCTGGGGAGTGATGGCTGCCAGTCTTCCGTTTACGGTCCCCAGCTCTAATACGGAGGGGATCATTTGGGCCTTTACATCTTCCGGAATCAGATCGGACAAGTCGCAGAGATACCCTTTGTCCGCCAGCAGAGCAATATCGTCTCTGGAGAGCAGCAGCATGTCCGGGCCTTTTCCAGCAGCCAGTTCAGCCATAATCCGGTTGCGGTAATCCTCCTGATAGGCTTCGCTTTCCGCCGTCTCCAGCTTAATGGGAAGCCCTTCTGTATCATAGGAAAAGGTGGATGCTTTGCGCTGAATATACGTCATACCGTCGGTCCCGCCGGGACAGGACAGCACGATTTCTTCCTTATTTACGGGCTTTTGAGCGGTGAGCATATAGATCAGTAATTCATCTTTATCCATGCGGCATAGCAGCATTCCTTCATCAACAGGAAACAGGGCAAAGTTGACGCTGAAATCAATCCCGTTTTCATTCAGACGGAACAACTCATCCTGCGTATTCTTTTCCGGGTCCAGACGAAGCAGGACGCCGCCTGCCAGACAGTATAAAAGTCCGTCGGCATCACAGCAGACTGCCTGAGGCGTTCCGCCTTCTATTTGGGTAATGATTTGGCCGCTTTTGCCGTCAAACCAGGTCAAAACAGCGGTAAATGTATCCATATTCCAGCTGCTTAAGACTGTTCTGCCGTCTGCCAGGTGATAGGCCTTTTGACTGGAATAAAAATCCATATTCCAGGGATATTCCGCTTCGTCAGGAAAGGAATCCGCCGTCTCCAGCATGTTTCCCGCAAGATCCATTTTAGCTAAAAAATAGGAATTCTCATTTCCGTTCAAGTCAAAAAGTTTCATGGAAATTTCGCCGTCCGCGGTCAGCCCCACGGAATAAAAGGTATAATCCGTGAGCCCTGGAACCTCCGGCGTCAGGAAATATTGCTCGACGGCCTGGGTTTTACTGTCAAAGGTCTGTACGCAAAGCCGTTGTCTGTCAGCGGCATTGCCTCCCTGAGCGGGAGTCTCCGGACGGAACAGGTAAATTTTTCCGTCATAAACATCAAAAAAATAATTCATTGCCTGGTAACCGGATTCCGGCTCATGAAACTGTATATTCTGACGTCCTTGCAGATACAGCTTATTTTCTGTGATCATCGCAGTGGAATTAGAAACCGACATACCGTTCGACCCGTTATTATCTGTTTCATTGTTTTCGGAACCGTTGCCTGACTGATTGTTTTCCGGACCTGCAGACCCGACAGTTCCCGCTCTGCCGTCTGCGCCGCAGGCGGACAAAAGCAGACACCCCGTCAAAAGTATTGCTGCTACACGAAATATTCTCCTTTGATTGACCTTTTTCATGATACCCACCCTCCGATATTTATTTCTGTTCATCCAGATAGAGCTGAATTCTGTTTTGTACTATCTGTGCAGTCTCTTCCGCGCTTCGGTCTCCATCAAAATAGCCTGCCAGTTCTTCGCGCAGAATATTGTAAACTGCCTTTGGAGTGTCCGGCTCTGGCTGGCAGTTTTCCACAAAATCCATAAATTCCTCCAACCAGGGAGTTCCGTCCGGCTTTAAAAAATTTGTATCATACATTTTCAGATAGATATAAGAACTCTCTCCCAGACCGTTAGTCCTTCGCACTCTGTAATTGCCGTCGGCATCCATAAACACACTATCCCGAAGGACGTCCAGCCTGACGCTGCAGCCTCCGGAGACGGTAAACTGCTGTTCATAGCTTAACATATAATTAATAAAATTTTGGACCTCTTCTTTACGCTTTGTATTGGCGTTGACCGCCATGTAAAAATAGGAATATGGATGCACAAATGTGCCGCTTCCCTCATTCATAGGCATACCGACCATATGGCACTCTTCGCCGTATTCTGTCATAACACGGGAAAATCCAAGAAAATCGTAGATCGTAACGTATTGCGCGGCGATCTTTCCTTCCCGCAGCCTGGCAATCATTTCGTCGCTTTCCATGTGCGTGAGTTCCTGATTGTTGCCGTATTTTTTACACAGTTTCAGCATCCGGATAAATTCTTCGCTGTCAAAGCGGCTGATTCCCTGTTCCAAATCCAGAAGGGACGAATGATTTAGAGCGTAAAAAAATAAATTATAAAAGAGAGACCAGGAAGAGGCCCCTGCCTTTCCAGATCCAAGCAGTGGCTCCCAATCCTCACGGGATTCCGTAAGCTCCATGAATTCGGCAGGAGTCCAGCTTGTTTCGGTCCAGCTCCCGTCATAAGTCAGCATGGAGGAAAACTCTACCTGCGGAGTAAATCCCACCAGTTTTCCATCAACGGTTCCCATCTCCAATACCGCCGGAATCATCTGTGATTTGATTTCTTTGTCGATCATATTCGATAGATCCAGAACAAGCCCCTTTTCTGCCAACAGATGAAAGTCTTCCGGGCTGAGCACAATAATGTCCGGTCCTCTCCCGGCAGCCAGCTCGGCAAAAATTTTATTCCGGTAGTCCTCTTCATCTCCATCAGCATATTCCATCTCTACCGGGGCACCGTGTGGTTCGTGGACAAAGTAGGTACCCATGCGTTCCATTAAAACAAGTGCACTATAGGTTTTGTCTCCCGAAGTGACACCTACCCGGATTTCATTTTGGCCGCTGTCCGGCTTCTGGTCCGTGAGAACGTAAACCTCCACATTATCGTCGTTCATACGACATAGCAGCATCTCGCCCTCTCCTGAAAGGAACAGAGCGGAAGCAGTGCCTGTATAGATTCCGTTTCTGTACAAATGGAACAAATCATCCCGGATGTTCTCTTCCGGATTCCAGCGAAACACACTGTCAGCTTGTCCAATACAGTATAAACCCCCTTTTTCATCATAGCAGACGGCACTGGGAAGTCCTTCTTCCAGGCGGCCGATCTCCTGTGTGGATTTCCCGTCGAACCAGAACAGGACAGTTTCCTGCGCCGTATCGTTCCATGTGCCGAGAATTGTTCTGCCGTCTGCCAGGTGGTACACCCTAATGTTAGAAAAGGGATCGCTATTCCAGGGATACTCTTTTTCATCGGGAACGGGATCAAGAATCTCCAATACCGTACCCTCCAAATCCGTTTTTACCACAATGTTGCAGGTTCCCTGATCCTTTTCCACTGCAAGCCTCAAAGAAATCTCGCCCTCTGAGGTCAGTGCCGCTGAATTAATCCAGTAGGGTTCGTAATCCGTTATCTCCGGCATCAGCACATGCTGCTTCGTTTCCTGAGCTGCGCTGTCGTAAATCTGCAGACAGATCCGCTGCTTTTCTGACGCAGCTGCCTGTGCTTCGGCGTTATCTGGCAAAGGAGCCTCTACCCGGAACAGATAGATCCTGCCATCCATGGTATCGTAAAACTGATTCAGAACCCGATAGCCTTCCTCAGAGTTTTCAAAATGTATTCTTTGAATTTCTTTTATGAACAGTAAGTCGTCTTCCGTTTTGTTTTCGGTGTTTTGGACGGTTTTTTTTATGTCGCCGGTGGCGGAATCCTTGCCTTCCGGGGGAGCTGCCGTATTTGCTTCGACATCTCCTTCATTCCTGCCGCAGGCGGAAATAAACAGACATAACAGTAAAAAAACGGAGCTGATTTTTTTCCCTTTATTCATAAATACCCCTTTACAGTGCTTAAGGCTGCTTTTATCTCTTGTTTTGAATAAGTGTATTATACATCAAATACGAATACAAGGCAAGGACAGGAAGTTCTTTCTGATACCCGAAAGGCATATCCTATAATGAACCTGAAAATAATACATTTCCGTATCTTCAGGCCTTCAGAATATTGTGCCTGCGGCCCATACGACGAAAAGCCTATGCTTTTCGTCGTCAAGAATTCGCAGGTTGTGGAAAGGCATGGTTATTAAGATGAAAAATGTGAGTTCAGAACAGAAATTGCAGCTGATTCAGCAGATCCGCTCGCGTTATAACGAGGACAGATACGATCTGCGTGACCGGGAACGAATCTTGTATGGCAGGGAAAGTGTGCGCCCGTGGGAAGAAGACGAACCGGACCCGGAACAAGAACGTCCCCAGTCCACTTTCCGTCTGCGGGTCCTGTTGGCAGTTCTGCTTTTTGCGGCAGTAGTGATGATAGATTCATACAAAACTTCCCTTTGGGGCCTCACTGCGGAAAAAATTTATCAGATCCTTTCCGCAGATTATGAGGATAAATTTGAAGAATGGGTGGAGACGCTGTCCCAGGCGGAATAAATTACAGCGGCTTAGTTTCATAAGCGGCAGCAATCTTTAAAATTCTGTACACTGTTTTTTACAGGTCCCCAATCAGCAGTCTGTAGGCGTTCAGTATATTCTGCTGTTGTTTTCCAGCGATAAAATAATAGTCCTGCTGTGCCTGCCCGTCCATATAGAGATAAGTTCCATAGACGGGAATGTCACAGCTGATTACGGCGCCTGATGCCGCCGGCAGAAGGCCGTAGCCCTGATCCGACAGCAGGAGGGGCAGGCCTGTTCCTGTGGAAATATATCTGGCGCTGTTTCTGAGTTTCAGCGTTCCCTGAACGGCAGGATCAAATGTGCCGGCAAACAGCTGCTCGCTCTTTTGCAGCTCCAGAAACAGCCAGGTGCCCTGTTCATCACATTGTCTGCCCTCCGTCTTACGTTCACTTAAAAGCACTTTCCCTTTTCCGTTCAGGTATCTGACAGCACCGGCGGCTTTTTCCACCTGCACGGTGATCTCACCAGTGGTAAGCTCTATTGTCCTGCCGTTGTCCCGGTATTTCCAGCCGCTGTCAATTTTGTGCCAGGCGATCAACGGATGGGTATCGCTCTTTACGATGGTTCCTCTGGCAAAGGTCATGCGGAGAATACCACTTCCTACCGGACTGATCCTCAGAGTACCATACTGACTCTGCAGATACAGACCGTCTGCCTGTCGGGATACCCATTTTACGTTAAGGCTGATTTTGGAATGCCCTCTGGGGCGCAGGATCTCCGTGGGCGGCATGTCTCCGAAGATGGGGGCGGCTTTGGCGGCATTTTCAAGGATGGTGGCGGGCATATTCCCATGGCCAGGGACCACTTGGGCCGTGGCAGGCGTCCTCTCCTGAGACTGATCGCTCCAGGGAGATGCTGTCCGCTCCGGTGTGGATGAGGAATACAGGGAGGTGACAGAGTATTTCCCGGTTTTTTTGACCCCGGAGTTTCCCGAAATACCAGAGAATTTCGTGCGCATCACTTTCTCCTGTTTTTGGAAAACGGAGGTGTCCGCCTTCACCTTTACTTTTGTAGTGCTTTCTGCGGCCTTCCCTCTTTCCGCTGTTTTCATTACGGCAGCATCAGCCTTTTCTGCAGCCGGATTTATTTGCCCCGCAGCATTCCCCGACTGTATTGCGGGCGTTCCCGTCTCCGGCGCTTTCGACTCTGGCATTTCCGTCTCCGGCGTTTTCGTTTCTGGCATTCCCGATTCCGCCGTTTCCCGCTCCGGTGCCGGCTCCAGCAGACCGGTACACTCTCCTTGACAGAGAATATGCAGCTCGTGCAGGGCTCTGGTGGCGGCTACATAGAGCAGCTTGGCATGACCGTCATCCACAGGATATGCCTCCTTTGTGGGATTTAGGATCAACACCGCATCAAACTCCAAACCCTTGGTGTATTCCACCGGCAGCACCATGATTCCTTTTCCAAAGGCGGCTTTTTCCAGGTCGCTCTCCATGATTTCAATATATTGAGAAAGCTGTGCTGCCGCTTTTAAGGCTTCTTCACCATTTCTACACACCACGGCAATAGTATCAAGCTTCTGCGTCTGCCAGCCGTGGCAGATTTCGGCCGCCCGCCGGAACAGATCATCCAGGGAAGCATCCGCTGCGGCATGTTCCACGGTCACTTGGTTTCCATGGCGGATAATGGGCTCCGCCGGATAAATGGAAAAACTTCCGTGACGCAGAATATTGGTGGCAAATTCCGATATTTCTATGGTGTTTCGATAGCTTTTGCGCAGGATGCCGAAGGAATCCATGGGATCCGGAAGCAGCAGCTTCTTCAGGGCTTCCCAGTCTCTTAATCCAAAACCAAAGTGGATATTTTGGGACACGTCGCCCATGACGGTATAGGTACAGTCCTTGATACAGGCATGGAGTACCCGGTAAGCCATCATCCCAAAGTCCTGGGCCTCGTCAATGACTATATGATGAGCCTCGCTGATTACTTCCGTTTCCTTTACCCTTTTGTAAATCAGCGCCAGCGCTGCCAGGTCATACACGTCAAGCGTATTGGGGTCAGCGGATTCCGAAAGGCTGTCGACGGTGATGCCAATCTGCTCCATTCGCCCGTCAGACTCTGATGAAACGCTGCCATCCGCGGAACGGCACGGATGCAAGGCAAGAAATTCCCGATACAGCTCATAGATGGATTTCTTCCACTGCCGACCTCCGTAATAGCCTCTGTAAGCTTTCAAAATAGCCTTGCGCTCACTTTCCGTATATTTGACACCCTTGCCTAAAAATTCGTCTTTGATCTTAATGATCAGGCGTTCGTTGAGCATATTGATCTTACTTTGGATAGATACCGTGGGATTCTGGGTAATATAGCGTTCTACCGCCTCACTTTCCACCAGACAGACTGGCTTGGGTTTGATGCCGGCTTTTTCATCCTCTTCCCGCCTGTCAAAAATGCCGTTTCTGCCGTCCTCCAGGCCTTCCACAAACTGCCTGGGATCCAGATAAACGCTCTCCCGGCGTATAGTATCCCATTCCAACTTACGAATAAAGCTTTCCAGCTTCAAATACCATTCCTCTGTGCCCTTGACAATATTCCGGCTGCCGGAGACGGATTTCACCTGGTATTTCTTCTCGTCCCAGTCCTCGTAGAGCAGCCGGATAAACAGCTGTTCCATGGTCATCTGTTTTACGCCGTGGACATCCAGATCCGGCAGCACGCCGGTAATATAATTGAGCAGGATGCGGTTGCTGCCTACAATATAGAAATCCTCCGGCCGGAAGCGTTCCTGATAATTGTAAAGAATAAAGGAAATCCGGTGCATGGCTACGGTGGTTTTACCGGAACCGGCAACGCCCTGGACGATCAGATTGTGATAAGGTGATTTGCGGATAATCTCGTTCTGCTCTTTTTGGATGGTGGCTACGATTTCTCCCAGTACGGCCTCTTTATTTTTGGACAGATACTTCATCAGCAGATCGTCGTTGGCCACCACTTCCGTATCAAAGTAATCCAGCAGCTTCCCTTCTTCGATCTCAAAGGTCCTTTTCATCTGCAGATCAATGGGGATTTCCTTTCCCTCCGGCGCGGCATAGCTGCACTTCCCTAGGCCGTTTTCATAATAGGCGTTGGCCACGGGCGCCCGCCAGTCCACTACCATCCAGTGTGTATTGTCTTTGGAAATACCGCCCTTGCCGATATATAGGGATTCCTGCTTTTGTAAGGTTTCATCCCGGAAAATAATCCGGCCGAAATAGGGTTTGTGGCTGGCCCGTTCGTTTCGCTCCATGGCCCGCTTCATATGATCGTTCAGAGTGATCGTGTTGTTCAGCAGAGTCCAAAGCTCCACGTCATTATCGTGATAATGCTCCAGCATCTCATCAATCTCGCCCTGCATACGGCTCACTTCCCCGCCATAATTTGCAAGATTACGCTGAATAACCTGCATGGTTTCCTGCAGATACTGCTCTTCTGCTTTCCTGTCTGTGTTTTTCATGGGCCCTCCTTTATGCTGTATGCCGAATAATAACCGGATACCCGCCGGTGTTTTGTAGGATTTCTGCTCACATCGTCTGACTGAACTTATAACACAAGTATAGCGAAAACAAAAAATAATACTAGACTTTTTTTAGAGGATATGTTAGAGTGTTATATAGAGTTGTGCCTGAAAAAAGCTACCTGTAAACGGTAGCTTTTTAACGTTATTACGATACGCTGTGAAGAATGACATTGAAGAACCTGATTATGTGAGTTATGCTCTGTCATTGTTAGGATTTCCGCACAGCGGTTTTGAAAAAGTAAATTGGCGATAAGGCTTATGTAAAATGCGATAAACACGGCACTGTTTCTTGCTTACCGGTTTGCCAGCTCCGTGGTGATCTCTTCCCAGCTCACACCCTTCTCCACCATCAGGACCATCATATGATAGAGGAAATCGCTCATCTCATACTTTACCTCGTTGGCGTTGGGATTTTTAGCGGCAATTACAATCTCCGTAGCTTCTTCTCCAAGCTTTTTTAAAATCTTGTCGATTCCCTTATCGAACAAATAATTGGTATAAGACCCCTCCTTCGGGTGAAGTTTTCGGTCCTTGATCACATTCAGCACGTCTTCAAAAACCTGCAGGGGATTTTCGCTGGCCTCATACTCCTTGCTGGCAATTTCATGAAAGAAGCAGCTTCTGGCCCCAGTATGACAGGCGGCTCCCACCTGGGATACCTTTGCCAGAATGGTATCCATGTCGCAGTCGGCAGTGAGACTCTTCACATACTGATAGTGACCGCTGGTTTCACCCTTCAGCCACAGCTCATTGCGGCTCCTGCTGAAATAAGTCATGCGTCCGCAGGCTATGGTCTGCCTGTATGCTTCTTCATTCATATAAGCTACCATCAGCACCTCCAGGGTCCTGTAGTCCTGCACCACCACGGGCACCATGCCATCATTGTTTTTCTTAAAATCAGCCCAGGAATAGGCAGCTTCAAAGGTCACTACAGGAATACCGTTTTCACGGCACATTCCCTTCAGTGTTGCAATCTCTTTGATATTGTCGTTGATCGTATTGCCGGTAATACCGCACACATTTTGATAGGCCAGGATTTCCATGAGCTTATTCAGGGCAATCTGATTGATCTGCACATAAAAGGGCAGCTCCGTCAGGCTTTCCGTTTCCCGAATTTGATGAGGATTCATCAAAATCAGCCCGCAGACATATTTTTCCGCCAGTTCCCGGTTGGTTTCCAGCACGGCCGGATCATTGTAGGATGCAAGCAGCTTTTCACGGCCGAACTTTAAGGACACTTCTTCGGTAATGTTGATATTCTCCTGCTTTTCATAGTCCAGTACCGCCCGCGTGCATCCGGCATACAGCAGCTTTTTAATATCCTCCATGCGCTTCACGTTGCCGGCGCCGGTCACGTTCATCTCGGCAAGGGCGCAGATCTCCTTTAAAAGGTCCAGCGCCGCCTCATGCTCTTCGTCATTCTCCGACATATCGAATACCAGCAGTTCATCGGCGCCGCTTTCATTATAAAGTTGTACCAGCCGCAGGGGATCCGTCTCCACCACAGCCGTATCCTTAAGGCTTCTTACCGCATGTCCGTGGTATAAATAAATGCAGGGGACAAATTTCTTAACTGTCATTTTTTTGATTCAACCTTTCTCTCTTGTAGTATTTCCTACAGACTGCCCTTGGTACTCAGCACGTCAGAAATACGGGAATCCATGCTGACCGCCTGATCCAGCGCCTTGCCAAAGGCCTTGAACATGGCCTCGATCATATGATGGGCATTGATGCCGTCCAGCAGCTTAATGTGCAGATTCATGCCCGCACTGTAGGACAGAGCATAAAAGAATTCTCTGACCAGCTGGGTATCCAGCTCTCCCACCCGCTCTACGGGAAAGGCAGCGTCAAAATTCAGGTAAGGCCGGCCGCAGAGATCCACTGCACACAGCACCAGGGTTTCATCCATGGGCAGGATAAAGGAGCCGTAACGGCAAATTCCCTGTTTATCCCCCAGAGCCTTTGCGATGGCCTGCCCTAAAACAATACCCGTGTCTTCTACGGTATGGTGGCCGTCCACATGAAGGTCCCCTTTAACCTGACATTTTAAATCAAAGAAACCATGTCTGGAAAAACCCTCCAGCATGTGGTCAAAAAAGCCGATTCCTGTAGAAATTTCGCTCTTTCCCGTACCGTCCAGGTCCAAAGTGACAAAAATGTCGGTTTCTTTTGTTTTCCGCTGAATTTCTGCAATTCTGCTCATATTATTTACCACGCCTTTCAAGTGACTTGATTATTTGCAGTGATTCACTGAAACCTTACTTTAATACTGTTTGCATGAGCCGTCAGCCCTTCGCTCTCCGCAAAGGCTTCAATATCCTTATGTACCTTCTCAAGTGCCTCTCTGGAATAGGAAATGATACTGGTCTTCTTCATAAAGTCGTCCACATTTAAAGGAGAAAAGAACTTGGCGGTGCCGTTGGTGGGCAATATGTGGTTAGGTCCTGCAAAATAATCCCCTAAGGGCTCAGAGGCGTATTCGCCCAGGAAAACAGCTCCTGCGTTGCGGATTTTCGTCATAGTCTGAAAGGGATCGGCGGTGAGAATTTCCAGATGCTCAGAAGCAATCTCATTTGCCGCTTCAATTCCGTCCTCCATGGTCTCCGCGATCAGGATATGACCGTAATTGTCCAGAGATTTGCGGATAATTTCCTTTCGTTCCAGCCGGGCGGTAAATTCTTCTACCTGGGCGGAAACCTTCTCTGCCAGTTCTTTGGAGGTAGTAATCAGGATGGCGCTGGCAAGCTCGTCGTGCTCCGCCTGAGAAAGCAGGTCCGCCGCCACGTACCTGGGATTGGCCGTCTCATCCGCCAGCACCAGAATTTCACTGGGACCGGCAATGGAATCAATCCCCACATAGCCGTATACTGCCTTTTTTGCTAAGGCTACAAAAATATTGCCTGGGCCTGTGATCTTGTCTGCTTTGGGAATGGATTCGGTGCCAAAGGCCAGAGCTGCAATGGCCTGGGCGCCCCCTACCCTGTAAATGGTATCCACGCCGGCAATATCAGCCGCCACCAGCGTACCGGGATTAATATGTCCGTCCGCTCCCGGCGGCGTAACCATTACAATTTCGGAAACTCCTGCCACCCTGGCGGGGATTACATTCATCAACAGGCTGGAGGGATAAGCTGCCTTGCCACCGGGAACATACACGCCGGCTCTGCCGATAGCCGTGATTTTCATGCCTAAAATGGTGCCATCCTCCTTGGCGTCAAACCAGCTGGTGCGAAGCTGCTTTGCATGGAATGCCCGAATATTTTCCGCGGCTTTGCGGATCACCTCTGTCAGTCCGGGCTCCAGCTTTGTATAAGCCTCGTCGATTTCAGTCCGGGTCACCTTGATATTTTCGGCATTTAAGGTAAATTTGTCAAATTTCAAGGTATAGTCAAAAAGAGCTTGATCCCCTTTAGCCTTCACATTGGCAATGATTTCATTGACGGTATCCTCATACCCGGAATAATTATTAGGGCTTCTCTTTAAAAGATTGTCCAGAATTCCCTGCTTTGTCTCTTTGGTGAGTGCGACTGTCTTCATATCAAATCATACCTTTCTTATTTCAATAATTGTCAATATTTTGTTTTTGCCAGTATTTTGTTCTTGCTGGTATTTTGTTCTGTATATTTGCTAATATTACACTGCATTTACAATTTCTGCCCGCAGTCTGTTGACCAGGCTTTTAATCCGTTCCGTTTCCATCTGCATACTCACCGGATTGACAATCATTCTGGCGGAAAGGGGACAGACCTCTTCCAGCACCTCCAGCCCGTTCTCCCGTAAGGTGGAGCCTGTCTCCACAATGTCCACAATCACATCCGACAGCTCCACCAGAGGGCCTAATTCCACGGAACCGTTTAATTTGATAATATCCACGGTCTGATGCTTTTTGTTGTAAAAATAATCTTTGGCAATGTTCGGGTACTTGCTGGCCACCCGAATCCGCTCATGGTGCTGTAGCAGTTCCCCGGCAGAAGGCGCGCCGCAGACGCACATCCTGCATTTCCCGAAGCCTAAGTCAAGCACCTCGTATACATTACGGTTTTCCTCCAGTATGGTATCCCTTCCCACGATGCCGATGTCCGCCGCGCCGTATTCAACATAGGTAGGCACGTCGGGCCCTTTGGCCAGGAAGAAACGTATCTTTAAGCTTTCGTTGACAAAGATCAGTTTCCTGGAGGATTTGTCCTTCATCTCTTCGCAGGTGATGCCGATCTTTTCAAACAGCTCCAGGGCCTTATTGGCAAGGCGTCCTTTGCCCAAGGCAAAAGTCAGATACTGTTCTTCGTTTCTATTACTGATGTCCATTTTTCCTATCCTCCCAGAGAGATTGTATGGCAGTTTCCTTACACGCTGCCTTTCTCAATACCGTCGCCTTTCCCTCTGCCCGCAGCTGTTGTGCTTCCGCAAGTTTTTCGGAGAAATTATCAGGGCTGTAAGAAACAATCTGAACAGGCTCCGGAAGAGGCAATTTCACTTTCTGCCGGAATAGAGCCTCCAAAATACTGTCAATTACCATGCAAAATCCTACAGCGGGGGCTTCCTTGCCAAACTGACGAAGCAGCCCATCATATCGTCCACCCTTGACAACGGCATCACCTACGCCATAGGTATAAGCCTTAAAAATGACACCTGTGTAATATTTGTATTTACTCAACATTCCCAAGTCGAAAGAAATGTATTCCGACACACCGTAAGCCTGCAACACCTGATAAAGTTTCTCAAGCCTTTTAATGGCGCCCAGAGAACGGGGATTCTTTACCATTGCCCCTGCTTCCTGCAGGGAACACATATCGCCGAACATATCCGCCACCTTCAGCAGACGGCTGTGATATGGCTCGGCCACGTCCCGCTCCTGCAGCAGCTCCTGAGCAGCAAAATAATTTTTACCGGAGATGCAGGCCCTGAGGTCCAGCTCCGTCTCTTCGTCCAGCCCCGCCTCCCCGCACAGGCCCTTGAAATACTCCACCTCGCCGATGGTGACCTGAAAACGCTTTAATCCGGCGTGAAGGAGGGATTTGATCACCAGGCTGATAATCTCGCCGTCCGCCTCCACCGAATCGTCCCCTATCAGCTCCGCCCCCATCTGCGTAGACTCCTTTAATTTCCCCTGCAGATCGGAAGTATTGGTAAAGGTATTGCCCAAGTAACTGAAGCGAAGGGGGATATTGTCCTCCCCGAAATATTTCGCCGCACATCTGGCGATGGAAGGTGTAAAATCCGGCCGCAGCACCAGCGTATTGTTATCCTTGTCAAAGAATTTATATAACTCTCTGCTGGGCGTAGTGCCGATTTCCTTGGAAAACACATCGAAAAATTCAAAGGCCGGAGTCTGGATCTCTTCATATCCATACAGCCTGATATTTTCGTGAAGCCGGCGTTCCACCTCCAGCTTTTTTGCATATTCTTCACCGTAAATATCCTTTACCCCTTCGGGGGTATGCAGCAGTTGCTTTCCCATCTTCCCTCTCATTCTGCAAAGCGCCGTCATAAAAAGTTCAAATGATTCCGGATAGGAGGATACCGTGAGTTCCTCCCCCGGCACTTTAGCGTTTTAATGTGCTACCATGATACCATGGCAGAGAAATAAATTATGTGTAGTATATCCGAAATATCTCGTGTTGTCAAGCTGTATTCCGCTTGGCTTCTGTCTGTAGCAGCTACGATTGTAATATTTCAGACACTCCGCAATCGGGTAACGGTCGGCTGTCGCCGTCAGATTGTGGGTATCTGAACTGCTGCCTACGACTCCGCCGAGCTTCTGTCCTCCAGGTCTTTCTGCAGGATGTCCAGATAAGGGACCAAAATTCCGTGCTTCTTCGGCAGAATATATTCCGGATTCAGTTCTTCATAGCGGAAGCTTTTTCTGCCGCCTTCCTGCGCCCGATTCCAGAAGAAAAGCAGCATATCCAGAGCAAGGTAAAATAAAATGTCCTTATGAGTATAGTAAATCAGGAAGAAGGCCACTCCCCCCTGCTTTTCAAAACGCTGCATAAACTCCACCTGATGAGGATGTATGTTTTGCAGGGCGAAGGTATCCGCGGCGCACTCCTTGGCGTCAAAGCAGACCGGAATTCCCTGCACCGCCCCGATATAATCCACGGTACTTTTCTGCTCGAAATAAGCCAGGGTGATCTGCCGATGCTCTTTATCCATTTTAATGGGGGTGATGGGGGTGGGAACCTTTTGGATCAGTGCCAGCCCCGCTTCGGCATATTTTTCATTTGTACGGTTAATCATGTCCTCCAAAGTGGACCCTCTTAAGCCCCTTGTTTTCCATGTGGCCATTGGTATCTTGTCTCCTGCTTTCGGCTTTTATACGTTTAACTTCATGCCAACTTCATTTCCTACGATCTCTCCGGTTTCACGAAATCCCATTGACGTATAAAGCTTTTTGGCAACGTGATTTGCTGCATAATAGGCGGTATAAATCTCTTTTACCTGAAAACGGTCAATCAAATAATCAATACCCAGCTTTAACGCTTTTCGACCATAACCCTTATTTTGAAATTTTTCATCAATCAGGAATTTCCATAAGGTATAATACCCCTCAGCCTCATAATATCCCAGCATAATGAAGCCCACCATAACATTATCTGCGTAAATGGCAAAAGGGAAAGCAGTATCATAATAAATCCATGCCTGCGCCAGCGAGTGGACAGTTGAAGAAACATAATTCTTTTGGCTGTCAGCAACCTTTAAACCAAGGCATTCTTCATAATTATCTTTTGTAATCTTTCTTAATTCAACCATCCATATCCCTTTCCGTTTCTGCCTTTTTTAGAAGCTAATTATTTATTCCTTGTCATTTTGCTTCCTCAAAGACAAAGCTTTAAGATACTCCTTTATTTCTTCCCTATCATTTTCCGTATCCCCCACCAACGGTATCGAGATGAACACATAAGCTTTAATATTGCAGGCTTATAAACTTTTGTTAATCTATAATTTTCAATATATTCAAAGCGGCTAATGATTTCAATATATCTATGTCCATGTCGCGGCAGACCAATTACAGCAATATTTTCATAAGCGTCACCCCATAATCCTCTGCCCTCTTTGATATTGCTGCAATTTCAATCATAATAATCACCTGCGCCAAGTCCCAGTTTATTCGAAATCTTCAGAAATATCCGAGGGTAAGGGGCCAGAAACGTTTTCCCTGTTTTCGCGCTCTCTGCACCCACGGCCGTTATATCAGCGTCCTCCATATCAGCATTTTCCATATCAGGAAACTCTACCCTGTATGCGTGAAGCAGCTGATATTGCAGGTTAAACCTCTCCCTGAAATAGCGGTTGACTTTAGCGTCTCCGTATTTGGCATCTCCGATCAGCGGATGTCCGATGGCTGCCAGGTGGGCGCGGATCTGATGGGTTTTGCCGGTGATCAGGTTTACTTCCAATAAAGTGTAACCGCCTGACACGGCCAGCGGGTGGCAGATGGTTTCAATGTAATTCTGCGTTGCTCCTGCTTTTAAAGCTTTTTCTGCGGACGGTGTTTTTAGACTAATCTGCACCTTGTTTTTTACCGGGTCCTTTTCCAGGTATCCGCGAAGCGTCAGCTCCTTACTGATTTCTCCCACACAGACAGTCCGGTAAATTTTCCGGAGGCGTTTTTCCCTGATACAGCGGCTGAGGTACTGGGAGCCTGCCAGAGATTTTCCGCAGAGCACAATGCCGCTGGTATTGCGGTCCAGGCGGTTACAGACGGAAGGCTTAAAGGTGCGCAGCTCTTCCGGGGAAATACCGTCCTTTTCCAAAAGATAACCGATCAGCCATTCATTCAGACTGATGTCGGAAGCGGAAGCTTTCTGGGAAAGAATACCTGCCGGTTTGTCGGCGAGCAATATATCATCATCCTCATATAAAACCGAAATTTCGGAGTCTGACAATGTGTGGTAAGCTCGGATGTATTCCGCAGCCGGGGCTCGGCCGGCTTCCCGATCTTTGGCATGCTCCCGCGAAGGCGGCGCTTCCCAGGTATTGCACCCTGTCATTTTGGCAAAGGTTTCCTGAGAAAAGAAAAAAGAGAGACTGTCTCCCACAAAGAGGATTTCCCCGCCCTCTGCCCGTTTCCCGTTGAGGGTAATATTCTTCTTGCGAAGCATCTTATACAAAAAGCCGGTTCCTGCCGCAGGCATGAACTTACGCAGGAACTTATCCAGCCGTTGCCCGGCCTGATTCTTTTCAATGGTTACAGACTGCATGAATGCCGCCTTCCTATCCGATATTTTATAATCCTTTACTGTGTTTTACCGCATTACCTTTCACTATATTTATGGCATTTCACTGTTTAAAGGACTGCAATTCACGGCAATCACAGCATGACACTTTTCAAGGTTTCAATCACTGCAGAAGTTTTGTTTCCCTCTTCTTCCAACGACTGCATCTGGTCCAGACGCTCCAGATATTTAGGCAGACTGACAAAAATTTTCACTGTCGCCTCCTTATGGCCGTCCAGCCTTAACAGATCGCTGATATGTTTATAAAAATCATTTTCAGGGAAGTCAGCATCTTCCGAAAATCCGCAAATAGTATTGCCACGCACGGCCAAATGGCTGACCCGGAAATTCTTTTTATAGGAGGTAAAAACACAGTCGAACAACACAGCAAGCCCGGCACTGTGTTCTTTAATTTTTTGCGCACAATCCGGCGCGCAGCTTTTGAATCGCAGGAACATAATGGCGCCGACAGCGCTTTTACTTGCGGGCAGGCAGCCTAAGACCGCCACCACGGTTAAAAGATTGAGCCGGCTTTTTGTCTGAATCATCCCGGCAATAAAAAGCGCGGCGGATATACCGAAATAAAGCAGGGTACGTGCAATCTCGTATTTCTTCTGGGTGTCTAAGTAGTTTTCCGTCCCTTTTGCACCATAAGTGGTAAACAGGCGTTTAATCTGCATACTGCTGTCCTTTCTTCATATGATTCATAATCGTTAAAATGACCCTGTGAGGTACTGCTTTGGAAAGCAGATGCAGTCCCTTAACAGGAAGGCTGCAGACGGACAACTCCCGTCCAAAATAAGAATCCCGCAGGGCCAGACGGACCACCCGCTCCGGGCTTACCGTCACCAGCTTCTTTATAGCCAGGGTTCCGCCGTCCTGCCCTGCCTTTTCCAGAAAGGGCGTGTCCACCGGCCCCGGACAGACGCTGGTCACCCGGATGCCAAGAGGCCGCAGTTCTTCCGCAAGGGCTCTGGAAAAACTTAAGACATAGGCTTTGCAGGCAGCATACACGGCAAATCCAGGCTGTGGAATAAAAGCAGCACCGGAAGCCATTTGTATAATGCGGCTTCCCCTTCGCATAAAGGGAATCATACGGTGGGTAAGCTCCGTCAGAGCCAGACAGTTCAAGCGAATCATGCTGAGTACCTTTTCCCGTTCCTGACGGACAAAGTCCCCGGTCAATCCTTCTCCTGCACAGTTAATCAGCATTCTTACAACGGCGTTTTCAGCCCTGACTGCATGTTCTAGAAGGTCCATCTGTATGCTGTCCGTTAAATCCGTAGGAAAAAGCCTTACTTTGTGGTGCAGATCTTCTGCCGCCCTTTGCAGCTTATCCCTTCCTCTGGCCGCCAGCCAGAATTCATCAATGTTGGAAAAATAAGGGTCCATCTGCCGGACATATTCCAGGCCGATTCCCGATGAGGCTCCTGTGATGATTACAATGTTCATAGTTTTTCTCATTTCTGCGTTGTTTTTTGCGCATATTTTCAATCTTACATCCCTTTGCTCATAAATCATTTACGCTCGGCAACCGTAATGCTTATGAAATAAGTTCATGATAATCCCGGATATAATAATCTGCAAGCTTATTTTTTCTGTCTCTGTCATGGGCAGAATAAGCGTCCTCCACCGCACAGACCCTCATGCCTGCCGCTTTCCCTGCCAGGATGCCGGGGACAATATCCTCAAAGACAAGACATCTTGAAGGCTCCGTTTTTAAGGCTGCAGCCGCTGCCAGATAAATATCGGGCGCCGGCTTTCCCTTCGGCACATCGCAGCCCGTCATAATGCAGGAAAAGTGGTTTAAGAGGCCGTGAGCGCTCACCACGTTTGTCACCAGCTCTCTGGAATTGCTGGTGGCTATTCCCAATAGAATGCCATTACTTTGACAATGGGCTAAAAAATCAGGAATTCCCGGCTTTAAGGGAACCTCGTTAGCATATTTGTCCCAGGCCATTCGGTTCCAGGTTTCCTTTATTTTATCTAAGGAGTCTGTGATGGGGAAATTTTCCTTGAAATAGACGGCAGTTTCACTAAAACTCATACCCTCGATTTTGAATTGCAGGTCCTCCGGCAGGGTAATGCCGAATCGTCCCAGATATTCAATATCAATGGCCCGCCACAGCCACATGGAATCCACCAGCGAGCCGTCCAGGTCAAATATCACCGCGTCTATATCCCTTAACATTTCATGCTTCATAAAGAATCTTTACCTCTTCCTCTGTTAATTCTCTGTATTCTCCCGGCTGCAGGGCCTCATCCAGCGTCAAAGGCCCGAAAGAAATACGCCTTAAAGCCGTGACCTCATTATCTACCGCTTTCATCATCCGCTTTACCTGATGAAATTTTCCTTCCTGAATCGTAAGCAGAATCTGGTTTTCAGCTTTCGTGGGCAGTACCTTCGCAGGCAGTGTCAGACGTTCTTCCCCAATGTCCACACCCTGCTCCAGACGACATATTTCTTCACCGGACAAGCCGTGCTTTATGCTGACAAGGTAGGTCTTGTCCACATGCTTTTTAGGGGAAAGCAGCCGGTGCGCCAGCTCGCCGTCGTTGGTCAACAGCAGAAAGCCTTCCGTATCCTTATCCAGCCGTCCTACGGGAAAAAGATCCGGACGTCTGTCCTGCGGCGCTAAAAGCTCCATAACGGTGGGGGACATTTTATCCTCTGTGGCACAGATTAAGCCCTGCGGTTTGTTCAGCATGTAATAGAAATACCGCTGGTAAGAAAGCTTCTGTCCCCTGACACAGACCATATCCGCATTTTCATGAATCTTACAGTCAACTTCCTTTGCGGTCAGGCCGTTTACCGTCACTGCTCCCCGCCGGATCAGCTCTTTGACCTCACTGCGGCTTCCCATATTCATTTCACATAAAAATTTGTCCAGACGCATCTTGAAATCCTTCAATTTATTTGCTGTTCTCATGTTTTACTTGGAAATTTACCGATTCTGTTTTGGCATTCACCTGTATTTCATATACCTGCATTTCATATATCTTCATTTCATATATTGTAAAAATGCTTCCTTAAATGCAGAGAAATCCTGTCATGAAATTTATTATCTTCCTTTTTCTGATTCTGACAATATGTATCCTGAGTCATTCTTCCCTAAGTCTGACTTATGCTTCTTTGGGACTGGATCTTTGGCTTCATAAAATGGTCCCTTCACTTTTGCCCTTTATGATTCTTTCAGGTATCATGGTCCGGCTGAAGCTGACGGAAAAAATGGCAGGGGTACTTTATCCTGTGATTGGTCCGCTGTATAGGGTTAGAAAAAACGTAGTCTACTGTATGGCACTGGGATTTCTCTGCGGCTTTCCCATGGGAGCAAGGGTTACCGGGGATCTTTATGAGAGAGAAATGCTGACCAGGCAGGAGGCCGAATATTTGCTGGCCTTCTGTAATAATATCGGACCGGTATATTTTTGCAGTTTCGTCCTGCCGTTATTAGGCAGGAAGCTGGTTTTTCCTTATCTGTTCGGTATGTACGGAATCCCCCTGCTTTATGGGCTTGCGCTGCGTTACACGGTTTACAGGGATCTGCCCGCAGGTGGAAGAGCTTTACCTGCTTCACGTATGGGAGAGCTTCGCTGCTGCTCCTTGGTAACGGATGAGCTGCCCCAAAGCGGTCTGCTGGAAGCAGTCAACCAATCCGTGCAGGCTTCCCTGCATAGCATGCTGCTGCTTGGCGGATACATGATATTGTTTAACCTGTTAAATCTGCCCTTTCATATTCTGCTGGGCAGAGAGCCTGCTCTGCTTTCTCCAGTGCTGGAAATCACAGGTGGTCTTTCCATGCTGGGAGGCGGTCTGCCTCTTTTCAGCCTGCTGGCTCTTTCCTTCGGCGGTCTTTCCTGCATCGCACAGACCTACAGCTGTATCAGTGCCACGGATCTCAAACTGGACGGGTACATTCGCCATAAAGTGATTCTCACTCTGCTGTGCGGCGCCTTTTATCTTTGCTGGTTTCTGTTAGCCCCGGCTTCGTTTCTGCTCTGAGGCGCGGAGCGGCTCTGATGTTCTTTTCTCATCTGAGGTGCAGTATTACTTTGGAGCGCAATGCGGTCTTGCGCTTCTCGCCTGTTCAATCGTCTGCGCTTCTTACGATTGTGGTAAGCAATGCCTTGTGAAACCAAAAGAATCACAAATAGAAGCATCACAATCACAAGGCAGACCTCCAGAAAAGTAATAAAGCTGACCGGTTTTGGGGAAGCAGACACAGCACTGCCCAAGACAGCCTCCAGGTCCGAATCTTCGGGAAAGCCATTCTTCGCTGCGGCATCTGTGTCTGAACCTTCTGCTCCCAAACTGTCCGGTCCCTGCATTTCCTGCTCACCCGAAGCAGATGCGCCGGGAGCGGAATTTGACTCTTCCCCGTAGAAAAAAGTTTCCGGGCTCTCATAGCAGTTGCTGTCGGTGTAAGGATCAAACATATTGTAGGCGCGCACGATAACAGAAGGCTTTACACCGGACGGAATGGGAATGGTCAGGATAAAAGTATCGTTATAGGTGCCTGACAGCACATTACTGCCCGGCCACATATTCCTTTCGCTGAAGGTTACTCCGCCGTCAATGCTGTAGGTATAGTATAAAAGAGGAGAATCATAGTCAGCCGCGGATACGGTAAGGGATAATGTCCCGTTCTCATAATCTGCCGACGCAAATTCTATCTGGCAGACGTCCGGCGGTGTCTCATCCCGAAACGTAGACGGGACGGGAACACTTTCGCTTACCTCTTTCAAGGAATAATTTGAGTAGTCCACGTTTAACGTACTGCTCTTTAAGCCGAAATATTTTGCAATAGCTGTGGCATCTTCTTTGCCAAAGCGGATTAGATCTTCCTCACTGTCACAATATCCTCGATCTCTGTCTTCGTCTACATGGCAGTGTTCGATAATGACGGCAGGAATGTCCAAGGCGACGGTTTCCCGAATAATGGCATAATATTCCCCCCGATCACCCTGACGGGTCTTGATTCCTCTGATGAAAAGTCCCTGCTCCTGCATTCCTGAAAGAAGCTCATAGCCAATCTGATAGCCATAGTTATTGAAAGGAGCCGTAAGGGGCACCCAGACCTCGGAGCCGAACAGTTCATGGTATTCCGACGCGTTATAATGAATACTAAACAGAAAATCCGCGTTCACACTCTTGGCAAAAGCTGCCCGTTCCTGAAAGGATACGTCCGTATCAACGGTACGTGTCAGGTAAACTTCTACGTTATCATACAGACTTAGTTCGTCATACAGGGCCTGGGCAGTGACCATATCCATATATTTTTCGTCCCAGATTCCGCCTGCCTGGGTACCCAGATTCTCGCCTCCATGGCCCGGATCTATAACAATTACGGGATTTTTTTCCAAGGGCTGAAGCCTTTCTGCCGCGGACACTTCACTGCTTAGCAGGAAGGAAATGATCAGGGAAAAAATGACGGCAGTACAGGTTATTTTTTGAAGCTTCATATAAAATCCTTTCCGGTTATTTACAATTTAGTAAAAACAAACCGGTTCTCAAAGAAACTTCCTTGGAAAACCGGTTTTGCGTCAGATCACATCCAGATTTTCACCGCTTCCTGCTTCCCCGATGCCAAGGTCTTCAAATTCCTCTTCCGTGGGATGCAGGGCCTGACGGTTAGATTGAATCAGGTCCTTGTACTGATTGAGGGAACCAAGAAGATTCTGATAGTTGGCATTGGAAGCGTTGATGGCGGAAACAATAATGTTCTCAAGATCCGCCAGCCGATCCTCCGTATACTGTGCCGCATACATGCGCAGTTCGTTGGCTTCTATGGTAGCCTTATCCAATATTTCCTGAGCCTGCTGTGAAGCCATACTTACTACCACATTGGCCTGAGCATATGCCTGCTGCATGATTTCGTGCTCGCTGATCAATTCATTAGTATGGACCGTAGCATCGTTGATCAGTTTTTCAGCCTTTTCCCTGGCGTCGTTTAAAATCGCCTCCTTATTGCTGATGATCTTTTGGTAACGTTTGATTTCATCGGGAGTTTTCATGCGCAGCTCGCGGATCAGCTCATCTATATCATCTTTATTTACAATGATTTCCGAATTGGACATGAACTTGGGCTTGCAGCTCTCAATATATTCTTCCAGCTCATCTATTATCTGCTCTATTCTGCTGCTCATGGGCATCACTCCTTGCTTTTATCTGATATTTTTCATAAATCAAATCAGCCACAAAGCCGGGAACACATCGGCTGATATTCCCACCAAAGCTGGCGATCTCCTTGACGGTAGAAGAACTGAGGTAAGCATATTCCAGGCTGGTAGTCAGAAACATGGTATCCAGCTTCCCATCGGAAAACTTGCGGTTGGTTTGAGCAATCTGCAGTTCGTATTCAAAGTCGGTAATTGCCCGCAGGCCTCTTACTGCCACATGAATATCTTTCTTGGCTGCATAATCTATCAGCAGGCCGCTGAAACTGTCTATTTCAACATTTGGCAGATCCCTCGTGGCCTCCTTCAATATCTTAACACGTTCCTCCACAGAAAACAACGGTGTCTTCTCCTTATTGTTTAAAACGCTGACAATCAGCAGGTCAAATACCTCCGATGCCCTGTGAATAATGTCCAGATGTCCGTATGTCATAGGGTCAAAGCTGCCCGGATAAACTGCTTTTTTCATTTCAACATTACACCCCTTTTCCGCTTCAGCGGAATCTATATTCAGAAGTTGAAAGTGTCTTCTTTCAACATTGCACCCCTTTTCCGCTTCAGCGGAATCTATATTCAGAAGTTGAAAGTGTCTTCTTTCAACATTGCACCCCTTTTCCGCTTCAGCGGAATCTATATTCAGAAGTTGAAAGTGTCTTCTTTCAACATTACACCCATTTTCCGAAACACCTCATTTTTCCAGACGCCTCAGAAAAACATGTCTGTTTGTCTTATAGCGTTTGTCTTTTTCCATGTAAAAGCCAAATTCCGCCAAATAGGAAAAATCCGTCTTTAAATCGGCCTCCACAATGACCAGCGTGTCTTTGGTAATATAATCTGACTTTCCAAGCAGAGACAGCACATTTTTTTCTTGTCCGCAGCCATAAGGCGGATCCATGAAAACAATGTTGACTTCCTGTTCGCGGATACCGCTTAATGCGCTGCAGACATCCTGCTTTAATACTATAGCACGATTTGCCGTTTTCGTAAATGTAAGATTTTGCTGAATACAGGCAAGGGCTTTGGGAGAATTGTCGATAAAATACGCTTTTTCTGCGCCTCTGCTGATGGCCTCGATGCCGATGGCACCGCTGCCGCTGAATAGATCCACAAACACCGCGCCGGCAATGTAAGGCTGCAGCATATTAAACAGGGTTTCCTTGATTCTATCCGTTGTGGGTCTGGTATCCAGGCCCTCCGGCGCCTTTAAGGGAAGGCTGCCGGCTGTTCCCGCAATCACGCGCATATTTGTTCCTCAATTTTCTGACGCTTATTTCTGCCTCTACCGTCTATTTCTGCTTCTGCCGTCTTTTCACGGCAGGTTATCGCTTCCATTTCTGCAAGCCGTTTGCTTCTGAAGCTCCCCGTTTTATGCGTTAGACTCTGATTTTCGTGCCCTTGGTATCCCGCCGCGCCGCCTTTAAATTATTTAGACTCAGCTTTTTCTCCTTATATTCCACAGTGGTTTCGATTCCGTTTTGGGTATAGTAAACTCTCTCCACCGCATCCTTGGGGCCCAGCTTCATACCGCGGACACCGACGGCTCCTTTTTTCTTTTCCGGAATCTCTTCAATTAAAAACCGCAGGAAAAATCCTTCCTTTGTCTGCAATATAATATTTTTCTGTTCCAGCACGGACATAACGCTGACAACCGTATCCCCTTCTTCCAGCTTGGTGGCGGCAACGGTGCGCTTTGATACGTCGAATTCTCCGCCGTCCACCAGCTTGCAGTTGGCATGAGCGGTCACAAAGATCACCTGCCGCAGGTTCAGCTCTGTCTGACTGGTAAGGTAGACGATGTTTTCCTTCTCCGAATTGAAATTGCTTACATTGTCAATAGGCGTTCCCTTGTCCCGGAATTTCCCAAAGGGAAGGTCCATGACCTTGATGGTGTGGAGCTGTCCCATGTCTGTAAAAAGACATACCTTGCCCGTATTTTTACAGGTAAAGACAAAGCGGTTCTCCGCATCCGCCGCCTCTCTGTTGCGCTCGTAGACGGCAGTTTCCACGGTTTTTGCATAGCCAAAACGGTCCATGAGGAAAACTACCTCCGTCTCTTCCACCTCTTTTTCCTTATAAACCGCCGCTTCCGCATTCTCAATGATCGTTCTGCGTTTGCGGCCGTATGCCTTTTTATATTCGTCCAGCTCATTCATAATGACCTGGGCCATGGAATCCCTGCGCTCCAGAATGTCCTCATAACGGTAAATATTGGCCATGGTTTCCTCATGCTCGTTAATCAGGGCTTCGATCTCCAGGCCGATCAGCTTGTACAGGCGCATATCCAGAATAGCATTTGCCTGTTTCTCCGTAAACATCAGCTGAGTGGCCATGATTTTGGATTCCTTGGTCTTGAACTTAATACCGTCGATCTTCCCTTCCGTCAGGCAGGCCTTGGCCATGGCCCGGTCCTTGGAGCCCCGCAGGATCTCAATAATCAGGTCAATGACATTGCAGGCCTTAATCAGCCCTTCCTGTATTTCCTTTTTCTCTAATTCATGAGCTAAAAGGTTGTTATATTTTCTGGTTGCCACCTGAAACTGAAAGTCAACGCTGGCCTTTAAGATAGCCTTTAATCCCATGGTTTCCGGCCTGCCGTCGCAGATGGCCAGCATATTCACGCCGAAAGTATCCTCCAGGCGGGTCTTTTTATAAAGCAGATTCACAAAATTTTCCGGGTCTGCGTCCTTCTTAAGCTCAATGACAATGCGGATGCCCTCCTTGGAGGACTGGTTGGAAATATCCACAATATCCAGCGTCTTTTTGGTCTCGGACAGGGCAGCCACATCCTGCAGAAACTTGGAAATATTCATACCGATCATGGGGTAGGGAATTTCCGTGATCACGACATTGGTCTTTCCACCCTTCAGCTTCTCAAATTCCACTTTGCCCCGGACCTTGATCTTACCGGTGCCGGTTTCATAGATTTCCAGCAGCTCGTCCTTGTTGGTGACGATGCCGCCGGTGGGAAAGTCAGGCCCTTTAAGATAGCGCATCAGCTCTCCGGTGCTGATGGTCTCATCCTGCATATAAGCCTTAACGGCATCAATAACCTCCGAAAGATTATGGGGGGGCGTGCTGGTGGTCATGCCCACGGCAATGCCCTCCGAGCCGTTGACCAGAAAATTGGGGATTTTTGCCGGGAGAACCGTGGGCTCTTTTTCCGTCTCGTCGAAATTCGGCATAAAGTCCACTACATCCTTGTCCAGATCCGCCAGAAAAGCCTCCTGGGTTACCTTTTGCAGTCTGGCCTCGGTATAACGCATGGCAGCGGCTCCGTCACCCTCAATGTTGCCGAAGTTGCCGTGTCCGTCAATCAGGGGCATCCCCTTTTTAAAATCCTGGCTCATGACCACTAGCGCGTCGTAGATGGAGCTGTCGCCGTGGGGATGATATTTACCCATGGTATCGCCCACGATTCTGGCGCTTTTTCTGTAAGGCCTGTCATAGCGGATGCCCAGCTCGTACATATCGTAAAGCGTGCGGCGCTGTACCGGTTTTAAGCCATCCCGCACATCCGGCAGCGCCCTGGCAATAATGACGCTCATGGCATAGTCAATAAAAGACTTCTGCATCTCTTCGGAATATTCTGTTTTGATAATTCTGCCGTTGTCTTCCATGGTATTAATTTACAGCCTTTCTATTTCGATTCCACCTGCAAAGAAATCACAGCCAAAAAGTTTTTATCCACATTGCCAGGAGAATATAGATTATTAACCACATCAGAATTTCACGCAACAGTGAAGAACGGGGCTCGTTATTTGAGGGTGCCTGCATCATCCGCCAAAACTCTTCCACTTCTTCCTCAGGACTTTTGCAATTCATGGAGCGTACCTCCGTCCCGTTCTCAGGCATTATAATCCAGCTCTGCGTCCCTCGCATGGTCGTAGATAAAGGCTTTTCGGGGCGGGACCTCCGTTCCCATCAGCAGCTCCGTGATCTCGGAGGCCATGCGGGCATCTTCGATTTCCACCAGCTTCATACGGCGGGTTTCCGGGTTTAAGGTGGTTTCCCACAGCTGCTCCGCATCCATCTCTCCCAGTCCCTTATAACGTTGAAGGGTAAAGGGACCCTTGTGAGTCTTTCTGTATTTTTCCAGCGCCTTGTCATCGTAAAGATATTCCTCCGCTCCTTTGGAGGGCATGGCCTTATACAGGGGCGGCATGGCAATGTAAACATGGCCCTCAAAGATCAGCTGAGGCATGAAACGATAAAACAGCGTCAGCAGCAGGTTGGAAATATGGGCGCCGTCCACATCCGCATCCGCCATGATCACAATCTTGTCATAACGAAGCTTAGAAATATCAAAATCGTTCCCATACCCTTCCGAAAATCCGCAGCCAAAGGCATTAATCATGGTTTTGATCTCCGCGTTGGCCAAAACCTTGTCAATGCTGGCTTTCTCCACGTTGAGAATTTTACCGCGGATGGGAAGTATTGCCTGATACATCCTGTTGCGCGCCATTTTGGCGCTGCCGCCGGCGGAATCTCCCTCCACGATAAAGATTTCGCACTGAGAGGCGTCTCTGGATTCACAGTTGGCCAGCTTGCCGTTAGAATCAAAGGAGAACTTCTGCTTCGTCAGCATATTGGTCTTGGCCCGCTCTTCCGTCTTGCGGATCTTGGCCGCCTTTTCCGCACAGGCAATCACGCTCTTTAAGGTTTCCAGATTTCTGTCGAAAAAGCGGGTGATCTCATCTCCCGTTATTTTGCTGACCACCTTTGCCGCGTCCTGATTGTCCAGCTTTGTCTTGGTCTGGCCTTCAAATCTGGGATCTGGGTGCTTGATGGAAATTACGGCCGTCATGCCATTGCGCACGTCCGCACCAGTAAAGTTTACGTCCTTTTCTTTTAAAATGCCAAGTTCCCTGGCATAATTATTGATCACGTTGGTGAACATGGTCTTAAAACCCGTCAGGTGAGTGCCGCCTTCGGAGTTATAAATATTATTACAGAAGCCCAGCACATTTTCATGAAACTCATTGATATACTGGAAAGCGGCCTCCACGGTAATGCCGTCGCTTTCCCCCTGAAAATAAATAACCTCGTGGACGGGCTCCTGATTTTTATTCATATCCTTGATGAAGCCGGTGATTCCCTCCGGTTCATGAAAGGTGACATGTTCAGGCTCCGCCCCCCGCAGATCGGAAAAACGGATCGTCAACTTCGGATTCAGATAAGCCGTCTCATGAAGCCGGCTCTTGACCTCATCCTCCTTAAAGCGGGTTTTGTCAAAAATCGTATCGTCGGGCAGAAAATTAATGCTGGTCCCCGATTCCCTGGTCTTTCCTTTTACAGGCAAAAGACCGTTGACCAGCTCAGTCACCGGGTTGCCCCGCTCATACTGATCCTCATATATGCAGCCCCCTGTCTTGACTGTCACGGTCAATCTGGTAGACAACGCATTGACCACCGAGGATCCCACACCATGCAGGCCGCCGCTGGTCTTATAAGCCGAATTATCAAATTTGCCCCCGGCATGTAAGGTGGTGAAGACCAGCCGTTCCGCGCTGATCCCCTTTTCGTGCATACCCACGGGAATACCTCTGCCGTTGTCTGTCACCGTGGCGGAGCCGTCCGCCTCCAGCGTTACTTTGATAGTATCACAGAAGCCCGCCAGATGCTCGTCCACGGAATTGTCAACAATTTCATAGATCAAGTGGTTCAGACCCTTTGTGGAAACGCTGCCGATATACATCCCCGGCCGTTTCCTTACCGCCTCCAGCCCTTCCAGTACGGTAATGCTGGAGGCATCATAATTTCCTCCCTTTTGCATCGGAAAGCTCTCCTTCTCAAGAATCCGGCCGCTGCCGCGTCTGCCGCTTCGTTTGTTTTCCTTTGCACTAGATACTCAAGAATCCAGCCGCTGCCGCGTCTGCCGCGTCGCTTGTTTTCTTTTGCACTAGATACTCAAGAATCCAGCCGCTGCCGCGTCTGCCGCGCTGTGCGCTTAAAATCTGCTGCGCAGATTTGATTCTTTCGTTAATAGGTGCAGGAAAAACAAATGCCGCTTCGCGTCGCTTGTTTTTCCTTTGCACCTATTATATCATAGATTTTGTGTTTTGTAAAAGGGAAACTACAAGATAATGTTATACCAGCTTTTTGGAGCAGGTTACAGCCAGCGCACCGGGGCCGATGTGGCAGGCTACGCTTAAGGAAAGAGGATCCATGTGAATTTCAAAGCCCGGAAACGCTTCCATTACTTCCTCGCGAAAGGCTTCCCCGGCTTCCCTGTTATAGGTGTATGCCATGGAAATCCAATGCTTTTCGGGGTCAGGTGCTCCTCCGAAACGATTTTCCATATCGTTTCGAACTGCATTTATCATGGTGTTTTTACCCTGACTTACAGTCCTTGCCTTTGAAAAGGCATCCAGTTTTTCACCCTGAATCTGCAGCACAGGCTTCAGCTTCAGCATGGTGCCGATGGCAGCCGCAGCAGGGGTAATTCTGCCGCCCTTTTTCAAATAATACAAGGTATCCAGCATAATGTAAATGCTGCTGTTAAAGCGGTCTGCTTCCAGAACTTCTTTGATTTTTGCCGCATTCATTCCCTTTGAAGCCAAAAGCTTTGCATCCAGACAGGATTGACGCTGCGTCACGGAAATCCTCTGATTGTTTACCACCTGAACCCGTCCGTCATATTCCTCCGCAAGCATCATAGCGCTCTGACAGGAGCCGGAGAGCCCGCTGCTCATTGGAATATGGATGATCTCGTCATGATCCCTTAAAAGCTCGTCCCAAAGTTTCATTACAGATTCGGGGGAAGGCTGGCTGGTACAGATGTCCGCGCCGGCAGCCAGCTTTTCATAAAACTGCTCCTGGGTCAGATCAATATCCTCATAATAAGTTTTTTCGTCAATCATAAAGGGCATGGGCAGAACAAAGACGCCCAGTTCCCTGGAAGCGGCCTGTGTAATACCGCTGTTACTGTCGGTGACGATTGCAATAGAAGACATAATACTGTTTGCTCCTTTTCGTAAATTATTTATTCCGGCGTATATTCATTTTAACGTTAAATACTTCGAAAGTCAACATTAGCCGCCGCCATCTCCTGAAGATGCTGCTTCAGCTTTTGGTGGACCGGCAGTTCAAGGTCCGGATCCGTTTGAAACAGCCTGTCAACAGCATCCGAGGCTTCCTTCAATACGGCCGCATCCGAATAAATATCTCCCATGCGGAAGGAAAACTCGCCGCTCTGCCTGATACCGAACATGTCTCCCGGTCCTCTCAGCTTTAAATCCTCGGAGGCAATATAGAAGCCGTCGTTTGATCTGTTTAAAATCTGCAGCCGTTCCATGGTTTCCTCTTTTTCCTGAGCACTGACAAAAATGCAATAGCTTTGATTTTCGCCTCTGCCAACCCGTCCTCTCAGCTGATGAAGCTGAGCAAGGCCGAAACGTTCCGCATTTTCCACCATCATTACTGTAGCGTTCGGCACATTGATTCCTACCTCGATAACCGTAGTGGATACCAAAACGTCTATGGAGTGGGCTCCGAATTCCTCCATAATGCGGTTTTTGTCCGCCGGCCGCATCCTGCCATGCAGATAAGATACCCTGATCTGGGGCGACAGAGCATTTTTCAACTTTTCTGCGTAGTCCACCACATTTTCCAGATCCTCCATCTCTCCTTCTTCCACCTGAGGGCAGATAACATATACCTGACGTCCCTCGCTTACCTGTCTGGCAATGAACTGATATGCTTTTGGGCGGTAAGAAGTATTGACCACACAGTTTTTGATGGGCAGACGATTTGCCGGCAGCTCATCAATCACGGATATATGAAGATCTCCGTACAGAATAATTGCAAGGGTTCTGGGAATGGGCGTTGCACTCATTACAAGAATATGCGGACTGTCTCCTTTTTCCGCAAGAGACTCCCGCTGACGGACGCCAAAGCGGTGCTGCTCATCCGTAACCACCAGTGCTAAGGCTTTATACTTAACCTTTGCCTGAATCAGGGCATGGGTGCCAATAATTAAATTAGCTTCCCCGGAGGCTGTTTTTTCATAAATCTCCTTTTTTTCTCTGGCTGTCATGGAGCCTACCAGCAGCACAGGCCGAAAGGCAATACCGTATTTCTCCACATATCCGCAGATGGTTTCATAATGCTGCATGGCCAGGACCTCCGTAGGTGCCATCAGTGCTCCCTGGTATCCGTTTGCCGCTGTCATCAAGAGGGCAAGCACGGCGAGAATGGTTTTTCCGGATCCCACGTCTCCCTGAATCAGACGGTTCATACAGTAATTCCCGCCGAGATCATCCCGTATCTCCTGCCATACTTTTTTCTGGGCTTTGGTAAGGGGAAAAGGAAGCTGCTCCAGGAAGCGCACGGTATCTGCGGTTTCAAACATCCGATAACGGTTTTCCAGGCCCTCGCTAAAACGCCGGTTCTCCCTGAGCAGAAACAGAAAAGAAAAAAACTCGTCAAATACCAGACGTTTTCTGGCCCTTGCCAGCAAATTAACATCCGGCGGGAAATGTATCGTCTCCACGGCCCGCCGTTCATCTTCCAGCTCGTATGCCTTCAGAATCTCTTCCGGATAATATTCCTCTTCAAAAGCATACTCGGACAGAGCCTGGCGCACGGCCTTGCGAAAGGTTTTATCCGTAAGGCCCTTTGTCAGGGAATATTTCGGATTCAGGCAATTTGTCTGCTTCCTGTAATCCTCCAGGGAAAAAATCCTGGGCTGCTCCATGATCCGCAGGCTGCCCCTGCTTTGGACGGTTCCGCGAAATACGTAAAAGCCTCCCTGCCTTAACAGCTTTTTCAAAAAGGGCATGTTAAAAAAGGTCAGCTGCAGGCTGCCCGATTCATCGGCTATATTGACATTGAGGATAGTAAGCTTCCGTACTTTTTTTTCGTTTGGAATACCGGATACCGCTGCATAGACAGCGCAAACCTCTCCCAATTTGACCCGGCTGATCTTTTTAGGCTCATCGAATACCTCATAATCTTTTGGGTAACTTCTAAGCAGATCTCCCACCGTAACAATATTCAGTTTTTCAAACAGCCTTTGGGTCTTCTCGCCTACACCCTTTAAGTCTATGACAGGAGTGTTTCGGTTCATTGCGGCAGGCCTCGCTTTCTTATATACTGACTCAGCCAAACGAAATGCAAAATATAAAGCGTATTGCCTGTCATTCTGCAAAGGTATGCTGATTGTTTCCGGAACGTACGTAAAAAGGATACCTGCCAGAAATAAAATGGACAGGTATCCTCTTTGCTTTTACGGTTATTCCACAGACATCACATAATAGTATATTGGCTGTCCTCCATACTGAAGTTCCACATCGCAGGAAGCATTTTTCTCTTCCACCAGGCTGCGGAAAGCCTCCGCATCTTCCTCCGTTACATCACTGCCATAATAAATGCTGATCAGCTCAGAATCCTCTGTCACCATCTCTGTTATGGCCGCCAGAGCCACCTCATTGATGGAGGTTCCTACGGAAATAATACCATGATCACCGATCCCCATGTAATCGCCTTTTTTAATCTCCTTATCATCAATCATGGTATCCCGGACGGCGTAAGTTACCTGACAGGTACTTACATTGGCAATTTCCCGAATCATATTTTCCTCATTTTCGTCTGCGGATAATTCAGGCATAAAATTGATGATTGCCGTAATACCCTGCGGAATGGTCTTTGAGGGAATGACCAGGAGGTCCTTTTCGGTGGTCAGTTCTGCCGCCTGGTTTGCTGCCAAAATAATATTTTTATTATTTGGCAGAATAAATATAGTCTTTGCATTCACCTGCTCCACTGCGCTTAGGATGTCTGCGGTGCTGGGGTTCATGGTCTGTCCCCCTTCAATAATATGATCTACGCCCAGGCTTTTAAAAATCTCAGCCAGGCCCTCTCCTGCGGAAACGGCAATGAAACCGTACTCCTTGGGAGGTTCTTCCTTCTTTTTCGCGGCAGTCTCGTTGTCATTTGACATCTTAAACAGCTTTTCCTGATGTTCGAGACGCATATTGTCTATTTTCAAATTGGATAGTGCCCCATACTTCAATGCCTTCTGGATAGCCAGACCAGGATCATTGGTATGTACATGCACTTTGACAATATCGTCATCCGTAACACATACAATAGAATCACCGATAGATTCCAGATATGCCTTAAAATCCATCTCCGCCTTAATATTAAAGGTTTTGCTCAACATGATGATAAACTCGGTACAATAGCCGAATTTGATCTCGGCCTCCGTCTGCGCTTCGGTCGCGGAAACCCTGCGGCCCGTCTCGGCCTCAGGTGTCATGGACAGATCAATTTCTTTACCTAAGAATGCGTCCAGCGCGCCTGACAGAACCTCCACCAGTCCTTGACCGCCGGAATCCACAACGCCGGCCTGTTTTAAAACAGGAAGCATTTCCGGCGTCTGACTTAGAACATATTTTGCATGTTCGATCACGGTTGACAAAAATACTTCCATATCCTCACAGCCTTCGGCCGCCAGTTCACGGGCTTTATCGGCTGCTCCTCTAGCTACGGTAAGAATAGTACCCTCTTTAGGCTTCATAACCGCTTTATAAGCAGTTTCTACCGCCTTGTCAAATCCTTCCGCGAGTACCGGAATGGTAATCATACTTTCTGTTTTAATTCTCTTTGTAAATCCGCGGAACAGCTGTGACAAAATGACACCGGAGTTTCCTCTTGCCCCACGCAGAGAGCCGCCGGATACTGCCTTGCAAAGGGCCTCCAGATCCGTCGTCTCACCAAGGGCGGAAACCTCTCTTGCCGCAGACATGATGGTCATAGTCATATTGGTTCCCGTATCGCCGTCCGGTACGGGAAATACATTCAGTTCATTGATCCACTCTTTTTTATTTTCCAGACTTTTCGCAGCAGCCAGGAACATTTTGGAAAACATCTTAGCATCTATTTGCTGTGAACTCACAATAACGTCCTCCTTAATCAATCACTCTGACACCGTCAACATAAATGTTGATCTTTTCGATTTCAATGCCAGTAAATTCCTCGACCTTGTATTTTACGCTGTCTACCAGGTTATCGGCAACTGCAAGTATGCTGACGCCGTAGGAAACAATCACATGAAAATCAAGGGTCAGTTTGTTATTGTTCAACGAGACGCTGATTCCTCTTGTCAGACTGTCCATCTTCAGAAGACGGACAAGTCCGTCTTTCATGCTGACGCCTGCCATGCCCACAATGCCAAAGCATTCCACAGCAACACTGCCTGCATACTGGGCGATCACTTCATTGTCTATGACAATGTTACCCATATGAGTATTCAAAGAAGAGCCTTTCATACAATTCCTCCATTCTTTTATGAGTACTGATTCAAACCAAAAAATGGCACAAGGACATATATTGTATTTTAACAGCTTTCCCTGAAAAAGGAAACATTAAAAGCAAAAAAAATAAAAAAGTATTTTTTGCTTGCTTTTCTTGGGAGTTTCTGTTAATATATCAATGTTGTGAACTTACTTCATTGTCAAGGAGGTGTCAAAATGGCTAAGTGTGATATTTGTGGAAAAGGCGTTCATTTCGGTAATAATGTGAGCCATTCTCATAGAAGAAGCAATGCAATCTGGAAATCAAATGTTAAGAATGTAAAATGCAAGGTAAATGGCGGCGCTAAGAGAATGCACGTCTGCACCAGCTGCTTAAGATCAGGCAAAGTTGAAAGAGCCTAACATGAGAAGAATTTCTAACACTTGCAGCATAAAACCGGATTCTCCGGTTTAACTGCTTTGTGAAGAAATTCTAAGTCTCATGTTGAAAAACACAGGAACAGCGTTTTTATTCAGCAAAAAGAAAACCCAGGTGAGTTTATTTCGTCTGGGTTTATTCTTTGTCCATGAAACGCTTTTATGCTTCTTCTTTTCTTCTTAGATATTCCTTGTTAATCATCTGCACCAATTCCGCGTCTCCGAAGAGATTGTCCGGGTGAAAAATCTTTACCAGATCCCGATGCCTTTTCCGAAGGGCCAAAGAATTATTGACACCAGAAAAAAGCCGTTTGACGGTCTCATCCAAAATGGAACCATCCCCGGAAAACTGTGTACTTCTCTTCCGCTGCTCCGCTAAAACCTGCTTTTGCCTCTCTAGTGTCTTTCTGTCTTCGTCCAGCTGTCGAAAGCCATCCTGTAAAATCGCCAGCTTTTTCTCAAAAAACAGATTTTCTTCCCTTAAGCGTTTCTGCTCCTGCACGGTACGGCGGTTTAACTCATCCATCTCTCTGTTAAACCGGGCTCTTTCATCCAGAAATTCCCTTTGAGACTCATCTAATTTTTCCTGAGATGCCGCAAGTTCCTTCCTCTCATTCTCCAGACGTATATTTTCCTGAAAAAGCCATAGCTTTGCCTCTTTAAGCTCGTCCGCTTCCACAGCACCTGCGATCTCTTCCCAATCAATCATTTGAACCAACCTCCGACACCCGTCAAAATGGCACTAATCCCCGCAAAAGCAGCTGTAGCCGATAAACAATAACAGAGCGATTATGATCAGTCCGATCAGACGATTGTGGGTAATCAGCATCAGCAGCATTCCGATTGCAATCAAAAAAGACGCAAGGCCAATCAGTTTTCTCATGTATGCTTTTCCCTGACACAGCTTAATATCTCCCTTTAATATATGCGGCATTCAGCTTCGAGATTCTTATATCAGTTTTCAGGAGCCGTTTCATTTTCGGGAAACGCTATATCCACCACCTGAGCATCCGACATTTCGTCCTTTTCCTTGGGCTTTGTAAATTTTTCCATAATGTCAGGAATCATATCCAGAATCTTAGTAACCGTATCCTGATTCTTGATATTTACAAGCTTTGTGGAACCGTTTTTAATAACTAACACTGCGCTGGGTGTCATCTTTCCTCCCAAGCCGCCCACACCGGAAGCGGAATTTTTCTGGCTGTTGCTGCCTGCGCCTGCACCTACACCAAAGGATACGTCAACAAGGGGAAGGATAATGGTATCCCCCACCTGCGTTGCCTCTCCAACCACGGTTTTTGTGGACAGTACGGCATCCATTCCCTTCAACAGAGCCTCAACCACTCCCTGAAAATTTTCTTTATCTGCCATTTTCTTTCCTCCCGGCTTTCATCTTTTTAATAAACAATCTAAGCTTCTGATCCAGAAGCAGCTTCAGCGTGTTCCAAATGAGAGTGCAGAGTGTTATATGCCCTGACACAGCAAACGTCCCCTCCAAAACCGCCCGGTCAAAATCAGGCAGAAAGCAAACCTCATTGCCAAGAACCGGCGAAAGCATGCTGTACAGCCCTAAGCAATAGCCTGTAGTATCCGGAGAGCCCGTACCAAAAAGCACACGTGCCTTAAGGTGTCTGGGACGAATGCTTTTTAACACTTTTCCCAACCGGTATTTTACATGCTTCCATAGCAGGAAGGTACTTTCCTCATGTAAAAGATTGTTGTAATAGGATATATTTGCCCAAATCGCTTTTATTTTATCATATATCCCTAAAATTGTGTACTTTATATTTTGAAATTTTTTTAAAATGCGGGAAAAGGGTGTAGAAGCATCTTCGTTTTCCTCTTTCGCCGGAAGCTGTTCCGGCTGTACCGAAGCCTCCTGCTCATCCTCTGCCTGCTTCTGCTGTTGTGTATCTGCCTGTTTTTGATTTTCGGAAACAGTACCGCTCTCGGAAGGCGGCTCATCCGCCGGAAGCGGATCCGACTGAGACTTCTGCTCTTTATCAGAAGTCTCTTTGTCTTCGGAATGTGTTTTCTGCTCCTTATCTGGTATTTCCTTTTTTTGCCCGGTATCCACAAGCGTTTTCCATAAAAGCCTGACAGTTACCGCGTTTGGCTCCGGATAAGTGTACCGCACTTTAAATACGCCAAACAGCCAGTCCGCCCTCCCGATAACCATAAGCTTTTCCGGGTTTTTCTCACCACTTATGCGATAGGTCACGGGCCAAAACAGCAGCAGCGTCAATAAAAGCAGGATTAATCCCAGAAGGATAAGAAGAACGATACCGATCACAGACAAGATCTGTATAATTATGCCTGACATAACAAATACTCCTTCAGGGCGCAGTCCCCTCTCTTTTCAATACATTCCCGAACCATCTGCTCCACCATTCTCACAGCCTCATCATAATCTCCGGCGATTCCTGCCACATATGGCGGATATTTCTCATAATATTTCCAGACCAGCAGCCTTGCGTCGTATATTTCAAGCTGATTCGAGGGATTTTCTGCCAGGACAATCAAAAAAACACCGGAGAGCAAGGGTTTGTTTTCCAGCTTTTTCTTTATTTTGTCCAGTTTTTTCCGGTTAATGCTTTCTCCCAAGTACAGATTCGAAAGATATTTTAATTTAGACGCCATATTTTAAATTCCTTTTTACCAGTATAGCATATATTTTGCGGTTTGTAATCAAAAAGATTGCTTCCCTGGAGGTTGACTTTTTTTCAAAATATTTTATACTGAAAAGAGAAGGGAAAATGTCCGCTAAAGCGGACAGATGGGAGCAATGGTTGAAAGAAATGCGTTTTCAACCTCCCTGAATTTAATGTCCGCTAAAGCGGACAGATGGGAGCAATGGTTGAAAGAAATGCGTTTTCAACCTCCCTGAATTTAATGTCCGCTAAAGCGGACAGATGGGAGCAAAGGATGAAATCTGTAGCACGAATGGCACTTGAGCCCGGAATGGTACTGGGTGAAGATGTAGAATATCAGGGAAATGTACTGTTTCCCGCAGAAACCGAAATAAACGAAGCGATAATTGACCGACTGAAACGCTACTCCATTATGTGTGTCACAATCAAGGAAGACATTGACTTTGCCACCACTCACTATGAAAAAATCCGTTTTGATGAAAGTTTCAAAAATTTTCGGCAGAAACATGCGGAAAATCTGATCTGCTATAAGCATTTGATAAAATCCTTTGTGACAGAAGGCATCCAGATCCCGGATCAGGAGCTGCTTGGCGTTTATGAGGAAATGGCTTCTACTTATGACAGCGGCACAACACTGCTGGACTATCTCTATAATCTGGTGCCCAACGAGGATGAACTGACCTACACCCACTGCCTGAATTCCGCATTGCTGGGCGGTACTTTTGCGGATTGGATGGAGCTGAACGAAGCAGATAAGAAAACACTGATCCTATCCTGCTTCTACTATGACATCGGCAAGCTGAAGCTGCCATACGAGTTACTCTGGAAGTCAGGCAAGCTAAGCGAAGAAGAGTATGCTCTTGTAAAAAAGCATCCTGTTATCGGATATGCCATTTTAAACAACACTTCTTCCGTTTCCCAGCGCATTAAAAATGCGGTAATCATGCACCATGAGCGGATGGACGGCAGTGGATACCCCTACCACATGAAGGGATCCAAAATAGATGTTTTTGCAAGGTATGTAGCAATTATTGACACCTATATTGCCATGGCATCTCCCCGCTCATACCGCATAGCTTTGACACCGCTGCAGATATTGGATAATTTTCAGAAAAATCTGGCCGTATTTGACACGGAGATCCTGCTTCCACTGATGAAGCGCATTGCCGATGCGCAGATCGGAACCACAGTCCAGCTTTCCGATGACTCCGTATGGGACGTATTTATGATTCATCCGGACAGGTACTCGCTGCCCGTTTTAAAAAATCAAGCGGATGAAATAATGGATCTGCGGAAAAATCCCCAACTGAAGATCGTTAAAAATCTGTAAAAGCCGTGCAGCCGGAAAACTAAAAGTATTTCCGGCTGCCCCATAGATTTTGTTTTTTTAATTCCAGATATTCATTATACGCTTTCTCCAGAATCTGCTTTTCATTAGAAAACTTCAGTAAATGGTATGCTTCGTGGTATTTGTAATAACCGGAGTCCGCAAAATACTCTTCTTTTTGAGGCTTGCTATAGTAGCTGTCCGCCATCATCAGATACCAATGCACTTCCTTTTCCACGGTATCCTCCGGCACGGAAAAGGAATATTCGCTTTTCCCGATATATTTTATGATGACAGCTTTTGCTCCTGATTCTTCCAGTACTTCCCTCAGGGCAGTTTCCTTATATTCCTCACCTTCTTCCACGGTGCCCTTGGGCAGAACCCATCCCTCATATTTATTTTTGTAGTTTTTATACAAAAGCAGGATTTTTCCACGAAATATTACCACACCGCCACAGCTTGTTGCTTCTATCATTGCAATTCCTCCTGACTGGTGTGCCTGTACACAACTAAAATACAGTATATCCCAATACATAAGGAATGGCAACATCTATTTTTGACGACTCACAAAACACCGCGTTTTTCATGTCCTGTAGTATATTCCTTAAATTTTGGCTCCTTCCCCAGTAGAAATACATCCAGAACCTCCTTTGTCTGGCCTTCGTCCTCCACGGTAAAGTTCAGCCTGCACCGGATACGCTCCTTCCACTTTGGAAATTCACGATGCAGAGAAAGGGGAACGCTGTTATAAATAATATTGGTACAACGGGAGCAGTCCCGTATCACGGGAAAACGCTTGCCAAAGCGGTCAATAAGAACCGTTTCCGCGGAGCTTTTCGGACTGCATCCATTTGCCGTGCGCAGGATACAGTTTGCGGCCGCCATCATAGGAATCCTTCCATAAACCATTTTTTCAAAGGGCAGGCCGTTTCCCGACAGGCGTTTCTGCTCTGCTCCATTCAGTTCCAAGGGCAGGCAAAAACTGTCAGCTCTTCCTTTAAACTGTTCCGCCGCCGTCCTGTTCCAGAGATAAAACGAAGCGTCCAAGTACCATAACCCGGATTTGCCCTTCTTTTCCAGAAACCCCAATCCGTCTATTGAACGGATCAAAAAGCCTTCAAAAGTCTTGCCGGGGCCGCACAGTGAATAAAGCTCATCCAGATCAGGCGTGTCCTGTTCTCTGATGATGAAAGGCAGGGTGATTAACAGCGGACAATGAATCGACAGTACTTTGCAGGCCTCCCTGCATTCCCTTGCCAGTTTATCATCGAGGCAGGCGCATATAAAATCATGACCGGGGTTTTCTTCCATCCATTGCAAGAGCCCTGTCAGCTGCTCTTTAGTGATGACGGATACGGAAATTCCCTTGTCCGGAAGACACCCTGTGGAAACAAATACTTCAGGGGACGGCTCCCGACTGCTTCGTGCCTGGCTTTTTCCCTTTGTACGGTATCTGTCCAGCAGGGCATTTTCCAGTTGAGACACCGACTGCCTGCGCAATTCATTGATCTGCTTTAATGGAAAGAACAGGCCGGGCTCCAAATCCACCAGAATTTCTTCCGCGTAAAAGGGACTGTCCCCCAGTTTCCCCAGCTGTTTCCTGACATTTTCTTCCGTGACAGGCTGATTTTCCGCCTTTAGGGCAGCTTCGCCCGTTACTGTGGCGGTAAGCGTTACCTTATCCCCGCGGCCGAGTAAGCCGGACGGATTTTTCAAATTCACAGTGACGGAAACCGGCGTTCCTTCCCGAAATACGGCATGGAACGTCACGGGCAGCTTCTTTTTACCGGTAAGATACCTGCTGTTTATATCCGCCAGCAGGGCTTCCTCACCTCCATTGTAGGCAGGATTGTCCAGTGTTATCATCTCCCTGCCGTTTCTTTTAAAATAGTATCCGTCCTGTACCTGGCTGCGGATATAGAGAGAGGTTAAAATGCGGCGATCCTCTTTTGCCGTTAAAAACCGACTTTCTGCCTCATCTGGACCGTATTTTCCCCGCAGCTCATAATAACGGTCAATGTATTTCCGATAGACGGCGGTAACGCCGGCGGCATACTCCGCCTTTTTCATGCGTCCTTCTATTTTGAAGGAATCAATCCCTGACTCAATCAGCTTCGGAATATGCTCCAGCGTACACATATCCTTCAGGCTTAAAAAATACCGTTCCCTGCTTCTGCAACCGTCCGTTTCCACACAAAAGGGCAGTCTACAGGGCTGGGCACAGCGTCCCCTGTTGCCGCTTCTTCCTCCCAGAATACTGCTGAAAAGGCACTGCCCTGAATATGAATAACACATGGCACCGTGAATAAAGGTTTCCAGTTCAATGTCCACCGTCTGCTTGATCGCTTTTATCTCTTCCAGGCATAACTCCCTGGCAGGCACTATCCTGCAGGCACCCATATTTTTTAAAAGCTCTGCTCCGAATCTGCTGCAGAGAGTCATTTGCGTGCTGGCATGAAGCTCCAGATCTGGAAAGGATTCTCTTAGAAGCCGCAGCGCACCAAAGTCCTGCACGATCACGCCATCCAGACCGCCTTCATAAAGCGGGAAAATATAATCATACAGTTCTTCCAGTTCCTCTTCCTTCATCAGCGTATTGACCGTCAGATATATCTTACAACCCATAATATGGCCGTATCGGATACATCCCAGCAGTTCATCTCCGGTAAAATTTTCCGCATAGGCTCTGGCGCCGAAACGCCGGCCGCCCAAATATACCGCGTCTGCACCGGCCTTAACTGCGCCGTAAAAAGCATCCGGATTTCCCGCCGGAGCCAGGAGTTCCACAGGTTTTTCTTTGATTTTCATAAAAACAGCCCCTTCCATGGCGGGTACACAAAAAGGCTGCCACAAGGGACAGCCTTACACTATTTTTTCTTTAATTCTGTTTCCAGCTGCACAAGCTTCTTTGCGTTTTCATTTATGTCCTGTTGGAGACTTTTAACCTGCTCTTCCGAGCTTTCCAGCTTGATTTGGGCTGAAATCAGTTCATGCTTTAGATCATACAGTTCTTTTTCTTTAGCCTGAAGCTCTTCCTCCAAAATGGTAATCTGCTTTTTTGCCTTAAAATAATCATCCGCAATGTTTAACTGGAGCAGCACGCTCTGCTTGTCCATAGGCTGTCTTCGGAAACTGTCTACTTTATTATATTCATTCAGTTTGTTATTAATATAGGAAGCCACCTTCTGCAGGTATTCTTCGCTCTCATAGCCGCTGAGTGTCAAAACCTTCCCACCGATAATAACTTCCGTATCCGTTTTGGACGACATGTGATCCTCCCCTTTTGTCTAAGACACATTACTGAGGCCTATTATATAACAATATTGTCATGCAGGCAAGCAAAATCGTATCCCCGGACCGTTACCTTTACGTCAAGCCAAGATGCCGGTACACAAGCTCCGTGACCACCCTGCCTCTGGGAGTACGGTTAATGAAGCCGTTTTTGATCAGATACGGTTCATATACATCCTCAATAGTGCCCGCATCTTCACCGATAGCCGCTGCTAGAGTATCCAGGCCCACCGGACCGCCTTCAAACTTTTGAATAATGGTCAGCAGTATATTACGGTCTATGTGATCCAGCCCAAGCTTATCAACATCCATCAGATCCAAGGCCGTTCTGGCCACTTCTTCCGTAATGGTGCCGTCGTATTTCACCTGAGCAAAATCGCGGACACGCTTTAATATCCGATTTGCCAGACGCGGCGTTCCGCGGCTTCTGCGTGCCATCTCCATTGCACCGCCCGGCTCGACCTCCACATTCAGTATCCTGGCGGAATGTAGAATAATGAGCTGTAATTCTTCCACTGTATAAAATTCCATATGGTAAATCATACCAAAGCGGTCTCTTAAGGGAGCAGTCAAAAGGCCGGCTCTGGTAGTGGCCCCCACCAGGGTAAATTTAGGAAGCTCCAGACGGACGGACCGGGCCGTCTGGCCCTTTCCGATCATAATATCAATGCAATAATCCTCCATGGCAGGATACAGCACCTCTTCCACCTGGCGATTCAATCTGTGGATTTCGTCCACAAAAAGCAGATCCCCTTCTTCCAGGCTGTTTAAAATGGCCGCTATTTCCCCCGGCTTCTCAATGGCAGGGCCGCTGGTAACCTTCAGATGGACGCCCATCTCGCCGGCTATGATCCCGGCAAGGGTAGTCTTGCCAAGTCCGGGAGGCCCGTAAAACAATACATGATCCAGGGAATCTCCTCGTTGCTTTGCCGCTTCAATATATATTTTCAGGTTTTCCTTTACCTTCGCCTGGCCGATATAGTCGTCCAGCGTCTGCGGGCGCAGGGAACCTTCTATTTTTACATCTTCTTCCGTTATATTTGTCTCAATCGTTCTTTTAACAGGCATTTTTCACCCCTCAAAACATTTTTTTCAATGCCGCCTTTAGAACGGCACCGGAATCCATGTTCTCAATCCCCTCAATAGAGCTTACGGCCCTCGCACTTTCGGTCTGGCCATAGCCTAAAGAAACAAGAGCTTCAATAGCTTCCTTCTTTTGCGGTGTATCAGCCTGCGGCAAATTATTTGCGCCGGCAGCAATCTCACGACTGATCAGCACGTCATCTATAGAGATCTTATCCTTTAAATCAAGAATTACCCGTTGGGCCGTTTTGGCGCCAATTCCCGGTGCTTTTGAAATGGCCTTGACATCTCCCGACATAATGGCATAGCGAAGGCTGTCCGCATCCATCACCGACAAAATGGCAAGACCGCCCTTGGGACCAATGCCGTTAACGGTGATCAGTTTCTTAAATATCTCCAGGTCGCTCCTGGAAAGAAAGCCGTAAAGTAAAAAAGCATCCTCCCTGACACAGGTATAGGTATAAAGTTTTACCGGTTCCCCCGTTCCCGGAAGCCGTGAAGCCGTATCCGCAGAAATCTTTACGTTGATACCGAAACCGTTTACATCAATCACCGCATTTTCTTCGGTGAGATCTTCTAAAATTCCGTTTACATATGCTATCATGCTGCGTACTCCCGTATCTTCCTTCGTATCTGGACGGAGAAATATCAATTCATCCTGTACAAAACGAAATACTGTCTTCAGACAGATTCCGGACAACCCGTATATCCTACAGCAGCGCACCTTGGGCAGTCCGTTTTAACAGTTTTCTATAAACGACGGCAAAGCAGATCAAATGTACGAGAAAGGTCAGGCCCCAGCTGATGGGGTAAGAAATATAAAGGCATTCCAGACTCCGATACTGCCGGAATACGGTATAGATCCACACCACCCGGAACAGACACGCCCCTGTCAGCGATACAATCATAGGCATAACGGAATATCCCATCCCTCTTAAGCCCCCTACCATCACGTCCATCATACCGCACAGGCAGTAAGGAATGCAGATATAGGACATACGAAGAATCCCATAATTTATCACCTCACGATCCGGGGAATAAAGCTTTAACAGCGTCCCTGCAAAGGCATATGCGCCGCTGCCCATGATAAGCCCCACTACCGTAACAAAGCCAAGGCAGATAAACAACGATTTGGCTACTCTTTTATATTTCACGGCACCGAAGTTTTGACCGCAGAAACTGATAGCCGCCTGGTGAAAAGCATTCATAGCAGTATAGACAAAGCCTTCCAGATTGCTTCCCGCAGTATTGCCGGCCATAGCAATCTTTCCGAAGCTGTTTACGGAGGACTGAATCAATACATTAGATATGGAGAAAAGAGCTCCCTGCAGCCCTGCCGGTATCCCGATCTGAATCATCTTGCCCAGCTTATCCCCCGCAATTTTTAACCCCTTAAGTTCCAGCCGATAGACACTGTCGGTCTTGATCAGGCATCTTAATACAAGAAAGGCGGAAATCCCCTGTGAAACCACCGTGGCTGTGGCAACACCTGCCACTCCCATATGAAAGACAATGACAAACAGCAAGTTCAAGAGTACATTCACCACCCCGGCTGTCAACAGATAATAAAGGGGACGTCTGGTATCACCCACCGCGCGCAGTATGGCGGCTCCGAAATTATAAGCCATCATAAAGGGCATTCCTGCAAAATAGATACGCATATATAGAACGGAATGCGTAATTACATCTTCAGGCGTTCCCATAAGGGCAAGCGCCGGCCGGGAGATAAAAAGCCCAACAAATATCAGGAAAACACCGCCGATAACAGAAGTGGCCACGGCGGTCTGTACCATACTTCGTAGTTCCTCTGTCTGCCCTGCTCCGTAAAACCGGGCCACAAGCACATTAGCCCCTACAGACAGTCCAATAAACAGGTTTACCAGCAGATTTGTGAGAGAACTTGTGGAGCCTACCGCCGCCAGAGCTTCGTTCCCCGCAAAACGTCCGGCCACCGCAATATCCGCCGCGTTAAATAATAGCTGCAGAATGCCGGACAGCATCAGGGGAAAATAGAACAACAGAATTTTCCCGGCCAGCGGCCCGTTACACATATCAATCTCGTATTTTTTTTCGCCTGCCTGCGAATTCACTTTATTCATCTCCCATCATTTACCCGATCATGCTCCGGGCTTAAAGAACGTGTCATTTTTCCCTGTTGATATAGTTAATCAACCCTTCGGAAGCAATGATTTTCTGCATGAATTCCGGGAAGGCCTGCCCTTTGAAGGAAGTGCCCTTTGTCAGGTTGGTGATGATGCCCGTATCAAAATTCACTTCAACCTCGTCTCCAGCTTCAATTCCCTTTGCTGCTTCGGGACACTCTATAATAGGCAGTCCGATGTTGATGGAATTGCGGTAAAAAATTCTGGCGAAGGTCTCCGCGATGACACAGCTGACTCCTGCAGCCTTAATCGCAATGGGAGCATGTTCGCGGGATGAGCCGCAGCCGAAATTCTTTTCCGCCACTATGATGTCGCCTTTTTTCACCTGCTTGATAAAGTTCTTGTCAATGTCCTCCATACAGTGAACGGCAAGTTCCGCCGGATCGGAAGAATTCAGATACCTGGCCGGAATAATCACATCCGTATCTACATTGTCACCATATTTAAAAACGGTTCCCTTTACGTTATTCATAAAAATCCTCCATATTGATCATATTTATACCCTATACCCTATCGTAAGCCGAACTGATTTACCATGAGGTCCTTAAGGTGCGGTAATCACTCCCGCAATGGCGCTGGCCGCCGCTACGGCAGGGCTTGCCAGATAGATTTCGGACGTGACATGTCCCATACGGCCCACAAAGTTACGATTCGTAGTGGAAACACAACGCTCCCCTTCGGCCAGAATCCCCATATAGCCTCCAAGACAGGGCCCACAGGTAGGTGTGCTGACAACGGCGCCTGCCTGAATAAATATTTTTAATAACCCCTCTTCCATCGCCTGCATATAAATAGCCTGAGTGGCAGGGATTATAATACAGCGCATACCCTTTGCCACATGCTTATCCTTTAAGATTTCCGCCGCGGTTCTTAAATCCTCCAGCCGGCCGTTGGTACAGGAACCGATCACCACCTGATCCACCCGGATTTCATCCATGGCTCTGATCTCGTCTATCGTGTGAGTATTTTCCGGCAGATGAGGGAACGCAACCGTAGGACGCAGCTTCCCAAGATCAATGGTATATTCCGCGTCATAAACGGCATCCGGATCCGCCTCATAGATTCTGTATGGCCGGCTGGAATGCTCCTTCATGTATTGCTCTGCCAGAGCATCAACAGGGAAGATGCCGTTCTTTCCTCCGGCTTCGATGGCCATATTGGCAATGGTAAAGCGGTCATCCATAGACAGATTTTGAATTCCCTCTCCCGTAAATTCCATGGATTTGTATAACGCTCCGTCCACGCCGATCATGCCGATAATATGTAAAATAACATCTTTACCGCTTACAAATTTTGCAGGCTTCCCTACCAGATGAAAACGAATGGCGGCAGGGACCTTGAACCAGGCCTTGCCCGTAGCCATTCCGGCGGCCATGTCCGTACTGCCCACACCGGTAGAAAAGGCTCCAAGCGCGCCGTAGGTGCAGGTGTGAGAGTCCGCACCGATAATCACGTCCCCGGCTACGGTCAGTCCCTTTTCGGGAAGCAGCGCATGCTCGATTCCCATCTCCCCTACTTCAAAATAGTTTGTAATCTCATTCCTGCGAGCAAATTCCCGCACACATTTGCAATGCTCTGCGGACTTTATGTCCTTGTTAGGCACAAAATGATCCGGAACCAGGGCAATCTTATCTTTGTCAAAAACACCCTGAACCGTAAACTTTTCCATCTCCTTAATGGCAACAGGGCTTGTGATGTCATTGCCCAGAACCAGATCCAGATTCGCCTCGATAAGTTGTCCGGCTTCCACCTTTTCAAGCCCTGCCGCCCTGGCAAGAATCTTCTGCGTCATTGTCATTCCCATATGGTTCACCATGCCTTTCCTATTGTCATGATTTTCCGCGGCCCGCATAAGGGCCTGCACATATAAAGCGGCGCAGCAGACGAAGCCAAATACCTCGTCAACCGACGCCGCCTATGAAGTATCATAGCACAAAAAAGGATATACTTCAAATATTAGTTATTGATACTTTTTACGCAGATTCAATGACTGCCTGTTCCGTCACCTTCCAGGTGGTAATGACTTTAAACAGGTCTCCGTCCAGCTCCAGGCGCAAGTCGCCTCCCTGAAGTTCCGTAAAACTCTTGGCAATGGCCAGCCCAAGGCCGGACCCTTCCGTATTGCGGGAAGCGTCTCCCCGGACAAAGCGTTCCGTCAGATCCGTGGAATCTACCGTAAGCTCCTGTGCGGAAATATTCTTAAGGGTAATGACAACTGTGTCATCAATTCTGAAGCCGTTGACATAAACTCTGGTACCCTTCATGGCATATTTGGCAATATTTCCAAACAGATTTTCATAAATCCGATAGGTCTTCTGGCTGTCTAAGGAAATCAACACCTTTTCGTCCGTTAAATTCATTCTCAGCTCCAGATTTGCCGCCTCTATCTTATCGGACATTTCGAAAGCCACCTGCTTGATCAGGCTCATAATATCCACTGCCGTCAGATTTAAGGTTATGTTTTGTGAATTTGCCTTACTGACTTCGAACAAATCCTCAATCAACGCCTTGAGCCGCAGGGACTTCAGTTCCAGTATATTTAAATATTCCCGGCGCTGGTCTGTTGTGATGTTTTCTTCCTTTAACAGGTTAACATAGGTTATGATGGCAGTAAGAGGAGTTTTTAAGTCATGGGATACATTGGTAATCAGCTCTGTCTTCAGCTTCTGGCTTTTAACCTCATCATCCACCGCCTTGCGGAAGCCGTTCTGAATCTTTATCAACTCAGGCTTAAAAGGTTCAAAAACGCCGATGTCCTCCTGAATGCTGACGTTTAAGTTCCCTGCCGCCATCTCGTTTGTGGCTTTTAGTAAAATACTGTACTTTTTCTGCAAGTTGCTGATATACTTTCTCAGGAGCAAATACAGCAATACAGAATAAACTACGGTAATCATTAACCCGCCAAACCAGAGGCTGCTGATCACAAACAGGATCAATGCATTGACCAGAACGATCCGCAAAATCATTTTATGCGCATTTTTTGTCAGGTCAAGATGCTCCAGCCCGTAATAAGCAGCCAGCAGCTTGCTCTTTATATAGGGGAAAAATCGGTAAATCAGGCTTTTCTCCTTAATATAACATTTCAGGCCCTTATCCGGAACAACCCGTAAGCATACTCCCAGATACCAACCCGGAAAAAAAGCACAGCTTAATACCGCAAGGCTGCAGACCTCCGCCAGTACCCAGGCCAGTTCCGGGGCAGCCCCCAGCCAGGAAATGATGTTTTCCGCCAACATGCCGCTGGCGGCTAAGGCCACATGGCGAATCAGGGCGGACATCAGCCCTGCCGCTAATATTCCAATCAGCACCAGCAGCTCCAGGCAGGGTGAAAACATGCCCTTTTCCTTCCAGGGCTTTGCCTTTCCCGGTATCGGCAGAAGCATCCCCAGCAGTAATGCTCCAAGAAGAAATATCATCAAAAACTGCATCAGTCCAGTGTCCATATAAGCCCGTTCCGGATAGCCAATATCAGTATACGGGACCATAAAAAAACGATTGTAGGTAGTCTGCGAAATATTGTCAATGTCTAAATAAAATGTACCGCTTAAATCAGACATTTTTGTTTCGGGTACCATATAAATGACGGTGCAGTCCTTGGGGGGGGCAATATCCCCAAACCGGCAGAACTGCTTCATATTGGACGATAACAGGGAAGAAAGGCTCCTTTGCTTTGTCACAATATTTGCATTTTTCCTTACCCTGTCTTCATTCTGGCTCTTAACATCTCCTACGGATACATTGCCTGCGCTGTCAACGGAAAAACTGATCAGGAAAAAGCTGTCGCTGAAATCTCCCTGCAGCAAAGCGGAAACGCGCCGCTCGGACATATTGGTCAAAGATTCTCCCGTGACATCATTCTTGATGTAATAATCATAATAACGATTCAGATATTCAAAATTATCCTGCAGACCATCAAAATAAGCTTCCATCTGCTGAAGCTCATTGCGCATTTGCGACGCCAGCTCAATATTCTCCAAAAGCTCTGCAGGTATCCCTGAAATACCGGATTTTTTCTCTGCAGTCGATTCTGTTATTCCCGGATTCCGGCTGTCGGCACGTTGACGTTCTTCCTCCAAAATCTCTTCCGACCAGCTCTCAGGTTCCAGAAGCTTCTCATATCCCTCGTCCGGCCTGAAATAAAGCTCTGCAAAATTAAGCCATGTGCCGTTTTCCACATTGTACAAATCCTGCCAGAGCAGGTAAATACTTTCCTGGAGCCATTCCATGGTAGTTGTCTGTTCATAAGGATTCCCCTCCCATTTGCCTGCTTTTTCCCGGAATTTACCGTAAAACATTGTCAGCACAACAGACACGCCCAGGCATACCAACAGCCCCCATAATATCCAGGAAACATGCTTTTTTATGGCTATAACGTATGCACTCATATGATCCTCCCTTGCATTGTAACCGTTACACTGTGCCCCAATCATTGCTTGTCGATCTTATACCCTACGCCCCAGACAACCTTTAAGTATTTTGGATTCTTGGGGTCAATCTCAATCTTCTCCCTGATATTCCGTACATGCACCATGATGGTATCAGTGTTTACAGCCTTTTCGTTCCAAATCCGCTCATAGATCTCATCGGCGGAAAACACTCTTCCTGGATTCCTGATCAGAAGATGTACGATCTTAAATTCCATGGGTGTCAGCTTTACAGGCTCTCCGTCCACGGACACTTCTACGGTATCCTCATTCAGTTCCAGCCCGCCGATGGTATAAATATGGTCGCCGCTCCCTTCGGTATTCACCGCCTCCAGATACTTGGAATACCGCCTTAAATGAGAATTTACCCGTGCCAACAGCTCCAGCGGCGTAAAGGGCTTGGTAACATAGTCGTCCGCCCCCATGTTCAGACCCATGATCTTATCCACTTCTTCGGACTTTGCCGAGAGCATGATTACCGGAAATTCCTGCTCCATAGCCCGCAGCTTCATCAGCATGGTAATGCCGTCCATGACAGGCATCATAATATCCACAATGGCTAAATGCAGCTCTTCCTGCTCTACAATCTTCAAACCCTCGGCACCGTTGACAGCCTGAAAGACCTGATAGCCCTGATTCCGCAGATAGATTTCAATTCCCTCCCGAATATCTCTGTCGTCCTCAACTACTAAAATCTTAAACTTATTTTCCATTGATCCGTTTCCCCTCATGCTGTTTTTTAAGCGGCCTTGCATCAAGCACAAATCTATGCTCTCAGCGCACCGGAGTATATCGGTACCGGTCTGCCTGCCGCTATTTCATTATAGACGCGGACCGCCTCTTTCGCAACCGTTTCTTCCCGGTACTGCAGACCGGAAGCGTATGCGTTTTCTGAAAGCCGGGATCTGTCCGTCCGCCCTTCGCAAAAATCAAGAAGCGTATTTGCGTAAAGTTCTTTATTCTCATCCGTTAATATGCCATTGATACCTGTGTCTACCAGATCCTCCACTCCGGAAGCACGCAGGGCCAGCACCGGCGTGCCGCCTGCAAAGGCCTCCAGCACCACGATTCCCTGGGTTTCTGTCTTGGAGGCAAAGCAGAAGGCGTCTGCCGCCGCAAAGTAAGCGGCCGTCTCTTCATTCGCCAGCATCCCGGTAAATACCACCTCTTCCGTAAGCTCCAGCTTCCTGCACAGGCGTTCATATACCTTCCGATCCGGTCCGTCGCCCACGACTATCATCCGAAAGGGCTTACGGTAACGGCTCTTAAACAGAGCCAGACTTTCCAGCAAAAATCCTACATTCTTTTCCTGAGCCAGCCTGGACACCGTGAGCAGGAGCGGAATCTGTTCACTGCCGCGAATACCGCATCCGTATTGTTCTCGGATCCGGTTTTTTTCCGTCTCGGTCACCCGGTAATTTCTTTCTTCAATGCCTGTAGGCAGAATGCCCAGTCTGTGTGCAGGGACCTTACAGTCCTTAACAAGATAATCCCTTATACCGGCCGTAGGAGCAAAAATAAAGTCGCAATGCTTTAAAAAAGTATGCAGGTAAAGAGGCATCACCCTGTCCAGCTTTGCAATTCCTTTTGTATAGCATTCCACATATTTCTCATAACGGGTATGATAAGTAAATACGAGAGGAATATTGTATTTCCTGGACAGATAAACCGCAGTCCGGCCAATCAGCATGGGATGATGCACATGAATGACATCAAATTTATGCTTCTTAAATTCCTTTTCGATTTTCAGATCAAAGGGATTGGGAAGCACAATCCCGCCAATAAATTTTTTGACAAGGGTCGCATATCGGAATACATTTTCTTCCTGCTCCTGTTCCTCATAGGAGGGAGCAAAAACGGTTACCTGATGCCCGCAGGATTCCAGTCCGCGCTTTAACCTTTCAATGGATATGGGTACTCCGCCAACCATTGGTTTATAATTATTTGTCATAAGTGCAATCCGCATTTTTTCCTCCTTCTGTCCCTTACGCCGCGCCAAACAGTTTAAAAACCTGGTCTCCCATCACATATCCGGCTCCTACAAACACAAAATTCCATATGAATATGCCGGCCGTTGAACTGCATACATATTTTACAAGGTCCATCTTGACCACGCCTGCAGGAATGGAAATCAACGTGCGGAGCATGGGAATCAGCTTGCCCAAAAACACGCCGAGACAACCCTTATCCCGAATCCAGTCAAACACCTTTTCCAAAGAATCCTTTTGTTTCGGAAAGCGTTTCACATATGCCTTTAAAAAGACCTCTCCGCCCTTTCGACCCAATCCGTACAGCAACAGACTGCCCAGCAGACCAGCGGCAACCGTTATCACCATGACCCAGCCAAAATGAATGTTTCCTCTTGCCGCCATAATGCCGGACAACGGCATGATGATACCGGCCGGGAAACCGGGAAGATTCAAGTATTCCAGAAAAACGATAATGAAGATGGCGATAGCGCCGTATTTGGTAAAATAAAGAGTCAGTGTTTCAATATCCATAGCATTAGTATTCTCCTTTGTGGGATTTACTATAGCGCCGAAACTTAAATCAATCCGGCAGAAAATTAAAAAGAAATTCTAAAGAGAAATGAAGAAAACAGAAAAACCGCAGTCCGGGGAAACCCGGCCTGCGGTCCATATTCTGTATATGCAGTACAGTGTATACTTCGAGTCCAATGTACTCTTCGAGTCCAGTGTACTCTTCGAGTCCAGTGTACTCTTCGAGTCCAGTGTACTCTTCGAGT